>NZ_QTKT01000009.1 GCF_018424605.1 Marinobacter lipolyticus | reverse complement strand
TGCCTGACGACCATAGCGGTCTGGAACCACCTGATCCCATCCCGAACTCAGAAGTGAAACAGACCTGCGCCGATGGTAGTGTGGCGTTGCCCATGTGAGAGTAGGTCATCGTCAGGCTCCTAATACCCTAAACCCCAGCATCCTTGATGCTGGGGTTTTTTTATTGCCTGTCATTTCCCGGGTCTTTGCGATCTGGCATTGATAATCGGTTGTTTACGGCAGCCAGATTTCGAACACACCCCCACCCAGGCGCCCGCCATTGCGCAAGCGAATGCTTCCGGTGCGCTCGCCCTCACTGTGTAGTTTCGCAACCGAAGACGCAAAGAACAGTCCCAGGCTGGTGCTGCCGCTTCTGAAATCGAGAGACTTGAAGCTCAGTGTGCCGTTATGTTGCATGTGCTCGGGGTAACCCTCACCGTCGTCTTCAACGCCGATGACAAGATAGCCGTCACGCTCGCATGCGGTAAGCAAGATGCGACTTTTGGTATAGCGAATAGCATTGTTGATGGTGTTGTTAAGCACACCGGTAAGCAGGTCGTCATCGAAAAAACCGTTGATATCCTCAGCGTCCACGGAATAATGGATGCCGAGGCCCTCAAGGAGGGGAGTGTGGCGGGCAAGGTGCTCCGACAGGAAAGCGGGGACAAAGTGCTCTTCGATATGAGCCGAGAGGTTGTTTTCGCCAAGGCGGTAAATGCCCAATAACTGCACCAGATCATTGTGCATCCGCTCGGCTTCGTACTGAAGGGTGTTGAAGCGGGATGACTCGCCAAGGCTCTCCTCACGGTCGTTCCGTAATTCATCCAGGGAATTAAGCAACATGCCGAGAGAGTTCTTCATGTCGTGGACGGCAGAGGCCAGTACCATTGAGAAATCGATGTGGTTGTCTCTGGACTGATCACGATCCGGCGTCAGGCTCATGGCATCATTCCTTTCAGTTTATTGCCCAGTGCGATATAGCGTCGGTATTGCCGGTGTTGCTCGGGTAAGCCTGCAAGCTGATCCAGGCAATTCCGGCACGTGACCAGGAGGTCCGGATCGGGAGATCCCTCACTGTATTTCTTCATGAGGACCTGAACGAGGTTCAGATTCAGCGAGGTGTGGGCCGGTACAATCTTCAGGGCGCTCGAGAACTCGGCAACGGCGGCGTCCAGATCACCGGACTCGAAGGCCTTTATGCCGTCCCGGTTGAAAGCCCGGGCCTGCAATTTCTGACGGAATCCAACCGGTTCATCAAGAAGGTTCTCTATCTTCTGTAACAACTCGGGTTGGTCGTCGAATCTCTGGGCAAGGTGACCAAGAAGTTGCTTGGCCTGGTCCTCCCGACCCAGACGGAAGAGAGTTTTGGCATAGTCGATGCCGGTCTCGCCATCGATCGCATCCTCGTCCTGTAGCTCAGAGGCTATTGAATCGAGCGTTCGCTCTGCCTCCTGAATGCGGTCCTGTCCGGCATGAACCCGAGACTGGACAATTTTGCTACGGACCACCAGAGACTCGTTATCCTTGAAGCGTTTTTCCATCCGGGACAGTATTTTAAGTGCTTCATCAGCGTGCTCGGCGCCTTCCTCACTCAGGTCGCCTTCGGACAGGTCTGACAGTGACTGTCCGAGTGAGAGATAATGATCAGGATTGTCATGGATTGAGTGGGTGCCAAGGTTCACTGTCTGGCGCCAGGCGATAGCGGCTGTCGATATATCCTGATTGGCACTTGCCAGTCTGGCAAGTTGGCGATGGCGGAGAAGGGCATTCGGTGAGTGCTCGGCCGCTTTTTCCAGCACCTGCTGGGCCTGGGTCGGTCGCCCCAGGCTCTCCAGTCCCTCGGCCAACAAATCATAAGCTTCCATGTAGTCGGGATGCTTGCCGATCAGCTCTTTCAGTGACCGCACAGCGTCGTCATTCTGCCCGCTTGCCAGCAGAACCCGGCCGCGTCCGAGTCGGGCCCACGACAGATCGCGTTGAGCCAATACCTCATCATAGATCTTCAGCGCGTGGCTGTAGTCGCCCACCTGATAGTAGAGGTCGGCCAATGTTTTCATTAGCCAGGTCTTGAAGCGTGGCTGCCGTGGCAGCGTTTCCAGGCACAGGGAAATGGCGTCGGGATAGTTTTCGCGGTCTATCGCCCGATTGATGGGAAGCAGGGCATTTCGCTGGTGTAGCAAGCCTGCCAGGCGCTTCTCGAGCATGGCCCGGTTAATGGGCTTGGTCAGATAGGCGTCTGGCTGGTATTCCCGGGCACCCATGACCATTTCTTTGGACGTTTCCGCTGTCACCATCAAAAACAGGGATGACCGTTTCAGCAGTTTTTTGTGGCGCAGTTCTTCGAGAATGTGTTGGCCGTTTTTACCTTCGCCCAGGTTGTAGTCGCACAACACCACATCGACATGATTGTAGGCGCAGTGCTGGATGGCCGGGGCGGCATGGGCAACCAGTTCAATCTTTTCGGCGCCGCAACTGCGCAGCATCTGACGCATCGACAGGCGGAAATTTTCAAAGTCGTCAATGATCAGGTAGTTGAGCTTTCCGAAAATGTTGCCGCCGGTCGTTTTTGTTGTATCGGTCATGGGCGTTTCTGTTTCAGCAATTTGTTAACCAGTGCCCGCAAGGCGGCAGGCTTCACCGGCTTATAGAGAATCTGATAGCCCCTGGCAATGGCGTCCTCCCTGACCTCAGGAGCCATGTAACCGGTAATCAGTATGCCCGATATATCATTTACGAATCCAGCTCTCAGGGCGTCCATCGCATCCAGACCGTTCTTGTTGTCATCAAGCTGATAGTCCGCAAGCATGATATCGGGTTCCCGTCCCTGCAGTTTGAGGCGGGCATCCTCAAGGCTCTCCGCTGCGGTGACATCGCATTGCCAGTTCCCCAGCAAGGCGACCATTCCCTGCAGAATGGCCGGGTCATTATCGATGCACAGCACGTGAAGGCCGCCCAGGCTGGAGACCCGCCGCGATTGGCTTTGGGGTCGGCCGGTCGGGGTCTGGGGCTGTTCAGGAGGTGCCGTTGGAACGGTAATGCTGAAAACGCTTCCCCGGCCCTGCACCGAGTGGACATTCACCGGGTGATTCAGCATGCCACTGATGCGGTCCACAATGGCGAGCCCCAGGCCAAGGCCTTTCTTATCCCGCCCGTGCTGAAATCTGCGAAACTCTTCAAAGATATGGGTCAACTGGTCGTCCGGGATGCCTGGGCCGGTGTCCCAGACTTCAATACGTATGTAGCCCTTCAGGCGCCGGCAACCGAGGAGGATCTTTCCCTCAGGCGTGTAGCGAATGGCGTTGGACAGGAAGTTCTGGATAACCCGCCTCAGTAATTTGGCGTCCGAACGGATCCAGACCGTGCTGGGAACAACGTGCAGTTCCAGCCCCTGATCCTGGGAAATGGCGGAAAAATCGGTGGCCAGATGACGCATGATGTCGTTGACCGGGAAGGTACCGATATCCGGCTCAAGAGCTCCGGCGTCCAGTTTGGAAATGTCGAGCAGGGTACTGATGATTTCCTCGGCGGCACCCAGAGAGCTGTCGATGTGCTCGACCAGGTTCTTCATATCGCCTTCACCGGCTTTGCCTGCCAGTGCCGAAGTAAACAGTCTGGCCGCGTTCAGGGGCTGCAACAGGTCATGGCTGGCAGACGCCAGGAAGCGGGTTTTGCTCTGGTTGGCCTGTTCCGCCACGGATTTGGCCTTGAGCATCTGTTCATTGATGACCTGAAGCTCCTGGGTGCGCTCTTTGACCCGCTGCTCGAGATAGATGTTGGTTTCCTTCAGCGCCTGTTCGGTCCGTCGCATGGCGGTAATATCCTGGAAGGTGGTGACATAGCCTCCACCGGGGATGGGGCTGCCGTCCACCCGCAGCACCGTACCGTCCGGGCGCTGACGTTCGTACGACACCGGGCGCCCGTGGCGCATGTTTTCACAGCGGTCGAGGATGATTTCGTCAATTCTCCGCGCCGACAGGTTGGCGTTGGTGAGGTTATAGCGCATCAGATCCTCCACCGGGCGACCGACTCGGACATAACCGGTGGGGTAGTTGAACAACTCAAGGTAGCGATGGTTCCAGACTACCAATTGCTGCTGGTGGTTCACCACCGAAACACCAAGGCTGATGTTCTCGATGGCAGACTGGAGCAGTTCCCGGCTGAAGGTCATTGCCTGGGACGCTTCGTCGACAATGCTGACGACGTCTTCGATCTGCATGTCCCGGCCGGTGAGCGTGGATTCCAGCACAACCCGGGCCGTGGAGGCGCCAATGACCGACGCCAGCTGGCGCTCGATGTATTTCATCAGGTGCGATGAGGCCGGGCGGTGCGGATGCAGTCGGATGGCGTTACGGCGCTCGTAGTTGCGGAACAGGGTTTCTGACCGTTCCTCACCCATGAAGCGATCGGTCAGCGCCTGCAGATCAGACGTGAGAATCTCTCCCTGCCAGGTTTGATGCTGCGGTGTTTCGGCTTTGGGTTGCGGGTCGTGGAAGAACGAAGCAATCTGGATTTTTTCCCGAACCCTCTGGCGTGTCAGCATCGAGAGTACGATGTAGGTGACGGTATTGACGCCCAGGCTCCAGATAATACCGTGGCTGATGCGGTCGAGTTCCAGCCCGAAAAGCGCCGTGGGACGTGTCCAGCTCAGCCCCCACAGCCCCTTGTCGATCAGGGTTTCAGTCAGCCATCCGGTGGAAGCGAGTGCGGGTAGTAGCAGGGTGTAGCACCACAGCAAAAAGCCGAGCCCGAGCCCCCAGGCCGCGCCGGTGAAGTTACCGCGCCGCCAGATGATCCCGCCGACCAGCGCGGGGCCGAACTGCGCTGCGGCGGCAAAGGACAGCAGGCCGAACGCGGTAAGGCTGTAATCTGCCCCCGCCATTCGATAGAAGCCATAGGCCGTCAGCATGACGACAAAAATCGCGACACGGCGAATGCTGAGGAGCAGATGGCTCAGATCCGCGCGCTGATTCATTCGTGGCCGGAAAAACTTGAGCAGGGCAGGCATGATGATTTCGTTACTCACCATGGTGGCGATGGCCACGGAGCAGACGATGACCATCGCCGCTGCGGCGGAACCCCCACCCAGGAAGGCCAGGATGGCGAGCCACTCCTCACCGGCAAGAATCGGCAGCTTGAGGATCAGGATATCGGGGTCGGTACTGGCGGCTTCGGGATAGAGCAGGCCGGCGGCTGCAATTGGGAGCACAAACGCACTGGCAATAATCAGATAGATGGGCATCGCCCACCGCGCCGTTTCAAAATCCCGGTGGTCTGTGTTTTCCACCACCATCACATGAAACTGTCGGGGCAGGCAGATAATGGCCAGCATCGCGACCAGTGTCTGGGTGATGAAGGCCGGTGCCTCAACGCCATCGGTGGTCAGCACGCCGGTGAGATCCGCTTCCCTGACGTTGGCCAGCAGATCGCCAAAGCCCCCGAACAGTCCAAAACTGACGAAGAGCCCGACCGCGACGAACGCGACAAGCTTGATCAGGGACTCGAACGCCACCGCCTGAATCATACCCCGATGGTGCTCGGTGGATTCGAGGTGGCGCGTGCCGAACAGCACCGTGAAAACCGCCAGAACCAGAGTGATGTACCAGGCTGAATCTTTCCAGGCGGCGCTGCTCAGTTCCTGATACCCATGACCGGTGTCGGACAGCACATTGAACCCCATCGAAATGGCTTTCAGCTGCAGGGCGATATACGGAACGCTGCCGATCAATGCAAAGGTGGCAATCATCGCCGCAAGGATCTGGGACTTGCCATAACGGGACGCAATGAAATCTGCGATCGAAGTGCTGTTATTGCGTTTGCTGATGTAGATGATGCGGCGCAACAGTGGTGCGCCGAAGACGAAAACCAGCAGCGGGCCAAGGTAGATCGGCAGAAACCCCAGCCCTTCCTGGGTAGCGCGGCCCACGGCCCCGTAGAACGTCCAGGACGTAAAGTAGACCGCCAGCGACAGGGCGTAGATGTGGGTGCGTGCCCAGCGGCGGCGGTAGAGCCCGGGATGACGGTCGCCAGCCCAGGCAATGGCAAACAGCAGCGAGATGTAAGTGATTGAGATAAGAACTAACAGCCAGCCACTGAGCATAAACAGGCTTTCCCAAAAAACTAAAGGTAGATGTCAGACCCGGCGAACCGGGTTAGCTGCATGCCGCCCTCACCAGCGTGTCGTCGTCGGGCAGGGCACGCAGTTCATTCAGGTCCGGCTGGTTGTCCCGGTCAAAAGGTACCAGCTCGCGGGTGTCGCAGTTGAGCAGGTACATCTTATGGGATACCGCATCGGTGTAGGACTGCTCGAACCGGTACAGATTGAAGCGGACCACATTGTGACCTAGGTTGTCCCGCACCAGGCTGTCGGTGTCGAGCACGGTGAAGGCTGTCACCTGGGGAATCACGTACGTCCAGGGGCGCCACGGCGCACCGTACTTTTCAGTACTGACGACGACCGCCTCTTCCGGTAGCAGTGTTTGTTTGTGTTCAAACCAGTTGTATTCCCCGTACACCAGGTAGGCAAGCATCCCCGCCCCTGCAAATGCCGGGATGATCCACTTGGGGGCCTTCTTACGGGTCAGGGCACGTATACCAAGGGCGATGCCCGCGGCGCCCAGGCCAGAGAAAATGGTCGCTACAAAAGTCCAGAACATAATTGGCTTTCCTCGAAAAAAAACGGGCTCCCTCTCAGAGGAAGCCCGTTCTGGATCAACCGTCAGCGTAGAGACTGAGAGCGGTTGACTTGTTGCTTAGTGGTCGTGAGCAGAACCGGCACCACGTGGGTAACGGACGCTTTCAACCAGCTCCTGAATTTCAACGGGCGGTTCTTCAGTCGCATGAGAGACTGCAAAGGCTACCGCAAAGTTGATCAGGGCACCAACTGCACCAAACGACAGCGGGGAGATACCCAGCAGCCAGTTGTCCGGTGTGTTGGCGAGGTTATTGGTACCGGGAATGAAGAACCAGCCCAGGAAGATGAAGATGTAAACCAGGGTGGAGCCCAGGCCAGCCAGCATGCCGGCGACGGCGCCCTTGTTGTTTACACGCTTGGAGAAGATACCCATCATCAGCGCCGGGAACAGGGAAGCGGCGGCGATACCAAACGCCAGCGCAACAACCTGTGCCGCGAAGCCGGGAGGGTTGGCGCCGAGATAGGTCGCAACCACAATGGCGACGGCCATTGAGATACGCGCCGCTTTCAGCTCGCCTTTCTCCGTAATCTTCGGGTTGATGGCACCTTTGATCAGGTCATGGCTGACCGCCGACGAGATCGCCAGCAACAGACCGGCAGCGGTCGACAATGCGGCTGCCAGACCACCGGCGGCAATCAGACCAATCACCCAGCCAGGCAGATTGGCGATTTCCGGGTTGGCCAGAACCAGGATGTCGTTGTTGACCACCAGCTCGTTGCCATTCCAGCCACGGCTTTCGGCTTCCGGAGCAAAGGCTTCGGACTCGTTATACAACTGGATGCGGCCATCGCTGTTCTTGTCTTCATAGGTGATCAGACCGGTCTCTTCCCAGGTCGCCATCCACGCCGGACGATTGTCGTATTCGATCGGCTGTGCCGCCGGTCCTTCCGGATAGATGGTGGTCATCAGGTTCAGACGGGCCATGGAAGCAACAGCCGGAGCGGTCAGGTACAGCAGGGCGATGAAGACCAGTGCCCAGCCAGCGGACCAGCGCGCATCAGCAACCTTGGGTACGGTGAAGAACCGGATGATGACGTGGGGGAGGCCGGCCGTACCGATCATCAGCGACAGGGTGAACAGCACCATGTTCAGCTTGTTGTCGACGTCGTCGGTGTAATCACGGAAGCCCAGTTCGGTGATGATCTGGTCAAGACGCTCAAGCAGCGGTACACCGGATTCGATGTGAGTCGAGAACAGGCCCAGTGGCGGAAGCGGGTTGCCCGTCAGCTGCAGGGATATGAACACCGCAGGAATGGTGTAGGCAATGATCAGTACGCAGTACTGGGCGACCTGGGTGTAGGTAATGCCTTTCATGCCGCCGAGAACGGCGTAAATGAAGACAACCACGGCCGCAATGATCAGGCCCATGGTGGCGTCAACTTCCAGGAAGCGGGAGAAAGCCACGCCGGCGCCGGCCATCTGGCCGATAACGTAAGTAACGGACGCCACGATCAAGCAGACCACGGCTACCAGGCGCGCCTGTTTGCTGTAGAAGCGATCGCCAATGAACTCCGGCACCGTGAACTTGCCGAACTTACGCAGGTAAGGGGCAAGCAGCATGGCCAGAAGCACGTAGCCGCCGGTCCAGCCCATCAGGAAGGTTGAGTTGGCGTAACCGCCAGCGGCGATCAGGCCCGCCATGGAAATGAAGGATGCCGCAGACATCCAGTCAGCACCGATGGCCATACCGTTGGTCACCGGATGAACGCCGCCACCGGCAACGTAGAAGTCGCTGGTGGTGCCAGCTTTCGCCCAGATGGCGATACCGATATAGAGGAGGAAGGAGCCCCCCACGAACAATAGGTTGATAGCAAATTGGCTCATACGATCTTACTCCTCATGCACGCCGAATTGCTCGTCGATTCTGTTCATGCGCCAGGCATAAAAGAAAATCAGAGCGATGAAGGTAAGAATCGAACCCTGCTGGGCGAACCAGAAGCCAAGATCGGTTCCGCCAAATTCAATGCCCGCCAGCAGAGGGCGCAGCAGGATGGCAAAGCCATAGGACACCAGGGCCCAGACGATCAGGCTCCCGAATATAAGGCGAAGGTTCGCCTTCCAGTATTTTTCAGCGTCGTAGCTATGACCTGACATAGGATCACTCCTGTGTTGTTGTTTTGGAGGTTGGGTGGGTTTTTGAAGAGCTGAAACCGTAAGAGAAATTATTATTCATATAGGTGTTTCTCCGACTTGTTGTCATCTCTGACTTTACTGGTCAAGGGAATTATAGATATTGGCAAAAGGTCTAATTCTCAGTCATTTGCCGTAAAATCTCCTGATTCAGAGCGCCGGCACGATCACACACGGTGCATGCTTTTAAGGCGTCGGTAATAGCGAAGTTTGTCAGTCAGATCCGCCAGCGTGATCACGCCGTGTTTGCCGGCTTTGTTCAGCGCCGCCAGCGTCAATTCGGCGGTTACCATGGCATCTGCAGCGGCATGGTGGCGCTCGCTGACCTCCAGGCCGAAATAATCGGCCCAGTGGTCCAGCCCGGCCCCGCCGGTTTTGGCGTCTGGGAAGAACGCAGGCAATATGTCCGCTACATCAATCCAGGTGTGGCTGCGGGTATATCCCAGGGTCTGCTTCAGGGTCTTTTCCAGAAACTTCTGATCGAAGGCGGAGTGGTAAGCCAGCACCGGATCGCCGTTCATCCATTCCAGCAGATGCAGCAGCGCCTCTTCGGTTTCATGGCCCCGCGTCAGTGCTTCCGGACCAATTCCGTGGATGAGCACGGTTTCGCTGATATCAAGCTCAGGCCGGCGCAGGATCAGGTCAAACTGGTCGGCCAGGTGAATCACGCTGGCAGAGATCGCCACGGCTCCAATCGCAATGACCTGATCCCTGGAGGGGTTCAGCCCGGTGGTCTCCAGGTCCAGAACAATTAGCCGGGTTTTCGCCAGCGCCTGGTCTCCGGCAGCCTTCGGGTGGGGTAGTTGTTCCGGGTCGCAGTGAAGGCTGCCACCGCCACGGCGTCGTTCAAACCATTGTCGGATATGCTCCAGCATAACAACGGGCCCATGGCTCACAATTGATAGGTCACTTCCAGCTTTTGCTGGAGCCGTTGTGCCTGGCGGAAAGACTCGCGCAGAATCCGTCGGTCCAGTGGGTTCAGGTCATCGGGATTAATGTAGTTGGATAGTGGCTCTCCCCGATCCAGCATTTCCTGGTGAGCCCTCATCCGAATGGCCTGAATCAGGCTGTAGGCTTCTTTCCACGCATTGGCGTCTTTGGGATCGAACACCTCCCTGGCCACGAGGCGATCCATCCGTTCCAGCGTGTTGGCCTCCTCAACGCCATTGGCCAGGGCAAACACCCGCACGGCTTCCACAAACGGTGCAAGTCCCTGTCGTTTCAGGTCAAGGGTGTGCTTCCTGCCATCGGAGGCGTAGCGGAAACTGCGGAACATGGTGAGCGGTGGTCGGCGGGTGATGGCATTGCCGGCGAGCATCTTCTGGAACAGAGCGTTCTTGCGAATGCGTGTCAGTACTTTGTCGAACAGGTCCTCCAGAGGCTTGGTCGGTCCGAACACGGCCCGCATATCCAGAAAAATCGACGAATAGACCAGGTTCTGTGGGGTGGATGCATCGATAAACCGGATAAACCAGTCGTCCCATTCCTTTCCGCTCAGGCACAGTTTCGGGTTGCTGGCCATGATGTTGCCTTTGCACAGGGTGAAACCACACTCGGCCAGTTCCTGGTTTACCGTCTGGGCGAATGGCAGCAGCTTTTCCCGAACCTGATCCTCGGTCATGCCCTGCGGGGTGTCGAACAGGATACCGTTGTCCTGATCGGTGAGCAGCGTCTGCTCCTGTCGCCCCTCGCTACCGAAGGTGAGCCAGGTGAAGGGGATGCCCGGATCGTTTTTCTTGATGTTCAGCTCCAGCACCCGGCGAACCGTGACGTCGTTGAGCGTGGTGATGATTTTCACGACCTGCCCGGAATCGGCGCCATGGGCGAGCATGGCATCCACCAGCCGGGAAACGTCCGAGCGCAGACTGACCAGCGTCCTCAAATGGCTGGCGGTGCCAATGGTGCGTGCAAGATTCACCAGATCCACGCGTTGCAGGGCGAACAGGTCCCGTTCCGATACCACCCCAATGAGGCGGCGCTCCTCATCGATCACGCAGAGGTGAGCAAAATGATGCTCCGCCATCAGCAGCGCGGCTTCGAAGGCGTCGGCGTGAGCCGTAAGACAGATTGGGTCTCTGGTCATCACCTGACTGACCGGGGTATCCAGCGGCCCCTTTTCTTCCGCCACCATGGTACGCAGATCCCGCAGCGTGAAAATCCCTGTGGGATGTCGTTCGTCGTCGGTGATGATGATGCTGCCCACATTGTTCTCGTGCATGCGGGCCACCGCCTTGCGCACCGGGAGGTCCGGCGAGCAGACGATCGGATTTCTGAGGGCGTAGCGTTCCAGCGGCGTGTCCAGTGAGTTGCTGGAGCCCATGGACGCCATGGCGCCGGACTGGATGCGCTGATTGACCTGGTCAAGCAGGCTACTGACACCCCTCAGGCAGAAATCCCGGAACGGATCGCTGTCAGAAAACAGCGTGACGAAGGCATCGTGCTCAATGCTCAGGCAGAAGGTATCGCCGGAGGCGCGATGAAGCGTGCGGGTGGGGCGCTCACCGATCAAAGCGGCGAGGGGGAAGCATTCGCCCTGGCTGATTTCAAAGGTGGTTTCTGTCTTGCCATCTTTGTCGTTGTGGCGTTCACCACGAATCCGCCCCTGCTTGACCACGTAAAACCTTCTCACCGGGCCGTCTTCCGGAGACAGCACAACGTCTTCATCGGCGAAGAAGCGCAGCGATGCATGCTCGGCAAAGTGGGCAAGATGCGCGTCGTCCATGTTCGAGAAAGGCGCATGCTCCCGCAGAAAGGTCATAATCGCTCGGGTGTTCTGGGGGCGCTGGGTGTCCTGGGTGGCGGCAGCCATAGTATCGTCCGTTTTACTTGTTATCGCCCCGAGTGTAGACCAGTTGGCGCCAGTGCAACTGTACGATTTTCGTCGAAGGTGTGGCGGGCACGTTGCCTTTATGACATCGCACGCTGGTGGTAAAGTTTCTTCAACTCCAACGCTGAACGACAAAACCATGACGACCAAAGAAGAGCGCCTGAGCTTTCTGGAAGAAATGAAGGACGTCCGGCGCATCCGCAAACCCAATCGGGCCGAGACCCGAGTGCCGAAAGAGCTGACCCCCGGCCATCTCGAGCGGCAGCGGGCGGCGGTTGATCAACCCGTCAAAGACACCAACCCGCTCACGTCGGACATGGTGGAGCCGTTGACGGCCCACGATATCCTGAGCTGGCAACGCCCCGGTATTCAGCACGGCGTTTTTCGCAAACTGAGGCTGGGCCAGTACCCCATTGAAGCGCGCCTTGATCTGCATCGAATGACGGTGGACGAAGCCCGCCGTGAAGTCTTCGCCTTTGTGAACGACTGCATTCGTTATGGGCTGCGCTCGGTCATCATCCTGCACGGCAAGGGCGAGCGTAACCCTGACGGCATCGCCCAGCTGAAAAGTTTTCTCGCGAAGTGGTTACCGGAACTGGATGGCGTGCTTGCCTTTCATTCCGCCCAGAAACACCATGGCGGCACCGGTGCCGTCTATGTCATGGTTCGAAAAAGCGATCGGGACAAGCAGCACAACCGTGAGGTGCACGGCAGCCGCTGAATGTCCGGTCATACCGTCCGTCTCGGACGACTTAACGGGCCCCGCGGGGCCAGATACCCGGAGGTATTATGTTCAGGAAACTCTGTCTGCTCGCCCTTGTGTCGCTTGCGATTACCGGCTGCAAGGACCGTGTTATCTGGAACGACAACGGAAAAATAGATGAGGCGACCGAAAACCGGGAGGTATGGGATAGCCAGGGCGAGCTCGACAACGGAGAGCGTAAGATCTGGGTCGATGAAGAAGGCAACGAAGTCGTCAAATAAGCCCGGGTGGTGCCGCCTGAAAACGACAATAACAAGACGATGCCCGAGGTTCACGGCATCCTTCCAGTCCATGAGAGGAAACAGCAATGGCCCTGAACCTGACGGTGAACGGTGAGCACAAGACCCTGGAAATCGACCCGGATACGCCCCTGTTGTGGGTAATCCGTGACGAGCTGGGGCTCAAGGGCACCAAATTCGGCTGTGGCGCCGGCCTGTGCGGCGCCTGCACGGTCCATCTGGAGGGGCAGCCGGTGCGTTCCTGTTCCACCCCCGTCGAGATGGCAAGCGGCAAATCGATCACCACCATAGAAGGATTGGGCAGCCCGGGCCGCTTGCACCCTTTGCAGAAGGCCTGGATTGAGCACGGCGTGCCTCAGTGTGGTTACTGCCAGTCGGGACAGATCATGAGCGCTGCGCATTTACTTGATTACAATCCGACGCCCGCGCGGGATGAGATCGTTGCGGCGATGAGTGGCAATCTGTGCCGGTGTGGCACCTATTCCCGTATCATTGCGGCAGTGGAATCCGTGGTGGCGGACACCGATGTCACAGTTTCCGGACAGAAGGGCGCGTGAGATGACCATGAATCGCAGGGATTTTCTCAAGGTCACCGGCGCCTCCTCCGGCAGCCTCGTGCTGGCACTCTCATTGGCGGGTTGTGCCGGAGTCAGAGCCGGCTATGAGGAAGAAGAGGGCAGCTGGCGGCCGGACGCATGGCTGGAGCTGACCACCGACAACAACGTGTATTTCACCCTCGCCCGGGTGGAGATGGGGCAGGGAACCTATACCGGCCTTACCACCCTGGTGGCGGAAGAACTGGAGGTGGAGCCGGCCTCCATCACTCCGAAATTCGCGCCGGTGGCCCCGGAGTACCGCAACCCTCTCTACAAGCTTCAGCTCACCGGTGGCAGTACCAGCCTGGCCACCAGCTGGGAGCCATTGCGCCAGGCCGGAGCGCACGCGCGCGAGATGCTGATTCTGGCTGCGGCGAAGGTATGGGGCGTAGATCACCGGGAATGTACCGCAATGGACGGACAGGTGCGCCATCCCAACGGCGTTGACGCCCTGGCCTATGGCAAACTGGTGCAGCTGGCATCCGGCGAGGTCGTGCGGCATGAGGTCGCGCTCAAGCCTCCCAGCCAGTGGCGCTACATTGGCAGGGATCGTGGTCGCCTGGATGCCGAGGCGAAATCCACCGGTACCGCGGAATACGGTATCGATGTAGAGCTGCCGGACATGGTGTACGCGGTGGTTACCCGTCCGCCGCGCCATGGTGGGCGCGTGCAATCGTTTAATGGCGCCGACATTGAGGGTATGCCCGGTGTGCTGGACGTGCTCGAGATTGAGCGCGGCGTGGCCATTGTGGCCAGCAAATACTGGCAGGCCCGCAAGGCCCAGCAACAACTGAAGGTGGAATGGGACAACACCGACGCCCTCGACCTGTCCACGGATGATGTGTTTGCGCATTATCACCGTGCAGCGGATGAGGATGCAGGCGAACGCGAGCGCAACGACGGCAGTTTTACCGGCGCGGCGGAATCCGCCGAGCGGGTAGTGGAAGCCAGTTACGAGCAGCCCTACCTGGCGCACGCCACATTGGAGCCCATGAACGCGACGGCCTGGTATCGCGGAAACACCATGGAAGTCTGGGCCCCTACGCAGGCGCCGGATCTTGGCCGTATTGCGGCGGCGCGTGTCAGCGACCTTTCCCCGAGTGATGTGACCATTAACACCACCTTTCTCGGTGGCGGATTCGGCCGCCGGCTGACCCAGGATTACATCGAAGAGGCCGCTGCCGTGGCCTACCGGGTCAAACAACCGGTGAAAGTGATCTGGAGCCGGGAAGAGGACACCCGCCACGACCTGTTCCGTCCGGCCATGCTGCATCGCATGAAAGCGAGCGTTTCCGGTAATCAGGTGACCGGATGGCACCATCAGGTGGTCGGGCCCCAGATTCTGGACTGGTACGTGCGCAATGCAGCGCCGGCGCAATACCCGTGGTCTCCGAAGTTCCTCTACGACACCCTGGGTAGGGTCGGCCTGATGGCCGAGGGCATTGCGACGCCAAAGGATATGTCCGCCATCGAGGGCGCCGTCGATTACCCCTATGAAGTGGCTAACGTTGAAATTCGACATACCCATACCGATCCGGGTGTTCCCATTACCTGGTGGCGATCGGTGGGCTATTCCCACAACGGCTTTGCCGCCGAAACCTTCATGGACGAACTGGCCCATGAAACCGGGAATGACCCCTATGATTTCAGGCGGGGCCTGCTCAAGGACCAGCCCCGGCATCTGGCGGTACTCGATCGGGTTGCCGCTATAGCGGACTGGCGGGCCGGTGCGCCCGCCGGGCGGGCCCGCGGCCTGGCTCTGTTCCAGAGTTTCGGTACTTATGTGGCGCAGGTGATTGAAGCGAGTATCGAAAATGGCGAAATACGTATTCACCGGGTCTGGTGCGCCGTGGATTGCGGGCAGGTGGTCAATCCGGCCATCGTCCGCGACCAGATCGAAGGCGGCATCATTTTCGGCCTGACCGCGGCCCTGCACGGGGAAATCACTCTGGAGAACGGCGCGGTTCAGCAGAGTAACTTTCACGACTATGCACTGATGCGCAACTACGAGTTGCCGAGCGTAGAGGTCGATGTGGTCGACAGTACCGAGCCACCGACCGGGGTGGGTGAGCCCGGTGTTCCGCCGGTTCTGCCGGCACTGGGCAATGCCTTGTTCGCGCTGACCGGCAAGCGGCAACGGACGTTGCCGTTAAAATCCGCTGCAGGGTAGTACAAGGGTAGTAAAACGGTGGCGCGAGATCGTTTGCGGGCGTCGCCTCCGGCTTTATAATGGCCGCACATTCCCGCCGCAGCAGCGCGGGCTGAAACCGGAGACTGCCAGTGTTTGACGTAACCCGCTACGCTCAGGTGGCCGAAACCATTGCCGAGGCCGGGCGCTTTCTGTACGGGCGGGGTTGGTCCCCCGCCACCAGCAGCAATTATTCTGCTCGCATTGATGACAACCACATCGCCATCACCGTGTCCGGTCGCCACAAGGGCGAGTTGGGCGCGGGGGATGTCATGGTTGTGGATCTGGCCGGGCAGCCGGAGCAGAGTCAGTGCCGTTCGTCCGCAGAAACCCTGCTCCACACGGTCCTGTATAACGTCTTTCCGGACGTCGGTGCCGTGCTGCACACCCACTCGGTCAACGCCACCGTTCTGAGCCGGCTGGTCACAGAGCCATTCCTGACCCTGGAAGGTTACGAGCTGCAAAAAGCGTTTCCGGGCCACGACAGCCACGAAACAAGTTTGGTGGTGCCGGTGTTCGACAACACCCAGGATATCCCGGACCTGGCGGAGCGAACCGGGCAATGGTTCCGCGCCCACCCTGACCAGCCCGGTTATCTTATCCGCGGCCATGGCCTTTATACCTGGGGGCGGACCATGGCAGACTGCCTGAGGCACGTCGAAGCGTTTGAATTTCTGTTTGAATGTGAACTTGCAACCATGAGGCTTCGTTGATGACGACCCTGAGCATCTTTGATCAAAACCGGCCAGAACAGCCACAATCTGTGACGGAAGACCCCGCTGAAATCCGTCGCCTGTTGGCCGAGCAAGGGATCCGCTTTGAGCAGTGGCAGACCCGGGATCTTCCTGATGACGCCTCTCAGGAGGCCATTCTGGAAGCCTATCGGGAGGAAGTGGCTGCGTTGAAAGCGGAGTGCGGCTTCCAGACCGCCGATGTGGTCAGCCTGAACCCGGACAACCCACAGAAAGACGCGTTCCGTCAGAAGTTCCTGGATGAGCACGTCCACAGCGAAGATGAAGTCCGCTTTTTCGTGCGTGGCCAGGGCCTGTTTTACCTGCATTTTCAGGAGCAGGTCTACGCGGTGTTGTGCCAGAAGAACGACCTTATCAGTGTACCCGATGGCACCCGGCACTGGTTTGACATGGGCCCGCAGCCCAGGTTCACCTGCATCCGTCTGTTCAGCAATCCCGAAGGCTGGGTTGCGGATTTCACCGGTGAGGATATTGCTCGTCAGTTGCCCCGCTATGAACAGTTGGCCGGGGTGGCCTGATGATCCGGGTGATTCTCACCGACATTGAGGGCACGACCAGCTCTATCTCCTTCGTCCACGACGTGCTGTTTCCCTATGCGGCGGACCACATCGCGGCTTTCGTCCGCGAGGGTCAGTCGGACAACCCGGCCATTGCCAGCCAGCTCGATGCCGTAGCGGAGCGCTCCGGTGTCCCGCGGGAGGACGTTGAAGCCCTGATTGAGGTTCTGCAGGGCTGGATCAGGAACGATCACAAGGAAACGCCTCTGAAAGCGCTGCAAGGTATGCTCTGGGCCCAGGGCTATCAGCAGGGTGCTTTCCGTGGCCACGTATACGAGGATGCGGCTGAATACCTGCAGCGGTGGCATGATCGGGGATTGCGATTGTTCGTATACTCTTCCGGATCGGTGCAGGCCCAGAAGCTGATTTTTGGTTTCAGTGAAGCCGGCGATCTGACGCCGTTTTTTTCCGGGTACTTCGATACCCGGGTTGGTGGCAAGAAAGAGCCGGAGTCTTACCGCAATATTCTGGAGCAGCTGGGCGTGGAGGCCGACACGGTGCTGTTTCTCTCCGATGTGGAAGCGGAGCTTGATGCGGCCGAGAGCGCTGGCATGGCCACGGCATGGTTGATCCGGGATGGCGTCATTCCGGAGACCGGGCGGCCGGTTGCCCGCACGTTCGCCGAGGTGGACAGACTGCTGCAGCGGCGCTGACCCCCGGTATCCGTCGCGGGTCGGCTGTTCACTGAATCAGGGGAGCCGCAGGGTGTTCTTTCGCCGACCTTTTCCATTAATACTTTGTTCATTGGCAACCCTCGTGCTGGCGGGCTGTAACCCGTTTTCCCAGGCGGATTCCATGATGGATGAATACGTGGAGCGGGTTGCGCGAGTACTGGACGGCGAGGCGGAACTGTCTGATCCGGTTGCGCCGCAGCGCATGCCGTTGCGGCGCAACCGACGGCTCGACATGCCGGAACTCGACATCGATATTCTGGATTTTCTCTCCCTGTACGGCTGCCAGTTGCAGTATGTGGTGGGCGAGCGCAATTCGGTGATGGGGCGGGTCATGGATCCACTGAACCGTCTGCGCTACGAACTGCGGTTCATCGATGCCGCCCGGGATTGCCTGCCGGATATTGACCGCAAGTCGTTGAAGACCAGCGTTCAGGATGCCATTGCCAGCAAGCGTGAGTCCTTACCCGTTGCGATCTGGAACGCCACCTGGGCAACCGAAGAGATCGAGGCGCTGTTCACGCTCTCCAAAGGGTATTATCCGGTGTCACCCGAGGGCAATCCGGTGTCGGATCTGTCGCTGGATCTTGACCGGCTCAATAACACGCTGGCCGCGCTGTTGGCAGGGCAGCTGGACCACTCGCTGGACTACGTTGGCGAGGTGCATCAGCGCTGGCAGGCGGAGCACCGCGCGGGGCAGTTACTCAACAGCGCCAGCTTGCTGATCGCCAGGCTGGACGACGCCACGGCTGTTATCCGCACGCGTCTGGGCAAGCGGCCGCTGTGTTTCGACGGCAAGCCCAACAATCAGTCCGATATTGTTCGCAACATGTTTTTCAGCGTGTACATCGACCGTATCCAGCCGTACATGAGCGATGTCCGCCGGGGGCAGGACGCGCTGATCCTGCCGCTCCAGCAAATGGCGGAGGCCCAGAGTGGCGTCATGCCGGAGACGTTCCGGGGGTGGGCCCAGCGGCATCTTCGTCAGGATGGCGATGCCAGTATCTGGCAGGAACTCGATCGCGCGATGGCCGAGCACACGGAAAGCTGGCAAAGTCTGCTCGGTCAATGCGGTCTGAGGCCCGGAGCGTGACGGCCGTCAGCGCTGGCTTTCCGGTGTCACCCGCAGGATTTCTTCGATGGTGGTCTGGCCGGCGGCGACCTTCTGGGCACCACTCAAACGCAGGGACTTCATGCCGGTTTTGTAAGCCTCCAGTCGCAGCTCTTCCAGCTCGCACTGATCGGTGATCCGCACACTGAGGTCGCCGGAGAGTTTGAGAATTTCATAAACACCCGCGCGGCCGTAATAGCCGGTATTGCGGCATTCCAGGCAGCCCACCGGGCGGTAGATCTGTTCCGGGGTTGCCGCTTTCCAGGGGCGGGTCAGGCTTTGCCAGGCCTGCTCATCCACCGGGCCGGGGGCTTTGCAGTGAGGGCACAGGGTACGGGCCAGCCGCTGCGCCATTACCCCGAGCACCGTTGCCCGGATCAGATAGGGCGGAATGCCAAGCTCCATCAGCCGCGTAATGGCGCTGGGTGCATCGTTGGTGTGCAGGGTCGAGAGTACCAGGTGCCCGGTCAGTGCTGCCTGCACCGCCATTTCAGCGGTTTCCAGATCGCGGATCTCACCAATCATGATGATGTCCGGGTCCTGTCTCAGCAGGGCCCGTACACCGGCGGCGAAGGTCAGCTCGATGTTGTTCTGCACCTGCATCTGATTGAATGCCGGCTCGACCATTTCGATCGGATCCTCGATGGTGCAGATATTCACCTCGGAAGACGCCAGCTGTTTGAGGGTGGAATACAACGTGGTGGTTTTACCCGACCCCGTTGGCCCGGTCACCAGCACAATGCCGTGGGGCCGATCGGTGATGTCGTGCCAGCGTTCCCGGTCTTCGCGGGAAAACCCGAGTTGCTCATAGGATTTGAGCAGCACCTCGGGGTCGAAAATCCGCATCACCATTTTTTCGCCAAACGCGGTGGGCATGGTCGCCAGGCGCAATTCCACTTCGCTGTTGTCGGGCTTGCGGGTTTTGATGCGACCGTCCTGTGGACGGCGTTTCTCCGCCACGTTCAGCCGCCCGAGTATCTTCAATCGGCTGGTCACCGCTACCCCGACCTGCTCGGGGAACTCGTATACGTTGTGCAGCACGCCATCAATGCGGAAACGCACCTGGGTGACGTTGCGCCTGGGCTCGATGTGGATGTCCGAGGAGCGTTGGTCAAAGGCATATTGCAGTAACCAGTCAACGATCTTGACCACGTGCTGGTCATTCGCGTCCGGATGGTCGTTGGCCCCAAGATCCAGTAACTGTTCAAAATTCTGATTACCGGCCGAGCCTTCGCCTTGCCGGCCACTGGCCTTGCTGACCGAGTTTGCCAGCTGGTAGAACTCGACGGTGTAGCGGCGCAGGTCTTCCGGATTGGCCACCACCCGGCGAATGTCCTTGCGAACGGCCTGGCGAAGGTTGCTTTCCCAGTCGCTCTTGAAGGGCTCTGCGCTGGCGATGAGTACTTCGTCCTGACCGATCTCGACCGCCAGTATGCCGTGGCGCTGGGCAAAGGCGTAGGACATCACCTTGGCGATGGCCGGAGTGTCAATCTTCAGCGGATCAATGTGGTACCAGGGCTGGCCTGCCCAGTCCGCCATCCATTGGGTGAGTCGGTCGAGGTCCAGCGTGCGGCCGCTGTTCTGGCTTTTCAGGGCTGCCAGTGCGATCAGTTCCAGCGGATGTCGTTGCCGCGTGTCCGTGCCGATATTGGCCTGCAGAACCCGGTCGGCGTCCTCCTGGGAAATTTCGCCGCTGGTCACCAGCGCGGTGATCAGATCGCGAAGGGTGAGTGTGCTTCGTGGTGGTGCAGGTGCGCGAAGATTACCCATGATGGCTCCGGTCAGGCGTCCGTGGTTGCCGCCGGACGGTTTACTTTCAGGTGCACCATGGCGACGGTAAACAGCAGGAACGTCAGGGTGGTGAGAATCAGCGGCGCGACGGCGCCCTCACTGAGCCAGGTCGATACCACCGCCTGAGTGAAATAGAAAATCACCACAAAGGCCATCCAGATATAGCCCCGGTTATGGCCGCGAAATACCGGTACGGCGAACGCCAGCAGTGGCAACAATTTGACCGCCAGCATCAGCGAGACCGACACCCCTTCCACCGGTGCCGGGTAGAACGTGGTGATCAGCAGCGTGGCCAGAACGGCGATGTAAAGCGCAATGGTCAGTCTGGCGGTAACGCGGGCTTTCGGGTTGTGGATCATGGCTACTTTCCGTTGGCTATCGATGGAGTTTTCACGGCGGTTCTAGCGGAGTTTCAGGGCGAGGGTCGCCAGCCGTTCGCCGAAACTCTGGCAAATTGCTTTCTCGTGTTCGGTCAGCGGGAGCTGCTCGCCCGTACCCGCCCAGTGAGACGGACCATAGGGTGTGCCACCGGATGATGTTTCATTCAGCGCCGCTTCGGAGTAGGGAACGCCGCACAATACCATGCCGTGGTGCAGCAGCGGCATCATCATGGTTAGCAGTGTCGTTTCCTGGCCGCCATGAAGGCTGCCGGTTGAGGTGAATGCGCCGGCCGGTTTGCCAGCGAGCGCGCCGCTCAGCCACAGGTCTCCGGTTCCGTCGAGAAAATGTTTCAATGGCGCCGCCATGTTGCCGAAGCGAGTCGGGCTGCCAATGGCAAGCCCGGCGCATTGAGCCAGGTCGTCCTTGCTTGCATAGGGCGCGCCCTCGTCAGGAACGGGCGGGAGCGAGGCGTCGGTATTCGGGGACACCGGCGGCACGGTGCGGATACGGGCCTCCATGCCGGGCATTCTGGCCACGCCACGGCCAATCTGGCGGGCCATTTCAGCGGTCTGGCCGCTGCGGCTGTAATACAACACCAGTACGTAGGTGGTCTCGGACGACATCAGCACGCTCCGATCAGAGTAGGGACAATACGTTTTCCGGGGGGCGCCCGAGCGCCGCCTTGCTGCCGCGGAGCACGATCGGGCGTTCAATAAGTTTTGGTGTCGCCACCATGGCCCGGATCAGGTCCTGGTCGCTCAGCGCCTCGTTGTCGAGATTCTGCTCGGCGTACTCTTTTTCGCCCTTGCGCATCAATTGGCGCGGCGCCATTCCAAGGGCATCCAGGATCTGTCGCAGCTCCTGCTCTGTTGGCGGGGTTTCAAGGTAGCGTATAATCTCCGGCTCGATACCACGCGCAGCAAGCAGTTCAAGGGTTTGTCTGGATTTTGAGCAGCGGGGGTTGTGGAAAATACGGGTCGGTTCTGTCATCTTCTGGCCTGAGTTGAGTGTGGCTGTCCTGATTTCCGGATGCCCCGTAGTCTAACAGGAGGACTCGCCGTGCAGTACCCTGCAAGGTTCCGTTGCCGGAATCCGTTTTCAAAAGTCGTTCTCGTGCTTGCCTTCGGGTGGCTGGCGGGCTGTGACACGCTGGAATTCGAACAGGCCGAGGGCGAGCCGGTGGGTTGGGACAGCCTGCGAGGGCAGTGGGTACTGGTCAACTACTGGGCGGAATGGTGCAAACCCTGCCTGGAAGAGATACCGGAACTGAACCGGGTGGATAAGAGTAGCCAGATCACCGTGCTTGGTGTCAATTTCGACGGCATCCGCGGTCAGGAACTGACGGATCTGGGCGACACCATGGGCATCGAGTTCACCATGCTGGCCGAAGACCCGGGCAGCGAATTTGGCTGGAAAACGCCCGTTGCTCTGCCGGCCACGTTTGTGATCGACCCGGACGGCGAGCTGCGCGAAACCCGCTTCGGGCCGCAGACTGAAGAAGAACTTAAAGCTCTGACCGGCGGCTGAAGCCGACGGTGACTGGAATTCAACCGCAGGAATACCCCGACGTTATGGCGCAAACCTTTGTACACCTCCGCGTACACTCCGAATACTCCATGGTGGATGGACTGGTGCGGGTCAAGCCGCTGGTCAACCGGGTTGCGGAGCTGAACATGCCTGCTGTCGGGCTGACCGAACAGTCCAACATGTGTTCGCTGGTGCGCTTCTACAAAGCCGCGACCGGTGCGGGGGTGAAGCCGATCATCGGTGCGGACCTGTGGGTGGACAACCCGGAAGAACCGGAGAACCCGTTTCGCCTCACCCTGTTGGCGCGTGACAACGACGGTTACCTCCACCTGACTGAGATCATCAGTCAGGGCTACACCGAGGGGCAGCGCTTCGGCAAGCCCATCATTCAGCGTGCCTGGCTGGAGGCCCGTGCCGGCGGGCTGATCGCCCTGTCGGGCGGCAAGATGGGCGATGTGGGCAAGGCGTTGCTGGCGGGCAAGCCGGACCTGGCCCGGGAAAGGGCCCGGTACTGGATGGAGCTATACCCTGACAGCTACTACCTCGAGCTCCAGCGCACCGGCCGCACGGGTGACGAAGACTGCCTGCACCTGAGTGTAGAGCTGGCGCAACAGCTGGACATTCCGGTGGTGGCCACCAACGACGTGCACTTCCTGACGGCAGACGACTTCGAGGCCCATGAAGCCCGGGTCTGTATCGGCGAAAGCCGCACCCTTGACGATCCCCGCCGCGATCGTCGCTTCAGCGACCAGCAATACCTGCGCAGCGCCGAAGACATGATCGAGCTGTTCAGCGATATCCCGGAAGCCATCGAGAATACCGTGGAAATTGCCCGTCGCTGCTCGGTCAAGGTTCGCATGGGAGAATACTTCCTGCCGAACTATCCGATCCCCGATGGCATGACCATGGACGAGTACTTCCGCAAGGTGTCCGAAGAGGGGCTGGAAGAGCGCCTGGCGAAAACCCTGAGCCGGGACGATCCCGAGTACGACGCCAAGCGCGAGGCCTATTACAAGCGCCTCAATTTTGAGCTGGATATCATCATCCAGATGGGGTTTCCCGGTTACTTCCTCATCGTTATGGACTTTATCAAGTGGGCGAAAAATAACGGCGTCCCGGTCGGTCCGGGCCGGGGTTCCGGTGCCGGCTCGCTGGTGGCCTACGCCCAGTTGATCACCGATCTGGACCCGCTGGAATACGATCTGCTGTTCGAGCGGTTCCTGAACCCGGAGCGGGTCTCCATGCCCGACTTCGACGTTGACTTCTGCATGGAGGGGCGCGACCGGGTCATCGCTTATGTGGCGGAGAAATACGGTCGCGAGGCGGTTTCCCAGATCATCACCTTCGGAACCATGGCCGCGAAGGCGGTTGTGCGGGATGTGGCACGGGTCCAGGGCAAGTCCTATGGTCTGGCCGACAAGCTGTCGAAGATGATTCCCTTCGAGCCCGGGATGACGCTGGAAAAAGCGCTGGAACAGGAGCCCCAGCTGACGGACTTCCTTGAACAGGATGAAGAAGCCCAGGAAATCTGGGACATGGCGCTCAAGCTTGAAGGCGTGTGCCGGAACGCCGGCAAGCACGCCGGGGGCGTGGTGATCGCGCCCACCAAAATCACCGATTTCTCGCCGCTGTATTGCGACGATGAGGGTGGCAGCCTGGTCACCCAGTTCGACAAGGGCGACGTGGAAGACGCCGGTCTGGTGAAATTCGACTTCCTCGGCCTGCGCACCCTGACCATCATCGACTGGGCCCTGAAGATGATCAACCCGCGCCGTGAGAAGCGCGGCCTGGCACCGCTGGATATCAATGAGATTCCGCTGGACGACGTGCCCTCGTTCGACATGCTCAAGAAGGCGGAGACCACCGCGGTGTTCCAGCTGGAATCCCGCGGCATGAAGGATCTGATCCGTCGCCTGCAGCCCGACTCCCTCGAGGACATGATCGCACTGGTGGCGTTGTTCCGCCCGGGCCCGCTGCAGTCGGGCATGGTGGACGACTTTATCGACCGGAAGCACGGGCGCCAGCCGATGTCGTTTCCCCATCCGGATTATCAGTACGAAGGCCTGAAGCCGGTACTGGAGCCCACCTACGGGGTCATCCTGTACCAGGAGCAGGTCATGCAGATCGCCCAGGTGATGGCGGGCTACACCCTCGGTGGCGCGGACATGCTGCGCCGGGCCATGGGTAAGAAAAAACCTGAGGAGATGGCCAAGCAGAAGCAGATCTTTCTGGATGGCTGCGAGAATAATGGCATCAACAAGACCCTGGCGGAGAACATCTTCGACCTGGTGGAAAAGTTCGCGGGCTACGGCTTCAACAAATCCCACTCGGCAGCCTACGCCCTGGTGTCTTACCAGACGCTGTGGCTGAAGGCCCATTTTCCGGCGGAATTCATGGCGGCGGTACTGACTGCGGATATGCAGAATACCGACAAAGTGGTCACGCTGGTGGAAGAGTGCCGGAACATGAAGCTGGACCTGCTGGTGCCGGATGTCAGCCGTTCCGAATACACCTTCACCGTTAATGACGAAGGCCAGATTGTTTATGGTCTGGGCGCCATCAAGGGACTCGGCGAGGGTCCGATCCAGAGCATCGTGGAAGGGCGGGGCGATGGCGAGCCCTACCAGGACATTTTTGATTTCTGCCGCCGGGTGGACCCGAAAAAGGTCAACAAGCGGGCGATGGAAGCGCTGATTCGCTCCGGTGCGATGGACAAGCTGGGTGCCGGTCGTGCGCAACTGATGGCCAGCATTGACAAGGCGGTTCAGCAGGCGGGTCAGCAGTCCCGCAACGACGCCGTGGGTATGATGGACATGTTCGGCGAAACCCTGGAGGCCAGTGGCGACACCGATCCCTACGAGGATGTGGCCCACGTCAGGGAATGGCCGGAGAAAGAGCGCCTGAAGGGTGAGAAGGATACCCTGGGGCTTTACCTGACCGGCCATCCGTTCGATGAATACGAGCGTGAAGTGCGCCGCTTCGTGCGCTCGTCCATTGCGGATCTTAAGCCCAACAAGTCGCCCCAGCGGGTAGCCGGTCTGGTGGTTGCCCAGCGCACCATGAAGACCCGCACCGGATCGACCATGTGTTTTATCACCCTCGACGATCGCAGTGCCCGCATAGAGGCTACTCTGTTCTCGGAAGCCTTCTTTGAGAACCGGGAACTGCTGCAGTCGGATCAGGTGATCGTGGTGGAGGGGCAGGTCAGCCATGACGACTACTCCGGGCAGATGAAGATGCGGGTCAGTTCGGTGATGGATGTGGGCACCGCACGCCAGCAGTTCAGCCGCGGGCTGCGGCTGTCGCTGCACGCCGATCAGCTGCAGAACGGCCTGCTCGACAAACTGGACAATACCCTCAGGCCGTTCCGTTGCGAAGGCAGCCCGGTGTGGATTGAGTACAGCAGCAACGACGCCAGAACCCGCATAGAACTGGGAGAAGGGTGGAGAGTTCAGCCAGATGACGACCTGTTACTGGAACTTCGCTACCTGATGGGCGACCGGGCCGTAGAACTGGTCTATGATTGAGGTAATCCGGCAAGGTTTGGTCTGGTTCATCAGCTGACATATTGATAAGTTACCGTTTTGTCGGAACGCGGTCTCATACCAATGTCCGCTTTAGCCATGGTCCGGGCGCTGTTATCTTTGTCCAAAATTCTGGTTTGGCGGGATGAAATTTCCGTCTGGCAATCAAATGATGGAACATCATGAACCCTAATTATCTGGATTTCGAACAACCCATTGCCGACCTGGAAGCGAAAATCGAAGAGCTTCGCATGGTGGGTAACGACACCGATATCAACATCTCCGATGAGATCAACCGGCTCAAGAACAAGAGCGTCAGTCTGACGGAGAGCATTTTTTCCGACCTGCAGCCCTGGGATGTGGCGCGCCTCGCCCGTCACCCCCGCCGTCCTTACACACTTGATTACATCGAAATGATGTTCGACGACTTTGACGAGCTGCACGGCGATCGCCGTTACGCGGACGATCTGTCGATTGTCGGCGGCACCGCGCGCCTGGACGACAAGCCGGTCATGGTCATCGGCCACCAGAAAGGCCGGGAAGTGCGTGACAAGGTCAAGCGCAACTTCGGTATGCCGCGGCCGGAGGGCTATCGTAAGGCGCTGCGCCTGATGGAAATGGCTGAACGTTTCCGCATGCCGATCCTGACGTTTATCGACACACCGGGTGCGTATCCTGGCATTGGTGCCGAGGAGCGTGGTCAAAGTGAGGCGATTGCCTTCAATCTGGCGGTTATGTCGCGCCTCAAAACCCCTATCATTTCCACGGTCATCGGCGAGGGTGGTTCCGGTGGTGCGCTGGCCATTGGCGTGTGTGACCAACTGAATATGCTGCAGTACTCGACCTATGCGGTAATTTCTCCCGAGGGTTGTGCCTCCATTCTGTGGAAGAGTGCGGAATACGCTGCCCAGGCTGCCGAAGCCATGGGGGTGACTGCCGATCGCCTGAAAGACCTGGGGCTGGCGGACAACGTGATCAGGGAGCCGCTGGGTGGTGCCCACCGGAACCCGGAAAAGATGTCCGAATCGCTTCGTGACACCCTGAAAAAAGGCGTCGCAGAGTTGAGTCGCCTTCCCGTCGATGAATTGGTGTCCCGCCGTTATGAGCGGCTGACACGATATGACACCGGGCGGTAAATCCGCCCCGGACTTCACCTGGCCGGCGGCCCTGAGTGAGTCGGTCAGGCACCTCCCGGATGCTACGCAGGTGTGGGTCGCCCTCAGCGGTGGCCTTGATTCTGTCTTGCTGCTTCACGTTGTATCCCGTCTTTGCAGCGCCGATCGCACTATCCGGGCGATTCACGTCAATCATCAGTTACAGACCAATGCGGATGATGTGGAGCGCTTCTGTCGCAACCTGTGTGAGAGCTTGAATGTGCCCCTGTACGTCGAGCGGGTGACCGTTGGGGCACACACAGGCTCACCGGCAGGTGGAGTGGAAGAAGCGGCCCGCCACGCCCGTTATGGCGTGTTCGAACGGGTTCTGCAGGCCGACGACCTGTTGTTGATGGCCCACCATGGCGACGACCAGGCCGAAACCGTGCTGTTTCGATTGTTGCGGGGCAGCGGTGTCGGTGGGCTCGCCGGCATGCCGTCCACCCGCACGATTGGCCATGGGCAATTGCACCGGCCATTGCTGGCGTTCAGTCGGCAACAGATTTGCGATTGGGCGCAGCAGGCTGACCTGCGGTGGATCGAAGATCCCAGTAACGCCGACCAGACCTTCGACCGGAATTTTCTGCGTCACTCGGTTATGCCACTGCTGAAATCGCGCTGGCCCTCCCTGATCAAACGCCTCTCCCACAGCGCCCACGCCTGCGCGGAACAGCAAGAGCTGGCCGCATCCCTGGCACAGATTCATTACGCGTCGGTTGCCGGCGGCGAGGGGCGCCTGCGAGTTGCCCAGATGCTGGGGTTGAGCCATGCCGAACAGAAGAACCTGCTGCACTGGTGGATAACCCGCCGAGGCTTCCCGTTTCCCGCCGTTGCCAACTGGGAGCAGGTGATCCGTGACCTGCTGCTGGCAGCGCCGGACCGGGAGCCGGAATTCCGCGGCGATGGCTATTGCCTGCGCCGCTTTCACGGCTGGATCTATCTGGTGCCGGATGGGGGCGGATTCGAGGTGGCACCGCAACCCCTGCGTCCCGGCCCGCCAGTGGTGATCGGCAACTGGCGTTTGAAGCTGTTATCCGCAGCTACCCCAGAGTGCCCGCCGCCGCCAATACGGATATCTACGAGGCAGGGGGGTGAGCGCATCCGGCCGCGGGTGGGCGGGCCGTCGACATCACTGAAAAAATGGCTGCAGGCGCAGCGTGTGCCACCTTGGGAGAGGCCTTGTATCCCGCTGGTTTTCGAGGGAGCTGAGGGCGAGGGGGAGTTGGTTGCGGTTGGCGATTTGTGGCTTTCCGACAGATACTGTGGGGAGGCCCCGGCCGCTGGCTGGCGCATCGTTGTGGAGCGGGAATGTGATTGAGTCAGAGGGGGCTTTCTGGTAGTCTGGCGTCCCATCTTGAGATGACAATCTCCCTCCTTCACCGAACCAGACAAATCACGGAATCTGCATGACGCGTTATATTTTCGTCACCGGCGGTGTCGTGTCCTCCTTGGGGAAAGGTATCGCATCAGCCTCACTGGCTGCGATCCTCGAGGCACGCGGCCTGAAGGTCACTATTCTCAAGCTGGACCCGTATATCAACGTGGACCCCGGCACCATGAGCCCGTTCCAGCACGGTGAAGTTTTTGTTACCGAAGACGGCGCGGAAACCGACCTTGACCTGGGCCACTACGAACGCTTCATTCGTACCCCGATGAGCAAGCGCAACAACTTCACCACCGGCCGGGTGTACGAAGAAGTTATCCGCAAGGAGCGTCGCGGCGATTACCTCGGTGGTACCGTGCAGGTGATTCCTCATATCACTGACGAGATCAAGCGTCGGGTGGTGGAAGGTGCCGCCGGAGCCGACGTTGCGCTGATCGAGATCGGCGGTACAGTGGGTGACATCGAATCACTGCCGTTCCTTGAGGCCTGCCGTCAGCTGAAGGTGGAGGTGGGTGCCCAGCGTGCGTTGTTCATGCACCTGACTCTGGTTCCGTATATCGCGACCGCCGGCGAAATCAAGACCAAGCCGACCCAGCATTCGGTGAAGGAAATGCGGTCCATCGGTCTGCAGCCGGACATCCTGCTGTGCCGCTCCGAGCACGAAGTGGATGCCAGTTCCCGTCGCAAGATTGCCCTGTTCACCAACGTGGAAGAGCGTGCGGTCATCCCTCTGCAGGATGCGAAGTCGATCTACGCCATCCCCCGCATGCTCCATGAATACGGACTTGATCAGCTGGTCATTGAGCGCTTCAATCTCGACGCCCGCCCGGCGGATCTGAGCGAGTGGGATGAAGTGGTCGATTCGCTGATGAATCCCGAAAACGAAGTCACCATCGCGATGGTGGGTAAGTACATGGAGTTGCTGGAGGCCTACAAGTCTCTGATCGAATCGTTACTTCATGCCGGCATCAAGACCCGCACCAAGGTAAACATCAACTACATCGATTCCGAAGACATTGAGCGTGATGGTACCGGCGCGCTCGAGAGCGCAGACGCCATCCTGGTGCCCGGCGGTTTCGGTGAGCGTGGTGTGGAAGGCAAGATCCGCACGGTGCAGTATGCCCGTGAAAACAAAGTGCCTTACCTGGGTATCTGCCTGGGTATGCAGGTAGCTGTTATCGAGTACGCCCGCAACGTGGCCGGCCTGAAAGATGCGCACAGCACCGAGTTCCGCGAGCATACGCCGGAGCCTGTGGTGGGTCTGATCACCGAGTGGCTGGACGCCAGCGGTGCCACAGAAGAGCGTACTGAGGAGTCGGATCTGGGCGGTACCATGCGTCTGGGTGCTCAGGATTGCGTACTGACAGATGGCTCGACCATCGCCAACTGTTATGGCAAGAAAACGATCCGTGAGCGTCATCGCCACCGTTATGAGGTGAATAACCACTTCCTGCCGAACCTGGAAGAAGCTGGCCTGCAGATCTCCGGTCGATCCACCGACGGTCGCCTGGTGGAAGTGGTTGAGGCTCCGGACCATCCGTGGTTCGTGGCGTGCCAGTTCCACCCGGAATTCACCTCAACGCCACGTGACGGTCACCCCCTGTTCAAGGGCTTTGTCCAGGCAGCGCTGGCCCGTAAAAAGGAATTCTGATCATGGCTCAGAGCACGGTCAATGTCGCCGGCATAGACGTTGCCAACGATCAGCCCTTCGTGCTGTTTGGCGGCATGAACGTTCTTGAATCGCCTGAACTGGCGATGGAAGTGGCCGAGGCCTATGTGGAAGCCACGGGCAAGCTGGGCATTCCGTATGTGTTCAAAGCCTCCTTTGACAAGGCCAATCGCTCCTCGGTGAATTCGTTCCGGGGCCCGGGTCTGGAAAAAGGCTTACAGATACTGGCGGACATCAAGAGCAAGTTCGGTGTACCCATTATTTCCGACGTTCACGAGCCGGCTCAGGCCGCGCCAGCGGCCGAGGTGTGCGACATCATCCAGCTGCCGGCGTTTCTGAGCCGTCAGACCGATCTGGTGGTGGCCATGGCCAAAACCGGTGCGGTGATTAACATCAAGAAGGCCCAGTTCCTGGCGCCCCAGGAAATGAAGCACATCATCACCAAGTGCGAAGAGGCTGGTAACGATAAGATCATCCTGTGCGAGCGGGGCAGCAGCTTCGGCTACAACAACCTGGTGGTTGATATGCTCGGCTTCGGCATCATGAAGTCGATGAACGTGCCAGTGATGTTCGACGTGACTCATTCCCTACAGATGCCTGGCGGGCGAGCGGATTCTGCCGGCGGCCGACGCGCCCAGGTCACCGACCTGGCGCTGGCGGGTATGTCCCAGGGGCTGGCGGGCCTGTTCCTCGAGGCCCACCCGGACCCGGATCAGGCCAAATGCGATGGCCCCTGCGCCCTACGCCTGAGCCAGCTGGAGCCATTCCTCCAGCGGGTCAAAGCAGTGGATGATCTTGTTAAGAGCTTTAAACCTATCGACACCGCCTGATTGGCGGTGTTCGTTTTTGTCCTGTTCAGGAGTACGAGCAGGTGGGGGATGGCTTTCCGAAACACGCTCCTTGCGGCACGTCCATGTGACGCTTGGGCTCCGCCATCCATGGCTCCGCACAGTTTCGGAAAGCCATCCCCCACCTGCTTTGGACGAATCAACGAGTTAAAACCTTTAAGACATTGAAAACCTGGAGAACCAGAAGAATGACCAAGATTGCCAACATCAAAGCCCGTGAGGTTCTGGATTCACGCGGTAACCCCACCGTAGAAGCGGACGTGATTCTTGAGGACGGCACGCTGGGCCGCGCCTGTGCGCCATCAGGTGCTTCCACCGGCTCCCGCGAAGCGCTGGAACTTCGTGACGGTGATGCGTCCCGCTACCTTGGCAAAGGTGTTCGCAAGGCCGTTGAGGCGGTGAATGGCAAGATCTGTGACGCGCTTGTCGGCAAAGACGCCGCGGATCAGCGTGGCCTGGACAACGCCATGCTGGCGCTGGACGGTACCGACAACAAAGGTAACCTCGGCGCAAACGCGATTCTTGCGGTGTCTCTGGCTGCCGCCAAGGCAGCGGCAATCTCTCTGGGCAAGCCATTGTACGAGCACATTGCCGACATCAACGGCACGTCCGGCAAGTTCTCCATGCCGGTGCCGATGATGAATATCCTGAATGGCGGTGAGCACGCAGACAACAACGTCGATATCCAGGAATTCATGGTTCAGCCGGTGGCTGCAAAAAGCTTTGGCGAAGCCCTGCGCATCGGCGCGGAGATTTTCCACAGCCTGAAGAAAGTGTTGAAGTCACAGGGCCTGAACACCGCGGTGGGTGATGAGGGCGGTTTTGCTCCCAACCTGCCGTCCAACGAAGCCGCGCTGGCGGTTATTCAGGAAGCCGTAGAGAAAGCCGGGTACAAACTGGGCAGCGATGTCACTCTGGCTCTGGATTGTGCCTCCTCCGAGTTCTTCAAGGATGGCCAGTATCAGCTGTCCGGTGAAGGTAAGAGCTTTGATTCTGCAGGTTTCGCTGACTACCTGGCCGGCCTGTGCGAGCGCTATCCGATTGTGTCCATCGAAGACGGCATGGACGAGAGCGACTGGGACGGCTGGAAGATTCTCACCGACAAACTGGGTAGCAAGGTTCAACTGGTGGGTGACGACCTGTTTGTCACCAATACCAAGATCCTCAAGCAGGGGATCGACAAGGGCGTTGGCAACTCCATTCTGATCAAGTTCAACCAGATCGGCAGCCTGAGCGAGACCCTGGACGCCATCAAGATGGCCCAGGATGCCGGATTCACGGCGGTGATTTCTCACCGTTCCGGAGAAACCGAAGACACCACCATTGCTGACCTGGCCGTGGCGACCTGTGCGGGTCAGATCAAGACCGGTTCTCTGTGCCGCTCTGATCGTGTGGCCAAGTACAACCAGCTGCTGCGCATCGAGGAGGCTCTGGAAGGTAAGGCGCCTTACCGCGGGCTGACTGAAATCAAGGGCCAGGGCTGAACCCGGTCAGCGGCATTTTTTACCTGCATTAGCCCCGATTCCAGGTAACAAAATGTTAAGGCCATCGTGTTCTGAATGAAAATTCAGTCACGGTGGCCTTTTTACACAATCATTTAGCAGAATTTGTTGTTAATCTACTCTAACGTCTATACTCAACATCCGATGTTGATTTTTTGTTCGGCTTTCACGAAACGGAATGAGCAATGAAGTTGCTTTGGTCCATCATGGCTGTGCTGATACTCCTGCTGCAGGTTCGCCTGTGGATCGGGGAGGGCAGCTTTGCGCAGGTCTGGACCCTGGAGCAATCCATCGCTGAGCAACGTGAAGAAAATGCCGAGCTGGCGGTTCGCAACGAACGCCTATACGCCGAGGTCCGCAACCTGCGCAACGAACAGGGTGCCGTTGAAGAGCGTGCTCGGATGAATCTCGGTCTGATCCGTGAAGACGAAACTTTCTTCCTCGTCGTGGAAAACTGATCGGTTCCAATGGCGCCCCCCCGTTTCTGGTTGATTGTCCCCGCCGCTGGCATCGGTCAGCGCATGCAAGCTGAATGCCCCAAGCAATACCTGAAGATTGACCAACGCTTTATCCTCGACATCACCCTGTCCAGAACGCTGAGCGCTGCGCCCTTTGCCGGCTGTGTGGTCGCACTCAATGAGGCGGACTCCTGGTGGTCGTCCACCGAGGCCAGCAAGGACTCCCGCATACACGCCTGTCGCGGTGGCTCAGAGCGTGCCGATTCGGTTCTGGCGGCAGTGGATGCGCTGTCCGGTCGGGCCGCACCGGAGGATTGGGTCCTGGTACATGACGCGGCCCGTCCGTGCCTGCATCCGGATGATCTGGGCCGCCTCATCTCGCGGCTGGAACACCACGAGGTCGGTGGCCTGCTGGCGGCACCGATCGCGGATACCATCAAGCGAAGCGATCCCGCAGGTACCCTGAACGTGGTGGAAACCGTGGATCGCCGCCAGCTATGGCGCGCGTTGACGCCCCAGATGTTCCGCTACTCGGTTCTGGCAAACGCACTGCGGCAAGCGCTGAATGAAGGACTTCCGGTCACAGATGAATCCTCCGCCGTGGAGTTTTCAGGTAACATACCCCTACTGGTAGAGGGGCGGCCCGACAACATCAAAGTGACCGTGCCTGCGGATCTCGCACTGGCGGGATTCATCCTCAGCCAACTCTGAATTTTCCTGCACTTTTTTTCGGGAACAGCACCTATGCGTATTGGTCAGGGCTTTGATGTCCATGCCTTTTGCGAAGGCGATTTTGTGACCCTCGGGGGCGTGCGTGTGCCCCATAACCAGGGATTAAAAGCCCATTCCGATGGCGATGTGTTGTTGCACGCGTTGGCGGATGCTCTGCTTGGCGCCCTGGCACTGGGGGATATCGGGCACCTGTTTCCGGATACCAGCGAGGAATGGGCAGGCGCGGACAGCCGGGATTTGCTACGGCGGGTAATGGCCCGGATTCAGGAGGAAGGGTACGGCGTTGTTAACGTCGACACCACCATCGTTGCCCAGGCCCCTAAAATGGCCCCCCATGTTGAAGCGATGCGACTCAATATCGCTGAGGATCTTGGTGTTCCGGCCAGCAGGGTCAGTGTCAAGGCGACCACCACGGAACGTCTGGGTTTTACGGGCCGTGGCGAGGGCATCGCCTGCCAGGCTATCTGTCTGCTTGAGCCGGTGGCCCTGTGAGCGATCCGACGCAGGCATCCGGCACCTGGCGGCTTGATTGGCCAACCTCTCGCGGAGGCCGGGTTGCAGCGGCGGAGCTGAAAAGAACGCCGGAGGACTTCAGAGTCTTTGAAGACCTCGGACTGGCGGGGTTTCCGGACGAGGAAGAGCCTGCGAATGCGCCGTCCGCCGGCGAACACCTTTGCCTGCAGTTGGAGAAGAGCGGCGACAACACCGAGTATGTGGCGCGCCAGCTGGCGTCGCTGAGCGGTTGTCGTCATTTCGATGTGGGCTTTTGCGGGCTGAAAGACCGCCACGCCGTGACCCGGCAGTGGTTCAGTCTCTACCGCCCTGGCATGGACGCCGGCGATGAGGCCTTTGTCGCGCGGGTTTGCGAGCGATGGCCGGTTCTGGCCTGGATTCGGTCACCGCGCAAGCTCCGCCGTGGCGATCATCGGGGCAATCGGTTTGAGATTACTCTGCGTGATGTGGCCGGCGAGCCCGCAGCCATAGACCAGGCGCTGTCGGAGCTGGCGGTCTCCGGCGCTCCGAACTACTTTGGCCCGCAGCGCTTTGGTCGTCATGGCGCCAATCTGGATCGCGCCCTGACTCTGGACCCCACAACGCTCAACAGGCCAGGTCGCAAAGGCGGCAAAAAGGGTGGGCGCGGGCGGCGTAGCTCTGGCAGTCAGGACAGTAAAAACGTATTGTACTTTTCTGCCGCGCGCTCCTGGTTGTTCAATGAGGTGCTGGGGCTGCGCGTCGTCGAGGGTAACTGGCGCGAGCTCCTTGACGGTGAGCCGGGGAGCGGCCCGGAGCCGATGCCTCAGGTTACAGGTCCTCTGTGGGGGGATGGCGGCACCGAAGCGGTGGCCGTACAGGGTGCACTGGAGCGCGAAGTGGTTGCGCAGGCGCCCGGACTGGAGGCGTTGTTCTCGAAAACCCGGATGAAACCGGAGCGCCGCCCGCTCGTCGCCATACCACAGCAGCTGCATTGGCAATGGCTTGAGGCGGACGTATTACGGATCGATTTCTGGCTGGCGCCGGGACAATACGCCACCACGATATTGGCAGACGTTTTTGAGTTGCGAGAAGGGGCATCGAACCCCGAATAAAAAATATCCGGGCAGGCAATCTGGTGACAGATGCGATGACCCGGAACGAAAAGGCTAGCGGAGAAAATTGTGCGCATACTGTTATCCAACGATGACGGTGTTCATTCACCGGGTCTTCAGGCGTTGTATGAGGGGCTCTCGGGGATCGGCGATCTGCAGGTTGTTGCCCCGGATCGCGACCACAGCGGAGCCAGCAATGCCCTGACACTCAACCGGCCCTTGACGGTGGAGACGCATCCGAACGGCTTCCGTTCCGTGGATGGAACGCCGACCGACTGCGTTCATCTGGCGGTGAACGGGCTGTTTGAACAGCCGTTTGACCGCGTGGTGTCCGGCATCAACACCCACGCCAATCTGGGCGACGATATCATCTATTCCGGCACGGTCGCGGCGGCGACCGAGGGTCGCAATCTGGGGTTGCCGGCCATTGCCGTCTCCCTGGTTAACGAAGGGCGCTTCCACTACGAGACAGCAGCCCGGGTAGTCAGGATTCTGCTGGAAGGGAAGAAGCCACTGGTCCTTGGCCCGCGCTGTATCCTGAACGTGAATGTGCCGGACGTGCCCTGGGAACGGATCGCCGGTTTCAGAGTGACGCGCCTGGGCCATCGCGATCGTGCCGAAGGGGCGATTCCCATGACCTGTCCGCGCGGCAAGGAACGCTATTGGATTGGTGCCGCCGGAAAAGGCAGTGATGCCGGGCCGGGAACCGATTTCCATGCGGTCCGCGAAAATTATGTATCCATTACCCCCGTGCATGTGGACATGACCCGTCACGAAGCACTGTCGCCGCTGCGCGACTGGGTCGAGGAAGTGAATGCCGGGGAGGTGCGCTGATGGTCGCGGAACTCCAGGGTATCGGCATGACCTCTCGCAGAACCCGCCTGCGGCTGATCCAGCGTTTGAGAGAAGCGGGCATCCAGGATGAGCGGGTACTTGCCATTATGGGCGATGTGCCGCGCCACATATTTCTGGACGAAGCCCTGTCCCATCGGGCTTACGAAGATACCTCCCTGCCGATCGGCTACAGTCAGACACTGTCACAGCCTTATATCGTCGCCCGAATGACGGAAATCCTGATGCAGCATAATCCGACACGGGTGCTGGAACTGGGCACCGGGTCTGGCTACCAGACGGCAATATTGGCTCATCTGGTGGATCTGGTCTTCAGCGTCGAGAGAATCAAGCCGCTTCAGGACCGGGCCCGCGACAGGTTGCGTCAACTGAACCTGCGTAACACTCTGCTGAAACACGCCGATGGTGGTATGGGCTGGCCGGAAAAAGGCCCGTTTGATGGCATCATGCTGACGGCGGCACCGAAGGATGTTCCGGCGGAACTGAAAGTCCAGCTGGCGGACGGCGGGGTGATCGTCGCCCCGGTGGGGGAGAGCGAACAAACCCTGGTGAAGATGGTCCGGCGCGGCGACAGTTTTGAGACAACACGAATCGAAGCCGTTAATTTTGTGCCGCTTCTTGGCGGGGTAATCCGGTGACTGATCCCTCCCGCGAGCATCGTCTGTTTGCCGTTTTCCTGCGCGGAATCGGTATGGGCGCAGCCGATATCGTCCCTGGGGTGTCCGGCGGCACCATCGCGTTCATTACCGGTATCTATTTCCGCTTGCTGGAGGCCATCAACTCGGTGCCCGGCGCTGTGGTTACCCAGCTTTTTCGCGGCGACGTGAAGGGATTCTGGTGGCGCTGCGATGGTAACTTCCTTGTGTGTCTGCTGGCCGGCGTGCTGGTAAGCGTCGCCACGCTGGCCTCGGCGATCAGTTATGCCCTGGAAACCTATCCGATCCTCATCTGGAGTTTCTTTTTCGGACTGATTCTGGCCTCGGTCTGGCACGTGGGTCGTCAGGTGCGTAGCGTTGCGCCTGCCCTGTTGCTGCCCCTGTGCGCCGGCATCGTGTTCGCCTGGTGGGTCACCACGCTGCCGGCGGGGCAGGTAGATCCCTCGGGCGCGGTGTTTCTCGGGGCCGGCGCGCTCGCTATCTGCGCCATGATCCTGCCGGGGATATCGGGCAGTTTCATCCTGGTCATCATCGGCATGTATGCGCCGGTGCTGGAGGCGATCGGTAATCTGCAGGCGGGGCTTCTGCTGTTGTTTGCGATGGGATGCGTGGTCGGTTTGCTTTCCATAGCGCGGGTCATCACCTGGGCTTTTCACCGGTACCATGATCCTGTGCTGGCGCTGCTGACAGGGTTCATGATCGGTGCGCTCAACAAGGTCTGGCCCTGGAAAGAAACCCTGAGCTGGCGGACCAACAGCTCAGGTGAGCAGGTGGCGTTGAACGAAGCCAGCGTGAGCCCGTATCGCTACGCCGAGTTGACCGGGCTGGATCCCCACGTGGCCTTCGCGGTTGGTATGGCGCTAGCCGGTTTTACCCTGGTGCTGGCCGTTGAATGGTTGGGTTCGCGGAGCCGAACGTGACCCGCGCAGGTGTTACTTTTTGAACAGCGTATGTGGGTGAAGCGGTAACAGACGTGGCTGCCGAGTAACTTGGCTTTGCTCACAAAATATGCAATATATTAGCGGGTTACTTCAATTACTTCTGACGCAGTCGTATTTTTCATACGGAAATTTTATAAAGGGGCCGTTTTTATACCTGTGAGATGTTTGCGTAGGTCTCCCCAATCCGGCGATAGCGCCCGTTTCCGGTTCCCTCCTGGTGCCCGGCGTAAGCTGTTGTCCCGCAGGCTGGCCCGCCTGCCCACCACGATTTCACTGTTGCTTGCGCTGCTTGCTGGTCCACTACTGATCACCGGTTGCAACACCGCCGCCATTTATCAGGATGACCGTTACAACCCGCCGGTATTCTGGGGGCGACATGTGGTCAAACCGGGCGAAACCCTCTACAGCATAGCCTGGCGGTACGGTCGGGACTATCGGGAGCTCGGCAATGCCAATGGCCTGCGGGAACCCTGGACCCTGAGGGCCGGGCAGGTCCTGCGACTGGATGTTCGCGGAACTGTCACATCCACGGCGCACAATACCCGTAAACCGGTAACGGCGCCGCCGGCGCGGCAAGTGACCAAGGCGCCTCCGAAGCCGGAACCCCGGCCAAGGGTGTCGAAGGCGCCTGATCGCACGTCGGCGTTGACCCAGCAATCCCAGACGGTCGCCAGTATCAACTGGCGCTGGCCACACGTTGGCACCGTAATTGCAGGTTACTCAACGTCCGGAAAAGTCAATAAAGGTGTTGATATTGCAGGAAATCCGGGAGATGCTGTGAAGGCAGCCGCCGGTGGCAATGTGGTTTACGCCGGAAGCGGATTGCTTGGTTACGGTAATCTGATTATCGTTAACCATAATGAGCACTATCTCAGTGCTTACGCTCACAACCGAAAGATTCTGGTGCGCGAAGGGGAGGACGTAAAAGCCGGGCAGGTTATCGCAGAGCTCGGAAGCAGCGGTTCAGATCGACCCAAATTGCATTTTGAGATTCGCAAGAACGGCAATCCGGTTGATCCCACGCATTATCTGCCGCCACGCTGACCGTGAAGCCTTGACCAGCAACAGGTTCCCGGCACTGACAGACACAGCCGACAACGAAAAATAAGAAAAACGGTTACAACCGTTGTAACCAGCCAATAGCTAATGTCCTGAAAACAAGTGAATACAGAAAGGGCCCGCAATAATAAGAAGTCGTGGGCGAACAACCAGGATGATTGAAAGGCGGGGCAAGATTATGTCAGCAGATCAAGACGAGCTTATCATTGACCGTGTGAGCGACATCGAAGACGCAGAAGATCAGCTTCTGGCGGAAGACAAGGTCGAGAAGGAAGCTTCTGACACCGAGGTGGCAGAAGTTGAAGAAGGCATTCCGGCCCAGGGCCGTTACTTCACCAGTCAGAAACAACTCGACGCTACCCAGCTGTACCTGAACGAGATTGGTTTCTCCCCACTACTTACCCCTGAAGAAGAAGTCTATTTTGCCCGGCTTGCCCGAAAAGGCGAGGAGTCCGGCCGCAAGCGGATGATCGAGAGCAATCTGCGTCTGGTGGTGAAAATAGCGCGCCGTTACGTCAACCGGGGCCTGACGCTGCTAGACCTTATTGAAGAGGGCAACCTTGGCCTGATCCGCGCCGTGGAGAAATTCGATCCAGAGCGGGGTTTCCGTTTTTCCACCTACGCGACCTGGTGGATCCGCCAGACCATCGAGCGGGCGATCATGAATCAGACCCGCACCATCCGCCTGCCGATTCACGTGGTAAAGGAGTTGAACCTGTACCTGCGGGCCGCCCGTGAATTGACCCAGAAGCTGGATCATGAACCGTCGGCGGAAGAAATCGCCCGTATGGTCGACAAGCCGGTGGACGATGTGAAGCGCATGCTGGGTCTGAACGAGCGTGTGGCTTCCATGGATACGCCCATTGGCGCCGGTGGCGAGAAGTCGCTGCTCGACACCGTGGCGGATGAGGGAGCGTCGGATCCGGCCGACCTGCTGCAGGACAACAACATGTGCTCCTGTGTAGAGAAGTGGATCGATCAGCTCAGTGACAAGCAGCAAGAGGTGCTTTCACGCCGCTTTGGCTTGCGGGGCTACCCGGTCAGTACCCTGGAAGAAGTTGGCCAGGAGATCGGCTTGACCCGTGAACGGGTGCGCCAGATTCAGGTGGAAGCACTGCGTCGACTGCGTGAGATTCTCGAGAAAGAGGGGTTGTCAGGCAACCTGTTGTTCAAGTAGGCCTCAACGCCCCGTCAGTCCCGAAAGCCGGCCATGGATAATGGCCGGCTTTTCTGTTTCAGTAGATCCGCAAATGAGAACCAGGTTGCGCAAAGTGGCTCGTACCCCCTGCTAGAATGGTTTCCCGGGCAGGGATTGGCTGTCGAAACCCGGTATAAAAACGAGAAAAATCTCAATAATAACGACTGAATAAGGAAAGGACGATGAAGAAGGCTCTCTCAACAGGCTTTGCCTCACTGGTACTTACCGCTGCGCTGGCAGCACCCGCTGCGGCCCTTACGGTTGAAGGCGTGGATGTGCCGGATACCTACTCCGCCATGGATACCGAGCTCAAGCTGAATGGTGCGGGAACCCGTTCCAAGTGGTTCATGGATCTGTATGTTGGCGGTCTTTACGTGCCGGAAACCATTGACGATGGTGAGGCGGTCATTAATGCCGATGAACCCCAGGCAATTACCCTCCACATCATTTCAGGAATGATCACCAGCGAGCGCATGACCGAAGCCACCCTGGAAGGTTTTGAAAGTTCCACCGACGGCGACCTGTCTGCCATCCAGAGTGACGTCGACCAGTTCATGGCAGTCTTCGAGGAAGAGATCAAGGAAGGCGATGTGTTCGACCTGGTCTACCTCCCGTCAGAAGGCGTGCGCGTGCTGAAAAATGGTGAAGTTCGCGATACCGTCGGTGACCTCGCGTTCAAGAAGGCGCTGTTCGGCATCTGGCTCTCTGACAAGCCCGCTCAGGAAGACCTGAAGGAAAAGATGCTGGGTCAGCGTTAAGCCCTGCTATTGCGAGCGCTGGCGGGCTATTGCGCCCGTCAGCGCCTGCCGTTACAGATAATCCCGCTTCTGCTTGAACTCACACAGATCCTCTATCAGACAGGCACCACACTTGGGTTTTCTCGCTGTGCAGGTGTAACGACCGTGCAGTATGAGCCAATGGTGGGCGTCCAGCAGGAACTCTCTGGGAACCAGCCTGACCAGCCGTTTTTCCACTTCCAGCACGTTCTTGCCCGGCGCGATGCCGGTCCGGTTTGAAACCCGGAAAATGTGGGTGTCGACGGCCATTGCCGGTTGTCCGAACGCGGTGTTGAGGACCACATTCGCCGTTTTACGGCCAACGCCGGGGAGCGCTTCGAGGGCTTCGCGGCTGTCCGGTACCTCACCGCCGTGATGCTCCAGCAATGCCCGGCAGGTCTTGATCACGTTCTCTGCCTTGCTGTTGAACAGGCCGATGGTCTTAATGTACTCCTTCAGGCCATCCACGCCCAGCGCAAGTATGGCTTCTGGCGTGTTGGCGACAGGGTAGAGCTTGTCGGTGGCCTTGTTCACCCCGACGTCTGTGGCCTGGGCAGACAGAATGACGGCTATCAGCAACTCGAACGGCGTTGAATAGTTCAGTTCGGTGGTCGGATTGGGGTTGTTGGCCCGCAGCCGCGCGAAGATTTCCGTGCGTTTATCCCGGTTCATATCAGGACACCTGCCCCGTTACCCGCACGCGCTTGCTACCGGCAGCCACCGGCTCGACCACAGTGGCCTCGCGGCGTTTCTCGCGGTGATTGTCTATGCCGTTTTTCAGGGCGATCAACAATCCCAGCCCTACGAACGCACCGGGAGGCAACACCATGAACAGCACGTCGGGGTAGTTTTCCAGCGGGCGGATCCCCCAGTCTGCTGCCACCGGCCCGAGCAGCAGATCCATGTCGGTAAACAACGTACCCTGGCCAATCAGCTCCCTGAGCCCGCCCAGTACCACCAGCACCGCAAGAAAGCCCAGCCCCATCATCACGCCGTCCAGTAGCGCGGGCAGCGGACCGTTCTTGGAAGCGAATGCGTCTGCCCGGCCCAGAATGGCGCAATTGGTCACGATCAGCGGAATGAAGATGCCGAGGATCTGGTACAGCTCATAGGTAAAGGCCTGCATCAGTAACTCGGCACAGGTGACAAACGAGGCAATAATCATCACAAACGCCGGCAGGCGCACGGATTCACTGACGAGGTGGCGAATCAGTGAGACCGCCAGATTGGAGCCCATCAGCACCAGCAGTGTCGCCAGCCCCAGCCCGAAGGCGTTGACGACGGTGCTGGTCACCGCCAGTAGCGGGCACAGACCCAGCACCTGCACCAGGGCCGGGTTGTTGGTCCACAACCCGTCACGGATGATTTCAGCGTTGGTTTTGGTTGCCATAATCAGGAATGCTCCGCTTCTGGCTGTTGGCCGGCAATGACGTCCGGGGTCAGAGGGTTACCTCGGGTGTCCGGTGGTTCGTTCAGTATCTTGCGTATTTCCGACCGGTTCTGGCGAAAATAGACCAGGGTTTTCTGCACCGCTTTCACAACAGCCCGGGGGGTGATGGTGGCGCCGGTAAACTGGTCGAATACGCCGCCATTCTTTTTCACGTTCCAACGGTTCGGCCGGGGGTCTCCGAGGGAGCGGCCGTCGAAGGATCGGATCCAGTCTGATTTCTTGGTCTCGATCCGGTCACCCAGGCCCGGTGTTTCACGGTGGCTGGTTACCCGCACGCCCAATACCTGCCCCTCGGGATCAATACCCACCAGCAAGCGGATATCCCCACTGTAGCCATCCGGAGCCACGGCGGGAAGTATCAGCCCGACGGTGCGGCCATTCTCACGGGCGACCCAGGCAGTCACTGGCCCCGGCGTGGCCAGCCGATCGCTCGGCGGCAGCAGTACCGTGTCCCGCAACAGATCGTTGGTGTGCTGGCTTTCCGGGATGATCTCGAACAGCGCTTTGGCTTCGGCCCGTGCCGCCTGCTGGGCGATGCGCTCGGCAGTCAGTACCTGGGTGAGGGCAATGGTACCGCCGGTGACGATGGCGAACAGACCGAGTCCCAGGGCACTGCGACGAACAGATTTTGCTATGGCTGTCATGGCTTACCCCTGTGTCCTGCCGGGAAGGCCGCGGCGGGCCTTGTGATGGCCAAAGGTGCGCGGCGGGGTGTAGTGATCAATAAAGGGGACCGCGAAATTCATCAGCAGCACACTGAATGCGACGGCATCCGGGTAATTACCCCATGCGCGGATGACGTAGACCAGAACACCGATACCGGCGCCATAGATCAGCTTGCCCTGATGGCTGGTCCCGGCGGATACCGGGTCAGTGGCAATGAAAAATGCGCCCAGCATGGTGCCACCGGCGAGCAGGTGGAGGCTCAGGGGGGCATGCTGGTCCGGGTTGCTGCCAAAGGCCAGGCTCATCAGCGCGATGCCGGCCAGCATGCTCACCGGTATGTGCCAGGTGATGATCTTCAGTGCCAGCAACACCACGCCACCGAGAAGAAACGCGGCGTTGACCCATTCCCAGCCGCGGGCCACGCCGGCGCCGAAGGTGGGGTGTTGCAGGACTTCGGTGGCGGTGTGGCTGGCAATTTTGTGTTTGTATTCATCCAGTGGCGTGGCCATGGTGTAGGCGTCAACAGCCGTTTGCTGGCCGGAGGCGATGATGCTGAGTGTCTCACTGAAGCCGGGGGCGGATTGCCACAGCATGCCGGCTTCCGCCCAGTTGGTGGTCATAGCCACCGGGAAGGAAATCAGCACCAGGGCGTAGCCGACCATGGCCGGGTTGAACGGATTGGAGCCCAGCCCACCGTATAGTTGCTTGGCCATCACGATAGCTGACAGCACCGCAATGGCCGAGACCCAGAAGGGGACAAACTGGGGTAAGGATAGCCCCAGCAGCAAACCAGTCACGGCGGCGGTGTTGTCCTTCAGGAAAAACGCCAGCGGCTTCTTGCGCAGCGCCAGCATGGCGGCTTCCGCCCCGAGGGCGACAAGCATGCACCAGAGCACGTTGATCAGGTTACCCCAGCCAAAGAACAGGGTTTGCATGAGCAGCCCCGGCAGGGCTGCCAGAATCACCCAGAGCATGACCCGGGACGTTGGCCGGGCGTGACGCGCGTGGGGAGAGGACTGCTGTGCTAATGCCATGTGAAGGTGGCCCTGATGTCCATTAATCGGTGGATTGGGTTGCGGAGGAGGCAGCCGCATTGGCGTCCGCCAGCGCTTTCTCGGCTCGCGTCACCCGGTCGTGATTCTTTGCAACCGCCCGCTCCAGTTTCTCAACGTTATCGGCCTGTTGCGCTCTGGCGTCTTCCAGCATCGACTGCATGGTCTCCAGTTTGGATTTTGCCTGGGCCAGCTGCTTTTCCAGTTCGGCCTTATCCGGAGCCTCGGCGGCCGCTTCTGTTGTCTTCGCTTTCTTGCGGGCGAGGGCTTCCTGCACCAGCGCGGCTTTTGCAGCACGCTCGTCCTGGGCTCCGGTTTCCGCGGCGGCCTGTTCGGCCTCCGCCTGCTTCCGCGCCTGAGCCTCAGCGGCCGCTTTGGCCCGTTCCTGGCGGCGCAGCTCCTTCTCCTGTTGTTCCCGGTCCAGCCTGGCCTGGCGGGCCTCGAAGCGTTCACGAGCCCGATCCGCCTTGAGCTGTTCGGCCTGCTGTACACGAATTTCGCCTTTCGCAAACCGGTAATACTGAACCAGGGGGATCGAGCTGGGGCAGACATAGGAGCAGGCGCCGCATTCGATGCAATCGAACAGATTCAGGTGTTCGGCCTTTTCAAATTCGCCAGCCTTCGAATACCAGAACAACTGTTGCGGCAGCAGCTCCATTGGGCAGGCCTCTGCGCACATGCCACAACGAATACAGGCCTGCTCCGGCGCGGGGTCCGGCAACTCCTGGGCGCTGGCGGCAATCACGCAGTTGCTGGTTTTCACCACCGGTACCTCGGCCGTGTTCAGGGTGTAACCCATCATGGGGCCGCCGAGCACCAGGCGGTGCAGGCGGGGTTCCTGAAGGGTGGCCGCAGCGAGCAGATCCGTCACCGGAGTGCCGATCAGGGAGTCGAGATTACCGGGCTCGGCGACCGCTTCCCCGGTTATGGTCACGACCCGACTGATCAGCGGTTCGCCCCTGAGAATGGCGCGGCCGACAGCAATGGCGGTACCCACGTTCTGACACATGACGCCAATATCCGCCGGAATGCCCCCGCTGGGCACTTCCATGCCGGTCAGAACGTGGATCAACTGTTTTTCCCCGCCAGAGGGGTACTTGGTCGGTATGACCGCCACTTCAATCTGGGTGCCATCGGTGGCTTTGACCATGGCCGCGACCGCTTCGGGCTTGTTGTCTTCGATGGCCACCACGCAGCGTTCCGGGCGTAGTAGCCAGGCCATGATCTTCAGGCCGTCAACGATTTCATCGGCCCGCTCGCGCATGCTCATGTCATCGGCGGTGATGTAGGGCTCGCACTCCGCGCCGTTGAGAATCAGCGTGCTGACTTTGCGGTCTTTCGGCGGGCGCAGCTTGATGTCGGTGGGAAAACCGGCCCCGCCCATCCCGGAAATACCGGCATTGCGGATGGCATCGAGAACCGCTGCCCGTTCGTGGTTGCGGTAATCCGGTGTCGGCGTACGCTCGCCCCAGCGGTCGTCGCCGTCCGGAATAAGGATCACGCACCAGTCTTCCATTCCGGAAGGGTGCGGCACCGGCAGGCGCGCAATGTTTTCAACCGTACCGGAGGTCGGTGCGTGTACCGGCACCCCCATGCCATCGACGACATCGGCAATTTTCTCGCCTTTCAGGACATGCTGTCCGGGCTCGACGATGGCCTCGGCGGGCACGCCGATGTGCTGTTGCAGTGGCAGAATCAGCCGTTCCGGCATCGGCGCATTACGGATCGCCCGGGTGGTGGACTGATGTTTGTTTTCCGCGGGGTGAATGCCACCGGCAAAATCCCATAGCTGTGTCATCAGGCGCTGGCCCCCTGCCGGTCAGTGGCAATGATCCCGCTCGGCGGCGGGCTCCAGGTCCAGGTACGGATGTCAGGCTCAATGGTAATCATGTCGATGCAGTCGACCGGGCAGGGCTCTACGCAGAGATCGCATCCGGTGCACTCGCTTTCTATCACGGTGTGCATGTGTTTTGCCGACCCCAGAATGGCATCCACCGGGCAGGCCTGGATGCACTTGGTGCAGCCAATGCACTCGTCTTCGCGGATCACCGCCACCCGTTTTTCCTGCTCAACGCCATGTTCGGCATCCAGCGGTTCCGGCTCCACATCGAGCAGGTCTGCAAGCGCCTTTATGGTCCCCTCGCCCCCCGGTGGACACTTGTTGATGGGGCCGCCATCGGCAATGGATTCCGCGTAGGGGCGGCAGCCGGGGTACCCGCACTGCCCGCACTGGGTCTGGGGCAGCAGCGAATCGATCTGTTCAACCAGGGGATTCCCCTCCACCCTGAAGCGCTCGGCAGCGAAGCCAAGCAGGCCACCGAACACCACCGCCAGCGCCAGCAGCACAACAACCGCGATAACAATGCTTGTCCACATAAACCGTTACTCCAGAACCTTCACCGGGTTACACGCCTACCAGGCCGGTAAAGCCCAGAAACGCCAGTGACATCAGCCCGGCGGTCACCATGCCGATGGCGGCACCGCGAAAGGCTACGGGTACATCGGCCACGGCAATGCGCTCGCGCAGGGCGGCGAACAGCACCAGCACCAGGGAAAATCCGGCAGCCGCGCCAAAGCCGTACAACACCGATTCCACGAAGTTGTTGTTCTTGTTGAGGTTAAGCAGGGCGACGCCAAGCACCGCGCAGTTGGTGGTGATCAACGGCAGGAAAATGCCGAGAACGCGATACAGCAGCGGGCTGGTCTTGCGTACCACCATTTCAGTGAACTGGACCACCACCGCAATCACCAGAATGAAGGTGATGGTTTTCAGGAACGCCAGGTCCAGCGGCTCCAGCAGATAGGTGTACGCCAGATAACTGCACACCGACGCCAGCGTCAGTACAAAGGTAGTGGCCAGAGACATGCCCATGGCGGTCTCCAGTTTGCCGGACACGCCCATGAAAGGGCACAGCCCGAGAAACTGAACCAGCACAAAGTTGTTCACCAGAATGGTGCTGACCAGAATCAGCAAATACTCGGTCATTGGCCTTGCTCCGTTACACTCTGATTGCGCAGGCGCCTTACATGATCCGCATGCCCGGCGCAGCGCCGGAATCCGGTGACAGGATAAAGATCTCCTTGCCGCCCGGCCCGGCTGCCAGAACCATGCCCTCAGACATGCCGAATTTCATCTTTCGTGGCTTGAGGTTGGCCACCATCACCGTCAGCCGGCCTTCGAGATCTTCCGGTTTGTAAGCGGATTTGATGCCGGCGAACACGTTGCGCTCGCCATGGCCGATATCGAGCGTCAGCCGCAACAGTTTGTCCGCGCCCTCAACGTGTTCGGCTTTGACGATTTTGGCCACCCGCAGATCCACCTTGGCGAAATCGCCGAACTCAATCTCCTCAGCCACCGGCTCCAGGTTGGCCGCCTCGGCCGGCTTTCCGGTCGCTGCGGGCAGCTCTTCTTTCGAGGCATCCAGCATCTTCTCGATCTGCGCCATGTCGACCCGGTTCATCAATGGCTTGAACTTGTTGATGCCGTGGTTCTCCAGGCGTTCACCGCGGTTGTTCCAATCCAGACGGGCGTTCAGGAAGGCCTCGGCCGCCTTTGCGGTTTCCGGCAGCACGGGCGCCAGGTACGTCATCAGCAGGTGGAACATGTTGAGGGCGTTGGTGCAGATGGCCTGCAGTTTATCGTCCTGCCCGTCCTGCTTGGCAATGACCCAGGGCTGTTCGTCGTTCACGTACTGGTTGGCAATGTCGGCCAGTTCCATGATCCGGCGCATGGCGCGGCCGAACTCACGGGCTTCGAAGAATTCCTCGAGCTGCTGACCGGCATCAATAAACTCTTTCAGCTTGTCATGCTCGGTGATCTGCCCCAGTTGCCCGTCAAATCGCTTGGTAATGAACCCGGCGCTGCGGCTGGCTATGTTGACCACCTTGCCCACGAGATCGGAATTCACCCGTGCGGCAAAATCCTCCAGGTTCAGGTCCATGTCATCGACGCCACCGGTCAGCTTGGCTGCAAAGTAGTAGCGCAGGTATTCCGGGTTCAGATGGTCCAGGTAGGTCCGGGCCATGATGAAGGTTCCCCGGGACTTGGACATCTTCTTGCCGTTGACCGTCACAAAGCCATGGGCCCATACGGCCGTCGGCGTGCGGAAACCGGCATCGTGCAGCATGGAGGGCCAGAACAGCGCGTGGAAATTGATGATGTCCTTGCCGATGAAGTGGTACACCTCGGCTGTGGAGTCCGCCTTCCAGAAGTGCTCAAAGTCGATGTTTTCCCGCACGCACAGGTTCTTGAAGCTGGCGAGGTAGCCGATGGGTGCGTCCAGCCAGACGTAGAAATACTTGCCCGGGGCGTCCGGAATCTCAAAGCCGAAGTAGGGCGCATCGCGGCTGATGTCCCACTCCTGCAGGCCCGCGTCGAGCCACTCCGCCAGCTTGTTGGCCACCTGCGTCTGTAACGCGCCACTGCGGGTCCACTTGGCCAGGAAATCGGCGAAGTCCGGCAGCTTGAAGAAATAGTGCTCGGATTCCTTCTCAACCGGCGTGGCCCCGGACACGGCAGACCTTGGATTGATCAACTCAGCCGGTGTATACGTGGCGCCACAGGCCTCGCAGTTATCGCCGTACTGGTCTTCGGTCTTGCACTTGGGGCAGGTGCCCTTGATGAACCGGTCCGCCAGGAACATGTTCTTCTCGGGATCGAAAAACTGGGTAATCTTGCGCGTCGCAATGTGCCCGTTTTCCTGAAGCTGACGGTAGATGTACTCCGAGAACTGACGATTCTCCTCGGAGTGTGTGGTGTAGTAGTTGTCAAAGCGGATATGGAAACCGCTGAAATCCTCCTGATGCTCCTCGCGGATGCGATCAATCAGCTGCTCGGAGGTAATGCCTTCGCGCTCGGCGCGGAGCATAATAGCCGTTCCGTGGGCATCATCGGCGCAAACGTAGTAGCAGTTCTGGCCGCGCATTTTCTGATAACGCACCCAGATGTCGGTCTGAATGTATTCCAGCAGGTGGCCCAGATGGATCGGCCCGTTGGCGTAGGGCAGGGCGCTGGTCACCAGAATATCGCGCTGTTGCTTTGAACTCGCTTGCGTCATGTTGGTATCCGAACCTTCAATGAATAAGGATTTGGCGTTAATCAGGTCCACAGAGCCTGCCGTTGATCCGGGTAAAGACTCCGTATGGTCAGAAACGGGCACAGATGATACCTTCCGGCCAGACTTTTTTCATCCGAAACACCTGTTTCCGTGCTCATAATCGAGCATTAGCTTATTCCGGAGAATCCGATGACACAGATTTCAGAGCAGGCGCTGCAAATGGCGGTTCGCGAGTATCGTGACCCCTACCTCAACAAGGATCTCTACGAGCTGGGCGCGGTTAAATCCCTGAGTTCGGACGACAATGGCAAAGTAACCCTGATGGTGGAGTTGCCGTATCCCTCGAAAGGCATAGCGGGTGCCCTGAAACAGCTGGTCAGCAACGCCCTGGAAAATGTGGATGGGGTCGAAGACGTCGCCGTCCACGTGGGTCAGAAGATCCATTCCTACAAAGTGCAGAAAGACCTGCCCTCCGTGCCCGGCGTGAAAAACATCATTGCCGTCGCCTCCGGCAAGGGCGGCGTCGGTAAATCCACCACCGCCGTGAACCTCGCCCTGGCCCTGCAGGCCGAAGGCGCAAGAGTGGGCATCCTCGACGCCGATATATACGGCCCCAACATCGGCATGATGCTCGGTGTACCCGAAGGGAAACGCCCGGATACCCGTGAAAACAAATACTTCGTACCCATGGACGCCCACGGCCTGCAGGCCAACTCCATGGCCTTCGTGGTCACCGAGAAAACCCCCATGGTCTGGCGCGGCCCCATGGTCAGCGGCGCGGTGATGCAGTTGCTGCAACAGACCCTGTGGAACGAACTGGATTACCTCATCGTCGACATGCCCCCCGGCACCGGCGATATCCAGCTTACCCTGGCCCAGAAAGTGCCCGTTACCGGCGCGGTAATCGTCACCACGCCCCAGGACATCGCCCTGCTGGACGGCAAGAAAGGCATCGAAATGTTCCGCAAGGTCGACATCCCGGTGCTGGGTGTGGTCGAGAACATGAGCGTGCACATCTGCAGCAACTGCGGCCACGAAGAACCACTCTTCGGCCACGGTGGCGGCGAACGCATTGCGGAAGAATACGACACCACACTGCTGGGCCAGTTGCCCCTGCACATGACCATCCGCGAACAGACCGACGGCGGCACGCCTTCCGTTGTGGCTGAACCAGACTCCGAAGTGGCACGCCGCTACCGGGATATTGCCCGAAAAGTCGGGGCTGAGCTGTCAACCAGAGAGCGCAACCTGAGTGGTTCCATATCCAGCGTATCCGTAACCGAGCACTAGATTTTTATAGTCCGGATCACTCGCTCAGAAGTTCGATCGAGGGGGCGGGAAGGGCGGACCAAAAATCTCGGAGGCCATGGACGGCCGGAGAGAAGCGCACATGGACGTGCTCGTAGCGGTTTTTGGGCCGCCCTTCCTGCACCCGAAGCCCCCAAGTTCGGGAGATGGAAGGGCTTCGACAGACCCCCGACGAACAGGTAAACTACGCCTCAATTTTTCCCAGTGAAAACGAGACTTCACCCATGAGCATCAAATCCGATAAGTGGATTCGCCGGATGTCCCAGGAACACGGCATGATCGAGCCATTCGAGGCCGGCCAGGTCCGTGAAACCGAAAAGGGCCGCGTAATCTCCTATGGCACCTCCAGCTACGGCTACGACGTACGCTGTAGCAACGAATTCAAGATCTTTACCAACGTTCACTCAGCCACCGTCGACCCCAAGAACTTCGACGAAAACAGCTTCGTGAACTACACCGGCGACGTCTGCATTATCCCGCCGAACTCCTTTGCGCTGGCCCGCACCGTGGAATATTTCCGCATTCCCCGCAGCGTGCTCACCATCTGCCTGGGCAAATCCACCTACGCCCGTTGCGGCATCATAGTCAATGTCACGCCGCTGGAGCCGGAGTGGGAAGGCCAGGTTACGCTGGAGTTCTCCAACACCACCAATCTGCCGGCGAAAATCTACGCCAACGAAGGCGTGGCCCAGATGCTGTTCTTCGAATCCGACGAAATCTGCGAAACCAGCTACAAAGACCGGGGCGGCAAATACCTCGGCCAGACCGGTGTCACGTTGCCGAAAACATGAACGCCAACCAGTTCCTCAAGGCAGTCTCTCAACTCCAGGGCTGGCGGGAATGCGCCTTCCTGCTGGCGCTGGCTGAACGCTCGTTTCCCAACTATGCGTTGTTTGCGGAGGCCGTTGAGCTGAAAACCGGCGCCAAAATGCGCCAGCTCCTCGATCTGGCCTGGGACATGCTGCAAAAAGATGCTTCTGAGGCGGCCATACCGCAACTTCTCGCCAAACTGGAGACGTTGTCACCGGATGTGAACGCCTACGACGCCTACGGTGTCTACCCCGCATTCGATTTCTGTCAGCTGCTCGAGCAGGCGTTATTGAACCGCCTGAACCCCGGCAAGCACCGGGCCACCGATGCCGCCCGTATGGCTACGGCCACTGTTATGAATTTTGTTGAGATGTCGGAAGGTGAAGACCTCGACGAAGACGAGCTGGTCCGATTGTTGGAGCAGCACCCGCTGATGAAAGAAGACAAGGCATTTCAGCGGGATCTCGTGCTTGAGCTGAAGCGTCAGCGCACACCCACCAGTCAGTTTGTCGAGCGCCTGCGCCAGCGGGCAGTGAACGACGGCGTGAGTAACCTGGGGGTCTCCCTCGGAGACTGAGCCGGCGGTTGCGGTGGCACTGGCCTACACTCATATCTGTAATCCTCTGTTGAATTGGTAAGGTTCATGAAGCTTTCAGCGTTTGGCCGGAAATTCACCGCCGATGCCGGTATCACTTCCTTGATGGATGATCTGGGCAACGCGCTGGCCGCGGGCGACGACATGATCATGATGGGCGGCGGCAATCCCGGGCACATTCCGGAGGTCCAGCAGCGGGTGCGTGAGATCCTGACGGACATTACCGGGAATCCGGCGGATATGCGCCGGCTGGTGGGGGTCTATGATCCGCCGCAGGGCGAAAAGCAATTCATTGCATCCCTGGCGGACCTGCTGAACCGAGAGTATGGCTGGGGTCTGAAGCCCGAGAACATTGCCCTGACCAACGGCAGTCAGGCCGCCTTTTTCATGCTGTTCAACATGTTTGCCGGCGACTACGGCGACGGGCATCGCAAGCACATACTGCTGCCGCTGGCGCCGGAATACATCGGTTACGCCGACGCCGGTATCGAACAGGACCTGTTCCGCGCGGTGCAGCCGGATATATCCTTCACCGACGCCCACGAATTCAAGTACCGGGTGGACTTCGACGCGGTCGAAGTCACCGGTGAGACCGGTGCCATCTGCGTTTCGCGCCCGACCAACCCCACCGGGAACGTCATCACCGATGACGAGCTGGCAAGGCTCGAACAACTGGCCCGTCAGCACGACGTGCCGCTGATCGTTGACGGTGCTTACGGTACCCCGTTTCCCAGCCTGCTGTTCGTGGAGGCAACACCAACCTGGAACGAGCAGATTATCCTGTGCCTGAGCCTCTCGAAGCTGGGCCTGCCGGCGGCACGAACCGGTATCGTGATCGCCGCCGAACCGGTGATCAAGGCGTTATCCGGGATCAACGCCATCATGAATCTGGCGACCGGCAGTTTCGGCGCGATGATCGCTGAGCCACTGGTGAGGTCGGGAGAAATCCTGTCGCTAAGTCGTGATGTAGTGTGCCCGTTTTATCGGACCAAGATGGAGAAGGCCGTTGCGGTGTTCCGGGAGGCCATGGGTGAGGACAGTTGCCACTGGTACGTCCACAAGCCCGAAGGCGCCATGTTTCTGTGGTTATGGTTTCCCGACCTGCCGATCACCAGCCTGGAGTTGTACCAGCGCCTGAAGGCCCGCGGTGTGCTGGTGGTGTCCGGTCACTACTTCTTTCCGGGGTTGCCGGAGGATGGCTGGCAGCACCGTCACGAGTGTCTCCGAGTGACTTACTCCCAGGACGACGAGCGGGTGGCGGAAGGTTTGCGCATCATCGCAGACGAAGTCAAAGCGGTCTGGGCTGAGGCAGGTTAGCGGCGAATTTCCGCGTCGTTGATGAGGATTTCATAGCGACTGCCGTCGGGTTCCACCTGTAGCAGCCGTACCAGTACATACTCCTGGTCCGGGGCGAACCACATCAGCGTCTGTCGCTTGCTGTCATCGTCCCGTACCTTTTCCGCTTTGAGCGCCTCCACCGGCCCGTGGTTGGTATTGAGCGTTTCTTTATCAATCACCGCGAACCGGTCGGTATCGTAGTCACCCTTGTCGATCACCCGATATTCCATTTGCCGCTTGCCCGCGCGTATGTCCTGGTGCAACTGGAGCTGGTAGCCCATCGGGTCCAGCGCGCCGGCTTCCAGTTCCAGAGAGAAGCGTTCGCCTTCATGATGGCCACTCGCCACGCCGGTTTCCCAGTCAAAGTCGATGGTTTCTTCGCGATTGCGAATCAGGAAGCCCGACAGGCGATAACGGTATTTCAGTGGCACCACCCGATTGTCGACCCAGCGAAGGGTCAGGGATTCGTCAATGTCGGCAATAAAGGAGTCGACCTTGGTGCGGTAGATCCACGTACCGTCGTCGCGTTCTTCCAGGGTGCGGGTCGCGCTGCCGTTGAGGGAGATGCCCTTGTCCATTGCGGCGGTGTAGCTGACTTTGAGGGGGAGCAGGGGCGGGGTCTGGCTTTCCGCTGCTGAGGGGAGGGTTTCGGGCTGCGGCGATTTGGCATCCGGCTCCTGCGCAGCAACGTTGGCCGCCAGCGTAACCCCTGCAAGGATTGCAATGGCATATCGACGTATAACGGTTGCGGGCATAAAGGCGCTCCTGTTGCGCGAGGCTACATGATGAGCACAGTGTAGCTCGCGCCGCGAGACCGGAGGATGACAATCTGTTTAATGAGTAACGCGCTCGTCAGGCAGCCGCATCGGCTTGCGCAGCAGTTCTCCGTCGAACAGAACGTAATCGCTGCCGAGCTGGATACGACCCTCGCAGAACCAGCGTACAACGATCGGGTACAGCAGGTGTTCCTTGAGTTGAACCTTCTGCGCCAGAGACTCCGCAGTGTCGTCCGGATCTACCGTAACCTCGGCCTGGGCAATCACCGGGCCGCCGTCCAGCTCTTCGGTGACAAAATGCACGGATACGCCATGAACCTCGTCGCCCGCTTCCAGCGCCCGCTGGTGGGTGTTGAGGCCAGTGTAGCGCGGCAGCAGGGAAGGGTGGATGTTAAGCAAAGAGCCACGCAGCGCACGCACAAAATCAGTGGTAAGAATTCGCATGAAGCCCGCCAGTACCACCAGGTCCGGATTGTGTCGACGAATTTCGGCCATCAGGGCGCCGTCGAATTCTTCCCGGGAGTCGTATTTCTTGTGGTCGACAACGAAGGTATCGATGTTGGCCTGCGCCGCCCGCTCCAGAGCGAACGCGCCGGGGCGGTTGCAGCCCACGGCAACCACCTGGCCGGGAAAATCACGTTCGCGGCTGGCGTCGATCAACGCCTGCAGGTTGGTGCCGTTCCCGGAGGCGAGAATCAGGATACGGGGGAGCGGAGCCGGATCTGCATTCATTCTGAGAGCAGCCCCGGTGCGTAACGCACCACCGGTTTCGCCGCGGCGTCGTCGCTGCTTTCGATCACGCCCACCTGCCAGGCGTTCTCGCCCATCGCCCTGAGCGTATCGAGGGCAAGGTCCTTCTGATTGGCCGGCACGCAAATCACCATGCCCATGCCGCAGTTGAAGGTGCGGTACATCTCCTCAATGGCAACGCCGCCGGCGTTTTGCAGCCACTGGAATACCGCTGGCAGTGTCCAGCTGTTGGTGTCGATGGCCGCCACGGTGCCGTCCGGCAGCACCCGGGGAATGTTCTCCGGAAGCCCGCCGCCGGTAATGTGCGACAGGGCCCGCACGTCCACTTCGCGGATCAGTTGCAGCAGGTTCTTCACGTAAATGCGGGTGGGAGCCATCAACGCATCCGCAAGGGTGGCATCGCCCATCGGCTGGCTTAGATCGGCATCACTGACCTCAAGGATCTTGCGAATCAGCGAGTAACCATTGGAGTGGGGGCCGGATGAGCCCAGCGCCAGCAGCACATCTCCGGATTGAACCCGGCTGCCGTCAATGATTTCGCTACGTTCGGCCACGCCAACACAGAAACCGGCGAGGTCGTAATCGTCGCCCTCATACATGCCCGGCATTTCCGCCGTTTCGCCCCCGACCAGTGCGCAGCCGGCCTGTTCGCAGCCTTCACCAATGCCGGAAACCACCTGGGTTGCTACGTCCACGTTCAGCTTGCCGGTGGCGTAGTAATCGAGGAAGAATAATGGTTCCGCACCGCCAACCACCAGGTCATTGACGCACATGGCCACCAGGTCGATCCCGATGGAGTCGTGCTTGCCCAGCTGCATGGCCAGGCGTAACTTGGTGCCCACGCCGTCGGTACCGGATACCAGAACCGGCTCGCGGTAGCCGGCGGGAATGGCGACCATTGCGCCGAAACCGCCGAGCCCTCCGAGCACTTCGGGACGACGGGTGCGAGCCGCGGTGTCCTTGATGCGGTTAACGAGTTCGTTTCCGGCGTCAATATCAACGCCTGCGTCCCGGTAGGTGAGGGAGGGCTTCTGTTCGCTCATGGTGTGCTTAACCGTTTGGCCAGTGGGTCAGGCGGCGGATTTTAACAGGTGAGAGGTGGCGCTCCAAATTGATTTTCCGAAATCCCCGTTAGCTACTCACGCCTTGGGCCTTGGTGTATCCTATGCGCCATTCAGGCGAATTGCAGGGTGTTTCATGTCATTATCAGGACGAATCTCGACACAGGCGGCGCAAATGATCCGACGGCTGGTGCTCGTCAGCGCTGTTCTGCTGGCGGCGGTAGCGGCCCCCGCAAGCGCGGTGACGGTGACCGGGCTTTACTCCGTGGAGGTCCCCGTTCGCGGATCCAGTCCGGCAGAGCTGAGCCAGGGCTACTCCGATGGGCTGGCGAAAGTGTTTGTCCGGGTATCCGGAAGCCGTGATGTCCTTAATAATGAGGGCGTGAGGGCGCTGCTTGGTGATGCTGAAACCCTGTTGCAGTCCTATCAGGTACTGCGCAGCAACAGCGGGGACCTGCTGCGAATGACCTTCGGAGCGGTCGGCGTGAACAACGCCCTGGCGTCGGTAAACGCACCGGTGTGGGGCGCCAACCGGCCATTGACCCTGGCGTGGGTGGCGGTGGAGGAGCGTGGCTCCCGCACTTTGCTGACCCGTTCGGGGTCCACAGACCAGACCGGTGGTGGCAGTGATACCCGCTGGTCGCGGGCGTTCAGTCAGGCAGCGCTGGATCGCGGGCTGCCGATTACCCTGCCGCCGGAAACGATGGCCAGCGACCGGGAATTGCTCTCCGACATCTGGGGGCAGTTTACCTCCCGCGTTAAATCGTCCTCGGAAGACATCGGCCATGATGTGATGGCGCTCGTTCGGGTCAGCCGCTCCGGTGGGCAGTGGCGCGCTGGCTGGATCTTCGACGGTATGGGAATGGACGAAGGCGAACAGTCCGTGACGGCCGACACTGAGCAACAACTGGCCGAAGAGGTCATTGGGCTGTGGGCCGAGGCTTTCGCCAGCCGCTATGCGGTAGCCGCCGGCGATGTCGATGAGTTGCCAAAAGTGGATATTGTGATCAGTGGTGTGGCGACGCTGAAGGATTACGGCAACATCGTGGATGTACTGGACGACCTCACGCCAGTTCAGGACGTTAACGCCTCTCGTGTGGCCGGTGACCAGCTGACTTTGCGGGTGGCGTTCTCCGGTGAGCTGGAACAGCTGCGGGAGTACATTGCACTGGACACCCGATTTGTTCCTTTATCGGAGAGTGAGCGCCGAAACGCCGGCGGCGACCCCGGCAGCAACACTGACAACACGGCTGGTGAGGCGTCCCGGCCTGCCGAAGCGGCTGCAGGGCCCGGCGAGCCAGAAGCCGAGCCGGTAGACCCTTTGTCAGACCCGCTGTTTGCCTATCAACCACTGCTTGCCGATGCCGAAGAGGCAGAGGAAGCATTTGAATCCCTCTATGAGATTCTTCATTATCGCTGGCAGCCGGCGTCGGTAATCGGTTCGGATGCCGGGGAGTAAGCCAGCGGCAGAAGGAGCCTGCGAATGACGCAACAGTGGCGATGGATACCCAATGCCCTGACGTTCTTGCGTATTCTGCTCATCGTGCCGTTTGCGGCGGCGCTGCTGGCGGCGCAGTACCGGCTGGCCCTGATTATTTTTTTTGTGGCTGCGGCCACCGACGCCTTCGACGGTTTTCTGGCCCGGCATTTCAACTGGAAGTCGCGCCTGGGGGCCATTGCGGATCCGCTGGCGGACAAGGCGCTGCTGATTACCGCCTACCTGATGCTTACGCTCAACGGCGTGCTGCCAATATGGCTGTTCGCGCTGGTCCTTGGCAGAGATTTACTGATTGTGGTCGGTGGTATGGCCTTTCACTACGGCGTGGGTCGGTTTGAAATGGAACCCAGCCTGCCCGGCAAGCTCAATACGCTGGTACAGATCCTGGTGGTGCTCGCGATTATTATCCTGCTCGCCGGGCTCCCGATGCAGCCCTGGGTCCGTGATGTTGGCATCATACTGGTGACGGCATCGGCGATCTTCAGCGGTGGCCACTATCTGGTGGTGTGGAGCGCAAGGGCGTGGAGGGCGAAACGACAGTGAGTGCCTCTCAGATGGTCCTCGGGGTGAAACTGCGGGACGATGCGCGGTTCGACAATTTTCACGGTGACCGCAACGCCGATGCGGCCGCTCGCCTGAGGTCCATCTGCAGTGCCAGTGGGGGCATTCCCGTTGTGGTGGTATGTGGAGATGCCGACACCGGCAAAAGCCATCTGCTGCAGGCGGCTTGTCACTTCACCGAAAGTCGCGGTCAGGGTGCGGTCTGTGTCAGCATCGAAGAGCTGTTGCCGTTTGGGCCAGAAGCATTGGCGGGCCTTGAACATCAGGCATTGATCTGCCTTGATGATGTCGACCTCGTTGCCGGCCGGAAAGAGTGGGAAGAGGCGATTTTCCACCTTTACAATCGGGTGCTCGACAACGGCAACCTGCTGATCGTCAGCCTGTCGGATGTGCCGGCGGCGTCGGCTCTGGTACTCGCCGATCTGGTGTCCCGGTTGTCCCATGGCCTGTTGCTGCAGTTGGGTATCTATCGTGACGACGATCGCCTGAGAATTCTCATGGCGCGGGCCGAACAGCGTGGTCTGGTGATGGGGGACGAGGTGGCCGGTTTTATCCTGCGTCGGGCGCCAAGAAAACTCGGTGAGCTACTGGCAATTCTCGACCGGCTCGATGAAAATTCTCTGCAGGCGCAGCGTCGTCTGACCATACCATTTGTCAAATCGGTCATGGGCTGGTAATCGCCCGGGAACCTAAGAATAACATCGGAACGTCCGGGAGGCTGGCTATGCCAGTCACTGCCGGTAGCATGTCAGGGGGAGTAATGAGACGAGTCGTATTCAATCAGAAAGGTGGTGTGGGGAAGTCCAGCATTACCTGCAATCTGGCGGCAATCAGTGCAGCCAGGGGTAAACGCACGCTGGTGGTGGATCTCGATCCCCAGGGCAATTCCACTCACTACCTGCTGGGCAAGCCGGCCAGTGAGTTGCGGGATACGGTCGCGGACATGCTGGAGCAGACGGTGGCGTTTACCGTTTTCAATCGCCGGCCGGACGAATTTGTCCATGCCTCCCCGTTCGACAACCTGTTTGTCATGCCGTCCAGTCCCGAACTGGATTTCCTCGAGCGCAAGCTGGAGGCAAAGCATAAGATCTATAAATTGAGAGAGGCCCTGAAGAAGCTGGGGGAAACCTTCGATGCGATCTATATCGACACCGCGCCGGCGCTGAACTTTTACACCCGTTCAGCCCTGATCGCGGCCCAGCGGTGCCTGATTCCTTTCGATTGTGACGACTTCTCGCGCCAGGCTCTCTACAATATTCTCAATGAGATCCGTGACTTGCAGGAAGATCATAATGAGGATCTGGTGGTCGAAGGCATTGTTGCCAACCAGTTCCAGCCGCGGGCGAGCCTGCCCAAGCAGCTCGTTCGTGAGTTGATGGAAGAGGGGTTGCCGGTACTTCCGGTGCGTTTGTCGAGTTCCGTCAAAATGAAAGAATCCCACCAGAGCCGGCAGCCATTGATTCATATGGCGCCAAAACATGCACTGACCAGGCAGTACGAAGACCTGTTCCGGGTACTTCACGGTGAAACCGTGGAGCTGGAACCGCTCGCCGACTGACCAAGGACCACTATGGCCACGTCACCCGATCGGATCAGTGAGGTTGCCGACAGCCTGCTGAAGATAGAACTCGAGCTTCGTCAGTTGGGCGCCTGGGAGAGTGAATCGCCACCCGAGGAGGCGTTTCGCAGTCCCCAGCCGTTCTGCATCGATACCCTGGAGTTTACCCAGTGGCTGCAGTTTGTGTTCGTTGCGCGGATGAAAGTGCTGGTGGAAAGCGATCATCCGCTCCCTCAGGTGTCCGGCATGGCGCCCATGGCGGAAGAACACTTTCGCGGGCGGCCGGAATCCGGTGCGGGCCTGATTAGGGCGCTGGAAGAGATGGACCGGCTACTTTCCGGTCGTTCCTGACGGTGCCTTCAGTCCAGTCGCATTGACAGATCGATGGCCCTGACGTCCTTGGTCAGGGCGCCAATGGAAATGAAATCCACCCCGGTCTCAGCGATGGGAATCAGGGTCTGCGCGTTGATGCCGCCGGACGCTTCCAGTTTTGCTTTTCCCTTGGCCGTGGCGACCGCGCGCTCCATGTCGGCCAGTGGGAATTCGTCAAGCATGATGATGTCAGCACCTGCTGCCAGCGCCTGTTCAAGCTCATCAAGGTTTTCCGTTTCCACTTCCACCGGCCTGTGCGGAGCGATGCGCCGGGCCTCGTTCACGGCTGCGGCGATAGAGCCGCACGCGGCGATGTGATTCTCCTTGATAAGAAACGCGTCCCAGAGACCGATGCGGTGGTTGAAACAGCCCCCGCAGGTGACTGCGTATTTCTGCGCCAGACGCAACCCGGGGAGGGTTTTGCGGGTGTCCAGCAGGCGCACGCCGGTGTGGGCCACCTGCGAGGCGTAGTCTGCACAGACGGTAGCGGTGCCTGACAACGTCTGCAGCCAGTTCAGTGCCGCCCGCTCCGCAGTGAGCAGGCTGCGGGCAGGCCCTTCAAAGCGGAACAGCACGCTGTCTGCGTCCACTCGGTCACCGTCCTGTGCCAGCCAGGTCAGCGTTACCGCCGGATCCACCTGGCGGAATACCTCCTCAACCCATTGGCGGCCTGCCAATACCGCAGCCTCACGGGTGATCACCTGGCCACTGCCTGTCCGCTCCTGGGGGATCAGCCGCGCGGTAATGTCACCATCTCCTACATCTTCACGCAGGCTTTGGGCAACGGTTTCAACGCGGGATTGACGAAGCAGTTCGGCTGGGATCATGGCGGCGGTCCGGTTTTCGGTGTGAGTCAGTGGGGGCTGATGGCCCGAGGCGTGATTCTATAGGCAGCGATCGAATTGAACAAACGGGATCGGATGGACTGCTAGAATGTGAACTGGGTCCCCTGATCACAAAAGGTGACAAATTCTGACACAAGGTGACGCTGGCAAAGCCTAAGATATTAAGTAGAAATTTCCCCCCGATCTTGACCAGTTGACCTCCGGAGCAGCCTCATGGCGCAGGATAACAAGGTAGTCAGTTTTGCAACCCAGAAAACCGGAGGCGGCTTCGCATTACCCCATGCCCTGGTGAGGCTGCGTGACGTTTCTGGTCAGTCACTCAAGACGGTGCTTGCCGGGTTTTTCGACCGGGCTGACGACGCGTTGTTCGAGCTGGCAGACAAAGCCCGGTCCAATCAGGACCAGACTGCCTATTTCGACGCCATGAGGGAACTCCGGTTGCGCCGCAAGGCGATGACGGTGTCGATGCTGCAATATGTGAGTCGTGCTTTCAATGACATCGGGAAGTTCAATCCCGCCAACGCAGGCGGCAGTCTCGATGAGGTTGACCAGGACTCGCTGACGCTGCTTGACCATTCCGAGCTGGAGCAGAAGGTCGCTATTGAAAACCTGGTCAACAAGTTGCGGAATCAGCACGGTGAGGCGATCCGGTTACTGAACGCCCGCGTGGCGCACCTGTTGCCGCACATGGCGTTGTCAGATGGCCAGATGCCGCTCAGCCCGGAAGTGATCTGCGGGGGCGTTGGCGAAGCCTGCGCTGATCTCGACATCGACATTCGCGCCAAACTGGTGGTTCTCAAGCTTTTTGATCGACTGCTGGGGGACAAACTCAGCCAGCTTTATCAGGAAGCCAACACGACACTGATTGCCGAAGGGGTGCTTCCGGACATGAAGCGGCCTCCCGTTGGTGGCCACCCGCCCGCATCATCACGTCGCGGCGCCGTCGCACCGCCGTCGTCTTCCGTCCCGGGCCAGTCACCACCGCTGGCCCCCGGTGCCGGCGCGACAGGGCCGGTAACTGGCGAGTCGTCCGGGGTGACGTTCTCTGAACTGAGCGCGTTGTTACATCAGGGCCGAGGCGCGGGCGACGGTGGCACCGGCGCCGGCGGTCACGCTGTCCTCAACACCACTACTCTGTTGAACCGCCTGAACGAGGCGCAAGCACTCCCGTCAGAATGGAGCGAAGGGCGGGTGCCGCCGCTGAGCGAGCAGCTTGTGCCGGTTCTGCGAGGGGAGGATGGCAACGCCTACACCGTGGGCCAGGTGGACAGTGATGTCATTAACCTGGTGTCGATGCTGTTTGATTTCATTCTGGAGGATCGTCAGCTTCACCCGGTCATGAAGGCGATGATCGGTCGACTGCAGATCCCGGTTCTGAAAGTCGCCCTTAGCGACAAGAATTTTTTCAACCGCGGTGGTCACCCGGTTCGCAAATTGCTGAACGAGCTGGCCATGTCGGCGATTGGCTGGAGCGAGAAGAAGGCCGGTCAGCGTGACCCGCTGCGGGAAAAGATCGAGTCGGTGGTGGATCGGGTGCTCAACGAGTTCACCAACAATGTCGAATTGTTCGAGGAACTGCTCAGCGATTTCAGTCATTTCATGGATCTGGACCGCCGCCGTCGGGAACTGGTCGAGCAACGTCTGCGCGACGCCGAAGAGGGGCGGGCAAGGCAGGAGCGGGCGGCAGCATCTGCCAGCGAGCTAATAAGTGAATCGACCGCCGGGCATGAGTTGCCTGAGCCGTTGCAGGGCCTGTTGTCCGAGGCCTGGAGCAAGTTCCTGCAGTGGACGGTGCTGCGGGAAGGGGAGGACAGCCAGGCGTGGGCGCGGGCCGGTGAGCTGACCCGCAAACTGGTGTGGAGCGTCGATCCGCGGCCGGTCACCGAATCCACCCGCACGGAGTTGTTGCGGGCCATTCCCTCGATTGTTGACGACCTGCGCCATGCCCTGCAGGAGATTTCCTGGGATCCTTTTGCCACCGACACACTGATCCGCGATCTTGAGCTGGTTCACGTTGATGTATTCCAGCGGCTGGTCACCTCTCCGGCTGCACCGGAGCCAGAACCGACGCCCGAGCCGCAGCAACTGGAACAGGAGGCGTTTGTCCCCGCAGAGCCCGCGCCTCCGGTCGAGGAGCCGGTTGCCGTGAAAGCCTCCAATGACGACGCGTCCAGTGTGGATCCGTCGTGGCTCGAGAAAGCGGATCGGTTGCGGGTTGGTTCGTGGATTGAGCTGAGCCGCGAAGGCACCCGCACTCGCTGTAAACTGGCTGCCTTCATCAAGGCCACCGGCAAGTACATTTTCGTCAACCGCAGTGGTGCCAAGGTTGCAGAGTACCAGCGCGACCAGTTAGCCGCTGCAATGGCGGAGGATGAGATTACGCTGCTGGATGACGGGCTGATCTTTGATCGGGCGCTGGAATCCATCATCGATAATCTGCGCAGCAGCCGCAAAGACTGAACGGGCGTGGCAACCCGTTCGGCTTTGTGATTCAATCAGGCCGTTACTCACAGCTACGAACTTGCTGGAATTACCGTGCCTGACTCGATTCAATCCCAAAGCCCGGCCCCTTGCACCAGTGCATCCATTGACCGTCTGCGCCGAAGCGGGCGGGTGTCCTGGGCCCGCTGGTGTCCGTCGCCAAACTTTGGGCCGCGCCCTGAAAATGCCGACATTTCCCTGTTGGTGGTCCATAACATAAGCCTGCCGCCGGGGCAGTTCGGTGGTGACGCCATTGAGCGCTTCTTCTGCAATTCCCTCGATGCCTGCGAACACCCTTATTTCGAGACCATTGCCGGAATGAAGGTGTCGGCCCACGCACTGGTTCGCCGGGACGGCACCGTGGTCCAGTTTGTCAGCTTCCTCGACCGCGCCTGGCATGCCGGCAGATCCTGCTTCCAGGGCGAAGACGAGTGCAATGACTTTTCCATTGGCATCGAACTGGAAGGCGCTGACGACATTCCCTATACCCCGGAGCAATATCAGAGCCTGGCCGCGTTGTCCGCCCTCGCGATGAGCGCATGGCCGAGGATCACCCGTGACCGGATTACCGGGCATTGTGATATCGCCCCCGGCAGAAAGACCGATCCCGGGCCGGCATTCGACTGGGCACATTATCACCAGCAATTGCTCGCGCTTGGCGCCGATGCCGGGGAGCCCGGGTAATGGTGTTGGTGACCTTCCTGCTGGCCTGGCTGGTGCGCCGTCGGCTGGACCTGGTGGGTGCTCTGCCCGGTGACGACCTGTGGCGGGCCTGGTTTCACGCAGGGCGTAAAGCAGCCGCGGGTCAGGAGGCCGAAGTATGGCGCGGCCTGCTGCGAGTGGTGCTGCCATCGGTGTTGCTTGTGGGGCTGGTATGGACGGCGCAGCAGACAGGCTGGCGACTGGCGCTTTATCCGCTGGAGTTCGGATTGCTACTTTTGCTGATGGGCGCGCCCGGCTGGAAATCCCAGCTACAGGCCTACGGTGAGGCGTGGAGCCGGGGCGATATGCAGGGCGCGTGGCATCACATCCAGGATTCGCTGCCGGCGGCAGAGCGCGGTCAGGCGCTCTCTCCGGATGAAATGCACTTGTCCCTCTGCAGAAAACTGATGGCCACCCTGTTCGAGCGCTTCTTCCTCGTGGCCTTCTGGTATGCAGTGGGGGGCATCGGGCTGGCACTGTTGGCCCGCGGCCTGGTTGCCTTGCAGGAGCAGTGGCCACAGGCTGCTGCCCGCCCCCGCTTTGCGCGGATGGCCGCTTTGGCCGCCTGGATACCGGTGCGTTTGCTGGCGTTCACCTTTGGCCTGGCTGGCGACCTGGCCGGCTGGCTCAGGGAGGCCCGGAGTGGGCTGCTTGCCCCGCATCTGAGTCCCGCGGACGTCTTGATGACGGCCGCCAACGGTGCGCTGACCGGCTACGCACTGGACCCTGCCGGTTTTTCCCGGGTGCACCCGGAGGAGTGGGGGCAATTCGGCAGTAAAAGCCTGCTTGCGATCCGGGATCTGCTGAACCGGAGCATGCTGGTGTGGGTGTGCGGAATGGCGCTGCTGGTGATCGCAGGGGTCATCTGAGGCAGGTATGGCAACAAATATTACAGATAAACACCAAAATGCCCTCAAGTTTTTAGTACTTTAGGCGACAATATAGAAAAGGGAATCACGTTTCATCTTTTTGAAACACTGTGCGGGGGCAAATGTGAAACAACTAATAAAACCTGCAGTCGCGCTAATGAATCGGCTGCCAATGTTTTACAAGTTCAGCCTGATTAGCGTGCTGTTCCTGCTTCCGATCGGCGGACTTTCCTGGCTGGTGATCAGCGAGCTCAATCGTTCGGTGGACACCATGACCCGGGGCGTGGAAGGCCTGCGACAACTGGAGCAGGTGGACACGCTGCTGGATGCTGCATTTGATTACCGGGATTACCGTGCCCCTGGCAAGGTCAAGGACGAAACGGCGTTGCTGGACCGATCCGATGAGGCGGCCGAGACCATCAGCCGCATTCTCGATGAACTCTCAACCCGCGACCTGGCATTCGATACTTCGGGAAACTGGAATCAGCAGATCGTTCAGTTAAAGCAAGAGTGGGAGGCCCTGCGCAGCGCCGACAGCTATCAGGGCAACATCGACCCCCAGTTCAAGTACTACCAGGGGTTTGTTCAGAAAGTCCGCGCCATGCTGTCGGCGACGATCGAGATTTCCGGTCTGGGCCAGGATGCGTCTCGGGACAACTTGCTGATGCTGGGGCTGGTGCGGCAGGCGTTGCCGGATGCCCGCAATGTTGTGGGCCGTGCCCGCGCTTTTGGCATTTTTGCACTGGTTGAAGGGCAGGTGGGCTATAACCTCAGCGATGGTCTTAATGAAATTTACGATGAATTGACCAATCGCGGCTCATTGCTTGCACCTGCTTTGGCCGTGGCGCTGGATGCTTCCCCGCGATTTGCGGACGAGGGCGCCGCAACGGCAGAGCGCATCAATGCAAGTCTGGAGAACGTCCGTAACGAGCTCGACGTTAACGTCATTACGCCCATGCGCCTGGAGCTGCCATGGCAGGAGTTCGATGGCTTCATCGCCAGTGAGCTAGCCCACTACAGCAGCCTGAAGGACACGGTATTCGATGTGGTGGGGGCTAACCTCGACTCCCGCCTGCAGGGCGAAATGCGTCAGCGCCAGTTGATTATTGTGGCACTGATTGTGGTTCTGCTGATCGTGGTTTATCTCTACATCGGCTTCTTCATGTCGGTGCGAACCGCCATCAACCAGTTCAGTACAGCAGCACGGAGCGTGGCGGCAGGGGACATGACCACCCATATCCAGCTGGAGAACCGAGACGAACTGGGTGAGCTGACCACAGAGTTCAACAACATGACCGATCGCATTGCCGAGCTGGTGCGTTCCGTGACCCGTACCACATCGGAAGTGGATCAGCAGGCGACCCGGGTGAAGGATACGGCCTCCGCCAACAGTGAGGCGGTTGCCCGGCAGATGGAAGAGTCTGGCCAGATCAACGAGGCCATGGCCCAGATGGTGGAGGCGGTTCACGAAGTCACAGAAAGCGCCCACCGGGTGTCAGACAGTGCGGGAACTGCGGAGAGCGACACCGAAAAAGGTCGGGAAGTGGTGGCGGACACCGTTGCTACCATCAACCAACTTGCTACCGAAATCGCCGGTGCTGTTGAGGTGATCAACCGGGTCAGTGCCGACAGCAACAACATCAGTCAGGTTCTGGTGGAGATCAAGGCCATTGCGGAGCAGACCAACCTGCTGGCCCTGAACGCGGCCATAGAGGCTGCCCGAGCCGGCGAGCAGGGTCGGGGTTTTGCTGTGGTGGCGGACGAGGTGCGATCCTTGTCACAGCGCACGCACAAATCCACAGAAGAAATAGAAGAGATGATTTCCCGCCTGCAGAACGGCGTTAAAGATGCGGTGTCGGCGATGACCAACAGCCACGAAGTCACTGAAACTACCGTGCGCAAGTCATCCGAAGTGACCGAGGCGCTGGACCGGATTGCACGGGGCATCTCGACCATCGTGGATATGAGCCATCAGATCGCCCAGGCGGCGGAAGAGCAGTCCGCTGTTGCCAAAAACGTCAACGACAACGTGGAGCAGATCAGCGTGCTGGGGCGGACCACCGCGAGCAACGCCGAGGAGACCCTGGGTTCATCCCGGCAGATGTCGGAACTCACCGCATCGCTGCAACGTCTGGTGGAGGCGTTCAAGGTCTGAGCTCAGCAAGTACTCCGCTAAAAAAATCCGGCCATCACAGGCCGGATTTTTTTTGTTCCCAGAGAATCTCTTCGCCGTTATCCCGGCGAGCCAGCACCCGCGCAAGAACGAACAAGAGGTCCGACAGGCGATTCAGGTAGTGCCTGGAAGCGGCATTGATGGAGTCTTCATGGCCAAGGGCTACCACCACACGTTCAGCCCGGCGTGATACCGCGCGCGCAAGGTGGCACTGGGCGGCCGCCGGAGTGCCGCCCGGCAGGATGAAGTTCTTCAGCGGCGGCAGGCTTTCGTTGTACTGGTCGAGGGTGTTTTCCAGCCATTCGATGTGGTCATCGCTGATGACCCGGCTGCCCGGAATGGCGAATTCACCACCCAGATCAAACAGATGGTGCTGGATGCGGCGAAGGCTTGTGACCAGTTCGTCGTCGCTGTCCAGGGTTTCGATCAACAAGCCGATGTGGCAGTTCAGCTCATCGGCCGTTCCCATGGCTTCAACCCGCTGCGCGTTCTTGGCAATGCGATTGCCGTCGGCAAGACCCGTGGAGCCATCATCTCCGGTGCGGGTGTAAATCTTGGAAAGGCGATTGCCCATCAGTTTGCTCCTGTTAAGGTGACGACAGTTGTTGTACCCGTTCGGTCAGCATTTGGTTCACCGGTGTTTCGATGCCGAGTTCGTTTCCCAGCCGTGCCAGGTAGCCGTTAATAAAGTCTATCTCGGTTCGGCGGTGGTGGAGTACATCGGCGCGCATCGACGAGGTGTTGCCGGCGGTGTTCCTCGCAACCTGCTCGATGCGGTGGCGCAGGGCCTCCGGTGACTTTTCGCCCTGGCCAGCGCCGGCCATCAGCCGGGAGAGCTCCCCGCACAGATCGTCAATGGTGCTCTGGTAGAGAGCGGAGGCAAGGATCTCGCCGTTGGGGCAATCCAGGATGGCGGTGTAAGGATTGATGCCTGCATTGATGATGAGCTTCTGCCAGAGCCGCTGCAGGATATCGGGCTCCTGATGAACCTTGAGGCCGGTGGCCTGGAACATTGCAATGACGTTGTCAACGCAGGCTCTGGCGGGATCTGTCATGGCACCGATCCAGGTGTCACCGCTGCCGGCGTGGACCAACAGGTCCGGGTCTGGTCGGTTGGCGCCTTCAGTCGTGCTCGCCGCGAGGATGGGGTGATGCGGCCATTGGGCGGCCACCGCCTGTTGGCTGCCGAGGCCGTTTTGAAACAGCAGTATCGGAGTGGCGCCGGGTAATCGATTAATCACACCGGAAATGGCGTCAACGGTGTCGCCGGCCTTGGTGGTGACCAGGATTAACCCAGGCTCGTCACCGGGGCGGACAAAGGGAATCCGGATCGTTGTTTCCGGCCCTTTAACGGGCCGGAAGCGGTAACTGAGATCGGTGCCGGTCGGCTCATCGGGCCGGGCAATGAACGCAACACGGCCGACGGGCAGTGTTGCGGCCCAGAGCCTGCCCAGCGAGCCCGCACCGAGAATGCCGATCATACCGGTTACATGGCCTCGATGTCGGCCCTTTGCTGGCTCAGGCGAGCCTGGCTGCTTTGGGCGTCACGGAGTTTCTCCTGCTCCTTCTCGACCACTTCGGCCGGGGCCTTGGCGGTAAACTTCTCGTTACCCAGTTTGCCCTCGAGGCGGCCGATCTCTTTCTGCAGCCGCTCCAGTTCCTTGTCCAGGCGCTTGAGTTCCGCGTCCTTGTCGATCAGGCCGGCCATGGGGACCAGTACTTCCATCTCGCCAACCAGCTGGGTGGCGGACATCGGGGCTTTATCACCGTCGAACCAGTCGAGGCTTTCCAGTTTGGCCAGGGAGCTCAGGAACTGGCGGTTGTCGTTCATGCGGCGCTGATCGTCGCCGTCTTTGCCGCGCAGCAGAACGGGGATCTTTTTCGCGGGGGAAATGTTCATCTCGCCGCGAATGTTGCGCACAGCGACGATCACGCCTTTCAGCCACTCGATATCAGCAGAGACGGCAGCGTCCTGCTTGCTTTCGTCAGGCTGGGGGTAAGCCTGCAGCATGATGCTGTCACCGGTCTTGCCTGCCAGGGGCGCAATGCGCTGCCAGATTTCCTCGGTGATGAACGGCATCATCGGGTGGGCCAGGCGCAAGACGGCTTCCAGAACCCGAACCAGAGTGCGGCGGGTACCGCGCTTCGCCTCGGCGGTGGCGTTTTCGTCATTGAGCACCGGCTTGGAAAGCTCCAGATACCAGTCGCAGTATTCGTTCCAGATGAACTCGTAGAGCGCGTAGGCGGCCAGGTCGAAGCGGTACTGATCCAGATGGCGGATCACTTCCTGCTCGCAGTGTTGCAGTTCGCTGATGATCCAGCGGTCGGCCAGGGACAAGGCCACCGGCTCTTCGTTGACACCGCAGTCTTCGCCTTCGGTGTTCATTAACACGTAACGGGCGGCATTCCACAGCTTGTTGCAGAAGTTGCGGTAGCCTTCCAGGCGCTTCATGTCCCAGTTGATGTCACGGCCGGTGGTGGCCATGGCTGCCAGGGTGAAGCGCAGGGCGTCGGTGCCGTGGGCGGCGATACCCTCGGGGAATTCTTTCTCGGTGCGTTTGCCGATCTTCTCCGCCAGTTTCGGCTGCATCAGGTTGCCGGTGCGCTTCTCCAGCAGGTCCGGCAGGCTGATGCCGTCGATCATGTCCAGCGGGTCGATCACGTTGCCCTTGGATTTGGACATCTTGTCGCCATGCTCGTCCCGGATCAGACCGGTGACGTACACGGTCTTGAACGGTACCTGGGGCGTGCCGTCGTCGTTCTTCACGAAGTGCATGGTCATCATGATCATCCGGGCCACCCAGAAGAAAATGATGTCGAACCCGGTCACCAGCACGTCGGTAGGGTGGAAGGCTTTCAGGCGTTCGGTGATCTCCGGCCAGCCGAGGGTGCCGAAGGTCCACAGGGCCGAGCTGAACCAGGTGTCCAGTACGTCGTCGTCCTGCTTCAGTTCCAGATCGGCGCCCAGGTTATGCTTCTGGCGAACCTCGTCTTCGTTACGGCCTACATAGATCCTGCCTTCGGCGTCGTACCAGGCCGGGATGCGGTGGCCCCACCAGAGCTGGCGGGAAATACACCAGTCCTGAATGTCCCGCATCCACGAGAAGTACATGTTCTCGTACTGTTTGGGCACGAACTGGATCCGGCCGTCTTCTACCGCTTCAATGGCCGGCTTGGCCAGGGTCTTGGCATCGGCAAACCACTGATCGGTGAGCATTGGCTCGATGATCAGGCCGGAGCGGTCACCCCGGGGAACGCTGAGCACGTGATCCTCGATGTTTTCGACCAGGCCCTCGGCTTCCATGTCGGCGACGATCTGTTTGCGGGCCGCCTCGCGGGTCAATCCGGCGTAGGCGCTCGGCAGGGTGCCGTCGATGTCTGTGTTTTCGGTGCCATCGGCATTGAATACTTCGGCCACGTCCCGGATGTTGGCGTCCTGGGTCATGACGTTGATCATCGGCAGGTTGTTGCGCTTGCCGACGGCGTAGTCGTTGAAGTCGTGGGCCGGGGTGATCTTCACGCAGCCGGAGCCTTTCTCCGGATCGGCGTGATGGTCGGCAACAATCGGAATCCGGCGATTCACCAGCGGCAGCATCACGTGCTTGCCAATCAGGTGCTGGTAGCGTTCGTCGTCCGGATGCACGGCCACGGCCGTGTCGCCGAGCATGGTTTCCGGCCGGGTGGTGGCGACCACCAGGTAATCCTTGCCATCCCGGGTTTGCGCGCCATCAGCCAGCGGGTAACGCAGGTGCCAGAAAAAGCCTTTTTCTTCCTTGTTTTCCACTTCCAGGTCGGAAATGGCGGTGTGCAGTTTCGGGTCCCAGTTGACCAGCCGTTTGCCCCGGTACACCAGGCCTTCGTCATACAGGCGGATGAACACTTCCTGTACGGCCTTGTAGAAGCCGTCGTCCATGGTGAAGCGTTCGTTGTCCCAGTCCACGGAGTTGCCGACACGACGGATCTGGCGGGTGATGGTGCCGCCGGAATGCTCTTTCCAGTCCCAGATGCGCTTGATGAATTCTTCCCGGTCCAGATCGTGGCGGGTTTTTTCCTCTTCGGCGGCCAGTTTGCGCTCGACCACCATCTGGGTGGCGATGCCGGCATGGTCAGTGCCCACGGTCCACAAGGTGTTGCGGCCCTGCATGCGCTTGAAACGGGTAAGGGTGTCCATGATGGTGTGCTGGAACGCATGGCCCATGTGCAGGCTGCCGGTGACGTTGGGCGGCGGGATGGCGATGCTGTAGGACTGGCCTTCACCGCTGGGGCGGAAGTACCCTTTGGATTCCCAGTTTTCGTACCACTGGCGCTCGATGTTTTCTGGCTGGTAGGTTTTTTCCATGGGGTTCTGCAGTGACCGTTGGTTGATTCACAAGGGAAAATTGAGAGGTCCGATTATACATGGTCGCCCTGTTTGCGGCGAACCTAACGCTTCCTCAGATCGTGCACCCGGGGTTCAATTCCGAGCGCCCGCAACTGTTTGAAATGCGACCGCGCCTGGTTCAGAACCGTCGGATCGTTATGGGCCACCAGAGCAAGCCGTTTAAACCGGTCGGCATCCGCCGGCAGGGTTGCCGAGAGAATGATCACCGTATCCCAGTCCTCGGGCGCGGGAGGGCAGAGCAGAATGCCCACGGGATCGGAGCAGGTAGTCGAGGAATCGGGAACAACGCTGTGGGGGATGAACGCGTCGGGGCTGAAGTTCCATAACAGATCGTCGAGTTCCTCGGCCTGCCGTGGGCTGTCGCAGGCGATGCACACGCGGTCGCCCTGCTGCCGGGCTTTGTCCACGAGTTTGGCGGCGTGGAGGTTGCGGGCGGCCGGGGTATTCTGGGCAAGGATGTGAAACCAGTAGCGTTGGTTCCGGTCGTCCTGTCCGGAAGTCCCGACAGCGGGGCTGCCGGTCTCCGGAGGAGAGTGCGGGTTACTTTCCTGCATGGGACATCAGGTAATCGACCAGCAGAGGCACCGGGCGGCCGGACGAGCCTTTGGCTTTGCCGGAGTGCCAGGCGGTGCCGGCGATGTCCAGGTGGGCCCAGCGGTAGTCCTTGGCAAACCGGGACAGGAAGCAGGCCGCGGTAATGGTGCCGGCCGGGCGGCCACCGATGTTGGCCATGTCGGCGAAGTTGCTGTCGAGCTGGCTCTGGTACTCGTCCCACAGGGGCAGGCGCCAGGCACGGTCACCGGCGCGCTCGCCGGCGGCCAGCAGTTCGTTGGCCAGTTCATCGTTGTTGGCCAGCAGGCCGGTGGCGTGGTTGCCCAGGGCAATGATGCAGGCGCCGGTCAGGGTCGCGAGATCAATGACCGCGGCCGGGTCGAATTTCTTCACGTAGGTGAGGGCGTCACACAGCACCAGTCGGCCTTCGGCGTCGGTGTTGAGGATTTCGACGGTCATGCCGGAGAGGGTGGTCACGATGTCACCGGGGCGGGACGCGCCGCCGTCGGGCATGTTTTCGGCAGCAGCAATCACGGCCACCACGTTAATCTTCGGCCGGGTTTCAGCCAGGACTTTCATGGCACCGAAAACGCTGGCGGAACCGCCCATGTCGTATTTCATCTCATCCATGCCTTCGCCGGGCTTGAGGCTGATGCCGCCGGTGTCGAAGGTGATGCCTTTGCCCACCAATACATGGGGCTTGTCCTTGGCCTTGCCGCCACGGTATTCCATCACGATCAGGCGCGGCGGCTGGGTGCTGCCTTTGCCGACGGCCAGGATGGTGTTCATGCCCATCTTTTCCATCTGCTTTTCATCAAGTACTTCGGTCTTGATGCAGTCATAGTCCTTCGCCAGTTTCTTCGCCTGCTGGGCCAGCCATTCCGGGTGACAGATGTTGGGCGGGGTGTTGCCCAGATCCCGGGTGAGGTTCATGCCGCGGCCGGTGGCCAGGCCGAGATTGAAGGCATCCTTGAGCGCCTTGCCGGCGCTGGAAGCGGCAACCATCACTTTGTTCAGTTTGCGCGCGGCGGGCTTCTCGCTCTTGAAGTCGCTGAAGGTGTAGAGCTGATCTTCCAGCGTGCGCCCGATCAGGCTGAGGCGGGCGCCCTCGGAGCTGACCGCGTCCTCGCCGGTGACCTGGGTGTCAGCCAGTGCGATCAGGACACTCTTCGCGGGGCCATCTTTGAGCTGACTCATCATGGCAACGAGCGCCTTGCGGTAGCTGGCGGGGGTGCGGTCGCTGTCTTTGCCGGTGCCGACCACGATTACACGACCCCAGGGCTGGTCTGCCAGGGGAATAACGTTGGCGGTCGCGTTTTTGCCGGTGAGATCGCCGGCCTTCTGCAGTTTCTTGATCAGACCGCCCAGCGCGTCGTCGGCCTGGGTGGTGGATTCCGGCCAGGTGCCCTGTTCCGGAAGGGCAATGACCAGGCTGTCGGCCCCGGTGCTGGTGATCGGTTTACTGCTCAGGCTGAAGTTCATGGCAACTCCCGTTGTGGATTTCAGGTCAGTGCAAGCGGTGTTGAAAACCTTGCGGACGATCCCTTAAGCATTGGGGTTTCACTGCAATTTATCAAGCGTTGACAGCTCCTTAACCTTCGGTACTGTCATTCAGCGCGCAGGTTACATAGAATACCGACGTTGAAGAGTTGCGTCGTTTTCCAATCGACCCCCAGCGACCCGTTCCGGCCAGAGACAGCGTTTTGACCATCGTTTTCCGATATCTTGCCCGTCAGACCATGATCAGCATGCTTGCCGTTTCCGGCATCCTGTTGCTTGTGTTCATGAGTGGGCGGTTCATTAAATACCTGGCCGAGGCGGCTGCCGGTGAGCTGGCGGCGGATGTTCTGTTCCAGATCATGGCTTACCGCTTCCCCGGCTTCCTCGAACTGATCCTTCCCCTCGGGTTTTTCATCGGCATCTTGTTGGCCTATGGCCGCATGTACCTTGAGAGCGAGATGACCGTGCTGTTCGCCTGCGGAATGAGTGATCGTCAGGTTCTGGGCAAGACCCTGCTGGCCAGCATTCCGGTGATGCTGGTGGTGGGGGCAATGAGCCTGTACGTCTCGCCTTGGGGCATGAAACAGGTGGAGGCGATATTCAACGAGCAGCGCAAGGCCACCGAGTTCGAGATGCTGGCGCCAGGACGTTTCCAGGATCTGGAATCCGGCGGCCGGGTGACCTACACCGAAGGCCTGAGCGACGACAAGCGGGTGCTTGAGGGTGTTTTCATTGCCGAATATGGCGAGGAGGGGCTCACCATCATCACCGCCGAGTATGGCTCGCAACTGATCGATCAGGAAACTGGCAGCCGGTTTCTGATACTGGAGGAGGGTGGCCGTTTCCAGGGGCTGCCCGGACAGTTGGAGTATCAGATCACCGGATTCGACGCCTATGGTCTGAAGATCCAGAGCGGCAGCGGCGGCGACAAAGAGCTGGAAGAGGGCATGAGCACTCTGGCGCTGATGGCATCGGACGATCTGGAAGACCGCGCCCTGCTGCACTGGCGATTTACCTTGCCCTTGATCGTACCGATTGTAACGCTGCTGGCGGTGCGCCTGAGCCGGGTGAACCCGCGTCAGGGCCGCTTTTTCCATCTGTTGCCGGCGATGCTGGTGTACATCACGTATCTTGGGCTGCTGATTGTCGCCAGGGATGCCCTGGCGGACGGCAAGGTGCCGGAGTGGATCGGCATGCTCTGGGTGCATGCTATTTTCCTCGGGCTCGGCCTTTGGCTGCAGTTCGGCCCGGCCTGGCTGTACCGGCGTCGTCTGACCCGGGAGGGGCGTGCCGGTGCGTAAGATCGATCAGTACGTGATGCGGACCGTCGGTGGCGCAATGTTCCTGGTGATGGTGGTGGTGCTGTCACTGGACCTGATTTTTGGCTTCATCGCCGAACTGGAAGACGCCCGCAATGACTATCAGACCATGCAGGCGCTCTGGTACGTGTTCATGACCCTGCCGCGGCGGATCTACGATTATCTGCCCCTCGGCGCCTTTATGGGTTGTCTCGTGGGGTTGGGGGCGATGGCAAGCTCTTCTGAGCTCACGGTGATTCGCGCGGCCGGCGTTTCGCTGAAGCGCATTGTCTGGTCGGCCATGAAGCCGGCGCTGGTGGTGGTGGTGATCGGTCTGGTGATCGGTGAATACGTGGCGCCGCCGGCGGAACGTATGGCGCAGAGCCAGAAAGCCATTGCCCAGGGTGCGGGAGAAAATATCGCCTCGGCATCGGGTATCTGGCACCGGGAAGGCGACGTGTTCATGCACCTGAACGCGGTAAGTCCCAATGGCGATCTCAACGGCGTGTCACTCTTCCGGTTCGATGAAGAACGCTGGATGCTCTCCGCCAGTTTTGCCGAGAAAGCGACCTACCAGGGGGACCACTGGCGCCTGGAGAACGTGGCGACAACGCTGATCGCAGAAGAGCAGTTAACCCGGGAAACTCACGATGTGCTGAAGTGGGAAACCGGGCTGTCGCCAGAGGTACTGAGCGTGCTGATCGTCAAGCCGGAGAACCTGCCGGTGACCGGGCTATACACCTACGCTAGTTATCTGGACGACCAGGGGTTGAGCTCTGCAAATTACTGGCTGGCTTTCTGGAAGAAAGTACTGATGCCCCTGGGGACGGCCGTTATGGTGCTGGTCGCCATATCCTTCATTTTTGGTCCGCTGCGCTCGGTCACCATGGGGTTCCGTGTATTCACCGGTCTGATCGTGGGTCTGTTGTTCAAATACATGCAGGATTTGCTGGGCCCCATGAGCCTGGTGTTCGGTTTTAATCCGATATTGGCGATCCTGGTGCCGATTGCCATCAACGCCGCGGTGGGCGCCATCCTGATGCGGCGTGCCGGGTGATGATCATGGCTTATCCGGTTTCGGAACCTGGACGACCACGCTGTCGGAGAGGCGATCGGTGACCGATAGGCCGTTAATGGGCCAGAACAGAGCCAGCATGGCCGGCAGGGTAATGATCAGGGTGATGGCTCCCAGCCAGTAGGAGGCCAGCAGGGCGAGGAAAAATACCGCGGCGGCGGTCACGTAACGTCTGAGTGCCTGGGACCAGCTCACGGGGCTGCCATCAAGGTTCTCAATGCGAATCCGCCACACCTGCATCGCCAGGGTCTGTCCCGTACGGGTCCAGAAATAGGCAAAGAACAGGTAAAGCACCAGAAACAGTACAAACGTCAGCAGAGGGTCGTTCCCCAGTTGGCCGCTCTCCGCCATCTTTTCATATCGGTCCCAGCCGATGATCCAGCCCGCCACCAGAGTGTACAGCCAGGTCGCCACCAGCAACACCGCAATACAGATCAACCCATCGTAAATGATCGCTAGAAGTCGTTTAATAAAGGTGGCGGGGGGCAGCAGTTCCTCGGCGTCATGGAAGCGTCGGGGCATGGGGTCTCCTGTGATGTTTCACGTTTTTCCTGTTCTCGGCGTGTGCTAGAGTAGCGGATTTGCACACGCATGTAAGTATGTGTTCTCAATCGTGGACCCCGACGGGTTTATAGAAGGGTATCAAAGGGCTATGAAAACCGCAGAGTTGCGACAGGCGTTTCTGGACTATTTCAAGCAGCAGGGCCATACCATTGTGCCGAGCAGTTCGCTGGTGCCGGCGGATGACCCGACCCTGCTGTTCACCAACGCGGGGATGAACCAGTTCAAGGATCTGTTCCTTGGCCGCGAGGAGCGGGACTACACCCGTGCAACCACCTCCCAGAAATGTGTGCGGGCCGGAGGCAAGCACAACGACCTCGAGAACGTCGGTTACACTGCCCGCCATCACACCTTTTTCGAGATGCTTGGCAACTTCAGCTTCGGCGATTACTTCAAGCGCGAAGCCATCAATTATGCCTGGACCTTCCTTACCGGTGATCAGTGGCTCAGGCTGCCGAAAGAAAAACTGTGGGTGACGGTCTACGCGTCGGATGACGAAGCCTACGATATCTGGAACAAGGAAATCGGTGTGCCCGCCGAACGCATCGTGCGAATCGGGGACAACAAGGGTGCTCCTTACGCGTCCGACAACTTCTGGCAGATGGGTGATACCGGCCCGTGCGGCCCGTGCACCGAAATTTTCTTTGATCACGGGCCTGATGTAGCCGGTGGGCCTCCGGGCAGTCCCGAGGAAGACGGTGACCGCTACATCGAGATCTGGAACGTGGTCTTCATGCAGTACAACCGGACAGCCGATGGCGAAATGCTGAACCTGCCGAAACCGTCGGTCGATACCGGTATGGGGCTGGAGCGTATTACCGCAGTGCTGCAGGGCGTGCATAGCAATTACGAAATTGACCTGATGCAGGATCTGTTGAAGGCGGCCTCGGTGATTCTTGGTGGCGTAGCCACCACGGAAGCTTCCCTCCGCGTGGTGGCTGATCACATTCGCTCCTGTGCGTTCCTGATTGCTGATGGCGTCATGCCTTCCAACGAAGGACGAGGCTTTGTGCTGCGGCGCATCATTCGCCGCGCGGCCCGCCACGGCAACAAGCTGGGCGCGACCGAGCCATTTTTCTACAAGCTGACCGGAGCCCTGGTTGAGCTGATGGGCGAGGCCTACCCGCAGCTGGTGAGTAGCCGTAAACAGATCGAGAAAGTGCTGCTTCAGGAAGAGGAACAATTCGCCAAGACCCTGGACAAGGGCTTGCGCCTGCTGGAGCAGGACATCGCGGAGCTCAAGGGTGACGTCATACCGGGCGAGACCATTTTCACCCTTTACGACACCTACGGCTTCCCTGTTGACCTGACCAACGACATCGCCCGCGAGCGTGGCCTGACTCTGGATTATCCGGGCTACGAAGCGGCCATGGAGCGTCAGCGTGAGCGTGCCCGCGCGGCGAGCAAATTCGGTATTGACTACAACGCGGCCGGTCTGACCATCGAGGGCGCCACCGAATTCACCGGCTACGACCAGATTGATGGCCACGAAGCCATACGAACGGTGATCGTGGGCGACCAGGAGAAAACCGCGGAAGCCGGCGATGAAGCCGTCGTGGTTCTGGAGCGCACACCATTTTATGCAGAGTCCGGTGGCCAGGTGGGCGACACCGGCCTGTTGACCTGGAGTGGCGGCCGCTTCCAGGTGACGGATACCCGCAAGGAAGGTGACAACCACCTGCATATTGGTACTGTCCTCGAAGGCGAGCTGTTCCCCGGTCTGGAAGTGGACGCCCGCATTGATCATGCCCGCCGCGAGCGCACCAAGCGCAACCATTCGGCGACGCACCTGCTGCACGCTGCGCTGCGAAAGGTACTGGGCGAGCACGTCAGCCAGAAAGGATCGCTGGTGGATCCGGACAAGCTGCGCTTCGATTTCTCCCATTTTGAGGCGGTAAGCCCGGATCAGCTGAAAGAAATCGAGCGGCAGGTCAACGAGCAGATCCTGGCGAATACGCCGGTGCAGACCGAGATTACCGATATGGAGCAGGCCCAGGCCAAGGGTGCGGTGGCTCTGTTCGGCGAAAAGTACGGTGATACCGTGCGCGTGCTGAGCATGGGGTCGGACAGTTATTCCGTCGAGCTCTGTGGTGGCACCCACGTTGGCCGCACCGGTGATATCGGTCTGTTCCGCATCACCTCGGAAAGCGGTATTTCTGCGGGTGTGCGTCGCATCGAAGCGGTCACCGGGTTCGGTGCCCTGGAGTGGGTTGATGGTACCGAGCAAACACTGCGTGAGGCGGCCCGTCTGGTGAAAGGCACCCGCGACACTGTGCTGGATAAAGTTCAGCAGACAGTAGACCGTAACCGCCAGCTGGAAAAAGAAGTCACCGCGCTGAAGGCCAAGCTGGCCAGCTCCGCAGGCACCGATCTGGCGGGATCCGCCGTTGAGGTGGGCGGTTTGAAGGTGGTGGCCTCGGAGCTGGACGGCGCCGATCGCCAGGCGCTGATGGAAACCGCAGATCAGCTCAAGAACAAACTGGGCGACGGTGTGGTGGTATTGGCCAGTGTTGATGGCGGTAAAGTGACTCTGGTGGCCGGCGTGACCAAATCGGCGACCGGGAAGATCAAGGCCGGGGACCTGATGAAGCACCTTGCCACCCAGGTCGATGGCAAGGGCGGTGGTCGTCCGGACATGGCCCAGGGCGGTGGTAACGATCCCTCGAAGCTGGCGGATGCGCTGGCCGGCGTTCCTGCCTGGATCGAAAAAAATATTGGATAAGCAACTGTTTTGAGGCAGGGCGGGCGTTTATAATCCCGCCCGCTTGATTTTAAACCGGCGGGGCATGGCCCCGCCTTTGTCCTATTGTGGATACCGGGAAGAAAATGGCTCTGTTGGTTCAGAAATTCGGTGGTACTTCGGTAGGGACTACCGAGCGTATCCAGGCGGTCGCTGAAAAAGTGTGTCGCTTTCGCCGCGAAGGGCACGATGTGGTGGTGGTTGTCTCAGCTATGAGTGGCGAGACTAACCGGCTGATCGGGTTGGCGAATGACATTATGGAGGAGCCTACGCCCCGCGAGATGGACGTGCTGGTTTCCACCGGTGAGCAGGTCACCATCGCGCTGTTGTCGATGGCGCTGCAGAAAGTGGGATGCAGCGCCCGATCCTACACCGGCTCCCAGGTCCGGATCGTGACGGACAGCTCGCATACCAAGGCGCGAATCAAGCAGATTGATGAGCAGCGCATGCGGGAAGATCTGGATGCAGGGCGTGTGGTGGTTGTCGCCGGCTTTCAGGGTATCGACGAAAGCGGCAATATCACGACGCTTGGCCGGGGTGGGTCGGACACCACCGCGGTGGCGCTGGCGGCCGCTTTAAAGGCAGATGAATGCCAGATCTATACTGATGTAGATGGCGTTTATACAACCGATCCACGGGTGGTGGATACGGCACGCCGGCTGGAGCGCATTACCTTTGAGGAAATGCTGGAAATGGCCAGCCTTGGTTCGAAGGTTCTGCAGATCCGTTCCGTCGAATTCGCAGGCAAGTACAATGTTCCGTTAAGGGTTCTGTCCAGCTTTCAGGAAGGCGAGGGCACCCTGATTACTCTTGAGGATGATAACGCCATGGAACAACCGGTCGTTTCCGGCATCGCTTTCAACCGTGATGAAGCCAAAGTCACTATTTCCGGGGTTCCCGATACGCCAGGAAGCGCATTGCGTATACTGAAACCGGTCAGCGACGCGAACATCGAAGTCGACATGATCGTGCAGAACGTGGGCGAGGACAATCGCACGTCCTTCACGTTCACGGTTCACCGCAATGATTTCAAACGGGCGAAAGAGGTGCTTCAGGGGGTTGCTGACGAGCTGGGTGCCCGAGAAGTGGGCGGCGACAGCAAGATTGCCAAAGTCAGCATTGTCGGGGTTGGTATGCGCTCCCACGCGGGTGTGGCCACCAAGATGTTTGAAGCCCTGTCGAACGAGGGTATAAATATTCAGATGATCTCCACGTCGGAAATCAAGATTTCCGTGGTGATTGATGAGAAGTATCTCGAGCTGGCGGTTCGTGCACTTCACAGTGCTTTCGAGCTGGACAAGCCTGGGGTGGAAGAAGCCTGATCACGCAAAGCTCAGGTCGGTTTGCGCAGGCTTTTGTGAAAAGGGTGTGCATTTGCTGCGCCTTTGCTGCCGTTTTCCCGTATAAGGGAAGATGCGTGTTTAAAGCGGTAAGTGCCCCCACTATAAAATAAAGAAGTTCACATTTTTCGGAACAGGTAGCTCTGGACAAAGGGAGAACAGGATATGTTGATTTTGACTCGCCGTGTTGGCGAAACTCTGATGGTGGGTGATGACATCACCGTTACCGTTCTCGGGGTGAAAGGGAATCAGGTGCGTATTGGTGTTAATGCGCCAAAAGAGGTGGCCGTGCACCGGGAAGAGATTTATCAGCGAATTCAGAGTGAGAAAGACTCTGAAATGCCAGAGCCTGGCAACAGCTGAGAAGCCTGAAAAAGCCGTTCAAGGAAAGCCTGAACGGCTTTTTTTCTGCCGGTCGAAAATGAGATATAAAAAACGCGTGTCAACCCTATGAAAACAGAAAAATTATGGTAGTATACGCCCCGTTCTCAAGGAGAGGTGGGTGAGTGGCTGAAACCAGTTCCCTGCTAAGGAACCGTACGAGCAATCGTACCGAGGGTTCGAATCCCTCCCTCTCCGCCATTTCCCTTTGAGGGATTAGAGAACGGGTTGGCCGGCAACCAACCAGAGCGAATAGATGCGCGGCTGTAGCTCAGCTGGATAGAGTACCTGGCTACGAACCAGGCGGTCGGAGGTTCGAATCCTCCCAGCCGCGCCATTCTCGCCCAAAAGTTTCAAGCGGCTGTAGCTCAGCTGGATAGAGTACCTGGCTACGAACCAGGCGGTCGGAGGTTCGAATCCTCCCAGCCGCGCCATATCAAATAAAGAACCCCGCCTTGAGCGGGGTTTTTTATTGCTTCGACTACCACATCAAATCGTCCGGAATCTCGTAGCCCGCATAGGGATCGTCCTCGCCCACATCATCCTGCTGCCGATCGTGCAGCACGACCACGGCCTTCTCGTCACGCTCCTGAATCTTGCGCGCCACGGCTTCCGCGACAATCTCGTACTGATCATTCACAGACACGATGGCCAGGCGGCCTCGTGACAGCTGGTCAACCATTTTGTCATCGACAAAGATCTTCTTGATCTTCTTGTCATGGACAAACTGATAGGACGTCTCGCCCCGTGACCGGTCCAGGCGGTTGGTTTCCACTAGCTGGCGGATCTGGGCCTGGATGGCCTTTTTCTGGGCTTCACGCTGGCGCTCAAGGTTCAGTTGCCGGTCCCGCTCCGCTTTCTCTTCGCGGGCCTGGCGGGCGCGGACTTCGGCTTCGCTGACCTGTACCGTTCCTTTCGGCTGCTGTTTGCGTTGCTTCTTCTTTTCACTGCGAATGGCCTTGGCCTTTTTCTCATCGGCCAGGCCGGCTTTCAGTAACTGGTCCTGAAGTGATGCCATCTACGACTCCGTAAAATGTTGCGATCTCTGGTACGCTGATAGGGTAGTATACGCGCACCGCCAACTCCGCCATAACCAGCGTTATTCATTCCGGGATTTTCTGTCTATGTCTTCCTTTAATCAGCTTGGTCTGTCTCAGGCCATGGTCTCTAATCTTGCCCAGTTGGGTTTCAAACAGGCAACACCTGTTCAGGCTCAGGCGCTGCCGCCGGCGCTTGCGGGCAAGGACATTATTGCGATGGCGCAGACCGGCAGCGGCAAGACGGCCGCCTTCGGTATTGGCCTGATCGAAAAGCTCAAGCCCCGGCATTTTGCCGTCCAGGGGCTGGTGCTGTGCCCGACCCGCGAGCTGGCGGATCAGGTCGCCAAGGCCTTGCGGGAGCTCGCGCGCGCCCAGGCCAATGTCAAAGTGCTGAGCCTGTGTGGCGGAGTCGCCATAGGGCCGCAGATCGGCTCGCTGAGCCATGGCGCCCATATTGTTGTCGGCACCCCGGGACGGATTCAGGACCACCTGCGCAAGGGCACTCTGACGCTGGAATCCTTGCGAACGCTGGTGCTGGACGAAGCCGACCGGATGCTCGACATGGGCTTTCAGGATGCGGTGGAAGACATCATCGCCCAGGCGCCTGCCCGACGGCAGACACTGATGTTCTCCGCAACCTGGCCCGCGGCCATTCGCACACTGAGCGAGCGCTATCAGTCTGATCCCGTGGATATCCGGGTAGAAGCGCTGGCGGAAAAGCCGGACATTCGTGAGACCTTCTACGAGATCGAACCGGGGCGGCAGGCGGATGCGCTGGCGGCGGTGTTATCGGATCTGCAGCCGGCCTCCTGCATCGCCTTCTGCACCACCAAGCAGCAGTGCGATGAACTGGCGGCGGATCTGGAGCGCCGTGGCTTTTCTGCGCTGGCGCTCCATGGCGACCTTGAGCAGAAAGATCGCGACAGCGTGCTGGTTCGCTTTGGTAATCAGAGCTGTGCGGTGCTGGTGGCTACCGACGTGGCCGCACGCGGTCTGGACATCAAATCGCTGCCGCTGGTGGTGAATGTGGAGCCGGCACGGGACCCCGAGGTGCACACCCATCGGGTGGGGCGAACCGGGCGCGCTGGCGAAGCGGGTCAGGCGGTGACCTTCTGCACGCCCTCCCAGGGGCACAAGATTTCACGCCTTGAATCCCATCGGGATGAGGAAGCGGCCTGGGGTGACTCCCTGAGGCTTCTGGCTGTCGCGGATAAACCGGTGGAGCCGGCCATGCGAACCCTGTGCATTGCGGCGGGGCGCAAGGAGAAAGTGCGGCCGGGTGATGTCCTCGGCGCTCTCACCGGCGAGGCGGGGCTGCCGGGGAAGCTGGTTGGCAAGATCGATCTGTTTGATTTTCAGTGTTTCGTGGCGGTTGACCGAAGTGTCGCGGCGGAGGCGTTGAAGCGGCTGGAGAACGGTCGGATCAAAGGCCGTAAAATGCGCGTCCGTTTTGCCTGATTTTTGAGGGTAGATAAGGCCGGGGTCAGGTAGCCATAACGGGCTGCAGGCCTCGGAAAGCGCGTATAGTAATTCGCATTCCGGTTGCTCGAGGCGGTCTAAAACGGTAAATTACGCAGGATTTTGCCTCCCGAACCGTGGCCTACGCCCGTAAGACCTTAGTCGTAGCGGGCCCCAGGTGCAAATCGGGGTAAATCAAACAACTCAATACAGGTAGCTGTTCGATATGAATGAGCTGATGTCACAAGCCGTCGAGCTGATGATTGCAGGCATGGGGTTCGTGTTCGTGTTCCTGGTCATTCTGGTTTTCGCAACCGGTGCCATGTCCAAAATCATCGCGCGGTTTGCGCCAGAGCCGGTAACCCCGGCGAAAACGCCACGTGCCAAGCCCAAGGCTCCGGCGTCGGTTGACCCCGACACGGCCGAAGCTATCAAGAAGGCGATTGCACAATTCCGGTCACGCCACAAGAAGTGACCTGGCTGACGTATTAGAACCTTTAAACAGAAGGCTGACACGATGACTGACACAAAGAAACCGCTGGGGATTACGGACGTTATCCTGCGTGACGCCCACCAGTCCCTGCTTGCCACCCGTATGCGGCTTGACGACATGCTGCCCATCGCCGAGAAACTCGACAAAGTCGGTTTCTGGTCTCTGGAATCCTGGGGTGGAGCTACCTTTGACTCCTGTATCCGTTACCTGGGCGAAGACCCCTGGGAGCGTATTCGCGAACTGAAAAAAGCCATGCCCAACACCCAGCAGCAGATGCTTCTGCGTGGCCAGAACCTGTTGGGTTACCGCCATTACGCGGACGACGTGGTAGATCGTTTCTGTGAGCGCGCCGCCGAGAACGGCGTCGACGTGTTCCGTATTTTTGATGCCATGAACGATCCCCGCAACCTGGATCGCGCCATCAAGGCGGTTCGTAAGACCGGCAAGCACGCCCAGGGTACCATTGCCTACACCACCAGCCCGGTGCACACCATCGACATGTGGGTAGAGCTGGCGAAGGAAGTTGCCGACATGGGCGCCGACTCCATCGCGATCAAGGACATGGCGGGTATTCTCAAGCCGTACGTGGCCTTCGATCTGGTCAGCCGTCTCAAGAAAGAGCTGGACATCCCCATTCACATGCAGTGCCACGCCACCACTGGCATGTCTACCGCGACCGCCATCAAGGCTGCGGAAGCCGGTATCGATAACGTGGACACCGCCATCTCCTCCATGAGCATGACCTACGGCCATTCGCCCACCGAAGCCGTGGTTGCCATTCTGGAAGGTACCGACCGTGACACAGGCCTGGACCTGAACCTGCTGGAAGAAATCGCCAGCTACTTCCGCCAGGTACGTAAGAAGTACGCCAAGTTCGAGGGCAGCCTGCGCGGTACCGATTCCCGCATCCTGATTGCTCAGGTGCCGGGCGGTATGCTGACCAACATGGAAAACCAGCTGCGTGAGCAGAACGCCAGCGACAAGTTCGACCAGGTTCTGGACGAGATTCCCAAGGTTCGTGAAGACCTGGGCTTCATTCCGCTGGTTACGCCGACCTCGCAGATTGTCGGTACCCAGGCAGTACTGAACGTGCTGACCGGCGAGCGCTACAAGTCCATCTCCAAGGAGACCTCTGCAATCCTGAAGGGCGAGTACGGTGCTGCACCGGCGCCGATGAACAAGGAATTGCAGGAGCGTGTTCTGGAAGGAAAAGAACCGGTGACCTGTCGTCCGGCGGACCTGCTTGAGCCGGAAATGGACAAGCTGACCGACGAGCTGCAGAAGCTGGCCGACGAGAAGGGCATCAAGCTGGCGGAAAACACCGTAGACGATGTGCTGACCTACGCGTTGTTCCCGCAGATTGGCCTGAAGTTCCTGGAAAACCGCAACAACCCCGACGCCTTCGAACCGGTTCCGACCGCCGAAAGCGCTGCGCCGGCGAAGAAAGCTGAAGGTCCCGAGACCTACACCGTGGATGTCAACGGCAAGAAGTTTGTGGTTGCCGTTTCCGAAGGTGGCGAGATCACCCAGATCCAGGGTGAGGGCGGTGCTGCCTCTGCGCCAGCTGCTCCCTCTGCCCCGGCTCCGGCTGCGGGTGAAGGCGAGCCTGTCGTTGCGCCGCTGGGCGGCAACATCTTCAAGGTTCTGGTTTCACCGGGTGACACCGTGGAGGAGGGCGATGTGATGATTATCCTCGAGGCCATGAAAATGGAAACCGAGGTTCGCGCGCCGAAAGCCGGTACGATCGGCGAAGTCTTCATCAAGGTCGGTGATGCCGTCTCCCCTGATGATGAAATGCTGACAATCGCATAAGGGCCAGCATTCCATGGATAAATTACTGACTCTGTGGACAGGTAGTGGCCTGTTCAACATCGAGATCGGCCAGGTGATCATGATCGCCGTCGGCCTTCTTCTTCTGTTCCTTGCGATTCGCAAGGGTTTTGAGCCTCTGCTGCTGGTACCGATCGGTTTCGGTGGCATTCTGGCGAACATTCCGGAGGCGGGGCTTGCCCTGACTGCGGCGGAAAACGCGATTCACTTCGCATTGAAAGCCGGCAACGCCGAAATCCTCGCAGCGCTGGCAGCGCCGCTGGACGTGGCCTATCAGGCCGGTCAGGCGGTTACGCCTGAGCTGAAAGAAGCCTTCAAGGTAGCGGTGAAAGAGGCCAGCTATTCCGAAATGGCCATGGCCAACACGGTTGCTCAGGATGCCGGTTATGGCAATGGCATGCTGTACAACTTCTACTCGGTTGTTATCGGCAGCACCATTGGCCCGCTGGTGATCTTCATGGGTGTTGGCGCGATGACCGATTTCGGTCCGCTGCTGGCCAACCCCAAGACCATGCTGCTCGGTGCGGCTGCCCAGTTCGGTATCTTCGGTACCGTATTGGGTGCGGCCCTGCTTGATTGGTTGGGTATCCTGGATTTCACCATTCTGGAAGCTGCAGCTATTGGTATCATCGGTGGCGCGGATGGCCCAACCTCCATCTACGTCTCCAGCGTACTTGCCCCGCACCTGCTGGGCGCCATTGCAGTGTCGGCCTACGCCTACATGGCGATGGTTCCGATGATCCAGCCGCCGATCATGAAGGCGCTGACCAGCCAGAAAGAGCGGGCCATCAAGATGTCCCAGCTCCGCCCGGTGAGCAAGAAAGAGAAGATTGTTTTCCCGCTGGTGGTTCTGATTGCGGTGGTTCTGTTCCTGCCGGATGCGGCACCGCTGCTGGGTATGTTCTGCTTCGGTAACCTGATGCGTGAGTGTGGCGTGGTCGAGCGTCTGAGCGATACCGCCCAGAATGCGTTGATCAACATCACCACCATTTTCCTGGGTTTGTCGGTTGGCTCCAAGCTGATGGCGGACAAATTCCTGGACGGCCAGACGCTGGGTATTCTGGGCCTGGGTATCGTGGCCTTCGGTGTGGGTACTGCCTGCGGTGTTCTGATGGCGAAGCTGATGAACCGCTTCACCAAGGAGCCCATCAACCCGCTGATCGGTTCTGCCGGTGTATCCGCGGTACCGATGGCAGCACGGGTATCCAACAAGGTAGGCCTTGAGGCCAACCCGCAGAACTTCCTGCTGATGCATGCCATGGGTCCGAACGTGGCCGGCGTTATCGGCTCTGCGGTCGCGGCTGGTGTGATGATCAAGCTCCTGAGCTGATTATCCTCGGCAGTACCGAAAACCCCGCCTTCGTGCGGGGTTTTCTTTTATCTAATGAAAGTTCCGGGATTCCACCGGCAATGAACGAATCAGATGGCTCAGGTCCGAAAGTTTTCCCGCCATCACATGCACGATCTCACCCTGTCGTTCCAGTACACCTTTCACGTGCAACAACCTCGCCGTTAACAGCGGCTTCCGCTGCCGCCGTGCGGTTTCCAGCCACACCACCACATTCACATTACCGGTTTCATCCTCGAGGGTGACAAAGGTGACGCCGGAGGCGGAGCCCGGGCGCTGGCGACCGGTGACCAGGCCGGCGACCTGAACGGGAATGCCGGCTTTGGTGGTTTTGAGCTGTTCCGCGCTCAAACAGAACTTCAGGTGGCCCTGTTCCCGCAGCAGCGCAAGGGGGTGACGTTGCAGCGTCAGGCCCTGGCTGGCGTAGTCGGCGAGCACGTTCTGGCCTTCGGTAGGTTCCGGCAGCTGGTGGCAGTGCTCTGGCCGGTATTCCAAGACCTCTTCCCCGGCAAACAATTCGCTGGGTTGCTCGTGGTCCAGCAGCTGCCAGTAAGCCTGGTGGCGGTTGCTGGTGAAATCGGGCATGGCGTTGGCACCGGCGAGCAGTTCCATGTCCCGCTGGTTGAGGCTGGCCAGCCGGCGTAGTTCGCTGGTGGCGCGGTAGCCCGCTACCGGCCGGTGTTGGTGTAGTCGTTGTCCGCCGCTTTCCGATAGCCCCTGTATCAGGCGCAGTCCCAACCGCAGGTGGCGGTCAGGACCTTCGAGGGTGTGATCCCAGTGGCTGTGGTTCACATCCGGCGGCAGCACCGTGACGTTATGGCGGCGGGCATCCTGCACCAGTTGCGAAGGGGAGTAGAAGCCCATCGGCTGGCTATTGAGCAGGGCGCAGTAAAACGCCGCGGGGTAGTGGCGCTTGATCCAGGCAGACACATACACCAGCAGGGCAAAGCTGGCGGCGTGGGATTCCGGGAAACCATAACCGCCGAAGCCGCAGATCTGCAGATACAGACGCTCGGCGAAGTCAGCGTCATGACCACGCTCCAGCATGCCGCGGATGAGCTTGTCGCGGAACGGGGTCAGGTCACCGTGAGATTTCCAGGCGGCCATGGCCCGGCGTAGCTGGTCGGCTTCGCCCGCGGAAAAGCCGGCGGCCACCATGGCCAGTTTGATCACCTGTTCCTGGAAGATAGGTACGCCCAAGGTTCGTTCCAGCACTTTGCGTACGGCGTCGTTGGGGTAATCCACCGGTTCCAGGCCGTGCTTGCGACGCAGGTACGGGTGCACCATGTCTCCCTGGATGGGGCCGGGGCGCACAATGGCAACTTCGATCACCAGATCGTAATAGGTCTCGGGCTTGAGACGCGGCAGCATGTTGATCTGGGCCCGGGATTCCACCTGGAACACGCCAATGCTGTCGCCTTTTTGCAGCATGGCGTAGGTGGCGGGGTCTTCGGCGGGAATGTCCTGCATGGCAAAGGGGTGGCCCTTTGCCATGCTGATCAGCTCCAGCGCCTTGCGGATTGCAGACAGCATGCCCAGCGCCAGCACATCCACCTTCATCAACCCCAGGCTTTCCAGGTCGTCCTTGTCCCACTGGATAACGGTGCGCCCTGCCATGGCGGCGTTCTCGACCGGCACCAGTTCTGCCAGTGGTCCGGCACTGATCACGAACCCGCCCACATGCTGTGACAGGTGGCGGGGGAAACCCAGTAAGGTGTTCGCCAGGGTAAAAAACTGGTCGGCTACCCTGGGGTTGCGGGTCAGGCGTTTGTCGAGGATCTGCTGGCGCCAGTCGGTGGCTCTGTCGCGCCAGTCCACGCCGTTGAGCAGTTGCTCCACCAGTGCGGTATCGAACCCCAGCGCCTTGCCCACGTCACGGATGGCGCTGCGCGGACGGTAGCGGATAACGGTAGCGGCCAGCGCTGCCCGTTCGCGGGTGTAGCGACGGTAAATATACTGAATCACCTCTTCGCGGCGTTCGTGTTCAAAGTCCACGTCGATGTCCGGCGGCTCGTTGCGGTCTTTGGAAATGAAGCGCTCGAACAGCAGGTCCACTTTGGTGGGGTTCACCTCGGTGATACCCAGGCAATAGCACACGGCGGAATTGGCCGCGGAGCCACGGCCCTGACACAGAATGCCCTGGCTGCGGGCAAACGCCACAATGTCCTGAATGGTGAGGAAGTAATGCTCGTACCTCATCTCGGAAATCAGCGCCAGCTCCTTGCGGATCAGCGCCTGCACCGTCAGTGGTGTGCCATCGGGAAAACGCCGGCGTTCGCCTTCCCAGGTCAGGCGGTGCAGGTAACTGGCGGGGGATTCGCCTTCAGGGACCAGATCGGGCGGGTACTCATAGCGCAGGCTGCCGGGTTCAAAGACGCACTGTTCGGCGATGACCAGGCTTTCTTTCAGCCAGGCCTCGGGAAACAGCCGTTGCAATACCGACAGGGGACGCAGATAGCGTTCGCCGTTCTGGAACAGATGGTGGCCAGCCTGTTCCAGGGAGGTGTTATGGCGAAGGGCGGTGAGCACATCCTGCAGCGGCTGGCGTTCGCGGTGGTGCATGTGCACCTGCCCGGTCGCGGTGATCGGGCAGCGCAGGTCCGACGACAGCTGGCGTATCCGGCTCAGGTGACGGTCCTCTGCGGATTCCAGGGTACGGCTGGCGCCCAGCCACAGGCGGTCGCCAAACAACCAGTGCAGCCACTCGCCGCTTGCCAGCGCTTCGCTGTAAACGGCGTGGTCGGGCAGGGGCGGCAGCCAAAGGCACAGGCACTCCTCGAGAGGATGAGTTTCCAGGTCCTCACGGAACAACCGGTACTGACCCTTCTCTGCCCGCCGCCGGCCGGTGGTAATCAGTTGGCACAGCTGGCCATAACCGGCGCGGTTGCGGGCCAGCAGGATGAACTGTGGTCGGGTGCCGTTGGCCGGGGCGTCTTCCAGCTCAAACCAGCTGCCGGTGATCAGCTTTACCGGGCTGTCTTTCAGCGCCGCCCAGGCCCTGGGAATGCCGGCCACGGAGCAGGCATCGGTGATGGCGAGGGCCCGGTAGCCCAACTCCGCCGCTCGTTCGGCCAGTTCGTGAGGGTGTGAGGCGCCGGTCAGAAAGGTGAAGTTGCTGAAGCAGTAAAGCTCGGCGTAAGGCATTGCTTCAGCCGAACCAGCCATGAACAAACCAGCCTCCCCGCACATCCCGGAACACCCACGCCAGCTGACCGCCGGCCAGCCCGGCGATGTAGTAATCCCGGTGCACCCGTTGGCCATCCCACCAGCCGCCGCTGATCCGTTCGGGGCCGGAATACCAGGCCACCGGTGCCTCAGGCAGGGATTGGGGGCCGTTCAGCAACCATAATGGCCGGCGCGGCAGGCTCGACAGATCCTGTATGGCAGGCCGGGCTTTGCGCTGAACCTCCGACGCGGACCAGGCCCGTTCAGGGCGGTGGTCCGGTTGGGGTGACAGCTGTTGCAAGGCGTCGCTGCCCAGCCGTGCCTGCAGGCGACTGATCAGTGTGTGCCAGGCTTCGTTCAGGTCCGGGATTTCACCCAGCAGATCATTGCCTGCGACGGCTTCCCGGCCCAGGAAGCGACGCACGGACAGCACCAGTGAGATCACGGGAGCCGGCAGCGGGTGTTGCTCGAAGCGCAGGCGGATCAGGTTCAGAAATGCCTCGGCCCGGTGTTCCGGCCCCGACGTGCGAATGCGCAAGCGGGTAGGCTCGTGATGTCGGTGGGTCAGTATCAGCAGCAGGCTGTCGGTGTCCTGTTGGCGCCAGCACAGGTCTTCTTCCAGCTCGGTCAGTATGCGCTGCAAGGGGAATAGCAGGCCTTCCGCGCGCTCGATGTCCTGCACAAAATCCGCCTGCTGGCGAAAATGGTGTGGTGGCTGCCAGGGTTGTTGCGGATCTGGCCGGCTGCCCTGGATTTTCTGTACCCGGGCGAGTGTTTCCGGTGTCAGCCGTCTGGCCAGCTCGGCAGGCGGCAAGTTCATGACCTCCCCCAGGCGGGTCAGCCCCAGACGCTGAAGCCGGGTCAGGGTGCGGTCGTCAAAGCCGGCGGCAGCCAGGGGCAGATTGTGGAGGTGCCGTTCCATATGGCCCTTGTCTGCGGTGCACTGGCCCTGGCCGGCCCGGGCGCAAAGACGGGCCGCCAGCGGCGTTGTCCCGGTAGCCATCCAGGCGTTCAGGTGTCGTTCCGAGAGTGCCTGCTCCAGGGTTTGCCAGAGCGCCGCCAGGCCACCATAGAGTTTTTCCAGGCTGCCCACTTCCACCAGCAGTCCATCGGGCGGGTAGGGCACAATGCTGGCGACATGGCGGTACAGCCAGCGCGCCTGTTCGGCCAGAATCTGTTGTTCGCGCCCGGGGTCCGCGTGGGCGATGGCCAGCTCCGGCACCAGATTGATGGCGGTTTTCAGGCGTGTGCCCGCTTGCACACCCTGGGCCTGGGCTAGTGGGCAGGCTTGCAGCACTCGCTGGGCGGAGTGATCCACAACCACCAGTGCCGGTTCGCTGTTTTCTTCATGCTGTTCATCACCCCCGCTGCGGGAGCAACGAATATGATCCAGCAGCAGGTGCGGGAAATGCAGGTAAGCCCAGAGCATGATGCGGTGCCTTTATGCCGGTCAGGGAGCGGATGCGGACCAGGGGCCCTGAACCACCCGGCCTGATTCGTTTGCAGACAAACCGGCACGATGCCCCAGGGCCAGAGTGCAACGCTGGCCGGGCCAGCTGCCCCGGCGTTTCAGTACGTTGATGCGCAGATCCTGCTGTTCGCCAGCGTCCAGTTCCAGGCGCAGGGCTGCGGGAGAGCTCTGCTCGGCCAGTTTGCAGCTGCGAAACAGCACGCAGACGTTGCTGCCGGCTTCCGCTGCCAGTTGCAGACGGCGGATATCCCGGGCGGCCAGTTTGCCCGGCCAGGCCAGCACCAGTCCGGTGACGGGAGAACGCAGGCAGTTTTCCAGAGTCCAGAGCAGGTCGCCGCTGTCTTCGGTGTGGATCATTACAACCTGATCCAGATCCACCCCTTCCCGAGCCAGGGCAGGGGCGTAAGGGGTGTGCGGCGGGTTCAGCCAGAACACGGTTTTGCCGGCACGGGATAACCGCTGCATCAGCGGCAACACCAGTTGCAATTCGCCAATGCCCGGCGCCTCCAGCAGGCACTCGCTCAGTGCGCCCCGGGGCCAGCCGAGGCCGCCGAGCTGATTGTCCAGTACCTGATAGCCGGTCGGTTCGGCGGGCTGGGTGGTCAGGGTCTGGCGATGCCCCTGCCAGATGCGGGCATCCTGCATCAGCGTGTTCAGAAGATTGCTCATGGGTCTGTCTCTGCCTGTTCAGAATACTGTTTAAATATACAGTATTCTGAACAGGGGCAGAATTCAAGAGCGGGCTTGATAATGTGGGTGACGGCAGCCACGCTTGTACTACGGTTAACCATCAGGGAGGTTGCACCATGAGTTCACTCACCGAGCAGTCCTGCGAAGCGTGCCGGGCGGATGCGCCCAAAATAGCGGACAGCGAGAAGCACGACCTGCTGGATGAAGTTCCTGACTGGCAGCTTATTGAGCTGGAAGGCGAGGAGCAGTTACAGCGGGTCTTCCGATTTAGGAATTTTGCCGAGGCGCTGGCGTTCACCAATAAAATCGGAGAACTGGCCGAGGCAGAGGGGCATCACCCCGCGATGTTGCTGGAGTGGGGCAAGGTGACCGTGCGCTGGTGGACCCACAAGATCGGTGGTCTGCACCGCAATGATTTTATCATGTCGGCCCGCACCGATGCCGCTTATCAGAACTGAGCGGCTGCGACGTGCTTGCTATGGACTGTTGGGTTCTGCCCAACCATAAGGCCAGTAGCACCCACATGAGCGCCAGCGGAACCGCCACGCTGGCAACCGCCGCCAGCCCGGTGCCGAAGCGCCCGAGCAGGCCTTCAACCTGCGCGCCCACCACGTCACCGCCACGGTAGACGAAGGTGTCGATAAAGGCCTTGGCTTTGTACTTTTCTTCCCGGCTTGCCACCGTATACAGGGTTTCCCGGGCAGGGCGCATGATGGCCCTTTGTACCGCACGGAAGGAGGCTTCCAGTGTGATCAGTGCAGCGAGGGAGCCAACCATGGCAAGGCCGATAAAGCCGAAGGCTGCTGTTAGCGGTAGCAGCGCCAGTGTGATATGCACGCCCACACGTTTCATCAGGTGACCGGCGACCAGTGCCTGCGTGACCAGCGTGGCAACCTGGGTGATCAGGTCGATTCTGGCGAACAGGGTGGTTCTCTGGTCGGTGCTTTCGCCCAGTTCGGCCACCATCTGCAGTCGCGTGAAATAGATGAACGTCGCCATAATGGCCAGAATGATGACGTAGGTGGCAATGCCCAGCAGGTAGCGGGAGCGGAACACCGCCCCGAAACCTTCCCAGGCACTGCCACCAATCAGCTCCCGGTCCTCAATGGCGGGGCGGATATCGTACCTCTGCTCGGCCGAGTCAGGACGGATGTGGGTGACCGCCCAGCACGACAGCAACGCCAGCGCCAGGAATGCGGTGCTGACAAGCAACAGGGCGGGCGTGCCCAGCGGTTCGGCCAGTACGGAGGTCAACCAGGGGCCGAAAATCGCGCCACAGGTACCACCCACGGCAATCACGCCGAAAAACCGTTTGCCCTGATCGAGGCTGAAGCGATCCGCCATCACGGCCCAGAACACCATGGTAATGAACAGGTTGAAGACACTGAACCAGACATAGAAGATCTGTCCGGTGGTAATGCCGATGACATTTGGCGTGAGCGTCATGGCCAGATAGAACATCACCAGGCTGAAGCCGGAAAAGCCGTAGGTGGCGGTGATGAAGGTCAGGCGGCGCAGGCGACTGACCAGCAGGCCAAACACCGGGTTGACCAGCAGAGTGATGACCGCCGTCCCGACAAACAGCCAGCGTACGGTGTCGATGCCACCCTGCAGTCCGAGCGCTTCGCGGGCGGGGCGTAGCACCATCAGGGCGGTCAGCACGCAGAAAAAGAAGAAGGCGGCGAGCAGAACTGGAATCCATTCGTTGCGGTTGATGTTGAACAGCTTGGCAAGCGGGTGATTCATAGTGGGAGGCCGGGCCGGTTTCCGGTGAAGCGTGGCTTTCAATTTAGACCATTGCCCGCGTTTGGGTTAGCCTTGCGCTCTTGTGGTTGCTGTTGCCTTTACAGTCTTCAAACGCATTCGGGCGGAACGCGCATGTCCATCGAACCCTTTCTGGCTCTCGCCTGTCCGCTGGACGGAGAACCTCTGATTCAAACCGGTACGGCCTGGTGTTGTCCGGCAGGCCATAACTTCGATGTTGCCCGTCAGGGGTATACGCACCTGTTACCGGTACAGAACAAACGCTCCCGCCATCCGGGTGACAGCAAGGAAATGGTGGCCGCCCGCCGGCGCTTCCTGAACAGCGGGTGCTATCAGCCCATCGCCGATGCCGTGAACCGGGCGGTGTTGGGGGAGGGCGCCGATGAGCCGCCGCTACGTTGCCTTGATGCAGGGTGTGGTGAGGGGTATTACCTGCGCGAGCTGGGGGAAGCCTGCCCGGAAGGCAAGACCCTGGAGGCTTTGGGGGTGGATATTTCCAAGTGGGCGGTGCTGGCGGCTGCAAAGCAGGACAAGCGCCCGGCTTGGGTGGTGGCCACCAACGCCCGGTTGCCGGTATTGTCCGCGTCCGTGGACCGGGTGCTATGCTTGTTCGGATTTCCTGTGTATGCGGAATTTGCCAGAGTACTGAAACCCGGTGGCCTGCTGATACAGGTGGATGCGGGGCCCGAGCATTTGCGGGAGTTGCGCGAGATCATTTACCCCACACTGAAGCCGGAGAAGACGGCGGTTCCTGAGGATCCCGAGGGCTTCATCACCCTGAGCACCGCAACGGAACGCTTTCCCCTGGCACTGGACAGTCAGGAGCGGATTGCGGATCTGCTGGCGATGACGCCACACTTGTATCGTGCCCCCGTTGAGGGTCTTGAGCGCGCCGCGGCATTGACATCGCTGGCCGTTACCGTGGATGTTCGCCTGACCTGCTATCAGTGCGTGCCTGGCAACCCTCCACTGGATGAGAAGGAAAACGCCTGATGTCCGATCTGAAGGATCCACGGGTTCTGTTTGCGGCAGAACGTACACTGCTGGCGTGGAATCGCACCAGCCTGTCCTTCATTGCCTTCGGGTTCCTGATTGAGCGGGCCGGGCTGTTGCTGCACGCCCTGGCTCCCCAGGCGGTGGGTGCGATCAACGCGGTGCTGGCGTTCTGGATCGGTATCCTGTTCATCCTGCTGGGTGCGTTTGCCGCGATCTGGTCTTCCCGTCAGTTCCGTGCGTTATTGCGCACCCTGACCCCGGCGGAGTTTCCCGAAGGGTACGGCTTCCGCTGGGGGCTGGTAGTCAATATGATCGTGGCGTTTCTCGGCACGGTGCTTGTTGTCGCCCTGTTCGTCGGGCGGGTATAGGGGTTATCCCTTCGGCCGCCGGTCACCCTCCATAATCTTCGCAACAAACACCGACTTGCCGTAAGTCTCGAAGGACCATTTCAGGGTGTCCGACAGCACCTTCATCACCTCGTCATACTCGCCGAACATCTCGGTGCTCATGCGCCCCGGGTACACTTCCAGGCCGGTCTGTTTGAGCCGCTCAATCAGATCCCATATCGGTTGTTTGTAGTCGTCCTTCAGTGGATAACAGCTCAGTTGTACGGATAGATACATGATGTCTCCCCGGGGTTCAGTAACCCCTTGCTGATGATGTACTGCGTCTTGGATCGGCGCCGCCGGAAAGCGTTCCGTCCTCACCAATCAGAATGCTCTGGATGGCGCCCATGGCATTGGTGGTTCTGACCGAATGGCCGCGGTCTTCCAGCAGGCGGATGGTGTCCGGGCTGAAGCCCTGTTCAATGAATATGGCATCCGGCAGCCACTGATGATGCATTCGCGGCGCAGACACCGCGCTCTGGATGTTCATGTTGTGGTCAATCACATTCAGGATCACCTGCAGGGTGGTGGTGATGATCCGCGAGCCGCCGGGGCTGCCGGTGACCAGAAAGTTGCGGTCGCCCTTGCGAACAATGGTGGGCGACATCGAGCTGAGCATGCGCTTGCCCGGTTCCACCTTGTTGGCCTCACCACCGATCAGCCCAAAGGCGTTGGGTTCGCCCGGCTTGGCGCTGAAATCATCCATTTCATTATTCAGCAGAAATCCGGCGCCGGCGACGGTGATGCCTGAGCCGTAACTGAAGTTGATGGTGTAGGTGTTCGAGACCGCGTTGCCCCAGCGGTCGACAATGGAGTAATGGGTGGTTTCCGGGCTTTCATAGCCGCCGGGTGCGCCGGGCTGAATCTCGCTGGCCGGTCGTGCCCTGTCGGCGTCAATGCCCTTGCGCAGTTCGCCGGCGTAGGACTTGGACAGCAGGCCATCCAGCGGGACCTCGACAAAATCCGTATCGCCCAGGAACTTCGAGCGGTCGGCGTAGGCCAGTTTCATGGCTTCGGCCATGTAATGCACCGTGGCGGCCGAATTGTGGCCGAGTTCGGCCAGCGGGTAATCCTCCAGAATGTTGAGAATCTGGATGATGTGGGTGCCGCCGGAAGAGGGGGGTGACATGGAGAGCACCTCGTAGCCCCGGTAGCTTCCGCGCACCGGTTTGCGCACGGCAGGCTGGTAGTTTGCCAGGTCAGCGGCGGTGATCAGGCCGCCGTGGCGCTGCATTTCCTCGACAATCAGGCGTGCGGTCTCGCCCTGATAGAACCCTGCGGTGCCGTGATTGGCAATGCGCTGCAGGGTAGCGGCCAGGTCCGGCTGTCGGAAGCGCTCTCCCGGCTGCCAGGCCGAGCCATCGGCACGATAGAACGTAGCGAGGCTGGCGGGCCAGCGGTGCAGCCGCTCCTGCGCCTGTTCCAGGCCTTCGGTGAAGCGGGGCGGTACGACAAATCCCTCACGCGCCAGTTCAATGGCCGGTGCCAGTGCGTCGCTCAGGGAGAGAGTGCCGAAACGTTCCAGCGCCAGCGCCAGGCCCGCCACGGTCCCCGGCACACCCGAGGCAAGGTGGGTGAAGCGGCTGCGGTTGGTCACCACGTTGCCGTTCTCATCCTGGAACATGGTGGCGGTGGCTGCGGCCGGGGCTTTTTCCCGGTAGTCGATGGCTTCCACCGGGCCGCCATCTCCCGGGGCCACCAGCATAAAGCCGCCGCCGCCGATGTTGCCGGAGCGCGGCTGCACCACCGCCAGTACGAAACCGGCGGTGACGGCGGCATCCACCGCATTGCCACCGCTCTTCAGCACCGTCAGCGCTGCATCCGTGGCCAGGTCATGGCTGGTGACCACCATGCCATTGCGACCGGTTACCGGGTGGTGTCGTTCACCTTCCAGAATGGCCTGGGCATTCAGTGCCGTGGCCACTGCCAGCAGGACAAAGGCGAGGGCAACGCGGGTGGCGAGTGAGCGGCCTCTGGAGGCGGTTTCAGGAGGTACCCGGGGGAGGTGTCTGTCCATGTGCTTGTTCCTCGTTTCTGGCATTCAGATAGGCTATGATAGCCGGTCATTTTTACGGGTGTGAAACCTTCGCCCCCGCTTTCCCGGATCAGAACTAAGGAAAGGCTTCCATGGAGCATACCTATCGTCTTGTGATTTCCTGCCCGGACCGGGTGGGAATTGTCGCCAAGGTGAGTAATTTCCTGTCCACCTATAACGGCTGGATTACCGAGGCGAGCCACCATTCAGACACCCACACAGGGCGTTTTTTCATGCGTCACGAAATCAAGGCCAGTTCGATTCCGTTCGGTCTTGATCAGTTTCGTGCGGCCTTCGACCCGATTGCCCGTGAGTTTGACATGGACTGGCACGTGGCGGATTCGGCGCAGCCCAAGAAAGTGATCCTGATGTGCAGCAAAGAGTCCCACTGCGTGGCGGATCTTCTGCATCGCTGGCACAGCCGCGAAATCAACGCCGAGATTGTGGCGGTTATCTCCAACCATGACGATCTGCGCCGAATGGTGGAATGGCACGAGATACCCTATCACTGCATTCCGGTATCCCGCGACAACCGGGACGAAGCCTTTGGGGAAATCGATGGCCTGATCGAAGGCTACAACGCCGATGTGGTGGTGCTCGCCCGTTATATGCAGATCCTGCCAGCGACTCTGTGTGAAAAGTACTCCGGCAAGGTGATTAACATCCATCATAGCTTCCTGCCATCTTTCGCCGGTGCGCGGCCCTATCATCAGGCTTACAGCCGGGGCGTGAAACTGATTGGCGCCACCTGTCATTACGTCACCCAGGACCTGGACGAAGGCCCGATTATTGAGCAGGACGTGATCCGCATCAGTCACAGCGATTCCATTGAAGACATGGTCCGCCTCGGCAAGGACGTGGAGAAAAACGTGCTGGCCCGCGGCCTGCGGTCCCACATTGAGGACCGGGTGATTACCTACCAGAACAAGACGGTGGTTTTTGATTAAGAGCGGTTCGCAGTTGCCCCGGTAAGGGGCTGACTGTGTTAGTATTGGCCGCTTGTTAAAGAATAACTACGGGGCGCGTATAAAGCCCTGAAACGACTTCCAGCAAACGCAAAGGAACCTTTCTCGATGGGTGAGTTAGCCAAAGAGATCCTGCCGGTTAATATTGAAGATGAGTTGAAGCAGTCCTACCTCGATTACGCCATGAGCGTAATCGTTGGCCGGGCGCTCCCGGATGTTCGTGACGGCCTCAAGCCGGTTCACCGTCGTGTTCTGTTCGCCATGTCCGAGCTTGGCAACGACTGGAATAAGGCGTACAAGAAGTCCGCCCGTGTGGTCGGTGACGTTATCGGTAAATACCACCCCCACGGTGACTCTGCGGTTTACGACACCATTGTTCGTATGGCCCAGCCATTTTCCCTGCGTTATCCGCTGGTAGACGGTCAGGGCAACTTCGGTTCCATTGACGGCGACAACGCCGCTGCCATGCGTTACACCGAAATTCGCATGGAAAAGGTCGCGCATTCGCTGCTGGCGGATCTCGACAAGGAAACCGTGGATTTCGTCGACAACTACGACGGCACCGAGCGCATTCCCGAAGTGCTGCCGACCCGGGTTCCGAACCTGCTGGTCAACGGTTCCTCCGGTATCGCGGTGGGCATGGCCACCAACATCCCGCCCCACAACCTGACCGAAGTGGTCAATGGCTGTCTGGCGCTGATCGATAACCCGGATCTGACCATCGACGAGCTGATGGAATTCATTCCCGGTCCCGATTTCCCCACCCAGGGCATTATCAACGGCCGGGCCGGCATTGTTGAGGCTTACCGTACCGGGCGTGGTCGCATTTATATCCGCGCCCGTCATGAGATCGAGCACGACAAGAAAACCAACCGCGATGCCATCATCATCACCGAGCTGCCCTACCAGTTGAACAAGGCCCGTCTGATCGAGAAGATCGCCGAGCTGGTCAAGGAAAAGCGACTCGAAGGCATCACCGAGCTGCGGGATGAGTCCAACAAGGAAGGCATCCGCGTGGTGATTGAACTGCGTCGTGGTGAGAACCCTGAGGTCATCGTCAACAACCTGTTCGCCCATACCCAGCTGCAGACCGTGTTTGGCATTAACATGGTGGCACTGATCAACGGCGAGCCGAAGATCCTGAACCTGAAGGAAATGCTCGACGCGTTCGTGCGCCACCGCCGTGAAGTGGTGACCCGACGGACCATCTACGAGCTGCGTAAGGCCCGTGAGCGCGGCCACATCCTGGAAGGCCTCACCGTTGCCCTGGCCAACATCGACGAGATGATCGAGCTGATCAAGGCCTCGCCGACGTCGGTTGAAGCGAAAGAAAAGCTGATGTCCAAGGGCTGGGCGCCGGGCGATGTGCTGGCGATGCTGGAGCGTGCCGGTGAGGATGCCTGCCGCCCCGACGACCTGCCGGAAATCTACGGCCTGCGGGATGGCCTGTACTACATGTCTCCGGAGCAGACCCAGGCCATCCTGGACATGCGCCTGCACCGTCTGACCGGTCTGGAAACCGAGAAGCTCCAGAATGAGTACAAGGAAATCCTCGAGAAGATCGCCGGTCTGCTGGAAATCCTTGCAGACCCGGATCGTCTCATGCAGGTCATTCGCGAAGAACTGGAAGCGGTGGTGTCCGAGTTCGGCGATGAGCGCCGCACCGAAATCACCAGCTCCCAGCGCGACCTGACTATCGCAGACCTGATTGATGAAGAAGACCTGGTGGTGACCATTTCCCACGGTGGTTACGCCAAGACTCAGGCCGTTGAAGACTATCAGGCCCAGCGCCGTGGTGGCCGCGGCAAGGCCGCCACCTCCATGAAAGACGAGGATTTCGTCGAGAAGCTGCTGGTGGCCAATTCCCACGACACCATTCTGTGCTTCTCCAACCGAGGCAAGGTGTACTGGCTGCGTGTGTTCGAGATTCCCCGCGCCAGCCGCGCGTCCCGTGGCCGTCCGATGATCAACATCCTGCCGCTGGACGAAGGTGAGCGCATCACCACCTTCCTGCCGGTGCGGGATTACCCGGAAGACCAGTTCGTGTTGATGGCCACCTCCGCCGGTGTGGTGAAGAAGACTCCGTTGCCAAACTTCTCCCGTCCGCGCAGCAGTGGCCTGATCGCACTTTCCCTGGATGAGGGCGATACCCTGATCGGCGCCGCCATCACCAAGGGCGATGCCGAAGTCATGCTGTTCTCCACCGCGGGCAAGGCCGTGCGCTTCAACGAAGAAGCGGTGCGCCCGATGAGCCGCACGGCTCGCGGGGTTCGTGGTATCCGTATGCCGGAAGGCCATCACGTGGTATCGCTGATTATTCCGCAGGAAGGTGGCGTGCTGCTCACGGCCAGTGAAAACGGTTATGGCAAGCGTACTGCCATCGAAGAGTTCCCGACCTACAGCCGCGGCAGTCAGGGCGTTATTGCCATGCAGTGCTCGGAACGGAACGGCAATCTGGTCACCGCACTGCAGCTGTTCGACGGCGATGAAATGATGCTGATTTCGGACAAGGGCACCCTGGTGCGTACCCGCACTGACGAAGTATCGGTGCTGAGCCGGAATACCCAGGGCGTGCGCCTGATCAAGCTGAGCCAGGAAGACGAGCGCCTGGTCGGTGTCGAGCGTATTGCCGAAAGTGACGACGCCGACGAGCTTGGTGAGGCCGTTGCGGAGCCTGAAAACGCGGGTGAAGGCAGCGCAGACAACGCGGAAGAGGGTGCTGGCGAAGAATAACGCCAGCCGATTTCGCGGAACGACAGGTAAGACTTGAGAGATCACAGGAACATGAGCAGGGCGTATAACTTTTGTGCAGGCCCGGCAACCTTGCCGGAAAGCGTGCTGCAACAGGCACGGGATGAGATGCTCGACTGGCGCGGCACGGGCATGTCCGTGATGGAAATGAGCCATCGCAGTGATGAGTTCGTCGAGATCGCCGAAACGGCCGAAAAAGACCTGCGTGAATTGGCCGGTATTTCAGATGATTACGCGGTACTCTTCATGCAGGGTGGAGCTTCGAGTCAGTTCTCGACCATCCCGCTGAACCTGCTGGGTGACAAGTCTTCCGCCGATTACATCAACACCGGCATCTGGTCCAAAAAAGCCATTGCCGAGGCCAGCCGTTACGGTGATGTCCACGTGGCAGCCAGCAGCGAAGCGGAGGGTTTCACCACGATTCCGGAGCAGAGTGCATGGGATACCCGTGCCGACGCGGCCTACCTGCACTACACCCCGAATGAGACTATCGGCGGCCTGGAATACGACTTTGTGCCGGACAGCGGCAATGTGCCGCTGGTGGCGGATATGTCCTCCACCATGCTGTCCCGGCCTCTGGATGTTTCCAGATTCGGGCTGATCTATGCCGGCGCACAGAAGAACATCGGGCCGTCCGGTCTGGTGGTGGTGATCGTCCGCAAGGATCTTCTGGGCAAGGCCCGTCGGGAAACCCCGACGATGATGAATTATCAGGTCATCGCCGATAACGAATCGATGTACAACACCCCGGCCACCTATTCCTGGTACCTGGCCGGGCTGGTTTTCAAATGGCTCAAGGCCCAGGGTGGGGTCACGGCGATGGGAGAGATCAATCATCGCAAGGCGCGGAAGCTTTACGATTTCATCGATAACAGCGGCTTTTACGCCAATCCCATTGATCCTCGTTTCCGCTCCTGGATGAATGTGCCGTTCACGCTGGCTGACGATGCACTCAATGGTGCGTTCCTGAAGGGTGCCGATGAGCGCGGGCTGCTGAACCTGAAAGGCCATCGCTCGGTTGGTGGTATGCGTGCCAGCATATACAACGCCATGCCCGAGGCGGGCGTGGATGCGCTGATCGCCTACATGGCGGAATTTGCCAGGGAGCGTGGCTGATCATGACCGATGAGCAAACCCGACTGGGTGAACTGAGGGACGAGATTGATCAGCTCGATCAGCAGATCATGGAACTGATCAGCGCCCGCGCCAAATGTGCCCAGGAAGTGGCCAACGTGAAGATGGCGGCCAACCCCCAGCAGGACGTGTTTTTCTACCGCCCCGAGCGCGAGGCGCAGGTACTGCGTCGTATCAAGGAACAGAATCCGGGGCCGTTGTCCGGCGAAGAGATGGCGCGGTTGTTCCGTGAGATCATGTCCGCCTGCCTGGCGCTGGAAAAGCCCATGCACATAGCCTTCCTCGGGCCCGTGGGCACATTCACCCAGTCTGCGGCGCTCAAGCATTTTGGCCATTCCGTGGTCAGCGTGCCGCTGCCTGCCATTGATGCGGTGTTCCGCGAAGTGGAATCCGGAGCAGCCCACTATGGCGTGGTGCCGGTGGAGAACTCCACCGAGGGCATGATCAATCACACTCTCGACATGTTCATGTCCTCGCCGCTGAAGATCTGCGGTGAGGTGCAGTTGCGCATTCACCATCACCTGCTGGTATCGCCGGCGAACAAGGATCAGGAAATCACCCGGATCTACTCGCACCAGCAATCGTTTGCGCAATGCCGTCAATGGCTGGATACCCACCGCTACGGCATTGAGCGGATCACCGTCAGCAGTAACGCGGAAGCGGCGCGTCGTGCGGCGGAAGAGCCGGGTGCCGCTGCCATCGCCGGCGATATGGCCGCCGAGTTGTACGGTCTGGAAAAAGAAGCCAGTAGCATTGAGGATCGTCCGGACAACACGACGCGCTTTCTTATTATCGGTCGCGAAGAAGTGCCTGCCAGCGGTCATGACAAGTCCTCGATTCTGGTTTCCATGCGTAACAAACCCGGGGCCCTTTACCAGCTGCTGGAGCCCTTCCATCGCCACGGCCTCAGCCTGACCCGGATCGAAACCCGGCCATCCCCCAGCGGTACCTGGGCGTACGTGTTCTACATCGATTTCGAGGGGCATACGGACGATGAACAGGTGCGCAAAGTGCTGGCGGAAATTGATGAAGAGGCCGTAGAACTGAAACGGCTGGGGTCTTATCCGATCGGGGTTCTGTAAGGCGATGATCAGGAAGGTGTGTTGATGGTTGATTATCAGAGTCTTGCGGTCCGGGGCGTTCAGGCGTTGTCGCCGTATCAGCCGGGCAAGCCCATTGCCGAGCTGGCCCGTGAGCTGGGTCTGAATCCGGACGACATCGTCAAGCTGGCCAGCAATGAAAACCCCCTTGGTCCCAGCGAGAAAGCTCTGGAGGCAGCGCGTGACGCCCTGGGCGAGCTTTGTCTCTATCCCGACGGCAATGGTTTTGATCTCAAGCAGGCCCTGGCGGCGCGCTTCGGCGTAGAGACGTCGCAGATTACCCTGGGCAATGGCTCCAATGACCTGCTGGAGGTGATCGCGCGCTGTTTTGCCGATGGGGATTCCGAAGTGGTGTTCTCGCAATACGCCTTTGCGGTGTATCCGCTGGTCGCCCAGGCCATCGGCGCCCGTGGTGTGTCGGTCCCTGCCAGAGACTGGGGGCACGACCTGGATGCCATGGCGTCGGCGATCACGGAGCGCACCAGACTGGTGTTTGTTGCCAATCCCAACAATCCGACCGGCACGGTGCATGGCGCCGAGGCGGTTCTGGCGTTCCTGGAAAAGATTCCTGCCCGGGTGCTGGTGGTGCTGGATGAGGCCTATTGTGAATACCTGCAGGGCGACGGCTACGCTGACGGCGTGACACTGCTGTCCCGCTTCCCGAACCTCATCGTTTGCCGGACCTTTTCCAAGGCCTGGGGGCTGGCGGCACTGCGGGTGGGCTACAGCATCAGTTCACCGGCCATTGCCGACATTCTCAACCGGGTGCGCCAACCCTTCAACGTCGACACCATCGCGCTGGCGGCAGCCACTGCAGTACTTGGTGACGCGGCGTACCTGCAGCGATCCTGCGAGGTAAATGCCGCCGGCATGGCGCAACTGGAGGCCGGCTTCCGGGCACTTGATCTGCCCTTTATTCCATCCGCTGGCAACTTCATCGCGGTTGAGGTGGGCGATAACGCCATGGAGATCTATCAGTCGCTGTTGACGCAAGGCGTGATTGTGCGCCCGGTCGGCGGTTACGGGATGCCCAGGCACCTGCGGGTGTCTATCGGCCTGGAGCACGAAAACGCCAAGCTTTTGCAGGCGCTGGCGAAAGCCCTTGGCCGTGACAGTCAGGGAGCCTAGCCGTGGCGATCGCTGAGCCAGCATTCAAGCGCATGGCCGTTATCGGGCTGGGACTGATTGGCGGGTCGCTGGCGAAAGCGGTGCGTGTTAACCGGCTGGCGGCCACGGTGGTCGGTACCGACACCCGCGAGGAAGAGCTTGCCCTGGGCGTGGAGCTGGGCGTTATTGACGAAGCGGCGGCCTCCATCGCGGACGCAGTGACCGGCAGCGATCTGGTGGTGCTGGCGGTACCGGTTCGTGCCACCCGCGACGTGCTCAACGCTGTGAAACCTTACCTTTCAGCCGGTGCGGTGCTGACCGATGTGGGCAGCACCAAGTCCAGTTTTGTGGAGGATGTGAAGGCGGTGTTTGGCGAGGTGTCGCCAACGGTGATTCCCGGGCATCCCATAGCGGGATCGGAGAAAAGCGGTATCCGTGCGGCCAACCCGGACCTGTTCGCCAATCACAAAGTGATTCTGACGCCGGCAGAAAACGTCGATTCATCCGCGCTTATGCGTTTGCGGGCCTTGTGGGAAGGTTGTGGTGCTACCGTACTGACCATGTCGGTTGCGTATCACGACGAGGTGCTGGCGGCGACCAGCCATTTACCTCATCTCATCGCGTTTTCACTGGTCGATACCCTGGCCGGTGAAGATGAGAATATGGATATTTTCCGTTATGCGGCGGGCGGCTTCCGGGACTTTACCCGCATTGCCGCCAGTGACCCGGTGATGTGGCACGATATATTCCTGTCCAATCGGGATGCGGTCCTGCGTGGCATTGATCACTTTACCCACGATCTGGACCAGCTGCGCACGGCCATTGCGAATCAGGACAGTGCGACCCTGCTCAGAGTTTTCAGTCGCGCCAAGGCGGCGCGGGAACATTTTTCGAGAATGCTTTCAGGACAGGCTTACGTGACAAACAACAGTCAGAAACAGGTAACGTTCCGGCTTCAGCCCGGCGGCAGTGTCACCGGCGATATCCGGGTGCCTGGCGACAAATCCATCTCCCACCGCTCCATCATGCTCGGTGCCCTGGCAGAGGGGATCACCGAGGTGAAAGGCTTCCTTGAGGGCGAGGACAGTCTCGCCACACTGCAGGCCTTTCGCGACATGGGCGTTACCATCGAAGGCCCGGACGACGGCTTCGTGCGCATTCACGGTGTGGGCCTGAATGGGCTCCAGCCGCCCCGTGGTCCGCTTTATCTCGGCAATTCGGGCACCGCGATGCGCCTGTTTTCCGGCCTGCTGGCGGCTCAGACGTTTGACTCCGAGCTGACCGGGGACAGCAGTCTGTCCAAACGTCCGATGGGGCGCGTGGCCGATCCGCTGAGAGCGATGGGAGCGGTCATCGATACCGCTGAAGGCGGACGTCCGCCGCTCAAGATTCGCGGCGGTCAGCACCTTACCGGTATTCATTACGAAATGCCGGTAGCCTCAGCGCAGGTCAAGTCGTGCCTGTTGCTGGCCGGTCTCTATGCCGAGGGCGTGACATCGGTCACCGAGCCCGCGCCTACGCGGGATCACACTGAACGGATGCTGGCGGGTTTCGGTTACCACGTTCACCGGGATAACGGGACGGCGAGCGTATCGGGCGGCGGTACCTTGACCGCCACCGCCATCGATGTGCCCGCGGATATCTCATCAGCCGCCTTCTTCCTGGTCGCGGCCAGCATTGCGCCGAACTCCGAGCTGGTGCTGCGCCACGTGGGGATGAATCCGACCCGGGTCGGCGTCATCAATATCCTCCGCATGATGGGTGCGGACATTGAAGTGCTGGCAGAGCGGGAAATTGGCGGTGAGCCGGTAGCGGACCTGAAGGTTCGCTCGGCACAGCTCAAGGGGATTGATATTCCGGAAGCGGAAGTGCCGCTGGCCATTGACGAGTTTCCGGTGCTGTTCATTGCGGCGGTTTGCGCCCGGGGCAAGACCGTGCTGCGCGGCGCCGAAGAGTTGCGGGTGAAGGAAAGCGACCGTATCCAGGTTATGGCCGACGGGCTCGCGGAACTGGGGGTAGAAACCACGGTCACACCGGATGGTATTGTTATCGAGGGTGGCCAGACCATTGGCGGCGGCAAAGTCGACAGTCACGGCGATCACCGCATTGCCATGTCGTTCGCGGTGGCCTCCCTGTGCGCCGTTGGTGATATTGAGGTGACCGACTGCGCCAATGTGGCGACGTCGTTCCCCGGGTTCGTGGATCTGGCGCTTCAGACCGGGATCCGCATTGCCGCCGAAGGAGGGGAGTGATGTCCTCCGTTATGGCGCCAGTGATCACCGTTGACGGCCCCGGCGGTTCCGGTAAGGGCACGATCACCCAGATGCTGGCCAGACGGCTTGGCTGGCATCTGCTGGACAGCGGTGCGCTCTATCGCCTGACCGCACTCGCCGCAACCCGGCAGGGCGTGTCCCTGGACGATGAAGCCGGCCTGGTCGCGGTGGCTGCCAATCTTGACGTGGCGTTCGAGCCAACCGCGCCCGGTGAGCCGGTGCGGGTTATACTTTCCGGTGAGGATGTCACCGGGGATATCCGCACCGAAGCTACCGGGGACAACGCCTCACGGGTTGCCGTTATGCAGCCGGTCCGCGATGCGCTGCTCCAGCGCCAGCGGGATTTCCGGCAGGCGCCGGGGCTGGTTGCTGATGGCCGGGATATGGGGACCGTTGTGTTCCCGGATGCTCCGGTGAAGATTTTTCTCACCGCCAGTGCCGAAGAGCGGGCCCGCCGACGCTACAGCCAGTTGAAGGACGCCGGGGTCGATGTTAACATTGATGTCCTTTTGGAAGAGATACGGGTTCGCGATGAGCGGGATATGAACCGTTCTGCAGCCCCGCTCAAGCCAGCAGATGATGCGCAAGTCATTGATTCTACGGGTTTGAGCATAGAAGAGGTGTTAGACAGGTGTATGGCCGCAGCAGGTCAGGCCTGACTACACCTTTTTGTCGTTGGAATGCCGGATGCAGCGTTATCTGCCAGCCACAGGCTGCTTCCGGACACTACTAACAGACCGTGTTGCTGGTAACACGGAGCACACTTGCGTTGATCATATAGGACACATAATGAGCGAGAGCTTTGCGGATCTTTTTGAAGAAAGCCTGAAAGAAATTGACATGCAACCGGGTTCCATTGTCCAGGGAACCGTAGTTGACGTCGACAACGACTGGGTCACCGTTAACGCCGGGCTGAAGTCCGAAGGCGTTATCCCCGCCTCCCAGTTCCTGAACGAAAAAGGCGAGTTGGAAGTTGCTATTGGCGACGTTGTCGATGTAGCTCTCGATGCTGTTGAAGACGGTTTCGGCGAAACCCGTCTGTCCCGAGAGAAGGCCAAGCGCGCTGAAGCCTGGAAGGTACTCGAGAAGTCCTTCGAAGCGGAAGAAGTGGTCAAGGGCATTATCAACGGCAAGGTCAAGGGTGGTTTCACCGTCGATCTGGCTGGCATCCGTGCCTTCCTGCCGGGCTCTCTGGTAGACGTTCGTCCGGTTCGCGACACCGCGCACCTGGAGAACAAAGAGCTGGAATTCAAGGTCATCAAGCTCGACCAGAAGCGTAACAACGTGGTTGTTTCCCGCCGCGCCGTTCTGGAAGCTGAAAACAGTGCCGAGCGTGAAGCTCTGCTGGAAACCCTGACCGAAGGTCTGGAAATCAAAGGTATCGTCAAGAACCTGACCGACTACGGCGCGTTCGTAGATCTGGGCGGTGTTGACGGCCTGCTGCACATCACCGACATGGCCTGGAAGCGCATCAAGCATCCGAGCGAAATCGTGAATGTGGGCGACGAAATCAATGTGAAGGTCCTCAAGTTTGACCGCGAGCGTAACCGCGTATCTCTGGGCCTGAAGCAGCTGGGCGAAGATCCCTGGGTCGATATCAAGGGTCGTTATCCGGAAGGCAGCAAGGTTACCGCACGTGTAACCAACCTGACCGACTACGGCTGCTTTGCCGAGCTGGAAGAAGGTGTTGAAGGTCTGGTTCACGTCTCCGAAATGGATTGGACCAACAAGAACATCCATCCGTCCAAGGTTGTCCAGGTAGGCGACGAAGTGGGCGTGATGATTCTGGATATCGACGAAGAGCGTCGTCGGATCTCCCTGGGCATCAAGCAGTGCGTGTCCAACCCGTGGGAAGATTTCTCCAGCAACTTCAACAAGGGTGACCGCATCTCCGGTAAGATCAAGTCAATCACTGACTTTGGTATCTTCATCGGTCTGGATGGCGGCATCGACGGTCTGGTTCACCTGTCTGACATCAGCTGGAACGAGACTGGCGAAGAAGCCGTTCGCGAGTACAAGAAGGGCGACGAAGTTGAAACCGTTATCCTGTCTGTTGATCCGGAGCGTGAGCGTATCTCCCTCGGTATCAAGCAGCTGGAAAGCGATCCCTTCGCCGAGTTTGTACAGCTGAACGACAAGGGCTCCATCGTCAAGGGCACTGTTTCCGCCGTTGACGCCAAGGCCGCCACCATCGCTCTGAACGATGAAGTTGAAGCTGTTCTGAAAGCCTCTGAAATCAGCCGTGACCGTGTTGAAGATGCACGTAACGCGCTTAAGGAAGGCGAAGAAGTTGAAGCCAAGATCATCAGCATCGATCGCAAGAATCGTGTTATCAACCTGTCCGTGAAGTCCAAGGACGTTGAAGACGACAAGCAGGCGATCGAAACTGTTCGTGGCAAGACTGCAGAATCTTCTGGTGCGACCACCATCGGTGATCTCATCAAGGAGCAGATGCAGCAGCAAAACGCCAACAAGGAATAAGTTTTCCGGTTGGTACGAAAAAAACGGGCTCTAAGAGCCCGTTTTTTTTGTGTTTTTTTCTGGTTTGGCTAAACTAGGGTCATGGAGCTGGAAACCGGCTGTCCGATAATAAATAAGAGGGATGAGCCTCATGACGAAGTCTGAACTGGTTGAGCTGATTGCGTCCAAACAGACGCAGCTTTCCGTGAAAGATGTGGAACTGGCTGTAAAAACTATCATTGAGCATATGTCTCAGTCCCTGTCTAATGGACAACGGATCGAGATCCGTGGTTTCGGCAGCTTTTCCCTGCACCATCGTGCGGCAAGAACGGGCCGGAACCCCAAAACCGGCGAGGCGGTTCAGCTGCCAGCCAAGTTCGTACCGCATTTCAAGCCAGGCAAGGAATTGCGCGAACAGGTGAACGACAGCCTGAAAAAAGGCTTCTGACCGCAGTCTATTGGAATGACACTGTTCGGGATCACCGAATCTCTGGAGGAGCACTACGGCAATGGCAGGGTTGCAGAAAATTCTGATTATTCTGTTGGTTTTGTTGCTCGTCCTGGTGGCGCTGGTTTTTTCTCTCAACAACCAGATGGCGGTATCTCTCAACTTCCTGGTGTATGAGACTCAGCCCCATGGTGTGGCTGTCTGGATCATTATGGCTTTTGTACTCGGAGCCCTGGTGGGTGTCGTTATCACCATGCTGGCAACCTTCCGGGCTACCGTCTCACGTCGAAACCTGCAGAAACAACTTGCTCGCACCGAGCAGGCATTGGAGAAATCCAGGGCCGAGAACGACCGGACGCTTTAATGGAAATCGTGTTTCAGTGGCTGCTTCTGACCGTGGCTGTTGCCGCCGGTTGGTTTGCCGGGCGTCTCGGAGGCTCCTCGCGGCGCTCGAAAAAAGTCATTGCCGATGAAGAGTCGGTGAGAGATCGCCTGCAGTTCCTGTTTACCAATTATTCCGACCAGGCCGTGGAGAACTTTGTCCAATCTCTGGCCGTTAATCGTGACACCGTCAGCCTGCACCTTTCCATTGGCGCCCATTTCCGCCTCAAAGGTGAAACCGATCGCGCGATACTGATTCACCAGAACCTGCTGGCACGCCCGGAGCTGCCCCCGCGATTCTCACCCCAGGTTACCTATGAGCTGGCGCTGGACTACCAGAACGCCGGCTTGCTGGATCGGGCGGAAGCACTGTTACATGAGTTGATGGGCGATCGAGACTACGGGCGCAAGTGCGCGTTGCAGTTGATCGAGCTGTATCAACAGGAAAAAGAGTGGGGCAAGGCCGCCCAGGTGGCGCGGACACTGACCAATGGACAGGCCGATCCAGCGGTCCAGAAAATGCTGGCCTACATAACCTGCGAGCTCGCCGACGAAGCCTTCAAGAAGGACGAGCGCTGGGGGGCGCAGAAGCTGGCGAAGGAAGCGTTGGACTACGATCGCTCCTGTGTGCGGGCGACGTTCATCCTGATGAAGTTGCAGATCCGGCATGGCAATTTCAAAGAGGCGGCCAGCCAGAGTCTCAAGGTATTTGACCAGAACCCCGAATTTGGCTCGGAAGCGGTGGACCGGCTGATGAAGCTGGAGCATGAGCACGGAGACATCGGCAGGCTGGTCAAGAAACTCCGCAAACTGTATGAAACCTGGCCGAGCACCAGCTTGCTACTGGCGCTGGTGGAGTCGGTTGAGCGAGCGTCGGGCCGGCCGGCGGCTATTGAATTGCTGCGGCTGGAGCTGGAAGTGCGTCCGAGTGTTCGCGGCCTGCTGCGGTTGGTGGAAATGGCCGGCTACGAAAAAGGCATGAGCACCGACGAGGGCCGACTGGTTAGCCGCATTGGCCACCTGATCCTTGTTAACCGGCCGGTCTATCGCTGTGTCAGCTGCGGCTTTTCCGGCAGGCAGTTACACTGGCTCTGCCCCAGTTGTAAGCAATGGGAAACCGTTCGCCCGATACAGGGTGTGGAAGCTGAATAATCCTTTCGATTCGATTACCTGCAGGACCTGACTGTGCAAACCAACACCGATCCGAAAATCATCGTTGCCCTCGATTTCCCTTCAGAAACCCCGGCGCTGGCGCTGGTCGATCAGCTCGACCCGTCGAAGTGCCGCCTGAAGGTCGGCAAGGAGCTGTTCACCCGTTCCGGTCCGGCGTTGGTGCGTGGTCTTCAGGATCGTGGTTTCGATGTGTTCCTGGATCTGAAGTTCCACGATATCCCGAACACCACATCGGCTGCTGTCGCGGCCGCCGCAGATCTTGGCGTATGGATGGTGAACGTGCACGCCTCAGGCGGCGAGAACATGATGGTTGCCTGTCGTGAACGTCTCGAAGCCTTCGGTGAAGACCGTCCGCTGCTGATTGCCGTGACCGTGCTGACCAGCATGTCGGCGGCTGATCTTGCCGGTATCGGCATTCAGGACAGCCCGGAAGCTCACGTTTCCCGTCTGGCCACCTTGACCAGAAACTGCGGTCTCGACGGCGTCGTCTGCTCCGCACAGGAAGCTCCGAAACTGAAAGCGGAGCAGGGCACCGACTTCAAACTGATCACCCCGGGAATCCGCCCCCTCACTGCCGACAAAGGCGACCAGCAGCGCATCATGACTCCTACGGACGCCCTCAAGGCTGGATCCGACTACCTGGTTATCGGGCGGCCGATTACCCAGGCCTCTGATCCTCTGGCGGCTTTGGAGGCTATTCACTCTGAGATCTTGGCGGCTGACTTTGGTGCCTAGTAATCTAGTTCGACCCTAGCCTTTATGCTTGGCGGGGTGGTGTGGCTGGAACCGCCTCCCAAAAACCGCTACAAGCACGTCCGTGTGCGCTTCTCTCCGGCCATCCATGGCCTCCGAAATTTTTGGGAGGCGGTTCCAGCCACACCATTTTGGCAATGCTGCAATAGTCACCAACGTAGGTCGGATTACGCTTCTCTCACCCAACCTACGACTATCTGGACTATACCTCTGAAGCTTAATGGGGTTGATGGGGCCTTTCTCCCAAAAATTTTGAGGGCCAAGGATGGCCCGAAAGAAGCGCACATGGATGTGCTCGTAGCGGTTTTTGGGAGAAAGGCCCCATCAAACCTTTGCACCAACCCAAGCAGGCTAGGGCAGAGCCAAAACAGCGATCACCAATCCAGGCAGGAATAAAAACCATAAAGGCCAAGAACGAAAAAGCCCGCTAACTCAGAGAATTAGCGGGCTTTCAGAATAGTGGCTCCCCGAGCTGGGCTCGAACCAGCGACAAACGGATTAACAGTCCGTTGCTCTACCAACTGAGCTATCGGGGAACGTCGTCATGTGACGAGGCGCGTATATTAAGGTGGCTATACCGCCCCGTCAACCCCTGGCAAAAACTTTTTAGCCGAGGGCTTTCTGCAACCGCTCAATGGCCTTTTTCAGGTTATCCATGCTGGTTGCAAAGCTCAGGCGCATGTGACCGGGCGAGCCAAACGCAGAGCCCGGAACCAGAGCCACGCCGGCTTCGGTGAGCAGCTTCTCCGCGAACTCCACGTCAGTGCTGACACTGGCATCCGCGTCAATGGCGCCCTGGAAGCTTGGGAACACATAGAAGGTTCCGTCGCCGTTCAGGCACTCCACGCCGGGCAGCTTATTAAGGGCGTCCACCAGCCAGTCGTGGCGTTCCTTGAACGCCTTGACCATTTCACCCACGCACTCCTGTGAGCCATCCAGGGCGGCCTGGGCAGCAGCCTGGGAAATCGAGGCCGGGTTGGAGGTGCTCTGGGACTGAATCTTCTTCATGGCGCCGATAATCTTCGCCGGGCCAGCGGCGTAGCCGATGCGCCAGCCAGTCATGGAATAGGCCTTGGACACACCATTGAGAACAAACGTGCGATCGTACAGCTCCGGCGTCGCATTCAGGATGTTGCAGAACGGCTTGCCGGTCCACAGGATCGGCTCGTACATGTCGTCGGTGGCGATCATGATGTTCGGGTGCTTCTTCAGCACTTCACCAATCGCCTGCAGCTCTTCAAGGGTATAAGCCATGCCGCTGGGATTGGACGGGCTGTTGATGACGAACAGGCGCGTGCGCTCGGTGATGGCGCTTTCCAGCTGCTCCGGGGTAATCTTGAACCGGGTGTCGGCGCTGGTTTCGATAATCACCGGCTTACCCTCGGCCACCAGCACCATGTCCGGGTACGACACCCAGTAGGGTGCTGGAATAATGGCTTCGTCACCCGCGTTCAGAGTGGCAAGTGCGAGGTTGAAAAAGCTCTGTTTGCCACCACTGCTTACCAGAATCTGGTTGGCTTCGTATTCCAGGCCGTTGTCCCGTTTGAACTTCGCAATGGTCGCCTTTTTCAGAGCGGGCGTACCATCCACCGCAGTGTATTTGGTCTGGCCGTTATTGATGGCTTCAATAGCTGCCTTCTTGATGTGCTCTGGGGTATCGAAGTCCGGCTCGCCGGCACCGAGGCCGATAATGTCCTGGCCTGCAGCGCGCAGTTCGGCTGCTTTATTGGTAACAGCGAGGGTGGGAGAGGGCTTGATTGCCTGTACTCGGCTGGAAAGTTGAAGGTCCAAACTTGCGCTCCTTAAAGCTGCGTCTGATAGGGCTCCGACACGCCGGCATCCCGTTGTTCCGGAAGGTCCGCCGGCGGTCGTTGATCGCAGTGATGGTACCATGAAGCCAGCGTAACGATAAATTTCTCTGTAAACTGCAATGATTGAAATTCTGAACCCTTCACCGGAGGTTGTCCGCCGCTTATGGCTACTTCAGAAACCGGCGCGCTGATGAAAGACGGTGCGTTCAAGGTCGATTCCCCATTCCAGCCGGCGGGTGACCAGCCCAAGGCGATTGAGGGCCTGGTGGATGGTATCCAGTCCGGGCTTGCCCATCAGACCCTGCTCGGGGTGACCGGCTCCGGCAAAACGTTCACTGTCGCCAATGTGATCCAGCAGGTGCAGCGTCCCACCATCATCATGGCGCACAACAAGACTCTGGCGGCACAGCTGTACGGCGAGTTCCGGGAGTTCTTCCCGGACAACGCGGTCGAGTACTTCGTTTCCTACTACGACTATTATCAGCCGGAAGCCTATGTGCCGTCGTCGGATACGTTCATTGAAAAAGACGCGTCCATCAACGAGCACATCGAGCAGATGCGGCTTTCCGCCACCAAGGCACTGCTGGAGCGCCCCGACGCCATCATCGTGGCGACGGTGTCGTCCATTTACGGTCTCGGCGATCCGCAGTCCTACCTGAAGATGATGCTGCATCTGGATCGCGGCGATCAGATTGATCAGCGTTATATCCTGCGGCGCCTGGCGGAATTGCAGTACACCCGCAACGACATTGAATTTCATCGGGCCAATTACCGCGTGCGCGGTGATGTGATCGACGTGTTCCCGGCGGAATCCGAAAAAGAAGCGATCCGCATCGAGCTGTTTGACGACGAGGTGGAGAACCTGAGCTATTTTGACCCGCTCACCGGCGAGGTGCTGCGGCGGGTGCCACGGGTGACGATCTATCCCAAGTCTCATTATGTGACACCACGGCAAACGGTGCTGGACGCGGTCGAACACATCAAGGTGGAGCTGGACGGGCGGTTGCAGCAACTGCGGGACAACAACCGCCTGGTGGAAGCGCAACGTCTGGAAGAGCGTACGCGCTATGACATCGAAATGATGCTGGAGCTGGGCTACTGCAACGGTATCGAGAACTACTCCCGTTACCTCTCGGGGCGGCGGCCTGGCGAAGCGCCGCCGACCCTGTTCGACTATCTTCCCCCCAATGCGCTGTTGGTGGTGGACGAATCCCACGTCACCATTCCCCAGATCGGTGCCATGTACAAAGGTGACCGTTCCCGCAAGGAAACCCTGGTGGAGTATGGCTTCCGGCTGCCCTCGGCTCTGGACAACCGGCCCATGCGGTTTGACGAATGGGAGCGCATTGCGCCCCAGATGATTTTTGTTTCTGCCACGCCCGGAAACTACGAGGCCGAGCACGCCGGGCAGGTGGTTGAACAGGTGGTCCGCCCGACGGGGCTGCTGGACCCGGAAATCGAAGTGCGCCCCGCCTCGACCCAGGTGGACGATCTGCTGTCGGAAATCCGCGCGCGCACTGCCGTCAGCGAACGGGTACTGGTCACCACCCTGACCAAGCGCATGGCGGAGGATCTGACCGACTTCCTGATGGAACACGACATTCGCGTCCGCTATCTGCATTCGGACATTGATACGGTGGAGCGGGTGGAGATCATTCGTGATCTGCGTAAGGGTGAGTTTGACGTGCTGGTCGGTATCAACCTGTTGCGGGAAGGGCTGGATATGCCGGAAGTCTCGTTGGTGGCGATACTCGATGCCGACAAGGAAGGCTTCCTGCGGTCCGAACGGTCGCTGATTCAGACCATTGGCCGTGCCGCCCGCAACATCCATGGCAAGGCAATCCTGTATGGCGACCGCATAACCGGGTCGATGCAGAAGGCCATCGACGAAACTGAACGCCGCCGCAGCAAACAGGAAGCCCACAACCTGGAGCAGGGCATCACGCCCCAGGGGCTGAACAAGAAGATTGCCGATATCATGGAAGGCGCCGGTGGTGGCGGTCGGGGCCGACGCAAGGCTGAGCGGCCGGGCCAGAAAGCGGCGGAGGAAGCCGAGCAATACCGTGCACGAACCGGCAACAAGTCACCGCAGGAGGTACTCAAGGAAGTGGCGCGGCTGGAGGATGAGATGTACAAGGCCGCGTCGGAACTGGATTTTGAGACCGCGGCCCGTCTGCGGGATGATATCGCCGAGCTGAAAGAGGCTGCGCTGCGAACCGGCTAAGCGCCTAGCGGGGTGGCCCGACGATCACCGCAGCCTGCAATGGCTGGTTGCTGCCATAGCGGGACATCCGGTCAAACACCCGCCGGTCGATGGGCAGATACTGCTTGTCGGCCACGGTCTCACCGGCGTCCACATCGATTTCCGGGTCGTGCAGGTACACGAACTGATTGTCGATGGCGCACACGGTTACCCAGTGAGGTACACGGCTGCGGTTCAGCTGCCAGGTGCTGATCAGAATGACGGGCACGCGCCCTTCCTCGAGTGCCTCCTCCATTCCGGCCAGAGTCAGCGGGTCGTGGTGCAGCTGGATGCCGGTCTGGCCTATGTCGTGCAGAAAGCCCTCATGCACCAGTTCCAGGACCCGTTTCTTGTCGTCATTCCTCACCGTATCCTTGAACAGCGCTCCTTCCTTGCTGATCCAGGCGCTGGCGTGAAAGCCGCGATTCCAGGCTGCCAGCGCAAGCCCGTGGGGGCCGCAACCGCCATGCCCCGCCAGCATGAAAATTGTGGTGGCTTCGCGCCAGATTCTGAGCTCTTCGAGGGTGGTCACCGGCTGCTGCTCGTCGAGCGTGGCCATGGCCATAATCAGTGCGGCCGGGCCGCAGGAAAATTCCGTGGTCTGAGGGTAATAAGGTACCTTGGGAAACTGCCGCGTCGGTTCATAGAACAGAATTCGCCGCTCGAAGCGAAGGGCATCGCCATGGTCCTCGTAATAATCCCGGTAGGTACCGAACTGGCGATAACCTAGGCGACGGTAAAGCGCAATGGCGGCGCTGTTGTCCTCGCGCACCTCCAGTCGCATCACAATACGGTCGGCGTCAGCGGCTTCTTTTTCTGCGGCCCGTATCAGTTTCTCGCCCACGCCGCGGCCGCGCGCATCCGGACACACCGCAATGGAGTAGATTCTTGCCAATCGTGTTGCGGCGTTCATCAGAACGAGGCAGTAGCCAAGCAGCTGATCATCCAGTTCCGCAACAATGAGGCGGTCCCGTGGCATGTCCAGAAACCGGCGGAAACTCCGGCGCGAAAGCCGGTCTGCACTGAAGCTACGGTTTTCCAGCGCCATGAGGGCGTCCAGGTCATGGTTGCTGGCCAGGCGCAGGGTTACATCGGACATAGAACGGTGCCTTGGGTACGTCGTGGTCGGGCCGGCTCGCAGGCTTCCCGTATCCGGCTATTATGGTAGAGAGTCTTGCAGGCGCAAAGTGCGCCATTATGCGTAAAAGCACGCATCTTCAAGGGATTGTACGGGTGCAGGGCCAAGCGTATTGTTGCCGGCAAATCAAAGGGATTTATCCTCAAGGAGGAACTTCATGTCCCGTTTGCTCATCGTAGTGGACCGCGCCAAAGACTGGGCGCCGTATTACCCCAGTGAAGACGTGTTGAGCTTTGACCAGTACCTTCAGTTTTCTTCGCCGGCGACCAGCCGCGTACGGGTCATCAACCTGTGCCAGAGTGCAAAGTATCTGAGCCGGGGCTACTACTGTTCGCTTCTGGCAGAAGCGCGAGGTCACCACGTGGTGCCGTCGGTGATGACCCTGAACGACCTCAGCCGAAAAGGGTTGTTCTCGTTGCAGCTCGATGAGCTCGATGCCAGCGTCACCAACTGGCTGGACGCCGCCGGCTCCGAGATTGATCCGGCCAGTGACGAGCGCCACGCAACACACGAAGTGCGGATCCGTACCTATTTCGGCCAGGCCGAGCACCCCGACCTGAAGCCGGTGGCCCGTGCGCTGTTCGAGCGGTTTCCCTGTCCGATTCTGGAGGTCGTCTTCAAGCGCCGGAAAAACTGGCAGATTGAGTCCATGAAGCCGGCGGCGCCGGCCGATCTCAGCGAGCAGGAGCAGGACGTTTTCGCCTCGGCGTTTGATCGCTTCAGCAGCATGGTTTGGCGTAAACCCCGCACCCGTCGCCGCTACCGCTTTGATCTGGCGGTGCTGGTTAACCCGGAAGAGGAAATGCCGCCGAGCGACAAGGTGGCCCTCGGCCGGTTCGAGAAGGCCGGGCGTAAGCTGGGGATTAACGTGGAGCAGATCAGTCGCCGGGATTATATGCGCCTGCCGGAATACGACGGGCTGTTTATCCGTGAAACCACCGCCATCGACCACCACACCTACCGGTTTGCCCGCAAGGCCGAGGCCGAGGGCATGGTGGTGATCGACGACCCCGTTTCTATCCTGCGCTGCACCAACAAGGTGTTTCTTGCAGATTTGTTGAAGAACAACAAAGTGCCTACGCCGAAAACCCTGATTCTCTCCAAAGACCAGAAGGATGCGGCTGAGCAGGTGGTTCGCGAGCTTGGGTTTCCGGTGGTGATCAAGATTCCCGATGGCGCATTTTCCCGCGGGGTGACCAAGGCGGAGGATGAAAAAACACTGAAGGCGGGGCTGAAGGAGCTGTTCCGGCAGTCCGCACTGGTGCTCGCGCAGGAATATCTCTATACCGATTACGACTGGCGCATCGGCGTGCTGGGCGGGCGGGCCATATACGCGTGCAAGTATTACATGGTCAAAGGCCACTGGCAGATCTACCAGCACGGCGGGCCGCAAGTGGACAGCGGTGGCTTCGAAACCATGCCCACCTATGAAGTGCCACGCAATGTCATTCAGGCGGCGCTGAATGCCACCCGTCTGATTGGCAATGGACTGTACGGTGTGGACATCAAACAATCCGGCAACCGGGTGGCGGTCATCGAAGTCAACGACAACCCCAGTATCGATGCGGGCGTGGAGGACCGATTCCTCGGTGGCGAGCTCTACACACTGATCATGCAGGAGTTTCTGTCGCGAATGGAAGACAACCGCCGGCGTTAACGGGAGCTGTACCAGATCCGCACACTGCCGAACCAGGGGTAGTCCGCAAGCTGCTGGTTTACCTCAGCGCTCTCCAGCTGCGGTGCATCGCCGGCGTTGTCAACGAACAGCTCCATGTGGACCTTGTTTCGGAGGTAGTGCAGGCGAAGCCGCGTGTGGGGCGGCAATTCCCCCAGGTGTTCGGCAAGCAGGCTGCGAATGGCTTCCCGTGAGGGTAGCCGCTCGGACGTCTGCAGGTGCTCCTGATCATTTTCCGCGTCGATATGGAAGTTGATGTCGCGAATGTTATCCAGGGCGTCCCGCATTCCTGCCACTACCTGCATGCCGATCTGATGACCCTCGGAGACACTGATCTCCGGGGGCACCACCAGATGAATGTCCAGCAGGATGTCATGCCCCATGCGTCGACTGCGTAGCTCATGCACATTCCGCACACCTTCGGTATCGCGGGCAATTCGCTTCAGCATGTCGGTGTCCTCTGGTGACAGGCCGGTATCGACCAACTCCTTCACCGCATCCCAGGTAAACGTCCAGCCAATGTGCATCACGATTCCGGCGATTGCCACGGCTGCCAGGATGTCCAGCCAGACCCAGCCGCTCATTGCACCGACCGTTGAAAACAGCACAATAACGGACGAAAACGCGTCGGTACGGCTGTGCCAGGCATTGGCTATGATCAGGTCGGAGCGGATCGCCTGGCCTACACGACGGGTATAGCGATAGATCCATTCTTTGCCAGCAACCGACGCTGCCGCGGCGACCAGCACCGGCCAGCCGGGGACCTGATCGGCGGCGCCTTCGATCAGTCGCAGAACGTTATCCCACGCCAGCGCTGCCCCGACGGCAATCAGGATACTGCCGAGAACCATGGTGCCCATCGTCTCGATGCGCTGATGGCCATAGGGGTGGTTCTGATCCGGCGCCTGGCGGGAAACCCTCATTACCCCGAGAACAACCAGGTCTGATGCAACATCGCTGAAGGAGTGAATGCCATCGACAATCAGCGCCTGGGAATGAAAAAGTGCACCGGCAATGACTTTGATCACCCCCAGTACCGCATCCAGCACCATGCCGATGATGGTCACCCTTGAGGCGGCGTGTCGCTCAGCCTGTAAGTCCGGCGGGTGAGAAACGGGGGAGGTTGACGGGAGTGTCATCGCATGACTCTTCAGCAGGTTTGTTGGCCATTATAGCGGTAAAATCGGGCTTGATCGGGGTAACAGGAAAAATGGTACATGTGTGTGAATTATGCACACCGTGACAAAACGGTGAATTCGCCACATTGTGTCGGCACAGCCTGGCCTTTTATGCAAATGCTTTGTATCTCATTGAAAATAATATAAAAAATAACTGGTTAAAAAATGATCAATCTGTAGGCTGGCGCAGTTATCAAGGGATGGCAACCGTTGCCCCGCGATTTTGCACAGGTTTATCCACAGATTCCGTGGAAAAGCTTACAGGACGTCCACGTTACGGGCATTTGCGGGGTAAATAAGCAGGTTAGAGGATGCTGTGGACAACTTCCGGTATACTCCGCGACACTCAAAGGCAGGGAGTTTTGTTCGATGTACGGTGTTATCCGCAACCTTTTGTTCCGCTTGCCCCCTGAGCAGGCCCACAACCTGGCACTGTCCGGGCTCGATCTCGCCAACCGGATGGGGTTGCTCAAGGCATGCTCGCCAAAAATAGATGCATGCCCGGTAAATGTTATGGGGCTGGACTTCCCAACCCCAGTTGGGCTGGCGGCAGGCCTTGATAAAAACGCGGACCATCTCGACGCCCTGGGTTCCCTGGGATTCGGTTTTATCGAAGTGGGCACGGTTACCCCGCGGGCACAACCGGGTAACCCCAGACCACGCATGTTCCGCTTGCCCGAGCACCAGGCCATCATAAACCGTATGGGGTTCAACAATGAGGGCCTGGAGCACCTGCTGGCGCAAGTGGACAAGCGCCAGTACCGCGGCATACTCGGGATCAATGTGGGCAAGAACAAGGATACGCCGAACGACGAATCCGAATCGGACTATCGCAAGGGCATCGCCGCGGTCTACTCCCGGGCGGATTACATCACCGTGAACGTGTCGTCGCCGAATACCCCGGGGCTGCGTGATCTGCAATTCGGAGATTCTCTCAAGCGGCTGCTGGATGCCATCAAGGAGGAGCAGGGCAGTTGCGCACAGAACCACGGTCGTTACGTGCCAATTGCCGTCAAGATCGCGCCTGATATGGACGATGACGGCATTCGCTTTGTGGCGGCAGCACTGCGCGCATCGGGGCTGGATGGTGTTATTGCCACCAATACAACGATCAGCCGAGACGCAGTGCAGGGGCATGTCCATGCCGGAGAAGCCGGTGGCCTGAGCGGCGCGCCGGTACGGGAGGCATCGCTGCGGGTTATACGTGCGCTGCACGCGGAGCTGGGCGAGGATCTGCCGATTATTGGCGTGGGCGGCATTGTGGATGGTGTGAGTGCTGCCGAGAAAATTCAGGCGGGTGCCAAACTGGTTCAGCTTTACACCGGCTTTATTTATCGTGGCCCCGGTCTGATCAAAGAGGCGGTTGAGGCCATACGGCAACTGCCGAAATCCTGAACGGTGGCTGGGATGCGTGAGTAAACAGGGGAAATAAGATGGGCCCGCTAAGCGGGCCCGTGCGGGGAATGAACCCCGTGGCGCTTCATCGCATGGTACGGGTCGGGAGAACCCGTTTCGGTTGCTCTGAGTACTGCGTCAAATTGTGTGTTCAAAAGATCAGATTAAAGATCGGGGTTAGCGGACTGTCACGCTGTGACGTTTGCCAGTTTGTGGATGCCGGATACGCCGGTCATGCCCTCCCATTGATCTGTGCGGCCTTCACGCCACCCGTTTAACCATTCCTGGCGGACTTCCGCCTGCTCTAACGGGCAACTGTCTTTGGATTTGCCGGACACGCCGGCCAGGTAACCCCGTTTGAATGCACGAGCGTACATATCTCTTTTCTGTCTTTTCATGCCGTTCCTCACTGATGGATTAACAGAACAAGCGTGTACACATCTACTGTGGCCCAGGCATGTGGCTTCCCTCCGGGATTATCCACTATTGCCAGCTCCGGCCAGAGCAGTCAGGATCCTGTTAACGGAGAAGCTTTCAAGCTCTCCCGAACGACGCGTCTCTTACAAGGTAGTTCGAACCTCGCGCCGATGTACACTAATTATTTCATCTATATGACGTTGCTCTTATAGTTGTGTGACATAACGAACCGGCGTTTTCCGTGAGAAAATGCTCTATTCCATGCAGTTAGCCGAACACCGATATCCTCTGGAGTTGAATTTGTCTCATTCTGTCTTTTTCGTAACCTGTCCGAAGGGCGTTGAATACCTTCTGGCGGATGAACTTCGCTCCTTCGGCATGGAGCCGGTGCGGAATGCGCCCGCGGGCGTGTGGGCAGAAGGGCCGCTGGAAAGCGGTTATCGGGCATGCCTGTGGTCGCGGCTGGCCAACCGGGTGATCCTCCATATCGACGAGGTCAATGCCACCAGCGGTGACGAGCTGTACGACGGCGTGGTGCATCTCGACTGGCAGCAACACATTCCCGCCAGTGGCAGTTTTCGGGTTACGTTCCTGGGGCAGAACGAGGCGATTCGCAACACCCAGTACGGCGCCCAGCGGGTCAAGGATGGCATTGTTGACCGTATGCGTTCGGGCAGCGGGCAGCGCCCGTCCGTGGATGCCAAAAATCCGGATGTCACCATTTCAGCGCGCCTCAATCGGGGCCAGCTATCCCTCGGCCTGGATCTGAGCGGGCACAGCCTGCACATGCGTGGTTATCGCACAGACAAAGGCGTGGCACCGCTGAAGGAGAATCTGGCGGCGGCGCTCCTGCTGAGGGGGGGCTGGCCGGAGATAGCGAAAGCCGGCGGCGATTTCATCGACCCGATGTGTGGCTCCGGAACGCTGGTGATCGAAGCGGCCCTGATGGCGCTGGATATTGCGCCGGGGCGGAATACCGACCGCTTCGGTTTTGAAAGCTGGCCGGGTCATCAGCCGGAGCTGTGGTTGCAGCTGCGCCAGGAAGCAGAGCGCCGCGCCTATGAGGGAAAACAGGGCAAGCTGCCGCGCTTTGCCGGTTACGACCAGGACAGTCGGGTGATTGCCACGGCGTGGAAGAATATCCAGCGAGCTGGGTTGGATGGGCTGGTGCATGTTGAGTGCCGGCCCATTGAAAGCTTCGAACGTGACGGCGAATGGTCGCAGCAGGGGCTGGTGCTGACCAACCCGCCCTACGGTGAGCGGCTGAGTGAGCGAAAGGAGCTGGGGGCGCTATATCAGGCCCTGGGAGAGGCGGTGAAGGCTGCTGTGCCCGGCTGGCGTCTCGGGGTCTTTACCGGTGCTCCGGAGTTTGGCCGTTCCATTGGATTGCGGAGCTACAAACAGTACAACCTGTTTAACGCCAAGCTGCCGGCACAGCTGTTATTGTTCAGCGTGGATCAGGCCAGCGCGATGACGCCTCGGGAGCCGGGAACCCCCGGTGAAATTCAGCCCCGGATTGCCAATGAAGAACGGGCTGCCATGCTGCGGAACCGGCTGAAAAAGAACCTCAAGACGGTAGGTCAGTGGGCCCGCAAGCAGGGCATCGAGTGCTACCGGCTGTACGATGCCGATATGCCCGAATTTGCCCTCGCCATCGACATCTATGACGGCCGGGTACACGTTCAGGAGTATGCGGCACCCAAGTCTGTGGACGAGCGTTCCGCCCGGGAACGATTGGCGGAAGCGCTGGCTGTGATTCCGGAGGCGCTCGGTATCGAGCGCCGTGACATGGTCTGCAAGCAGCGCCAGCGCCAGGCCGGCACCTCCCAGTATGAAAAGCAGGCGGCCAGCGGTGAGTTTTTCAATGTGCACGAGCATGGCTGTGTGCTGAAGGTGAACCTCAAGGATTATCTGGACACCGGGCTGTTCCTGGATCATCGCCCCGTGCGCCACTGGATTCAGCAACACGCCGGCGGCAAACGCTTCCTGAATCTGTTCTGTTACACCGGTGCAGCTACGGTGCATGCGGCCGTGGGCGGTGCCAGCCGGTCACTGAGCCTGGATATGTCCAGAACTTACGTGCAATGGGCGGAAGACAATCTGGCGTTGAATCGCGTGGATGCGCGCCATCATCGGGTGGAGCAGGCCGATTGCCTGGCCTGGCTGGCGGCGAAGCCGTCAGCGGATCAGCGGTTTGACCTGATCTTTATGGATCCGCCGACCTTCTCCAACTCCGCGCGCATGGCGGGCGTGCTGGACATCCAGAAGGACCATGGGCGGTTGATCCGGCAGGCAATGCAGCGGCTTACCTCCGAAGGGTTGCTGATATTCTCCAACAACTTCCGGCGTTTCAAGCTGGACGAGGCGCTGGAGCAAGCGTTCGCCGTGGAGGAGGTGTCTGGGGCCACCATCGACAAGGATTTCCAGCGCAACGCGCGGATTCACCGGTGCTGGCACATCCGCCACCGGATCTAGTTGGCGTGTCGGCTGACGGGGCGCCCGCTAGAATTCGTAGCGGACGCCGCCGGAAAACTGGAAGGTGTTGACGTCGGAGCCGGTGTCTTTGAACAGCCGCCCGCCTTCGAACACCAGAAAGCCATTATCGATCACTTCGAAATCCAGGCCGGCCAGCCAGCTGATGCTGAAGCTGCTGTCGGGAAAATCACCTTCAAGCTCCTGGAACTGCCGGTTGCCATCCGCGTCGCGGTTGGTCAGCTCGGCTTCACCGCTGATGTGCGAGAAACCGCCCTGGGCGTAAACGTTGGCATACTCGGTAATGGGGTAGTGCAGGCCAATGTACCAGCTTGCGAAGTAGTCAATGGAGAGCGTGAGGTCGCCTGTGGTTGCGTCCTTGTAGCCGCCACCGGCGCGCACTTCGGCGTGGAACAGGTCGGTGATATGGCCGCCAACCACCAGCGTTCCAGCCTGGCCCCAGGCCGCCTCATTGGAAATTTCGCCGATGCTGCGGTGATTCAGGGTGGTGGCGTACAGGCCCACGTAATGCATGTCTTCGCGGGCTTTTTCACTGGCCGCGGCGAGGTCGGCGCCGAGCAGGGCGATGGGCAGCACAGCGGCCGGCAGGGAATGTCGCAACATCTTGTTCATTGTTATGGGGTTTCCTGACGATTGCGGGTACGGGCAGATTCTGCCTTCTGTAACGGTGTGTTACGTCGACCCGCGTCACAGTTCCCTCAGCGAACCCCGGTTTGTTGCCTCAGTCCTCCAGCAGCCCTTCTTCGCGGGCCATCAGCAGCATGGAATACACGCCGTTTTCAGCGACGGTGGGTTCCAGCCCTTCATCGAACAGCAGCTGGCGACGGCGATCGTCCAGGCTGTCAGCGTCGAGGTGGGTGATCAGCTCGGTAAGCGGTGCCAGTTCAAACGGCGGCTCCATGGCAACGGCATTAAAGATCAGATCAATCAGAATCTCGTCAGGGTCCATGCCATCGGTGTAAACGGTCTGGTCGGGCAGGTCCTGGTGCAGCTCCCGCGCCAGTTCGATGATCGGTACCCCCTGTTCCTCGAGATAGCGCAGGTCCACGTCGCCCAGATCGCCGTCTTCCGGTATCCAGCTGTCATCTGGCGCAATAACGACGGTTTTCAGGCGACCATCCTCCAGCGACCAGGAGATCGCCGTGGGGAAAACGGTGTCGTCGGTCTGGCAGTACTCGATGTCGAGAAATCGTGGTAGCGGCAAGGTAAACTCCCGGTAGCATTTGGTGTGACGGGTACTGGCTTCATGCCATACTGTCGGCAGCATTATCAGTTAATCAGGAGCATCATGGAACACGCGCAGTTTAATCACGATTTGCTGAACTTTCTCGATTCCTCCCCAACACCCTGGCACGCGGTATCTACCATGCAGGCCCGTCTCGAACAGGCCGGCTTCACCGCGCTCGATGAGAAAGACGAGTGGTCGCTGGAGCCGGGTCAGGGCTACTACGTGATTCGCAACGGGTCATCGATCGTGGCCTTCCGCACGGGGCAGGGCGATGTGGTTGGCAAGGGCATCCGCATGGTGGGCGCGCATACGGACAGCCCCTGCCTGAAGGTAAAGCCGAATCCCGAACTGCGTCGCAAGGGATTCTTCCAGGTCGGCGTTGAGGTGTACGGCGGCGTGCTGCTGAACCCCTGGTTCGACCGCGACCTCTCTCTGGCCGGCCGTGTCACCCTGCTGGACGGAAGCGGCGCAGTGAAGGACACCCTGGTGGACTTCCGCAAGCCGGTGGCCTTTATTCCCAGCCTGGCCATCCACCTGGACCGGGAGGCCAACAGCAACCGCACCGTCAACGCGCAAACGGATCTCCCGCCGGTGCTGATGCAGGTTCCGGACTCCGATACCACCTCGTTTGCGTCGTTGCTGGAGCGGCAAATTGCCAGCGAAACCGGCATCGATGTGCGCAAGGTTCTCGGTTACGAGCTGAGTTTTTACGACGCCCAGGGAGCAGCTTTCGTGGGGTTGCGGGAGGAATTCATTGCCTCGGCGCGGCTGGATAACCTGCTGAGCTGCTACATCGGGTTGCAGGCGTTGCTGGATTCTTCCGGCGAAGAGCCGGCGCTGCTGGTGTGCAACGACCATGAGGAGGTGGGCAGCATGTCGGCCGAGGGCGCTCAGGGCCCATTTCTCTCAACGGTGCTGGATCGCTGGTGTGGTGTGGGCAGATCCCGCGCGATTGCCCGTTCGATGATGATCTCGGCGGATAACGCCCATGGCATTCATCCCAATTTCGCCGATCGGCATGATGAGAATCATGGGCCGCTGATCAACCAGGGGCCGGTAATCAAGGTCAACCATAACCAGCGCTACGCCAGTAACAGCCGTTCGGCCGGGGTGTATCGCCACATCAGCGACGAGCTCGGGCTGCCGTACCAGACCTTTGTGGTGCGCAGCGATATGGGGTGTGGCAGCACCATCGGGCCGTTGACCGCCGGTAATCTGGGGGTGACCACGCTGGACATCGGTGTGCCGCAACTGGGGATGCATTCGATTCGTGAGATGACCGGTGCCGAGGACGGCTATACTCTCTATCGTGTGTTGCAGGAATTCATGCAGCGGCCCCAGGTGTTCTGAGGCCCACAACGAAAAATGCCGCTGCTTTGGGTAAAGCGGCGGCATTTCGGAATAAGTGGCTCCCCGAGCTGGGCTCGAACCAGCGACAAACGGATTAACAGTCCGTTGCTCTACCAACTGAGCTATCGGGGAACAGTCGAGAGGCGCGAATATTAAGGGCTTTATGCGTCGGGGTCAACCCTCTGAATTAGAAGGTTAAATTTTGTACTATCAGTCAGCTCCCCACCCCATTCCGCCGGACATTGGCAAGCGGGTACTGCGTTACCGGCCGCCACCCTGGTTGCGCAACGGCCACGTGCAGTCCGTATGGCCGACATTATTCCGAAAGGTCAGCATGACCGAACCGCAAACAGAGGTTTTGCCGACCAGCGATGGCGACCAGCTGCATCTGGACTGGTACCGTCAGGGCAGCGATCGGCTGGCGGTGCTGTCCCATGGTCTGGAGGGGCACAGCCGCAGGCCGTACATCCTGGGCCTTGCCCGGGCGCTGCTCACCGCTGGCTGGGATGTGCTGGCGTGGAATTTCCGCTCCTGCGGCGGCGTGATGAACCTGCAGCCACGGTTTTACCACAGTGGTGCAACCGAGGATCTGGAGCGGGTGGTGAACCACGGCCTGGCGCAGAAATACAACGCGCTGTTTCTGTCAGGATTCAGCATGGGAGGCAATCTGACGCTGTTGTACCTTGGCCAGCAATCGGAACAGGTCGACAGCCGTATCTGTGGCGCTGTGGCGTATTCCGTACCTTGTGATCTGGCCGGCAGTGCCGACGAACTGGCCAAGCCGAGCCGGAAGATCTACATGCAGCGTTTTCTGCGGGACCTGAACGTCAAGATGCAGGAGAAAGCCTCGCGCTTTCCGGATCTGATCGACGTCAGCGGCTTCGAGGACATCCGCACCTTTCGCCAGTTCGACAACCGCTACACTGCGCCATTACACGGCTTCCGTGATGCCGAGGACTACTGGGCGAGCTGTTCCGCGCTGGGAAAATTGCGTGATATCCGTGTTCCCTCGCTGATGGTGAACGCGGCAGACGATCCGTTTCTCTCGCCTCGCTGTTATCCGGAATCGCGGGCGCTGCTGGGGCAGCACGTTCGTCTGGACGCGCCGCGCTGGGGCGGTCACGTCGGTTTCGTGGAGCATTCGAGAGACGGTTACTACTGGTCCGAACGGCGCGCGATTGCACACATTCAGTCGGTGGTCTGAGCCGTTGCGTCCGGTGCGCGTCTCCGCGCACCGTGATCATTTCAGCAGAGACTCCAGTTGCGGCCAGATGTTGGCCAAAAGCTGGCTCTGTGCCTCTGCAGTGGGGTGGATGCCGTCGTCCTGCATCATACCGTCCTGATCGTAGATGCCGGCAAGAAAGAACTCCACCAGCGCCGTATCGTACTGGCGGGCCAGTTTCGGGAAGATGCCGGCGAACGCCTGAGTGTAACGCTCGCCGTAATTGGGCGGGATCTGCATGCCGACCAGCAGGGGTTGCGCACCTGCTTCTCGAACCTGCTCGATCATCCTGGCCAGATTGTTTTCTATGACCTGCGGGGGAAAGCCTCGCAGGCCGTCATTACCACCCAGCTCAATAACGACCACGTCGGGGTTGTTTTGTTTCAGCAGGCGAGGTAAACGCCGCAGCCCACCGTCGGTGGTTTCTCCGCTGATGCTGGCATTGACCACCTCCCATTGCTCCAGGCCCTCGGAATCGAGGCGGGCGCGCAACAGGGCTACCCAGGCCTCGTCGGTCTGCACGCCATAGGCGGCGCTCAGGCTGTCGCCAACGATCAGTAACGTACTCTGTGCGCTGCTCTGATTTGCCTGCACCTGAGAGAAGGCAAACAGAAAAGCGAGGAAAATTATTGATCTCAGACGCAAAGATACCGTATCCATAGACAACCTGTTGAAAGACGCAAAACCAATGGAGACCCCGTGAGCAACCAGACCGACGTTCCTAGCGAAAGGCCACAGCGACCCATGCTGAAAGTCAGTAACCTGACCCATCAGGTCAGCCTGGAGACTGATACGCTCACGATCTTGCAGGGGGTCAGTCTGGAAATCAATCGTGGAGAGTCCGTAGCGATCGTAGGCCGGTCGGGGTCCGGTAAAACCACGTTACTCGGTCTGTTGGCCGGGCTCGATACGCCGACCGAAGGCACCGTTGAGCTTGATGGCGCAGTAATCAGCAAGCTGTCTGAGGACGAGCGCGCCAAGCTGCGGGCGCAGCGGGTCGGCTTTGTATTTCAGTCGTTCCAGTTGCTGCCGGCGCTGACGGCACTGGAAAACGTGATGCTGCCGCTGGAACTGGGGGGCGTGGAATCGCCCGGTAAAAAAGCCCGGGAGCTACTGGAGCGTGTTGGCCTGGGAGAGCGTCTGAACCACACGCCTCGTCAGCTCTCCGGCGGGGAGCAGCAGCGGGTGGCCATCGCCCGTGCCTTCGCTTCCGACCCGGTCGTACTGTTCGCCGATGAACCCACCGGTAACCTCGATAACCGCACGGGGCAAGCGGTGTCGGATCTGTTGATGGCGCTGAACCGGGAGCAGGGCACCACGCTGGTCATGGTGACTCACGACGAGCGCCTGGCGCGGCGGTGCGCACGGCAGTTCAACATTGAAGCGGGCGTTCTGAGCGAGCCGAACGTGCAGCGTGTTGCGGAGCCTGTGTCCTGATGGCGGCTTCCAGAAAGCTCATGTCAATTCGCCGTGACTGGCGGGAGCGAGACGTTCGGGTGGTGCTGGCGGCGTTGATGATAGCCGTCGCCACAGTAGCCACCATTGCCCTGTTTGCCAGTCAGTTGCAACGCACTCTGGTCACGTCGGCCAGCTCATTCCTCGCGGCAGACCGGCAACTGGAAGCCGAAAATGGCCGGCCAATACCGGAACGCTGGCTGGATGAAGCCCGTAACCGGCAGCTGGAGACTGGGGAGATGGTGGAGTTTTCCACCATGGTCTTTGGCGCGGACAACTTCCAGCTGGTGGCGATCAAGGCGGTCAGCAACGAATATCCTTTACGCGGGCAGATCGAGTACCAGCGTGAACCCGGCCAGCCAAGGGAACTGGTGTCCCAGGGCCCGGCACCCGGTGAAGTCTGGATCAACCCGCGTCTGCTCCGGTTACTGGATATCGAGGTAGGGGACAGCCTGGAGGTGGGTAATCTCCAACTCACTGTGTCGGGTCTGCTGGTGCGGGAACCGGACGGCGGCTTCCGCCTGTCCGCGCTGGCGCCGAGAGTGATGATGCATGTGGATGACGTGCAGGCGACCGAGGTGATTCAGGAAGGCAGTCGGGTTGAATTCGTCTATCTGTTTGCCGGTGAGGAAGCGTCGCTGGAATCCTATTACCAGTGGCTTGAGCCGCAGCTTGAGCCCAGCCACGAGTGGGAAGGGGTGAGAGACGGTGAGACGTTTTCCCGTTCCCTGCAGCGAGCTGAAAGCTTTCTGCTGCTTGGCGGCAGTCTGGCTGTGATGCTGGCGGCGGTGGCCGTTGCCGTTGCCAGTCGCCAGTACGCGCTGTCGCAGCGGGATACCGTGGCGTTGCTGAAGACCCTGGGTGTGCGCAGTCGCGGCATTGGCAACCTGTACCTCAAGCGGCTGGGGCTCTGGGGGCTGGCCGGCGCGGCGGGTGGTCTGGCCATCGCCTTGCCGCTTTACTGGCTAATGTCGCGCATACTCAGTGATGTGCTGGAGCGGGAAGTGGATTATCAGTTGGACCCGGCCGCGCTCGCACCCGCACTGCTGACAGCACTGGTGGCGCTTTTTGCGTTTGCCTATCCGCCCATCCGCCGCTTGCGGAACGTGCCGGCGATGCGGGTGTTGCGATCCCAGCCTGGCGAGTCCGGGCGGGAAGCACTCCCGGATATGGTGATTGCGGTGCTGGCGGTGTTCGGGCTGGTGTGGATGTACGCCGGCGACGTTTCTCTGGTATTGGCGCTGCTTGGTGGGCTGGCGCTGCTGCTCGGTACCCTGGCACTGCTGGGCTGGCTGATGGTGCTGAGCCTGCGCAAAATCAGCGGTGGCGGCAATGCCTGGAGGCTGGCGCTGGTCGGCTTGTATCGCCATCGTCGTGCCAGTCTGTCGCAGATGGCCGTGTTCGCCATGACACTGATGCTGGCGGCCACCCTGATTCTGGTTCGCACCTCATTGCTGGCGGATTGGCAGGCGCAATTGCCAGAGGACACGCCCAATCATTTCCTGATCAACATCGCGCCGGATATGGTCGATGACATTGACGACTTCTGGCAGGAGAGAGGGCAGCCTCTCGATACGCTCTATCCAATGGTGCGGGGACGGTTGACGGGCCTGAACGGTGATCCGGTCAGGGAAGCGGTCACCAAGGATGAAGGGGTGGGCGCGCTGAACCGGGAGCTGAACCTGACCTGGATGGATTCCCTGCCCGCTGACAACGAAATTGTCGAAGGTGAGTGGTTTGCCCCGGATCAAACCACCGGGGTATCGGTGGAAGCCGAGCTGGCGGGCCGGCTTGGACTGCAAGTCGGTGACCGGCTGACCTTCACCATCGGGTCGGAAAAGGTCACTGAACCCATCACCAGCATTCGCACTGTGCAGTGGGACAGCATGAAGCCCAACTTCTACATGGCGTTTCCGCCTGGCGGTGGGCTGGAAGCCATGCCGGCTACCTGGATCACCAGTTTCTACCTGCCCGGTGCGAACAAGTCGGCACTGAACGAGTTCTCCCGTCAGTACCCCACCGTCTCGGTGCTGGAGATTGACCACATTATCCAGCGTATCCAGGACATTGTGCAGCAGGTCACCCAGGCCATCGAGGCGATCCTGGCGTTGATTCTGGCGGCCGCGCTGGTGGTCATGGCGGCTGTGGTCAGCGCCACGCTGCGGGATCGTCAGCGGGAGGGTGCGTTGCTCCGAACCCTCGGCGGCCGACAGTCGCTGTTGGTGCGCAGCACCATGCTGGAGTTTGCGTTGCTGGGGCTGTTCGCGGGCATTCTCGGTGTGGTGGCCGCGGAGGCGGCCGTGTGGGCGCTGCAGTTCCGCATGTTCGAGGGGCAATTCCAGTGGCATTGGGCCGTGGTGCTGCCGATTCCGGTATTCAGTGCCATCGTGCTGGCACTGTTCGGGCGCTGGCAGTTGCGCCCGGTACTGAGTGTGTCGCCGATGTTGCTGTTGCGGCGGCTGGAATGATCCGGTCGCTCAGCGATAGCGGGAAAGAATGGCGTCGAGCTCGCCGCTTTCACGAATCGTTGCAAGTTCGGTGTTGAATTGCTCCGCAAAGTCGCCCCAGTCTTTGCGGAGCATGAGGCGGAACGGGAAGTTACTGATACTTTCCTCGGAGATGCGGAACTCATTCTGCCAGCCCTCGTTCAGCAGGATCCACTGACCGACCAGCCGATCTGCCACCGCCGCATCAAAGCGCTGACCGTGAAGAACAAAGGTGAACATGTCCCGGTCCCGGGAGACGTCAAAGCGTTTGATCTTTTCCGACTCGAAGTACGGTTCCAGCAGCGGGTAGGAGTAACCCAGATGAGTGACCAGCGTGCGGGAAAACAGGTCCTCGGGTTTCTGGTAGACCAGCTTTGAGGTGCTTGGAATGAACAGAACCTCCTCAATCGCCACAATGGGGTCGGTGAACAGGAACTGATCCGGGTTGGAGGTCCATTCAATGGCCCGTGGCGTGCCGTCGATGAAACCTTCAAGCAGCATCGAATCCACCCGTTTGCGGGGAACCTTCTTTGGCACCACCTGGTAGCCGATGCGCTCGGCAATCAGACTGACCACATCCCACACGATACCCGCGGGCTGCTGGTCCTTGACGATCAGGTACGGCGGGTAGCCATTGGGTGACACGTTGAAATGGAGGATTTTGCCGCTTTGCTCATTCGCGCTGACCCGCTGGGCTGGCGCCATCAGCGACAATGCCAGAAAGATCAGGAGCAGAACAGGAATCACATTGGGGCGAACGAATACACGGTTTGGCATATTGGGGGAAGGCCTCGATCTCGGAAAATGGTGCTAACCCGGCTACATCCCTGCCAGTACTCCGGTGATTGTTACTTTTTCGTAAGCCCTTTTCAATGATTTCATTGGCATGTTAAAAAAGCTGACACTGTCTGCGTCTGCTACGCCTGCTGCTACGATAATCAGTAACAGCAGGCGTACGCACAGACCTGATCTCGGCGGTTACGCCCAGGCCCGACGCAGAACTGCCCTGGCGTCTTCCAGTGTCACTTCTTTCGGGTTGAACATGATGGCGCCATCGTCCAGGGCAACGTCGGCGATACGCTCGAGCTGCTCTTCCACCACTTTTCCGGTTTCCTTCAGTGTTCGCGGCAACTTGCAGTGCTTGTACAGGGCGTCCCGTAGGCGGCGGATGGCGGAAATGCTGGCTTCTGCCCGCCGCGACGCAGGCGTGGCGGCGTACACTTCCGGGCCGTCGAGGTACAGCAACAGTTCGCCCAGCGGCCCGCGAATGGACTCCAGATTATACTCAAGCACGTAGGGCAGGTAGAGGCTCATGCACAAGCCGTGCGGCAGCTGGCAGATGGCCCCGGTCGCGTGCCCCAGGGCGTGCACCAGGCCGACCATCGAGTTGGAAAACGCAATGCCGGCCATGGTCGAGGCCTCGGCGAGTTCCAAACGGTTGTCGGCGTCCTTCGGGTTGTCCATCACCGCCAGCAGTGACGTGCTGATTTTCTTGATGGCCGCCGTGGCGTAGGCATCGCTCAGCGGGTTCTTGGCCATGCAGGTAAACGCTTCAGTGGCATGGGTGAGGGCGTCCATGGCGGTGGCTGCCGTAATGTGAGGGGGCAGCGTCAGGGTCATACGCGGATCAATGATCGCGGCGTTGGGTAGCAGGAAAGACGAGGTAAAGGGCAGCTTTACGTGCTTTTCGGTGTCGGCGATGACAGCGACGGACGTTACCTCGGAGCCGGTACCTGCGGTGGTTGGCACCACAAAGAAGGGCTTGAGCGGGTGCTTGAGAACGCCGGCACCGGCATAAGCCGCTATGTCATCGCCGCCTTCGGAAACCAGAATGTTGACGGCTTTGGCGGTATCAATGGCGGAACCGCCACCGACGGCAATGATCGAATCGCATTTCTCACTGCGGTAAATGCCGGCAATGTCCCGTACCACCGAGGTGGAGGAATCCGGAGGCACATCGTCGTAAATGCTGACGATTTCCAGGCCGCTCTCTTCACAGGCTGCAATAACCGGATCCAGCAGCCCGGCCGCACGCACCCCCTTGTCAGTCACGATCATGGGTCGTTTCGCCGCCATCCCGGTCAGCTCGTACGGAATATGCTCGAGGGCAGCCTTCCCGGCGATGACTTTCACCGGGCAAAAGAACTCGTAGTATTTGTTCGACATTATGCTCTCACCGTTTCGACAAAATTGGATGCAACCTTGAGGTAAATGCGGGCCGCACTCACCAGCTTCTCCGGCAGATGCAGGTTGGCCGGGTATTCCTTGACGGCCCGCTGGGCGACCAGCTTGGGCAGAATGAAGGCCTCAAGCCGGTTCAGTACCCGGGTCATGCGAATGGCGTAACTGATGTCGCCATCCACCAGCATGCGATCGTTGGCGAAGGCCACCGAGGTTTTCTCCTGGAAAGACAGCACCAGGAATGCATGGGCAATGTGTTTGAACTGGATGGAAAGATCCACCGGGCGGGGCGCCGAGGTTCCGTGGTAATGAAAGCGACCGTTACCCACGTGTTCAACAATGAGGCGGGAGCCGTAGGGCATCACCATCATCTCGAAGAGAAATCCCACCGGCAGTGCCCGCGCGTCGTTCTGAACGCTGGCATCCACTTCGCTGACCGCCTGCAGCGCACGCCCCATTACCTGGAACATGAGCTCCACGTAGAGTCGTCGTGCCTGAAAGACCATCGGCTGGATACGTTTTGCAATCATGGCAATCGTCCGATTGTTGTTGATGTCATCTGATTTTTAGAGTTATTGCTCTAAAAGTCAATGCGGGCGATGACGGAGATATGGTGTCACCACGGCAAAAACAAAAAAGGCCCGGTGGAAACCGGGCCTTTGCATACCATCAGCAGGGCGTTACTGGGTGAGTTGGGCGAGCTTGCGGCGGGCCTCCTCGGCCACCTCGCCACCCGCTTCCGCCGCCGTGCTGTAATAGCGAACGGCATCTTCGCGGCGGTTCTGTTTTACGGCCACGTCGCCCAGGCGAAGAAAGGCAATGGAGGTGGGCACCACTTCATTGGCCCTGGTCAGGTTGGTCCTGGCCTTATCGAGTTTTTCCTGTTGCAGCGCGTTGAGGCCGTTATGGAGGCGGTAACTGAACATTTCCGGGTAAAGCGCCACGGCCTTGTCGAAATCCTGTTCGGCCTTGGCCACATTGTCCTGCGCCTGGTAGATGCGGCCACGGAGGGCGTAGAACATGGCTTCGTCGGGTTCAATCCGGATGGCTTCGTTAATTTTCGCCAGCGCTCCGCTCAAGTCATCCTCACTGGCCAGTTTGAGGGCCGCGTCGTGGGCGTCATAGGCTGGCTGGAGTTTGCGGGCGGTCGCCAGTTTCTTATCGTAAACGTCCTTGCCGCGGTAGCCGCCGGTGCCGAGTTTCTGGGCCAGCTCCCGGTTTCTGTCGACCCGCTTCTGGGACGGCGGGTGGGTGGCGAACAGACCATCAATGAAGCCGGATTCGCGCCCTTCCGAAAGCTTCACAAACAGCTCCTGAAGTTCCACTGCCGCCTGGGGATCGTAACCGGCCTCCACCATGTACTCGATACCATAGCGGTCGGATTCCAGCTCATCTCCCTGGCTGTATTGGGCCAGCGCAATCTGCGCACCGACCGCTGCGCCACCCATCAACAGGCCGGCCCATTCGTTATCCGACAGCGCGAACCCGAGGCCTGCCACCCCGGCACTTATCAGCATGCCCTGCTGCATGCGCTGAACGCTGTGACGTGCGGCCGCGTGAACAATCTCGTGGCCCAGCACCGAAGCCAACTGGGCTTCGTCTTCCAGTTTGGTCAACAGGCCCCGGTTGATGGCAATCTTGCCGCCGGGCAACGCCCAGGCATTCGGCACACTGCTGTTGAGCACCACAAACTCGTAGGGCAGGTCAGGGCGGTCGCTGACGGCCGCCAGTTTCTGGCCGACCTCCTGCACGTAAATGGTCAGTTCCGGATCAAGGTAAAACTGCCCCCCCTGGGTCTGCTGGGTGGGGGTATATTGTTCCGCCCCAATAGACAGCTCCTGGCTTTCTGAAATCAGTGAAAGCTGGCTTTCCCCGGTGACCGGGTTTGTCGAACACCCCGCCAGTGCCACTATCAGGGATAAAACAGTCAGGCAGCGAAAGAACAGCCGGTTGATCACAGCAAACTCCTGTCATTCGTTCTTGGGCCGGGGCTTCGAAACTATCCCGGATTGAATAGAGCCAGTTTATATCACATCCGCCAGGTCGGCGTGACCGGTTATCCGACACCGGCCTATGGAGCAACTTTATAGCAAAGTGTATGATAAGCCATTCGCAGACCTGCCTTTTTCTGAATCCGCACGTTGGATCCTTCATGGGTGAATTTCTGGAACTGATTGCGCTGGCCTGGTTCGTGCTCTGCTGGGTAGGGTATACCGAGTATTCCCGCCGCAAAGCCAATGACCGGCCCTGCCTGTCCAACACGCTCGACCTGTACCGGGAAGACTGGATGCGGGTCATGCTGCGCAGAGACAACCGTATTTCCGATGCCTCGGTGGTTGGCAATCTGGAGCGCAACGGCGCCTTCTTTGCGTCCAGCTGCCTGCTGATTTTGGCCGGTATCATCACCGCCCTGGGTTACACCCAGGAAGTCATGGAGGTGTTCAGCACCCTGCCGTTTGGTAACCTGCCGAGCCGGGCTGTATGGGAGCTGCGTATGATCACGCTGCTGGTGGTGTTCATCTACGCCTTTTTCAAGTTCACCTGGTCCATGCGCATGTACAACTTTGTCGCGGTGCTGATCGGCGGTGCGCCGCCACCCGACGACACCAAGATCAGCCCGGCCGGTCGCGAGGCATTTGCCCAGAGCGCTGCGCGCGTCTGCAACCTGGCGGGGGATGCCTTCAACCTTGGCCTTCGCTCCTACTACTACGCCCTGGCGGTGGTCGCGTGGTTCGTCCACCCGGTGGCGTTCATTGCGGCTTCCACCCTGGTGGTGGCGATTCTCTACCGTCGGGAATTCTGCTCTGATGCGCTGCACGCCCTGCGCGTCGGCAAAGTATTCGAAGAGCCCGCCGCCCGGGCGGAAGCCTCGCAAAAAACCAACAGTTAACCGAACTGGCAAACTGCATGACTGATGACATCCGAATGAACCGGGTCCGCCGGTTTATTGATACATTGAATCAGGCCCGCGAGCTGGGCCTCACCGTGGAAGAAGCGGGGGATGGCACCCTCACGATGTGCCTGCCCTACAGCGATCGCATTATCGGCAACCCGGATACCGGCGTGATCCACGGAGGCGCCATTACCACACTGATGGATACCGCTTCCGGTTCGGTGATCATTTGTGCGCTGACGGATTTCGAGCTTTGCCCGACCCTGGATCTGCGTGTGGATTACATGCGCCCGGCAGAACCCCACATGCCAGTGTTCGCCCGTGCAGAAACCTACAAGATTACCCGCAACATTATCTTTACCCGTTGCGAGGCCTACCAGGAAGGTGGCGAGACCATCGCCAACTGCGTCGGTACCTTTATGCGCATCGGCAAGGAAGCAACGCCCAAGGGCTATCGGGAACTGATCACCGGAGGTGAACAATGACCGACCCGGAAATTCTTCGCTACACCCGCGAGAGCGGCGATTTTTCCCGACTGCTGGAAAGCGTTCCCTACGCCCGCTTTATCGGTCTGGAATGCGAGCGCTTCGGCGATGATCTGATCTTCCGCCTGCCAAAAAAAGAAGAGAACCTGGGTAACCCGATACTGCCGGCTATCCATGGTGGTGTGATCGGCGGCTTCATGGAAATGTCCGCCGCCATCTACCTGATGATGTCCCAGGACAGCCTGCGCATGCCGCGCATCGTGGATTTCTCTCTGGATTACCTGCGCGCCGGTCTCAACCGCGAAACCTACGCCGAATGCCGGCTGACCCGTCAAGGCAACCGGGTAGCCAACGTGATGATCAGCGCCTGGCAGAAATCCCGTTCACAGCCGATCGCCACGGCTCGCGCCCACTTCCTCCTCGAAGACTGATTTCCGCCTCACCCGGGGCTTGAAATGCCCCGGCGTGCCCCCATTTCCCTGTTCAACGCGAACTCTCAAGTCGGGTGGTGCGGGCCGAAGGGGCTTTCCAAAACCGTGCGGAGCCATGGATGGCGGAGCCGAGCGTACACGGACGTATTCACAGCGTGTTTTGGAAAGCCCCTTCGGCCCGCGCCGCTCCACCGAACCTAACAGAGCAGGAGAAACAAACGCCATGACGGTTGAAGCCAATAAAGAAACCCTTGGATTCCAGACCGAAGTGAAGCAACTGCTTCATCTGATGATTCACTCTTTGTATTCGAACAAAGAGATCTTTCTTCGCGAACTGATTTCCAACGCCTCGGATGCCGAAGACAAGCTGCGTTTTGCCGCACTGAAAGACGACAGTCTTTATGAAGGGGAATCCGAGCTGAGAATCCGCCTGGATTTCGACGCGGAAAAGAACACCATCACGCTGGCGGATAACGGCATCGGCATGACCCGCGAAGACGTGGTCCAGAACCTGGGCACCATCGCCCGTTCCGGCACGGCGGAGTTTCTGCAGCAGCTCTCCGGTGACGAGAAGAAAGACAGCAAGCTGATTGGTCAGTTCGGTGTTGGTTTCTACTCCGCTTTCATCGTGGCCGACAAGGTGGAAGTGTTTACCCGCCGTGCCGGTGCGCCGAAAGAAGAGGGTGTGCACTGGGAGTCGAACGGTGATGGTGAGTTCACCATCGAACCGGTCAACCGCGACAACCGGGGCACCGAGATCGTTCTGCATCTGAAATCCGACGCGAAGGAATTCGCCGATGGCTTCCGACTGCGCGGCCTGGTCAAGAAATACTCCGATCACATCTCGTTCCCGGTGGTGATGAAGGCCGAGTCGGAAGAAGAGGGCAAGGAAGGTGAGTACGAGACCGTCAACGATGCCACCGCACTGTGGACCCTGCCGCGTACCGAGATCAAGGACGAAGAGTACAAGGAATTCTACAAGCACATCGCCCACGATTTCGAAGACCCGCTGACCTGGTCCCACAACAAGGTGGAAGGCAAGCTGGACTACACCAGCCTGCTGTACATCCCGGCCCGCGCGCCTTTTGATATGTACAACCGTGAAGCACCGCGCGGCCTCAAGCTGTATGTGCAGCGGGTGTTCATCATGGACGACGCCGAGCAGTTCCTGCCGCTGTACCTGCGTTTCGCCAAGGGCGTGATCGATTCCAACGACCTGTCCCTGAACGTGTCCCGGGAGATCCTGCAGAACGACAGTACGGTTGAAAGCATCCGCACCGCGCTGACCAAGCGAGTGCTGGACATGCTGTCGAAGCTGGCGAAGAAAGATCCCGTGCAGTACCAGAAATTCTGGGGTGAGTTCGGCACCGTCATCAAGGAAGGCCCGGCGGAAGACTTCAGCAACCGCGAGAAAATCGGCGGCCTGCTGCGTTTCGCATCGACCCACACCGGCGAGAGCACCCAGAACGTCGCGCTGGATGACTACATTGGCCGCATGAAAGAAGGCCAGAAAAAGATCTACTACATCACCGCAGACAGCTTCACCGCCGCCAAGAGCAGCCCGCATCTCGAGGTGTTCCGCAAGAAAGGCATTGAGGTGCTGATTCTGTCCGACCGTATCGATGAGTGGATGATGGGCTACCTCAACGAGTACGACGGCAAACAGTTCCAGGACGTCGCCCGCGGTGATCTGGATCTCGGCGAGGTGGAAACCGAGGAGGACAAGAAGCACAAGGAAGAGGCCGCCGAAGAGCACAAGGACCTGCTGGAGCGCATCAAGACGGCGCTGGACGACCGGGTTCAGGAAGTGCGCGTGACCAATCGCCTGACCGATTCACCGGCCTGTCTGGTGGTAGGCGACTTCGACATGGGCGCCCAGATGAAGAAGATCATGGAAGCGGCGGGCCAGAAGGTGCCCGACAGCAAGCCGATCTTCGAGATCAACGTGGACCATCCGCTGGTACAGCGGCTCGAAGCCGAGAAAGGCGAGGAGCGCTTCAGCGAGCTGTCCGCGGTATTGCTGGATCAGGCCACGCTCGCCAGTGGCGAGCAACTGGACGATCCCGGCGCCTATGTGAGCCGCCTGAACCGTCTGCTGCTGGAACTGGCCAACTAAGCGCCCATGCAGCAGATCGTAGTGGACCTCAGCATCAGCCCTGATGAATGGATTAAACTTTATCAGGGCGTTGCGACCGACGTTCACACCACCGCCCGGGACGGACGCTCTGTCCGCTTCCCGGCGCGGATTCTTTCCCGCTTTTACCTCCGCGACGGCGTGCGCGGCAGTTTCCGCATTGTTTTCAACGATCACGGCAAGTTCGAAACCATCGAACGGCTCTGAGATTATCCTTTACCTCATTACCAAACAGTCACCGTGCGGTGTCTCGTTTTGGGCTACAGTTTCAGAGTTCCAAACGCGTCAACCCAACGACAAGGAGATCAGAATGAACGTTTTCGAAGCGCTCAGACAGGATCACGAAGTTCAACGGGATTTACTGGATCGTCTTGAAGACACCCAGGGAGCAGAAGAACTTCGCAAGCAGAATTACGCGATGCTCAAAGACGAACTCTCCCAGCATGCCGCCGCCGAAGAAAAGTGTTTCTACGCCCAGCTGATGAGCGTCGATCTCACCCAGGAAAAGGCCCGCCACAGTGTGGCCGAGCACAAGGACATGGACGATCTGGTGGAAGAGCTCTCGGACATTGAATACAGCAGCCCGCAATGGCTGCAGAAGTTCAAAGAGCTGAAGCACATGGTGACACACCATCTGGATGAGGAAGAACAGGAAGTGTTCCAGATGGCCGGCAAGGCCCTGACGGACAAACAGAAAGAAGACCTTGGTAAGCAATACCGCAATGAAATGGAGCGCCATCGCAAGGCGTCCTGACGTTTTCGGGGACTGGGCAGCGGGTGCGGAACCCACTACAATTTCGCCCCGCTCATTTCCTGAACACCCCCGGAGTTTTCATGCGAATAATCCTTGCCCCGATGGAAGGGCTGGTGGATGCACCGATCCGCGAAACGCTGACCAAAGTCGGCGGTATTGACCGGTGCGTCACCGAGTTTATTCGTGTGACCCACGGCATGCTGCCCCCCCGGATTTTTTACAAGTACGCTCCGGAGTTGCATAACAACTCCCTGACTGAGGCCGGCATTCCGGTGGCAGTTCAGCTTCTCGGATCGGACCCCGTACAAATGGCCCGCCACGGCACCAAAGCCGCAGAGCTTGGGGCGACACAGGTTGACATCAATTTCGGCTGCCCGGCCAAAACCGTTAATAAGCACAAAGGTGGGTGTGTGCTGATGCGGGAGCCGGAGTTGATGCATGAGATCGTCGCGCAGGTGCGTCAGGCGGTGCCGGCGTCTGTTCCGGTCACGGCGAAGATGCGTCTGGGTTACGACGATCGTTCCATGGGCGTGGCCTGTGCCCAGGCACTGGAAGCGGCCGGCGCCGAAGAGATTGTGATTCACGCCCGCAGCAAGGTCGATGGTTACAAGCCACCCGCCTACTGGGAGGAAATCGCCAGGGCCAGGGAAGCGGTTCGCGTGCGAGTTATCGCCAATGGCGAGATCTGGACGGTGGACGACTACTGGCGCTGTCGGGAGGTGTCCGGGTGTGACGACGTGATGATTGGCCGGGGTCTGATTGCCCGGCCGGACCTGGCCCGTAAGATCCGCGCCAGCCAGCGCGGTGAATCGGTGCCCGACATGACCTGGCCGGAGGCTGTGGCGCTGGTCCGGGAATACGCTATGGCATTGCAGACCCGTCTGGAAGACCGCTTTGTCACCGGCCGCATCAAACAATGGCTCAATTACCTTCGCCAGGGTTTCGTTGAAGCCGAAGTGCTCTGGCCCGAAGCCCGTAAGATACGCCAGGTTGCGCCAATGCTGGCGTGCCTGCAGCAACCGGTGACGGAGCCCCGCGCCGCCTGAATCCGCCGAGCTGGCTTCGGCCCCGATGGACATTCTCCTTAGTGGACGGACCATGTCGTTTGACGGAGACGGCAGCTGCGTTTCAGGCTGTTGGAGGTAAATGGCTGGAGGGCGCTCAGCCCTCCATGTCCGGTGAATAGTGGCCCTCCCGTGCCGCACCGTTCAGTTTTGCGCGCCTGTGCATGGCACTCTGGGCCGCAGGTCCATTGTCGAGTTCCCCCGCCCAGGCTTTCTGGGCAGGCTCCTGCAACGCCCGTCCGTAAGAAAAACTCAGTTCCCAGGGTTGCGGGCCGTGCTGGTTGATGGCATTCAGGTTGGCGGTCGCCTGTTCCGGTGTCTGCCCGCCTGAGAGAAACACGATGCCCGGCACGGCCGCGGGAACCGCCCGGCGGAACACGTTCAGAGTGGCTTCCGCCACCCGTTCGGGGCCAGCCTGGCTGGTGTGGGATTTGCCCGGGGTTACCATGCTGGGCTTGAGCAGCATGCCTTCCAGCAAAACACCGTGGCGATGCAACGCCGCGAAAACCGCCCGCAACACGGCTTCGCTGACCAGTGCGCAGTGTTCAATCGTGTGGTACCCGTCTATCAGCACCTCCGGCTCCACAATCGGCACTATGCCCAGGGACTGACAGACAGCGGCGTAGCGAGCCAGCACTTCGGCGTTCGCCTCGATGGCCAGCGCGCCGGGGTTGGTGTCGGTGATGTGATAGACGTTCCGCCATTTCGCGAAGCGGGCGCCCTGATCACGATACCCCGAGAGCCGCTCCTCAAGCCCGTCCAACCCGAAGGTGATCTCATCCCCCGGGGCATTGGCAAGCGGCCCTTTTCCCTTATCCACCTTGATGCCGGGCACAATGCCCTGACGCAGAAGCAGTTCTGCCATCGGCGCATTGTCGAGACTCTTCTGGTTCAGGGTTTCCTCATAAAGAATCACCCCACTGATGTAATCACCCAGCTCCGGTGTAGAAAAAATCAGGCTGCGGTACTCACGGCGTTTCTGCTCCGTGGACTCGACACCAATGGCTGCAAACCGTTTGGCGATGGTCGGCGCGCTCTCATCGGCGGCGAGAATGCCCTTGCCCTTCTGGACCAGTTTCTCGACCGTGTCTGCCAGTTCCTGATGATGGCCCATATGATCTCTCCTTGTACGGTGGATGGCGTGTTATCCAGTGTAGACCGTCCTGGCAGATTAAATTTTGATCTGTGCAAAGGCAGGCGGGGGAAATCAGACTTAAGCTTGTTTCAGGGAACAGAAAAGTAAGGACGCCGGTCATGAAAACCGTTGTCAGTGTCAGCCAGGGCTCATCAGACTATGACTATCAGCTGGAAACCGCCTTCTTGGGGCAGGATTTCCGGGTAATCCGTATCGGAACCGACGGCGACCTGGAGCGGGCGGAAGCAGTTCTCGACAGCGTGCGGGAGCAGGCCGATGCCATCGGCCTGAGCATGGTACACGACCATTACCAGGTCGGCCGGGAGCAGATTGAACATCCGGACACCGCGCGTCTGGAAGCCTGTGTTCCTGACAAGTCCGTGACCACTGGCGCGGGGCTGCGGCGGATTCTTCAGGAGTGGGCGGTACGGCATACCCAAAGCCAGCTCGGGCATTTTTTCGACAACGCCCGGGTGCTGTGTTTCAACGGCCAGGCCAGTTATCGCATTGCTCTGGCGCTGTCGGAACACACGGAGAATCTGCAGTTCGCAGATCCGTACACGGATTTCGGTGTGCCACGGATGCTGACCTCGTTGCAGCAACTGGAGCGCTATACCGCCATTACCGCCCCTTTGCTATACAGGCCGACGGCCGTGCGGGCACTTGAGAGTTTCATCCACAATCCACTGTATCGGCTCGGGGAAGGGCTGGTGCGGGGCTCCCTTCATCATGCGGTCAAACAGGCCCATGTGCTGGTGGCGACAATTGGCGAGCTGGCGGATTTCACCCAGACCGAGCTGGATGGAAAAACCGTGATTACCTCGCGGATCACCGAACAGTCACTGGACTGGATGCGTTCCCGCAAAGTGGCGATGGTGGTGGATTACAGCCCCTGGCTCAACGACCGTCCGGTGGGAGCCAACGTCATGGAGGCGATGATCAGTGCCGCGCTTGAACGGGCGCCAGCGCAATTGGCGGCCAACGATTTTCTGGACGTAATCGATCAACTGGGCATCGAGCCGCGGATTCTTTACCCCAATGGCTATCGCCGGGTGAACCGGTTCGCCTTTGTCATCCACCCGCTGTCGCAGCAGTATCTCACCAAAACCCCGCCGTTGGATTGGATCGCCAGTGTGTCGCCAGCCGGCGTTATGAATCTTGTGGAAAAAGCGGTGGCCTACACGCCGCCATTTGTGTACTCCAGAGTGCAGGGGGTGACCTCACCCACGGGTGATGAGGCCGAGGGTTGGCTGATCACGGTTGGCGGTACTCCCAAGGAAATCATGTCTCACGGGCCGGAATTCACCTACAGCCGATTACTGGCGGCGGCCAGGTTGGCGAAAAAACTGGGCGCGCAGATCATGGGCCTGGGGGCTTTCACCAAAGTGGTGGGAGACGCCGGCATCACCGTCGCCAAACGGGCGCCGCTGCCGATCACCACGGGCAACAGCTACAGCGCGTCAGGCGCCCTGTGGGCGGCCCACGAAGCGGTGAAGAAAATTGGCCTGGTGGCCATCGGTCCGAGCGGGAAAATGGCGGGCAAGGCGATGGTGGTGGGGGCAACCGGGGCCATTGGATCGGTCTGTGCCAGGTTGCTGGTCAAGGCCGTGGACGAGGTGGTGCTGGTATCGCCCGAAGCCGCCAAGCTGCTTGCCCTTCGCGACAGTATTCTGCAGGAGACACCGGGCGCCACTATCCATGTGTCGGCCTCGACGGATCGCGAGCTGGCGGACATGGATATGGTGGTCACCGCCACGTCCGGTGCCGGCAAACGGGTGCTCGATATCATGCAGGTAAAGCCCGGGTGTGTGATCACCGATGTGGCCCGCCCCCTGGATATCCCCGCCGAGGATGTCGCCAAACGCCCGGATGTGCTGGTGATTGAGTCCGGCGAGATCCGCCTGCCAGGTGATGTGCACATGAAAGACATCGGGTTGCCCCGGGGGGTTGCTTACGCCTGCCTGGCGGAAACGATCGTGCTGGCCCTTGAGAGCCGGTTCGAGAATTTCACCCTGGGACGCCACATTGAGTGGGAAAAGGTGCGCGAGATCTACCGGCTCGGCCTCAGGCACGGCATGGAACTGGCCGCGATTTCCGGGGTGAACGGGGTGTTCAGCGAAGAAGACTACGCCCGGGTACGCACCCTGGCGAGGGCGGGTGATCCGTCAACGGAAGAGCCGAGACGTTCCGTGCCCGGCGGGTAATCCGTGAATTTCCGATTATGCTTGGGAAGGCACGAATCGTAGACCGATTCAGGCTGTGTTTCGGCGTCTGCTTTTGTAATAAATGCAGGCTATCGTTCTGGTTAGAAAATGCAACTTAATCCAATGCAGGGGTATTGGAGTACATTGATTGGTGTCGAATAACGAAACCAAATCACCACGCGTGTGGCGAGAAACGGAGAGAGTAATGGACGCTTACGATGTGAACAATGAAGGCAAATGCCCGGTTATGCATGGTTCCCGCACGAGCATGGGTAACAAGGGCAGGGCGAACCACGACTGGTGGCCCAATCAGCTTAACCTTGGCATTCTGCACCAGCACACTCCGAAATCGAATCCGCTGGGCGACTTTAACTACGCGGAAGAATTCAAAAAACTGGATCTGGCGGCGGTCAAGAAAGACCTGGCCGCATTGATGACAGATTCCCAGGACTGGTGGCCGGCGGATTACGGCCACTACGGCCCGTTCTTCATTCGCATGGCCTGGCACAGCGCAGGTACCTATCGGGTGGGCGATGGCCGCGGTGGCGCCGGCTCCGGTTCGCAACGGTTCGCGCCGCTCAACAGCTGGCCTGATAACGGCAACCTCGACAAGGCCCGCCGTCTGTTGTGGCCGATCAAGAAAAAGTACGGCAACAAACTGTCGTGGTCCGATCTGTTCATCCTGACCGGCAACGTGGCACTGGAGACCATGGGCTTCAAGACCTTTGGTTTCGCAGGCGGCCGCGAAGACATCTACGAGCCTGAAGAAGACATCTACTGGGGCGCCGAAGACGAATGGCTGGCCACCAGTGACAAGGAAAACAGCCGCTATTCCGGTGACCGTGAGCTGGAAAACCCACTGGCTGCCGTGCAGATGGGTCTGATCTACGTGAACCCGGAAGGGCCCGACGGCAATCCGGACCCGCTGGCGTCCGCGAAGGATATCCGCGAGACCTTCGCCCGCATGGCCATGGACGATTACGAGACCGTGGCGCTGACCGCCGGCGGTCACACCTTCGGCAAGGCCCACGGTGCCGGTGATCCGTCCAATGTCGGCGCCGAGCCGGAAGGCGGTGGCATCGAGGACATGGGCTTCGGCTGGAAGAGCAAGCACGGCAGCGGTCATGGTCGCGATACCATCACCAGTGGTCTGGAAGGTGCCTGGACGCCGACCCCGACCAAGTGGGACATGAGCTACTTTGATGTGTTGTTCGGTTACGAATGGGAACTGACCAAGAGCCCCGCCGGCGCCAATCAGTGGGCGCCCAAAGGTCTGACCGAGAAGGACATGGCACCGGACGCGGAAGACTCGTCTCAGCGTGTCGGCATCATGATGTCTACCGCCGATATGGCCATGCGTGAAGACCCGGAATACCGCAAGATTTCCGAGCACTTCCACAAGAACCCCGAGGAGTTCGCCGACGCCTTTGCCCGCGCCTGGTTCAAGCTGACGCACCGGGATATGGGCCCGAAAGACCGTTACCTTGGTCCGGAAGTGCCGGCGGAAGACCTGATCTGGCAGGACCCGGTTCCGCCGGTGGACCATGAGCTGGTCAATGCCCAGGATGTTGCGGAGCTGAAGAGCAAGATCCTTGCTTCCGGACTCAGTGTGTCCGAGCTGGTGTACACCGCCTGGTCCTCTGCGTCTACGTTCCGCGGTTCCGACATGCGCGGTGGCGCCAACGGTGCGCGCATTCGCCTGGCGCCCCAGAAGGACTGGGAGGTAAATAACCCGGCCCAGCTGAGCAAGGTGCTGAACACCCTGGAAGGCATTCAGAGTGATTTCAACAACGCCCAATCCGACACCAAGAAAGTGTCCCTGGCGGACCTGATTGTGCTGGGCGGTGCCGCGGCCGTTGAGAAAGCGGCGAAAGATGCGGGCCACGACATCGAAGTGCCGTTCAACCCCGGCCGCACCGATGCGACCGACGAGCAGACCGACGCAGAATCCTTCGAATGGCTGAAACCTGAAGCTGACGGTTTCCGCAATTACCGTCGCACGGCGTTTGCGGTGCCGGACGAAGAGATGCTGATGGACCGGGCGCAGCTGCTGGGCCTGAGCGCACCCGAGATGACCGTGCTGATTGGCGGTCTGAGGGTACTGGGTGCCAACTACAAGCAATCGAAGCACGGCGTGCTGACCCACACACCGGGCAAGCTCACTAACGATTTCTTCGTGAATCTGGTGGATATGGGCATCGAGTGGAAGCCGCTGTCGGACGAGCGTTACGAGTTCGAAGGCCGCGACCGCAAGACCGGTGAAGTGAAGTGGACCGGCACGCGGGTGGATCTGGTGTTTGGTTCCAACTCGCAGCTGCGGGCGCTGACCGAAGTGTATGCCCAGGATGACGCCAAGGAGCAGTTCGCGAAAGATTTCGTGAAGGCCTGGAGCAAGGTGATGGATGCGGATCGGTTCGATCTGAAGAAGTAAATCACCAGTAAGTAAAAAGGGCGTTGCCGTCATCGGCAGCGCCCTTTTTTTGTGCTCCGTAGTGCGGCCGGTGCTATTTGACGCCGTAGGCCATCATCGCCTCGGCCAGTTTTTTGAACGCGTAAAGATTCGCGCCCTTGCTGTAGGGGTAGATGCCGTCTTTTCGCTTCACGTGCTCAATACAACGGTTATGAATATCCTCCATAATGCCACTGAGCATGGTGTCGACTTTGTCCATGCTCCAACTCTGCAGTGAGGCATTCTGCGAGCGCTCCAGTCCGGATACCGCCACACCACCGGCGTTGGCGGCCTTGCCCGGGCCGTACAGCAGGTTGGCGTCGATCAGCTTATCGTGTGCTTCCTGGGTCAGGGGCATATTGGCACCTTCGCACAGGGCGAGCAGATCGTTCCCGATCAGTCGTTTCATCGCCTTGCCGTCCACTTCATTCTGCGTGGCGCAGGGCAGTGCGATTGCGCCTTTGGCTGCGAACCAGGGGGTTTTGTTGCTGTGCCAGGTACCGCAGTCGGCATCTTCCAGTGAGCCGTGCTGCTCCAGTTTCAGGGTACGGAGGCTGACCAGCTCCTTTTCACTCATGCCGTTGCGGAACACCCGGGTGCCTCTGGAATCCGACACGGTGATGACTTTAGCGCCCTCCCGGATGCATTTCTCCGCGGCATAGAGGGCAACCGTGCCAGCGCCGGAAATCAGTACCCGCTGGCTTTCCAGGCTTTGATCGTGGGCCTGCAGCATGTTCTTGAGGAAATACACCACACCGTAGCCGGTGGCTTCGGTGCGGCCGCAACTGCCCCCGAACCCCGGAGACTTGCCCGTCAGCACACCCTCCCAGCGATTGGTGAGCTTGACGTAATGCCCGTACAGAAACCCGATCTCCCGCGGGCCCACGTTGATGTCGCCGGCCGGTACGTCGACGTTGGGCCCGATATGGCGATGCAGCTCCTGCATGTAGGCCTGGCAGAACCGCATGATCTCCCGCTCACTGCGCCCCTTGGGGTCGAAATCTGCGCCGCCTTTACCGCCGCCCATGGGTAGCCCCGTCAGCGCGTTCTTGAAGCACTGCTCGAACCCCAGAAACTTGAGAACGCTCTCGTTCACCGAGGGATCGAATCGGATGCCACCCTTGTACGCACCCAGCACATTATTGAACTGAACCCGCCAGCCGCGGTTGACCTGTACCTGGCCATTGTCGTCTTCCCAGCACACCCGGAAACGGACAATACGGTCCGGCTCAAGCATGCGCTCCGCAATATTCCACCGGCGGTAGGCCGGCTCCTTGCGATAGACCTCGGCGATGTCGTCAAACACTTCCCTGACGGCCTGGTGATATTCGTCGGAATGGGGGTGGCTGTGACTCAGATAGTTCTCGATGTCGTCCTGTAACTTTGTCATTACGTGTCCTTTTGTTCTGGGTGCACAACAGATACGAGGTCAGGGGGCTTAACGGATTGTCAGCGGCACAAACGAGCCAAATGGTTTATGTTTTAAAAGGTAAAGGATAGCCAATGCCGCGGAGGCGTGTTTGATCACTTACATTTTGCTGTTGCTCGCTGCGGGCCTGCTGATCGTGAGCGTGCTCGGGAAGGTGCGACTTCACGACTGGTGGATTCGGGCCTGCGAATTTCCCCGTGTGCAGATTGCCAGTGTCACGGTTTTGGTGGCCATGGCGGCGCTGTGGCTGGCCGGGGAAGGGCTGCGCCTGTGGATTCTGGCGTTGTGCGGAACGGTGCTGGTGCTGCAGCTGTACAGGATTCTGCCGTGGACCCGACTCTGGCCAATGCAGGTGCAGCCGGCGGAACCGGGCAACGAGGACCGCTGTGTCACCCTGATGGTGGCCAACGTGCTGACCCCCAACCGCAACAGTGAAGGGCTCATCCGTCAGGTCCGTGAGCGCCGGCCGGATGTGCTGCTGACCCTGGAGTCCGATCAATGGTGGGGCGACCAGCTGGATGCCGCCCTGGGCGACTGGCCCACCATCATCCGGGTGCCGCTGGATAACCTTTATGGCATGCACCTGTATTCAAGGTTGCCGCTGGAAGAGGCGGAGGTGGACTACCTGATTCAGGACGATATCCCCTCTATCCATGGCTGGCTGAGGCTGCCCTGTGGCGACCGGGTGAAACTGCACGCCCTGCACCCCAGACCCCCGGCGCCAAGCGAGAGCGAGGAGTCGCTCTGGCGCGATGCAGAGCTGCTGCTGGTTGGCGAGCAGATTCGCAAAGGAGGGTATCCGGCGATTGTCGCCGGTGACCTGAACGACGTGGCCTGGTCCCGCACCACGCGCCTGTTCTGCCGGATCAGTGGCATGCTGGATCCACGTCGCGGCCGCGGGATGTTTAACACCTTTCATGCCGAACGCTGGTATCTGCGCTGGCCCCTGGACCACGTATTCACCACCGAGCATTTCACGCTGGGGCGGATTGAACGGCTGGCGCCGTTCGGTTCGGACCACTTTCCGATTCTCACGACCCTGTGTTTCCGCCCGTCCCGCGCGGATGAGCACGAGGTGCCAGAGGCAGATCGGGAAGAACGCGAAGAAGCGCGCGAGAACATCCGCGAGGGCAAGACGCGGGAGCAGGAGGTCTGAGTGCCGTTTACTGCACCCGCTCTTGCGCTTCTGCCCCCTCGGTCGGTACCAGTGCCCGTACCAGATCTTTCATCTCCAGCACACCGACCTGCTTGTCACGGCGCATAACCCGATAGGTTCGCTCGGTGTCGCCCTCTGACATGGCAATGACCGATTCCAGGTTGTCGCGCTCGGAAATATCGCCGGCGCTGTCAGCTGGCGCTTCAGTGGTTTTCTTCATAATCGAGCGTACGCGCAGCACCCGCGCCCGGTTGATATCGCTGATGAAGTCGATGATGTAGGGATCGTTGGCATTCATCAGGATTTCCTGCGGTTCCCCCTGCTGAACGATGTAGCCATCCTTGAGGATGACCAGGTGGTCCGCGAGCTTCAGCGCTTCATCGAGGTCGTGCGTGATGAACACGATGGTCTTGTGGAGTTCGTCCTGCAGTTCCAGCAGCAGGTCCTGCATGTCGGAGCGGATCAGAGGGTCGAGAGCCGAGAAGGCTTCGTCCATCAGCATCACCGGCGAGTTCGACGCCAGCGCGCGGGCAATCCCGACCCGTTGCTGCATACCGCCGGAAAGCTGGTGAGGGTACTGGTTCTCGTTGCCCTCCAGGCCCACTCGCGCCAGCCATTTTCTCGCTTCCGATTCAAATTCTTCCACCGAGAAACCGCGTACCAGTAGCGCCATACCGGCGTTTTCCAGCACCGTCTTATGGGGCAGCAGGGCGAATTTCTGGAACACCATCGACATTCGCTCACGCCGCAAGGTGCGCAGTTGCTCCTCATTGAACTGCAGCACGTCCTGACCGTCGACGCGGATTTCCCCGGCGGTCGGTTCGATCAGCCGGTTCAGGTGGCGGATGAGGGTAGATTTGCCCGAGCCGGACAGACCCATGATGACGGTGATCTCGCCTTCGCGGATATCCACGTTAATGTCCTGCAGACCCAGCACGTGGTTGTGTTTTTCCAGCAGTTCGGCCTTGCCCATACCACGGCGGACATAGGCCAGGGCAACATCCGGGATGGGGCCGAAAATCTTGTACAGGTTCCGGATGGAAATCTTGATATCCCGATCCACAATTCGCTCCCTTACTGTTTCTGTGAGGCGTTAATGCGCGCCAGGGACGCTTTGGTAACGCGGTCGAGGATGACGGCGAGAATCACGATGCCAAGGCCCGCCACCAGGCCCACGCCCAGCTCGAGATTGCGGATGCCCTGGAGCACCAGCACGCCCAGCCCCGGTGCCGACACCAGTGACGCGATAACCACCATCGCGAGGCTCATCATAATGGTCTGGTTCACCCCGGCCATGATGTTCGGCAGCGCCAGCGGAATCTGCACCTTGTACAGCTTCTGTCGGCTGGTCATGCCGAAGGCATCGGCGGCCTCGATCACGTCTTTGTCCACCAGGCGGATGCCGAGATTGGTCAGGCGGATCACCGGCACGATGGCGTAGAGGATAATGGCAATGCCATACAGCTTGGATTCGGTCACGCTGAACAGGAAAATCAGCGGAATCAGGTACACAAACGGCGGCAGCGTCTGCAGCATGTCCAGAACCGGAATGGTCAGCCGTTGCATCATGTCGCTTCGGGACATGGCTATGCCGATGGGCACGCCCAGTATCACGCACAGGAACGCACACACGAAGATGATGGCGAGGGTCTGCATGGCGTAGTCGTAGTAATCAATGAACGCCAGCAGGGCCAGGCTCACGCCCACGAACGCCACCAGCTTCCAGGATTTGGACACCACGAACACCACGGCCAGTAGCAGCGGAATGACAATCCACCAGGGGGTGTTGAGCATGCCGTAGAGCGCCCCGTCGAGGAACCAGCTGAGCGGTTGGGTCAGCGGGTCCAAGACGATGCTCAGGCTGTCTTTGATGGCCAGAAAGCCCTCTTCCAGGCCCTTGGTCAGCTCCCGTGATTTGGGAAAGGAGGCGCAGGATTCATTCAGCGCGTCCATGGAAGGGAAGGGCAGATCCCATAGGGAATCCGGTGTAGACTCGGTGCCCTGGGTTTTTTTCAGCAGCGCCGCCATGGTCATGGGCGCATCGCTTGTACCCTCGTTACACCACTCCTCCAGGCCGAGTGATGAAAACACGAAATCATAGGTAGCCATTTGCGTTCAGTGTCCCCTGCGCATTCCGGATGGTGGGTTGTGGTTCGTTACTCCGTCAGCCGGAGCGGGCAGAGCCGGGGGCCGGCTCTGCCGCGGTGGGATTACTATCAGTTCAATACAGCCGCGAGCCGCTCGCGGGCCGCGTCGTTCAGCCAGGTAGACCACTCATCGCTGTTGTTGCTCAGGAAATAGACGGCGGCTTCTTCGGCCGACGCGTTGTTCTGATCCATCCACGCCAACAGTCCACTCATGGTCTCGGTCTTGAAGGTGAGCTTGCTGAGCATTTCGGCCACTTCCGGCTCACGCTCTTTGAAGTCGGTGGTCACCGAGGTCAGGATGGTGGCGGCCGGGAATTCCGATACGCCGGGATTATCGACGTCCTGAGTCTGGTTGCGGGTGTGCACTTCCGGCTTGTACTCACCAAGTTTCACGCGTGTCATGTCGAACTTGCCGAGGGGAACCGTCGGGCCCCAGTAGTAGCCGAACCAAGGTTCCTCGTCCTGTACGGCAGAGGCCATGGACGACGCCAGGGTCTCACCGGAGCCATGATTGAACACTTCAATGCCGGACGATTCCAGATCCAGCGCACGGACCAGGTTGTCGCTCACCACACGGCAGCCCCAGCCGCTCGGGCAGTTATTGAAGCGGTTGTCCACCAGCTCCGGATTCGCCATCACCCCTTCGATGGTGGTCAGTTCAGGGTGCTTTTCCGCCAGATAGGTCGGAATCCACCAGCCCTCGACACCGCCGGGATCAAGCACTTTGGCCAGCCGCTCGATCTTGCCTTCCTCTTCAAGACGCAGGTAAGCCTCACCGGCGGAATTGAGCCACAGCTCGGTCACAATATCCGGCTCCCCGTTTTCGGCCACCGAGGTGACTGCCGGTACGGTATCGGAAGGCACGATGGTCACGTCACAACCGTAGCCCTGTTCCATGATGAATTTGGCGACGTTGGTCACCACCGTGTTGGAGGCCCAGTTCATCTCGGTGATGGACACCTCACCGCAATCCGCCTGGGCAAGTGCAGGGACGGACAGGGCGCAAAGCATGGCGACAGGCATTAGCTTTCGCATGGTTGGTTCTCCTTTTCGGGTTTTGAAGGGTGCAGCAAAGTTGCGGGCGGGATCGAACCGACCTCGCCGGAAGAGAGGGGTGCATCAATACAGACTGCTGATGGGGTATAGAGAATGTCTTGTACCTCGGTTAATACCTATCCTTAAGAATACTGGTACATGAGCGAGTTACAAGTCGGTAATGGAAAATGATGTGAAACCGCCGGGCCCGTGAATGGGCCCGGCGGTTGCGTGAGCGGGCGTCAGGCGGCGCTGGCTGCCCGGGCGGCGTGCAGTTTCTTGTAGCTTTCAATCAGTCGCAGGTGCTTGTCCAGCCCCTCCAGCTGCATATTGGTCGGGGTCAGCCCGTGGAAACGTACGCGCCCTTCAACCGAGCCCACAACGGCCGCCATGGTTTCCTCGCCGTACATGCGCTGCAGGTTGACCAGGAAATCATCCAGTTCCAGTTCATCGTCGAGGGTAATCTCCAGCACCGCGTTCACAGCGCGGTAAAACAGGTTGCGTTCCACCGTGTTGTCGTTGAACTGAAGGAAGGCTTCCACCCGTTCCAGCGCTTCTTCATGCTGTTGCAGGGCGAGATTGATCAGCAGTTTCAGTTCCAGTACGGTGAGCTGTCCCCACACGGTGTTCTCGTCGAACTCGATGCCGATCAGGGTGATGATGTCGGTGTAATCGTCAATCTGGCTTTCTTCCAGATGCTCGACCAGCCCCGCCAGTTCGTCTTCGTCCAGGGTGTGAAGGTTGAGGATGGCTTCCCGGTAGTCCAGTGCCTTGTTGGTATTGTCCCAGATCAGATCTTCCACCGGGTACACCTCGGAATAGCCGGGCACCAGAATGCGACATACGGGCGCGCCCAGATCCTCATAGGTGGCAACGTAAACTTCCTTGCCCATGTCCCTGAGAATGCCAAACAGGCAGGCGGCCTCTTCGGTGTTGGTGCCGGAGAAATCCCATTCACAGAAATCGTAATCGGAGCGGGCGCTGAAGAAGCGCCACGAAACCACACCGGTGGAATCGATAAAGTGTTCCACGAAGTTGTTGGGTTCGGTCACCGCCAGACTGTTGAACGTTGGCGGCGGCACGTCGTTCAGGCCTTCAAAGCTGCGGCCCTGCAGCAGTTCGGTCAGGCTCCGTTCGAGGGCCACTTCGAAACTCGGATGGGCGCCGAACGAGGCGAACACACCGCCGGTGCGAGGGTTCATCAGGGTGACGCACATCACCGGGAACTGGCCGCCGAGAGACGCATCCTTGACCAGTGTCGGGAAGCCCTGCGCTTCCAGGGCACGAATGCCCTCGAGAATGTGCGGGTAATTTTCCAGCACTGCCATGGGCACGTCCGGCAGCGCCAGCTCTTCCTCAAGGATCTGCTTCTTCACCGCCCGTTCGAAAATCTCCGACAGACACTGAACCTCCGCTTCCTGCAGGGTATTGCCGGCACTCATGCCATTGCTCAGGTACAGGTTTTCGATGAGGTTTGAGGGGAAGTAGACCACCTCGCCATCGGACTGGCGCACGAAAGGTAGAGAGACAATGCCCCGCTCGGTCTTGCCGGAGTTGGTGTCGATCAGATTCGACCCCTGCAGTTCCCCCTCCGGGTTGTAGATGGCCAGGCAATGGTCATCCAGAATGCCGGCCGGCAATTCGTCATCCGGCCCCGGCTTGAACCATTTCTCGTTCGGGTAATGAACAAATTCGCTGTTGGCGATGTCCTCGCCGAAAAACTGGTCGTTGTAGAAGAAATTGCAGTTCAGCCGTTCGATGAACTCGCCCAGGGCTGAACACAGCGCGCTTTCCTTGGTGGCGCCCTTGCCGTTGGTGAAGCACATGGGGGAGGCGGCATCGCGGATGTGCAGCGACCACACGTGGGGCACGATGTTGCGCCAAGAGGCGATTTCGATCTTCATGCCCAGATCCTGAAGGATGCCGGTCATGTTGGCGATGGTCTGCTCCAGGGGCAGATCCTTGCCTTCAATGAAAGTCTGGGTGCCGCCCTCTGGCTGGGTCATCAGCAGGGCCTGGGCGTCTGCTCCCAGATTATCGACGGTCTCAATCTCGAAGGTGGGCCCGGTCTGCACCACTTTCTTCACCGTACAGCGATCGATGGAGCGCAGAATGCCTTGGCGGTCCTTGTCCGAGATGTCTTCCGGCAGCTCTACCTGAATCTTGAAGATCTGGTTGTAGCGGTTCTCCGGGTCCACGATGTTGTTCTGGGACAGGCGGATGTTCTCGGTGGGGATGTCCCGGGCCTTGCAGTAAACCCTTACGAAATAGGCAGCACACAGGGCGGACGACGCCAGAAAGTAATCAAAGGGACTGGGGGCAGAGCCGTCGCCCTTGTAGCGGATGGGCTGGTCGGTCACCACAGTGAAATCATCAAACTTGGCTTCAAGCCTGAGGTTGTCGAGGAAGTTGACGTTGATTTCCATTGCAAAGGTACCCGGATCGGAGAATTTGGCGCGCCATTGAATTCGATGGCGGCCATTATCCAGTTTTTGCAGGCGTTCGTCTTGGTCAGATGGCGGTTTTACGCGTGGATTCTGGTGCGGTCTCCTTCAATTGGTTCTTCCACTGCTGTGCTGCTTCGGCATTGCCGGCGTCACTGGCCGCAAGCGGCACACTGAGTGAAACGGCAAGGATGGCGTAGCGTAGGTATGAATTCATGACGGAACTCCCCTGAACCGTGGTGAATGGGGCCGGCATGTCATAAATCGGGTCAAGGACTGAGTATCATACTGCCAGTGGTGGCCAAGCCTGCGCGGCCTACCATTTGACGTTACGCCTCATTTGTCGGCATGCCAACCCTTGAAAACACGGGGCGATCCGCCATTGTCAGCCGGTCCTAATCGCTCTGGATCAGGCCCATCTCCCAGAAATCGATTTCGAGCCGTGTCGCGTCGCTGAAGATGCGGGTTAGCTGTTCGAACCGCGCCGGCGAAACGTCGGCCAGGCGCTCGTCCAGCCAGCGTATTTCGGCTTTCATGGCCTGCTGAAACTCGTCACTTTCGTACATGGCAATCCATGCGTTGTAGGGATTACGCTCGCCGCGGAGGGTGTCCGCGCGGCTGTTCAGCCAGTTGGCAATCTCACCGTAGCCCACCATGCAGGGCGACAACGCCACGTGCAGGTCCAGAAGATCGCCGCGGTTGCCGGTGTCGAGTACATAACGCGTGTAGGCGAGCGTGGCCCGCGCTTCCGGAAGCCGTGCCAGTTCTTCTTCCGAAATCCCCCATTCCTTGCAGTAGCTGATGTGCAGATCCAGCTCTACATCCACGATGGCCTGTAACCCCTCCTTGGCCTGCCGGAGATCGGTCAGGGTAGGGCTCTTGTAGGCAGCGAGAGCAAACGCCCGGGCGAACTGGATCAGGAACAGGTAATCCTGCTTCAGATAATGCCGGAACGCTTCCGGGGCCAGTGAGCCGTCTCCGAGCTGGCGGACAAAACTGTGCTCGATGTAGGCCTGCCATTCGCCAGCGCAGGCTTTTTTCAGATCTTCAAATTGGTAAGGCATCGGGGTTCCGGGCTCCATCAACGGTATAAATGAACAGGTGATATCGTACTCGGGCGCGGCTACGCATCACACCACGCCGGGCTTGCAACGCCTGTGAGTTCAAACGCTCCAGATTCCCAACATAGCACCAAGACCCAACACCAGCGAACCGCCTACTTCGCCAACGATCAGCAGCAACATGAACAGTCCCGTCACCCAGGGTGGCAGCAGTCGCTTACCCAGTCGATGGGGGCGCTGCAACTGGTTGTCCGTATCTTGCAGCAGGCCGTGGATCACGTAGGTTGTGATGGCGAACGCGAAGAAGGCAAGAGCGGAGACCGCAGCGAGGGTGTTGACCAGATCAGAGAACACACTGTGGGCGCTGAACACCGCAAGCAACAGCGCAGCGAAGCTGTACATCAGCGAACTGCGGTGCGCTATATTCACATAGGTCGGGGAGCTGGCATCGGCGCTGCGCGCCATGTGCCGGTACTTCCAGATACCCGTCAGCAGGCCGGTCATGAAAAAGATCAGGGCGGCGGTCAGGGAGATTTTTTCAGCCAGAGACATGGATTTTCCTTGGTTTGATCGGCAAGGCTGCAGTATACCGGCGGCTCAAGGCATTAACCGGTACAGGCAGGCCGTTTTGATTAACTTATTTCGGCCAGCCCCCCATTTTGGTGTTTTCTGTTGCAGACCAGCGGCTAAACTGACAGCAACCTTCCGAGAATCAAGGACCGAACCCATGACGTTAAAACTTCAAATCATCATCTGCAGCACCCGCCCCGGTCGCATCGGGCCGTCGGTGGCGAAATGGTTCCACGAATTCGCCAAAGAGCAGGGCCGTTTCGACTGCGAGCTGATGGATCTGGCCGACTTCAACCTGCCGGTGTACGACGAACCCAATCACCCAAGGCTGCAGAAGTACGAGCACGAACACACCAAAGCCTGGTCCGCGAGCGTGGCCCGGGCGGACGCCTACGTGTTTGTCATCCCGGAATACAATTACTGCCCGCCACCGTCGTTCATGAACGCGGTGAACTACGTCTACAACGAATGGAACTACAAACCCTGTGGCTTCGTGAGCTACGGCGGGGTGTCCGGCGGTCTGCGCTCGGCCCAGCTTGCCAAACAGCTGGTGAATACGGTGAAGATGATGCCCATGGTGGAGGGCGTCATGGTGCAGATGCCCTGGGAACTGCTGGACGAAAACCGGGCGTTCAGGGCGGGCGACCACCACACCGGGTCCGCGGGTACGATGCTGGAAGAACTGGCCAAGTGGGCTCAGGCGCTGAAAACCCTGCGCTGAGTCACTCAGTCACGAGTGAGCGTTGCGAGGAGTAATGCCATGAGTAATGTACTGGAATCGGCGGAGCAGAGCTGCGACGCCACCGAGGCGCCCTGCAGCGCCATTGAAACCATACTGAGCCCGCGGGTGGCTGACCTGGGCGGCTTTTCCGTGCGCCGCCTGCTGCCTACGGCCAAACGAAAAATGGTGGGCCCCTGGATCTTTTTTGACGAAATGGGACCGGCGGATTTTCCGGCGGGAGAGGGCATCAATGTGCGCCCGCACCCCCATATCGGCATTGCCACCGTCACCTATCTGTTTGAAGGAGAGATACTGCACCGGGACTCCCTGGGCAGCCTGCAGCCTATCCGTCCCGGGGATATCAACCTGATGGTCGCAGGCAGCGGTATCACCCATTCCGAACGGGAGCGCCGGGAGATCACCGAATCCGATCACCGCTTGCACGGTTTGCAGCTGTGGCTGGCGCTGCCGGAAGCGCACGAAGAGACCGACCCCGGGTTCCACCATTACCCGGGCAATGACATCCCGGCCATCGAGGTGAACGGCGTTCCGGTGCGGGTCATGATGGGCAGCGCTTACGGCGTGACCTCTCCGGTACGTCAGTTCAGTGAAACCCTGTATCTTGAGGCCACGCTCGAAGCCGGCCAGACACTGGAGCTGCCCCAGGCAGCCGAACGGGCTGTGTACGTGGCCCGCGGGGCGCTGACCGCTCACGGCTCTGAATTGCCTGCCCACAGCATGACGGTGTTCGCGCCGGAGGCGGGAGTATCGGTAACTGCGACCGAGGACACACGTATTGCCCTGATTGGCGGCGAGCCCGTGGGCCGGCGCTTTATCGAATGGAACTTCGTGTCTTCACGGCAAGACCGCATTGATCAGGCCAGAGATGACTGGCGCGCCGGGCGCTTTGCCAGGGTGGTCGGAGACGAGGTGGAATTCATTCCTTACTAGACAGCCCAAGTGTAAGCGCTTTCAGGTTCCGGTTGTGGTTGAATGGAGTGTGATCCGATGGACAGGTGTTTGTCTCGGTAACACTTAACGACCGGAACAACCGCCATGAGTGAGGATGTGCTGTCCGGACTGCTGCGCCGCATCCGGCTGCGTGGGGCCCTGTTTTTCAATGTTGAATGTGTCGGTGCCTGGGTGACAGAGGCACCGCCGGCGGCGTTGATTGCCAGCGCGGTCATGCCGGGGTCCGAGCACCTCATGGAATACCACGTTGTTCTGGGCGGTACCTGTTGGGCCGGCATCACCGGCGAACCCCCGTTCCAGATGAATGCGGGAGACGTCGTTCTGTTCCCTCACGGCGATCCCCACGTCATGTCCAGTGCCCCCGGGTTGAGGGCGGCACCGGATCTTCCATTCCTGATAGCAAACCTGAAACGCCATGTCGGCTTGCCGTTTATGGTGCGCCAGCAGGACGATCAACTCGTTCAGCCTGTGACCGCCCGGGGTGAAACCAGCCCCGATCTGCGCAGCGCTACCCTGCTGTGTGGGTTTCTGGGTTGTGATCGCGGCCCCTTTAACCCCCTGCTGGCCTCTCTGCCACGGGTCATTCACGCCAGCGCCGGCCAGTTGTCGGTAGACAGTTGGGCCGGTCAGCTCGCGCGGCTTGCAGAGGCCGAATCCCGCGCCAGCCAGCCGGGTGGGGAGGCCGTCCTCGAACGGATGAGTGAAATGATGTTTGTGGATCTGGTGCGGCTGTATCTCTGCTCCATGCCGAAAAGCCAGACAGGATGGCTTGCCGCACTGCGGGACAGGCATATCGCCCGGGTTCTCAGCTTGATGCACAGCCGTCCGGCAGAAGCCTGGACGCTGGAAAAGCTGTCCGGCGCCGCGGGTCTGTCGCGCTCAGCGCTGCAGGAGCGGTTTGTCGAACTGATCGGCCAGCCCCCGATGCAGTATCTGAGATGCTGGCGCATGCAACTTGCCTCCAACCTGTTGGTGGACAGCAATGCGAAGATGGCGACCATCGCCCATGAAGTCGGTTATGAGTCGGAGGAAGCCTTCAGCCGCTCCTTCAAGCGCACCGTTGGCCAGCCCCCTGCGATGTGGCGCCGTGAGCGCGCGGTGCGGCAGGTCCGGTAGTTCAGTCATTATCCGCGGACGAATGATCATTCAGCCCCGCAAGCGATCCGCCCATGATAGAGGTGTCCGCTGTGGCGGACACACACGTCTACCGGTACGGGGAGAACGATCATGGAAGCGATTCAAATGTTTGACGAAAACAAGCTCAATGCCTTTGTCGGGCAGGTGCTTGGTGATCTGGGAGGCGCCTACAGCGCGGCCCTGGTAAAGATCGGTGACCGGCTCGGCCTGTATCGGGAGCTACAGAGCGGAGGCCCTGCCACCTCCGAGGAGCTGGCGGAGCGAACGGGTTATTCGGAGCGCTACCTGAGAGAATGGCTGGCCCACCATGCCGCCTCCAATTACCTGGACTATGACCCGACAACCGGGCGTTTCCGGTTACCACCGGAACAAGCCATGGTGTTCGCGGACGAAGACAGCCCGGTGTATATGATCGGCGGTTTCGAGAATGCCTTCACCACCTTCGAGAACGAACCCAAGGTGAGATCAGCCTTCCGGACGGGGGATGGGGTAGCGTGGGGAGATCAGGCCCATTGCATGTTCTGCGCGGTGGCCAAGTTCTTCCGCCCGGGTTACACCCATAACCTGGTGCAAAGCTGGCTTCCGGCGCTGGATGGAGTGGTCGACAAACTGGAGCGCGGGGCAAAGGTCGCTGACGTTGGCTGCGGCCACGGCTTCTCAACTCTGCTGATGGCCGAAGCCTTCCCCAACTCCACGTTCATCGGCTACGACTTCCACGAAGCGTCGATTGATGCCGCCAATGAACATCGCGAGGAGCAAGGACTGGATGCCAGCCGGGTGCGCTTTCAACAAGCCACAGCGGCCGATTTCGGGGACGGGGACTTTGACCTGGTAACCTGTTTCGACGCTCTGCACGACATGGGAGACCCGGTGGGTACGGCTGCGCATGTGCGCCAACAGCTCAAGCCGGATGGCACCTGGATGGTGGTTGAGCCGATGGCAGCCGATGACTTGAGTGGTAACATGAACCCCGTCGGGCGCCTGTTCTACGCCGCTTCAACCAGCATCTGCGTGCCGACGGCTCTGGCACAGCAGACCGGGTTGGCGCTCGGTGCCCAGGCTGGGGAACGCAGGTTGACGGAAATCATCAAAGAAGGTGGATTCCGAACCGTGCGCCGGGCCGCCGAAACGCCGTTCAACATCGTGCTGGAAGCGCGCCCGTAAGCGCTGCCGTCACATCCCCGGAAGCATCTGCTGCCGGGGGTGTTTCCATGAATACCTACTTTGAGCCGAGATCAAGGAACTTCAAACCGATGACCACCCGCATTACCCTCCATTACTGCACAGGCTGCAATTGGATGCTGCGCTCCGCCTGGATGGCGCAGGAACTGCTGAGCACTTTTGACGGCATGATCGACGAACTGACCCTGAAGCCAGGCACGGGCGGCATCTTCGAAGTTCATGTGAACGACACCCGTATCTGGTCCCGCAAAGAGCAGGGTGGTTTCCCGGACATCAAACAGCTCAAGCAACTGGTGCGGGATCAGATAGCTCCGGAACATTCTCTGGGCCACTCGGATCGGGTGAACCACGGCTAAGTGGTGCCGATCAGCGTTACCCGGTTGCGCCCTTCCTTCTTGGATTGGTAGAGCGCCCTATCTGCCTGCTCCAGAAAGCTGTCCGCCGAATCGTTTTCTGTCGGCACGGCGGCGTAAACGCCCAGGCTGACCGTCAGCTTCAGGAGTCCGATCCGTGTGGTGATGGGTTCAGAAGCCACGCTCTCCCGCATGCGCTGGGCAACAGCCATTGCTGATTCACGGTCGGTGTTGGGCAGCACCACACAGAACTCCTCGCCGCCATAACGGGCGACCATATCGGCAGGCCAGCGTGAGCTGTTCTGGATGCGCCCGGCGATTTCCCGCAAGCTGTCATCGCCCACCTGGTGGCCATGGGTATCGTTGACCGGCTTGAAGTGGTCCACGTCAATCATCAGAACGGCAACCGGCTTCCGGTCAATCCGGGCACGGGCGATCGTGTGGTTCAGGAACCGGTCCAGTGAGCGGCGGTTACTGAGGCTGGTAAGCTGGTCGGTGTCGCTCAGTTGCTGCAGCTTGCGGTTCGCTTCCCGCAATTCCTCGGTGCGCTCTTTCACACGCTGCTCAAGCATGTCGTTGGCCTTGCGCTGGATCTCCAGTGCTCTGGCCTGTGCCAGCTGAGCTTCCTGTTGATGGCGAATGCGTTGCCGGCTCTCGGTGTTGATGCGATCCGCAATGGCCAGAGACAGGAAGATGGCCTCAATGGCCGCGCCGATCTGCCAGCTGTGTTCCGTGAACAGGTTGCTGGGCACCAACCCCCAGGCTTTCAGGCTGTAGGCCAGCCCGCCCACAATCAGCGTGGACCAGGCGATGAGGAAGTACCTGGCGGCGGGGTTGCCTTTGCGCAAGCTGTTCCAGCCAACGACCCACATAACCGTCGCCGTCATCGCGCCATGGGGGTTGGCCAGGCGGATGGACAAGGAGTAGTCGACAAACAGGCTAAGCACCGCAATGGCCAGCGCCGCATACTGGGTAAGCACAATCACCCGGTCAAGGCGGGGCTGCTCCTGCCGGGTGGCTAACAGCACGCGGCCGAACTGCATGATCATCCACATGGAAAGGCTGACAAATACCGACATTGCCTCTCGGGTCCACCACGGATCCTCGAGTCCGAAGTACTGGTAGCCCAGGCCGTTAAACAGGGTAAAAAACAAGCCCTGATGAAGCACGATGACGCCGATGTAGTAACCGTAAAGGCGATCCCGCAGGGTCACCAGGAGGAACAGGCTGAACAACGTCATGGTGGCGATCAGGCCCTGATAGAACGCCAGCCATGATCGGCTGGCCAATTCGGTCCGTTGCAGCCCTTTGTCGGTATGAAGGTAAAGTGGAATAGTGAGCGTATCGGCACTTTCCACGTACAGGTAGTAAAAATCGTTGGTACCCGGCGGCACGGTCAGCGGGAAGACGAAGTTCCGTGAAAGGTGGGGGCGTTGAGGTGGCGGCACCATGCGGCCAGATCTGATGTTCTGGTATTGGTTCGGCTGGCTCGGGTGATACAGGATCAGCTGATCGGCAAAAAGGGAACGGAACTCCAGATAGCGGCTCAACGTTGCCGTGCCCGAATTTTTTAGCCGGAAACGAACCCAGTGACCTGCGTGGTTGTAACCGATGTTGATCACTTTACTGTCGTTGGGACTGAACTCCTCACCTCGCAAGCGGACGTCGTCCAGCGTCATTCTGCGTTCAGGGTCTTTCAGGTATTCGAGGTGTGGGCCCAGCGGCACAGTGCTGTCTGTTTCGGGAACAGCGACAGGCTCCGTCGCTGCCGCTCCTGCAGTCGCCATGAGCAGCAAAACCGCAAGGGCCAGGAACCAACATGGCCGGGTGAGCTGTCTCCCGGCAAGGGATGGAGAATTGACGAAAAGGTGCAAGGTTAGTCCGTGTGTTTTTGGTTATTCCTTTCCGTCATGGTACCGGACTGACGAAGATTTTTGGATGCAAACCGTATCCCAAATGTTGGTTTTGTGTAGTTTTCAGGTACATGGCCGCCGCGGTAGAGGTGCGGCGGCCATGCCGGTTCAGTGCAACGGTCTCAGGTGCACTTTAGAAGGTGGTATCCAGCACCGTCCCCATTCTGGTGTTCCCAAGTGAGGTGTCGAATTCGTCCCGCTGCCAGGCAGGATGACCGGCGATCATCACCAGCGGCACCACACCGTCGGTGCGATTGACCAGTTGTTCGTGGCGGAATTCCTCGCGGTACTGGCGTTTTACCGTATTGTTGTGGTCCATACGCCGCAGGGCAGAGGGATTCACCAGAATCAGGTCCGCCTGGTCACCCACGTCAATACTGCCGCCCTTGACGCCGAACACCCGGGCCGGGTCCCGGGTCAGCCGGCGCACGATGTAGGCCACATCGATATCCCCACCGTCGGACGCCAGTTTCAGCGCCCGCAGGTTGCCATCGTAGAACGCCATGTTGGTCAGGTGGGCGCCGCTGTCGTTGAAGCCGGGCAGTAGCTGGCGGTCCATCAGCAGGTTGCGCACCATGCGCTCGTCGCGGTTGGCGGAGACCGTGTACCAGCTCAGGTCACGGTCGAACGCCCGTAACATGGCCAGCACGAAGTCCCCTTCGTCTTTCACGCCGTTAAAGTGCTCGTTGAGTAGCGTGGTTTCCGCTTCGGTGCCGTGGAACTCCTCACCGGCATTGGCCGCTTTTACGAGGGCAAAAACCTCCGCAAAGGTTTTGCCTTCCCACTCTTTGAGAGGGCACACATCAATGGTCATGTCGGCCAGGGTGCGGTTGAAAGCGTAGTCTTCCAGCCGCAGCCAGCGTTTGAGCCGGCCCAGGCCAAAGCCGGTCTTGCCGCTCATCCACATGGCCTTGAAACGCTTGATGTAGTCGGGATCGTTGAGGATTCTGATCCGGCCTTCACGATCTTCAAGCTCGGTCTCGTTAAGAATCCTCAGCTCTTCGATTTCTTCGGATAGCGGTGTCACCGCGCCGTCCGACCACACCTTGAAGGGCGCTGCCAGCGCCTGCAGGTGGAAGTCGCCTTTCAGCAGCCGTGAATTGAGCACCCGCGCCAGCAGTCGCGCCAGCCGCACGATCTTGCGGTTGCTCTGCACATCCAGTGCCGCGACCACCGTGGTCTTCAGGGGCTTGCCGTGTAGGCGACCGCAACTGAGCAGAAAGGTCTTGATGGTGCCGATGGTACTGTCCTTCGGCGGCGTGGCCTGCCATACACCGCCTTTGCGCCGCACCACATCCGTCAGCCGCTTGATCTCTGGGTATTTGGCAAACTGGGTGGGAATGGTTTTGCGGGTATTGGGCTGGTTGGCCAGATAGTGGAATGGCAGGGCGTCGGTGGAGAACCCGGCATAGCCATCGTCCAGTGCCTGTTCCAGCAGGGATTCCATGGCCTGCAACTCGTCTTCGGTCGGGTCGCGGGAAATGCTGGCCTCAAATCCCATCACCTCGATGCGGAGCATCGAATGGGGCAGCAGGGTCACCAGATTGGGGCCCAGGCTGAGTTTATTGAGGTGCTGCATGTATTCCTTCGGATTGTGCCAGTCCACCTTGTCGGCGGTGGCCCGCAGCACATCTTTGGGAATGTTCTCCACCCGGGCGTAGCAGTCCACAATCGGGTCGGCGCCGTCTTTGCGCTGGGCACCGAACGCCAGCCCGAGACTGCAGTTGGCAATCACCACGGTGGTGGTGCCATGGCGGACAGATTCCGGCAGACCGGGCGCTACTTCGAGCTCCAGGTCGTAATGGGTGTGGATGTCGAACAGTCCCGGCATGGCCCAGCATTCGCTACCGTCGATGACTGTGCGTGCGTTGTCATGGTCCAGATCCTGGCCGCGGGCTGCAATCTTGCCGTCGGCAATCGCGATATCTTCCCGGCGGGGCAGGGCGCCGCTACCGTCAAAAACCTTGGCGCCGTGAATCAGATAATCCCAGTTAGCGGAATCAGCGGTTGCGTCGTTCATGATTGCCTCACGTTTTGTTGTTCGGGGTTGTTGTTCTGGGCTTCAAAGTAGGCCGCCAGTAACTGCGTGCCCGTTTCAATCAATTCGTCCCGCGTTACATCCTGGTGCCCCTGGAAAACATGCCGGTGCACGATTCCCTCTGCCATGGAAAACAGGCAGAAGGCTGTCGTCTCCACATTCTCACGCACATACCGGGCGACAAACGCCCGCACGCGTTCCATGAGCACGGCTTCGCCTTCGTCCATCAGTGCCGCCAGGGCAGGGTCCACCCGCCGGCGGTATTCCAGCACATCGTGAAGCCCCGCTTCCTGCTGGTGGAAGTCGTACAGAAACCCCAGCGCTTCCCGGAACAGCTCACGGATGTTGGCGGTGCCATCGTCTGCCAGGCCAGCCGGGGTGATCTCAAGCCGGGCCTGCGGCACCTGCAGGTGGTCCTGAAGTTCCTCAAATCGCTGCCGCGTAATCTCCAGCAGCACATCCTGTTTGTTGTCGAAATACTGGTAGAAGGTCCCGGTGGCAACACCGGCCCTGTCGGCAATGGATTTTGCGGTGGTGGGCTCAAATCCGTGCGCGGAGAATTCCTCAAACGCGGCGGCCAACACTGCGTTGCGCTTGCGTATGGCCCGTTGCTGTTTTGGTGCTGGTTTCATAGTTGTGTCCGTCATGTTTGCTGAAGATTTAACAAAGAATAAACTTGACGTCAAGTTCATGTTTTTGCATGCTCCGAACCAAACAAAACTAATTCACCGCCGCCGGGCGGAACGGGGACAAAAGCATGCGACCAGAAGAGTGGCAGTCCAATGGTAAGACCCTGACCATCAATGGCTTTCGGATATTTGTCCGGGACGACGGCGAGCCCCACCAGGAAACCATCCTGCTCATCCATGGCTTTCCAACCGCTAGCTGGGACTGGCACAAAATCTGGCCGGCGCTGCGGCAATCCCACCGGGTTATCGCCATGGACATGCTGGGGTTCGGTTTTTCAGACAAGCCCAGTAAGCATCGCTATTCCATACATGAGCAGGCCGATGTGGTGGAGGGTGTGGTTCAGCAGCTTGGCCTCAATCGCTTTCATGTGCTTGCCCACGATTACGGTGATACCGTCGCCCAGGAGCTGCTGGCACGGCAAAATGCCGGAGACGGGGCGGGCCAGTGGCTTTCGGTCTGCTTCCTGAACGGCGGCCTGTTTCCGGAAACCCACCGTGCGTTGCTTACCCAGAAGCTCTTGCTGAGCCCGCTGGGCCCTCTGTTCAACCGGCTGTCGAACAGGCGTCGCTTTGACAGTGCCATGTCCCGCGTGTTCGGTCCGGACACCAAGCCCGATGGCCGCGAACTGGATGACTTCTGGGCCCTCGTTACCCACAACAATGGCCGGCACATCTTCCATAACCTGATTACTTACATGAACGATCGCAAGAAGCACCGGGAGCGCTGGGTGAATGCGTTGCGAGAGGCAAAAGTACCCGTGGCACTTATTAACGGTTCCGCGGACCCGGTGTCTGGTGCACATATGGTGGCCCGCTTCCGGGAGCTCGAGTTGCCCCTGGCCTGGCTGGGTGAGCTTGCAGGCATTGGCCATTACCCACAAATGGAAGCACCCGAGGCGGTGTCCCGTTCCTACCTTGCTTACCTGAAGGACATAGCGCAACTATGACTATAACAAGCATCCCAATCGAGGGAGTGAGTGCATGAATATTCATTTTCTAGTTTAGTATCTGTACTAAACATAAATACTAAAACTCTCGTTGTGACTACCTGCGAATATTGAGGATGATGCCCGCTTGCCGCAAGCGGCGATGAGAAAAGATCTTTTGCTGGCACTGGTCGCAAAGCGGACATTTAAAATTGGCTTGAACGCTGAAGTCACCGGGGCCGAAGCGCTATCGGAGAGAGCAGAAGTGCCTCGCAGACCTGGCTTTTATTTTTCGCACTTTCAAGGGGGATCATTTTCCTATCGATTACCGCAGACTCTTCATTTGGCTACGAAACGAGAGCAGGGATTGAAACACTACTCCCCCCAAGGGGCAGTGGGCATTTCAGGATTCCCTATGCAGATGCAAGGTTTGTAGGACAGATGGAACTATGTGTGGTCGTCGTGGCACTATCGTCTGCCCTAGGACTCAGTTTCGTCAGTGTTTGTTGGAGCGACGAAAAATCGAAAACAACTAAAGGGAGGTGTGCCCATGGGTAGTGATGGGAGTCTGAGGCTCGACAGACTCAAAGACCTGGTTGATCAATGCGAGAAATTGGCTAACCAACATGGCGAACGCTTCAACATATTCTCACTCTTGGGTGTTGATCGGGACGAAACTTCAACCCATTCCAATTTTCTCGCCGAGCTCCTGAAGCCTTCCGGGCGGCATGGAGAGGAAAACCGATTCCTCCGGATTTTTCTTGAGCAAATACTGAATCTCCCGGCCGCCCTCACCGGTAAAGTTCGCGTTACCAGGGAGTTATCGACCGAGGATAAGCGGCGAATCGATATTGTTGTCGAGACACCGGAATTGCTCTTGGGGATCGAAGTTAAGATTGATGCCAAAGATCAAGAAAACCAGCTCCGCGACTACCACCGGGAACTGACAAGCCGAGCAAATGGCCGCAAAGAGGTGGCTCTGGTTTACCTGACTTTGCACGGGAAAGAGGCTTCGAATTACACGCTTGGCGATGGCGATTTAGCGTCCGAGTCGGTTCATTGCCTCTCTTTTTCCAGAGACATTCCTCGCTGGCTCGCAATCTGTGGCGAGCAGACTCAGCACAAGCCCGAACTTTCTTACGCGCTCAAGCAATATCAGCGCCTGCTTGCCAATCTGACCGGAACAGGAGCCTCTATGGAGTCCTTACTCGCCAATGAATTGTTATCTAACCCGGACGAGCTCATTACCGCTTTGAAGGCTGAGAAAGCACTGCCGCTGGCCAAAAGTAAAATTATGCTCCTGTTTTGGGAAGATCTGGCGAAAGGTTTAGACAAAGCTTTTGGTAAAGCGCCGGTCGTTTATGATCATAAGAGTCTAAAAGCACTCACAAATAAGTATTTCTCGGACCGCACGAGAGGCCGTACAGGCGGCATTAGACTTCCACTTTGTTGGCTCGGTAATTGTACCGTCAGCTTGTACGTGCATATCAACAAAGTCATCCATTATGGTCTGCGCGTTGAAACGGGGGGCGGAAAAGTGGTTGTAAGGCCAGACCTGCGTGACCGACTTCGAGACATCTTGGGACAAGGGAATGCGAAGGCAGATAAATCGCCTTCTTGGCTAGTGTGCTACTACCACGATCCGGAATCCAAGCTGCCAGCTCCCTCCCTCAATTTCGCAGCCTTTGATGAGTCTGTTCAGACCCTCACAGACGGTGCTGCCCGGAAAGACGTTGTCGATGACATGATCAAGCACGCACTCAAGCTGGAAAAAGCAGTAATGGGTACCTTCGAAGGCTCTGTTTCACCGGTACCAATGAAGCCTGAATAAAGCTACCTACCTGAAGATGAGGGATTTATGGACGATTTAGAGTTACCTGAACAAATGTTACTGACTCTGAAGGACGGAGAAGGCGAAATTATTTTCATTTGCCATGAGCCAGATTTTCCGGACCTTATGACGTGGACAGTGGATGAGGAAACTAAGAAACAACTGAAAGAATCGGGTGCCAGAGACCAGTTGTGCGTGGCGGTCGGCAGGGCGAATCTCTGGCGACACGAAAATAACGTAACGCCTAATTGCGGACTTCTTATGACCCTCGGGAAAGGGGCGCCGAAGGTTAAGTGGCTTTCACTGTCGGAAGCTCTTGATCGGCGCGAGAAGGTACACGCTGAGGCGGGTCAAGAGTAGTCGCCGCCCGGGGGGATAATTGCATATTTCCAGGCTCTGGATGAAAGGAAAAACAGGGTCAAAATTGGACTGAAAAGTGCGGGGTTCGAAAGTCCGCTTTTGTTTAAACTTGGAGATGACCAGATCGAACCGCCTGAACATGTCCAATAACATGGGTACGTCAGGCATCAAGCAAAAGGCGACCATCGACCGGAAGACGCGGCCGGCAATACCGGATCTGGAAAAAGTCTTCTGGACCGTTTACAGCCGCGTTCACGTGCCACAATAGATGACCCTCTGCACAATGTTCTACCAGCACAGAGACGGGCACCTCTTAAAACTCGGCAAACCCCTGACCGCTATCGGAGATGGCACACACGGTCTCGAACTATCCTTGGAGTCCGACGACCGTTGTCTGCGTGTTCACCTGGATGACGCGGAGGTTCGCCAGCTTCAAGCCTATCTTGATAACCAAGCTAAAAACCGCGAGAGGCCTCTCTGCTCCTTGGTGAGGCACCCGGTCCGGGTTTGCTGTTCCAGTATGACAACATGAGGGAACCCTTCCGGGAAGGTATCTTCATCTCCGTAGAGGGGATTGAGGACTGTGAGGACATGGGGCATGTTTCTGGAAGGCTCCGAGCTGAAGGACATTCAGCGATTCCTCGCCGGGTAACCCTTCCCGGTCAGAGCACTCTCGGCACGGTGCTGACACCCTGAATTACAGGGTGTCAAACCTCAGGAACGTCTGGCTTCAATAGATATCTTCTCACGACCAGCACAGCGCCACCCAAGAACCCGAACACCACGAGAACAGTCACACCTGCCCAAAACAGGTACACCTTGTGTTTTTGATCGTAGCTGTGAGCTCGGGTCTCCCCTAACAGACGTTGAAACCCTTGCAACCGAAACCCACCCGTGGCCATGGTTGGATTAGCGTCGTCAGGAACACGCCCTTTGGGACCGGCAACGACCGGTTGATCCGGGTAGGCCAGAAAAATGACCGGATCAGGACCTCCCTTGGAGGAGATGAGATCCAGCACTTGATCATCTCTGGGGCTCATGGCTTTGTGTCCCGCGGCATCCGGGATGACCACCGTCACATAACTTCCCCAGTTCACTTTCTGTAGCGCCCGTTCTCTGCGTTTCAAAGGCGTCTGGTCGGGGTGCTCGTCCCTGCCATTCCTCACTGGAAACACGCTCAGAGATTCGTTGCAACGCATCTGTGGCCACGGCACATATTCGGGCCACTCAAGGTATGTGACCACGCAATACGACAACAGCCCGATCTCAACTTCATTCGCAGTCCATTTAACCGTACTTGCCAGGTAGCCTTGGTTAACTTCCGGCCGCAGGTCAGTAACCTTAATGTCAGCGTCACTATAGGTCGGGAACAGCACCAAAACCATCAGGGCGGCCAAAAACAGTAATGCTTTCATAATCTCCATCCTCTGGACCATGTGATCTCGCTCTCTGCCGGGTGTCTTGCACGGTCAGATAAAGTCTTTTTAACGTCCATAGGGGGACTCGTCACTTTGTAAACTCGTAAACTGAGCAGCCCATCACGACTGGATTCAACCGGTCCCCGGGCCACTCAATGCGACAGAAGCAAGCCCCTTTATGTCCTTTGAAGACAGAGAGCCTGTGCGCAGGTGGTCGCAAAGCGAACATTCAGGTTTGGGGATAACGCCTTGGATAAGCCGCCGGGGACGGAGCGCCGCAGTAGTCCAGAACGAACGGGTTCTACCCCGTTACTGCGGACATTCCTAAAAAGAGGCACACTGTGCCAAAGGAGTGTTCATGTCCAGACGCAGAAAATATAGCCCAGAGTTCAAACGCGAAGCGATCGCTTTAACCCGGCAACCTGGTGTGAGTTGTCGCCAGGTAGCATTAGAGATCGGCATCAATCCCAATCTGTTGTCGCGTTGGCGCAGAGAAGCGGACGAGGAAACAGACAAGGCCTTCAAGGGCTCTGGCTCTCCCAGAGACGAGGAGGTTGCCCGCCTCAAGCGAGAATTGGCCCGCGTGAAGAAGGAGCGTGATTTTTTGCGCGAAGCGGCAGTGTTCTTCGCAAAGGAGTCGTCCTGAGGTATCAGGCGATTCAACGTTGTCGCAATACTTTCCCAATACGTCTTATGTGCCGATGCCTGAAGGTGTCGGCCAGCGGTTATTACGCTTGGGTCTCTCGCCCTGAGTCCGCCAGGTCAAAGGCTAATCAGCACTTGCTGTCACGCATCAGAGAGATTCATGACGATAGCGGGGGCATGATTGGCTCACCCCGTATGCATGAGGATCTGGTTGCTGAGGGAGCCTCAACCAGCCTGAACCGCGTCGCGCGATTGATGGCCAAACACGGCATTCAGGGGTGGCCACGCAAGAAGCGCGGACGCTTGGGACGTCAATCTTATCGACCACCGGGAATCCGGAATCATCTGGAACGGGATTTCTCCGCTCTGGAGCCAGACACCAAATGGGTGACGGATATAACAGAGATCCCGACGCAGGAAGGAAAGCTCTTTCTCTGCGTGGTTCTCGACCTGTTCAGCAAGCTGATCGTTGGCTGGTCGATGCATCACCGACAGGATCGGCATATGGTAATCAGAGCGGTTGAGATGGCCGTTTGGCAGCGCCAGGGGAAAGTTCCGGTGATATTGCATTCAGATCGAGGCAGTCAATTCACCAGCGGTGATTACCAGCGCTATCTCGGCAGCAACCGACTGGTGAGCAGCATGAGCGCGGTCGGTCATTGTGGTGATAATGCGGCCTGCGAGGGGTTCTTCGGCATGCTCAAGCGTGAGCGAATTCACCACCGGCGCTACCGAACCCAAAATGAAGCACGAGCTGATGTCTTCGATTACATTGAGCGGTTCCATAATCCTAGGATGCGACGTAGAGTTGCTGCTCAGGACAGAAAACTGTTCGCCGTTTTAAAACCGTCCGTGGAAACGGGGTAGAACCCAACGAGGCACAGGTTGCAAAGCGGACACTCAATTCCAATAACGGCGAACTGCGCAAACGCTGGCTGCTTTTGAAGACTAACCCTATGCTCTAATTTCAGGCGAAGCGCGTCGACTCAATCGGAATGAAAACATGTCCTACAAAAAGGTGATCTTGAGCGAGTTCGGTGGGCCAGATGTCCTGGTCGTTGAAAAAGTTACGGAGGTCCCAGAGCCCGGACCAGGTGAAGTCCGCGTAAAAGTTCTGGCATGCAGCGCCGCTTATACCGACACATTGATACGTCGCGGCATCTATCCTGATGTTAAACAAAAGCCCCCCATTACCCTCGGCTATGACATGATCGGCGTTGTCGATAAAGTGGGTGACCAGGTAGGCCATCTCGCTAAAGGCGATAAGGTCGCCGAACTCACTATCCTCGGCTCCTATTCGGAGTACATGGTTCTCGCAGCCGAACAACTCGTTCAGGTTCCAGGGAACCTCGACGACCTTGAAGCCCTGTCTCTTATTCTCAGCTACGTAACGGCCTTTCAAATGCTGACTCGGCTGGCCGAAGTTCAGGCCGGCGACACTGTCCTGATACATGGTGCAGGAGGTGCTGTCGGAAACGCACTGGTACAACTTGGGGCGGCAATGAATCTGAAGATGTATGGAACGGCCTCAATCTCCCAACACGATGACTTACGGAATCTGGGTTGCGAACCAATCGACTATAAAACAGATGACTTTGTTCTTCGGATGAAGTCTTACGAGCCAAAGGGAGTCAACGCAGTATTTGATGCCATGGGTGGAGGCCATTTCAAACGCTCCCTAAAAGTAATCTCAAACCATGGGACGCTTGTTGCCTATGGCTCTTACAATGCAGCGTCATCGTCAGGTTTAATTAAAGACTTCTTACTCGTTAGTTTGTGGGGCTTGTTGCCGTGGCTACCGTCCACAGCTTTCTATTCCATAGGGGCTTGGCATAACAAACATCACGACTGGTTCAAAGAAGATCTGTTGACGCTTTTCATGTGGCTATCTGAGAGAAAGATCAGCCCCGTTGTCAGTCAAAGAATGAAGCTGGAAGAGGCTTCGCGGGCGCATGGTCTTTTAGACAGCGGCCAGGCTAAAGGCAAAATTGTGTTGATGGTTGGGCTATAGCTCGCCAATTGGGACTCGATCGTCAGAGCAGACCTATTGGCCCGGCTCCTTCGGTATGCTTTTCTCATTCCACTACGCGTAACCACGCGGCTGAACAACAACATGACCATCAACACAGCTTATTAGCACCCATAAGAACTACCGATTTCCCGAGGGCAGCAGAACCCTCTAACCTGTCTGCACACGTTTAGCCAGGACAGGAACAATGACGAACAACGGATACGAGCAACGGGTAGCAGTGATTACGGGGGCAGCGGCCGGAATTGGCCGGGCGACGGCGCTGGCGTTTGCCGCCAGAGGCGCGCGGGTTGTGGTGGCAGACATTGACGAGCAGGGCGGCCAGCAGGTTGTCGGGGCCGCCAGAGAAAGTGGCGGTGAGGCCATGTTCGTGCGTTGCGATGTGACCCGCGATGACGATGTTCAGGCACTGGTAGCGACCACGCTTGAGCATTACGGTCGGCTGGACTTCGCCTTTAACAACGCCGGGATCGAAGTGGAACAGAGTAAGCTGGCGGACGGCGATGAGGCGGAGTTCGACCGCATTATGGACGTCAACGTGAAGGGGGTCTGGCGCTGCATGAAACATCAGATTCCCGCCATGCTGGCCCAGGGCGGCGGCGCCATTGTGAACACGGCCTCGGTTGCCGGGCTGGGGGCGGCGCCAAAAATGAGCGTATACAGTGCCAGCAAGCATGCAGTCATCGGCCTGACCAAATCCGCGGCAGTGGAGTATGCGAAAAAAGGCATCCGCGTGAACGCTATCTGCCCGGCGGTGATCGATACCGACATGTTCCGCCGCGCCGCCGAAAGTGACCCGCGCAAGGCGGAGTTCGCTGCTGCCATGCACCCGGTTGGGCGGCTGGGTACAGCCGATGAAATTGCGGCAGCCGTGCTTTACCTCTGTTCCCCGGATGCCGGCTTTACCACCGGCGTTGCTTTGCCAGTAGACGGTGGTGCCACCGCGATCTGACGGGTAAAGCGCGCCCCGGCCTTTTGGGCAACCGGGGCGTCAACTGCAGCGCGGCCGCCCGCAATGGTCCGCGCCACTAGCCGAAGAGGTCGTCGAGAAAGCCTCCGTCGTCATCGTCGTCATCATCATCGTCATCGCCGCCTCCCGGGGGATCAGGTTCTGGCTCAGGTTCTGGTTCCGGTTCCGGTTCTGGTTCGGGTTCAGGCTCTGGCTCTGGCTCAGGTTCGGGCTCTGGTTCGGGCTCAGGTTCGGGCTCGGGCTCAGGCTCGGGCTCAGGCTCGGGTTCTGGTTCTGGCTCAGGTTCTGGCTCAGGTTCTGGCTCGGGCTCGGGCTCGGGCTCAGGTTCGGGCTCGGGCTCAGGCTCGGGTTCTGGCTCGGGTTCTGGTTCTGGCTCAGGTTCTGGCTCAGGTTCTGGCTCAGGTTCTGGCTCGGGCTCGGGCTCGGGCTCGGGCTCAGGTTCTGGTTCTGGTTCCGGATCGGGCCCGGGGCCCGGATCAGATGGAGATGGCGGTGGAATGAGAGTCAGGTTGCCCGACGCGATCAGATCGACGAAATCCGGGTAGCTCTGAACATTGTCGAGGTCTCTGACCGCCGCCGAAAAGGTTTCAAGCAGCTGGTCAATGCTGTCGCCTATTTCAAAATTTGTTGTGAAAGGGTCAAATTCGTCACTGGGAAGGGTGTAATTGTTCTCAGTTAGCGCGGCCAGAAACTCCTGTTTCGCCTGACCCAGGTCGCTTATGGCGGCGGTGCGTTCATCCCGGTTAAACCAGACCACGGGCCGCTCCGATACGGACAGGGCAATGATCAAATCAGTGAACGGAGTAATGTTGACCGTCCCAGCCGCGTCGGTATAACTGTGCAGAAGCTGCGCCTCATTTTCACCTTCAACCCTGAGGGCACAGGGTAGGGCAGAGGCTTGCACCTGGCCCTCGAAACCACCGTCATCATCGGTGGTGACAGGTTCAATAAAGGTTTCTCCGCCCTCGCATCGCGCCTCCACCGGAGCGTTTTCGATTGCCGCACCAACGGCCGCTCGCCCGGTCAACGCCACCAACTGATCGCCGCCGACGTCCCCGTCATCGTCCGAGGAAGGCCCCGATGGACTACAACCCTTGAAGGCGACTGCCAGAGCCAGGACGGCTGCACTCCTTGCTATCCATGTCATGGTCAAACCCTCTGTAAGAAGATTGGCTTGCCGATTAGGAGTGCTAAGCAAAATGAGCGCCACGGGGTAAGAAGGTGCCTTAAAACAGAGCAGGGGAAAGCGTGGTAAATGATTATGTGTTGGGGTGTGTTAAATATGTCGACATATTTCACCAACCAGGGCCCCAGCAATTGCCCGGTAGCCTTGGTCGCTGGGGTGGTAGCCATCACTGGCCAGAAGCGACGGGTCGGTCAGCGCAGGGTAACACCAGTAGCGGAAATGGGTCGGCTGTTGGAGGGCGAGCTGTTCGTAAACCCCGTTCAGCTGGCGCGCCCGCCAACCCATGATGTATCGCAGCGGTGCGGGTAACGCGGTGAACCGGTGCATGGGCGGTACGCTGAGCAGGTAAAGTGGCCCTGTGTAACGCGCAGAGACTGTCTGGCGCAGCGTTAGCAGTTCTCTCCGGAAACGGTACCTGGGCGTGAGGCCGGTGGTGTCGTTCACCCCCATGCTCAGCAGTACCACATCGCATTCGGGCAGATCTGTAGCGGCCAGTTTCTGATTAAGCTGGCCGAGGCGAATGCCATTCACACCCAGCGTATGCCAGGCAATGGTCTGCCCGGAACGCTCGTGCAACTGAAGCGCCAGTTGGCTGGCAAGGCCCTGCTCATGGCTGGACACGCCCACGCCGGCGGCGGTGGATTCGCCCAATACAAGAAGCCTCAAATACGGCTCGCTGTCGCCGTACTGACCGGAAGATGCGCCCTGCGCTTCCGGCAACCGGGGTGTGATCTTTCGGGTGCGTTTGCCCTGATACAAAAGTACCGGTAGCAGTAGCGCAGTGGTAAGCCAGAAAGGTAGGTGCATGATATTCCCCGCTCCATTAATGAACTTGAGTCTGGCAAATCCTTACCAGCTGCCGTTTCGATCCGTCTGTAATGGCAGCGTTACCGCGCCTTCGACAAATGCTTTGTCGCCCCAGCCCTTGCCACGGTTGTAATAGGCCCCGGTAAATCCCTGCAGCACCAGTCCCACGGTATCGTCTGCAGCCAGGGGGTAAACAACACCCGCCATGTCAGTGTGCTGTTCGGCCGGAACGCGCAGGGGGGTGAACTGCTCGTGAATGACCTCAATGGCTGGCGAGCCGGGGCGACGTACGCCCAGGCCCGCGAATACCACGCTCTCTTCCTCTTCGTTCTCTATGGAGGTGGCCAGCTGCAGGTGAGGCACGCCCGCCAGAAAATCCCCTTGTTGAGCTCGGTAAAGGGGTACGAAGGCCGGTCGCAGACTGCCACCGGTCACTGGCTGATTGATGGCTGGCGGCACCTCCCGGGCCGGAACAAACCACCCGGAAAGCCAGTCCCAGGGTTGTAGCAACAGCTCCAGTCGGCCGCTCATTGCCAGCGCCACGGGCGTTTCCTGAACATGGAACACCTCGCCACCGGGTTCCAGTAACACACCGGCCGTCGCCATCGGTTCGCCAAAATCGAACGTCAGGCAGTGGCGAGGCCGCGATTCCGGCTGGCCTTTAAGCTTTTCGTCCCAGAACGCCAGTACCATCGCGATGGCCGTGCTCTCGTAGGAGCCGCAGCGAATGTCCGCCTGGGTATTGAACAGCGGCGTGCCGGACCAGGCCTGCATGGGCCAGGGCATGATGTGACCATCCTCGATGGCCACCAGATACGCGTCCTGCCCGGCATCGCGGGCGCAGGCCCAGTTGGCCAACCCGTGATTGAGCGGAAACAGTACATCTCGCAGCCCCTGGATAAACAACGCATCGGCCTGGATGCCGCGGCCATTGCGGCAGTATTCCGAAGGACTTCGCCTCGACAGGTCCAGCGTGGTGGCGCTGTCGATCTCACCGGAGAGGGCCGCCTGATAACTGGCCTCGTTGATCAGGTCAAAATCAAAGCCGCTACCAAGCGTTCCCAGCCAGTCCAGCGCGAAGGGCCAGAAACCCTGAACCACGTCATTGGGCGCCAGCGCCTGTTGCAGATCGTACCAGGTGGCGATCGGCACAATGGCGTCCAGCCGGGGGTCTTCCATGCTGGCGAGAATCTGCACCGCGCCGCCGTAACTTTCCCCACTGGCCCCCACATAGGGATCGCCATCGGGCGCACGGCGCAGCCTTGGCAACGTCTCATCGGCCCAGTCCAGCACGCTGATAAAATCCTGAACCTCGTAGTCTGGGTCCATCAGCTGTACCTGGCCTTCACTGTCGCCGAAGCCCCGCTGGTCGTAGGAAATCACCCAGTAACCGGCGTCCCAGGCGGCAATTGCCGCCTGCCCGGAGAGCACCAGCTGGCCGTAGATGGAGAAGCGACGGGGCGCGCGAAACGCTCCGAAACCGTGAGTGTGAATAATCAGCGGTGCCGCAACGCCCGGCTTCAGCGCCGGCTGGAACACCGTGGCCCGGAGCAGTGTGCCATCGTGAGCTTCGACATCCACATGGTAAGACGTCTGGGGCAGGGTGGTCGCCGGGCCAGTGTCCTGATAGCGCTCCTGGGGCTCCAGGCTCGCGCAGCCGGATGCGAGCGCGACACCCAGCAGTAACCAGATTGTCAAAGCTCTCATAACATCACGCGGTTTGTGCGATAGCGAGTTGGCTTCTGGCCACTCACATCGCCCGGGCAAACAACCCGAACGGCATCGCCTTCAGTACATAACTGAGCGGTGTCCATGGCCACCAGGGCACGTAGGCGCGGCGCTTTTCGGAGTCGATGGCTTTCACCAGGGCTTTGACGCCGGTATCCAGATCCACCCGAAAGGGGGCGTTTTTGGTGTCCCGGTTGATGTCGGTGAGGATGTAGCCGGGCAGGATGTTGCTTACGTTAATGGGTTTACCCTTGGTATCCAGCTGCAGACCCTCGGCCAGGGAGGCCACAGCGGCTTTGGTGGCGGCGTATACATTGAGGGGGCCGCGGAACCCGCGCACGCCGCTCATGGATGACATCAGCACCAGATGGCCGCTGTTCTGTTCCCGGAAAATCTCCATGGCCGCCTCGCTCTGGGCAATGGCGGCGATGAAGTTGGTTTCCGCGGTGTGGCGGTTGGCGGCAAAGTGCCCGCGCCCAATCGGTTGGGAACTGCCGATACCCGCGTTCACCACCACGCGGTCCAGACTGCCCAGCTCATCCCGGAAGCCCCGGAACACCTCGAACACCTGATCGTAGTCGCACACGTCCAGCCCGCGCACCAGCACCCGGATATCCGGGTGCGCCTGTTGCAGTTCCCGCTGCAGGGCTTCCAGCTTATCCGCCCGCCGCGCGCACAGCGCCAGGTTGCAGCCTTTTGCGGCCCATTCGCGGGCCATGCCTTCACCAAGACCGGTGCTGGCACCGGTGATCAGGATGTTCTTTCGCATGATTATTCCTTTTGTTGGTCTGCATCTGCGGCAATGGCACGCCACGCCGCCCCGGCGAATACATCAATATGCTCCGTGGGTGGCGTCGGCACACGGCCAGACAGCCATGCCCGGCAATAATTCTCGGCCTGGCCGATCAGCAGGGAGGCGTAGGTCTCACGGGGCAACGATCGCACTTTTCCCGACGCCAGGCCAGTTTCCAGGAACTGCAGCAAGGCGCCGTAGCGTTTGTCGTTACGCCCTTTAAGCTGATCTTTCGATGTGCCGGCGGCGACCACCCGGCGCGAGTGATACATGAACCGCGCCAGCTGCGGATTGGCCACCACCCATTCAAGGTAGGCCCGCACCCACGCCGTCACGGCCTCCTGAATGCTCTTTGCATCTCCAAGGGCGGTCTCGAACCACGCCTGCTGATCGTCCAGCCCCGCCAGATAGATCGCCGCTGCCAGGCCTTCCTTGTTGCCAAAATGATGATAGATGGTCCCGATGCTGCTGCCGGAACGCTCCCGAATGGTGTCGATGGTCACCGCATCCACACCCATTTCATCGAAGCAGGCTAGGGCACAGCTCAGCACCTGGCGTTTTCTGGCCTTGCGTGTTCCCGGGTAGGCGCGCTCAAAAGCAGGTTCCACGTTGTTGACCCCTCCACCAATAACAGAATATTATTCTAGAACAAGATTCTACACAGAATATCAACGAGAGCCCAGTTTGCCATGAGCGGAAAAATCCAACCCAATCTTGCCCTGTTTCAGAAAATGAGCGCGCTCCCCATGGGGCGACAACTGTTCACCCGGGCGCTGTGCTTCAAGGCGCCGTATTTCAGATCCATCAAGCCGCTGATGACCGAGCTGCGCCCCGGTAAAGCCGAGGTGCAGATCCGAAAGCACCGGGCGGTGCTGAATCACCTCGGAACGGTACACGCCATCGCCATGTGCAACATGGCGGAGCTGGCCGGCGGTATGATGACGGACGTGAGCATTCCCACCAGCCACCGCTGGATACCGAAGGGGATGACCGTGGAATACCTGAAGAAGGCCAATACAGACCTGACCGCCACCGCCACCTGCGATCTGCCGGAGACCTGGCCAGATGCGAGTGAACTGATCGCGAAAGTGGACGTGAAAGACACTGACGGGAACACCGTCTCGCGGATGGCGATCACCATGTGGGTGTCCGCGAAACAGTGATGGCACCGCAGGTTACCGCAACTGGCTGTCCTTGCTGCCGCGGCGATTGATGCCGCCTGCATTGGTCTCCTGCTTTTCAAGCGCTGACTGGCACGCAATGCACAACCGCACGCCGGGAATCGCTTTGCGGCGGGCTTCCGGGATGTCACAGCCACACTCATCGCAATGCAACGCGCTCTCGCCGGAGCCCAACTGGCTGCGCGCGCGTTTCACCTCATCTTCCACACTGGCGTCGATCTGGTCCTGAACGGCGCCATCCTTTGACCATCCACCTGCCATAGCGCTCTCCGCTCGTTCGTTGATCCCCGGTTACAGATTAATTCTGTACAAAATTTGTGCGCTCGTCGAAATATCAGTTTACATTACAGGTAGAGCCGCCGGCGATCCGTTGGTTATTTCCGGCCTGGTGAACCGGGCCTACGCCGGTTTGAATGCGCAAAGAACGAAGCACGGACTCTGTAAAACCAGGGAAGGAGAGGCGGCATGGATATGCCCACGTTCGACGAGCTCAGGGATCTGCTGCAGCGTGACCCGGAAGGCTTCGAGGCGCTGCGCGCGCAACTGATTGAAGACTGCATCCGCCGCAGCTCCAGCTGTAATCAACGCCGGCTGCGGGGCCTTCAGTTTGTGATTGACGCCCGTCGAAGAGTGGCCGGCAGCCCCATGAAGGCGTTGATGGACATTCAGGCGATGATGTACGACTCGCTGTTTGCGCTGCAGCAGGCGCTGCTTGCCCAGCAATACGGCACGGAACCCGCTGCGATGAGCGCAGGGCAGGTGCTGGATTTCCGGCGGCCGATGTCTCCGGAGAGTTGAGAGCGAGCATTCGCCCGCGTTACTGCACCGCCGATACACCGACCTCGGTGAGCCGTCACTGACCGGCGCAGCCCCTTTTCTGCTCTAAAGCCCTGTATAGGGCATTCAAACTTTCAGGACCAGCGCCCAACCGGAGGCAGTGAACAGAATCTCGCGCCCAGGGGGCGGCCGAATCGAGATGAAGGTGGACATTCACCGCCGCATCGAAATCTTCGTCCAGCAAGCCGACAGGAACCCAGACCAGCTCGGTGCCTCTTAGCGGGTTGGGAACCGGGCTGCCGCACACCGCGCAGAAATCACTGCGAAAGCCGGTTGGCTTCTGGAACGAGGTGATGCTGTCCTGGCCCGAGAGCCAGCGGAAATTCTGTTGCTGAACAAAGGTGGCTGCGTTGGCCGCAGACCCGGTGGCCTTGCGGCAGAGGGAGCAGTGGCACTGGTAGAGGTTGGGGAGATCGCCTTCGATCTCGAATTGGACTGCAGTGCAGAGGCATTGGCCTTTCATTCGTTATTCCTGATCAAAGTAGAGTTCCTGATTAACCTGCTACGACCAATAAAACTCGATGCTCGGCGTAAATGGACGGTGGGCCGAAAACGCAGAGAGAGTTTTAGTACATATTCTTAATATGTGAATAAGTCATACATGTCGATTTAAGGCGACAGTCTTGTTGCATGTCGAATGCATATTAAGGTAAATATGCATAGCTACGTAACGATTTGAGCGAGGATTGTATAATGACAAAAGAAACATCCGCGTTGAAGCAGTCCGATGAATTCGAGCCCGATGAAAGCTGCCCGGAAATTACCATGCGTCGCAAGCTTATAGCAGCACGCCAACAAGAAAAGTCCCTGGCGACGAAAGCTTTTTCTTTGGTCGACGCTCTTGCTAGAGACTTTAACGCCGAGCTCCCTAATCGGTCTTCCCGCGCCATGAGTCAACTCATCGATGTGCTGGAGGAATACGAACACTTGGAAAGTGAAATTCTTCCCGGAGTATCCAAGCGGAAGTTCCTTGTGCCAATGATTGCATCTTTTATTGCAGGTGCAGTAACCGTGGCGGGCATCGTAGCGTGGGTTTGGTGAGCGCGGTTTTTTTAAACATCCCTGTTTCCCTACGCCCTAAGCCAACATGTTCCGAGCTAGGCCTTGCGCCTTATCTTCGCTGCGATGAACGGCGCACAAGCGGTTACCGCAAGCACCACTGGCCAGAGGTTGCCATCCTTGAACGTGTAGGCCTCAAGCATCACTGGCCAGGACTTGCCTTGTGCAAGCCCAAAGGAAAACTCGAACGCAAGGGAGAGAGCGAGCCAACTGAATCCTACTAACCAGACTTGTTCGGGGCGGCGCAGGTGCAGCCAGGGAAGCGACAGCCACGCTAAGGTAATGATCAGGGCTGAAAGGAGGAGGCCGCTCACGATAAAAGCAGATGGAATCCCGAACGCTGGCAGAAGTACGGCCTCGCGGAGCAGGCCGTTGGCGATGGCAAGGGCAAGGATGCAGAGCCAGATTGTCAGTGCTTTAAGAGCCTTGCGCATGGGTACTCGCAACCTGATGCGTGCCTCATGAGTGGGTAAGTGCAGAACAGACCTAATGGCTGTGTTAGCTGTGCCGCTTGCGCCATCTATTATAAGGAATCCTGCCTTATCAGCCTTTTCTATAAACTCTCTATCCATGGTTTCCTGCTTTTATCGCGGGGCTAAGCGGCAGGATGGCCGAGGGAAGGACTCTCTCCTTAAGCGCGTTGTTGGGCACCAGACCGTTTGAGCCCGCTAATCTCTGCCATGATCCTTTCAATCACATGTGTTCGCACAGCGGGTTTGATCCCTTCTTCTGGATAGCACTTCACCAGATCAATATGACTTACGCCCTCGTGCGCATGGAACATGTGGTTTTCGACCCGTTGCGAGGCTGTGCTCCCAACAGCCTCGTTCATTTGGTGGCTGCGGTCGTACCCGAGCAAATCTCCCTGAGAGAAGAAATTAAGGCACACATCAACGTTTGTCGGTACGCTGCGAGGATCGAAACCCCACCGTCCTGGGAACACCCGTCCCAGCCCTCCTGCGGCGATGCTCACGAGCAGAGAAACATCCACACCTCGTCGCTCAAGCTCGCGTGCAATCTTGACTGCCTGGAACCCGCCCTGACTAAACCCGAGAATTACCAGGTTCCGTCCCTCGCTGCGTGATGCTTGTAAGTCATCTGATATCGAATCAACCGAATGCAGGTGTCCGTACATTGTCACGTCTGGCAGGCCCTTGCTTCTAAGGTAATGCAGCAAGTGGCGTTGCATCAGTCGTCGGGCCATGAAGCCGTAAATCACCGCAACTCGTGGACCAGAATAGCCGCTGTTTTTTTGGGTCGGTCAGGAACCTGCAACCGTTGGACTAAGCTCATTATTTTACTATCCAAGATGGATCCCTTTGCAGTGACCAACATCCGCAGCACCGGCAAAGTTGGAGCGCTGGCGGAAACTTTGCCTGAGTGACTGCGTTTGTTAAGTGGCTGGACATTCACCACTCCAAGTATCAGTTGGCACACTGGCTAGTTCGCTGGGAGCAGGGAATGCTTTCTTGAACGTGAAAGCCTTCGCGGTTGGGCCATGCTCTCGAAGAGTGTTCAGCTTTTGCGCCGCCTCTTCGATTGAGGGAATGTGACCGGCAGGCACCCACCAAAGCACCATATATGCCTGTCCCATTTTCTGAAACCACTCCTTCTTGCGGCGCATGATCTCCACGTGGGCAGACCGATAAACGTAATTATGTAAAGCCTCGACCGAATCCCAGAGGGAAAGATTCACGATTTTATCAGAGCCGAAATAATCAATGCCGGTAGCATCACCGTCTTCGGTTTGTAGCCGCCAGACGAAACCAGGGGAGTCGTCTGCCAACGCATTGATCCGGTCTAGATTCGCGACAAAATCCGAAAGCTGCGGCGAATCGATTGTTGCCAACAGTGTGGCAATGTTGAGTTGCGCAATATGATACTTATTCACAGTTTCCTCCCTGAAAACACTTAGCGCCTCGGCTTTTTATCGATAAGAACATCTTGCTGCCATTTGCCGGGCTTTTTGTCAGTACGATGAATGCAGCCAGGCCAGCAGCACGGGCGTCTCTTACCATCCGCAAGCTCCTCAACAGTACGATTGATCCGTTTCAGTCTGGTCTTTTCTTGCTTCGCATCTTCAATCCAGCAAATGAACTCATTACGTGCGACAGGCGTCAGGCTTTCCCAGAGATCAACCGTTTTCTTGTTCTGGACTAAAACACCAGCCAGATCAGCTGGCATTTCGTGTACAAGACCGCCTGAAATACTAGACATACCTTCTAGACCTTAAAATTGAATTCGCATGCTAATGTGCATCGATACACATGACGCCGCCGTGACTGGCCAGGTTATACATAAGTTTCCTCCGGAATCTGAGCCAATAGGTCAGTAACCCCAAGATCCACACATGCCTGCGTTAACAAAGTAGAAACTTGCCCTCGATGGTGAGTTTGATGGTTAAAGAAATGAAGAACCAGGCTCGAGTATCGTTTGTTGGCAGGAATTCCTTTGGTGTTGTGGTAGCTGAGCACGAAATTTAGATCACTTTCGGATAACCCGGCTATCCAGTCGATAATCTGAAGATCCAACCACATCCGGCGCTCAGTTAGGCTACGCAGATCGTCAAAAATGATCTGATCCAGGCTCGTCGGACTTTGAAGATCAGCGACCGCCCGCAACGAGTTAAAGCAGGACGGATGGGTAGCAAACCGTTTGAGCCAGATGGTGTCCCCAACGAGGATGTGATTCAAAGTTCCGAGAATGGAACCAAAAAACGCCCCACGGTCTTTCGCCAAATCTGTTGCAGAGAGATTTCCTGCCGCCTCATAGATCTTCGAGTTCATCCACTGATTGTAGGCGGCTAGCAGTTCGAACTGACTTTTCAGGCTCATCAGAGTTCCCTCTCATGTATAACGCCGCCAGCACGCGCGCCTTTGTTGTGGAGGCGAAGCCGCAACGAAAAAGGCGTCGCCGTGCCTGGCATTGTATGGATAATTCCTGCCGTGTTTGGGTAAATTGAGGCCCACCCCCAGTGGCCGCTGGGGGCCTTCATGCAGCAGCTCGATGATGGCAGGCTCCTCATTCGAGAGACCGGTAACCAGTGCGTAGC
>NZ_QTKT01000008.1 GCF_018424605.1 Marinobacter lipolyticus | reverse complement strand
TGCCTGACGACCATAGCGGTCTGGAACCACCTGATCCCATCCCGAACTCAGAAGTGAAACAGACCTGCGCCGATGGTAGTGTGGCGTTGCCCATGTGAGAGTAGGTCATCGTCAGGCTCCTAATACCTAAAACCCCAGCATCCTTGATGCTGGGGTTTTTTATTGCGCGAAATAAATTTCAGATTTGCACGATTCTATGACGCCGCTCACAGTGACAATCTGTAAGCAACGTTAATATTCTGTAAACAAACTGGCCACAAAAATAAAAGAGCCAGACTCAGAGACGCTCATCAGTCATCTTTTAATCAGCCGCAAAAGCACAACAAGCGGCAGTCGTGAGATGTGGCTATGAGTAAGAAAGTAACCCTGTTTTCCCTCCTGTCCGTCTTTGCTGCGGGAGTCGGCGCAGAGCTGCGTCCTATTTCCGATGATGTCATGTCCGAAGTCACCGGCCAGGCCTTTCTGTCGGTAGACCGGGAGTATCATCCGGACCCCGCTAACACCACTTCCTACACCCGTATCAATCTGGGTATGGATATTGATGTCCAGACCAATGTGGATGTTTTGGAGCTGGGCCGTTACGAGCGGGAGGGCGAGCGTCCCGGTTCCTCAGACGTGCTCATTGAGAATTTCGCTCTCGGCTACATCAATAATCAGGCGTATTTTGATAAGAACCCGAAGGCCGCTCGCCAGGTCAAACCCGATGGCACCGCCTACGCCGAGGGTGAGATCGTACCCTTCCAGATCAGTGATCCTTTCTTCGAATTTGCCTTTGATGATGCCACCAATGAGGTTGTCGGTGTTCGCCTTGGGTTTGGTCGCGCGATGGGCGTTCTGTCAGGCAGTATTCAGAGCCTGACCGGTAACGTAAACATCGATATCATCGACACCGGTCAGGGCCTGAGGGCGGCGGAAAACAGCACCGGCGGATTCTTCGATCAGCTGGTTCAACTGCTGACCCCGGTGCTGGCCGGAGGGAGCCCGCTGATTACGAAGGCCCAGCTGGTGCAGGGGCCGGATGCCCCTAATGCCGGTGAGCTGGACCCGGTGAGGGCCGAGTTTGTAGGCGTCCCGAATGGCGAATCCTTTGTGCTTGAGGATGTGAACGGCGCGGTTGCGGGAATCATTGACCTCATATCCCCCACCCTCAGCTCCGAGCTGTATACGGCGAACTGTTCCGGCTTCCTCTTCGGCTCCTGCGACGTTGTGGTGGTCGCGCGAGATTGCGAAGTGCTCGGTATCGAGGCCTGCTTCCCCCTGGATCAGTACAACAGCTTCCCGGTAGGAGAGCTGGATAGCGACGGTAACGGCGGGCGCCGTATTGTTGCTCCGAAAGAGGGGGCCTTCATCTCGTTTCAGACCAAGGACCTGGAATGGTTGAAGGACGTTAAAAACACCAGCGCTACCCCCGAAGATTTCATCCGCGCCACGTCCGGCGCCTTCTTTAACATTCCCAATGGCGCCGTTGAGGTCAATCTCGCTGAGGCACTGAACGGTACTGCCCGCTATCGGACCGAATACATTGACCGCGGCAAGGGGTTGTTCTGATGATCACTGGTTGTTGCCCGTCGCTTTCTATCGGCCTGGTACGGATGTCACAGATGCTCATGGCATGGCTGTTGGTGCCAGCTCTCGCTTCCGGCGAGCTGCAGGATCTTACGGAAGCGGAGCTCTCTGAAGTAGATGGAGCAGGTATCGGTGTTGTGCTGGAGAACTTCAAGTTTTCCCATGGCACCGACGCCCCCGACGAAAATGGCGAGCAGGCCAGAATTTTTCGCATCGGGGGGATCCAGAGTACCGACGGTCGTGATGTGGATATCACCGTGAATCATCTCTATATCTCCGGTAGCGGCAGCAATTATGGCCGGAACTTGAGTCCGGTAAACCTCGGACGTCTGGTTAACCCATACAAAATCGATGTGATTGATGGCAATACCATCGGCGTGACGGACAAGGCAGTTCTTGAATTCGCCGCGCCGGCACTCATGGCTGCGGAACAGGGGTTTGACTGCATGAGCCCCGCCGCAGTTGCCGTTTCAGGGCCCTGCTCCAGCCGCCCGAAAACCGACGACTACATCGGCGAGAGGCCGGATATCGGGATGCAGATGAATGTCGCGGTCGGGGAGGACCGTTCGGCGAATATCAATATCCACGCGGTCAGTGCGGTCATCGACGGCAGTTACCTGAGGCTATGGGGGGATAACGAGCGCCGGCAGATGGTTGGTCAGTTCAAGCTCAACTTTTTCTCTCCGGAAGTCTCCATCAATGCCTGTGAGCTGGATGGCAGTGAGTGCGGCTCGCGCATACTGCTCCGTGATTTTGCTCTGCAACTGGCCATCGGAAACGAGTTGCAGCCCGTGTTCTTTGACGTCGACGCGACCGGAAACTTTGTTGTCGAGGTTGCAGCCATACGGCGACCTTCGCCCGGAGCTATCGGGGCCGATGGTCAGCGGGCAAGCAGCGATCCGGAAGCCTGGGATTTTTACCAGGACTACTACACCAATCCAGACTATCGCTCCAATCTGCATATCGGGAATCTCAGTGTTGGCGATCGCGACTTTGGGGCGGCCCGAGTGGAAGGCATGCTGATGCAGCACCTCGAAATCAGAACACGGGATCTTGCGCCATGATCAAGACACTAGGGCGGCTTGGGAGGCCGATCGCGTTCGGGGCCTGCCTGGCGCTCACCTTGCCCAGTGCAGCCGAGCTGACCAGACTGGACGACGAGTCGTTGTCGGCGGTGTCCGGGCAGGGGGGTATCTATCTGTCTGGTGACATCAGTATCAACGAAATGGGCGGACCGGTGGAAAACAGGTACTTCGGTCGTTGCGAAGACACAACTAAAAAGTGCGGCGCCCGGTTTGCCTATCGGTTGAAAGAGACCGGGGGATGGATGGTGCTCGACGACATTCGCGGCAACTTTGCTTTCGAAGGACTGACGCTGCGGGTGCGCCACATTGATTCAGGATTTGGTGGCGACGGCGAGCTCTTCGATCGGGATGTCCTGGAGCTGGGGTTGCCCGACATCGTTCGATTCAATGACGTGCGATTCAAGATCGCGGCCAGTAACACGCCTCGTCCGACCGATCCGGGGTTCCAGCAGACGGATATCTTTTCGGTGCAAATGCGGGGGGCAGTCATCATGGAAGGGAATCTTCTGGTGTTTCCCGAAGGCAATCCTTAGGAGTCGCTATGCACGTTTGCGCGAGGAACAAACCCACCCCGAGACTGCTGTGCCTGGTGGCGTTAATGCCAATGACCGCGGGGGCCGAGATGAAAAGTCTTGATGACCAGGCGCTTGCAGGCATCAGTGGTCAGAGCGGGATTACTCTGGAGTTGGACCTGCAGATGGAGGCGGACCGACTGTCGTACTTTGACGATGGCCAGGGTATCCATCTGGAGGGATTTCGGGTCGGTTCGGCCAGTGATCCGAGCGAGCAAGCGTTCCACCTGGTCAGGGTCGACATCACTGACGATGCCGCCCTGAACCTGGATTACTTGGTTGAAGACCGGAGAATCGAGTTTGGAGACATACGCCTGGCCGGCGCGCCGGGTTTGAGCATGGGCGGGCTTTACTTCGACCACAGTCTGGAGGGGCGTCTTTCCATCCGGGCCGGTGGTGCCACCGGAGGCTCAGGTTATACCTTTGACTCCGCGTATACCATGACCGGCGGGCGGCTTGGCTACCGTACCAATGGCAACGAAGTGTTTCTGGACGACATCACCCTGAACGTGGAAGCCCTGGGGGTGACCCTGGATGTTGTCGGCGACACGCTTCAGCTTGAGGCTCCCCACACCGTGGGCACTTATGAAATCGGAGCCATCCGATACAGTAACAACCCGCTGAATCACGGTCGCTCCCGTGACATTGTCAGCGGTGCGGAACTGCCCAGTTACGGTGGTCTCAGTGGTGCATTTGATATCACTGCCTCGACGTCACTGAGTGCCGGCGGCCGAGCGGGCGAGGGGCTGCGAATCGATAACGAAACCGTGATCAACAGCGCTCATTTTCTCTATATCGACGACGGACGTGCGCTGGCCTTGCGAGACATTACTGGTTACTACCGGGTCAACGATCTTCGCCTTGACGTCACCAGTGACTGGCACGGCCGCGCTGCACTCGGGCTGACGCTGGGGTCCCTGGAAGGCGAGTTTGCTGTTGGCGATATCCAGTTAGGCGGTGCCGGGCGCAGTCTGGGCGGGGTAAACGTCAGCTTTCTGCTGGAAGACCAGGTATTCAACGGCCGCACCTATTCCAACGCCGTCTATCTTCAGGGCGGCGGCCACCCCGACGCCGGTGCGCAGGGGTTGAGGCTGGCCACCGAGTGGAGTTTGCGGCTGGCTGATCTCAGCTATGTCGACGATGGCAACCGGGTCATCTTCAGCGGTCTGCAATCCTGGGGGCGGGGCGATGTTACCGTCAATGTCACCCGCGACGAAACCCGCAACGGTACAAGGTTCTACGACGGATTACGTATCGGGTTCGAAGGGGTAGAGGCGGGGTACCGGATCAACGGCCTGCGGGTGGGGGATGAAGAGGCGCCCCTGCAGGGCGGGACAGAGCTGTTGCTGGCCCTGGGTTTCTATCCAGCCTATGAGTTCACCCTGGATGGTCACGTCACGCTGGGTGCCGGCGGGGCCAGTGGTGAGGGTATCACCATCAACTCGGACATTCGCATCCGTGACGGCCGCGCCGCGCTGATCGCCGCGCCCTATGACGAGGGGGGCGGTGAGATTGCGCAGAAGGGCCTCTGGATCAGTGACCTGAATTATAACGCACACATTCGCGACATGACCGTGGATGTTTCCGACGACGGTCTTGAAATGGTGGCAGCGGAAAGCTGGAGTACCATGGACGTTGGCAATCTGCGGGTGGGAGACAAGGCCACCGGCAGCAGCTTTGGCCGATTCGTGGTTCAGACGTACGAGACTGGCAGCAGTATGACCATAGTCCCGGGCGGGGCGGGCGATGTCTGTGTCGGGGGCGCTGGGACGAGTGCCGCCAGTTGCTCTGGGGCCGGTGGTGTCTGGGAGCAACGGGGCGATGAGGGAATCACCATTGGTATGAAGCAGATACTTGCCCGTGCGGTGGACGACACCCGCAAGAATTCCTTTGCCTGGGAGACCAATCGCCAGCCCGGTGGCGACGGCGGCTTGATCAACGGCAGCGGCACGCGCCTGGTTCTGAACGACATTTACACCAGTGACGGCGGTGATTTCGACAACGACGGCGTTGACGATAACACCTTCGGAATCCGCACCGACCTCGCGGTCGACGTCTATCAGACCAGGGTCGTCAAGAAAAGCGACGGGCCGGACAGTCTCGGGGTGCCCGGTGCCAGAGGCGATGAGAAAATCATGGATGCGTCTGCTGCAGCCGGGTATCGCTACGAATCTTCGCCCTCGGCCGCGGACCTGGAGAATCGCCCTCTTGGGTTTGCGGTCCGCGCCCAAAGTCGTTTCAAGGAGCTGTCCATCAATAATGTCGACCTGGTCCACCCCGTTGGCGGTCCGCAGACCGTGGTGTACGGCGTCAAGATGCAGAACTTCGACATCAAAGCCAATCTGACCGCAACTCCGATACCCTGAGCGCCGGGCCTCTGGGCTCGCCGGGCAGAGTATCGAGGCGCGGTTTTGTCTTTTGTTGTCTGCTGTTGTTTAATCCCGCTCTGGTTCTCTCAATTTTCAGGCGTTACCCGATGAAATCCCGAGCTCTGATAGGTCTTATGGCGGATGGCAACGTGCACTCCGGTGAATCCCTTGCGTCCAGCCTGGGGATCAGCCGCACCGCTATCTGGAAACAGGTGAAGCGTGCGGTGGCAGAGGGCTACGATATTGATACCATTCGGGGCAGGGGCTACCGATTGAAAACGCCGGTGGACCTTCTGAGCCACGAAGACATCGTTCGACATCTACCGCCGGCGATTTGCCAGCGCCTCCAACTGGATGTTCTCGACGAGGTAGACTCCACCAACGCAGAAATCATTCGCCGTCGCCCCAGCCTTGGTTCACCGGTCATCCCAGTTTGTATTGCAGACTGTCAGACGGCAGGCCGGGGGCGTCGTGGCCGTCAGTGGCAAAGCCCGCGAGGCGAGAACCTGTATCTGAGCCTCGGCCTCACGTTCCGCGGTGGCTTTGCGATGTTGGATGGGCTCAGTCTGGTGCTCGGTGTGGCTGCGGCTGAGGCGCTGGAAGCCGCTGGTGTGGATCGCGTCGGGCTCAAATGGCCCAATGACCTGTTTCTGGGCCGAGGCAAAATTGCGGGCATTCTGGTCGAGCTGCAGGGCGAGCTTGAAGAGGGAGTGGTACAGGTGGTGGCCGGTATTGGCCTGAATGTGCACATGAGGCGCGCGGAGGGCGTCGATCAGGCGTGGGAGAGCCTTGCCATAGCGTCGCCAGAGGCGCACTGGTCACGAAACCTCCTGTCGGCACGCCTGATTGCCTCGTTGGTCGCCGCGGCGGATCAATTCAGTTCAGAGGGTTTCGAGGCATTCCTCGACCGCTGGCAGGCGCGGGATATTTTCGCTGGCCAGGAGCTGACAACATCCCAGAGTGATCTGGCCGGGATTGGTCGTGGGATCGACGCCGCCGGCAATTACCTGCTTGATACCGGTCAAGCTCTGGTTCCCGTGCGCGCAGGTGAGATCAGTTTGCGAGTGCAGTCATGAGATTGCTGGTAGATGCCGGAAATACCCGCGTCAAATGGCAGTTGCGGGATGGCCAGGTTCTGGTGAGGCAGGGGGCGAGTCGATTCGACGACGACGTCTTCGCGGAGCTTGCCGGCATCGGGGGTTCGGTGTCCGGAGTGGCGATCTCTACGGTAATTTCCGAGTCCCGGCGTTTGGAGCTTGAGCATAAGCTGGCAGGGGTTGTGCCGGTTCGACCGCGGTTTTTCTGGTCAGAGTCTGTCCGCAACGGGCTGAAGAGCGCCTACGCGAACCCGGAAACCATGGGGGCAGACCGTTGGCATGCCATGTACGCCGGCTGGAGGAAAGTGGCGGGAGCCTTTGCCGTGATTGATGCCGGCAGCGCCATTACCGTGGACTTTGTCGGTGGGGACGGGCAACACCGAGGCGGGTACATACTGCCCGGCCGGGGAATGATGCTGCGCAGCCTGAAGAGCGACGCCGCCCGCATCCGCTTTGAAGATCACAAAGCCGACGCCGGAGAGCCGGGCGTGACCACCAGCGAATGCGTCTTGCACGGGTTGTTCTGGCTATGGCAGTCCATGGTGACTCGCATCCAGCAGGATTGTCAGCATTACGGTATTGATTCAATTTTGCTCACCGGGGGCGACGCCGACGGTATCCACGCGGCAGGCTTGCGCGCCGAATATATTGAGGACCTGGTGCTGGTCGGTCTGGCCACCATCGATGCCGAAGAGGCTCGGCAATGAAGTGGTTTGTCCTGTTATTGATTCTGTGCAATGGGGCTCTGTGGTACGTCGGGAAAGCGGTGTCGCCGGCGTCCAGCAGCGCAGCGCATCCCGGGGGCAGTTTGCCCCGGGTCGCCACCCTGAAAGCCCCTGTCGATTCCGCCAGTTCATTGGCCGCCGTCGAGTTCAGTGAACCTCAGCAGTCCGCGGCACCTGTTGATTCCTTCGAGTCTGAGGAGCCGGGGGAGCCGGTTCAGCCAGCGGGTCCTGCGGAACCTGCGGAGCCTTCGCCTGCCTTGCACTGTGTCAGGCTTGGCTGGTTTGAGAGTGAGGCGGATGCCCGGGCCGCGGTTGAGGGGATGTCGGCGGGCAGTGGCCAGATAGTCGTCGAACGTATTGAGCGGCCTCGCTCGCCCTTGCATTGGGTGTTGATTCCGCCGCAGCCTCCGGCTCAGGCTCGCGAGGCGTTCCGTGAGATACAGAGCCGGGGGATTGACTCGTACCTGGTCACCGAGGGTGAGAACAGTTACGCCATTTCCCTCGGCCTTTTCGAGTCCAGAGAGTCCGCCGAATCCGTGCTGGAGGAAAAAAAGCGCCAGAATCTCAATGCAATACTGGCCATCTTCCCACGAAATCAGATAAGCTACGCGCTCGTTTTTGAGGCAGGCCGTTTCCGGAGTCCGGAACAGGTCAAAGCGGCGGAAACGGATTACGGAGAGAATTTCGATTTAGTCGAAATCAGGCCTTGCGAAGGTGTTGCAACGCCAGAAAAAAATCCGTAGTATACCGCCCTCGCTGACGAGGCGATTGTGAGCTGGCGTAGCTCAGTTGGTAGAGCAGCTGACTTGTAATCAGCAGGTCGGGGGTTCGATTCCGTCCGCCAGCTCCATTTAAGTTTTGCCGGGTTCGCGTAAGCGGATTCGACTCGGAGGGGTTCCCGAGTGGCCAAAGGGATCAGACTGTAAATCTGACGGCATCGCCTTCGCAGGTTCGAATCCTGCCCCCTCCACCACTAATTGCTCGCGGGCATCGTATAGTGGCTATTACCTCAGCCTTCCAAGCTGATGACGCGGGTTCGATTCCCGCTGCCCGCTCCAATTTGGTTTTTTGAAATGCTCATGTAGCTCAGTCGGTAGAGCACATCCTTGGTAAGGATGAGGTCACCGGTTCAATTCCGGTCATGAGCTCCACTATTTGTCCGGTCAACGTTGCGATCCAGGTTGATTAGGGAGATTGGTCGAATGTCTAAGTCTAAGTTTGAACGTAATAAGCCGCACTTGAACGTGGGTACTATTGGTCACGTTGACCATGGTAAAACCACTCTGACCGCAGCTCTGACCCGTGTTTGTCACGAGGTGTGGGGTACTGGCGAAAGTCGTGCATTCGACCAGATCGATAACGCACCGGAAGAGCGTGCGCGTGGTATCACCATCGCCACCTCTCACGTTGAGTACGATTCTCCGACCCGTCACTACGCACACGTAGACTGCCCGGGCCACGCCGACTATGTGAAGAACATGATCACCGGTGCGGCTCAGATGGACGGCGCGATCCTGGTTTGTTCCGCAGCTGACGGCCCCATGCCGCAGACTCGTGAGCACATCCTGCTGTCCCGTCAGGTAGGCGTTCCTTTCATCGTTGTGTTCCTGAACAAAGCGGACATGGTTGACGATGAAGAGCTGCTTGAGCTGGTCGAGATGGAAGTTCGTGACCTGCTGAGCCAGTACGACTTCCCGGGTGACGACACTCCGATCATCACCGGTTCTGCGCTGATGGCGCTGGAAGGCAAAGACGACAACGAAATGGGTACTACCGCTGTGAAGAAGCTGGTAGAAGCCCTGGATGACTACATCCCTGAGCCGGAGCGTGCCATCGATCAGCCGTTCCTGATGCCGATCGAGGACGTATTCTCCATCTCTGGTCGTGGTACCGTTGTGACCGGTCGTGTGGAGCGTGGCATCATCAAGGTCGGTGACGAAGTGGAAATCGTTGGTATCAAAGATACCGTGAAGACCACCTGTACCGGTGTTGAGATGTTCCGCAAGCTGCTGGACGAAGGTCGTGCTGGTGAGAACGTTGGTGTTCTGCTGCGTGGTACCAAGCGTGACGACGTTGAGCGTGGCCAGGTTCTGTGTGTGCCGGGCTCCATCAAGCCGCACACCAAGTTTGAGTGCGAAGTGTACGTGCTGTCCAAAGAAGAAGGTGGTCGTCATACTCCGTTCTTCAAGGGCTACCGTCCGCAGTTCTACTTCCGTACCACCGACGTAACCGGTTCTTGCGAACTGCCGGAAGGTGTGGAAATGGTAATGCCGGGTGATAACGTCAAGATGAGTGTTACCCTGATCGCCCCGATCGCCATGGAAGATGGTCTGCGCTTCGCGATTCGCGAAGGCGGCCGTACCGTTGGCGCAGGCGTGGTCTCCAAGATCATCGAGTAACCTTCGGGTTACTCTTTGTGTTGCGCTGAGTTGTTTCGGTGCAGGCCAGTAGCTCAATTGGCAGAGCAGCGGTCTCCAAAACCGCAGGTTGGGGGTTCGATTCCCTCCTGGCCTGCCATTTTTTAACATCCGGATACATAAGTTGATTCCTATGGAGTCAAAAGCCGTTCAGTCAGCCAGCCGTTTCGATACCGTGAAGTGGCTGGTTGTTTTCGTTCTGATTGCCATCGGTGTGGTGGGAAATCAGTATTTTAATGCCGAGTCACTGCTGTATCGTGTTCTGGCTCTCGTGGCTCTTGCGCTGGTAGCGGTTTTTGTTGCGCTGCAGACCGACCGTGGTCGCCGTTTTGCGGCGCTGCTCAAGGAAGCGCGGGTAGAGATCCGGAAAGTTGTATGGCCCACCAGGCCGGAGTTGATACAAACCACCGTTATTGTTGTGGTGTTTGTGTTGGTTGTGGCGTTGTTGTTGTGGGGAATGGATTCGCTGATCAGTTGGCTGGTCGCCGGATTTATCGGTTAACAGGAGTGGGCAATGGCTAAGCGCTGGTACGTCGTTCACGCGTATTCTGGCTTCGAAAAGCATGTAATGCGCACTCTGAAAGAGCGCGTGGCTCTCGAGGGCATGGAAGACAAGTTTGGTGAGATTCTTGTTCCCACCGAAGAAGTTGTCGAAATGCGCGATGGCAAGAAGCGCAAGAGCGAGCGCAAGTTTTATCCCGGCTATGTGCTCGTTCAGATGGAAATGGATGATGGCACCTGGCACCTGGTGAAGAACACGCCGCGAGTGCTGGGCTTCATTGGTGGTACCAAGGATAAGCCGGCGCCGATCACTGAGCGTGAAGCGGAGGCGATTCTGCGTCGCGTTGAGAGTGGTGCGGATAAGCCGAAGCCCAAGACTCTGTTCGAGCCGGGCGAGATTGTGCGCGTGGTTGAAGGTCCGTTTGCGGATTTCAATGGCGTGGTAGAAGAAGTCGACTATGAGAAGAGTCGGGTCAAGGTTGCGGTTCTGATCTTCGGTCGCTCAACTCCGGTAGAGCTGGAGTTCGGGCAGGTTGAAAAAGACTAGGTCGCGGCCTGAAATCTGAAAGCTCGCGCGCTCATGCGTCGCGGGCTTTTTGTGTCTGCTTTTTGCAGTTGTAACTACAGGGGAGCCGAAAGGCGTCTGAACCCATAGGAGATTTATCATGGCGAAGAAGATCGAAGCCTATATCAAGCTTCAGGTTGCTGCCGGTAAGGCCAACCCGAGCCCCCCCGTTGGTCCTGCTCTGGGTCAGCGCGGTGTGAACATCATGGAATTCTGTAAGGCGTTCAACGCCCAGACCCAGGACATGGAGCCGGGTCTGCCGATTCCGACTGTCATTACTGTTTACAGTGATCGCAGCTTTACCTTTATCACTAAGACCCCGCCTGCACCGGTTCTGCTGAAAAAGGCAGCTGGCATCAAGAGTGGCTCCGGTCGTCCGAATACCGACAAAGTCGGTACCGTGACCCGTGAGCAGCTTGAAGAAATTGCCAAGACCAAAGAGCCGGATCTGACTGCAGCCGATATGGATGCAGCGGTTCGTACCATTGCAGGAACAGCCCGCAGTATGGGCCTGAATGTGGAGGGCCTGTAACATGGCAAAGCTGAGCAAGCGTCAGAAGCTGATTCGCGAAAAAGTAGATTCAACCCGCGCCTACTCTGTGGATGAGGCCGTAGCCCTGCTCGTCGAGCTGGGTCAGAGCGTCAAGTTCAAAGAATCTGTAGACGTTGCGGTGAACCTGGGTGTGGACGCGCGTAAATCCGATCAGGTTGTCCGTAGCAGCACCGTGCTGCCTCACGGCACTGGTAAGTCGGTTCGCGTAGCCGTCTTCACCCAGGGTGCGAACGCTGAAAAAGCGACCGCGGCCGGTGCCGACATTGTTGGCATGGATGACCTGGCGGAAGAGGTCAAGAAAGGCAACATGGATTTCGATGTGGTTATCGCTACTCCGGACGCCATGCGTGTTGTTGGTCAGCTGGGCCAGATCCTGGGTCCCCGCGGCCTGATGCCGAACCCGAAAGTCGGTACTGTGACTCCGGACGTTGAGACTGCGGTCAAGAACGCCAAGGCTGGTCAGGTTCGGTACCGCACCGACAAAAACGGCATCATTCATGCGCCGTTGGGTAATGTTGAATTCTCTGCCGAGAACATCAAGGAAAACCTTGAAGCGCTCGTGGCAGACCTGAAAAAGGCCAAGCCGTCGTCGGCGAAAGGTGTGTATCTCAAGAAGATCACCGTTTCGTCAACTATGGGTCCTGGCCTGACTATCGATCAGAGCGGTCTGAACATCTGATCCTTTGAGCGGTAGTTACTTTGTAGTCTGGGCGGAAGCCAAGGCTGTCAAAGACCGCAGGCCCCCGAAGCCGTTCTGTTAAATGCGGAGCGGCTACAAGGGTTAAAGCAACGCCTGCGCAGACGGTGTGAAGACGTTCTCTCTGAACCCAAACACCGTTAAGGCGCCCGCAAGGGCAATGATGGGTTTGCCGGGATAACCCCGGCGAAATCGAGGAGAAATCCAGTGGCAATTAGACTCGAAGACAAGAAAGCGATCGTCGCTGAAGTCAACGAGACTGCCGGTGGTGCTCTGTCTGTGGTTCTGGCTGACTACCGTGGTGTGACCTCTGGTGACATGACGGCTCTTCGTGCCAAGGCTCGTGCCGAAAACGTACGTCTGAAGGTTGTTCGTAACAACCTGGCGAAGATTGCGATTCGTGGTACCGAGTTCGAGTGCATCGATGAGGCCCTGGTTGGCCCGACCATTCTGGCATTCTCTATGGAAGATCCGGGAGCGGCTGCGCGCCTGCTGAAGGATTTTGCCAAAGAGAAAGAGGCATTTGAGATCAAAGGCCTGGCCGTCGGCGGTGAGCTGATGGGTGCAGACCAGATTGATCGCCTGGCCAAGCTGCCAACGCGTCACGAAGCGTTGACAATGCTGGCCGCCGTAACACAGGCACCGATCACCAAGCTGGCACGTACACTGAACGAAGTTCCTTCGAAAGTGACTCGTGCTGTAGCGGCAGTTCGCGACCAGAAGCAAGAAGCTGCTTGATTCTGTTGAACACCATTTTTTATATTTTTGGGAGAAAGTCATGGCTCTGTCTAACGAAGACATTTTGAACGCAATTGCAGAAATGAGCGTAATGGACGTTGTTGCGCTGGTTGAAGCAATGGAAGAGAAGTTCGGCGTATCTGCGGCTGCCGCCGTAGCTGCTGCGCCTGCAGCTGCCGCTGCTGGCGAAGCTGCTGAAGAGCAGACCGAATTTGACGTTGTTCTTACCGGTCCTGGTGAGAAGAAAGTAAACGTTATCAAGGCCGTTCGTGAACTGACTGGCCTGGGTCTGAAAGAAGCTAAGGAAATGGTTGACGGTGCTCCTTCTACCATCAAGGAAGCTGCGAGCAAAGCTGACGCTGAAGAAGCCAAGAAGAAGCTTGAGGAAGCAGGCGCTTCTGTTGAGCTCAAGTAAGAGTCGGCTGTTGATCGAAACCGTGCATTAAGCATGGATAGGCTGGTGGCTTTGTGCCACCGGCCTTTTTCTGTTGTATATGCTATAGAGTCTGGTGTGCAATTACAGGTTGATGTCAGTTTCTATAACCTACAGCCAGAGTCTTGTTCAAGACGGCGCAGTATGCCGAGCAATTCGGCCCCGAAGCAGAACAATGGTTGCTTCTTGATACCAGGTATCAGGTCTAAAGCTGGGGAATGCAGATGACTTACTCCTACACTGAGAAAAAGCGGATTCGCAAAGATTTTAGTAAATTGCCTTCCGTGATGGACGTCCCCTATTTGCTGTCTATTCAGCTGGATTCGTTCCGGGACTTCCTGCAAATGGAAGCCGCACCTGAAGATCGCCGGGAAACCGGTCTTCACGCAGCATTCAAATCCGTATTCCCGATTGTCAGTTACTCTGGCAACGCCGCGCTCGAATACGTGAGTTACCGTATCGGTGAGCCGGTATTTGATGTCAAGGAATGCCAGCTTAGGGGCGTAACCTACGCAGCGCCGCTGCGCGTTAAAGTCCGCCTTATCATTTACGATAAGGAATCGTCCAACAAGGCGATCAAGGATATCAAAGAGCAGGAAGTCTACATGGGCGAAATGCCCCTTATGACGGAGAACGGTACCTTTGTTATTAATGGTACCGAGCGAGTAATCGTCTCCCAGCTCCACCGTTCACCTGGTGTGTTCTTCGATCACGACAAGGGCAAGACCCACTCATCCGGCAAGCTGTTGTACTCTGCGCGGGTGATTCCTTACCGTGGCTCCTGGCTGGATTTCGAGTTTGATCCGAAAGACAGCGTGTTCGTTCGAATCGACCGTCGCCGTAAGCTGCCGGCATCGATTCTGCTCAGAGCGCTGGGCTACACCTCCGAGCAGATGCTCGAGATGTTTTTTGAAACCAGTAAGTTCAGCCTGGGCGCGGAAGTGTGCAAGCTGGAACTGGTGCCAAGCCGACTGCGCGGTGACATTGCCACGTTCGATATCAAGGACAACGAAGGCAATCTGATCGTTGAAGAAGGCCGCCGTATTACCGCTCGTCACATCAAGCAGCTTGAAAAAGCTGGCATCAACGAGCTGGAAGTGCCGACCGAATACCTGTACGGCCGAGTATTGGCCAAGGACATGGTGGATACCAAGTCCGGCGAAGTGCTGGTTGAGGCGAACAGCGAGCTGAGCGAAGAGATCGTTACCAAGATCCTGGATGCCGGTGTAACCGACATCGAGACACTGTATACCAACGATCTGGATTGCGGTCCGTTCATGTCCGACACCCTGCGTATTGATCCGACTCGCACTCCGCTGGAGGCGTTGGTCGAGATCTATCGCATGATGCGTCCTGGCGAGCCCCCCACGAAAGAGTCGGCGGAGAACCTGTTCAACAACCTGTTCTTCTCCGAGGAGCGTTACGACCTGTCCGCGGTTGGCCGTATGAAGCTGAACCGTCGTCTGCGTCGTGAAGAAAGCACCGGGGAAGGTACGCTGACCCACGACGACATCATCGACGTGCTCAAGACGCTGATCGATATCCGTAACGGTCAGGGCCAGGTCGACGACATCGACAACCTGGGTAACCGTCGTGTTCGTTGCGTCGGTGAAATGGCCGAGAACCAGTTCCGCGTTGGCCTGGTGCGCGTCGAGCGTGCGGTTCGCGAGCGCCTGAGTCTGGCAGAAAGCGAAGGCCTGATGCCGCAGGACCTGATCAACGCCAAGCCGGTAGCGGCGGCGGTGAAGGAGTTCTTCGGTTCCAGCCAGCTGTCCCAGTTCATGGACCAGAACAACCCGCTGTCCGAGGTCACTCATAAGCGTCGTATCTCGGCCCTTGGGCCAGGCGGTCTGACCCGCGAGCGCGCCGGCTTCGAAGTCCGTGACGTACACCCGACCCACTACGGTCGTGTGTGTCCGATCGAGACCCCGGAAGGCCCGAACATCGGTCTGATCAACTCGCTGGCGACCTATGCCCGCTCCAACTCCTACGGCTTCCTGGAAAGTCCGTACCGGAAAGTGGTTGATGGCCTGGTAACTGACGACGTGGTTTACCTTTCCGCCATTGAGGAAAGCAACTACGTGATCGCCCAGGCCAGCGCAGCCATGGACGACAACAAGCGTCTGTCCGATGAGCTGGTTACCGTTCGTCATCAGAACGAATTCACCGTAACCCCGCCGGAAAACGTCAACTTCATGGACGTGTCTCCGCGCCAGGTGGTGTCGGTTGCTGCTTCGTTGATCCCGTTCCTCGAGCACGATGACGCCAACCGGGCGTTGATGGGCTCGAACATGCAGCGTCAGGCGGTTCCGACCCTGCGTTCACAGGTGCCGCTGGTCGGTACCGGTGTAGAACGCACGGTGGCACAGGACTCCGGCGTCTGCGTGACCGCCCGTCGCGGCGGTGTGATCGAAAGTGTGGACGCCGCCCGTGTGGTTGTCCGTGTGAACGATACGGAAACCGAAGCCGGTGACGCTGGTGTGGATATCTACAACCTCACCAAGTACACCCGCTCGAACCAGAACACCTGCATCAACCAGCGTTCCATCGTGCGCCAGGGTGATGTGGTTGCCCGCGGCGATGTGCTTGCAGACGGGCCGTCGGTAGATCTGGGTGAGCTGGCACTGGGCCAGAACATGCGCATCGCGTTCATGCCCTGGAACGGTTACAACTTTGAGGACTCCATCCTCATCTCCGAGAAAGTGGTGCAGGAAGATCGTCTGACCACCATCCACATTCAGGAACTGACCTGTGTGGCTCGGGACACCAAGCTGGGAAGCGAGGAAATCACCGCGGATATTCCGAACGTTGGTGAAAGCGCGCTGTCCAAGCTGGATGAGTCCGGGATTGTTTATATCGGTGCGGAAGTTGGCCCCGGTGACATTCTGGTAGGCAAGGTAACGCCGAAGGGCGAAACCCAGCTGACACCGGAAGAGAAGCTGCTGCGTGCGATCTTCGGTGAGAAGGCGTCGGATGTGAAAGACACATCCTCCCGTGTGCCGACCGGCACCCGTGGCACGGTTATTGACGTGCAAGTCTTTACCCGTGACGGCATCGAGAAGGACCAGCGGGCCCAGGCCATCGAGAAAGAGCAGCTGGATCAGTACCGCAAGGACCTGAAAGACGAGTACCGCATCGTTGAAGGCGCCACCTACGAGCGTTTGACCAACGCGCTCAAGGGCCAGGAAGTGATCAGCGGCCCCGGTCTCAAGAAGGGTGCCAAGCTGGACGAAGGTTACCTGGCCGAGCTGCCGAAGGCCGACTGGTTCAAGCTTCGCATGAAAGACGAAAGCCTGAACGAACTGCTGGAGAAATCCGAGCAGGGTCTTGAGGATCGCAAGAAAGAGCACGAAGCGCGCTTTGATGACAAGAAAGGCAAGCTTCAGCAGGGCGATGACCTGGCTCCGGGCGTTCTCAAGATCGTCAAGGTCTACCTCGCGATCAAGCGTCGTATCCAGCCCGGTGACAAGATGGCCGGTCGTCATGGTAACAAGGGTGTTATCTCGGCGGTCATGCCGATCGAAGATATGCCATACGATGACAACGGTACCACCGTGGATATCGTGCTGAACCCGCTGGGTGTACCGTCGCGGATGAACGTGGGTCAGGTGCTGGAGACCCATCTGGGTGCTGCGGCCAAAGGCCTGGGTGAGCGGATCAGTCAGATGCTTGACGAGCAGCGTAAGGTTGCTGAGCTGCGCAAGCTTCTGGATGAGATCTACAACCACTCAGACGAAGTTACCAAGGTGGATCTGGATTCCTTTACCGATAAGGAAATCCTGGATCTGGCTGGCAATCTTCGCTCCGGCGTACCGATGGCGACGCCAGTGTTTGACGGCGCCAAGGAAGCGGAGGTCAAGCGGATGCTTGAGCTGGCTGGCCTGAATACTACAGGTCAGACCAAGCTGTATGATGGCCGTACCGGCGATGCCTTTGATCGCCCGGTTACCGTTGGCTATATGTACATTCTCAAGCTGAACCACCTGATCGACGACAAGATGCACGCTCGTTCCACCGGTTCTTACAGCCTGGTTACCCAGCAGCCGCTGGGTGGTAAGGCGCAGTTCGGTGGTCAGCGCTTCGGTGAGATGGAAGTGTGGGCTCTGGAAGCCTACGGTGCGGCATACACGCTGCAGGAAATGCTTACCGTCAAGTCTGATGATGTAAACGGTCGGACCAAGATGTACAAGAACATTGTCGATGGCGACCATCGCATGGAGCCGGGCATGCCCGAATCCTTCAACGTTCTTGTCAAGGAAATCCGCTCGCTGGGTATCGACATCGAGCTGGAATCCGACTGAGCCGAATTGTTTTTTGGCAGCGTGAGCGGGACGCCCTCTGGGCGCCCGCCCGAGATTAACGCCATCCGGAGCTTTTACTGATGAAAGATTTGCTGAATCTTCTCAAGAGCCAGAATCAAAGCAAGGAATTTGATGCCATCCGTATCGGGCTGGCATCTCCCGACATGATTCGGTCATGGTCTTTTGGCGAGGTGAAAAAGCCTGAGACTATCAACTACCGTACCTTCAAGCCGGAGCGTGACGGTCTTTTCTGTGCCAAGATCTTCGGCCCGATCAAGGACTACGAGTGCCTGTGCGGCAAGTACAAGCGCCTGAAGCACCGCGGTGTGATCTGTGAAAAGTGCGGCGTGGAAGTGGCGCTGGCCAGCGTACGTCGTGAGCGCATGGGTCACATTGAGCTGGCCAGCCCGGTTGCGCACATCTGGTTCCTGAAATCATTGCCGTCCCGCATCGGTCTGATGCTGGACATGACACTGCGCGACATCGAGCGCGTACTGTACTTTGAATCGTTCATCGTGATTGATCCGGGCATGACCACGCTCGAAAAAGGTCAGTTGCTGAACGATGAGCAGTACTACGAAGCCCTGGAAGAGTTCGGTGACGAGTTCGACGCCCGCATGGGTGCCGAGGCGGTCAAGGAGCTGCTCGAGGGTATCGATCTGCAGGCGGAAGTGGACACGCTGCGGGAAGAAATTCCCCAGACCAACTCCGAGACCAAGATCAAGAAGTTCAGCAAGCGTCTGAAAATTCTCGAGGCCTTCCTGTACTCCGGCAACAAGCCGGGTGACATGGTGATGACCGTGTTGCCGGTTCTTCCGCCGGATCTGCGTCCGCTGGTGCCGCTGGACGGTGGTCGGTTTGCCACGTCCGATCTGAACGACCTGTATCGCCGCGTGATCAACCGTAACAACCGTCTCAAGCGTCTGCTCGAGCTGAACGCTCCGGACATCATCGTGCGCAACGAAAAGCGCATGCTGCAGGAAGCGGTGGACGCACTGCTGGATAACGGCCGCCGCGGCCGTGCCATCACCGGCACCAACAAGCGCCCGCTGAAGTCCCTGGCTGACATGATCAAGGGTAAGCAAGGCCGCTTCCGTCAGAACCTGCTAGGTAAGCGGGTGGATTACTCCGGTCGTTCGGTGATCGTGGTTGGTCCGTACCTGCGTCTGCACCAGTGCGGTCTGCCGAAGAAGATGGCACTGGAGCTGTTCAAGCCGTTTATTTTCTCCAAGCTGGAGCACCGCGGCCTGGCGACCACCATCAAGGCCGCCAAGAAGATGGTCGAGCGCGAGGAAGGCGTGGTCTGGGACATCCTGGACGAGGTCATCCGTGAGCACCCGATCATGCTGAACCGTGCGCCGACCCTGCACCGTCTCGGTATCCAGGCGTTCGAGCCGGTACTGATCGAAGGCAAGGCGATTCAGCTGCACCCGCTGGTCTGTGCCGCCTACAACGCCGACTTTGACGGCGACCAGATGGCGGTACACGTACCGCTGACCCTGGAAGCCCAGCTCGAAGCCCGCGCGTTGATGATGTCCACCAACAACGTGCTGTCGCCGGCGAACGGCGAGCCGATTATCGTGCCCTCTCAGGACGTGGTTCTGGGTCTGTACTACATGACCCGTGAGCGCAAGAGCGCCCTGGGTGAAGGTATGGTGTTCGCCGATGTCAAAGAGGCACATCGTGCCTATGGCGCCGGCATGGTTGACCTGCAGGCCATCGTCAAGGTGCGCGTGAAGGAAGTGACCATCCAGGAAAACGGTGAGCGCACTGAAGAATTCAAGATCGTTGACACCACGGTTGGCCGTGCACTGTTGTTTGATATTGTGCCGGACGGCCTGTCGTTTGACCTGGTTAACAAGCCCATGGTCAAGAAGGCGATCTCTAACCTGATCAACACCTGCTACCGTGATGCCGGTCTGAAGGATACCGTTATCTTCGCTGACCAGCTGATGTACATGGGTTATCACTACGCAACCGTTTCCGGTATCTCCATCGGCTTCAACGATTTCGAGATCCCGCCGGAAAAGTACGAGCTGGTTGATGCGGCCTCTGACGAAGTGAAGGACATCGAGACCCAGTACGCGTCCGGTCTGCTGACCCAGGGCGAGAAGTACAACAAGGTCATCGATATCTGGTCCCGCGCCAACGACAAGGTCTCCAAGGCCATGATGGAGCGCCTGTCGAAAGAGCAGGTGATCGGTCCTGACGGCCAACCGGTCAAGGGTGAAGACGGCGAGTTCGAGATGCAGGAGTCGTTCAACTCCGTGTACATGATGGCCGATTCCGGCGCCCGGGGTTCCGCGGCGCAGATTCGTCAGCTTGCCGGTATGCGAGGCCTGATGGCCAAGCCGGACGGCTCCATCATCGAGACGCCGATCACCGCGAACTTCCGTGAGGGTCTGAACGTACTGCAGTACTTTATCTCTACTCACGGTGCGCGTAAGGGTCTGGCCGATACGGCTCTGAAGACCGCGAACTCCGGTTACCTGACCCGTCGTCTGGTGGACGTATCCCAGGATCTGGTGGTGACCGAGGAAGATTGTGGCACCGATGAAGGCCTGCTGATGACGCCGCACATCGAAGGCGGCGACGTGGTTGTTCCCCTCGGTGACCGGGTGCTGGGTCGTGTCACAGCACGCGACGCCTTTACACCGACCGACAAGGACAACGCGGTTGTTGCGTCCGGTACGCTGCTCGACGAGAAAACCGTTGAGGCGCTGGAGCGGGCCGGTGTGGACGAGGTCTGGGTGCGCTCCGCGATTACCTGTGAGACTCGTCACGGCATCTGTTCCAAGTGCTACGGCCGTGATCTGGCCCGTGGCCACCGGGTGAACGTGGGTGAAGCGGTTGGTGTTATTGCCGCCCAGTCCATCGGTGAGCCGGGTACCCAGCTGACCATGCGTACCTTCCACATCGGTGGTGCGGCGAGCCGGGCATCCGCAGTCGACAATATTCAGGTCAAGCATGGCGGCACCGTTCGTCTGCACAACCTGAAGTCCATTGAAAAGAGCGACGGCTCACTGGTGGTTGTGTCTCGTTCTTCCGCTCTGGCGGTCGCCGATGAGCAGGGCCGTGAGCGGGAGTGGTACAAGCTTCCGTATGGCGCGGTTCTGTCAGTCAAGCACGGTGACAGTGTTGAGGCCGGTGTGGTGGTTGCCAAGTGGGATCCCCACACTCACCCGATCATCGCCGAAGCCGGCGGTACCGCCAAGTTTGTCAATATGGATCAGGGCATTACCGTCCGCACCCAGACTGACGAACTGACCGGTCTGTCGACGATGGAAGTGATCGACTCGAAGGAGCGTCCTGCTGCTGGTAAGGACATCCGTCCGGCGATCCAGCTGGTGGATGCCAAGGGCGAGGACGTTGAACTGCCTGGCGGCGGTACCGCGATCTTCTTCCTGCCGGCGAACGCCCTGGTTACCATGGCTAATGGCGCCAACATCGAGCTCGGTGACGTGGTAGCGCGGATTCCGCAGGAAAGCTCGAAGACCCGGGATATCACCGGTGGTCTGCCGCGGGTTGCCGACCTGTTCGAGGCCCGTCGTCCGAAAGAATCGTCGATCCTCGCTGAGATCAGCGGCACGGTATCGTTCGGCAAGGAAACCAAGGGCAAGAAACGCCTGGTGATCACGCCGAAAGATGGTGACGCCTACGAGGTTCTGATTCCCAAGCACCGTCAGATGAACGTGTTTGAGGGTGAGACGGTCGAGAAGGGTGAGGTGATTTCCGACGGCCCGTCCAACCCCCACGACATTCTGCGTCTGCTGGGTGTGGTCGAGCTGGCCAAGTACATCACCAACGAGATCCAGGACGTTTACCGTCTGCAGGGTGTTGTCATCAACGATAAGCATATCGAGGTTATCGTTCGTCAGATGCTGAGGAAAGTGGAAATCAGCGATCCGGGCGATACCACGCTGCTGTCCGGTGATCAGGTCGAAATCACCCAGGTGCTCGAGGAAAACGAAAAGGCCAACACGGCAGACAAGGAACCTGCGCGGTTCGAGCGTCTGCTGCTGGGTATCACCAAGGCATCGCTGGCCACCGAGTCGTTCATTTCGGCGGCTTCGTTCCAGGAGACCACCCGGGTACTGACCGAAGGTGCGGTGACCGGTAAGCGTGACTACCTGCGTGGCCTGAAGGAAAACGTGGTGGTTGGTCGACTGATTCCTGCGGGTACCGGTCTGGCCTACCACAACGAGCGTCGCCGCAAGCGTGACCTGGAAGAGCAGGGCGTGACTGCAGCCGACGTGGAAGAAGCTCTGAGCGCCGAACTCAACCGCGAAAGCTGAGTTGGGCCGGCACCACCCGCCGGTAGTTACTTATGCCGCGGGTGGTCAAAAAGAGATCAGTCATCTTGACTGTGCAGGGGCGCAGGCTTAAACTTGCGTCCCTTAAATTTTGCCCCCAGCTTCTGGGGGCAAGTTTCATTGATATGGTTTTTTGGAGTTTGCTTACATGGCAACGATTAATCAGTTGGTGCGTAAGCCTCGTAAGCGCAAGGTAGCCAAGAGCGATGTTCCTGCTCTCCAGGCCTGTCCTCAGCGCCGTGGTGTGTGCACCCGTGTGTACACCACAACGCCGAAGAAGCCGAACTCAGCACTGCGTAAAGTGTGCCGTGTTCGTCTGACCAACGGCTTCGAGGTTTCCTCTTACATTGGTGGTGAAGGTCATAACCTTCAGGAGCACAGTGTTGTGCTTATCCGTGGCGGTCGTGTAAAAGACCTTCCGGGTGTGCGCTATCACACTGTTCGCGGAACACTGGACACCCAGGGTGTGCAGAACCGTAAGCAGGGTCGCTCCAAGTACGGTACTAAACGACCCAAGTCCTGATGTCCCGAGCGGGTGTCTTTTATCGTTGCTTGTCAGAACGGTAAGAGTAAGGCTGAGTAGCTACAGGCTATCTCAGGGGTTCCTGAAGACCTTTTAGATATATAAGGGCTTATCGATGCCTAGAAGAAGAGTTGCAGCAAAGCGGGAAATTATCCCGGATCCGAAATTCGGCAGTGCACGTCTTGCCAAGTTCATCAACCACGTGATGGAAAGCGGTAAGAAGTCGGTTGCAGAGCGCATTGTTTACGGCGCCCTGGACATTGTTGCCGAGAAGTCGAAGGAAGAGCCGATCGACATGTTCGAAAAGGCCCTGGAGAACATCCAGCCGATGGTTGAGGTTAAGTCCCGTCGTGTGGGTGGTGCTACTTACCAGGTGCCCGTAGAAGTACGGCCTTCCCGTCAGAACGCGCTGGCCATGCGCTGGCTCGTCGAATATTCACGGAAGCGCGGTGAGAAGTCCATGGCTCAGCGACTGGCAGGTGAGATTCTTGACGCCGCTGACAGCAAGGGCTCCGCTGTTAAGAAGCGTGAAGACGTACACCGCATGGCAGAAGCCAACAAGGCGTTCTCTCACTTCCGTTTCTAATCAGCCGAGGTTTATACAGTGGCACGCAAGACTCCTATCAAGCGTTACAGAAACATTGGTATTTGTGCGCACGTTGATGCGGGCAAAACCACAACCACCGAGCGGGTTCTGTTCTATACAGGTATTTCCCACAAAATCGGTGAAGTTCATGATGGTGCAGCTACCATGGACTGGATGGAGCAGGAGCAGGAGCGTGGTATCACCATTACCTCTGCTGCGACCACCTGTTTCTGGCAGGGCATGGACAAGCAGTATCCGGAGCACCGGATCAACATCATCGACACCCCGGGGCACGTTGACTTTACCATCGAGGTAGAGCGTTCACTGCGTGTACTCGACGGCGCTGTCGTTGTGTTCTGTGGTTCCTCCGGTGTTGAGCCGCAGTCCGAGACTGTATGGCGCCAGGCCAACAAGTACGAAGTGCCCCGCATGGTGTTCGTCAACAAGATGGACCGTGCTGGCGCGAACTTCCTGCGCGTGGTTGACCAGATCAAAAACCGTCTGGGCGCAAACGCCGTTCCCATTCAGTTGCCGATCGGCGCAGAAGACGACTTCGAAGGCATTGTCGATCTGATTCGTAACAAGGCGATTTACTGGAACGAAGCCGATTCCGGTGCGACCTACGACGAGAAGGATGTGCCTGCGGAAATGGCTGACGAAGTCGCCATGTACCGTGAGCAGATGATGGAAGCCGCAGCTGAAGCCAACGAAGAGCTGATGGAGAAGTACCTCGACGAGGGCGAGCTGACCAACGACGAAATCAAGAAGGGTCTGCGTATGCGTACCCTCGCTAACGAAATCGTTGTTGCAACCTGTGGCTCCGCGTTCAAGAACAAGGGTGTACAGGCGGTTCTGGATTCGGTGATCGAATTCCTGCCGGCTCCGGATGAAGTCAAAGCCATTCGCGGTGAAATTGACGAAGACGGCACCGAGGAAACTCGTCAGGCCGATGACGACGCGCCGTTTGCTGCGCTTGCCTTCAAGATTGCTACCGACCCGTTCGTTGGTACGCTGACCTTCTTCCGGGTTTACTCCGGTAAGTTGGAAAGCGGCAACGCGGTCTACAACTCTGTGAAGGGTAAGAAAGAGCGTGTTGGTCGTATGGTTCAGATGCACTCCAAGGATCGTCAAGAGATCAAGGAAGTGCTGGCTGGCGATATCGCCGCTGCCATCGGCCTGAAGAGCGTTACCACCGGTGATACTCTGTGTGACGAGAATAACAAGATTATTCTTGAGCGCATGGAATTCCCGGAGCCGGTTATCTCTGTTGCCGTTGAGCCGAAGTCCAAGGCCGATCAGGAGAAGATGGGTGTGGCGCTGGGCAAGCTGGCCCAGGAAGATCCGTCATTCCGTGTCCGGACCGATGAAGAGTCTGGTCAGACCATCATCTCCGGGATGGGTGAGCTTCACCTGGATATCATCGTTGACCGTATGCGTCGCGAGTTCAAGGTAGAGGCGAACATTGGTAAGCCACAGGTGGCCTACCGTGAGTGCATCCGCAAGCCGGTGGATGTGGAAGGCAAGTTTGTTCGCCAGTCTGGTGGTCGTGGTCAGTATGGTCACGTCAAGATCAAGCTTGAGCCGCTGCCGCTGGATGATGAAGATGGCGAAAACTTTATCTTCGTGAATGAAATTGTTGGTGGTGTTGTTCCCAAGGAATACATCCCGGCAGTTCAGCAGGGTATCGAAGAGCAGATGCAGAACGGCTGTCTGGCTGGTTATCCGCTTCTGCGTATCAAGGCGACCCTGTACGACGGTTCCTATCACGACGTCGACTCCAACGAGATGGCCTTCAAGGTTGCTGGTTCCATGGCAATGAAGAAGGGTGCGCTGGAAGCAAACCCTGCGCTGCTTGAGCCGATCATGCGAGTTGAGGTTGTGACCCCGGAAGACTACATGGGTGATGTTGTCGGCGATCTGAACCGTCGTCGCGGTGTTATCCAGGGTATGGACGAAGGTCCTGCCGGTAAGGTTATCCGCGCGGAGGTTCCGTTGTCGGAAATGTTCGGTTATGCCACTGACCTGCGTTCCGCAACGCAAGGCCGGGCGTCGTACGCGATGGAGTTCTCTGGTTATTCAGAGGCGCCTTCGAACATTGCCGAAGCGATCATTAAAAAGGGTTGATCCCAGGACTTAAGAAACAGGAAGAGGTGTAACCGTGGCTAAAGAAAAATTTGACCGTAGCAAACCGCATTTGAACGTAGGCACCATTGGTCACGTTGACCATGGCAAAACTACTCTGACCGCAGCGCTGACCCGTGTTTGTCACGAGGTTTGGGGCACTGGTACTGCAAGTGCGTTCGATCAGATCGATAACGCACCGGAAGAGAAGGCGCGTGGTATCACCATCGCCACCTCTCACGTTGAGTACGATTCTCCGACCCGTCACTACGCACACGTAGACTGCCCGGGCCACGCCGACTATGTGAAGAACATGATCACCGGTGCGGCTCAGATGGACGGCGCGATCCTGGTTTGTTCCGCAGCTGACGGCCCCATGCCGCAGACTCGTGAGCACATCCTGCTGTCCCGTCAGGTAGGCGTTCCTTTCATCGTTGTGTTCCTGAACAAAGCGGACATGGTTGACGATGAAGAGCTGCTTGAGCTGGTCGAGATGGAAGTTCGTGACCTGCTGAGCCAGTATGACTTCCCGGGTGACGACACTCCGATTGTCACCGGTTCTGCGCTGATGGCGCTGGAAGGCAAAGACGACAACGAAATGGGTACTACCGCTGTGAAGAAGCTGGTAGAAGCCCTGGATGACTACATCCCTGAGCCGGAGCGTGCCATCGATCAGCCGTTCCTGATGCCGATCGAGGACGTATTCTCCATCTCTGGTCGTGGTACCGTTGTGACCGGTCGTGTTGAGCGTGGCGTCATCAAAGTTGGTGAGGAAATTGAGATTGTCGGTATCAAGGATACCGTCAAGACCACCTGTACCGGTGTTGAGATGTTCCGCAAGCTGCTGGACGAAGGTCGTGCCGGTGAGAACGTTGGTGTTCTGCTGCGTGGTACCAAGCGTGACGACGTTGAGCGTGGTCAGGTTCTGTGTAAGCCGGGCACCATCAAGCCGCACACCAAGTTCGAGTGCGAAGTGTACGTACTGTCCAAAGAAGAAGGTGGTCGTCATACTCCGTTCTTCAAGGGCTACCGTCCGCAGTTCTACTTCCGTACCACCGACGTAACCGGTTCTTGCGAACTGCCGGAAGGTGTGGAAATGGTAATGCCGGGTGACAACGTCAAGATGAGCGTTACCCTGATCGCCCCGATCGCCATGGAAGATGGTCTGCGCTTCGCGATTCGCGAAGGCGGCCGTACCGTTGGTGCCGGCGTGGTCTCCAAGATCATCGAGTAAGTTGCTCGTTTGATCAGGAAAAGGGGCTGATACGTCAGCCCCTTTTTCCGTTAAGGCCGCACATCATGCCCGACCGTGTCACGCTTCATGGCAGTTGACATGGTTGGGTATTATGCATACAATGCGGCTCCTTTTTTTGAAGGTCGGCTAAACAAGTAGCTGCTACGAGTGGAGTTTGGTGCATCATGCAAAGCCAAAAAATTCGAATCCGGTTGAAGGCGTTTGATTACCGCCTGATCGACCAGTCCACGCAGGAGATTGTCGATACCGCTAAGCGGACCGGCGCTCAGGTGCGTGGACCTATCCCTCTGCCGACGCGGAAGGAAAAGTACACTGTTCTGATCTCCCCGCACGTCAACAAAGACGCGCGTGATCAGTATGAAATTCGTACTCACAAGCGTTTGCTCGACATTGTTGAGCCGACGGAAAAGACAGTAGATGCTTTGATGAAGCTGGACCTGGCAGCAGGTGTAGACGTTCAGATCAGCCTCGGCTAATACCGCCCGGTATTAGTCTGTGTAACTGTCATAAGGCCATAGAGGGTGAGAGCCCCGTACACTTAAGAGGTGAAACATGGCAATTGGTGTTGTCGGTCGTAAGGCCGGTATGACCCGTATTTTTACGGAAGATGGGCAGGCGCTGCCCGTTACGGTAATCGAGGTTGAGCCCAACCGCATTACCCAACTGAAAACTCTTGAAAGCGATGGCTATCGTGCAGTTCAGGTAACTGTGGGTGCCCGTCGTTCCTCTCGTGTGACCAAGAGCGAAGCAGGCCACTATGCCAAAGCCGGTGTTGAAGCCGGTCGTGGTATGTGGGAATTCCGGCTGGCCGATGGCGAAGGTGAAGACCTGGTGGCCGGTGGCGAGATCACTGCTTCTGTCTTCGAAGACGGTCAGGTTGTCGATGCTGTAGGTCAGTCCAAGGGTAAAGGTTTCCAGGGCGGTGTTAAGCGCTGGAACTTCTCCATGCAGGATGCGACTCACGGTAACTCACTGTCTCATCGTGCTCCGGGTTCCATCGGTCAGAACCAGACTCCGGGTAAGGTGTTCAAGGGCAAGAAGATGGCGGGCCAGATGGGTAACGCGCAGGTGACTGTGCAGAACCTGAAGATCGTCCGTGTCGATGCCGAGCGCAACCTGCTGCTGGTAAGTGGTGCCGTTCCCGGCGCGACCGGCGGTAACGTTGTCATCAAGCCTGCAGTTAAAGCCTGAGGAGCGGTTCGATGGAATTGACTATTACAGGTAGCGGCAAAGGAATCACTGTTTCCGAAGCTGCGTTTGCCAAAGATTTTAACGAGTCGCTGGTTCACCAGGTGGTTACTGCTTATATGGCAGCTGGTCGTCAGGGCACCAAGGCTCAGAAGACGCGTTCAGAAGTCAGTGGCGGTGGTAAGAAGCCCTGGCGTCAGAAGGGCACTGGTCGTGCCCGTGCCGGTACTATCCGTAGCCCGATCTGGCGCTCCGGTGGTGTGACTTTTGCTGCGAAGCCTCGCGATTTCGAGCAGAAGGTCAACCGTAAGATGTACCGCGCAGCGATGCGCTCCATTTTTTCCGAGCTGGTTCGTCAGGAGCGGCTGGTGGTGGTTGACGATATGAACGTCGACAGCCCCAAGACCAAGGCGTTCAGCGCCAAGCTGAAGGATATCGGTGTAACCAACGCGCTGATTCTTGCCGATAACGTCGAGCAGAATCTGCACCTGGCATCACGCAACATCCCGCACATCGATGTGCGCGACATTGCTGGTCTGGACCCGGTGAGCCTGGTTGCTTTCGAGAAGGTCGTCGTGACCGTTCCCGCTCTGAAGAAGATCGAGGAGATGCTGGGATGAATCAGGAACGCATTTACAAGGTCCTGCTTGGGCCGCACGTATCTGAGAAAGCTTCTCTGGTGGCCGAGCACGGCCAGGTTGTCTTCCGGGTTGCCCCGGACGCCACCAAGCCCGAGATCAAGAAAGCCGTTGAGCAGCTGTTCAACGTCACCGTCGAAGGTGTTCAGGTTCTGAACCGTAAGGGTAAGCTTAAGCGCACTATCCGCGGGTTCGGCAAGCGTAATGACATTCGTAAGGCTTACGTAAAGCTGGCTGAAGGTCAGGACATCGATTTTCTGGATGTGGAATAAGGTAAAGGGGTCGTAATATGCCGATCGTCAAAACCAAGCCAACATCTGCCGGACGCCGTCACGTTGTAAAGCTTTACAACCCGGATCTGCACAAAGGGCGCCCATACGAGCCGTTGGTAGAAACAAAGAGTAAGTCTGGTGGCCGTAACAATGTGGGCCGCATTACTACTCGTCACATTGGTGGTGGCCACAAGCAGCACTACCGTGTCATCGATTTCAAGCGGACCAAAGATGGTATCCCGGCGACTATTGAGCGCCTGGAATACGATCCGAACCGCTCTGCGCACATCGCACTGCTGAAGTACGCCGATGGCGAGCGTCGCTACATTATCGCTCCCAAAGGCATGCAGATTGGCGATCCTGTGCGCTCCGGTATCGACGCGCCGATTAAAGTGGGTAGCACGCTTCCGCTCCGGAATATTCCGGTCGGTTCCGTTATTCACTGCGTCGAACTCAAGCCTGGCAAAGGTGCCCAGCTGGCTCGCTCTGCGGGCGCATCCGTACAGCTGGTAGCGCGTGAAGGTGCTTATGCCACCATCCGCCTGCGCTCAGGTGAAATGCGAAAGGTGCTTGTTGACTGTCGCGCAACGTTGGGTGAAGTGTCCAACAGCGAGCACAGCCTCAAGCAGCTTGGTAAAGCGGGTGCATCACGTTGGCGCGGTAAACGTCCAACAGTACGTGGTGTTGCTATGAACCCAGTTGACCACCCACATGGTGGTGGTGAAGGGCGTACCTCTGGCGGGCGTCACCCGGTTACTCCGTGGGGTGTTCCGACCAAAGGGCATAAGACTCGTAAGAACAAGCGTACTGACAAGATGATAGTACGTCGTCGTTCAGCCAAGTAAACGACTACATAGAGGTAAATGCTGTGCCACGTTCTTTAAAGAAAGGTCCTTTTATAGACCTGCATCTGTTGAAGAAGGTCGAGGCAGCTCTGGAAGCGAACGACAAGCGTCCGATCAAGACCTGGTCCCGTCGTTCGACGATCTTTCCGGAGTTCGTAGGCTTGACCATTGCAGTCCACAACGGCAAGCAACACGTGCCGGTTTATGTCACCGAAGATATGGTCGGGCATAAACTGGGTGAGTTCGCGGCAACGCGTACTTATCGTGGTCATGCGGCCGACAAGAAAGCTAAACGCTGATTGTGAGGGGAATAGAAATGGAAGTAGCGGCTAAGTACAAGGGCGCTCGCCTCTCAGCTCAGAAAGCGCGTCTTGTCGCTGACCAAGTACGCGGCAAGGCTGTTGAGGACGCCCTGAACATTCTGACTTTCAGCCCGAAGAAGGCGGCGGTCGTGATCAAGAAAGCTCTTGAATCCGCCATTGCCAATGCTGAGCACAACGAAGGTCTCGACGTAGATGATCTGCGGGTCTCCACCGTGATGGTGGATGAAGGTCCGACGCTCAAGCGAATCAAAGCTCGAGCCAAGGGGCGCGCTGACCGGATTTTCAAGCGCACCTGCCATATCACCGTCAAGGTCGCCGACAAGTAGGAGATGCTCAGATGGGTCATAAAGTAAATCCAACCGGCATTCGCCTGGGTGTGATCAAAGAGCACAACTCAGTCTGGTATGCCGACAAAAAGGAATACGCGAAAAACCTGTTGAACGACATTCAGGTTCGTGAATTCCTCGACAAGCGTCTGGTTAAGGCGTCTGTCAGTAAGATTGTGATCGAGCGCCCTGCTCAGAACGCCCGTATCACGATCCATACAGCCCGTCCCGGTATTGTTATCGGTAAGAAGGGTGAAGATGTTGACCGTCTGCGTCGCGAAGTCAGCGACATGATGGGTGTGCCCGTGCACATCAACATCGAAGAAGTCCGCAAGCCGGACCTGGATGCCCGCCTGGTAGCGCAGAATGTTGCCGGTCAGCTGGAGCGCCGTGTGATGTTCCGTCGTGCCATGAAGCGCGCGGTACAGAACGCTATGCGTCAAGGCGCCAAGGGTATCAAGATTCAGGTAGGCGGACGTCTCGGGGGTGCTGAAATCGCGCGTTCCGAGTGGTATCGCGAAGGTCGTGTACCTCTGCACACTCTGCGTGCAGATATTGATTACGCAACCTACGAAGCGCATACCACTTACGGCGTTATCGGCGTCAAGGTATGGATCTTCAAAGGTGAGATTCTTGGTGGTATGGAGCAGGTCCGTGCTGACAAGAAAGCCTCTGGGAAGAAAGGTTCTAAGTAAAGGGGCACTCTTATGCTGCAACCAAAACGCACCAAATTTCGCAAGGTAATGAAAGGCCGTAACACCGGCCTCGCTCACCGCGCTAACAAGGTGAGCTTCGGTGAATACGGATTGAAGGCGACCAGCCGTGGGCGTATAACTGCGCGCCAGATTGAGGCAGCGCGTCGTACCATGACTCGCCGCATCAAGCGGGGCGGTAAGATCTGGATCCGGGTATTCCCGGACAAGCCGATCACCGGTAAGCCGCTGGAAGTTCGAATGGGTAAAGGTAAGGGTTCTGTCGAGTATTGGGTGGCTGAGATTCAGCCGGGCCGCATGCTCTATGAGATGGAAGGTGTTGCTGAAGATATCGCACGCGAAGCCTTCACTCTTGCGGCGGCCAAACTGCCGGTACAGACCACCTTTGTAACGAGGACGGTGATGTGATGAAAGCAACAGAGCTGCGTGAAAAGTCCGTCGAGGAGCTGAACAGCGAGCTGATCGACCTCCTGAAGGAGCAGTTCAACCTGCGCATGCGTAAAGCGACAGGCCAGCTGAATCAGTCTCACCTTCTCGGCAATGTGAAGCGCGACATCGCTCGCGTGAAAACAGTATTGAATGAAAAGGCAGGACAGTGACATGACCGAAGCTACCCAAACTGCCAGAACTCTGAGCGGCAAGGTCGTGAGCAACAAGATGGAGAAGTCCATCGTTGTCCTGGTTGAGCGCCAGGTAAAGCACCCTCTGTACGGTAAGTACATGAAGCGCTCAACCAAGATCCATGCTCACGATGAGAGCAACCAGTGCAATATCGGTGACACTGTAACGATCCAGGAAACCCGTCCGGTCTCCAAGACCAAGAGCTGGGCCCTGGTGGAAGTTACCGAAACGGCATCCAAGGTGTAATTCGCCCGGAGAACAACCATGATTCAGACTCAAACAATGCTTGAAGTCGCGGATAACAGCGGTGCGCGTCAGGTGATGTGCATCAAGGTCCTGGGCGGTTCACACCGGCGCTATGCAAGCGTTGGGGATATCATCAAGGTGACCGTCAAGGAAGCCATCCCCCGCGGCAAGGTGAAGAAAGGCCAGGTCCTGAAGGCTGTTGTAGTACGTACCCGCAAGGGTGTGCGTCGTCCGGACGGTTCGCTGATCCGTTTTGACGGTAACGCGGCGGTACTTCTGAACAATCAGGACGCTCCCATTGGTACCCGTATCTTCGGACCGGTTACCCGTGAACTGCGTAACGAGAAGTTCATGAAGATTATCTCACTGGCACCCGAAGTACTTTAAGGACCAGAGGCCGGTTATGAAAAAGATCAAACGAGATGACGAAGTAATCGTCACCACGGGGAAAGATAAAGGCAAACGTGGTAAAGTCCTGAAGGTTCAGGACGATGGCCGAGTGATTGTTTCTGGCATCAACATGATGAAGAAGCACACCAAGCCGAACCCGATGCTGGGCACCCCAGGTGGCATCGTCGAGAAAGAAGCACCTATCCAGGCTTCCAACGTGGCTATTTTTAATCCGCAGACCGGCAAAGCCGATCGCGTAGGCTTCCAGATCAAGGAAGACGGCGCTAAAGTGCGGATCTTCAAGTCCACGAACGAAGCTGTCGATAACCAGTAAGCGGTGGTGGTTACGATGCTTAACATGAAAGAGCAGTACAGTAAGGAAGTGGTACCCGCCCTGCAGAAGGAGTTCGGCTACAAGAACATCATGCAGGTGCCGCGTATCGAAAAGATCACCCTGAATATGGGTGTCGGTGAAGCGGTTGGTGACAAGAAGCTGATTGAAAATGCCGTGGCGGATCTTGAGCGCCTGGCAGGTCAGAAAGCGGTTGTCACCAAGGCACGTAAGTCCGTCGCGGGTTTCAAAATCCGGGAAGGCTGGCCTATCGGTTGTAAGGTTACTCTGCGCGGCGAGCGTATGTGGGACTTCTTTGATCGTCTGGTGCACATCGCGGTTCCCCGCGTTCGTGACTTCCGCGGTCTGAACCCCAAATCGTTCGACGGTCGTGGTAACTACAGCATGGGTGTGCGTGAGCAGATCATTTTCCCGGAAATTGAGTACGACAAGGTCGACAAGATCCGTGGTCTGGACATCACCATTACCACCACTGCCGGTACCGACGACGAAGGTCGCGAACTGTTGAAAGCCTTCGGCTTTCCGTTCAAGAAATAAGGAACGAGTGTAATGGCTAAGGTTTCCATGAAGAACCGAGAGCTCAAGCGCGAAAAAACCGTTGCGAAGTTTGCAGCGAAGCGTGCAGAGCTCAAGGCGATTATCAAGAACCCGAATACCAGCGACGACGAGCGTTGGGACGCACAGATGAAGCTCCAGCAGCTTCCTCGCGATGCCAGTCCTTCACGCCTGCGTAATCGTTGCCAGGTGACTGGTCGTCCCCATGGCGTTCTGCGCAAGTTCGAACTTTCACGGATCAAACTCCGTGAGTACGGCATGCGTGGCGACGTACCGGGTCTGACCAAAGCAAGCTGGTAAGACAGGTATCCTGGCTTCGGTCAGGTGCCCGTTGGTAAGCGGTGCGGCGCGCCGCTGCACAACTAAAAAGATCAGGAGTCTCATACCAATGAGTATGCAAGATACGCTTGCGGATATGTTTACCCGTATCCGTAACGCACAGATGGCACAAAAGGCCGATGTGGCCATGCCGGCTTCAAAGATGAAGATCTCCGTAGCCCAGGTCCTCAAGGACGAAGGTTACGTTGCAGATTTTTCCGTTTCAGCTGACGCGAAGCCCGAGCTGACGATTACTCTGAAATACTTCGGCGGCAAGCCGGTTATTGAAGAGATCAAGCGGGTCAGCCGTCCGAGTCTGCGCCAGTACAAAGGCGCTGGGGAACTGCCGAAGGTATCCGGTGGTCTGGGAGTCGCGATTGTCTCAACGTCCAAGGGCGTTATGACAGACCGCGCCGCACGTGCTGCTGGCGTGGGTGGCGAAGTCATCTGCACCGTATTCTAGGAGAATCACATGTCCAGGGTTGCCAATAATCCTGTCGTGCTGCCTTCCGGTGTTGAGGTTAAGCTGAACGGACAGGAAATTAATGTGAAGGGCTCCAAGGGAGCGCTTCAATTCACCATTCACCAGGCGGTAGACGTAAAGCAGGAAGAAGGTGTTCTTCGCTTTGCGGCACGCGATGGTGCCAAACAGTCCCGCGCTCTTGCTGGTACTACCCGTGCATTGGTCAATAACATGGTGACCGGTGTATCCACAGGCTGGGAGCGTAAGCTCGCACTGACGGGCGTAGGTTACCGTGCTCAGGCGCAAGGTAAGAAGCTCAACCTGACTCTGGGTTTTTCCCACCCGGTCGAGTATGAGCTGCCCGAGGGGATTACCGCTGAAACTCCGTCCAATACGGAAGTTGTGATTCGCGGAATCGACAAGCAACAGGTTGGCCAGGTCGCTGCGGAAATCCGCGCATTCCGTCCGCCAGAGCCTTACAAAGGCAAAGGTGTGCGTTATGCGGATGAGCAGGTCAGACGCAAAGAAGCCAAGAAGAAATAAGGCGGGACTATGAGCGCGAATAACGAAAGATTGCGTCGCGCACGCAAAGTGCGCATGAAGATCCGTGAGCTGGGTACCAATCGTCTGTGCGTTCATCGCACACCGCGTCACATGTACGCCCAGGTTACGACTGCAGATGGCAGCAAGGTTATTGCCACTGCCTCCACGTTGGATAAGGAACTGCGCCAGGGTGCAACCGGTAACGTGGACGCTGCCAAGAAGGTCGGTCAGCTGATTGCTGAGCGCGCCAAGGCGGCAGGTGTAGAGAGCGTTGCTTTTGACCGCTCCGGTTACCGTTATCACGGTCGCGTCCAGGCTCTTGCCGACGCAGCCCGTGAAGCTGGCTTGCAATTCTAAGAGGTGGAGAAGATGAGCGTTAACGAACAGAAGGCGCCTGAGCTCCAGGAGAAGCTGGTTCAGGTCAACCGCGTCGCCAAGGTAGTTAAGGGCGGACGTATTTTCGCCTTCACCGCACTGACTGTAGTGGGTGATGGTAAAGGTCGCGTTGGTTTTGGTCGTGGCAAGGCGCGTGAAGTGCCGGTCGCTATCCAGAAGGCTATGGAAGCTGCGCGCAAGAACATGGTAGAGGTTCCGCTCGACGGCACGACTCTGCAATACCCGGTCAAGGCTCAGCATGGCGGCTCCAAGGTCTACATGCAGCCCGCCTCTGAAGGTACTGGTATCATCGCCGGCGGTGCGATGCGTGCGGTACTGGAAGTAGCCGGTGTTCAGAACGTACTGTCCAAGTGTTACGGGTCTACCAACCCGGTGAACGTGGTACGTTCCACCATCAAGGGTCTCCAGGCGACACAGGCGCCTGAGGATATTGCAGCCAAGCGCGGTAAAACCGTGGAAGAGATTCTGGGTTGAAGTCATGGCGAACGCAAAAACGATCAAAGTAACTCTGACCCGCAGCCCCATCGGCTGTCAGCCCAAGCACAAACTGTGCGTCAAGGGCCTGGGTCTTCGTAAAATCGGTCACACCGTGGAAGTGGAAGATACTCCGTCTATCCGCGGCATGATCAACCGGGTTGATTACCTGGTTCGGGTTGAGGAGAACTAAGATGCGTCTGAACGAACTTAGTCCAGAGCCCGGTTCACGTCCGGCCGCAAGGCGCGTTGGTCGTGGTATCGGTAGCGGTCTCGGTAAAACCGGTGGTCGCGGTCACAAGGGTCTGAAAGCCCGTTCCGGCGGCAGCGTAGCTCCCGGTTTCGAGGGTGGTCAGCAGCCGCTGGCCCGTCGTCTGCCGAAATTCGGCTTCACTTCTCGTCAGCAGCGTTACGTTGCCGAGATTCGCCTGAATGAACTGGCGAAAGTTGAAGGCGATGTGGTAGACCTCGACGCACTCAAGAAAGCAGACATCGTTCGTGAAGAAATTCGCGAAGCTAAGGTTATCCTCTCCGGCGAACTGAGCCGCGCGGTAACCGTTAAGGGTCTGCGAGTGACCAAGGGCGCACGCGAGGCGATTACTGCCGCGGGTGGAAAAGTCGAAGACTAAGGCGAGTCGAGGACCAAATGGCCAAGACAGCATCATTGCCTGCGGGCGCGGGTAAAGGACTGGCAGAGCTGCGTTCGCGGCTCTGGTTTGTCTTCCTGGCATTGCTGGTGTACCGGATTGGTGCCCACATCCCGGTGCCGGGTATCAACCCAGACCGCCTGGCAGCATTGTTTGATCAGAACCAGGGCACGATCCTGAGCCTGTTCAACATGTTTTCCGGTGGTGCGCTTGAGCGCATGAGTATCTTCGCACTCGGTATCATGCCGTACATTTCGGCCTCCATTATCATGCAGCTCATGACTGCGGTCAGTCCGCAGCTTGAGCAGCTGAAAAAGGAAGGCGAGGCTGGTCGTCGTAAGATCAGTCAATATACGCGGTATGGTACGGTTATCCTGGCCCTGGTTCAGGGCTTCGGTATTTCTGTCGGTCTGGCATCGCAGGGCGTCACCTTCAACGACAGTTTCAGCTTCCACTTCGTGGCAGTTGTATCTTTCGTAAGTGGTGCTGTCTTTATGATGTGGCTGGGTGAGCAGATCACCGAGCGTGGCGTGGGTAACGGCATTTCCCTGCTGATTTTTGCAGGAATCGTTGCCGGGCTGCCCGGTGCTATTGGTCAGACACTGGAGCAGGCACGGAATGGCGAAATGAGCCTTCTGGTCGTTCTGGGTATCGGTGTTCTGGCGATTGCCGTCGTCGGCTTTGTGGTGTTCATGGAACGCGGTCAGCGCCGTTTGACGATCAATTACGCCAAGCGACAGCAGGGCCGTCGGGTATTTGCCCAGCAGTCCAGCCACCTGCCGCTGAAGGTGAATATGGCCGGTGTTATTCCGCCGATCTTTGCCTCGTCGATCCTGCTGTTTCCGGCTTCGCTGGGGCAGTGGTTCGGTCAGGGTGAGGGCATGGAATGGCTCAGCGATATTTCCCAGGCTCTGGCGCCCAGCCAGCCTCTGTATATCATCCTGTTTGCGGCAGCAGTGGTCTTCTTCTGCTTCTTCTACACAGCGCTGATGTACAACCCGAAAGAAGTTGCGGATAACCTCAAGCGCTCTGGAGCGTTTATTCCGGGCATCCGTCCCGGTGATCAGACCGCCAAGTATATTGATGGCGTACTGACCCGGCTGACGCTGTTCGGTGCAATGTACATTGCAGCAGTTTCCCTGTTCCCTCAGTTCCTGATGGTGGCCGGGAATGTACCGTTCTATCTGGGCGGGACCTCTCTGCTGATTGTTGTAGTCGTGGTGATGGATTTCATGGCCCAGGTGCAGTCACACCTGATGTCGCATCAGTATGAATCGCTGATGAAGAAGTCCAATCTCAAGGGCTATGGTCGGAACGGCTGACGCTGTTCCCCTTGAAAACTGGAGTCGACAATGAAAGTACGCGCTTCGGTAAAGAAAATTTGCCGTAACTGCAAAGTAATTCGTCGCAATGGCTCAGTACGAGTCATTTGCTCGGAGCCTCGCCACAAGCAGCGTCAGGGTTAATCCTCACGGATTCAGCTCTGGCATTGTAGAGGGTACGATTAATGGCGCTTGACCTCACACGGGGTCAAGCGCTATTATTTCGCGCCCTTTTATAGTGGCGGAAAATTCACACAGCAAAGCTTTGAACGCGGAGTAATTTGGATGGCACGTATAGCCGGTGTCAATATACCCGATCACAAACATGCTGTTATCTCGCTGACCTACATCTTCGGTGTTGGCAAGACAACAGCTCAGAAGCTTTGCGACGCTACCGGTGTCAAGCCGGACCTTAAGGTCAAAGACCTGAGCGACGAGCAGCTTGAAGCACTTCGTACTGAAGTGGGCAAGGTGTCTGTCGAAGGCGATCTGCGTCGTGAAGTACAGATGAACATCAAGCGTTTGAAGGATCTCGGATGTCACCGTGGTCTGCGTCATCGTCATGGCCTTCCGGTCCGTGGCCAGCGCACCAAGACCAACGCCCGCACCCGTAAAGGTCCTCGCAAACCTATTCGTAAGTAACAGGTAGGCAAACATGGCAAAGCCAGGTACACGTACCCGTAAAAAGGTGAAAAAGACGGTTGTTGATGGCGTCGCGCACATTCACGCGTCCTTCAACAACACTATCGTGACCATTTCTGACCGTCAGGGCAACGTCCTGTCCTGGGCTACCTCTGGTGGTTCCGGTTTCCGTGGGTCACGCAAGAGTACACCTTTTGCTGCGCAGGTAGCAGCTGAAAGAGCCGGTAATGCGGCTGCTGAATACGGCCTTAAAAACCTGGACGTAGAGGTTAAGGGTCCTGGGCCCGGACGTGAATCTGCAGTTCGCGCGCTGAACGCGTGTGGCTACAAGATCACCAACATCACTGATGTGACGCCGATTCCCCATAACGGCTGTCGTCCGCCCAAAAAGCGCCGCGTCTAACACAGGAGACAGTGAATTATGGCTCGTTATACAGGCCCGAAGTGCAAGCTGTCTCGTCGTGAAGGGACAGATCTTTTTCTGAAGAGCGGTGTTCGCGCGCTCGATTCCAAGTGCAACATCGAGACTCCGCCGGGTATGCACGGCGCGCGTCGCGGTCGTCTGTCCGAGTACGGCGTACAGCTTCGTGAAAAACAGAAAGTCCGTCGTATCTACGGCGTACTGGAGAAGCAGTTCCGCAACTACTATAAAGAAGCAGCCCGCATTAAGGGCGCAACCGGTGAAAACCTGCTGCAGCTTCTTGAAGGTCGTCTGGACAACGTTGTTTACCGCATGGGTTTTGGTTCTACCCGTGCTGAATCCCGTCAGCTCGTTTCTCACAAAGCGATCCTGGTGAACGACAAGGTAGTGAACATTCCTTCCTACCAGGTCAAGCCGGGTGATGTTGTGAGTGTGCGTGAAAAGGCAAAAAACCAGCTCCGCGTTAAAGGCGCGCTGGATCTGTCTTCAAGCCGCGCACCGGTGAGCTGGGTAGAGGTCGACGCCAGCAAGATGTCAGGCGTTTACAAGTCAGTGCCAGAGCGTACTGAACTGCCGGCCGACATCAACGAGAACCTCATCGTCGAGCTTTACTCGAAGTAAAGCCCAGTTAGCAACGAGAGCAGATAGGGGCGTCTATGCAGCGTTCAGTACATGAGTTATTGACACCTCGTACCATTGACGTGAAGGAATCAAACGCCACGCGCGCCAAGGTGACGCTGGAGCCTCTGGAAAGAGGCTTCGGTCATACCCTGGGTAGCGCATTGCGCCGTATACTCTTGTCCTCAATGCCGGGCTGTGCGATCACTGAAGCACAGATTGACGGTGTTCTGCATGAGTACAGCGCAATCGAGGGTGTCCAGGAAGACGTCATTGAGATTCTTCTGAATCTCAAAGGCGTGGCTGTCAAAATGGGCGGTCGGGATGAGGCTGAGGTTACCCTCAGCAAGAAAGGCCCGGGCGTTGTTACAGCCGGAGATATCAAGCTGGATCACGATGTCGAGATCACCAACCCGGATCATGTGATCTGTCACCTGAGTGAAAACGGTGAAGTGAACATGCGTCTCAAGGTTGCCCGTGGTCGCGGCTATGAGCCGGCCGATCAGCGGGGTCTGGACGAGGACGAAACTCGCGCTATCGGACGCCTGCAGCTGGATGCAACCTTCAGTCCGGTCCGTCGTGTTGCTTATGCCGTGGAAAGTGCACGGGTAGAGCAGCGCACCGACCTGGACAAGCTGGTTATTGATCTGGAGACCAATGGCACCATCGATCCGGAAGAAGCTATTCGCCGGGCCGCAACCATTCTCCAGCAGCAACTGGCTGTGTTTGTTGATTTCGATCATGAGAAAGAGCCTGAGCGTGTTGAAGAAGAGGAAGAAATTGATCCGATTCTGCTGCGTCCGGTGGACGATCTGGAATTGACTGTGCGTTCAGCTAACTGCTTGAAGGCTGAGAACATCTACTACATCGGCGATCTGATTCAGCGCACTGAAGTTGAGCTGCTGAAGACGCCTAACCTTGGTAAAAAGTCGCTGACCGAGATCAAGGACGTACTCGCGTCCCGTGGTCTGTCACTGGGTATGCGTCTTGATAACTGGCCGCCGGCTAGCCTTCGTGGCGACGACCGGGTTCTGGGCGGTTAATCGCCGATTGGTTTAAGGTAAGGAATAAGAGCAATGCGTCATCGTAAGAGTGGTCGTAAGTTCAGCAGGACCAGTGCGCATCGCAAGGCCATGTTCCGTAACATGACTGCGTCACTGGTTGAACACGAGCTGATCAAGACAACGCTGCCGAAAGCCAAAGAGCTTCGTCGTGTAGCTGAGCCTTTGATCACGCTCTCAAAGAATGATTCGGTCGCGAATCGTCGTCTGGCGTTTTCTCGCCTGCGTAACGATGCGGCGGTAGCCAAGCTGTTTGATGAGCTGGGTCCCCGTTACAGCGAGCGTCCGGGTGGTTACCTTCGTATCCTGAAGTGCGGCTTCCGGGCCGGCGATAATGCCCCGATGGCATTCGTCGAGCTGGTCGGCCGTCCGCTGGATATCGAAGCGGAAGAAGTGGACGAAGACGAAGAGTAAGCAGCTTTTCGGTTCGGTTCAGAAAAAAGCCGGAGGGAATCCTCCGGCTTTTTTTATGGGCTCGGGTTAGCGGCTTAGAATGGGTTTCAGGTATCGACCGGTATGGGAGCCCGCCACGCTTGCCACGTGTTCCGGAGTGCCCTCGGCGATGATCTGTCCGCCGCCGGAGCCGCCTTCCGGACCAAGATCCACAATCCAGTCGGCTGTCTTGATCACGTCCAGGTTGTGCTCGATGACGATGATGGTATTGCCGTGATCGCGCAGCCGCTGCAGCACATTCAGTAACTGCTGAATGTCATAGAAGTGCAGGCCGGTGGTCGGTTCGTCCAGGATGTAGAGTGTCTTGCCGGTGTCCCGTTTGGACAGTTCCTTGGCGAGTTTGACCCGCTGGGCTTCGCCGCCGGAGAGAGTCACGGCGCTCTGCCCGAGTCGGATATAGGACAGGCCGACATCGATTAGGGTCTGCAGCTTGCGGGCAATAAAGGGAACCGGATCAAAAAATTCCCGGCCCTCCTCAACCGTCATTTCCAGCACTTCGTGGATATTCTTGCCCTTGTAGCGGACTTCCAGGGTTTCCCGGTTGTAGCGCTTGCCTTTGCACACATCACACGGAACGTAAACGTCCGGAAGGAAGTGCATTTCCACCTTGATCACGCCATCGCCCTGGCAGGCTTCGCACCGCCCCCCTTTCACATTGAAGCTGAAGCGGCCAGGCTTGTAGCCGCGCGATCGCGCTTCCTGAGTGCCTGCAAACAGTTCGCGGATCGGGGTGAACAACCCGGTGTACGTGGCCGGATTGGACCGCGGCGTGCGGCCGATCGGGCTCTGGTCAATGTCGATGACCTTGTCAAGCTGGTCAAGGCCCTTGAGTTTGCCATAGGGAGAGTGGTTGAGACTCGTGGCCTTGTTCAGTTTGGCGGCAGCAACGGGATATAGGGTGCTGTTGATGAGCGTGGATTTGCCCGAACCCGAGACCCCGGTGACGCAGGTCATCACGCCAAGGGGGATCTTCAGGGTGACGTCCTGGAGGTTGTTCCCGCTTGCGCCAGTGAGGGTCAGTTGTTTGCCGTTGCCGCTGTTACGGGTGGCGGGTATGGCAATCTCCTGGGTGCCGTTCAGGTACTGGCCAGTCAAAGATTTGGGATTGTTGATGATCTGGTCCGGGGTGCCCTGGGCGATGATCTGGCCACCGTGCACGCCCGCGCCGGGGCCAATGTCGATCACGTGGTCTGCGGCGCGAATGGCGTCTTCGTCATGCTCCACCACGATCACCGTGTTGCCCAGGTCGCGAAGGTGGGTGAGGGTCGCCAGTAGGCGGTCGTTATCGCGCTGGTGCAGACCGATCGACGGTTCATCAAGGATGTACATGACGCCCACCAGCCCGGCGCCGATCTGGCTGGCCAGGCGGATGCGCTGGGCCTCGCCGCCGGACAGCGTATCGGCGCTGCGCTCGAGGGTCAGGTATTCCAGGCCCACGTTTACCAGGAACTGCAGGCGTTGGCGTACTTCTTTCAGGATTTTCTCGGCGATTTCCCCCTTGCGACCGGGCAGGGCCAGGGTCTCGAAATAGTCGTGTGCTTCGCCAACCGGCAGGTGGGTAACGTCCGCAATGTTGTGGTTTTCGACAAACACGTGGCGGGCACTGCGGCGCAGGCGCGAGCCATGGCAGTCTTTGCAGGGCTGGGTGCTCAGGTTGCGCGCCAGTTCTTCGCGCATGCTCTGGGAATCGGTTTCCCGGTAGCGGCGTTCCAGGTTCGGCAGAATCCCTTCGAACGGGTGGGCCTTCTCCATGATGTGGCCGCGGGAGTTCACATAACGGAACGGAATGTCATCGCTGCCGGAACCATACAGCAGGGTTTGCTGGAAACTCTCGGGCAGATCGACCCAGGGGGTTTCCATATCGACCCCATAATGCTCGGCGACACTGGTGAGCATCTGGAAATAATAAACCGCGCGGCGGTCCCAGCCCTTGATGGCGCCGGCCGCGAGGTTGGCTTCCGGATGCTGGACGATCTTTTCCGGATCAAAGAACTGTTTCACGCCGAGCCCGTCACAGGTCGGGCACGCGCCGGCCGGGTTGTTGAAAGAAAACAGCCGCGGCTCCAGCTCGCTCAGAGAATAGCCGCATTGGGTGCAGGCGTAGCGGGCGGAGAACGTGTGTTCCTCGCCGTCGCCGCTCATCGGGGCGATCAGCGCAATGCCGTCCGCCAGCGCCAGCGCGGTTTCAAAGCTCTCGGCCAGGCGCTGTTCCAGGCCAGGCTTGACCTTGAACCGATCCACCACGACGTCGATCTGGTGTTTGCGCTTCTTGTCCAGAGCCGGCACGTCGTCGATGTCATAGACCGTGCCGTCTACCCGCAACCGAATGAAGCCCTGGCTGCGCATTGTCTCCACCACTTGCAGGTGCTCGCCCTTGCGGTCACGAATGACCGGCGCAAGGATCATCAGCTTGCTGTCCTCCGGCATCGCCTGCACCTGATCCACCATCTGGCTGACGGTTTGCGCTTCCAGGGGCTGGTGGTGGTCCGGGCAACGCGGCTCGCCGGCGCGGGCAAACAGCAGGCGCAGGTAATCGTAAATCTCGGTGATGGTGCCGACCGTGGAGCGGGGGTTGTGGGAGGTGGATTTCTGCTCAATGGAAATCGCCGGTGACAGGCCTTCGATGTGGTCCACGTCCGGCTTTTCCATCATCGACAGGAACTGACGCGCATAGGTGGAGAGGGATTCCACGTAGCGCCGCTGGCCCTCAGCGTAAAGCGTGTCAAAGGCAAGAGAGGACTTGCCGGAGCCGGACAGGCCGGTGATCACAATCAGCTTGTCCCGCGGCATATCCAGGTCGATGTTCTTCAGATTGTGAGTTCGCGCACCTTTGATCTGGATATGATCCATAACACCTCGCTCGAAGAAAAACAGGGATTATACCGTGTTATCCTGCGCCCGGCGAAAGCCGTGACGGTAAGTGACTATAGGGCTTGCCACCGTGCCGCGGCCTGCCCGGTTCTGTTACAATGCCCGGCCTGCGGATCGGCGGTGGTCCGCCAGAAACCGTTTTGAGGAAAGTCTCCCCCATGAATTCACTGGAAAGGCGCTCAGTGGCCGCACTGGCATCGGTCTACGCTCTGCGTATGCTGGGCCTGTTCATGGTGATGCCGGTCTTCGTGCTGCTTGGCGACGATCTCCGCGGCGCTACGCCTGCGTTGATCGGGTTCGCCATTGGCGCCTACGGATTGAGTCAGGCGCTGTTGCAGATCCCTTTTGGGCTGCTGTCGGACCGCATCGGCCGCAAGCGCATGATCTACGCAGGGCTCGTCCTGTTTGCCGCAGGCAGTCTGGTCGCCGCTTCGACCGATTCCATATACGTTGTCATTGCCGGACGGATTCTTCAGGGTGCCGGCGCCATCGCCAGCGTGCTGATGGCGCTGCTGAGTGATCTGACCCGGGAAGAGGAGCGCACCAAGGCCATGGCCACGGTCGGCATTTCCATCGGGCTGTCGTTCTCGGTCTCGCTGGTGTTGGGGCCGTTGATTGGTTCCGTATTCGGTCTGTCCGGCCTCTTCTATCTCACGGCCATTCTTGCGGTGGCAGCGATGGTTATTGTCTGGCGCCTGGTGCCGACACCCCATCAACATAAAATCAGCGCCGACACTCATCCGGCGAAGGACATGCTGGCGACGGTGTTGGCCGACCGCCGTCTGCTGCGTCTGGATTTCGGTATTTTCGCCCTGCACCTGGCGTTGACCGCGATCTTCCTGGTGTTTCCCCTGCTGCTGCAGGATCAATTGGGGCTGCCGTCCTCGTCCCACTGGTGGTTCTATCTGACGGTGATGGTGACCTCCTTTTTTGCCATGGTGCCGTTCATCATCATTGGCGAGAAAAAGCGCAAGATGAAGCCGGTGCTGTGCGGTGCCATTGTTCTGCTTACCCTGTCGACCCTCGGGATGGCTCAACTGGCAGGCAGCCTGGGCGCGGCCTGGGGCGTGCTGTTCCTGTTCTTCATGGCCTTCAATCTCCTGGAAGCGTCGCTGCCATCGCTGATCAGCAAAGAGGCGCCGGCCGCCAGCAAGGGCACCGCCATGGGGGTGTACTCGACGTCCCAGTTCATGGGGGCGTTTGTCGGTGGTGCCGTGGGCGGGCTGCTGCTTGAAACAGCGGGCGTCAGCGGGGTGCTATGGTTGATGGCGGGCGTGCTGACGCTATGGTTCCTGGTCGCCCTGACCATGCCGGCGCCGGGTTACACCACCAGTTTCGTGGTACAGTTGAAAGAAGTGGCGCAAAGTCAGTTCGACAGCATAGACGATGCCTTGATGGCGCTGCCCGGTGTTCAGGATGTGGTGATTCTGGAAGATGCGGGGACGGCCTACCTGAAGGTGGATCGTAAGAAATTTGATAAAGGGTTACTTGCGGACTTCCCGTTTGTCCGGCACGGTAACGGTTCTTGAAATCCGGAGGCCCGCAGGGACGACGGGCCATCCCAGAAAACAGAGTCAGGAGCAGATCATGGCACGAGGCGTAAACAAGGTCATTCTTATCGGAAACCTGGGGCAGGACCCCGATACCCGTTACACCCCCAACGGCAACGCGGTGGTGAACCTCAACCTTGCAACCGATGAGAGTTACAAGGACCGGCAAACCGGTCAGATGGTGCCCAAAACCGAATGGCACCGGGTGGTGATGTTCGGCAAGATCGCCGAAGTGGCCGGTCAGTACCTGCGCAAGGGCTCCAAGGTCTACATTGAAGGCAAGCTGCAGACCCGTAAATGGCAGAACAAGGAAGGCCAGGACGTTTACACCACCGAAGTGGTGGTGGACATCAACGGCCAGATGCAGATGCTCGATAGCCGTGGTGGCGAAGGCGGCGGAATGGGGCAGGGCGCCCCGGCGGGTCGTCCGCAGCAGTCCAATTACAACGCGCCGCCGGCGAATCAGGGCAACCAGCCGCCACAGCAGCAATCGGGTGGCTACAATCAACCTTCTCAAGGCAGCATGCCTGAGCCGGTGGACGATTTTGACGACGACATTCCGTTCTGAGGTTGATACGGAACGCCCCCGTTTTTTCGGAACGCTAAGGATAGCCCCCGCTTGTCGGGGGCCTTTCTGTTACAGGCTTGCAAAAAGAAGTGAAATTCACGGAAAGACGTGGAGTTAGGTTCAGCTTCTCATCTATCATGTAAGCCAATGTAAAAAATGCACAAATTTTGAGCGCTGTAGAAAGCACCGAGGTTGGCGAGTGGCCCGAAGTCTGATCACCAGCATACTGAGACGACGAAAGAGCCGGCAGGCACTGTGCCTGGAAATTCGCCCGGACGGCATAGCCTGGGCTTTGTCTCCCGGTACCCCCAGCCAGCGGGCGGGGTTCGCCGAGTGCCTGCCGGCAAAACGCGAAACCGCGCTCGCGCAACTGGTCAACGAGAATGGCTGGGCGGGCACGCCTACCACGCTGGTCCTGCCGCTGGACAAGTATCAGGTCTTTCAGCTGGAGCGGCCGGAAGGGATCGACGACGCGGAACTGGGCGATGCCCTGAAGTGGAAGCTGAAGGATTTCCTGGATTTCAGTCCCACCGATGCAGTTTCCGACGTGTTTGAGTTTCCGCCCGATGCTGCCCGTGGTCGCGGCCAGCTGGTCAATGTGGTTGCCGCCCGCAAATCGCTGGTGCGCGAGCAGGTCGCTCTGGTGTTGGCCGCGGGGCTCGATCTCGTTGCCGTGGATGTTGCCGAGTTGGCCCTGCGCAACCTGATTGCCCGCCTGGATCCGCAGCGCCGCGGCGCGGCGCTGGTGCATCTGCGCGATGCCTATGGCCAGATGGTGATCGCCCGGGGCGGAGAGCTGTACCTGTCGCGCCGGCTCGACGTGATGTCCGATGACCTTCGAAATGCCTCTACCCAGGAGACCGCGGTGCAGTCTCTGGCACTGGAGATGCAGCGTTCGCTGGATTATTACGAGAGCCAGCTCGGGCAGGTGCCGCCGGCGGTCATCCGGCTGGTGGCGCGGGACAGCATGCTGCCGCTGTCATCCATGCTGTCGTCCTACGTGGCAGGCGGCGTCGAAACCGTCGACTGGGCGCCGTTTGAACTTCCCACTGCGCTGGACAGCCGCTGCCTTCCGGCCTGGAGCTCAGGCCTGGGTGCGCCGGATGGCGCGCAGCAGGTCAACCTTTACACCCAGGAACTGCGGCCCCGCCGCGAAACCCTGCAGGCGGCGAAGGTGGTGCCGGTGTTGGTGCTGGCCGTCGTAATGGTTGCCCTCAGCAGCGCCTTTGCCTATTACCAGGGCGGTGAGCTGCAGGCCCGTCAGGCCGGGCTGCAGCAGCAGAACGAGCGGCTGGAATCTTCGGTCGCGCAGTTGTCCGCCGAGGTCAGTGCCCGGCGCCCGGACCCCGCGCTTGAGGCGGCGCTGGAGAGAGCCGCCAGCGATCTGGTGCGGCGTCAACGGCTGCTCGAGCGGGTCGATAACCTGGTCGCCGGCGACAGTCCCGGGTTTTCCGGTCAGATGTCGGCCCTTGCGCGCCAGGTACCAGAGGGATTGTGGCTCACCGGCGTCACGCTGGAGGCTGACCCTGGTCGTGTAACCCTGTCCGGCGGCACCCGGGACGCGTCAGCTGTCCCGGCTCTGCTGGAGAATCTGGGTGCGGAGCCTTCGTTTGCCGGCCGCACTTTCGGCAGCTTCGAACTTGCGCAGGAGGAAGACGGGCGCTGGATTCAGTTCCGCGTCGCCACGGATACCTCCGGGGGAGCGGACCGATGAATCAGTCATTATCCCGCGCGTGGTCCCGGCTGGCGTCGTGGTTTGACGAACGGCCGGTGCGCGAGCGCGGCCTGCTGACCGTTACCGCGCTGGTACTGATTCTGCTGGTCGGTTGGGAGCTGGTGGTAGCCCCGGTGCTGGCCCGCAATGACCGCATGGAGAGTGAGATCGAGACCCTTGCCGCCAACCAGCAACGCCTGCTGGAGCAACAGCAAACCCTGACGACTCAGCTGGAAAGTGATCCGTCGGCGGAGCTGAAACGTTTGCTGGAGACCCGCAACCAGCGGCTGGCGCGGCTTGATGCGGAGATTGCGGAATCCACCGGGCGACTGATACCGCCCCGGGACATGGTCGCGTTGTTGCGTACGATTCTGGCGGCGCAGAGCGATCTTGAGCTGCTGGGGATGTCCCTGAATACGCCACAACCGGTCTACGCCGACACGCCGGCTGATCGAGATGCCGCGGGCCCGGGGGAAACCGAGGGCGGCGAGCCTCTGCTGTACGCTCACGACGTTGAGATCCGGCTGCGGGGCCCGTACCTCAAGGTCCTGCGTTATGTGGAACAGCTGGAAAGTGTGGACGAGCGACTCGGCTGGGGCCAGCTGAGTTATGACGCCGACGCCTACCCTGAGGGCGAGGCCACAATCCGCGTGCGTACGCTGAGCCTTGAACCGGCCTGGCTGGGGGTGTGATATGACCAGTCTGATTACAACGAGTTGGCCGACAGAAGTGCGGCGAGGCGTCAGAACTTTGCTGGCGGCATTGCTGCTGCTTCCCGCGGGCGCGGCGCTGGCGGCACTGCAGGATCCGACCCGGCCGCCGGACTTTCGCCCCAGCACAACGCAAGCGAGTCCCCAGAAAGCCCTGAGTGTGGCATCGATCCTGATCGGCGAGCATCGTCGCACCGCGGTAATCAATGGCCAGCCACGGCGCGAAGGGGACCGTTTCGAGGGCGTCCGGGTGCAGCGAATCTACCCGGACCGTGTGGAGATTCTGGAACAGGGACGAGTACGGGTATTACGCCTTGAAGCCCTCCCGCAAGTGCGGGAGACGCAATGACAGACAAACGAGCTGCTATGACTTTATACAGAACTTTTCTGACCCTGCTGCTGGCCCTGTCGCTGGCGGCCTGCAGCAACAATCCGCTGATGAGAACGAGCTCCGCGACCTCGACCGATGCAGCGGACCAGATCGACCGTACCCTGGCAGAAGCTGAACGCGGGCCACAAGTGCCGATCCGCGAGGGTGCACCCGCCGCGACTGCCCAGGTGCCCGCCGACGTCAGTGCGGCGCTGTTGCCGCCGCTGACCACCGGTGCAGCCAGTGAGGAGCGCTTCGACGTGAATGCCGCGGGGCTGGACGCGCGCACCTTTTTCCAGGCGCTGGTTGAAGGCAGCCGTTACAACGTGGTGGTTCATCCGGAAGTGTCTGCCACCATTGATCTGCGATTGAGTGATGTGACGGTTCCGGAAGTGATGGACATCGCCGGAGATCTGTACGGCCTCAATATCCAGCGCAACGGCCGCTTGTTCCGCGTGGACTCAAACAGCGCCCGCACCCGGATCTTTCCCATCGATTACCTGCACTTCAAGCGCAAGGGTGGCTCGGAAACCCGGGTCAGTTCCGGTCAGGTCAGCAGTTCACGGAACAACGGCAGCGGTGCAGACAGCAGCCGTGACGTCGGTGATGGCAGCGGTAACGAAACCGCCAACCTGGTCGGAACCCGCATTTCCACGGCAACCGAGTCGGATTTCTGGAGCGATATCACCGAGGCGCTCTCAATGATCGTGGGCCCTGGTGACGACCGTCAGGTCATCGTCAATCCCGGGGCGGGGCTGGTAATGGTGCGCGCTGATGGCACCGCACTGGATCAGGTCGAAGAATATCTGCGTCGTACCCAGCTGATCATGCAGCGTCAGGTGGTGCTGGAAGCGAAGATCCTGGAAATCACCCTGAACGAAGGCTACCAGCAGGGCATCAACTGGGCGGACGTGCAGAGCGCGTCACGGATCACCGCGTCGGATGGCTTGCCGGAGGACTTCACTGCCCAGGCCCTCGCCGGCCAGGCCATCCAGACCTCCGATATTGGCGGGCTGTTTTCTGCCAGCGTGCGGGCCGGTGATTTCACCGGGCTGATTGAACTGCTGGGGGAGCAAGGCAACGTGCAGATCCTTTCCAGCCCGCGCATTTCCACGGTGAACAATCAAAAAGCCGTGATCAAGGTTGGCACCGATGAGTTCTTTGTGACCGATATTGATTTCGATGACAACAACTCGGCGGTAACGGCCACCGACCGGACCTCCACCTCCGTGGAGCTGACGCCTTTCTTTTCCGGGATCTCTCTGGATGTGACGCCGCAGATTGCCGAAGACGGCGCCATCACCCTGCACGTGCACCCGTCGGTCAGTGAAGTGAACGACCAGGAAAAGATCATTACCGTGGGCGACCGCGACGTGACCCTGCCGCTGGCTCTCAGCACCGTACGGGAAACCGACAGTGTGATACGGGCGGAAAGCGGCCAGATTGTGGTCATCGGCGGTCTGATCCAGAACACCAGCGAGGACAATAACGCCGCGGTACCGTTTTTCAGTGAGATTCCGTTACTCGGCGAGCTGTTCAAGCAGCGTCGCTTCCAGTCCCGCAAGAGCGAACTGGTTATCCTGCTGCGCCCCGTTGTGGCCGGCTCCGGACAAATGAACGCGGACATTGCCGCCAGCCGCCAGCGTATGAACGTGCTGCGGGACCTGCTGCAGTCTGCGGAATCCGTCAAACCTGCACCGGAAAAAGCCAGACCCTAGATGTACGAAACCCATTTCGGACTGCAGGAAGCACCGTTTGCATTGACGCCCAACACCCGATACTTCCTTCGGGCACCCAGCCATCATGATGCGCTGGAGCTGCTACTGGTTGCGTTGCGCCAGCGCGAAGGCTTTATCAAGATCACCGGTGAAGTCGGTACCGGCAAGACGCTGCTGTGCCGGTTGCTGCTCAACGAACTGGAGCAGGAGGCGTACACCGCCTATATACCCAATCCACACCTGACGCCGGACACCCTCTATGAAGCGGTGGCGGAAGAGCTGGGGGTGGATGTGACCCGTTGCGCCAATACCCATCAGGTGCTCAAGGCCCTGAACGAGCGGTTGATTGCATTGGCGATGGAGCAGCGCCCGGTGGTACTGGTGATCGATGAGGCCCAGGCCATGCCCGAGGCAACGATCGAAGCCCTGCGCCTGTTGACCAACCTGGAAACCGAGAGCGTGCGTCTGTTGCAGGTAGTGCTGTTTGGTCAGCCGGAGCTGGACACGCTCCTCAGACGCGAGAGCCTGCGGCAATTGCGCCAGCGCATCACGTTTGCCCACCGGCTTGCACCGCTGGACCGGGCCTCCGTCAGCCACTACCTGCGCCACCGACTGGCCCAGGCGGGTTACAACGGCGGCGATCTGTTCGCCCCGGCGGCCCTGCGCCTGATGACCCGCTGCTCCGGCGGTATTCCCCGCCTGATCAATATCTTGGCACACAAATCCCTGCTGGCGGCCTGGGGGCGTGGTGAGCGCCAGGTGGGGCGTCGTCACGTTGCAATGGCGGCCCGCGATACCGAGAGCGCGCGTCAGCCCGGCCTGATGGCGAGGTGGCTATGAGCCTGCTGAACGACGCGTTGCGTGCCGCGGAGCAACGGCAGGGGCGGCCCGGAGCACCGGCTGCCTATACCGGGCAGCCCATCGCTGCGCGGGCTGGGCGCCAGCGCGGCCTGTGGTTGCTGATGGCGGCGGCACTGGTGATGGCAGTCCTCGCCGGATGGTGGTTGCTTTCCGAGCAAACCCCTGAGCTCGAAAAGCCGGCGACGCCAGTGACTGGGTCACGGGCAGCTGAGCCGGAGCCCGCGCTGGAGCCGGCGACGGCCACTGAGCCTGAGCAAATGGTGGCCGTCGCCCCGGTAACGCCGGAACCTGAGCCAGACCTTGAGGCCGCCCCGCCAGCAACTGAGCGGGAGCCGGAGCTAAAGCCTGCAGTAACGAAGGTACCAGAACCACAACCCACTACGGTCGGAATCCCGGTCCGTAAGGACGCTGCCGTGGAAGCGTCGCCGCAAGTCGGCACCGCTTCGTCTGAGGCATCCGCGGAGGCGCCGGTGGCGAACACGGCCGGCGTCAAACAGGTGCGCGACACTCCGGAAGTGGTTGATCGCAGAACAAGCCGTGAACTGGGGCGCTTATTGCGCGCCGGGCGCTGGGCAGAAGCCCGGCAAAGGCTGCAGGCGCTGACTGAAACCCAGGATGCACCGCTCAGCCGCCATGTGATGGCCAAAAGGCTGCTGATTGAGGGCGAAACAGATCAGGCGCTGGCGCTGTTGCCGGAACCCGTTGCCCAGACCTCGGCACCGTTGCGGTTATTGCGGGCCAGAGCGCTACTGGCGAGGGGCAGCCTGGCGGCGGCCCTGGCAACCTTGCAGGCCCGCGTGCCTGAGGTCGCGGATCACAGCGAATACCATGTCACCCTGGCAACTCTGTTGCACCAGAGTGGCCGCAACGACGAGGCCGCGAGACGCTGGGCTGAGCTGATCGCCTGGGACGACAGCCGCGCCCCCTGGTGGGCCGGGCTGGCCATTACTCTCGAGTCCAGCGGGCAGCCCGAAGCGGCGCGACGGGCCTTCGAGCAGGCCGCGGTGCTGCCGGGGCTTCCGCCCTCCCTGGCAGAGTATGTTCGCCAACGTTTACAGTCTTTGCGGGCAGGATGATCAATGACTGAGCCGAAGAAAAAAATCCGTATCGGGGACCTGTTGGTCCAGAACGACGTGATTACCGAGCAACAGCTGATGACGGCCCTGCGTGAGCAGAAAGATACCGGCCGCAAGCTCGGGCGTACCCTCATCGACATGGGCTATGTCGACGAGGACAACCTGCTGAACTTCCTCTCGCGCCAGCTGGATGTGCCGTTTGTCCAGCTGCGCCATTTTCAGTTCAACAACGAACTGGTGAAAAAACTGCCGGAGGCCATGGCCCGCCGGTTCCGCAGCATCATTCTGGCAAAGCAGGGCGACGAGCTGCTGGTGGGCATGGCGGACCCGCTGGACATCTTTGCCTACGACGAACTGGTGCGGGTGCTGAAGCAACCCATCAAGCAGGCGGTGGTAAGGGAGAGCGAACTGCTCGGTACCCTGGACCTGGTGTATCGCCGCACCGACGAAATCGCCTCGCTGGCGGAAGAGCTGGAAGACGAACTCGGTGACGACGCCTTCGATCTGGCCAACCTGTCCGCCGAATCCGAGAGCGCGGAAGCGCCGGTGGTCAAACTGCTACAAACGCTCTTTGAAGACGCGGTACAGGCCCGCAGCTCGGACATTCACATCGAGCCGGATGAGACGGTGGTGCGCATTCGCCAGCGGGTGGATGGTGTACTGCAAGAGCAGGTGATGAAAGAAAAGCGGGTCAACTCCGCACTGGTGCTGCGTTTGAAACTGATGGCCGGGCTGAACATCTCGGAAAAGCGCATGCCCCAGGACGGCCGTTTCAACGTGCGGGTCAAGGGGCGCAGCATTGATGTGCGGGTGTCCACCATGCCGGTGCAGTATGGCGAATCCGTGGTCATGCGTTTGCTGGATCAGAGCCAGGGCATGCTCAATCTGGATGGCACCGGCATGCCCGCGGAGCTGCTCGGGCGATTCCGCCGCATGATCAAGAAGCCCCATGGCATGATCCTAGTCACCGGGCCGACGGGCAGCGGCAAGACCACCACGCTCTACGGTGCGCTGACGGAGCTGAATCGGCCGGAAGTCAAGATCATCACGGCGGAAGATCCGGTGGAATACCGTCTGCCCCGTATCACTCAGGTGCAGGTCAATCCCAAAATCGGTCTCGAGTTTGCCAACGTGCTCAGGTCCGCGTTGCGCCAGGATCCGGACGTGATTCTGGTAGGTGAAATGCGCGACCGGGAGACCGTGGAAATTGGCCTGCGTGCCGCCATGACCGGCCACCTGGTGTTGTCCACCCTGCACACCAACGACTCCATCAGCAGCGCCATGCGGCTGATCGACATGGGCGCCGAGCCGTTCCTGGTGGCCAGTTCGCTGCTGGGGGTGGTGGCCCAGAGACTGGTGCGCCGCGTGTGCGACAACTGCCGCGAACCCTGTGAGCCCACAAACCAGCAGCAGGTCTGGCTGGACGGATTCAATTTGGATCCGCTGGATCTGGAGGTGGGGTTTGTCCGCGGTCGTGGTTGTTACCAGTGCAGCAACACCGGCTACAAGGGGCGGGTTGGCGTCTATGAAATGCTGGAGATGAACGAGACGATGCTGGATGCGCTGCGGCGCCGCGACGTGTCGGCGTTTACCCACGCTGCGCGGCAAAGCCGCTATTACCGCCCACTGGGAGCCTGCGCCATGGATTACGCCTTGCAGGGCGTGACCACGCTGGAAGAAGTGGCCCGCGTCGCGGCCACGTCCGAGGGCGACGTATCACTGGAAGAATCGCATCACCGCGCCGCTGAAGCGTTCAGTGAGGACGTGCCGTAATGCAGTTCAGTTATCGGGGTAAAGACAGCCGTGGCATTGTGCAGCAGGGATTGCTGGCTGCACCGAATGCCGATGTGGCCGCCTCGGAGCTGCTGCGTCGCGGTATCACACCCTTGTCGATCCGCGAGCACGAGCAGACCGTTACCCTGAGCGATCGCCTGAACCGCGTACCGCTGTTTCGCAAGAAGGTCACCCTGGACGAGCTGATCGTCTTCTGCCGCCAGATGCACGCCCTCACCAAAGCCGGCATACCGCTGATCCGCACCATGCGCGGGCTGGCTGAAACCAGCCGGTCACCGGTGCTGGCGGAGGTGCTGGAAGATGTGACCTCACGGCTGGAAGGCGGTACCACCATGGCCACGGCCATGCAGGCCCATCCCGGCGTGTTTTCCGACCTGTTCATCGCAATGATTCACGTTGGCGAGAACACCGGCATGCTGGACGACGCCTTCAAGCGGCTGTCGGAGATCCTCGAGCTGGAGCGTGATACCAAGCGGCGTCTCAAGCAGGCCATGCGTTACCCCACATTCGTGGTGGTAGCACTGCTGGCAGCACTGATGGTGGTCAACTTTCTGGTGATTCCGAAGTTCGCTTCGGTGTTTAACAAGCTGGGGGCTGACCTGCCGTTTCTCACACAGGTACTGGTGGGCACCTCCAACTTTCTGCTGGGTTACTGGTACGTGCTGTTGTTCGGAGTTGCCGCGTCAGGGCTGCTGCTCCGCCAGTGGAAACAGACCGAACAGGGCCGCATTACCTGGGACCGATACAAGCTGAGAATACCGATTATCGGGCCACTGCTGGAACTGATCACCCTGAGCCGGTTTGCCCGCAATTTTGCCAGCATGCTGGCCGCGGGCATGCCGGTGACCCACGCATTGACGGTAGTGGCGGACGCCACGGACAATGCGTGGATTTCGCTGCACATCAAGGACATGCGCGCCGGGATTGAGCGCGGCGAGAGCCTGCTGCGAACGGCACGGCAAAGCGGAATGTTTACCCCGCTGATCCTGCAGATGATTGCAGTGGGCGAAGAAACCGGGTCGGTGGACGACATGCTCAACAACGTCGCCGATTTTTACGATGAAGACGTGGATTACGGCCTGAAGCGGCTGGCGGAGTCCATCGAGCCCATTCTCATTGTGGCCATGGGTATCCTGGTGCTGATTCTGGCACTGGGCGTATTTCTGCCCATCTGGGATCTGGGCGCGGCGGCTATGGGGCGGGGCTAGGTGCCAACGGCCCGGCTATCGGACGCCAATGCCCTGAAAAATGGCCGCCGGCTCCGGATGTTGGTGGCGTTGGCGGTGTTGTTTCTGTTGTGGTGGTTTGTGCTGGATGTGGTGGACCGCGAAGCGTCCCGGGTCGAGCAGGTCTCAGCCACTCTGGTGCTAAGCCAGCTGCAATCCGCGCTGGTGATTAAGGGCGCGGAGGTGATGCTGGCGAGGGATCAGAGCCTGCTGCAGCACGAAGGACTGAATCCCTTCGAGCTGTTAGAGCATCAGTGGGGGCGCTACCGCGGCCAATGCAGGAGGGCGCTGCCACCACCGGGGTACTGGTGCTTCCAGAGCCGAACCGAAAGGAAGACAGCGCACAGGCAGGAGGGCTGGTTCATCTATAACCCGGCACGGCCGATAACCCTTAGAGGACGGCCACCCGAAGTGGCCCAGCCTCTTGCCTGGGAAGTGACAACGGATTTTGCAGACCGCAACAACAATGGACAGCGGGAGCATGAAGAGCGACTGACCGGACTCAAACTCGAGCCGGTAGCGTTACAACCAGAATCAGCGCAACGGCAGGACGCGAAACGCTGGCATGACGAATCAGAAACCGGGAAAGAGGACTAATCAACGATGCAGTTCACAAGCAAGAAGAAACAGGCAGGGTTCACCCTGATCGAATTGGTAGTGGTGATCGCCATCCTGGCCATTCTGGCCGCGTTCGCGTTGCCGCGTTTTGCGCAGCTTTCGGAGCAGGCGCATCAGTCCAGTATCCAGGCGACCGCCGGTGCGCTGAGTGCGGGTGTAGCACTGGTCAAGGCGCAGTGGGTGACCAACGGCACTACAGGCGCGGTGGCCGCGGTGGAAGGCTTTGGTAACGACAACGTTGCAGTCAACGATGAAGGCTGGGCGACGTCCACCAACGGCACCACCGGTGCCCCGAACGCCAACCGTTGCCTGCAGGTATGGAACGGCTTGTTGCAGTCAAACGCGCCGGTTGCAGCGACCACCAACGCCGCAGACACCGAATATCTGGTCGGCCTGTCCGGGGACGACTGCGAATACGAATACCTCGCCGATGGGCAGGGCAGCACCATCGTTTACGACACGGATAACGGTGACATCGTCACCACGATTAACTGATTCAATTAGCAGCAACCAAAAAAGTGGAGAACACCATGAACGTAATGACTTCAATGGCAGCACGAAAAGAAAAAGGTTTCACCCTGATCGAACTGGTTATGGTGATTGTGATCTTGGGCATTCTGGCGGCGTTCGCTTTGCCACGGTTTGCAGACTTGGGCGGAAGTGCCAGAGCGGCGGTATTCGATGGAGCTCTCGGTTCTGCTCGGTCTGCGATCAGCATCGTCAGGTCTGCTGCACTCGCTAATGGAGTAACGGACGATGCGACCGAGACTGTGTCACTGGACGGCGGAGACATCGACGTCGTATTTGGTTATCCCGCGATCGATGCTCTTGATGATGCTGCGCAGTTCGATGGGGACGGCCTTGCTTACGATGAAGATGCAGGCACTATCACTGTGGGAAGCTGCGTGGCTACCTACGCAGCTGCCGCTGATGCGGACACCGCAGCTACCCTCACTGTAACGACAGACAAAACAGATGGTGAGTGTTAATTCATCAGAGCTGTCGGAAAGTTAGGTCGGTTTAGCTCAGCGTAATCCGACCTACCCTGAGAGAGTTTGACTGATTGTAGGGAATCCGGGAGGGGGCATGACAATGAAAAACGCCCCGAGGTCATCGGGGTTTACCCTGGTTGAGCTGGTCATGGTCATCGTCCTGATCGGAGCTCTTTCCGTTCTGGGCATTGGCCTGTTTGCCAGCCGTTCGGCCTTCTCTCCCCTGCTGGCCACCCAGCAACTTGCCGCCGCCACGCTGCTTGCCCAGCAGGCAGCGCTGGCGGGCAACGCGGGTGGCTCTCTCCGTGTGGAACAGGCGGGCGACGACTTCCGGTTTGTGGTCGGCGCCGGAACGCCTGTTGCCCGCACGTTCGAACTGCCCCGTGAGGGCACCAGTCTTTCGGTTGGTGGCGGCCTGCCACTGATCATCAATTTCAATAGCAAAGGCGTGCCAACAAACGGTGCCGACACTCTGTTCGTGTTCAGTGGCCAGAGCAGTTTTTCCACCTGCCTGAGCTCCCTCGGCGCGGTGTACCGGGGTGCCTGTCTATGAGGCAAATGAACGCCCGCGGTGCAACGCTGGTGGAGCTGGTGATGACCATTGTGATCATCAGTGTGGCCATTGCCGGAGTAGTCGGAGCGTTCTCTTTGTTGACAGGCCGCAGCGCCGATCCTCTGAACCAGACTCGCGCCGTTGCCCTGGCGCAGCTTTACGCAGATGAAATTCAGTCCCGCCGTTACGATGACAGCACCCCAATCGGTGGCACACCGCGAGTAAGCGGATGCTCAGTAAATACCGAAGAACCGGATCGGTCTGCCTATGACGATGTTGATGACTACAACGCCATCGATGATGAGGTGCCGCAAAAAGCCGACGGGTCAGACCTGAACAGTGCGGCCTACGGCAGCTTCAGAGTTTCCGTGGAGGTGACGTGCGCCGGTGCCGAGGTGGGGCTGCCCGCACCGGACGCGAAACGCGTCGACATCACCGTTCGCGATCCGTCAGATGGCCGGTTCGTGTTCACGTTCTACCGGGTGAATTTCTGATGCGTCGCTCTCGGGGGTTCACGCTGATCGAACTGGTTATGGTCATTGTATTGCTGGCCATTGTTGCCACCGTGTCCGTACAGTTTGTCAGCCTGTCCACCCGGGGCGCTCTGGATCTGAGCGCCCGGCAGCAACGGGCATTGCAGGCCGTGGTCATCGGTGAGCAGCTATCCCGGTCCCTGCGAGAAGCTTTTCCTTTATCCGTCCGTGTCAACGGTCAGTGTATCGAGTGGTTACCATTGCTGGCGGCGACCAATTACAGCCGTCGCACTCGCGGGCCGGGTTTTGACAGGGTTGATGTTGTGCCTTTCAGCGACCCACCGCCGGCCGGCAGCCGCGCCGTGATCTTCGGCTACGGCACGGGCGTTTCAGCGTTGTATGGCAACAATAATCCCGGTCCCGTTTCCACGTCGGTCGACACCGTTGCGGATACTACCCTTACGCTCACCGCCGCGCACCGCTTCTCGCAGCAATCGCCGGAGCGAAGGCTGTTCGCAGTAGGTGAGCCGGTCAGTATCTGCCAAAGCGGGCGGTACCTGTATCGGCACACTGGCTATGGTCGCAGTGAAACCCAGCTGGCGCCCCCCTCAGCGGGGCGACGTGAAGTGATGTCCGCCAATCTGGCTGGCCCGGTGAACTTCCGCGTTACACCGCCGTCGCTACTGCGCGCCGCGGTGGTGGAATTCACCCTGACCTTGCAGGACTACGATACCGGCAGTGATGAAACTACCACCACCATTCAGGAGGTACAGATCCGCAATGTACCCTGATCAGTCATTAATCAATCAACAGGGTGCCGGTCTGCCGGTAGCCATTTTCGTGGTCACCGTACTCGCGCTGGTGGTTTTCAGCATGGCGCAGATTCAGCAGGGTTCCGGTGAAGCGGTCAGTTTGCAGATCCAGTCTCAGCGCGCGTTTTTTGCGGCAGAAAGCGGTGCGCAGGTGGCGGTGGCCGATGTGCTCCATCAGGGGCGGGCGTGCCCGGCTGACTGGACGCTCAATTTCACAGAGGACGCGCTGAGTAGTTGCAGCGCGCGCATTCGCTGTGCCGCGGAAGATGCTTCGGCGGTTGCCGGGAGCGGTGGCGATACGCTGTACACCATTAATAGCCGCGGTCGCTGCGGAGGCGGAGTGGATGCAGCCGAACGGGTTGTAGAGGTGAGGGTGCGATGAGGATTGTTCGCCCGCTGATTATCTTGGTGGCCCTTATTCTGGGATTTGGCAGCGCCCATGTGCTGGCCGCCCAGTGTACCGAGGTATTTGGGGACGCCGATGGCGTCAACGGCAATCTGGGGAGTGAAGGGCTGGATCTTTCCGGGGTTCCCCGGGCGGAGGGAGGCTGGCCGCCGTCCGGAACCCCTCAATCCGGCGGAGAGCGCTATGTCTCCGGCTCCTCCATCGGCAACTACGAGCTGGAATTATCGCCGGGAGCAGAGCTCGTCATTTTTGTGAACGGCAATTTGACCATTGGGCGGGGTACGTTGCTGAACGCTGGCGAGAGTTCACGAAATCTACTTATTGTTGTCCGCGGCAACGTCACGATCGCCGGAGGTAACAACAGCCCGGGCAATCAGGTGGTGATCAATGGATCGATTTACGCCGGCGGCGCCATATCGGTCGGCAACAATGTTTTCGTGAATGGCGCGCTTGCCGCGGCCGGCCCGATCAGCGAGGGCAATCGTGACGTGTCGTTTTCGGAGGGCGACGTAAATCAGGAGTTGCTGGAAGGCCTGTGCGACGCCGACATCGTTCTGTCTGCCAATGGGCAAAGCCAGGGTCCGGTGATTGTTGAAGTGGGGAGCACAATTGATTTTTCCGTGGTCGCTTCTGGATGCCCTTCGCCACAGACTTCCTTTTTCAATGCGGATTGGGTCGACCAGTGGCGCGTTGATGGGGCGGTTCGTGAACAGCAGGGTAGTAACCAATCGCCCTGCAGCCGGGTGCCCGAGTGGTCAACCACGTTCGATGATCCAGGTGTTTACACCGTGGAATTTGAAGCTTTCTTCTGCGCGGATACGGTTTTCGGTTTTTGTGCGCAGTACCAATTCTGGAGCTCGGACGAGATTGTCATCGAGGTAGTCGATGAATCGACGGCTCTGAACTGCGAAACCCAGGACGATTTCTCCGCCAACGTGCTGGATCCGGAGTTGTGGGTCACCTCGCGCTCCAGTGGCAGCTTCACACCGGGTATCGATGACGGCCGCCTGAGGATGACCGAGGCGGTACCCAATCAGGCGACGGCCGCTACCTTGCAGGCGGAGATTCCGGGGGCGGACAATCTGGTCGTTCTCACCTTTGATTACTACGCCTACGGCGGAACCGGCGCTGACGGGGTGGCGTTCGTGCTCTCCGATGCAAACTTTACGCCCCAGCCCGGCAGTTATGGTGGATCGCTCGGATACGCGCAGCGCCGGGGAAGCGGGGTCGAAGGGCCGGGTTTCTCGGGGGGCTGGCTTGGCATCGGGCTGGACGAATACGGCAACTTTGCGAACGCCTCCGAAGGCCGGGTGGGTGGTGCCGGTTTTACGCCGCAATCGGTCACTTTACGCGGGTCCGGAAGTGGTCTTGAGGGCTACAAATTCCTGGCCAACAGTGGCGGATTAACGCCCGAGGTGGACGGAACCGGGGCAAATAATCCTCACCGGTACGAAATCACCATTGATTCCCGCACGGCAAATCAGGCAATCGTCACCGTCCGGCGGGATACCGGAGCTGGTCTGCAAACCCTGATCGGCCCGGTTGACGTTCTGACCGACCCCGATCAGGCCGCAGTACCAGAAACGTTTCTGCTCTCCCTGACCGGTTCCACGGGGGGCTCAACCAACGTGCATGAACTGGATAACGTCGGGCTTTGCGCGCTCAGGATTAATCCGGTTGGTGAACAGGTCGATCATTTTGAGATCATCCATGACGGTGTTGCGCTGACCTGTCAGCCTGAGACGCTGCAGGTTCGCGCCTGTGCCAATGCCGACTGTTCGGAGCTGTTCACCGATCCGGTAGAGGCAACCCTGGCACCGGCTAATGGCTGGCAAGGTGGCAACAGAGTAACGCTGACCAACGGTTTTGGTGAGGCCACCCTGCAAAACACCACACCCGGTGAGGTAACGCTGGACGTGATCGGATCGACCCCTTCCACGCGTCCCCAGGCGGTCACGTTGTGCCAGGTGGGTGGCTCGCTTTCGTCCGGCAATTGCGAACTGCCGTTTTTTGAATCCGGGCTGGCGTTTACCATTCCCGAGCTGATTTCCCATCGGCCTTCCGGACCTGTACGGGTTCAGGCGGTGCGGCAGGACGATGTCACCCAGCAGTGCGTGCCCGCGTTCGAGCACCAGACCAAGACCGTCGAATTCTGGTCCGATTATGTCGATCCCGGTCCGGCCGGTCGTGCAGTGAGTCGGCCGGTCTCAGTCAATGGCCAGGCCATCGGTAATGGCGCTTCGGCGCCTACAGGGCTTGAACTGGCGTTCGGCGAGGATGGCATTGCAGAAATGGAGGTGACCTATCCGGACGCCGGACTTGTTCAGGTAACCGCGCGATATGTCGGTTCCGAAGCGACAGAGGACGCCGGGCTGGTGATGCCCGGCGCGGACGAATTTGTGAGCATTCCTGCCGGATTCTGTGTGGCCTCGGCAGGTAACTGCGCGGCCGGCGATGCCTCTTGCCCGGCGTTCGTGCGCGCCGGGGAGGCGTTTGATCTGTCGATCACGGCAGCGGGCTGGCAGAGTGACGCCGACACGGATTTTTGCGCGGGGAACCCGGGCACGCCCAATTTCCGCCTGGCGGACATTCCGCTGCAGGTGGAATTAGCGGCGCCCGTCGGCGGCGAGACCGGAACAGTGACCCCGGCACGCTACAGCCACGAACGAGCGTCCGACGCCGCCAGTGTGGTCAGTGCGCAGCAGTCAGAAGTGGGGGTGTTCCGTTTCGTGACGGAACCACCCGCCGGTGCATATTTGGGCCGTAACCTGCCGAAGGGAAGGAGCGCCCCGATTGGACGTTTCTACCCGGATCGTTTCCGCATCAATGTCGATCCAGGAGAGTTTGCGCCAGTCTGTGAGCCGGGAAGCTTTACTTACACCGGGCAGCCTTTTGAATGGTTGATGCCACCTTCGGCTCTGATCGAGCCCTTGTCGGTTCAGGGGCTTCGCACGCGGAACTACACCGCTGACGGTTTTCAGCGCCTGGCTGTTACGGGGATCAACCGTTCCGTACCAGCCGGGGACGAAACGGCTTTTGATGCGGGTAATGGGCCGATGGCGGTCGCGGTGGACCAGCAGGGCGGCACTCTGGCGGCTATTGCTCCGGGCCTGATGCAGTTTACCTACAGTACGGACGACGCCTTCTCATACATAAAAACGCCGGCTACCCGAATCGATCCATTTGTGCCGGAGCTGCGGTTTGCGCTGGAGAGTGTTGGAGACACCGACGGGGTTCAGGCGGAGTCTGCGCCCTACCGTTTCACGCCGGGTGCAGCATTTGATGTTCGATATGGTCGCCTGGTCATGGAGAATGTATACGGGCCGGAAACAGTGGGTGAGTTGCAGATGCCGTTCCGGATGGAATTTTTCCGGGCAGGGGATTTCGAGGTGAACCTGGATGATTCATGCAGTGGGTGGTCCACAGCCGCAATCGACAACACCGGTAATCACCACACGCTGGCGGCGAGTTCCGGCACGATCAGCGCCGGTACCGCGGGCCCGCTGCGACTGGCGCCGAACGGCAGTCAGGGAACCGACACTCTGGTCTGGCAGGTGTCGCAGTGGCTTCAGGACGACCGGGATAGTGACGGGGCGCTGGAGTTTCCCTCCGCAACCGCCACCTTCGGCGTCTACCGCGGCCATGATCGGGTCATCTACTGGCGCGAAGTCCCCTGATCCGTCAGTCCTCGTCACCCTCCGGATGATCCATCCCCAGCTCATTGATTTTCCGCGTCAGGGTATTGCGCCCCCAGCCCAGCAGAATTGAAGCATCCCGCCGGCGACCGCCGGTGTGCTTGAGAGCAGATTCAATCATGATCTTCTCGAACTCCGGCACGGCGGTATCCAGAATGCCCTTCCGACCACGCTTGAGTTCCTGCTCGGCCCAGTTGCGCAAGCCTTCCTGCCAGGTCTGGCCGGTGGCCGGTGTTTCCGCCTGGTGCAGCAGTTCCGGGGGCAGGTCATCAATGTGAATCTCCCGCCCGCTGGCCATCACCGTGAGCCAGCGACAGGTGTTTTCGAGCTGGCGGACGTTACCCGGCCAGGGCATGGTGGTGAGGTATTCTTCCGCTTCGGCGCGCAGAATCTTCGGCTCCACCGCCAGTTCTTTGGCCGCGCGTTTTAGGAAATGCTGCATCAGCCGGGGAATGTCTTCCCGGCGTTCGGCCAGCTTGGGCAGGTGCACCCGGATGACGTTCAGCCGGTGAAACAGGTCTTCCCGGAACGAGCCGGCCTGCACCAGCTTTTCCAGATCCTGGTGCGTGGCGGCAATGATCCGTACGTCCACCTTGATCGGGGTGGTGCCGCCGACCCGGTAGAACTCGCCATCGGCCAGTACCCTCAATAGCCGGGTCTGGGTATCGGCCGGCATGTCGCCGATTTCATCGAGAAACAGGGTGCCGCCGTTGGCCTGTTCGAAGCGGCCCTGGCGGGCGGCACCGGCACCGGTGAAGGCGCCTTTTTCGTGGCCGAACAGCTCCGACTCAATCAGGTCCTTGGGGATAGCGGCCATGTTCAGAGCAATGAAGGGGTGATTCGCCCGCGGGCTATGGTTGTGCAGGGCCTGGGCCACCAGTTCCTTGCCGGTGCCGCTCTCGCCGTTGATCAGTACGGTGATGTTGGAGTGGGACAATCGCCCGATGGCCCGGAATACCTCCTGCATCGCCGGCGCTTCGCCGATGATTTCAGTGTTGCGCTGGCTGCTTTCCGCCTGTGGTTCGGCCGTCGCCCGACGTTCGTGGCTGTGAGCCACCGCGCGCTTGACCAGGGCCACCGCATCGTCCACATCGAATGGTTTGGGCAGGTACTCGAAGGCGCCGGTCTGGTAACTGGTGACGGCACTTTCCAGGTCCGAATGCGCGGTCATGATGATGACCGGCAGATCGGGATGAACATCCACAATCTGGGAAAGCAGGGTAATGCCGTCGACTCCGGGCATGCGGATGTCACTGATGATGGCGTCGGGCTGTTCGTGTTCCAGCCTTAGCATGATGCTTTCGCCGCTCTCGAAGACCCGGGGCTGCATACCGGCCTGGTTAAGGGCGCGCTCCAGCACCCAGCGAATACTGCGATCGTCGTCTATGATCCAGACGTTTGCCGGTTGGCTCATTGATTGTCCTCCAGGGGCAGGAAGATGATGAAGTCGGTTTTTCCGGGCTCGCTTTCGCACTCAACCAGCCCGTGGTGTTGCCCGATGATGCTCTGGGTAATGGAGAGACCCAGGCCGGTGCCGCTGGCACGGCCGCTGATCATCGGGTAGAAAATGTTCTGTAACAGCTCCGGGGGAATACCCGGGCCGTTATCGATTACGTCCACCCGGCACACCAGCCTGTGTCGCTTGTGGCCAATGGTGAACTGCCTGAGCGCGCGGGTGCGGAAGGTAATGGTGGGCATCTCGTCGCGGGCGTGCTCGGCCTGATTCTCGAAGGCCGCTTCCATGGCGTTACGGGCGATGTTGAGAAAGGACTGGATCAGCTGCTCCTTGTCGCCCTCTAACTCCGGCAGGCTGGGATCGTAATCGCGGCGGAAGGTCAGGCGCCCGCGACTTTCGGCTTCCAGCAGGGTTTTGACCCGTTCCAGCACCTCGTGAATGTTGGTGGGCGCCAGTTTCAGCGCCTTGTTGGGCCCCAGCATTCTGTCCACCAGAGAGCGCAGCCGGTCTGCTTCGTCGATGATGACCTGGGTGTACTCGCGCTGACCTTCGTCGTTCAGCTCCCGGTCCAGTAACTGCGCGGCGCCGCGGATCCCGCCCAGCGGGTTCTTGATTTCGTGGGCCATGCCCCGCACCAGGATGCGGGTGGTTTCCTGCTGGGAAATAATGTCTTCCTCACGACTGATTCGCAGCAGCCGATCCCGCGGCTGAATTTCAATCAGCAGTTCGGTCGGGTCCAGGCTGATGGGCGAAACCGAGTAGTCCACCATGAGCCGCGTTCCGCTGGTGAGGATAAACTCGGCCTCGCGCCGCGTGTAGGACTGCCCATTCTCCGCCGCGGACAGCAGGGTGGTGAGGGCGTCTTCGGAATCCACCAGGATGTCGTTGATGGGGAGGCCGTGACTGCGGGTAATGCTGGTCTCGAACAGGCTCTCAGCAGCGGGGTTCAGGTACTGTATGCGCAGGCCGTCCTCCAGAACCAGGATGGCGGTGGTCAGGCTGTCCAGTATGCTTTTGTAGGCAGAGGTTTTGGTGACTGTGAAGGCCATGCTGCTGTCTCGATCGATGGACATTGCTGCTTATCTTCCGGTTTCTGCAAGAAGTGAACCAATCTGGAGAATCGGCTCAGATTGCGTGCCCGTTTAACGGGCACAAGCCTGATACAGACCTGCTGACGCAATGACCTAGTGCGTTGTGTCCGGGGTTGCCGGTGGTGGGGCGTATAAAACGCCCCGTTGAAGATCAGAGTATGGCTTTTTTGTGGTGCGCGCGCACTAAAATGGTGCGCGCATAGGGAAGGGTAGGTCAGTTGTTTACGGAGGGGCGGTGGATGGTGAATGTGATCTGGTCGCCGGATTTCACCTGAACGCCGTTCTGGTCAATGATGCTGACCCGGGCCTCATGGGTGCCACGGAACACATTGCGAACGGTTACGGTATCCGAGGCGGTCTGGCCAACCGGTTGGCCATCGAGGGTAACTTCGTAGCGGTGTCCTTCCTGCAGCGCGGGTTGGCTGGTGACGCGGAAGGCGACATCGCCGCTGCCGCTGTGAAAGGCTTGGTCATCGCTCGGCGACAGAATGCGCACGCTCTGGTAAACCGCACCTTCTTCCTCGACCTGCTGGCGCAGTTGCTCGGGCTCCTGCACGTCAGCGGGTTTCGGTAGGGTCACGGTGGTCACCGGTTTTACTTTTACCTCTTCCGCCCCATCAGAGGGTTCGTCCGAAAAGGTGACATTGCCCTGGGCATCCACGTTGCGATAAACCTCCGCAAATGCCGGAGCGGCGCCGATAAGCAGGATGCCTGCAAAGAGTCCAAACCGTTTGTTCATGCCACTGTCCTGTCATGGAGGGAATGATCTGATTATCAATGGCAGGCTGGGGGTTTTCAACGCTGTTGGGGGATCAAAGAGTTACATATCGTTAAGGGCAACAGGGCGTGTGTCGCAGCGCACAAAAAAACCCCGCCGCAGCGGGGTTTTTCGTCACGATCACCAGATCATGTCATGCCTGTCGATAGCCGGGGCTATTAGCAGGAGTAGTACAGTTCGAACTCGACCGGGTGAGTGGTCATGTTGATACGCTCAACTTCACCACGCTTCAGGTCGATGTAGCCGGCGATCATGTCTTCGGTGAACACGCCGCCACGGGTCAGGAACTCGTGATCGGCTTCCAGGCAGTCCAGTGCCTCGGCGAGGGTTTCTGCAACCTTCGGAATGTTCAGTGCTTCTTCCTTCGGCAGGTCGTACAGATCCTTATCCATGGCATCGCCAGGGTGGATCTTGTTCTGGATGCCGTCGAGGCCGGCCATCATCAGGGCCGCGAATGCCAGGTACGGGTTGGCCGCCGGGTCAGGGAAGCGAACTTCGATACGACGTGCTTTCGGGCTGTTCACGTACGGAATACGGATAGAGGCCGAACGGTTACGGGCGGAGTAAGCCAGCATGACCGGTGCTTCAAAACCAGGTACCAGGCGCTTGTAGCTGTTAGTGGCCGGGTTGGTGAAGGCGTTGATGGCCTTGGCGTGCTTGATCACACCGCCGATGTAGTACAGAGCAGCTTCGCTCAGGCCTGCATAGCTGTCACCTGCGAACAGGTTCTTGCCGTCTTTGCTCAGGGACATGTGTACGTGCATACCGGAACCGTTGTCACCGACAACTGGCTTGGGCATGAAGGTGGCCGTTTTGCCATAGGCATGGGCCACGTTGTGTACGCAGTACTTGAGGATCTGTACTTCGTCGGCTTTCTTGGTCAGGTTGGCCGGGCCAACGCCGATTTCGCACTGGCCAGCGGTGCCCACTTCGTGGTGGTGAACTTCGATGTCCAGGCCCATGGATTCCATGGCAGCACACATGGCGCCACGCAGGTCATGCAGGCTGTCGACCGGCGGAACCGGGAAGTAGCCGCCTTTCACGCCCGGGCGGTGACCGATGTTGTTGCGGTCGAAGTCTTCGCCGGAAACCCAGGCGGCTTCTTCGGAGTAGAGCTCGTACATGGAGCCCTGCATGTCGGTCTTCCACTTGACGGAGTCAAAGATAAAAAACTCGGGCTCCGGGCCGAACAGCGCGCCGTCAGCAATGCCGGTGGACTTCAGGTACTCTTCTGCGCGACGTGCAACAGAGCGCGGGTCGCGCTCGTAGCCCTGCATGGTAGAGGGCTCAACGATGTCGCAGGTAATGTTCAGTGTGGTTTCTTCGGTGAACGGATCCAGCACGGAGCTGCTGTCGTCCGGCATCAGGATCATGTCGGATTCGTTGATGCCCTTCCAGCCAGAGATCGAGGAGCCATCGAACATCTTGCCGTCGGTGAAGAAGTCGTCGTCCACTTCGGTAGCCGGCAGTGTTACGTGCTGCTCTTTACCGCGGCTGTCGGTGAAACGCAGGTCAATCCATTTCACTTCGTGTTCTTTGATCAAATCAACTGTCTTGGACATTGTGCATGCTCCATCGTGTTACCCGCTGCGCGGGTGATTTCATGTTCGTTATGCCGGATCGGTCAGGCGGGGCTGACTTCCGATCTGTTTTGAGGTCGGGGCAGCTTATCAAAAGCCGCGGCGTCTTACCTGCAAAATCGGCTGACTGGACTAAAGCAATTGCCTTGCCAATTCGATGAGGGTGCGCCAGAACGGCGCAACTGCAAGGAGATCGGGCATTTTTGGCGCGTACCTGAGAACCGGGCCGGGCGTTACGCACCTTGTTGGTGCATCAAAATGGTGCATTTTGCGGTTATGCGCTCTAAAAGTGTGCATAAGGGGTGTTCAGCAAATAGGCGTTTATCTTCATATTAACGACACGGACTTTTCGATATACTGCGCGCCGCTTCATTTATACCCTGCTGCTTTTCGGATGCAAAATCGGGAAATACCTTGCAGGGAAGCTCCGCAAACGCCGCAGGATTATTTTTGTGATTGAAAAACTTCGTAATGTCGCCATCATCGCCCACGTCGACCATGGCAAAACCACTCTCGTTGACCAGTTGCTTCGTCAGTCCGGCACGCTGGACCGCAAGGAGCTCGAGAACGAGCGGGTCATGGATTCCAACGACCAGGAAAAAGAGCGTGGCATCACCATTCTGGCAAAGAACACCGCGCTGAAATGGAATGGCTACAACATCAACATCGTGGATACCCCGGGCCACGCCGACTTCGGTGGCGAAGTTGAGCGGGTGATGAGCATGGTGGATTGCGTGTTGCTGGTGGTCGATTCCATTGACGGCCCGATGCCGCAAACCCGCTTCGTGACCCAGAAAGCCTTTGATGCGGGCCTGCACCCGATCGTGGTGGTCAACAAGATTGATCGCCCCGGCGCCCGCCCCGACTGGGTAGTGGACCAGGTATTCGACCTGTTCGACAACCTGGGCGCCACCGATGAACAGCTGGACTTCCCCATCGTTTACGCCAGCGCTCTGAACGGCATTGCCGGGATGGACCACGAAAAACTCGACGACAACATGGACGCCGTATTCCAGGCCATCGTTGATCACGTGCCGGCGCCCGCCGTCAATCTGGACGGTCCGTTCCAGATGCAGATCTCCCAGCTGGACTACAATAGCTTCCTGGGTGTTATCGGTATTGGCCGGATCATGCGCGGCAAGATCAAGACCAACTCGCCGGTAACGGCGATCGGCGCCGACGGCAAGAAGCGTCAGGGCCGTATCCTCAAGATCATGGGCCACTCCGGTTTGCAGCGGGTGGAAGTGGACGAGGCACAGGCAGGCGACATCGTTTGCGTGAGCGGCCTCGACGAGCTGTATATCTCCGACACCCTGTGCGACCAGAGCAGCGTTGAGGCCCTGCCGCCGCTGACGGTCGACGAGCCAACCGTTTCCATGACCTTCCAGGTCAACGACTCGCCGTTCTGTGGTAAAGAAGGCAAGTTCGTCACCAGCCGCAACATCAAGGAGCGCCTTGAAAAAGAGCTGTTGCACAACGTGGCACTGCGGGTGGAAGAAGGCGACTCGGCAGACAAGTTCAAGGTGTCTGGCCGCGGTGAGCTGCACCTCTCCGTCCTGATTGAAAACATGCGCCGGGAGAATTTCGAGCTGGCCGTGGGCCGCCCGGAAGTGGTGATTCGTGAAGTTGACGGCGTCAAGCAGGAGCCTTACGAGAACGTGATCATCGACATCGAGGAGCAGCACCAGGGCGCCCTGATGGAGCAGATGGGTCTGCGTAAAGGCGATCTGACCAACATGATCCCGGATGGCAAGGGCCGCATGCGTCTGGAGTACACCATTCCGGCCCGTGGGCTGATCGGTTTCCGCAACTCGTTCCTGACACTGACCTCCGGTTCCGGCATCCTGACGTCCACGTTCAGCCATTACGGTCCGATCAAGGGCGGCGACATGACCAGTCGTCAGAACGGGGTGCTGGTGTCCATGGCCACCGGTACGGCACTGACCTACTCGCTGGAAACCCTGCAGAGCCGTGGCAAGCTGTTCCTCGACCCGGGCCAGGAAATCTACGAAGGCCAGCTGTGTGGTATCCACAGCCGTGAGAACGACCTGGTGGTTAACCCGACCAAGGGTAAAAAGCTGGATAACATGCGCGCCTCTGGCAAGGATGAGGTCATCGGCCTGGTGCCGCCGATCAAGTTCACGCTTGAGCAGGCTCTGGAGTTCATCGACGATGATGAGCTGGTGGAAGTAACACCCAAGTCGGTGCGTCTGCGCAAGAAGCTGCTGACAGAGAACGAACGCAAGCGCGCGAACAAGAAGTGAGCCGCATGCGTTGATTGAAGAGGGGCGGGCCAGTGATGGCCCGCCCCTTTTTCGTTCACTTCAGCTACACTCCGGTTATACCTTTTTATCCGGAGCCCTCCATGCTCACCCTCTACCCCGAGATCCGCCCCAACGCCCAGCACCGGATCGCTGTCGATCCGCCCCATGAGCTGTACATAGAGGAAAGCGGTAATCCCGACGGCATGCCGGTGCTTGTAGTACACGGTGGTCCCGGTGGTGGATGCGAGGAATATCATCGTCGTTTTTTCGATGCCGAGCGTTACCGCATCATTTTGATGGATCAGCGGGGGGCCGGGCGCTCCACTCCGCTGGCGGAATTGGAGGGCAATCGCACCGATCGTCTGGTGGCGGACATGGAAACGGTTCGTACTTTTCTGGGTATCGAGCGTTGGCTGCTGTTCGGCGGCAGCTGGGGGTCAACCCTCAGCCTGGTATATGCCCAGACCCACCCTGAACGGGTACTCGGGCTGGTGCTCCGTGGCATCTTCCTGTGCCGCCCGAAAGACATTCACTGGTTCTATCAGGAGGGAGCTAGCCGGATCTTTCCTGACTACTGGGAAGATTTTCTCGCGCCGATTCCCCAGGGGGAAAGGGCCGACCTGGTCTCCGCCTACTATAAGCGCCTGACCAGCACCAATGAGCTGGAGCAGATCCAGGCGGCGAAAGCCTGGTCCATCTGGGAAGGTCGTTGTGCCACGCTCCATCCCAACCCGCGGGTGGTCGAGCATTTCGGGCATCCCCATGTTGCCATCGCCTTGGCCCGCATCGAATGTCACTACTTCATGAATCAGGCCTTCCTTGAGCCGGACCAGATTGTACGCGATGCCGGAAAGCTGGCGGATATCCCCGGTGTCATTATCCATGGGCGCTACGATATGGTGTGCCCGCTGGATAACGCACTGGCTCTGACCTCGGTCTGGCCAAGGGCCGAGCTGAGAATAATCCGCGACGCCGGTCACTCGGCGTCGGAACCTGCCATTGTCGATGCCCTGATCCGTGGTGTGGATGAGGTGGCTTCGGAAGTAAAAGGCACTTTGGCCTGATTGACCTCTCCCGGGGTTGCCACTGTGTAACCCCATGGATACACTCTTGCAAATTCTTAATGGTCCTTCCGCAGGAGTTCGATGAAAGGGCTTATCCAGCGCGTCTCCACCGCCAGCGTTTCCGTCGATGAGCAGGTTATTGCCGAGATACCCACGGGGCTTTTGCTGCTGTTAGGGGTAGAGCCCAATGACGGTTCGAAAGAGGCTCGGGCGCTGGCAAAGAAAGTGGTTGGTTACCGTGTTTTTGCCGATGACCAGGGTCGGATGAATCGAAGCCTGCTGGACATCGACGGCGCTCTCCTTGTGGTTCCCCAGTTTACCCTTGCCGCTGATACCGGCTCCGGCACACGCCCCGGCTTCTCAACGGCGGCGGCCCCCGCGGTGGCCGAAAGGCTGTTCCAGGAATTTCTGGGCAGCGCCGAGAGCCTGCTGCCTCGTGAGCGGGTGGGTCGAGGTCGGTTCGGGGCTGATATGAAAGTTTCCCTGATAAACGACGGGCCGGTGACTTTTATGTTGCAGGTGGGAGACAGTTCCTGAAATTGAAACATTGTCGCACCATAATTGCGCGCGAGCGTCATGGGTGATCCTGATTGGTGCGGCCCAGCGGCAGGATCTGACGGTGGTGGGCAGGGTGAAGAGAGGTTTTTTATCTTAACCTTTTGATAATTCGAAGGTTAATGGATCATGGCCCCGGATTTGAACATGAAAAACCGGAAAGCTTCACGGGTTGCCTGAAGGATCAGGTGCAGCGAATCGCACCAAAAAGAGCTGAAAGCAGAGCAAAAAAAGTAACGTTAAAAATTTGCAAAACGCAGAAAGGTATATTACAACAGGCTCATCATCCAGCGCTTTAACTTTTTATTGTAAGTTGTTGAGCTGCAAAGTTACATTTTGGGCCGGATGAAAAAAATCAAATAATAGTTACTTCCATGTCATAAAACTGACATGGTGGCGACATAGAATAAGGCTCTGACCAGCCTGACTGGTAAGAAGTCTAAAGAACGGGGATAGAACCCGTCGCTAAAACCTGAGTTAACTCAATAAAGGAAGACGCAACATGAAAAAAACGCTCATCGCATTTTCTGTTGCTGCAGCAACTTTCTCTGGCGCAGCGCTGGCCCAGGATCCGACTCTGACCGCTTCCGAGCTGGCAGCGAAGATGGATTCCATGCCGACTGTTTACGGTAACATCCAGTACGCACTTGCTCACGACAGCTATGACGGCGGCCCTTCTGGTGTCGAGCACTTTGACAATGGTTCTACTCTGGGTGTTACCCACGATCACATGATCGCTTCAGGTGTGACTGGTTTCTTCAAGATTGAGCTGGATGGTTTTGGGGCTGACGAGAAAGATTCGTCAGGCGCCAACATCGACGAAGCCTATATCGGTGTCAAGGGCAACAGCTTCGGCCAGATTTGGGTTGGTTCCGATGACTCCACTTATGAGCGCGCCGTTACCGAAATCTCTGAATTTTATGAAGTTGCGACCCTGAGTCAAAGCGTTGATTACACGACTGGTGAAGGCGACCTGATCCAGTACATGTCACCGTCTTTTGGCGGTCTGACCATCTGGGGTGCGGTACAGGTCAACGGTGATGGCTTTGATGGTGGCGACGACACCAAAGATGGCGACGAGAAGTCCTATCCTTACCAGCTGGCCGCCGTGTACGAAGTTGACGCTCTGGAACTGGCTGTGGCCATGGACTCCAACGATACCAGCGACGGCAACAACGAAAACACCTACGGCCTGCGTGCCAGCTTCAACGCTGACAACCTGCGCCTGACCGGTGAATTCCACACTCGCAAAGACGAGTCTGATACCTTCGGTATTATGGGTATTTACACCATGGGTAAAAATCAGTTCGCTTTGTCCTACGAACTGACCCAGTTTGACGATGATGCTTCTAGCCCGGCTGCAGGTCGTGATGCTGACACCATTACACTGCAGGCTCTGCACAACGTGTCTGATCACATGTACGTCTAGTTCGAAGGCTACCTGGGTGGCGGCGATGAAGTATACCTCTACGATGAGAACGGTGCGGTTGATAGTGTAGGTGAGGCAACCGGCGTATCTGACGAGCGCTCCATCGCCTCTGTTGGTGCTGTTTACTACTTCTGATCCGCTAATCAGCTAATCAGAACGTAAACCGGAAAACCGGCGACCTTCGGGTCGCCGGTTTTTTTATGTATTCTGCTCATACGTATCAGAGGGAGTGGTGACGTGGCTGAAGAGCTTGAAATAAAACTCAGTCTGACTCCGGTCAGTCAACAATCAGCGCTGAAATGGTTGCTGTCCCGACCGGGGGCGACCGAGGGGTCGAGCAAAACCCTGGTCAACCGGTATTACGATACCCCGCGTGGGGACCTGAACCGTCAGCGGGTGGCGCTGCGGGTTCGCCAGGCGGGCAGCCAATTCATTCAGACCCTGAAAACCCAGGGAGACTTCGTGGCTGGCGCTCATCGTCGCCAGGAATGGGAGTGGCCCCTTCTCAGCACGGAGCTGAATCTCGGGCTGCTGGCCGACACGCCGTTGGGCCAGGGCGTCAATCTGGCGGAACTGAAACCGGTGTTCGAAACCAATTTTGAACGCCAGGTGGTGATGATCGAAGAGGGCGACACGGTCATTGAGGTGGCCATCGATGCCGGTCACATTCTGGCGGGTGATTCGCGGCGACCGCTGAATGAGGTGGAGTTTGAGCTCAAAACCGGGGACGCCTCGCGGCTGGTCGCCTGGGCCCGCGCGCTGGCCGATAACGTGCCGGTGTTTCTGAACCTGATCAGCAAGGCGGAGCAGGGCTACTTCCTTGCCGGCCTGCACGAGCCCGAGTCTCCGTTGACGGGCGGCGATCCGGATTTATCCGTTTCCGCTTTCCTGCAGGCATTGAGCGTCGCCTGGCTGAAGGGAAAGCCGCTGGCGGTGGATCAGGATAGCCTCAAGGCGATTGAGCGATGCGCCCGGGACCAGGGCGCGGCGGAGCAGTACGCGCAATTTGCCGGGGAAGTCGCCGCGCACGAGTCGGTCACCGATCTGGCGGAGCGCCCGGAACTGGGCCAGCTGCAACTGGCGTTGGCGATGGCCTAGTTCGAGGCTTTGTCGGAATTCGCCCTGGCATCGGCCTCGGCCTGGGAGGCGTGCCACCGCTCGAGGAAGGCGCGATAGCGCTCAAGGGCTTCCTCGACTACCTGTACGGCCGGCGTGTCGTGGGATTTGACCAGCACAATCAGCCCCTTGCCCTCGATCTCCTCGTCGGTAGGGGGGTGACAAACCACCTCGTCATCGTTGTCGATGTAAGCCAGTGCCGTTCCGATCCCGTGGCGGATCAGGGCGCTGACGATGTCGGCCCAGTTCAGGTCATCCAGCTTCAGGTCGTAGCGATGGGGGTGGTCGTCCTGGTAGTTGAACATGTCTTCCAGAACCTTTTCCGAACCGGGTGCCACCACCGCGCGAACCATGATCTCAGGGTAGGTGCGTACGGGGCGGATAATTGTCCGCACGCCGGCGGTCTTGAAGCGGTTGCGGTTCCCGTCGCTGACGCACTCCGCGGTTGTGCGGTGGCCCAGGTTGGCTTCGGTCAGCCGGTGGGCAATATCAAACGTCAGGCTGTCGGAGATCGGGTCGGATTCGTCGGAGGCCAGTACCACAATATGCTTTGCGCTGCCGGCATGGACGGCTTTCAAGGCGTCGGGATCGCTGCCGGAGCCGTGAAAATGCAGCATGCCCACATCGGACAGTTCCGGCGGAAGGCCGGTGGGAAACTGTCGGGTCAGCAGGATGATGGGAATGGTTTCGTATCCGGGTACGGCGCGTACCTGAGAGGCAAACCGCATGAAATACTGTTCACCGCCGTTCTGGGGGGTGTTGATGATTACGATATGGTCTTTCATTTTGTATACCCATCGTCCGGTTACGATACGTTCCCGGCGGTAAAACCGGTATTCAATAAAGTCACTGACTATCAGTGTCATCAGGGTAATGGCGCTGACGAACATGATGGCAATGGTACTGATCCGCCCGACCGGGGTTTGCGGCGCGAAATCCCCGTAGCCCACCGTAACCAGAGTGGTCATGGTCAGCCATACCGATTCGAACAGGGTAAGATCCTCTACCCACCACAGCAGCAGCGCCTGGAATGCCAGCAGGCCGCCGAGTATGGCAAACAGCCGCTTGATTCGTGACCGAATGATGCCGGACATCGGAAGATGCGTAAGCTGGTGTTCCGGGTTGAGTGGTCGGCGGTTTCGCAGCATTCAGGGCCTGGGCGGTTCAGTCGGGTGGCGGTTCGTTATACAGTACGGGAAATATAACAGAGATACAGGGGTTTGCATTATGTCAGAGCCGTGGAGTGGTCTACCCAAGATGCTTGCCGACGACGTGGCGGCCGGTTGGGCATCGGTGTTTTCCGGTGAGGCACACCCCTGGATGACGGCCACGGCAGGCCTCGCCGAAGCCGATGTGGCCGGCGCCATGGCCCGCAGCGTGTTCCTCAAACAGACCCTTGAGCGTCATCCCGATCAGGTGGAGGCGCTGGTCACCTCCCTCTCATTGCGCGAGCCGACCACCGATGCGTATCTACGGCAGCGCTGGCAGGAGCATCTGGAGGCGGTTGAGGATGAGCCGTCCCTGCACAAAGCGTTGCGGCAGTTCCGTCGCGAGAGCCAGTTCCGCATTATCTGGCGTGACCTGATGCGATGGGCCGACATGCACGAGACCGTTGCCGCCACCAGCGCCTTTGCGGACACCTGCATCCAGGGTGCGCTGGACTGGCTGTACCGGGATGCCTGCGAGCAGGCGGGCACGCCCTGGGGTAAAGACCCGGTCACCGGCGAGGAAGGCCCGCAATCGATGGTGGTTCTGGGGATGGGCAAGCTGGGCGGCCGCGAGTTGAACGTGTCGTCCGACATCGATCTTATTTTTGCGTTTCCGGGCAAGGGCGAAACCCGCGGCGGTCGCCGTTCCCTCGATAACCAGCAGTTTTTCATCCGGCTGGGGCAGAGGCTGATTCAGGCGCTGGATCAGATCACCGCCGACGGATTCGTATTCCGCGTGGATATGCGACTGCGGCCCTACGGGCAGAGTGGCGCGCTGGCCCTCAGTTTCGCCGCGCTGGAAACCTACTACCAGGATCAGGGGCGGGACTGGGAACGCTACGCTATGGTTAAAGCACGCGTGGTGGCCGGCGATGAAAAAGCCGGGCGCGCGCTGATGGACAGCCTGCGTCCCTTTGTTTACCGCAAGTACGTGGATTTCAGCGCCTTTGAGTCGCTGCGCAGCATGAAGGCGATGATCAGTCGTGAGGTCCGCCGCAAAGGCCTGGAAAACAACATCAAACTGGGCAGTGGCGGCATTCGCGAGATTGAGTTCGTGGTGCAGGCGTTCCAGCTTATCCGGGGTGGCCGGGACCGGGAGTTACAGCAGCGCGAGCTGTTGAACGTATTGAAGGAGCTCGAAGAACTGGAGTTGTTGCCGTCACCGGTGGTGAAGGAGTTGCGGGCGGCCTATGTGTTTCTGCGCAATCTCGAACACGCGTTGCAGGGCATGGAAGACAAGCAGACCCAGCTGTTGCCCGAAGACGAACTGAGCCAGGCGCGCGTTGCCCTGATCATGGGCTATGACAGCTGGGCTGATTGTCTGCAGGAACTGGACGCCCACCGCGAACGGGTGGCCCAGCATTTCTCCGATATCATCGCGACCGAAGAAGAGGAGCACGATTCTGCAGCGCTGGAAGAGGGCTGGCACGAGCTCTGGCTGGCGGAAATGGACGACACCGCGGCGGGCCAATGGCTGGCGGATCATGGTTACGAGGCGGCTGAATCCAGTCTGGCGTTGCTGCACGATCTACGCGACAGCCGCACGGTTCAGGTCATGCAGACCCAGGGCCGTAAACGCCTCAACCAGTTCATGCCGGTTCTGCTGCAGGCGCTGACTCAGGTGGATGCCCCTTCCGAGACGCTGGGGCGGGTGTTGCAGCTGGTCGAAGCCATCCTCCGGCGAACCGCCTACATGGTTTTGCTGCTGGAGAACCCCGGCGCACGAACCCAACTGGTCAAACTGTGCAGCGAAAGCCCGTGGATCGCCAGGCAGCTGGCGGACACCCCTTTGCTGCTGGACGAGTTGCTGAATGCGGAAAGCCTGTATCACCCGCCTGCCAAAGAGGAGCTGCAGGACGATCTGCGTCAGCAGATGCTGCGCATTCCGTTCGAGGATCTGGAGGAGCAGATGGAGTCGCTGCGGCACTTCAAGAAGGCCCATATCCTGCGGGTCGCCGCGTCGGAGCTCAAGGGCACGTTGCCGTTGATGAAGGTGAGCGATTACCTGACCTGGATTGCCGAAGTGGTACTCGATCATGTGGTCGACGTTGCCTTTGCCAATCTGGTCAGCCGTCATGGCTACCCGCGGCGGGCTGACGGCTCTGCCTGCGACACCGACTTCGCCATCATCGGATATGGCAAACTCGGGGGCATTGAGCTGGGCTACACCTCGGATCTTGATCTGGTGTTTGTCCACAACGCCGATCCCGAGCAGGCCACCGATGGCGACAAGCCCATCGATAATGCGGTGTTCTACACACGGCTCGGTCAGCGCATCGTACACATTCTCAGCACCCAGACACCCTCTGGTCAGCTCTACGAAGTGGATATGCGGCTTCGGCCCTCGGGCAATTCCGGGCTGCTGGTCAGCACTCTGCAGGCCTTCGAAAAATACCAGCGCAACGATGCCTGGACCTGGGAGCATCAGGCACTTGCGCGGGCCCGGGGCGTGGCCGGGTGCGGTGATACCCTGGCGGCCTTTGAATCCCTGCGTCATGACCTGTTATGCCAGACCCGGGATCGGGACGCGTTGCGCCAGGAGGTGGTCAGCATGCGGGAGAAAATGCGATCCAGCCTGGGAACGCCGGAGTCCGGCCAGCAGGCCACGTTCCACATCAAGCACGATCACGGCGGCATCATCGACATTGAATTCATGGTGCAGTTCCTGATGCTGGCGAACAGCTGTCAGCACCCGGAACTCACCCAGTGGTCAGACAACATCCGCCAACTGGAAGAGCTGGGGCGTGCCGGTGTGATTGCCGTGGCGGATGCGGAAAAGCTGAGGGAAGTCTACATCACCCTGCGTTCCACCATTCACCGGCGGGCCTTGCAAAACCTCAACAGCCAGGTCGAGGGCGATGCCTTTTCGGAAGAGCGGACGTACATCCGCAGCATGTGGGAGAAGGTGATGCTGACGTAGCCAGCGACATTTACGCTCCGCCAAAAATTCCTGCTAGAATGCCGGTTCCCTGAAAAAGCTTGTATGGAGCAGAAACAATGTCAATGGCTGATCGCGATGGCCTGATCTGGCTGGATGGTGAAATGGTTCCCTGGCGGGAAGCCAAAACCCACGTGCTGACCCACACCCTGCATTATGGACTGGGTTGTTTTGAAGGCGTACGTGCGTACAACACCGCCAATGGCCCGGCGATCTTTCGCCTGAAGGAACACACCGACCGTTTGTTCCGTTCTGCCCATATCCTGAACATGAAAATGCCGTTCACCAAGGAACAGCTGAACGAGGCCCAGTGTGCGGCGGTTCGGGAAAACAACCTCGACGAAGCCTACCTGCGCCCGATGGTGTTTCTGGGTTCAGAGGGCATGGGTCTGCGCGCCGATAACCTGCAGGTCCATGTGATGGTGGCGGCCTGGAGCTGGCCGTCCTACATGTCGCCGGAGGCGAAGGAGATGGGCATCAAGGTGCGTACCTCTTCTTACACCCGTCACCACGTCAACATCACCATGTGCAAGGCGAAGGCCAACGGCAACTACATCAATTCCATGCTGGCCCTGAACGAAGCCATCGCCAGCGGTTGTGAGGAAGCCCTGCTGCTGGACAACGAAGGTTACGTGGCCGAAGGTTCCGGTGAGAACATCTTCATCATGCGTGATGGCGTACTGCACACGCCTGAGCTGACTTCCTGCCTGGAAGGTATCACCCGCGCCACCATTCTTGAATTCGCCCGCGAGCTGGATATTCCGGTGAAAGAGCGCCGCATCACCCGTGACGAAGTGTATATTGCCGATGAAGCCTTCTTCACCGGCACCGCTGCCGAGGTGCTGCCCATCCGTGAGCTGGACGGCCGCGTCATTGGCGAGGGCAAGCGTGGCCCGGTGACTGAAAAGCTGCAGGGGATGTACTTCGATGCCGTGAAGGGCAAGTCAGCCGAACACAGTGCCTGGCTGACTCACGTAAAAGGCTGATCCCGCATCGTTCGCAAGCCGCCGCGGACTCTATCACCCCGGCGGCTTTGTTGTTTTCACACGTTTATTTCTGAAGGACGCGCAAATGGCAGACGTCATCAAAGTACCGGTATCGTTTGGCGAAGTGCTGGACAAGATCACCATTCTCGAAATCAAATCCGAGCGCATCAAAGATGAAGCCAAGCTGAAGAACGTCCGGCTTGAGCTCGATGAACTGAGCGCCACCTGGGACGAGGCTGTCAAAGACAAGGCTGCCGAAATTGCTGATCTGCGCAAGCAGCTCAAAGCGGTGAACGAGGAGCTTTGGGTGATCGAGGACGACATCCGCGACCAGGAGGCGGCGCAGGATTTTGGCCCGAAGTTCATTGAACTGGCCCGGGCTGTCTACGTCACCAACGACAAGCGCGCCGCCATCAAGAAAGACGTCAATCTTGCGCTGGGCTCTCGCTTCGTGGAAGAGAAGTCTTACCAGGACTACACAGCCCGCAAGTAAATGGGCTGGCTCACAGGTCTGGGCGCGCAGGTCGGATGACGCTGCACTAACCTGACCTGCAACAACGGCGCCGGATCAGACCAGATCCGGCGCCGTTGTTGTTTCAGTCACCCGTTGAGCCTCAACCCACTCATCCAGCATCGCAGTGGCATCCTCCACCGTCACCAGTTCCATTGCCCCCTCGAATTCCGCCTTGGCACCCCAGCGTGCCTCGTCCACCGACTTGCCGGTGAACTTCGCCAGTGCTTCCGGGTAGCGGTTCACGCACCAGCCAAGCGAATTGTAGGGGCCCGAGCGATGCGGATTGCTGGCCGCAAATATGCCCAGCACGTCCGTACCCACGGCGCTGGCGATGTGCGCCGGGCCAGTGTCGGGCGCGACCGCAAGGTCAGCGTGGCTGAGCAGTGCCGTCAGCTGTTTCAGGGTGTCCTTGCCGCAAATATTGTGGGCTTTCTCTTTCATGGCATTTTCGATGGCCGCGCAGTATTCCGCTTCAAACGGTGCCGGGCTGCCGACCAGAATGACCCTCATACCATGCGTCGTAATGGCGTGGTCAGCCAGCCGCGCATAGCGTTCGGCCGGCCAGTTGCGCAACGTGTGGCTGGCACAGGGGCTGATCACCAGGTTGCGGCGATCCTCGGCCAGGTGCGTTCTCGCAAATTCGTGGTCGCTTTCGGACAAGGGGATGGTCCAGCGCGGGGGGGCAGGCTGCAGCCCCAGTGGTTCCAGGAAGCTCGCCAGACAGTCACGAACGTGCTGTTTCGGTGCCGGCGCAATGCGGGTGTTGATGAACAGGCTGTGAAGATCCTTGCTGCGGGCCTTGTCGTAGCCCACCTTCAGCCTGGCGGGAATCATGGCGGCCGCAAGGTTGGCGCGGAAGGCCACCTGCATATGCAGCAGCGCATCGAAATTCCGCCCGCGCAGTGTCTGGCGAAGTTCCGCGTAGCCGCGGCGGCCGGCCTTCTTGTCGAAGATTATGAACTCCACTCCGGGCAGGTCGCCAATCAACTTTGCCTCGATCTTGCCGATAACCCAGGTGATCCGGACGCCGGGTAGTTGCTGCTGCAGACTCAGGACCACCGGGATGACGTGAGTGACGTCGCCGATGGCGGACAGGCGCAGAATGCAGATGGATTGGATGCTGGCGGTATGTGGTTGCGTGCCCAAGTTACGGTCCGTTTCGATTCTTTAACCGGCGGCTGTAGTGCCGGAGGGGTGTCGTTGGTAAACTGTGCGCCATTCTAACGTACTCCCCGGCCAACGTCTTGCGAGCCTTGGCAGGGCAAACTTCGGTATCCATGGTCATGGTGTCAGTGCTCCGCGCACCCGGTTGCGAAGACGTAAACGAGCAGTGGTTTTCGCCGACGTACTGGGGCGGAAAGGCGGAGCCGGTGTCCGCCGGAGGTCGCGGGAGCGCGTGGTTCGTGCATTCGCCCAGCGGTCAGCTGGTTCTCCGGCACTATCGTCGCGGCGGTATGGTTGCCCGGGTTTCCGAGCGCCGGTACCTGTTCACCGGCGAGGAGAGAACCCGGTCATTCGCGGAGTTCCGGCTCCTTCGGGAGTTGCATGACCAGGGATTACCCGTGCCCAGACCTGTCGCCGCGCTGGTGGCGAAGCGCGGCGCGTTCTCTTATGAGGCAGCCATCCTCATCGAAAGGATCGAAGGGGCGCTGCCCATGCCGGAGCATCCGGAAGTGAGCAGCGAGGCGCTGTGGCACCGGGTCGGTCAGGTTATCGCCCGCTTTCATTGCGCCGGGCTGGATCATGTCGACCTTAACTGCGACAACATTCTGGTGGCCGGGGAGCGGATATTCCTTATCGACTTTGACCGATGTCGGTTGCATCCTGACGCCGACCGGCGTGCGCGCTGGAAAGAACGCAATCTGAGCCGGTTGCGCCGGTCGGTGGAGAAGCGTGTCCGCCCGTTGCAGCCCGCCCGGTTAGAACGGCTCTGGCAGGCACTGATAGCCGGATACGAGAGCCGGATAACCGATCGGAATGCGTGATGGTCATGCGATACGAACCTTTATTTAACTCAGACGGTACCCCTTTGACTCAGAACTCAATCGCAAATCCGGATACGGTGGCATCGGCGGATGTTGGAGACAGGGTATTGTCCTGGCTGTCGTTTCTCGCGCTGGCTTCCTACCTGCTTTTCTATGTCCTGGTGCCGGACGCGTATGCATTCGGCCCCTCCCTCGTGCTTTTGCTGGCGCTCATGAGCTTTCGCTGGAAAAAGCTGCTGGACGGTGTTGATCGGGAAACTCTGGCGCTGGTGGGCGTGCTCTGGCTGTTTTTCCTCAGTCAGGCGCTCATTCTGCTGGTCCACGGCGAGGATGTATCGGAGTTCGACCTATCCACCCGCTATGTTGCAGCTTCTCTGGTGATGCTGTTTGTCATGAAATACTCCATCAGCGCCAGTTGGTTTTTCCTGTTGTCCGCAGCGGGTGCCATCATGGCTGGGGCGTTTGGCGTCTATCAGTGGGAGTTTCAAGGTGTCGGGCGTGTCGCGGCTTACGACAATCCGATTCACTATGGCAACGGCGCAATGGCCCTTGCGCTGCTGGCGTTCTCCGGACTGCTATGGGCCGCAAAACGAACCCATCGACGTTTCTGGGTAACCCTGCTGCTGTGCGGCTTTGTCGGAGGCGTTTATGCCTCCATGGTTTCTGGAACCCGGAGCGGTTGGGTCGCCGTGCCCGTTGTTATCCTTATCGGCATGTATGCTTTCTGGCAGCCTTTGATCCAGCGCAAAGTGTTGCTTGCGCTGATGGCAGTGTCGATCGGTCTTGGGCTTGTCTTCGCCGCCCAGGTAGATCTCGTTGAGCGAAGAGCAACAGTCGCTGTCAGCGAGTTCTTCGATTATTACGAAGAAGGTCGAAACGGCACGTCTGTTGGCCTCCGCCTGGACATGTGGAAAGCGGGTTGGACGGCGTTTCAGGAAAACCCGCTCATCGGCTCTGGTCCGAGCGGGACGGAAGCGGTTATCGACGACCTTATCGGCTCAGGGCAGATACATCCTGCCGTCCGGAACTTCCGCCACCTTCACAATCAGTATGTAGAGGTCATGGCCCGGTACGGGGTGGTGGGAGTTGCGGCCTATATCTTGCTGCTCGCCGTCGCAATTGGTTTGTTCATGAAGAAGACACGCTCCACCATTCCGGAGGTCAGGGCGCTGGCGCTAGGGGGAGCGTTCTTCGTTACGCTCCACGCCGTTGTCAACCTCACCCAGAGTATGCTTGAGCGAAACATAGGCGTTACCATGTTCGTGTTCATGGTCGTATTTATCTGGGCCGTGTTGAAGAGTGAGGAATCGAAGAGTGCCGGCGCTGCCAATCCGGTTTGATGGCTAGCGCAGTAGGTCTATTAGCAATCCGTGGGAAACTCTGGGGGAGATGATTTGACTGTTACCTGTTTTTTGCCGTGCCGCAAGGGCAGCGAAAGGGTGCCCAGGAAGAATATCCGGCCGATTGCTGACCGGCCCTTCGGATTACTGCAAATCAAGCTTGAGCAGCTCCTCGCAGCCCGTCGCATTGATCGAATCACTCTCTCGACCAATGATGAAGAAATCATCGATTTTGCCAGAACACTTGACGCACCCAAGCTGGAGATCCGGTTGCGAGAAGACGCTCTGGCATCCAGTAGCACCAGCACAGATGAGCTGATTGAATATGCCGGTTCACAGGTTGAAGACGGGCATTTGCTCTGGACCCACGTTACCTCCCCTTTTCTGACTGCCTCCCTTTATGACTCAATCATCGAAACCTATTTCGAGCAGATTGACAAAGGGTGTGATTCGCTTATGACAGTCAATGAGTTGCGTGGTTTCTTATGGGACGATGCCCGTCCGATCAACTACGATCGCAACGTTGAAAAGTGGCCCCGAACCCAGACTCTGGAGCCCCTGTACGAAATCAACAGTGGTGCGTTTCTTGCGCCAGCAGATGTCTATCGGTGCAAAGGGGACAGGATAGGCGACCGCCCCTACAAATACGTGGTTGATAAGATTCAGGGGTTCGATATTGACTGGGAAGAGGACTTCCTGATCGCGGATGCCATGCTCACTGCCGGGATCTCGGAAGTCTGATCCCGCGTATCAGGATGACTCACTCTATGAACAGCCAGACATTAACTTTCCTCGACTGCACCCTGCGTGACGGTGGTTATTATAACGATTGGGACTTCGACGCAGACCTGATTGCACGCTATCTGGAAGCGATGGCGGCTGCCGGAGTAGATGTCGTCGAGATGGGTTTGCGGACGCTGAACAATAAGGGTTTCAAGGGGCCGTGCGCCTACTCGACGGACGCTTACCTCGCCAGCCTGCCCATCCCGGAATCCCTCGCGCTGGGTGTGATGGTTAACGCCTCTGAACTGGTCGGCGATCACCCCCTGGAAGATCGCCTGACCCAGCTGTTTCCAAACCGGGCTGAGGAATCGCCGGTCAGTGTGGTGCGCATTGCCTGCCATATCCATGAATTTGAAGAGGCTGTTGAGGCCAGTGTTTGGCTGCGGAGCCGCGGCTATCGGGTAGGTTTTAACCTGATGCAGGTGGCGGATCGAGCCCAGAGTGAAATTGAAGCCATCGCCAGGAAGGCGTCGGCATACCCGATTGATGTGCTGTATTTCGCCGACAGTATGGGCAGCATGGCACCGGAGCAAACGGCCCGTATCATTTCCTGGTTACGTCGCCACTGGAAAGGCGAGCTGGGCATCCATACCCACGACAATCTGCGTATGGCGTTACAGAACACCCTGGCAGCTCTCGGAGAAGGTGTTACCTGGGTTGATTCGACAGTGACCGGGATGGGGCGGGGACCCGGAAATGCCCGAACGGAAGAGCTGGCGATCGAAATTGCCCAGTTGCGCCAGCAGCCGGTTTCTCTCGTGCCGCTGATGCGGGTGGTCAGAAGCGACTTCCGGCCGATGCAGGAGCAGTTCGGCTGGGGCACCAACCCCTTCTATTATCTTGCTGGCAAATACGGCATCCACCCTACGTACATTCAAGAGATGCTGAGTGATTCCCGCTATGATGAGGAAGATATTCTGGCGGCGATCGAGCATCTTCGGGTGGAGGGCGGTAAAAAGTTCAGTATCCACACGCTGGATGCCGCCAAGCACTTTTACGGCGACCTGCAAAGCGGCTGCTGGAATCCGGCTTCGCTTCTCCGAGATAGAGAAGTGCTGTTGCTTGGCACTGGCCCCGGGGTGTATCGGCACCGCTGGGCGTTGGAGAATTACATTCGTCGCCGCAACCCCGTTGTTATAGCGCTCAATACGCAAGCGGCTGTTTCGTCCGAACTGATCAGTCTCAGGGTGGCATGTCATCCGGTTCGGCTGTTAGCTGACTGCCACGCCCACACCTTGCTGCCGCAACCACTTATAACCCCGTGGTCGATGCTGCCGGAGGACGTGAAACTCGCTTTGCAGGGGAAAGAGGTTCTCGACTTCGGGCTCTCGGTAGAGCCGGGTGTTTTCCGGTTCGCGGAAGCATCGTGCACACTGCCGACGTCTCTGGTGGTGGCCTACGCGTTGGCCATCACAGCGAGTGGTCAGGCTTCCCGAGTGTTGATGTCCGGTTTTGATGGCTACGGAGCTGATGATCCACGGAACCGTGAAATGAAAGAACTGCTGGATCTGTATCAGCGAACACCGGAAGCGCGAGAGCTTGTTTCCGTAACCCCCACAAGGTATGAACTTGCAACCCAATCCATTTACGGCATGGGCTAACAGGGTTGCGTCCGGAATAATGATGAATCCGTTGCTCAAGAAGAAGCGCCTTGATCGGTGGTGGCGTTTCAATACCCTGAAAAAGGCGTTTGTTGCCGCACAGCAGGCTCCCGTGAACTCGAAAAAAGAGGTTGGGGTGCTTGACCGTGCGCTGCGTCGCATTGGATACCGTCGCGCCCCCCATGACCTGGTGTTGTTCTGGCGAGAACTTTTGAGCCAGGGCGCCTTGCGAAAGCCGCAGCTGGATCTCGCTGACGCAAACAGAATGGAAACGCTGGGTCGTGGTATGGCCCCTGAAATGCTCCCCGCTCAATGCTGGTTGGACCTTTATCGCTTGTGTATCGGCGTTGGTTTTTTTCAAACCGGCAGAATCCTCAGAGATCATGGCCTCTGTCGAATGATCACGGACGCGCTGGCAACTGAATCCGCGGGTTCGGACGTCGTCATTCGGGGACTATATGCTGCGCTCGAAAACGGGCACTTCGAGGATGCGGAGGCCCTTCTTGGCAAGCTTGAGCGGTTGGGGGGCTTCGGGCATGACCTTGCGCAAGCTCGCTGGTTCTTCCGCTTGTTGCAGAGTGGCAACGGCGGAAATATCGAAGATGGCAGTGGCCCTCTTGCGGAGCGTGATTGCGAATTCGGTGCGTTCGTTCGTGGCCAGCGTGTGGCCCTGGTCGGCCCGGTGCCCAACGACAAGGCACAGGGTGCCGAGATTGATGACCACGATATCGTTGCAAAATTCGGATACAGAGGCGGCGAGAAAGGACGTGACCCTGAAACCCAGGGGGAGCGCCTGGACATCAGTTACTACAACAACACCCAGGCTCATCAGTTGGCAGAGTCAGACTACGGCCCGGTGTTCGCCGCCATCCGCTGGGCGGTATTCCACAACCGTAAGGGGCGCTCTCTGTTTCCGGCGGAACATCCGGGCCTGAGGCAATTGGCCTCTATCCAGTGGCTACTGCCAGACACCCACTTCAATGCCGGTCCCAACGCGATCCTTGATTTGCTGCGCTTTCATCCTGCCGGTATCCGTGTTTTCAATACCGACCTGATGTTGTCGTCCGGTCGTTTCGCAGGATATACCCCGGCCGGTGCAAAACCGGTCGACTATACTCGCTCTTTTATTAAAACCCATGACCCCGTACTGCAATATCAGATTATGCGGCGACTCTGGAGCCAGGGCTGCATTTCCGGCGACGATCGCTTTAATCAGGTAATGGGAATGGGCCTCCAGTGTTACCTTGATGAACTCCAGCAAGCGCATGGAGCCAGGGATAAGGCGCTCTTTTAAAGGTTAACGATGTCCTGCTCATTTGATTATGGTGATAGACATGTAGTTTCCAACCTGGACGCGCCGACCAGCCGACAGCTGGTTGATGACGTCCTCGCAGGAGCTCTGCTGCGGGAAAAAGTGTTCCGTGACAACTGGAGAACGCTGAGTGCCAAGGTGCGTTTTCAGGATGATTCGCTGTTGCTGAAAGTGCCCCGCGCGAGAAATGGCCGTCGGTGGGAACGTTTTCTGACACGCTTTCGGGAAAGTGATGCGCTACGGACCTTCCGTCATATAGAACAGCTGTCCGCCATGGGGTTCGGGACGCCGGAGCCGGTTCTGGCGTGCGAGTGCCGGCATCACGGTGTCGTTGTTGACTCTTTTGTCTGTTACCGGTTTGTCGACGGCCGGCCGGCGGGGCCACAAGATGCAGATAAGATTCTGCAGTCGCTCAGAGCACTGCACCGGCGTGGATTGCTCAGAAGTGACGCGCAGCTGGCCAATTTTCTGATGGTCAGGGACGAGGTTACATTTATTGATTTCAGGCTGAAGAGGCCCCGGTGGCTCCCGCAGTTGCAGAAAGCGAGAGAAATTGACCGGTTTCTGAGGAGTTGCCCTGAAGCCCGCGAATGTCTTGCCCCCGGCGAAGCGTCATCTTTCTGGCTCAGGTTGGCGTCCGGTATGGAAGCCGCCAGTTTCGGTTTTCGGAATCTGAAACGGACTCTGAGAAGGCGTAAAAGAAAGACCGGCTGATGGTCCCGCAAAGGGAAGCGGTTTCATTGTCACGATAGGATCAAGCCAACATGGAAAGAGCAGTTCTCTTTTGCCCCTCACGTGTGTGGGGTGGAATCGAAAAAAACGTGCGTCTCCGGGCCCGGTTTCTGGGGGAATCAGGCGTGCAGGTTTACGTGGTTCTTCTGCAAGGCTACTTCGCAGATCGCTTCGAAGGCCTGGACAATGTCAGCGTTGTTGAGGTCAGATCACGCGGCGGGGATTTCAATGCCTTTGTCGTTGCAAACTACGTCAGGATTCTCAGGAAAATTAAGCCAGGTGTTGTGTTCGCCGCACTGAAGAAGGACTGGTGGCTGGTGACTCTGGCGTCGAAGCTCGCCGGTGTGGATCGTGTGGTGCTCTACCTTGGGATTTCGCGACGGGTAAAAAGCCCTTTAAAGTACCTGGCAATCTTCCGGTGGATGAAGGCGATTCTGATGGTGAACAGCGACTCACTCCGGAATGAAATGTTGAGCCACCCGCGTTTCTTTGACGAGCGCAATGTTGTGCGAGTCTACAACGGCTTTGATCTCCCGCCTGTCGAAGCAAGGCCGACGGATTTCAGGGCTCTGCTCAACCTGCCGGCAGACAGTGTAATTGTAGGCTGCGCCGGGCGCTTCAGTCCTCAAAAAGGATTCGACCTGCTGCCGGATATCCTCTCTGAGCTCCCGGAGAACGTCCATGTGGTTCACGTCGGGGAAGGTGAGTTTGAAGAGGAGATCAAAGCGGCCATCGCCAAACGGCCCGAGTCGTCAAGAATTCACTTTTTAGGCTACCAGGCCAATATGGATGGCTTCTTCGGAGGCATAGATCTGTTTTTGCTGTGTTCCAGAAATGAAGGCATGGCGAATGTGCTGAACGAAGCCCTGAGCCATGGAAAGCCGGTGGTTTCGACCCGTGTGCCGGGCAGTGAGGAGTTGCTGGCGGAGGGTAGGTACGGGGTTCTGACCGATATCAATGATGTCGCGGCCCTGTCACGGGGCATTCAGGCAATCATTGATGGCAACAAAGTATATCCGCCGGGCGAGCTGCGGGAATGGATTGATCGGGAGTTCGGGCTTGACCGAATGATCCGTGAAACCAACCGCCTATTTTTTGAGGCTGAACTCAGCTGATCATCCGAGGGATGAGGCCTTATTTTCTCGATTGAGGGTTATATTTGACTACCAAGTACCAGCACAGGGCGTTCTGGAAGGATGCCGCCAACCGGCTGCGGTTTGGCACTGAAGCACCTCGTTATGCCGAGCGCATTTGGGTGCCTCCGTCAGAGTGCCAGCGCTATGTCGAGGCAGCGGATCTTGCGGCATTCTTCGGTTCTCGCGTCAGACAGATGTCGGGTCGCGTCGTAAAGGATTGGCCCGGCTCGCTGGAGCAGACCTTTGATCGTCATCCCAAGTTGACCTATTGCTGGTCTCACTGGCGGGAAGGAAAGAGTTGGGAGGAGGCCGGCGCCATCGATTTTATGCTGGGGAGGATCGCCGTGTCGCCGAGCGGGGTAACGGACAAATGCCGGACCCCCGATGATGTCGCCCGTCGGTTTGAAGCGCTTGATGGGATCTGGAACGAGGTGAGGGCGAAAGGGCGTCTGCCGTCCCGGGCTGAACTGTATCCCACGAACTTCCGGGAGGTGGGAGGCATCCTGATGCATCTGGGGCCCGGCGGGGAGCCAATTTTTTCGGGTGCCGGCTGCCATCGTTTTGCCATGGCCATGATGCTGACGGCGCGTTTTCCGGCGCAGCTGGGTGTGGTTCATGTGTCGGCTCTGGAACGTCTTGGTGACTTTCGCGACGTGAATGAATTGATGGAGTAGATAAATGGCTGGTTTGACTCAGTACAGGACCTGGGTGTTCGACTGTGATGGGGTTCTTCTGAACTCGAACCGGGTGAAAACCGACGCCTTCTACGAGGCGGCCAAGCCCTATGGCGAGGACAAGGCCCTTGCCCTGGTGGATTACCATGTCAAGAATGGCGGCATATCCCGCTATGTGAAGTTCGAGACATTCCTGCAGCGGATCGTTGGCCGGCCATCGGTCGATGCTGCTGAGCTCAGTGAGTTGCTTGAGCGTTACGCGGCTTTTGTGAAGCAGGGGCTGAGAGAGTGCGACGTGGCTTCCGGGCTGGAGCAGTTACGGCAGTTGACGCCGGCCGCGACCTGGATGGTCGTATCCGGTGGTGACCAGCAGGAATTGCGAGAGGTGTTTCGCGATCGTGGCCTGGATGCGCATTTTGACGGCGGGATTTATGGCAGTCCTGATAACAAGGACGATATTCTGAAAAGAGAGCTGGGTTCAGGCGCCATACAGACGCCGGCCGTTTTCGTCGGTGATAGCCAGTACGATATTGAGGCCGCTTCCCGCGCCGGGCTGGACTTCATTTTCCTGAGCGAATGGAGTGAATCCACTCATGATTTCGAAGGGGCGACCCTCAAGCTGCCAGCCATCAGCTCGATCGTTGAACAAATGAGCTAGTCTAGAAACGCGTCTACCACCGTCTTCCCACGAAACGCTTCCAGCCACTCGGGCCTGACTTCAATCGGCAACTTGCCAATGGTCTCTTCCAGCCCCCGGGCAAGCCCCTCAGGCGTGCCCGGTGTCAGGTACTGTTCCAGTTCACCCTGAAACACAAACCGCACCCCGCCGCGGCTGTCCGTCGACAGGATGGGGGTGCCGCAGGCCAGTGCTTCGGTCAGTACGATGCCCAGCCCCTCATATTCGGAGGCAAGGACGAACAGATCGGCCCGTTGCATCCAGGGGTAGGGATTCGTGCGTTTCCCGGCGAACAGGACGCGGTTCGCAATGCCCAGCGAGCGGGCCTTCTCCTCAAGCTCATGCCGCAGCGGGCCTTCACCCACGATCACCAACTGATGGGGAATGCGCGCCCGGGCGAAAGCTTCCAGCAGCAGGGCGTGGCCTTTCTGGGGAACCAACCGGGCCACGTTGACGATGTAGCGGTCGGAAGGGATGTCAGGATCTTTTTCCTGAGCCAGTGCCTGAATCTGTTCGACCGGGCAGGGGTTGGTGATCACCCTCAGGCTTTTCGGTTGCACATGCCCTTTCTCAAAGGCTTCTCGCGCCGATTCCAGTACGCCGGAAGACACGCAAGCCAGATGGCGGTTGTCGAACACCAGTTTCCATTCCAGTTTTTTCTGCCACAGCGGCCGGTCGTAGTGGATGACGTTTTCCAGAACGTAGACGTTGCGGTCATCGCGGAAAGACCAGAAATATTTGAAGGTGCCCAGGCCGCGGAAGACAATCCGGTCGAAGCGCCCGTAGCGACGTTCCAGTTTGCGGATATGGCGTTTGAGCAGCCACCCGTTGAGCCATCCAACCCACATGAAGTGCGACTTGGGCAGGATGACGCCCAGCAGAAGGCGTGACAGCAGAAAGACCGGGATGCCAATGACCGACTTGAGCAGGGCCTGAAGCTGGTCAAAATGGTGCAGCTTCACCTCGCTATCGGCTGGCTGCAGGTCATTGGGCTGATTGCGACAGGCCAGCAGGTGGCTGTCGTGGCCCTCTTCCGCGAAGGCGTCGGCCAGATTGACAGCAACACGCTCCATGCCACCCATTTTCAGGCTGTGAATGACGACCAGTGTTCTCATGCGGCGGGGTTCTTGTTGATTCCGTTGTCGGCCCAGTAAGTCCGGTCCTCTTTCACCGCCTTGCGAATGGCCCGGTTTTTCTCCCAGATTTCCGGCTTGGAATAGCCCCGCGCATGGTCCAGATGCAGGCACACCGTGCTGTAGCGGATCTGCTTCGATTTGTGGCCGTAGTTCCACAGGCGCTCGCCCAGTTCCCGGTCCAGCCCGCCGTACTGCATGTCTTCGTTGAAGCCGTTGACGGCGATCAGGTCTTTGGTCCAGGTGGAACTGTTCATGCCGTTCCAGCTTGCGGCGGCGGGGGTGACGGCGTTCAGCAGCTTCTTTTTCAGAGCCGAGCGGGACAGCTTCCACAGTTTGTGGGTTTTCGGTTGTCCCTTGCGGACCAGCCATTCCGGATCGAAGATGGCGGCGCTGCGGATATCGTCGTCAGAAATGGCTTCAGACACCGGCATGGTGAGCTTGATGTAGCCACCGGAAAGAAAATGCCCGGGTTCAGCCAGATTGCGGTGGGTCTCGATGAAGTGCGGTTCGGGAATGCAGTCGCCGTCTGTGAAGATCAGGTAGTCACAATCGGTTTCCTGAATCGCCTTGTTGAGGATCTGGCATTTGCGAAAGCCGTTGTCCTCGTGCCACACGTGGTCAATGGTCAGAATGCCACGCTCGCGGAACCGGTCAATCAGGGCGCGGGTGTCATCGGTCGAGCCGTCATCGGCGACAATCACCCGGAAGTCCTTCCAGGTCTGGTTCTCGTACCCGGTCAGTACTTTGCCAAGCCACAGGGGTGAATTGTAGGTGGTGATAACCACGCCAATGGATTGTGGTGTCATAACTCAGTCGGGCCCGTGCCGGTGTGGTTTTGGTGTCAGGCGCCTATTATACACGCGCCGGCGGCGGCTTGCCTGTCAGGGATTCTTACCACTGGCCAGGGGGTAATCCAGAGGGTAACCGAGGGGTGGGTAAGTGTCAGCGGCACAGTTTTTTCGGGTTGTACGGGTTGGGTGTTCCCGGGGTCAGATGGCGGAAACGTTTGTACTCCCACTGGTACTGTTCGGGAATTTCCCGCACGCATTTTTCAATGGAGCGATTCAGTGCGGTCGTCGCGACCACGGCGTCGGTTGCATCCAGATTCGGTTCGCATTCGCGGATCACCAGGCGGAACCCCTTGCCGTCCTTCAGGCGTTCAGAAAAGGTGATCAGAGCCGTGGCGCCGGACTTCTGCAGCAGTTTCGACACCAGGGTCATGGTGCGCACGTTCAGGCCAAAGAACGGCGCGTGGGCGACTCCTTTTGCCCGCGGGCTCTGATCCGGCAGGATGCCGGCAACGCCGCCCTCCCGTAACAGGGTAATCAGCCGTGCAAGACCTCGCCGGTCACCACGAACCAACTCGGAGCCGACACGGCCACGCACCCGGATCATATAATCTTCGAACTCTCGTATATGGGGCGGGCTGTACAGTGCGGCCATTTTATGGCGCGAGGAGAAGTACAGGCCGGTCAGTTCCCAGTTACCGAGGTGGGGCGCCAGCAGTACCAGTCCTTTGCCTCTGGCCATCGCGGCGTCCAACAGGTGCTCACCCTCGATTTCCCGGATAAGCCCCAGGCAATCCTCGACCGGCCATTCCCACATCAGTGGGATTTCCATCAGGGTCTGGCCAGTATGGCGAAGGCTGGAGCGGGCCAGGTCCCGGCGCTTGTCGGCAGGTATTTCCGGTAGGCAGATGCGCAGGTTGGTTTCCGTTACTTTGCGGGATCTGCTGTTGGTGATCCAGCCGAGCGTGCCAAGCAACCGGCCGATACGCTGGGCACCCCGCAAGGAAAGCTTGCCGGCGAGTTTGAGGGCGAGAATCAGGAAAGTTGCTTTCGACACGGCCATGGATCGGAGGTTCATCTCTCATTATCTGACTGAGCGGAAGCTATCACCATCGAGTCGGGGCGGCAAGATACCGCGGCGAATCTACAGTTTCTGGGACTGCTCCCAGCTGTGTGCCCGGTCGCCCAATTCCCACTCAATACGGCGATAGAAACGCTGGATGCGTCGGGCAATGTAGCGTTGTCGCCAGGCCGGCAGCGCGGCCAGCTTGTCTGGAATGGTGGGGGCTCCAAGCCCGTCCACCAGGAACAGTTCCGGCTGGTGGTTGCGGGTGACGATCACCAGATTGTGGGGCAGAAGGTTGCGGGTAAGTATCCCGGTGTGCTGCAACCAATGGCAGAAACGGCGGACGGCGTCTGCCATCGGTTGGTCAAAGCCCCGGCGTTGAAGGTACTGTTCCAGTGTCGGCGCCGGCTGCTGTTGATCGTCCAGCAAGAGTTCACTGACATTGGCGTGCCCCAGGGTGGTGGGTTGCGAGCCATGAAAACGCGGCAGATGCTGCCATACCGTTTCGGCATGGCCTTGTGACAGCAACCGCTGAATGGCGCTTTGTTGGTGGGCCTTCAGCTCCTGGGCGTTATCGTCAATACGGCGTTTGCCCAGCAGTTTCTTGGCCAGGGGCTGGCGCTGATAGCGCGCCTCGATGTTTTCAGGGCGCAAGACTTTCAGACACAATAGCGGGTCGTCCGGGTGCCGGAAGCAGTGACGGTTGTAGCCTGAAGCGAAAGGCTGGCTGGCACCAAGGTCAATCATCTGTATCAGCTGAACCGGTCATGTGTCGAAAAGAGCCTCGCCGTCGCAATCATGGAGAAGGAGTTATGTCTGAGCGCTGTATTGCCTACGGCGACTGTAACACCGAAGGTCTGCCAGATTACCACGACCCGCTGTGGCCGGAACTGGTTGCCGAGCATTTCCGCCTCGAGCTCATCAATTGCGGCCACACCATGAGCACCACGCGGGAACTGCTCCGTTACGCGCAGGCTTTTCCGCCGGCCGGTTACCGGATCGCGTTCATCCAGTATGGACTGGTGGATTCGTGGCAGGTGTTCCGCGGTGCACCTTACGTGTTGTACTACCCGGATCATCCGCTGCGCAAGATCGCCCGTAAAGTGGTGAAGAAGATCAAGAAACTCGGCCGCCGGTTTTCTCTCCTGGAGCGGCTGGGTGCGGTGGAACAGGTGCCTTTGCAGGAATACCTTGGCAACATCGGCACGGTTATCCGCTCGGCACCGGCGACCCGTTTTGTGCTCGTCGCCACACCCCCGAATCTGGACGAGCCCCGGAATCCCCGCATCGAGACTTATAACCGGGCCTTGCGTGCGCTGGCGGAGCAACACCCCAACGCCGTAGTCGCCGATGCATACAGCCAGCTCTGGCAGCGTCGCGCGGAGTGCCTGATGGCCGACGGCACGCACCTGACCGCTGACGGCCACCAGCTGGTGGCCAGAGAAGTCATCGCTGCGCTGGGAAGTGTTGCGCTATCAGCTGCTGATAAAACCGCTCGGTCGCTATAACCATGGCGTCCAGGGTGAGCGTGGCCGCGGCCTGCCCAAAGGTTGCAGCCTGTTGCTCTGCCAGTAATTGCGGCGCCTGAAGGTGAAGGGCAAGCAGGCGGCTCAGGTCGTCGACGTTATCGGAGCCGGCCACAAATGCCGGCGGCAGGATGTCGCGCACACCGCTGACCGGCGTGGCGATCACCGGGCAGCGGGCCAGCAGGGCTTCCACCAGGATGTACGGAAACCCCTCCCGACGGGAACTGATCACGCAGGCAGACGCCGCCTTTAGCCATGCCTCTGTATTCGCCTCGAAACCGGGCAACAGTACCCGGTCTTCCACGCCCAGGCTTTTGATCAGCGCGGTGAGCCGGGTTCGTTCACTTCCCTCCCCGAGAATGACCAGCGTGCCGGGAACGCCGGCGTCAACCCACGCCTGAATCAGGCGGTCGAACTGTTTGACGGGCTCCAGGCGACCGGCGGCAAGCGCAATCGGGCGATGCTGCGGGATCGGCACGAGGGTGGCGCCCGTTGCCGCAACCTCGGAAGGCGGTGCCACGCCGTTATGGATCAGGCGCTTATTGGGGTGGGGCAGCGTCGCCAGAATGTCCCCGCTGACGGCGATAACGCCCTCCAGTTTCGCAAACGGCGTGTGAGATCGCTTGGTGCCGTGCAACGTGCCGATGGTGGCGCCAGCGTAGCGCCGGGCAATGGTGAGCAGGCTCGCCCCTTTGTTGCCCTGGGCGTGGGTTATGTCCGGGGCAATTGCCCGCAAGGTCCGTTGCAGCCGGAACCGGAGCCAGGGGTTGCGCCGGCCGAGTTGCAGGGGAAGCGGGTGTACCGTGACGGCGGCCGGGAAACGGCCCTGGTAGGCCCGGTGTGCCAGAACATGCACCCGGTGTCCTCGGGCCGCAAGAGCCGCAGCGAGCTCCACTGTGTGCCGTTCCATACCACCCCAGCCGGTGCCGGGGGTCGCAAGTATCATGGCAATGGTCAGGCCGGTGGCCACGATCAGACCTTGCGCCCGGCGACCAGGCGTTGGTAGATCGCCAGCGTCGCCTCGGTCTGCGCTTTCAGGTGGAACCGCTCCGGCACCTCGATCGTTGGAACCGGCTGGCTCAACAGGCGCAGTGCGGCGGTGGCAAAGTGGTGGGTATTATCCGGTTCTACCAGTCCCTCTGGGAAACAGGCGCGCAGGGTCTCGGCGGCACCGCCGCGATCGAACGCCACTACCGGGGTGCCGGAGGCCAGGGCTTCGGTCACCGTGCGGCCGAAGGGTTCGGGTTTGGTGGACATATGGCAGACCAGATCCGAGGCGAGGTACAGCTCGGCCATGTCACGACGCTGGCCGAGGAACGTGATGTGGGTGTCCAGCCCCAGCTGTGCCCGCCGCGCGAGCAGCTCATCCATGAAGCGATCCTTGCCCGGCTCTACACCACCCACCACGATGCCGTGGCAATCAGGATTCTGGCGCACGATCTCGGCCATGGCCTCCAGAAATAGCAGCTGGCCTTTCCAGCGGGAAATCCGGCCCGGCATCATGATCAGGCGTTTGCCAGCAAGTTGCGGATGCTCTTGTGTAAGTGCCGTCGCCCAGTTGGCGCAGAGCCTCTGGCTGCGAAAGCTGTCCACATCGACGCCGCGCTGGATCACCGTCAGCTTGTTTTCGGCTACCTTGAAGTGATCGAGTATGTAATGGCGCACGCAATCGGAGACGGCGATGATGTGGTCCGCTTTGGCCATGATGGCGCTGTACGGATTCACCGAATACATGCCGTGAAAGGTGGAGACCACCACCGGTCGCTGATTCGCCGGAATGCCCCGTAACGCCAGCCGGGTGATCCAGGCGGGCATGCGCGATCGCACGTGCACCACATCCGGCTGGAGCGCCTGCAACAAACGCCGCAGCGGGAGGATCTGACCGAACGAAACGGGGGACTTGCGGTGAACGGGCTGCGCGATATGCACCGACCCCTGGGCCTCGAGCTGGCGAACCAGCGGGCCGCCATTGGAGACCACGATGGATTCGTGGCCGCGGCGGACCAGTTCCGCAGCAAACTCCACGGTGCCGCGCTCTACGCCGCCGCTGTTGAGGGCTGGCAGAATCTGAACAATCTTCACCGCCGCCCTCCCGTCAGGAACCGCTGAATGAGCCATTTGGCCGCACGGTCGGCCTCCCACAGGCGATGGTGGTCCTGAGGCGCACCGCCCATGACCGCGGCATGATCGCTCCAGCGTGCGACATGCCCCCGTTCCACCATCCGGTTTACCCCGTCGGCAACCCGGCTGCCGCTGTTCGGCGTGAGTTGCAGCAGCCCGGCTGGCACACCGGAGGTGGCGGCTTCGCTGACCATAGACAGGCTGTCCGGCGTTATCCATACCGCGCGTGACGCGGCCAGTTGATGGGGTAGCCAGTCGGCATGGGTGCGCTGTGGGTCCGCCACGGTGACCTTGAGGCCGTCCAGCCCCTGAAGGCGCTTCGACAGTGTCTCCGGCGTGCGCCGCGAGCCGGAAATGGTCCAGCGCCAGGACGGGTAGGTCGCGATCAGGTAGCTGATCTGGTCGAACACCACGTCGTCGTCCCAGCGAAAATGGGGTGAAGGCCCGCCGACCAGAATCAGTGCTTCCGGTTTGTCGGTAATGCGGGCCAGCGGCGTCACGCTATTGATGCAGCCCTCGGTGAGCAGCGTCCGTTTGCCTGCCGGCAACCGATCGTGTTCCGGGACAATGGCGGCGTTCACCCAGCTCAAAGGAAATGCCGGCTTCATCAACACCACGGTTCTGGCGCCCGGTTTACGGCGCAGGGCAAGCAGTAACCGGTGCGTTGCGGTGCCGGCTGCAATGATCAGGTTCGGTGCGGGCAACCCGGGGGGCATGGCCGGGGGCAGGCCGGTAACGGCGCGCCACAGGGAGACGTTCAGTGCCGGCGCGTCGATCCAGTGGGTGGCAGCGCCGGCGTTGACCCGCAGGCGATTGCCCAGGCCCTTGAGCTGGTTACGGTGCCCGGGTTTGTTGTCGGTCAGTAGCCACACGGTCGGGGCGTCGGAAGCCATTCAGCGTGTGTCCTCGTGGTACAGGTCCGGATCGTCTCTGGACGGGCGGGTTTTGAACCGCCGATGCATCCACAGGTACTGGTCGGGATTGTGGCGCACTTGCTGTTCGATCGTCTGATTCACCAGCGTGGCGTCGGTCAGGTCGTCTCCCGACGGAAAGTCCTCCAGCGGCGGGTGGAAGTAGATGTCGTAGCCAGGTTCCCGCTCACGGCGGAAATGGCTGAACGGAACCACCGCGCACCCACTGCGCTCGGCAATGCGCGAGGTGGCGGTAATCGAGCCTGCGGGCACGCCGAAAAAGGGCGCAAATACAATGCCCTTGCGGCCGTAATCCTGATCGGTGGCGTACCAGACCACCCGGTTCAGTTTGAGCTGTTTCAGCAGGCCCCGCAGGTTTTTGCTGTCCAGAGCGGTGCCATAACGGCGTTCCCGCGCCCGGGTCATAACGGCGTTCATCAGCGGGTTGTTGTGGTCCCGCTGCATCACATCCGCTTCGATGAATTCCGTGACCAGGCTGCCGCCAAGATCCAGGGTGCTGTAATGACCGCCCAGCAGCAACACGCCATTGCCTTTCTCCAGGGCGGCATTGAGATATTCCAGGCCGTGAACGTTGGTCACCGGCAAATAGGTTTTCGGGTCGCGAAACCACGCCAGCCCGATCTCCATAATGCCGATGCCGTTGGAGTGGAACGCTTTGCGCACCAGTTGTTGCTGCTCAGCCGGGGAGAGCTCAGGAAAACAAAGGCGTATGTTGACCTCGGTTATGTGGCGCCGGCGGGGAATCAGCCGATAGGCGAGCTCGCCTATCAGTCTGCCAAGCTGCCATTGCCACCGAAGCGGCAGGCGGGACATCAGCCACATCATGGCAATGCCAAGCCAGGTGGGCCACCAGCGTGGATGGCGATAACTGGAATATCGGGTGTCGCGTTTTCTGGGAGGGCGCTTGCTCACGCTGGGGCAATCTCGTCTGTAAATTGGAATCAGAACCGGAGTTTAGCAGGGTGTTTCCCGTCGACTAAAGTAGCAGTGTGGGCGAATCCGGGTGTGTTTCGGTAGAATGCCTCCGAAATGCCGGTCCCGGAGACTCCATGCTTCATTTTCTGTATTCACTGTTCTTTCGCATAGCGTTGCCCTTTGTGCTGTTGCGCCTGTGGTGGATCGGTCGGCGCAATCCGGATGCGTGGCATCGCTGGCAGGAGCGGCTGGGCTACGTGGAGCGATCCGACGAGCCGGTGATCTGGGTGCATGCGGTATCGGTGGGAGAAACCATTGCCGCCGCCCCTCTGGTCAAGGCGCTGCTGCGCCGCCGCCCCGATATTCCAATTCTGATGACCGCGATGACGGCCACCGGATCGGCTAGAGCCCGGGCCATGTTCGGGGATTCCGTCCGTTACGCCTACTCCCCTTACGATACGCCGGGAGCTGTTCGCCGTTTCGCGGAGCGGGTGCGGCCACGGGCACTGGTGATCATGGAAACCGAACTCTGGCCGAACATGATTGCCAACACCTATCGTGGGGGCGTACCGATATTTCTGATCAATGCCCGGCTCTCCGAGCGCTCTGCCCGGGGATACGAGAGGGTTGCCTCGCTGGTGAAACCCCTGCTGCGCAGCCTGTGCTGGATCGCAGCGCAGGCCGACGAGGACGCCGGGCGGTTCCTGAGAATCGGCGCGCAGCCGGAATCGGTGTCGGTTACCGGCAGCATCAAATTCGATGTGGATATTACCGAAGCCCTGAAAGCCGAATCGGCCAACCTGCGGGCACAACTGGGTGCCGCCCGGCCGGTGTGGATCGCGGCCAGCACCCACGACGGCGAGGATCAGCAGATCCTGGCGGCCCACAAAACGATTCTTGCCTCGTTTCCGGAGGCGCTGCTGGTGATTGTGCCACGCCATCCTGAGCGCTTTGATGATGTCGCTGCACTGACCGAAGCGCGGGGCCTCAGGCTGGCGCGCCGGTCCGTTGCGCGGGGCCCCCTGGCGTCAGAGATTCAGGTCTATCTGGGGGATACCATGGGCGAGCTGCTGATGTTGTACGGTGCCTCCGACGTTGCCTTTGTCGGTGGTTCCCTCATTGAGCGGGGAGGGCACAATCCGCTGGAGCCTGCGGCCTGGGGCATTCCGGTATTCTCCGGCACTCATGTGTTTAATTTCGAGACAATTTATCAGCGCTTACTGGATGATCAGGGTGTCCAGTTGGTCGAAAATGCGGATGAGCTGGCCCGGGCAATCTGTTCACTGATAGACGACCCGGAGGCGCTGAAGGCATACGGTGAGCGGGCATTGGCGGTAGTCAACAAGAACCGGGGTGCGCTGGATAAGGTCGTGGAGGGTATTACGGAGCGGTTGTAACTCCGGGTGCCGCGCTGGCACCCGGAATTCAGCACGGTTAGCCCGCTTACTGCATCGGGTCGTCCAGTGTTTTTCCTTCTTCGGCCAGAGCTTCAATGCCCCGGGCGCCTTCGCTGAGCCAGTTGTTCAGATCAATCAGGTCCTGCGGGCTCAGGGTGCCTGCCGCCTGCTTCAGTTGCAGGGTGTTGATCACGTAGTCATACCGGGCGTTGGCGTAATCCCGCAGCGCCACGTAGTAAGCGCGTTCGGCATCCAGCACTTCCACAATGTTCCGGGTACCTACATCATAGCCGGCGCGGGTTGCATCCAGTGCACTGCGGCGGGAGATGATGGTTTGCTCAAGGGCGGATGCGGTTTCCACGTTGTTGTTAACGGTCAGGAACAGGCTGCGGGTGTTCACCTGTACATCCCGGCGCACCGTATTCAGGTCCTGTTCGGCGGCGGTGACCAGCGAACGCTGTTCCCGGGCGCCGGCCTGGGTGCCGCCGCCCGTGTAGAGCGGGATGGTCAGTGACAGTGAGGCAACGGACTGGCTGCGCTCCTGCTGGGTAAAAAGGGCGTTCTCCAGACTGGTTTCCTGGTAGGAGGCGCTCAGCTCAAGGGTTGGCAAATGACCGGACTTTGCCGCTTTCAGGCTGGCTTCGCTGGCATTGAGTTGCCTCAGGGCCGCCTGAATAGACCAGTTTTGCTCCACCGCGGTTGCTTCCCACGAAGTCGGATCCATGGGCTCCGGGCGCCCGAGCGGAAAATTCTGCCTGAGATTTTCCATGGCGTCCGGATATTCTCCGGTTAACCGGGCCAGTTGTTCCCTGGCCACATTCAGGTCGTTGTCGGCGGCGATGCGCTGGCTCCTGGCATCGTCGTAGCTGGCACGCGCTTCATAGACTTCGGTGACGGCAATGAGCCCCACGTCAAACCGTTCCCGGGCCTGTTCGTACTGGCGCTGGATGGCCGTTTCAGTCGCTTTTGCGGTTGTGACGGTGTCCTTGGCGCGCAGGACATCGAAGTAGGCGGTTGCCACATCCAGAATCAGTTGTTGCTGGGCCAGGTTGTACTGGGCCTCGGCCGCCTCGGCCTGGAACTGGCTGGCTTCGTAGCTGAACCAGTCTTGAGCCCGGAACAGTGGCTGGGTCAGCTCGACGCCGTAGCGGTAGGTTCGATAACTGTCTCCCGAGAAGAGTTGCCGCGTCAGCTCATCGGCGTTTGCCCCCCCGGGTATATTCCTGGGCTCGAAACGTGTGTAGCTTGCTGACCCAACCGCCGAGATTTTGGGCAGCAGGGCGCTCTTGCTGACATCGCTGGTTGCCTGCTGTGCCTGGAACTGTGCCATGGCAGAGGCAATGCCGGAGTCATAAGACAGGGCTTTCTCGTAGGTTTCCATCAGATCCAGAGCAAGCGCAGGCTGGGCTGCGAGCAGGGTGATCAATCCTGGAAGTAAACGTTTTTTCATTGGTTCTCCTGAAATACTGACTCCGGGAATCTGCCCGGCAATGACCCAAAGGTATTGGTTGACCATTATGGACAATAATCGTTCCCGTCTCTAGACTTGCTAAGTCCACGTATTTTGTGGACAAACGAATTCAGAATCGCGTCTTGACGGGGTGCTGATTCGCCATAAACTGGCGATCGGCTGAGATTGCAACGCAGAACCCGCGACCTGATCCGGATAATACCGGCGTAGGGATTAAGGCCAGATGAACCGCGACACCATGCCTGTAGGGCTATTTGTCGCAACTCCGTCATACGCGACCCGATACCACAAGACCATCCGGGAGCAGATCATGACGGACTTACCAGCATACCTCAGCGACTCCGCAAAAGTAGACTCCGCAGCAATCAAACCATTACCAAGCTCACGAAAAATATACGTGCAGGGTAGCCGAGCCGATCTGCGCGTGCCTATGCGGGAAATTACTGTGGGCGACACCCCCACTGAAATGGGTGGCGAAAAGAACCCGCCCGTGGTGGTATACGATACCTCTGGGCCCTACACAGACCCGGAAGCCACCATTGATCTCCGCAAGGGCCTGCCGCCGGTTCGCGCCGCCTGGATTGCCGAGCGGGGCGATGTAGAGCAACTGGACGGCTACACCTCCGAATTCACCCGCCGCCGCATGAAAGACCCTCAGCTTGATCCCCTGCGGTTTATGGACGAGCGAAAGCCACTGCGCGCCAAGCCCGGAAGAAACGTATCCCAGATGCACTATGCCCGCCAGGGCATCATTACGCCGGAGATGGAATACGTTGCTATCCGGGAGAATATGAAGCTGCAAGACGCCCGGGCCAATGGCTTGCTGGTGGATCAACACCCCGGCCAGTCCTTCGGTGCCAACCTGCCGCCTGAAATCACCCCCGAGTTTGTTCGGGATGAAGTGGCCCGGGGCCGCGCCATCATTCCGGCCAACATCAACCATCCGGAAACCGAGCCGATGATCATCGGTCGCAACTTTTTGGTGAAAATCAACGGCAACATCGGCAACTCCGCGGTCAGTTCCTCTATCGAGGAAGAAGTGGAAAAGCTGACCTGGGGCACTCGTTGGGGTTCGGACACCATCATGGACCTGTCCACCGGCAAGAACATCCACGAAACCCGCGAGTGGATCATCCGCAATTCGCCGGTGCCGATCGGGACCGTACCCATTTACCAGGCGCTGGAGAAAGTGGGCGGCGTAGCCGAGGACCTGACCTGGGAAATCTTCCGCGACACGCTGATTGAACAGGCGGAGCAGGGCGTCGACTACTTCACCATCCACGCCGGCGTGCGTCTGCATCACGTGCCAATGACGGCCAAGCGAACCACAGGAATTGTGTCTCGCGGCGGCTCGATCATGGCCAAATGGTGCCTGGCCCACCACAGGGAAAGTTTCCTGTACGAGCATTTCGAAGACATCTGCGAAATCATGAAAGCCTACGACGTGTCGTTCAGCCTCGGCGATGGCCTGCGTCCCGGCTCCATCGCCGACGCCAACGACGCGGCCCAGTTTGGCGAACTGGAAACCCTGGGCGAACTCACCAAAATCGCCTGGAAGCACGATGTGCAATGCATGATCGAAGGCCCTGGCCACGTGCCCATGCACCTGATCAAGGAGAACATGGACAAGCAGCTGGAATGCTGCGACGAAGCCCCGTTCTACACCCTCGGCCCGCTAATCACCGACATCGCCCCGGGTTACGATCACATCACCTCTGGCATCGGCGCTGCGATGATCGGCTGGTACGGCTGCGCCATGCTCTGTTACGTCACGCCAAAGGAGCACCTGGGCCTGCCCAACAAGGACGATGTCAAAACCGGCATCATCACCTACAAGATCGCCGCCCATGCTGCCGATCTCGCCAAGGGTCACCCGGGCGCGCAGATCCGCGATAACGCCCTGTCAAAGGCCCGTTTCGAGTTTCGCTGGGAGGACCAGTTCAACCTCGGCCTCGACCCGGACACCGCCCGCGCCTACCACGACGAAACCCTGCCGAAGGAGTCCGCCAAGGTGGCGCATTTCTGTTCCATGTGTGGTCCGAAGTTCTGCTCCATGCAGATTTCCCAGGAGGTTCGCGATTACGCCAAGGAGCATGGTCTTGATGAGGTGTCGGGGGTGGACGCTGGCATGCAGGCCAAGTCCCGGGAGTTTGTTGAGTCTGGCAGCAAGCTGTACGACAAGATCTGACTCTGGCGTTTTTGATCCCCTAGCCTTCGATTTTAGGGGGGGAGCTGGGGTGGCAGGGCCGTTCAGGAGACGCCTCAAGACGTCCTGTTCGGCTTGGGCTCCGCCATCCCTGGCTCCGCACACTCCTGAACGGCCCTGCCACCCCAGCTCAATCGAGCTTTCGAGATATGTCGGGAGTTCACGCTGTACAAACCGATCTTCTTGGGTTTCTGTTGTCCTGGCAAGCTTCATCCGAGATACGGGGCAGGCACAGGGGCTGTCTTCCCAAAACTATGCGGAGCCATGGATGGCGGAGCCTAAGCGCCCCATGGATGGGCTTGAGCGTGTTTTGGGAAGACAGCCCCTGTGCCTGCCTTGCACCCAAAGCTGCCGTCAAGGTCTGTCATGCACCTGACCTGACAGGCGAGGACCAGCGCTTGCACCACTGCAGCAGTTCCGGCTATCGTTCAAAATCGATTCAGCAACCGGATTAACGATGACCAAGCCGTTCCAGTTCAACGCCAGCGACGTCACTGTCGAAAAGCGCGAAACCGTCTTCCAGGGCTTCTTCCGCATGGACAAGCTGTGGCTGACGCACCCGCGCTTTGACGGCCGAGACATGCCCGTGTTTACCCGGGAGCTGTTTATTCGCGGGGACGCCACCTGTGTGCTCCCGTACGACCCACAGCGGGACGAAGTGGTACTGCTGGAACAGTTCCGCCTCGGCGCTATGGGTCGCAACCAGTCACCCTGGTTGCTGGAACTGGTTGCCGGTATGAACGAGGACGGTGAAACGCCCGAAGAAGTCGCGCAACGGGAAGGTCAGGAAGAAGCGGGGCTGACCTTCAGCGTGCTCGAGAAAATTTGTGATTACCTGGTCTCTCCCGGTGGCAGTACCGAACTCATACATCTTTATTGCGGACGCATCAGTACCGAATCCGCTGGAGGCCTGTTTGGCGTTGAGCATGAGCACGAAGACATCCGTGCCCACGTAGTGCCCGCCGACGAGGCCATCGCGATGATTGCCGACGGCCGTATCAACAACGCAGCGGCGATTATTGCCCTGCAGTGGCTCCAGTTGAATCGTCCCCGCCTGCGGGAAGGGTGGGGCTGATGGGCGAGTGGACCATGAAGCCGAAACGCTATGTGCCGGACCTGCGCCGGCTCGGCGCTTTGTGTGACGGCAACTACCTGCGTCTGCGTCAGTTGCGGCAGCTGGAATCCGGCGGTGAGCCGGTGTCCGAGTTCGAGTTGCACCGGGAATCCCAGTACCTTGGGCGGGTGCGGATCAAGGTGCTGCAGACGGCCCGCTTTACCGAAACGCTGCTGCTGGAGCAAATCCACAATGCCGGCCGCTGGCTCAACAACCCGCAGCTGACCGTGCGGGTATACCACGATGCCGCCATGGCAGAGGTGATCAGCTGTTACCGGGATCGTCAGATTGCCGCCGTCAACGATTACCCCAATCGCTTCATGCACCACCCCGACGAGAAGGTTCAGGTGAATGGTTTTCTGGCAGACTGGCTGGATTACTGTCTGCGGTTCGGCCATCTGCCCATGGAGCATTCGCTGTGGTCTGCCGGCGAAGGCGTGGACTAAGGTGGCATAGCCAGCCCCGGTCGCTGTGGCATAGTTGTCAAATTGTGCAATATGTCGTGTGAGTATGGGCAGAATGTGATTGCTGTTCTGTTTAGCACTGAGAAAACGGATTACTCTCGGCGTATACCTGTACCAAGCTAAGTGTTCTGCCCAGCAACGAAAATGAGCGCCATGAACGAGAAGGACAACCCCCGGCCCCTCCGGGTACTGCAGTTGACAGACCCCCACCTGATGGCCGATCCGGCGGGCGCGCTACTCGGCGTGAACACCCGCGACAGCCTCGATGCGGTGATCCGGCAGGTGGTTGCACAGCACGGGCAGCCAGATCTGGTTCTGGCCACCGGTGATCTGGCGCAGGACGGTTCAGAAGAAGCCTATCGGGTGTTTGCGGACAAGTTGCGGGCATTTCCCTGCGGATCGGCGTGGATTGCGGGCAATCACGACAGGGCCGATCGGCTCGAACGGGTCGCCAGCGAGCAGCAGGCCAGCCGCCGGCACATTGTTCAGGGCGGGTGGCAGTTTATCCTGCTGGATTCCTCGGTGCCGGGAAAAGTGCATGGCGAGCTGGCGGATTCCGAGCTGGCGTTCCTGGCGCAAACGCTGGAGCAGAACCCGGCACTGCCGACCCTGATCGGGTTGCATCACCACCCGGTGGACATCGGTTCGGACTGGATGGAAAAGATCGGTCTACGCAATCGTGAAGCGTTCTGGGCGGTGGTCGATCGCCATCCCCAGGTGAAGATCGTGTTGTGGGGGCATATCCATCAGGAGCACGATCTGAGTCGCCGAGGGGTTCGGCTGCTCGCCACGCCATCGACCTGCATACAGTTCACCTCCGGTTCCCGCAAGTTCGCGGTGGAGGAGTTGCCCCCCGGTTACCGCTGGTTCGAGTTGGAGGCCTCCGGCGACTTCCGCACCGAAGTGCGGCGTGCCACGGATTTCGAATTTGATCTGGACAGCAACAGCACCGGCTACTGATCCGCAGCCGGCGCGATGTGGCATCCCGTGTCTCAGTTCGCCCGCAGGCTACGGGCGGCGTCCACCATCTCCCTCAGGGCGGGAATCACTTCCTCCCAGTTTCGGGTTTTCAGCCCGCAATCAGGGTTCACCCACAGACGCTCTGCCGGTATCCGTTGCGCCGCTTTCTCCATGAGAGAAACGATGTGGCGCTTGTCGGGGATGTTCGGCGAATGTATGTCGTACACGCCGGGGCCGATGTCGTTCGGATACTGGAAACCTTTGAACGCATCCAGCAGCTCCATATCGGATCGTGAGGTCTCGATGGTTATCACGTCGGCGTCCATGCGGGCGATGGCTTCGATGATGTCATTGAACTCGGAATAGCACATATGGGTATGAATCTGGGTTTCATCGCTGACGCCGTTGGCGCTGATGCGGAAGGCCTCGATCGCCCAGTTCAGGTAGCTTTGCCAGTCCGACTGGCGTAGCGGCAGGCCCTCCCTCAAGGCTGCTTCGTCGATCTGGATGATGCGCACGCCGGCGCGTTCCAGGTCCAGCACTTCATCGCGAATCGCCAGTGCCAGCTGCAGGCAGGTGTCTTTTCTTGGCTGGTCGTCCCGCACGAAGGACCAGTTGAGAATGGTCACCGGCCCGGTGAGCATGCCTTTCATGGGCTTGTCGGTCAGTGACTGGGCGTATTCGGTCCAGGCCACGGTCATGGCTTTCGGGCGACGGATGTCACCAAACAGGATCGGTGGTTTCACGCAGCGGGAGCCGTAGGACTGCACCCAGCCAAAGCGGCTGAACACGTAACCGTCCAGTTGTTCACCGAAATACTCCACCATGTCGTTACGTTCAGCCTCGCCATGCACCAGCACATCCAGTCCGAGTGCTTCCTGCTCCCGCACGCAGCGGGCAATTTCCTCGCGGATGCGGGTGGTGTACTGCGTTTCGCTGAGGCCTCCCTTGCGATACTGAAGCCGGGCCTGGCGGATCTCCCGGGTCTGCGGGAACGAGCCAATGGTCGTGGTCGGGTAGGCCGGCAGGTTCAGGTGCGACTTCTGTGCCTGCAGGCGTTGGGTATAGGCGCTTCTGCGGGTGCCAAGGTCAGGAGAGATCGCCGCAACGGCATGGGTGACGGCGGGGTTGTGAACGCGGGGGGACTGGCGGCGGCTGGCGATCGCGTGGGCATTCTGCGCAAGTACATCCGCGACCGCCGCGCGCCCCAGCTGGAGTGCGTCGGCCAGAGTTTGCAGTTCGTCGAGTTTCTGCACGGCGAAAGCCAGCCAGGAGCGCAGCTCGGCGTCCATCTCGGTTTCTGACGTCAGGTCGACCGGCACGTGAAGCAGGGAGCACGATGGTGCCAGCCACAGTCGGTCGCCCAGGCGCTGGTGCACCGGTTCAAGCCAGTCCAGCGTCGCCGGCAGATCCGTTTTCCAGACATTGCGGCCGTTGATGACGCCGAGCGACAGGATTTTGTGGGCCGGCAGCCAGTCGGTGACCCGGCCGACTTCGCCCGGCGCGCTGATGGCATCCAGGTGCAGGCCCGCCACCGGCAGCTCGCAGGCCAGTTGCAGGTTTTCCCGCAGTTCGCCGAAATAGGTGGTCAACAACAGCTTGACCGGGCAGGCCTTGAGCTGGTGGTAGGCAAGGTTGTAGGCGTGTCGCCAGGGGCTATCCAGCTCGGTCACCAGTGCTGGCTCGTCGATCTGCACCCACTCCACACCCTGTTCTGCAAGAAGGTTGAGCAGTTCGGCATAGACCGGTAACAGATCTTCCAGCAGCGCCAGCCGGTCGCTGTCATCCTTGCTTTTGCCCAGCCATAGATAGGTGACCGGGCCGATGATCACCGGTTTGCTGTTCACGCCCTGAGCCCGGGCTTCGGCCAGCTGCGTAAGCAGTCGTTCCGGGTTGAGCTGGAAGCGGCTGCCGCGCTCAAACTCAGGCACGATGTAGTGGTAGTTGGTGTCAAACCACTTGGTCATTTCGCCGGCGTGGATGGCGCAGCAGGCAGTGTCGTTCGCTGACCGCCCCCGGGCCACGCGAAAATAGCGATCCAGCTCGGTGCCCTGGGTGTCCCGGGCGCGGGCAGGCAGATGGCCGAGGGTGAAGCTCATGTCCAGGACCTGATCGTAAAGGGAGAAATCACCGACCGGTGCGAACGTCAGTGGCGATTGGAGATGCCAGTTTCGGTGACGCAGATCGGCAGCCGTGAGGTTCAGGTCCTCTGCGCTGAGTTCGCCTTTCCAGAAGGCCTCCTGGGCGAATTTGAGTTCCCGCTTGGCACCGATGCGGGGAAAGCCGAGGTTGTGTGTGGTAATCATGGTGTCGTCCCTTGTGAATGGTGATGGATCTTCAGGAAGAGTCATCAAGGTTACCGGCTCAAATTCATGAGGAATAATGGTAATATTTCACCAATCCATGAAATATTTTCACATGAAGGTGGGTGTCGGACGTCATGATCGAGCGCAATCATCTCGAAATTCTCAGGGAAGTTGAGCGTCAGGGTTCGTTGACCGCAGCGGCAGAAGCGCTCCATCTGAGCCAGTCGGCGCTGAGTCATTCGGTCAAGAAACTGGAGCTGCAACTGGGTACGCCGGTGTGGGAGCGGGAGGGGCGGCAGTTGCGGCTGACTCAGGCGGGTCAGTACTTACTGTCGCTGGCGACGCGGTTATTACCGCAGTTCGAGCATGCAGAAATGCTGATCGGGCAGTTTGCCCGGGGGCAGCGGGGCACACTGCGCATCGGTATGGAATGCCATCCCTGCTACCAGTGGTTGCTGAAGGTGGTGGGGCCGTATCTGGAGGAGTGGCCGACGGTGGATGTGGATGTGAAGCAGCGCTTTCAGTTTGGTGGCATTGGCGCGCTGTTCGGGCACGACATTGATCTTCTGGTGACCCCGGACCCGCTGCATCGGCCCGGCCTGGTCTTCGAGCCGGTATTTGATTATGAGCAGGTGCTGGTGGTCGCCAGTGATCATACCCTGGCGGCCAGAGCCTGGGCCGAGCCGGCGGATCTGGCGGAGGAGACGTTGATTACCTACCCCGTGGAGGTGGAGCGTCTGGATATCTACACCCATTTCCTGCTGCCGGCCCATGCCAGCCCGGCCCGACACAAGACCATCGAAACCACCGACATTATGCTGCAGATGGTCGCCGCGGGCCGGGGCGTGGCGGCCTTGCCGCGCTGGCTGGTGGAAGAGTATGGCGAGAGAATGCCGATAACCCCGGTTCGGCTGGGTAAAACGGGTATTCCGAAACAGATCTTTCTGGGCCTTCGTGAGCGGGATCGTGAGGTGGATTACCTGAATTCGTTCATGAACCTGGCGCGAGGGGTTCGCTGGCATTAGCGTCTTCGGTTAAACTGCGCCAAAAATCAACAGGGAATCCAATCATGAGCGATATACCCGCAGATCTTAAGTACATCGAAACCCATCAGTGGGTTCGCATTTCCGACGACGGTACCGCGACCGTTGGCATAACCGATTTTGCCCAGGAACAACTGGGGGATGTGGTTTATGTTGGCGTGCCTGATATCGGCACGACGGTAACCGGCGGCGAGGAAGCTGGCGTGGCGGAGTCGGTCAAGTCCGCTTCGGACGTGTTCAGCCCGGTCACCGGCGAGGTCATCGAGGTGAATGAGGCGCTTGAAGACGAGCCAGAGAAAGTGAATGAAGATCCGTACGGTGACGGCTGGCTGTTCAAGGTGCGTCTGGCAGACAAGGGCGAGCTGGATGGGTTGATGGATCCTGCGGCCTATTCTGAGCATGTAGCTGCCGAAAGTTAGGCTCCGTGCAGGGTCTGAGTCGGCCGGCCCTCCCAAAACACGCTCAAGCCCGTCCATGGGGCGCTTGGGCTCCGCCATCCATGGCTCCGCACAGTTTTGGGAGGGCCGGCCGACTCAGACCTCAGAATGCAGCGATGGCTTCCAATGCTCATGTATAATCCGTCCCCCTTTTCGTACTCCACCAGGTAGCCGTTATGAATTTCCCCGTCCTTTATCTCCGCAAAGGCGCAGAGCGCAGGCTCAAAGCCGGTCACCTTTGGGTTTACAGCAACGAGGTGGATACCCGCCGGTCGCCTTTAGCGGGTTTCGAAGCCGGGGTGCAGGCGGAGTTGCGGGCATCGAATGACAAACCCCTGGGTACGGTGTTCGTAAATCCCCATGCACTGATCTGCGGGCGTCTGATCAGCCGGGACGCCAGTCACGGTATGACGCCCCAGCGCCTGACTCAGCGCATGGAAACGGCGCTGGCGATGCGGGAGCGGCTGTTCGATAAACCGTTCTATCGTTGGGTGTTCGGTGACAGTGACGGGCTGTCCGGGCTGGTGATTGATCGGTTTGACGACACGGTGGTGGTGCAGATCTCCACTGCCGGTATGGAGCTGATGAAAGAGGCGATTGTTCGCGCGGTTCAGCGTCTGGCCCATCCTTCGTCGATCATCCTGAAAAATGACGGCAAGATGCGCAAAGTGGAAGGGTTGGACACCTATGTCGAGCAGGCCCACGGTGCGGAGACCGGTCTTTTGAAGGTGGAAGAGAATGGGGTGCGGTTTGAAGTGCCGCTGGAACGCGGCCAGAAAACCGGCTGGTTCTACGATCACCGAATGAATCGCCAGCGCCTGCAGGCCTATGCGCCGGGCAAGCGGGTCTTGGACGTGTTCAGTTACGTTGGCGGTTGGGGGCTCCAGGCGGCCTGTGCCGGCGCTACGCAGGTCACCTGCGTGGACAGCTCCGGGGCGGCGATTGATTCAGTGCACCACAACGCCCGGCTGAATGGTCTGGATAATGTGGAAACCCTTGAGGGGGATGCATTCGAGGCGCTGAAGGCGCTGGCCGATGAAAAAGAGAAATTCGATATCGTGGTGCTGGACCCGCCGGCACTGATCCCCCGTCGTCGTGACCAGAAAGCCGGTGAGCAGGCCTACGCGCGACTGAATCAGTTGGGGCTGCGGTTGCTGGAGCGGGACGGTCTGCTGATTTCCGCGTCCTGCTCGATGCATCTGTCCCAGGACAAGCTGGTCGATATCATCCGCGGCAGCGGTCGCAAGATTGACCGTTTCGTCCAGTTGCTGGAGCAGGGCCATCAGGCGCCGGACCATCCGGTGATTCCGGGTATTCCCGAGACGGATTACATCAAATCCTGTTTTGTTCGTTCGTTAACGGGATTTTTTTAGACTTCCCTCAACGCTTGGCGGAGGCCCTTCAGCGGGTACAGTGCTCCGGGATACGCTGTGAATACGTCCCTGTACGCTCGACAAAAACATCCCTGTTTTTGACGATCCCGGAGCACTGTACCCGCTGAAGGGCCCAGAGCTCGGTGGTCAATCCCGCAGAGACATCACTTTCCATCCCTTCTCCAAAGCCAGTTTCTCCAGCGTCGGATCCGGATCAACCGCTACCGGGTTGGCGACTTGTTTCAGCAAGGGCACGTCGTTGTGGGAATCGCTGTAAAACCAGGCGCCCTCCAATGTCTCACTTTGCGAGGCCAGCCAGTCGTTCAGGCGGGTGACTTTTCCGTCCTGAAAGCTGGGAACCCCTGCGACTTGGCCAGTGTAGCGGCCATTGACCAATTCCGGATCGGTGGCGATCAGGTGCTCGATCCCCAGAAGCTCTGCAATCGGTTCGGTAACGAAGCGGTTGGTGGCGGTGATGATCATCAGGGTGTGGCCCTCGCTGCGGTGCTTTTCCAGCAGTTCGAAGGCTTTGTCCTGAAGCATAGGCCGCACTTTCTTTTCCATGAAGTGTTCCCGCCAGGCAAGCAGATCTTCCATTCCGTGCTTTGCCAGAGGCTGAAGCGCAAAGCCCAGGTAATGCAGGATATCCAGTTCGCCGTTGAGGTATTCCTGGTAAAAGCGGTCGTTCGCCTTGCGGTATTCCTCGGCATCGACAATGCCCTCTTCCACCAGAAATTCTCCCCAGGCGTGGTCGCTGTCTCCGGCGAGCAGGGTGTTGTCGAGGTCAAAGATTGCGAGCGTCAAAGGTGTTACCTCCGGTCTTGGCAGGGGTTGCGGGAAAGGCAACAGTCTACCACGGCGTTCAGGTGACGGCTTCGTTTGCCGAACCCTTGGGATTCTGTAAGAATGAGAGCAACTTGGACAAATCCGACCGGTGAATTTTTGCGCTGGTCCACCGACTTTTATAAGGACTGTGCCGTGATCGACTCAGACGGTTTCAGACCCAACGTCGGAATCATTCTGGCCAACCACAGGGGCGAGGTTCTCTGGGCAAGGCGAATAGGGCAGGACTCCTGGCAGTTCCCTCAGGGCGGTATCAAACACAACGAGTCTCCGGAAGACGCGTTGTATCGGGAGTTGGGGGAAGAAGTGGGCTTGAGTGCGGCGGATGTCGAGATCATCAGCTGCACCCGGGGCTGGCTGAGGTATCGCCTTCCGCGGCGGATGGTGCGACACAACTCGCACCCCGTCTGTGTGGGACAGAAACAGAAATGGTTCCTGCTGAGGATGTTATCGCCGGATGCGCAAGTGCGCGTGGACGGCACCGATTCGCCGGAATTCGACGGCTGGCAGTGGGTGAGTTACTGGTACCCGTTGGGGCAGGTGGTCTCGTTCAAACGCGAAGTGTACAGACGTGCGCTGAGAGAGCTCGCACCGCGACTGTTCTACAACATGGAACAGTGGCACCGCATCGAGCAGAACCGGCGCAAATAGGATCAACAGAAATGACGGGCTGAAACCGCCATGCTGAGCATACTGCGAAATCTGGTACAAGAGGTGAACAGCGCCCGCGATCTGCAGGAAGCGCTGGATATCATCGTATCGCGGGTGCAGAAAGCCATGGGCACCGAGGTCTGCTCCGTTTACCTGCTGGACCCGGCTACCAACCGTTATATTCTGATGGCCACCGAAGGCCTCTACCGCAAGGCGGTGGGGCAGGTCAGTCTCGCCTATTCCGAAGGCCTGGTGGGTCTGGTGGGTTCCCGTGAAGAGCCGATCAACCTGGAAGACGCTCCCTCGCATCCCCGCTATCGTTACTTCCCCGAAACGGGGGAGGAGCGCTTCCGCTCTTTCCTCGGCGTCCCCATCATTCACCATCGCCGCGTGCTCGGGGTGCTGGTCGTTCAGCAACGGGAAAGCTCTCGGTGCTTCGACGAAGGCGAGGAAGCATTCCTTGTTACTGTTTCCGCGCAACTGGCTGGCGTCATTGCCCACAGCGAAGCGACCGGCGCCATCAGCGGCCTCTCGCTCACCGGTGAGGAGGCGAAGGACGTCAGCTTCAACGGTGTGCCCGGTGCCCCCGGCGTGGCGCTGGGCAAGGGTGTGGTGGTCTATCCCGCCGCGGATCTGGATGTGGTGCCGGAAAAGCCCACCGACGATATTGATCTGGAGCTGGAGCTGTTTGGCGGCGCGGTGACCGCCGTACGCGAGGATATCGAGCGAGTGGCGGCCCGACTGGCATCTCAATTGCGCCCGGAAGAGCAGGCGCTGTTTGATGTCTACCTGCGGATGCTGGGTGATGACGCCATGCCCGGGGAAGTCGCCAACAAGATCCGCGAAGGGTTCTGGGCCCAGGGTGCGTTGAAACAGGTGGTGCAGCAGTACGTGCGCCACTTCGAAATGATGGATGATCACTACCTGCAAGAGCGGGCGGTGGATATCCGCGATCTGGGCCGGCGGCTGTTGTCGCATCTGCAGGAGGGCGAGCAGAAAGACCTCGTTTATCCCGAGCGCACCGTACTGGTCAGTGAGGAACTGACGCCGGCCATGCTGGGGGAGGTGCCCAAGGGGCAGTTGGTCGGTCTGGTGTCGGTGAAAGGCTCCAGTAACTCCCACGTGGCCATTCTCGCCCGTGCCATGGGGGTGCCCACGGTGATGGGGCTGGTGGATATTCCGGTGAACCAGCTCGATGGCCGGGATCTGATCGTGGATGGCTTTGAGGGGCAGATTTTCGCCTCTCCCTCCGAGGACCTGCGCGCCTATTACCAGGAAATCTGCGACGAGGAAGACGAGCTGATCAAGGGGCTGGAGGTCCTGCGGGACAAGCCCTGCGAAACCACCGATGGCCACCGGGTCTCGCTGCTGGTGAATACGGGGCTGATGACCGATGTGGTCCGGTCCCTGAACCACGGTGCCGAAGGTATCGGTCTGTATCGCACCGAAGTGCCGTTCATGATCAAGGACCGGTTTCCCTCGGAACAGGAGCAGCGGGAATATTACCGCGAGCAGCTCGAGGCCTTTGCTCCCAGCCCGGTGACCATGCGCACCCTAGACATTGGCGGCGACAAGGCGCTGACCTACTTTCCGATCGAGGAGGAAAACCCCTTCCTCGGCTGGCGGGGGATCCGGGTCACCCTGGACCACCCCGAAATCTTCCTGGTGCAGGTGCGGGCCATGCTCAAGGCCAGCGAAGGCCTGAATAATCTGCAGATCATGTTGCCGATGATCAGTAATATTTCCGAAGTGGAGGAATCACTCCACCTGATTTACCGCGTCTATCACGAGGTCCGCGAGGAGGGGTACGACATCCACATGCCCAAAGTGGGGGTGATGGTCGAGATTCCTGCGGCGGTCTATCAGATTCGTGAACTGGCGGACCGCGTCGATTTCCTGTCGGTTGGTTCCAACGATCTGACCCAGTATCTGCTGGCGGTGGACCGCAATAATCCGCGCGTGGCCCAGCTCTATCATTCCTATCACCCGGCGGTGCTGCAGGCGCTGGTGCGCATCGCCCAGGACGCCCATTCGGTGGGCAAGTCGGTCGGTATCTGCGGCGAGCTTGCCGGTGACCCCGGCGGCGCCCTGCTGCTGATGGCCATGGGTTACGACTCGCTGTCGATGAACGCGGCCAGTCTGTCCAAGGTCAAATCGGTTATCCGCAGTGTCAGTCGTGAATGGGCGAGCCAGTTGCTGGAAGATGTGCTGCTACTGGATTCGCCTCATGTCATTAAAAGTTGCGTTGATCTGGCGTTGCGCAATGCCGGCTTTGGCCGGTATTTGCGCCCGGGCAGGTCCTCCGGCAAGAGCCGGTCGGAGCAGGCCGTACTCTAACGGCCAGCGGGCTGGCCCTTGAAGCCGTATTTATAGGGTGTGAACTCTAAAATCCGTTGTTAACGTGTTAGCACTCAACGCACAGGACTCCAATCGGGAACGCCTATGACCCCAACCACCACTGACATCACATCGAAACCCCGCATCGGGCTGGCCCTGGGCGGCGGTGGTCCGCTGGGCGGGATCTACGAAATCGGTGCGTTACGGGCGCTGGACGAGGCGCTGGACGGTCTGGATTTCAACAATATCGACGTTTATGTGGGCGTAAACGGTGGCTCTTTTGTTGCCGCCAACCTGGCCAATCAGATGACCACGGCCCAGCTTTGCCGTATTTTTGTGCGCAATGAAGCAGAAGTGCATCCGTTCCATCCCGAGGTTTTCTACCGCCCGGCGTTGCGGGAAATTGGCAGCCGGCTGCTGGCGGTGCCCGGTTTGATGACCACGGCCATTCGTCGCTTTATCAACAATCCCTACGATCAGAGCCTGCTGGAAGCCATGACCATTCTGGCGCAGGCGGCCCCGGCCGGGCTGTTCGACAACGAGGGCTTGCACGAGTATCTGCAGCGGGCCTTCACCATGCTTGGCCGCACCAACGATTTTCGTCAGTTGAAGCGCAGCCTCTACGTTGTTGCCGCCGACGTGGAGAGCACCGAAGCGGTCTGTTTCGGTGCGCCGGGCTTTGACCATGTGCCCATATCGCGAGCTATCCAGGCCAGCACGGCGTCGCCGGGGCTGTATGTGCCGGTGAACATTGATGGCCGTTATTACGTGGACGGTACGCTGCGCAAGGGCTTGCATGCGTCAGTGGCGTTCGAGGACGGCGCCGATCTGGTCTTTGCGGTCAACCCTCAGGTCCCGATTGATGCCAGCGCGGCGGTTCGTGCCGGTACCATGAAGCCCGGCGAGCTGACCCGTTCGGGCATGCCCAACCTGCTTTCCCAGATGTTCCGCACCATGGTGTATTCGCGCATGCAGTCGGGCATTGCCCAGTACAAGCGGGACTATCCGGATAAGGATATTCTGCTGTTCGAGCCCACCCGGGACGACGCCAAACTGTTTTTCTCCAACGTGTTCAGCTTCCAGTCACGGCGCATGGTGTGCGAGCACGCCTATCAGATGACCCGTCGTGACTTGCTCAAGCGCGCCGATGAGCTTGAACCGAAGCTGGCCCGTTACGGTATCCGCTTGCGTCGTGACCGGCTGGAAGATGAGCAACGCACCATCAGCACCAGTCTCTATGGTGAAATGTTGCCGCTGTACGTTGCCAAAGGGCGGAAAAAGCAGGCCCAGAAGGGCAAGCTGGCGAGTGGGCTGGAGAATGTGACGCACCTGTTCTCCAGGGCGCAGTAAGGCTGGACGACTGTCGGTTTCGCCTTGCTAAACCGACAGTCGTCCATCACGCAGAACCCGCGTCAGAGAATGTAGCGGCTCAGATCCTCGTCCTCGGCCAGCTCGCCGAGCTTCTCATCCACGAACGCCGCCGTGACTTCAAAGCCGTCCGTAACGGCGTCTCCAGCTTCGTAGGACAGGCTTTCCAGCAGCCGTTCCAGTACCGTGTGCAGGCGGCGTGCGCCGATGTTCTCGGTGGTTTCGTTCACCTTCCACGCCACTTCCGCGATCCGGGTGATGGCGTCGTCGGCAAAGGTCAGCTTAACGCCTTCGGTGCCCATCAGTGCTTCGTACTGTTGCACCAGTGAGGCATCCGGCTCGGTCAGGATGCGCTTGAAGTCTTCCGGCGTCAGCGCCTGCAGCTCTACCCGGATGGGCAGTCGGCCCTGGAGTTCCGGAATCAGGTCCGACGGCTTGGACAGATGGAACGCGCCGGAGGCAATGAACAGGATGTGATCAGTGCGCACTGCGCCGTACTTGGTGCTGACGGTGCTGCCCTCGATCAGCGGCAGCAGGTCACGCTGAACGCCTTCGCGGGACACGTCGGAGGAGGTGTTCTCTGAGCGCTTGGCGACCTTGTCGATCTCATCGATAAACACGATGCCGTTCTGCTCAACCGACTGCACCGCACGCTGTTTGATTTCCTCCTCATTCACCAGTTTGGCCGCTTCCTCGTCCTGCACCTGCTTCAGCGCATCCGCAACCTTCATCTTGCGGGTTTTGCGCTTGTCGGCGGACATGCTGGAGAACATGCTCTGCAACTGGTTGGTCATCTCTTCCATGCCCGGAGGGGCCATGATCTCGACGCCGGCACCGCCACTGCGCAGGTCGATCTCGATTTCCTTGTCGTCGAGTTCGCCTTCCCGCAGTTTCTTGCGGAACAGCTGGCGGGTGGAGGATTCCCCGTCGGTACGCTGGCTGTCTTCCTTGAAGTCCCGCGCCGGCGGTAGCAGAGCATCGAGAATGCGCTCCTCGGCGGCGTCCAGCGCCCGGTGTTCATGGCGCTTCTTTTCCTGCTCCCGGAGCATCTTGACCGCCATGTCGGCGAGGTCGCGGATGATGGATTCCACATCCCGGCCCACATAGCCCACTTCGGTGAACTTGGTCGCCTCCACCTTGAGGAAGGGGGCGTCCGCCAGTTTGGCCAGGCGTCGTGCAATTTCAGTTTTGCCGACGCCGGTCGGGCCGATCATCAGGATGTTTTTGGGGGTAATTTCTTCGCGCAGGCTGGCGTCCAGCTGCATGCGACGCCAGCGATTGCGCAGGGCAATGGCAACCGCCCGCTTGGCCTCTTCCTGGCCGACGATGTGTTTGTTGAGCTCGTGAACAATTTCACGGGGAGTCATTGCAGACATGGTGGCTCCGAATCAGTCGTTGGCGGAAAGCACTTCCAGGGTGCGATTGTGATTGGTGTAGATGCAGATGTCGGCCGCGATATCCAGGCCTTTTTCCACAATCTCACTGGCTTTCAGATCGGTGTTCTCGAGCAGGGCGCGGGCAGAGGCCTGGGCGAAGGGGCCGCCGGAGCCGATGGCGATCAGCCCCTGCTCGGGCTCGATGACATCGCCATTGCCGGTGATGATCAGGGAAGCGGTTTTGTCGGCCACCGCCAGAAGCGCTTCGAGTTTGCGCAGAGCCCGGTCCGTTCGCCAGTCCTTGGCCAGCTCAACGGCAGCCCGGGTGAGATTTCCCTGGTGTTTTTCCAGCTGGGCCTCGAATCGTTCAAAAAGCGTAAAGGCATCTGCAGTGCCGCCAGCGAACCCGGCCAGGACCTTGCCGTTGTAGAGCCGGCGAACCTTGCGCGCGTTGCCTTTCATAACGGTGTTGCCGAGGGAAACCTGGCCATCGCCTGCCATGGCGACTTCGTCGTCGCGCCTGACGGAAAGAATGGTAGTCATGTGGGCTCCAGTTGCCTGATGAAAAACGGTATTCAGCAGTTATGGAGGCAGGCGGTGGTTTTTCAAGGGGCGCCGGCGTCGGGTGACAGGCTGGTCATGAAAGAGGGCCGTCAGCCCTCTTTCGGAACTTTCCTCACCAGCGGCTCGATGTTGATGGAGACCAGCTTGTCGACGGCCGAGTTCATCTGGCTGCGGGAAGTGAACGGGCCAACATTGACCCGGAACCAGGTGCTGCCGCTGTCCAGATCTATGCGCTGTACGCTGGCACGCAGGCCCTGAAAGGCGATCTGTGCGCGCTGACGCTCGGCGTCCTGCTGGCTACGGAATGAGCCGGACTGGATCAGGTAGGTGAAGTTCTGTGACGCGGGCCCGGGGGTGTATTCCTCCACTTCGGGCGGAACCACTTCCGATTCCGGCAGCAGTTCATAGAACCGATAGCGCTGTTTCTCCTCCGTGCCGCTGGCGGTTTCCGCTTCCGCAGGTGCCGGTGCCACCGGAGCAGGCCTGGCCGCTTCCTGTGGGGCCGGGCCGGGGGCCGGCAGCGAATTAAGGTAGGCGATAAAGCCGATGAAACCGCCAACAGCTGCCAGAGACAGTATCCACTTCAGAGACATGTGCAGAGGTATCCCGTGTTACATTTCTTCAGGCGCGCTGACGCCCAACAGTTCCAGACCATTGGCGATCACCTGCCGCACCGCCAGATAGAGGCTGATGCGGGCGTCACGCACGGCGGTATCTTCGATCAACACCTTGTGAGCGTTGTAGTAGGTATGAAACTGGCCCGCCAGATCCCTGAGGTAATGCGTCAGGTGGTGGGGCTCGCGCTGGGCGGCGGAGTTGGCAATCAGCTCCGGATACTTCGCCAGCTGGTTGGCCAGCTCCTTTTCCTCATCCAGGGTCAGCAGGGACAGGTCACCAACGCATTCATTCCAGCCCCGGTGAACGCCTTCTTCAGACAGCTTGCGCAGAACGCTGCAGATGCGGGCATGGGCATACTGGATGTAATAGACCGGATTTTCATTGGTCTGGGAGCGGGCCAGATCGATATCAAAGGTCAACTGGGAATCCACGCGGCGCGCCGCCAGGAAGAAGCGGGTGGCGTCACGGCCTACCTCGTCAATCAGGTCGCGAACGGTGACGTAACTGCCGGCGCGCTTGGAGATCTTCACTTCCTGCCCGGAGCGGGTCACCATCACCATCTGGTGCAGCACGTAATCGGGCCAGCCTGCGGGAATGCCCGCATTCAGGGCCTGCAGCCCGGCACGTACCCGGGTCACCGTGGAGTGATGATCCGCACCCTGCTCGTTGATCACGGTGGTGAAGCCGCGCTGCCATTTGTCCAGGTGATAGGCCACGTCTGGCAGGAAGTAGGTGTATCCGCCGTCCTTCTTGCGCATTACGCGGTCTTTGTCGTCGCCGAACTCGGTGGTTTTCAGCCACATGGCGCCGTCGTGTTCGTAGGTGTAACCGTTTTCCTGCAGCCGCTTCACGGTGGCGTCCACCTTGCCGTCGTCGTACAGCGAGGACTCCAGGAAGTAGACGTCGAACTCCACGCCAAAAGCTTTCAGGTCAAGATCCTGCTCGCGGCGCAGGTAGGCAACCGCGAAGTCGCGGATGGCGTCGGTATCGTCCGGATCGGCCTTGCCGGTCACCTGGCGGTCGTCTGCGGTGATGGTTTCACCCGCCAGATAGGCGTTGGCCACATCAACGATGTAATCGCCGCGATAACCGTCCGCAGGCCAGTTCTCGTCGTCAGGGGTGAGGCCTTTGACCCGTGACTGCACAGACAGCGCAAGATTGTTGATCTGCGCGCCGGCGTCGTTGTAGTAAAACTCCCGGGTGACGTCATACCCGTTAGCCTCAAGCAGGCGGCAGAGGCAGTCGCCAATGGCCGCACCACGACCGTGGCCGACGTGCAGCGGGCCGGTGGGGTTGGCGGATACGAATTCCACCTGCACCTTTTCACCCTGGCCACTGTGATTGCGCCCGAACTGCGCTGCCTCTTCCAGAATGGTGTTAACCACGCCGAAGGCGCTGGCAGTGCTCATGAAAAAGTTGATGAACCCGGGGCCCGCGATCTCCACTTTCTCCACCGCAGCGCTCGCCGGAATCCGCTCGACCAGGGCCTCTGCCAGTTTGCGCGGCGGGCATCCCGCCGCCTTGGCGGCCACCAGGGCAATGTTGCAGGCGTAATCCCCGTGGGATTTGTCCTTGGTGTTGCCTACCTGCGGGCTGAAAGACTGGTCCGCAGGCAGGGTGCCTTCGGATTGCAGTGTCGCCAATGCAGACTGGAGCAGATCGGATACGGTCTCTTTCATGCTGTCGGATGACTCGGTTTGCAGGAGAATGGGTGTCAGGCGGGAAACCGCCGGGAATCGAAGGCCGCTATTATCGCGGAAAGTGCGGCCGCAAGCAAAAAGCCCGTGAGTGTCAGCCGGTTTCCTGCGGATCCACGTCAATCATCCATTTCAATCCGCCTTGTAGCTTCTGCTGATCCAGCTCCTGACACAGATAGGCCAGAACATGATTCAGCCGCTTGCGGTTGTCGCAGCACAGCACCAGCTGAGCCCGGTGCCGGTCGGCCCGCCGGGCAATCAGTGCCGGTAGCGGCCCCCAAACGTCGATGCCGGTGATGCCGGCTTTGGGCTTGAGAGTGTCGAGCAGCTGCAGGGATTTCTCCATGGTGTCGGCCTCTGCCCGGAAGATAGCCATGGCGCGGAAGGGTGGAAATAGCCCGCTTTCCCGCTCCGCCAGCAGTTGATCAGCAAGGGTCAGGTAGTGGCCCTGGCACAGCGACCGGAGAATAGGGTGGTCACTGTGGCAGGTCTGCACCAGCACTTGCCCCGGATTCTCGCCGCGTCCCGCGCGGCCGCTGACCTGCAGCAGTGTCTGGATCAGTTGCTCCGGGGCGCGGAAATCAATGCTGAACAGGCCGCCATCGGCATTGACCACCACCACGAGGGTGACATTGGGAAAGTCGTGGCCTTTGGCGAGCATCTGGGTACCCACCAGAATGCAGGGTTTGCCGGAGTTTACCCGTTTGAGAATGTCCTGAATGCTGCCCTTGCGTTGCGTGCTGTCTCGATCCACACGAACCACGGGCGTGTCCGGAAACTGGCTGGCCAGAATGTCTTCGGTGCGCTCCGTGCCCTGACCCACCGGCTTGAACGCCTCGCTCTGGCACTTCGGGCAGTGCTCGGTGGCCGCGGTCTGGTAATCGCAGTGGTGGCAGCGCATGGCCCGGTCTCGCCGATGGTAGGTCATGCGGGTGTCGCAACGGGGACATTCCACCATGTGCCCGCAATCGAAACACATCATCACTGGCGCGAAGCCCCGTCGGTTCACAAACACCAGGGCCTGCTGACCAGCGGCCAGGCACTTTTCAATGGCTTGCAGGGCAGGGCGGGACATCCCGCCTTCCAGCGGACGGCTGCGGATGTCCAGCAGGTTGATGGTGGGCGGGCTGGCATCGCCGGCGCGTTCTTCAAGCCGGATCAGATGGTATTTTCCCGACAGTGCGTTGTGGTAAGACTCAAGAGAGGGCGTGGCGGAGCCGAGTATGACCGGGCATTGGTTCAGGTGCGCCCGGTAGACGGCCACATCGCGGCCGGAGTAACGGAAGCCTTCGCCCTGTTTGTAGGAGCTGTCGTGTTCCTCGTCGACGATGATGGTGCGCAGATTGGTGAACGGCAAGAGCACAGCGGAGCGAGTGCCAATCAGCACAACCGGCTCGCCATTGCGAATTTTCAGCCAGGTTGACAGCCGCTCGCCGTCGTTCAGGGCAGAATGCCAGACCACAATGCGGTCGCCAAAGTAACGCTGGAATCGCGCCACGGTTTGCGGCGTGAGGTTGATCTCCGGCACCAGCACCAGCGCCTGAGCGGCGGTGTCGAGCTGCTGCTTCAGATAGTGCAGATACAGTTCGGTTTTGCCGCTACCGGTAATGCCAAACAGCAGCGAGGCACTGAAACCGGACTGCGGCCCCGGCACTTCATCAATGGCCGCCTGCTGGGCAGGGGACAGTATGGGGCCGGGTATACTGGTCGGGTTGGGGGCAGTCTGGTCGCGTGCCGGAGCTGCTGTCTCGGTCACCAGTTCACGTTGCTCCAGGGTCCGAATTTGATCGCGGGTGAAGCCGGCGGCGACAATGGCGGAAGCGGGTGCGCCTTGGGGGCGCGCGACGAGCCAGGCCAGCAGGGCTTTCTGGCGATGGGCGTTGGCGGGCAGTGCTTCGGGCTGTCCGCTGGCCTGCCACCAGGTGTCCGGCTTTTCCGCGGCCGGGCGGCCCCGCCTGAGCGCCGGCGGCAGCGCGGTAAACAGGCATTCCCCAAGGGGATGCTGGTAATAGTCAGAGGCCCAGCTAAGCAGGCGAAACGTTTCCGCGGGCAGGGCTGGCCAGTGTTCAAGCGCGCAACGCACCGCTTTCAGTCGGATGCCCGCCGGCGGTTCGACACCGGTTTCCACGACCAAACCGACCGCCGATTGCCGACCAAACGGGATACTGACTCGTTGCCCCGGCTCCAGTTCAAGATGCTCTGGAATCTGATAGTCAAACAGGCGCCGCAACGGACGGTTCAGGGCAATACGCACCGTGGCTTGCGGCTGTCCGGCCACGCTGGAATTCCGCTTGGGTGAGGCTGTCACGGTATTTGCGTATCCTTGAAATGGGCTTGGAAATGGTCGGGGCCCGGTGCAGGCTGAATTCCCCGGAGGCTGGGGCTTGCCTGGTGTCGCGATTGCAAGTAAGATTCGCGGTCTGTTTCCGGCAGGGCATGATTGTGCCCCGTCTTCTCAATTGATTCAAACATGCGGTGCCTGGCGCCCGGAGCGGAAAGCTCCCGCGATCAGGTAGCGGCATGACCGACAGAGGTTCACCATGAAAGAAGGTATCCACCCCAAGTACGCAGAAATCACTGCCACCTGTTCCTGTGGCAACGTGATCAAGACCCGCTCTACCATCGGTCAGGACCTGCAGCTGGATGTATGCTCACAGTGTCACCCGTTCTACACCGGTAAGCAGAAAGTGATGGATACCGGTGGTCGCATCGATCGCTTCCAGAAGCGTTTCGGTGGCCGCATTGCCGGTGGCAAGAAAGACTGATTGTTCAGTCTTTCCCGAAGAAGCGCCCTGGGGGGCGCTTTTTTTGTGCCTGCGTTTTGTGGATAAAGTGAGCGGTTTGCCCTCTATACGCAAATGGCCCTATTGACTGTTCAGTAAATGCACAGTCAGCCCTTGTCTGATTCACACCTTCACGCCATAATGTCGCGCTCCGTTGGGGCAGGTCCCCGCGGGTTTATTACCTCTTAAACGTGACAAACGGAACAGTGGCAATGTCTCAAGATCTGAAAGAAGCAGCCCTTGAATATCACGCCAAGCCGCGGCCTGGTAAGCTGAGTGTTGAAATCACCAAGCCGACCCAGACCTCCCGCGACCTTTCCCTGGCGTACAGCCCCGGGGTTGCCGAGCCGGTCCGCGAGATCGCGAAGGACCCCGAGAACGCATACAAATACACTGCCAAGGGCAACCTGGTAGCCGTTATCTCCGACGGTTCTGCCATTCTTGGTCTGGGTAACCTCGGTCCTCTGGCGAGCAAGCCGGTTATGGAAGGCAAAGGCGTACTGTTCAAGCGCTTTGCCGGTATTGACGTCTTCGATATTGAGGTCAATTCCGAAAGCCCCCAGGCGTTTATTGAAACGGTAGAGCGTATCGCCGATACCTTTGGCGGTATTAATCTGGAAGACATCAAGGCGCCCGAGTGCTTTGAGATCGAGCGTGCTCTGATCGAGAAGTGCAGCGTGCCCATCTTCCACGATGATCAGCACGGCACTGCGATTGTGACCGCAGCCGGCATGATCAACGCTCTGGAGCTTCAGGGTAAGAAAATTGAAGAAGCCAAGGTGGTGTGTCTGGGTGCAGGTGCAGCCGCCATTGCTTGCATGAAGCTGCTGATCAGCTGCGGTATTCGCTCTGAAAACATCTTCATGCTCGACCGCAAGGGTGTGATCCACTCTGGTCGTGACGATTTGAACCAGTACAAGGCGATGTTCGCCAACGACACCGACAAGCGCACGCTTGATGACGCTATGGACGGTGCCGATGTGTTCCTGGGTCTCTCCGGCCCGGACCTGCTGAGTGCTGAGCAGCTGGGCAAGATGGCGCCTAACCCGATCGTATTCGCTTGCTCCAACCCGGATCCTGAAATCAGTCCGGAAGTGGCTCTGGCCACTCGCGATGATCTGATCATGGCGACCGGTCGTTCGGACTACCCGAACCAGGTGAACAATGTGCTGGGTTTCCCGTTCATTTTCCGCGGTGCGCTGGACGTTCGTGCCACCGCCATCAATGAGGAAATGAAAGTGGCGGCGGTTCACGCGATCCGCGAACTGGCCAAAGAGCCGGTGCCCCGTGAAATCTGCGAAGCCTACGGTGTTGAGGCGTTTGAATTCGGCAAGGAATACATCATTCCCAAGCCGATGGATGTGCGCCTGCTGGACGTGGTTCCGGCTGCGGTTGCCCGTGCAGCGGTTGATTCCGGTGTGGCCCGCAACCCGTATCCGGCCCATTACCCGCTCAAATCCATGGACGACATCATCTAAGTCGTCAGTCACAGGATGAGCACAAAAAAACCGGCGGTGATCCCGCCGGTTTTTTTGTGCCTGACCGGTTGGTCAGAATATTTGCCGTGACAGGTCCTCGTCACCGTTGTCACCATTGCCGGCCTCGTCTTTCGGGTCCAGGGGTGGTGGTGCGTCTTCCTCGCGGAAAACCTCAAACTCACCGTCCTGGCCGGGGCGGGCGCGCCTGCCGGTTTCCGGATCAATCCTGACATTGACGATGCCGTTGGGGCGGGGCATCAGCGCGACAGGCGCATCCTTCAGCGCGGCCCTCATGTAGTCTATCCAGATCGGCAGCGCGGTGCTGGCGCCGAACTCGCGCCGCCCCAGTGGCGCTGGCTGATCAAAGCCGACCCAGACCGTGGTGGCTATCTCGTGGTTGTAGCCGGCAAACCAGGTATCCCGCTGCTCATTGGTGGTGCCGGTTTTGCCCGCCAGATCACTGCGGTTCAGGGCCAGTGCCCGGCGACCGGTGCCTCGTCTGATTACATCCCGCATCATCGAGTGCAGAATGTAAATCGAGCGCTCATCGGCCAGTCGCCGGGCGACGCGTACCGCGGGGGCGCTGTCTTCGTCGTCTGAGGCGGCGTCGCTGGCCAGTTGTTCCTTCTCGTCACATTCCCGGTCGCAAAGAACCACTTCTGGCGCCCGGTAGATTTCCTCGCCATTGACGTCGGTGATGCTTGAGATCACGAAAGGCTGAACGTCGTAACCGCCGTTTGATATAACCGCAAACCCCCGCGCCAGTTCCATCGGGGTAAGGAGTCCGCTGCCGAGGGACAGCGACAGGTCCTTTTGCATGTCGTCGGTCGGAATCTTCAGTTGTTCCAGATAGTCCAGGGTGTTCTGGATGCCAAGGTCCCGCAGCAGCCGGATGGAAACCAGGTTTCTGGACAGGTAGAAGGCTTTGCGCAGCCGTGTGGGGCCGTAAAACTGGCCGGAGGAGTTCTGCGGGCGCCAGGCGGTTTCAAGCTCGTCGTCATCGAAGACGATCGGGGCGTCGTTATAGATGGTTGCCGGCGTCATGCCACTCTCAAGAGCCGACAGGTACAGGAAGGGCTTGAAGGTGGAGCCGGGTTGGCGCTTGGCCTGGGTGGCACGATTGTACTTGCTCTGGCTGAAGCTGTAACCGCCGGCCAATGCCTCAACGGCGCCGGTATCCGAGTCCAGGGAGATCAATGCCCCTTCTACCCGCGGTGCCTGGGAGAGGGCAACCTTGCGGATGTTGATCGTGCCCATCTGTGTGGCGTCGCCGCCCGGGGCGTCGTCGGCGCCCATGGTGTCGAGCGCCGGTTCGGCGGCCGGCTTGACGTAAATGACGTCGCCGACACCGACCACATCCGACGGCTTCTCCGGTTCCGGACCGGTCAGGTTCTCGGTGCGGTAGCGGCGTGCCCAGGTCATGGTGTCAAATGGCATGACCGTTTTGCCCAGGGTGCGGGCGAACAGGTCTACTTCGCCATCACTGTCTCGCACTTGCGTTACGATGGCGGGAATCAGGGCTTCCACCCGAGGGTAGTTGGCAATCAGCCGCTCGAGGTTTTCCGGCTGTAGTTTGTCGCTGTCAATCTGCCCGATTGGTCCGCGGAAGCCGTGGCGGCGGTCATACGCCTCAAGGCCGTTACGCAGCACCAGTGTGGCCTGTTGCTGCTTGGTGCTGTCGACGGTCAGGTGGACTTTGTAGCCGTCGGTGTAGGCCTGGTCGCCGAAGCGGCGAACCATTTCGGTTCGTGCCATTTCGGCGATGAAGTCGGCATCCACCTCGGTATCCGCGGCGTTATAGCTGGCGGTCAAAGGCGCCGTTGCTGCCAGCTCATAGGCATCCTCGGTAATGTAGCCGAGGTCCCGCATGCGGCCCAGTATCCAGTTGCGGCGAATCTGGGCCCGTTCCGGGTTGGCCAGAGGGTTGTAAGCAGAGGGTGCTTTCGGCAGGCCGGCGAGCATCGCCATCTGCGCCAGTGACAGATCGGCTATGGGTTTGTCGTAATAAACCTGGGATGCGGCGGCAATGCCGTAGGCCCTGTTGCCCAGGTAGATCTTGTTCAGGTAAAGCTCAAGGATCCGCTCTTTGCTCAATTCACGTTCTATTTGAAGTGCCAGAAGTATCTCGTTGAACTTCCGTATGAACGTCCTGTCGCGTGACAAAAAGTAATTTTTTGCAACCTGCATGGTGATGGTGCTGCCGCCAGACTGGATTTCGCCGGTGGATACCAGTTCAATGGCAGCCCGCATCAGGCCTCTAAAGTCCACTCCGAAGTGCTCGTAAAAACGCGCGTCTTCCGCGGCCAGAAAGGCGTGTAACTGAATTGTAGGGATCTGTTCGATTGTGATCGGTGCCCTTCTCTTTTCACCGAATTCTGCTATTAATCTGTTGTCCGCGCTGTAGACCCGCAGCGGTGTCTGCAACTTGATATCAAGCAGCTGATCCACTGGCGGGAGTCCGGGGCGAAGGTAAAGATAGAATCCGGACACCACGATCAACGAAAGACTTAATCCGGTGAAAAAAAACCATGCAAACAGGCGAGATGTACGCAACAAATGAGACATTTTTTTCTGACAACAGTTGGATATAGGTCTATCATTTGAGAAATTGCTTTAGGAAGGACGAGTCGCTTCACCGTTGCAATGTCACTCAAATAAAGAAGAAATCGCATTGTAGACGGAAAACTGAAGAAATTCTCTTAAATAAAAAACACATATGTTACGTAACCCGGTGCATGTAACCAGGTATAGGGTGAGCGCGTGTTCGGATTGTTTGGTAAAAAATCCAGTGCCGTCTTGGGTGTAGATATCAGCTCCAGCTCGGTGAAGCTGTTGGAACTCTCAAAGACCGGAGACCGATACAAGGTCGAAAGCTACGCAGTAGAGCCATTACCGGCCAATGCTGTTGTCGAAAAAAACATCACCGATGTCGAGGCGGTTGGGGAAGTACTCAAGCGCGTTGCATCCAAATCCCGCACCGGCGTGAAGCAGGTTGCTGTCGCTGTCTCGGGTTCTGCCGTCATTACCAAGGTCATCCAGATGGATGGCGGCCTCAATGAATTCGAGATGGAAGATCAGATCGCCCTTGAGGCCGATCAGTACATTCCATACCCCCTGGATGAAGTCGCTATCGACTTCGAGGTTCAGGGGCCCTCGGAAACCAATCCCGATCAGGTGGACGTTCTTCTTGCCGCGTGCCGGAAGGAGAACGTCGATATCCGTGAGGATGCTCTGGAGATCGCGTCGCTGACCACCCGGATCGTCGATGTGGAGGCGTACGCCCTGGAGCGTGCCTACTCGCTCATTGAGCCTCAGCTGGAGTCCCAGGGGGAAGAGTTGGTGGTGGCGATTGTCGATATCGGCGCCACCATGACGACCCTCAGCGTTCTGGCCGAAGGCAAGACGGTCTATACCCGCGAGCAGATATTCGGTGGCAAGCAGCTGACCGAAGAGATTCAGCGTCGTTATGGCCTGTCTCTCGAGGAAGCTGGCCTGGCCAAGAAGCAGGGAGGTCTTCCGGATGACTATGACTCCGAAGTGCTGACCCCATTCCGGGAAGCGGTCGTGCAGCAGGTTGCCCGTGCGCTTCAGTTCTTCTTCGGTGCCAGTCAGTACAACGCGGTGGACTACGTGGTTCTTGCCGGTGGTACGGCGTCCATTCAGGGGCTGACGGAAATGGTCGAAGAAAAAACAGGCACTCCAACGCTGGTGGCGAACCCGTTCGCCGACATGGCGGTGGGGTCGAGAGTTAACGCATCGGCGCTGAGCAACGATGCACCATCGCTGATGATTGCGTGTGGCCTGGCGATGAGGAGCTTTGACTGATGGCAAAGATTAACCTCAGACCCTGGCGCGAAGAGCTTCGCGCAGAGAAACAGAAACAGTTCGTGGTCATGATTCTGGGGGCCGCTGTCATTGCGGCCGGCCTGACGTTCCTGTGGAAGTCCGACCTGGACAGCCGCATTGACTACCAGCAGTCGCGGAACGCCTACATCGAGACCGCCACCAAGGAGCTGGATCAGCAGATCAAGGAGATCGAAGACCTCAAGCGGAAGCGGGACGAATTGCTGTCGCGGATGCAGGTTATTCAGGATCTTCAGGGCAAGCGCCCGGTGATCGTGCGGGTGTTTGACGAACTGGTGCGGACGCTTCCGGACGGTCTGTTCTACACCGACCTGAAAAAGACCGGCGAGCGCGTGGACATTGTCGGCATGGCGGAATCCAACAGCCGGATTTCCACCCTGATGCGCCGCTTCGAGGAGTCGGACTGGTTCAGTGAACCGAATCTGTCGAATGTGGCGGCCGCCGACAACCGCAGGGCTGGGTACAGTCAGTTCAACCTGTCGGTCCAGCAACAAACACCAGAGCCCGAAGGGGAGGATAAGTAATGAGCCTCGCGGACTCACTGAAAAGTCTCAATGAATTTGATATCAACGATCTTGATGTCAACAATGCGGGCATCTGGCCGGCGCCGATCAAGGCCATCGTCGCTCTGATCATCTTTGGTCTGATTCTGGGTGGCGGCTACTGGTTCTTTATCAAGGACCAGTACTCTCAACTGGAAAGGGTAGAGCGCACCGAGCAGGAACTGCGCAAGAAATACGAAGACAAGGCCTACCAGGTTGCCAACCTTGATGTGTTCAAGGCGCAAATGGAGGAGATGGAAGAAACCTTCGGGGCCCTGGTGCGTCAGTTGCCCAGTGAAACCGAGGTGCCGGGACTGCTCGAAGACATCACCAATACAGCGCTGGGCAGCGGCCTTGCACTGCAGGAAGTGGCCTTGCAACCGGAACAGCGTCGTGACTTCTACTCAGAGTTGCCGATAAACATCCGTGTTTCTGGCTCTTACCACGAGCTGGCGTCGTTCGTCAGCAGTGTGGCGAGTCTGCCGCGGATTGTGACGTTGCACGATTTAACCATCAAACCAACTGGCGGTGATGGCGAACGGCTTGATATGCAGGTTGTTGCGCGTACCTACCGCTACCGGGCTGGAGAATGAGCATGGCACGACAGCATGCGGGAAAAGCCTGGCTGGGAATTTGTCTGGTATCCCTTCTGACGGCGTGTTCCCAGGGAAGTGGTTTTTCGGATCTTGACAAATTCATGGCCGATACCAGAGCCAAACCGAGGGGTCATGTAGAGCCTCTGCCAGAGTTTCAGGCCTATGAGGCGTTCAGTTATTCAGCGGCCGACCGGCGCGCACCGTTCGAGCCGCCGATCGATGTTCAGTTGACCATGGTAGATAACGAGCCGGTCAGCGACGTGGAGCCGGATCTGGATCGTCCGCGGGAAGTGCTTGAAAACTTCGACCTGAAGGATCTGTCGATGGTCGGAACCCTGACAGACACGTCGGGAGGGCTCTTTGCACTGATTCAGGATAACGCCGGTGGCGTGCACCGGGTTCGCTCGGGAAATTACATGGGGCAGAACTACGGCCGAATCGTCGGCATCAGTGAAACCCGTGTCGAGCTCATCGAAATCGTTCCCAATGGCCAGGGGGGATGGGTAGAACGTCCTCGTTCCCTGTCTCTGGATGACGAAGGCTAAGGGGGCGGCAGTATGAATAATCAAAGAAACATGCATGAACAAAAAAGTTTGGGGTCGAGGCTAGCGATGTTCAGAAAACTCAATGTATACGTCGGCGTGATTGCTCTTGGGTTGTTGTCCGGCCTGGCCAATGCGGTCACGCTGGAAGACGTGTCGTTTTCATCGTTGCCTGGCGATCAGCTGGAAGTGACGTTGCAATTCGACGGACAGCCCCCGGAACCGACCGGTTACACCATCGAGCGTCCGGCGCGGATTGCCGTGGATCTCCGGGACACCCGCAGCGGCCTCGACAGTCGCAGCGTGCCGCTCGGTTCGGGCAACGCCCAGAGCATGACCGTGGTGGAAACCAAGGATCGCACCCGTCTGATCTTCAACCTGGTGGAGCTGGCGCCCTACGATACCGTGCGCCAGGGTAACTCGCTGGTGATGACGATTGGCGGTGAAGGCAGTGGCACCTCAATGGCAGCGAGCCAGAGCGGTTCTTCCTCCTCGTCCTCAATGTCTTCTGGCGGTGGCGATTCCCTGACCGGGGTGGACTTCCGTCGTGGCAAGGATGGCGAGGGCCGGGTCATCGTGGACCTGGCGCGCTCCAGTATCCCGGTGGACCTTTCCGAACTGGGTGGCAAGATCCGCCTCACCATGGAAGGTACCCGAGTGCCGGAGAACCTGCGTCGTCGCCTGGACGTAACCGACTTCGCGACACCAGTAACCCGCATCGATACCTTTGTTGAAGACGGCAACGCCGTGGTCGAAATCCGTCCGGAAGGCAACTACGACTACATCGCGTATCAGTCCGGTTCGCAGTTCACCGTCAGCGTTGAGAAGCTCTCCGAGCAGGAAGCGGAAGAACGCCGGGAAGAGAAGTTCCCGTACACCGGCGACAAGCTGTCACTGAACTTCCAGGACATCGAAGTGCGCTCCGTACTGCAGCTGATCGCTGACTTCACCGGGCTCAACCTGGTGGCCAGTGACACGGTGAGCGGTAGCATTACCCTGCGCCTGCAGAACGTCCCCTGGGATCAGGCCCTTGACCTGATTCTGAAGACCAAGGGTCTGGACAAGCGTCAGATCGGTAACGTGCTGCTGGTTGCTCCGGCCGACGAGATCGCTGCCCGCGAGAAGCTGGAGCTGGAAACCAGTAAGCAGATTGCCGAGCTGGCGCCGGTACGCCTCGATATCATTCAGGTCAACTACGCCAAGGCGGCGGACATTGTCGCGTTGATTCAGGCGGATGAAGAGCTGATTTCCTCCCGCGGCTTCGTCTCTTCCGATGCCCGTACCAACACCATCAGTGTGCGTGAAACCAACGAGAAGCTCGAAGAGATTCGCCGTCTGGTGTCTACCTGGGACGTAGCCGTACGCCAGGTGTCCATCGAAGCCCGGATCGTCAGGGCGCAGACCAACGTCGCCGAAAACCTCGGTATTCGCTGGGGTGGCGCAGCTTACGATGTGCGCGGTGACAACGTAGTCTCTATCGGTGGCTCACAAGGTGCGGTGGAAGAAGGTCGCCAGGCCTCTCAGGATGGCAATGCCACTGCCATTACCTTCCCGGGTGCGCTGGCAGTGGATCTGGGCGTGACCGGCGATGGCGCATCCTCCTTTGCCATTGGCTGGGGCAGTGATGACTTCCTCGTCGATCTGGAGCTCTCGGCTCTGGAAACTGACGGCCAGGCGGAGGTGGTCTCCCAGCCGCGAGTGGTAACCGCCGATCGCCAGACTGCCAAGATCAAATCCGGTGAAGAGATTCCTTACCAGGAAGCCTCCTCCAGCGGTGCTACCTCGGTATCGTTCAAAGAGGCCGCGCTGTCACTGGAAGTGACGCCGCAAATCACTCCGGATGACAAGATCATCATGGATCTGGTGGTGAACCAGGATTCCCGCGGTGAGGTCACCGCAGGCATTCCGGCCATCAACACCAACGAGGTGACCACTCAGGTGCTGGTGGGCAACGGTGAAACGGTTGTGCTCGGTGGTATTTTCCAGTCCGAAGTGGCAACGCAGACCACCAAGACCCCGTTCCTGGGCGATATTCCCTACCTGGGTCGACTGTTCAAGCGCACCGAACGTATCGACGAGCGCAGTGAGCTGTTGATCTTCATCACCCCGAAGATCATCAAGAGCGACCTGATCCAGTAATCGTTATTGGTAACAGAAAAGCCGCCGCCTGACACCGGCGGCTTTTTTGCGTCTGGGGATGGCTGAAATTTATTGATTCTGCCGCCCTGTGCTATTCTCACCCGCCAGAATGTTTATGAGCTCGAGTTATGTCATTGCCAAAACGAATAGTCCTCGTTGGTCCGATGGGCGCGGGCAAAAGCACCATTGGCCGCATGCTTGCGCGGGAGCTCGGCTACCGATTTCTGGATTCGGACCGGATTATCGAAGAGCGCTGCGGTGCCAATATTCCCTGGATCTTTGACGTAGAGGGTGAGGCCGGCTTCCGGCAGCGGGAAACCGCTATGTTGGCCGAGTTGTCAGAGGTGGAAGGCACGGTGCTGGCGACCGGTGGTGGTGCGGTCATGAGGCCGGAGAATCACGAACTGCTCAAGCGCGACGCCATCGTTGTCTACCTGAAAACCTCCATAGACCAGCAGGTAGAGCGCACCCGTCGCGACCGGAATCGTCCCCTGCTGCAGAACGATGACCCGGAGGCGGTTTTGCGTCACCTGTTTGCGGTGCGTGACCCGATCTATACCGAGCTTGCCGATGTGGTCATGCACACCGATCGGAAAAGCCCGCGGCTGGTGGTTCGTCAACTGGTCAACAGAGTCAATCCCCGAACACCCAGGCACCGACGTCAGGTCAGAAAGGAAGGTCGAAATCATGCATAGTGGCCAGAGCCCTGTCGTGCGGGAACTGAATGTCGATCTGGGGGAGCGCAGTTACCCGATCCTCATTGGTCAGGGGCTGCTGGGCGCCCGGGATCTGACGCCCTATGTTGCCGGTCATCAGGTGATGATTGTCACCAACGAAACCGTGGCACCGCTGTACCTTGAGAAGACAAAGGCCTGTTTCTCCGGTAAGAGTGTTGATTCAGTGGTGCTTCCTGATGGCGAGAAGTACAAGGACTGGCAAACCCTGAATCTCATTTTTGACGCCCTGCTGCAAAAGCGCCACACCCGCAAGACCACGCTGGTCGCGCTGGGCGGCGGCGTAGTCGGGGATATGACCGGATTTGCCGCCGCCTGTTATCAACGTGGTGTTTCTTTTATCCAGATACCCACGACGCTGCTGTCCCAGGTTGACTCCTCCGTCGGTGGCAAGACTGGCATCAATCATCCGTTGGGCAAGAACATGGTGGGTGCGTTCCATCAGCCAGAGGTGGTGTTGATCGATACCGATTCCCTGAACACTCTGCCTCAGCGCGAAGTATCCGCGGGCCTGGCGGAAGTGATCAAGTACGGCCTGATCCGTGACACCGGGTTTCTTGATTGGCTGGAGCAGCAAATGAGTCGGCTGATGGCCCGTGAGGCAGAGCCGTTGGTGGAAGCCATTTTCCGGTCGTGTGCCTGCAAGGCCGAGGTTGTTGCGCAGGATGAGCGTGAAGGGGGGCTTCGGGCGATCCTGAATCTCGGTCATACCTTCGGACATGCTATTGAAACATCGGCGGGCTACGGCACCTGGTTGCACGGCGAGGCGGTGGGCACCGGCATGATTATGGCCGCTGACCTGTCGTGTCGGGAGGGTCTGATCTCGGAGCCGGAGTTCCGTCGGGTACGAGCGCTCATCCTGAGCGCGGGGTTACCTGCCACGCCGCCGGGCGCAATGACTCCAAGCGAGTTCATGGAGTTGATGTCGGTTGACAAGAAGAACGTCGATGGCGCTTTACGCCTTGTTCTGTTGCGGGCGCTCGGCGATACCTTTGTGACCGCGGATGCCAGGCCGGAATCCCTGGCGGCCACTCTGGCCGAGTTTTGCAATTCTCCGGGCTGAGAGCCCCTGGCAACCGAACCTGGAAAGGGCGCAACAAGGAATGACCGTGGAAGAAGCCGGATTGAACAGCCTGGAAGGCGGTGGCCTGTTCCCGAGATTGCAGCAGCGATACGGCCTTCGGGCCGATCCGCTGGAGATGGAAACTCCGTTCTTCCCGGATGCCATGCGTCACCACGCACTGGAAACTCTGCGCCATCTCTGCGGGTTCGGTGATCTTGCCTTGCTGCTGACCGGCGCACCGGGTGCGGGAAAGTCGCGGATCCTGGCGGAGCTGGTCCGCAGTGAGTCTTCCCGGCTGGATATTCACCGCGTGCCAGCCGCTGCGCTGACCAGTGCGTCCGCGCTGGCACGATGCCTTTTGGCAATCGCCCATAAGCGTATCGAGCCCCCGGAAAGCGCTCGCGACGCTCTGTATGGGTTCTTCCGCTGGTCGGAAACCCGGGCGCGCAAGGGGCAGCGACTGGTGCTGTTGATTGACGACGCCGATAAGGCCCCGCCGGAACTGTTACGAACGTTGCTCTCGGCGTTTCTCGCCGCTGAGCGTGCCGCAGCAGCGGTACCGGTGTTCAGTGGCGGCAGTGATCTGGTTGGTATGCTGGGCCTGGACCCAAGCTTGTCGGGGATCCATCAGGTCCATCTTCGACCGCTTACGCTCGAGGAATCCAGGGCGTATCTGGCGCCCAGGGTGCATCGCGCGGGTGGCAATGATGCCGAACTGCTCAGCGATTCACGTATGCGACAGATTCACCGTCTCAGTCAGGGCAGCTTTGGCCGGTTGCAACGGGTAACGCCGGCGGTGTGGCTGGATATGGCGCCGTCCGCAGGGCCGGCAGTGAAGCGGCCGTCGTTCCGCTTCCTGATGAGCGTTCGCTGGCCGGCGCTGGCGCTGGTTTTGCTGGGGGTGTCGTGGTGGATCGTGTCGCAACAGTACGATCAGTCCGTAAGTCGTGATGTGGCAGTGGAACCCCCGGAGCGGGTCAGGAAAAGTATCACCATCGGTCCGGGCCACCCCGAGTCAGCTCTCCCTGCCGCGGTCGGTTCAGACGCCCCGGTGCCGTCTTCTGCTGGGCCAGAGCCGAAGGTACAATCCGCTCCAGAGCCAGAGCCAGAGCCAGAGCCAGAGCCAGAGCCAGAGCCAGAGCCAGAGCCAGAGCCAGAGCCAGAGCCAGAGCCAGAGCCAGAGCCGCAATTGGAACTCGAGCCGGTCGAAGAAGGGTTCAAGCCGGCGTTGCCCGAACGCTTTGTTGCGGTCAGCGATGTGCGCCGCATGAGCGGAGTCACCGCCCAGTTCGTCGCCGGCTTTCGCGAGCAGACGGCCACGGATTTTCTGCAGCGGCACGCTGATGTGGCTGAACTGCGCTACACCCGCTCTACCAGGCAGGATCAGGACTGGTTTGTGGTATTCTATGGTCAATTTGAGGATTCGGGCGCAGCCAGAGCCGCGGTCACCAATCTGCCCGATGATTTGCAATCCATCACGCCCTGGATCCGACCGTTTGGCGGTTTCTGACGGCACCCGTCACGGGGCATGGCAAACTCTATTTGCTCGATAAAAGACTTTTAAATCAAAGGGTTTAAGTCTTTTCGTTGGTTATCGGGTCCCTTAAATAAGCAGTCTTCGGATTGAGTACGTATTTCTACGTGTGTAGAATATCCAGCCCCCATTTTCAGTGTCAAAGGGTGACTTTAACGGTATTTGCTTATAACTCTTTGATTGAAAAGCATTTCTATGTGAGAGAACGCTTATGATGACAGGTTTGTATCATCCCGAAGAATTCAGGGACAACTGTGGTTTCGGACTGATCGCCCATATGAAAGGCGACGCCAGCCACAAGTTGTTGCAAACTGCCATCGAGTCGCTGACCTGCATGACCCACCGCGGTGGTATTGCTGCGGACGGCAAGACCGGTGATGGTTGTGGCCTGCTGATTCAAAGCCCCGATGCCTTCCTTCGCAAGGCTGCCAAAGCCGCCTTCGGCAAGGAACCCGGCGACCTGTTCGCGGTCGGTCAGGTATTTCTCAACCAGGATGAGAGCAAGGCCCAGGCAGGGCGTGCTGCCATTGAGTCACGACTGACCGAGCAGGGGCTGGATATCCTTGGCTGGCGCGAAGTGCCGACTGACAACAGCTGCCTTGGTCCCATGGCCCTGGACTGCCTGCCGCGCATCGAACAGGTGTTCGTGGCGCCCGCGGGCAAGGCAGAAAAAGAGTTTGCCATCAGCCTGTTCATCGGTCGCCGCTACGCTGAGCGGGATATGGCAGAGGACTCCGAGTTCTATATCTGCAGTCTCTCGCATCGCACGCTCGCCTACAAAGGCCTGATGATGCCGGCGGACCTGGCCAACTTCTACAAGGATCTGGGGGACCCGGATCTGCAGACGGCCATCTGTGTGTTCCACCAGCGCTTCTCCACCAACACCATGCCGCGCTGGCCGCTGGCCCAGCCGTTCCGCTTCCTTGCGCACAACGGTGAAATCAATACCATCGACGGCAACCGCAACTGGGCGATTGCCCGTGCCGCCAAGTTCAGTTCGCCGGACCTGCCGGACCTGCAGACCTTGCAGCCACTGGTCAACCTGACCGGCTCCGACTCATCAAGCATGGATAACATGTTGGAAGTGTTGCTGGCCGGGGGTGTGGACCTGTTCCGAGCCGTGCGAATGATGATTCCGCCGGCCTGGCAGAACGTCGACACCATGGATTCCAAGTTGCGTGCCTTCTACGAGTACAACTCCATGCATATGGAGCCGTGGGATGGTCCCGCCGGACTGGTGTTCTCTGATGGCCGTTACGCGGTGTGCATGCTGGACCGTAACGGTCTGCGTCCCGCCCGTTGGGTCATCACCAAAGACGACTTCATCACACTGGCCTCGGAAATCGGTACCTATGGGTATCAGCCGGATGACGTGGTGGCGAAGGGTCGGGTAGGGCCCGGGCAGATGCTCGCGGTGGATACCGAGACCGGCGAAGTGCTCCACACTCCGGACATCGACGAACGTCTCAAAAACGCCCACCCCTACAAGCAGTGGCTGCGGGACAACGCCTTGCGTGTGGAATCCACACTGAATCAGGACACTCCCGAGTTCCGCCTGATGGATGCCGATGAACTGCTGGTTCACCAGAAGATGTTCATGGTGTCTTTCGAAGAGCGTGATCAGGTTCTCCGCCCGCTGGCGGAAAACGGGCAGGAAGCAGTCGGCTCCATGGGCGACGATACCCCCATGGCGGTGCTTTCCAGCAAGGTGCGGCACGTGGGTGACTACTTCCGTCAGAAGTTCGCCCAGGTAACCAACCCGGCGATCGATCCGCTGCGCGAAGCCATCGTCATGTCGCTGGAAACCTGTCTGGGTTCCGAGCGCAACGTGTTCGAGGAAACCCCGGAGCATGCCGACCGGATTATCCTGACCACCCCGGTGCTGTCGCCTGCCAAGTTCCTGAAAATTTCCAACAATGACCGCCCCGGTTTTGAAGTGGCGCGCATCCATCTTGGCTACAGCCCCGAAATGGGGCTCGAACAGGCCATCCGTCAGGTTTGTGACGAGGCGGAGCAGGCGACACGGGACGGTAAGGTCTTGCTGATTCTGTCCGACAAGGACCTGAAAGAAGGCGAGTTGCCGGTCAATGCGCTCATGGCCACTGGCGCGGTACACCATCACCTGGTGGCCAAGGGTCTGCGTTGCGACTCCAACATCATCGTGGAAACCGGCTGGGCTCGCGATCCCCACCAGTTCGCGGTGCTGTTTGGCTTCGGTGCCACGGCGGTTTACCCGTACCTCGCCTATCAGGTGCTGAACGATCTGATCCGCACCGGTGAAGTGCTGATGGATCCGATCGAGGCGAAGAACAACTACCGTAAGGGTATCAACAAGGGTTTGCTGAAGATTCTCTCGAAGATGGGTATCTCCACCATTACCTCCTACCGTGGTGCCCAGCTGTTCGAAGCCATTGGTCTGGCAGACGACGTGGTTGACCTGTGTTTCAAGGGCGTGCCCAGTCGCATTCAGGGCGCCGGCTTCTTTGATTTCCAGCAGGATCAGGAGCAGCTGGCAGCGGTGGCCTGGAAGCCGCGCAAGCCGATTTCCCAGGGTGGCCTGCTGAAGTACGTTCACGGTCAGGAATACCACGCCTTCAATCCGGATGTGGTGGGCAAGCTGCAGGAAGCGGTGATCAGTGGTGATTATGGCCATTACCGGGAATACGCCGGGCTGGTGAATGAGCGCCCGGTAGCGACCCTGCGGGACCTTCTCGGCTTCCGCAAGGACATCCAGGCGATTGATATTGCCGAGGTAGAGCCGGTCGAGAACATTTTCCCGCGCTTCGATTCTGCCGCCATGTCCCTGGGGGCGCTGTCACCGGAAGCCCATGAGGCTCTGGCGGTGGCGATGAATACCCTCGGGGGGCGTTCCAACTCCGGTGAGGGCGGTGAAGACCCGGCCCGTTACGGCACCAACAAGCGCTCCAAGATCAAACAGGTAGCATCCGGCCGGTTCGGCGTAACAGCCGAGTACCTGCGCAGTGCCGACGTGATGCAGATCAAGGTGGCCCAGGGCGCCAAGCCCGGCGAGGGCGGCCAGTTGCCGGGCGGCAAGGTCAACGACCTGATTGCCCGTCTGCGCTATTCGGTACCCGGCGTGACACTGATCTCGCCACCGCCGCACCACGATATCTACTCGATTGAGGATCTGGCGCAGCTGATTTTCGACCTGAAGCAGGTGAACCCGCAGGCTCTGGTTTCCGTCAAACTGGTTTCTGAGCCGGGTGTCGGCACCATCGCCGCTGGTGTGGCCAAGGCCTATGCCGACCTGATCACCGTCTCCGGTTACGACGGTGGTACCGCGGCCAGCCCGCTTACCTCGATCCGTTACGCGGGCTCCCCCTGGGAGCTGGGGCTGACGGAAACCCAGCAGGCGCTGCGCGCCAACGATCTGCGCGGCAAGATCCGCCTGCAGACCGATGGCGGTATCAAAACCGGTCTGGATGTGGTCAAGGGTGCAATTCTCGGTGCCGAGAGCTTCGGTTTCGGTACCACCCCGATGGTGGCGCTGGGCTGCAAATACCTGCGTATCTGCCACCTGAACAACTGCGCCACCGGTGTGGCGACCCAGAACGACCACCTCCGTGAGGAGCATTTCAAAGGCACGGTGGAAATGGCGATGAATTTCTTCCGTTTTGTGGCGGAAGAGACCCGCGAATGGATGGCCAAGCTGGGTGTGCGCAGCCTGGAAGAGCTGGTGGGCCGGGTGGACCTGCTTGAACGTCTGCCGGGCGATACCGAGCGCCAGAAAAAGCTGGACCTCAGCCGCCTGCTGGCGAACGACCACATTCCGGCGGACAAGCCGCAAACCTGTCAGGTTGAGCGCAACCAGCCATTTGATGAGGGTGCGCTGGCCGAGCAGATGGTCAAGGATATCGTCGGTGCGATCGACGAGAAATCCGGCGGGGCCTGGAGCTATCGAGTGACCAACTGCGATCGTTCCATCGGTGCGCGTCTGTCCGGTGAAATTGCCGCGAGGCATGGCAACCAGGGCATGGCCGATGCGCCGATCACCCTCGACCTGACCGGTACGGCCGGGCAGAGCTTCGGTGTGTGGAATGTCAGCGGTCTCAACCTGATTCTGGAAGGTGACGCCAACGATTACGTGGGCAAGGGGATGACCGGCGGCAAGCTGGTGGTCAAGCCGCCCCGGGGCAGCAGCTTCAATACCAATGAGACCTCGATCGTCGGTAACACCTGCCTGTACGGCGCGACCGGTGGCAAGCTGTTTGCCGCGGGTACCGCCGGTGAACGCTTCGCGGTTCGTAACTCCGGAACACACGCGGTCGTCGAAGGCACGGGCGATCACTGCTGTGAGTATATGACCGGCGGACTGGTCACGGTTCTCGGCTCTACCGGATACAACTTCGGCGCCGGCATGACCGGTGGTTTTGCCTACGTACTGGACATGGATAACACCTTCGTGGACAAGTACAACCACGAACTGGTCGAGATCCAGCGCATTTCCCGGGAAGACATGGAGTCTTACCGCAATCACCTGCGCGGCGTCATCCGGGAGCACATCTCGGAAACCGGCAGTCAGTGGGCAGAACACATTCTTGAAGATTTCGACGATTACATCGGCCGCTTCTGGCTGGTGAAACCCAAGGCAGCCAACCTGCGCAGCCTGCTGGCAAGTACCCGGGCGCGCCCGGAATAAGCGCCGGAACACCATGGGTTCGGGGCGCCCGCCACGGAGCGGTGCCCCTGTCGAGATCGAGTTGATGAGAGCATCATGATGAAAGAACGACTGAATAACGACTTCCAGTTTGTCGAAGTAGGGCGCGTAGACCCGAAAAAGGTACCTGCAAAAAAGCGTAAGAAGGAATTCGGGGAGATCTACCACCCGTTCACCCAGGAAGAGGCCTCGCCGCAGGCGCACCGCTGTCTGGAATGCGGGAACCCCTATTGCGAATGGAAGTGTCCGGTCCATAACTACATTCCCAACTGGCTGAAGCTGGTCTCCGAAGGCAACATCATGCGGGCGGTGGAGTTGTGTCACCAGACCAACTCGCTGCCGGAAGTGTGTGGCCGGGTGTGCCCCCAGGATCGTCTGTGTGAGGGGGCCTGCACCCTGAACGACGGGTACGGGGCGGTGACCATCGGGTCGGTTGAAAAGTACATCACCGACACCGCCTTTGCCCTCGGCTGGAAGCCGGACATGTCTGCTGTAAAGTGGACGGACAAGAAAGTGGCGGTGATTGGCGCCGGGCCGGCGGGTCTGGGTTGTGCTGATATCCTGGTCCGTAACGGCGTGAAGCCGGTGGTGTTCGATATCTACCCGGAGATTGGTGGTCTGCTGACCTTCGGCATCCCCGAGTTCAAGCTGGAAAAATCGGTGATGACGCGCCGTCGCCAGGTGTTCGAGGAAATGGGCGTGGAATTCCGCCTGTCCACGGAAGTGGGCAAAGACGTGATGATGGAAGATATCCTCAGTGACTACGACGCCGTATTCATGGGCATGGGCACCTACACCTATATGAAAGGCGGCTTCCCGGGTGAGGAGCTCTCCGGGGTATACGATGCGCTGCCGTTTCTGGTCTCCAACGTCAACCGTCGCCTGGGTTACGAAGAGAACGCGGACGACTTCATCGACATGAAGGGCAAGCGCGTTGTGGTTCTGGGCGGTGGTGACACCGCGATGGACTGCAACCGCACCTCCATCCGTCAGCAGGCGGAGAGTGTTACCTGTGCCTACCGTCGGGACGAGGCCAATATGCCTGGCTCACGCAAGGAAGTGGCCAACGCCAAGGAAGAGGGCGTCAAGTTCATGTTCAACCGCCAGCCCATCGCCATCATCGGTGAAGACAAGGTGGAAGGGGTGAAAGTGGTGCAGACCCAGCTGGGTGAGCCCGACGAGAACGGTCGTCGCCGTCCGGAAGTGGTTCCGGGCAGTGAAGAGGTTATCCCGGCGGACGCGGTGCTGGTGGCCTTCGGTTTCCGCCCGAGCCCGGCGGATTGGTTCGATGGCCAGGGCATCAACACCGACGATTCCGGTCGCGTGGCTGCGCCGGAAGAAGCCGAGTTTGCCTTCCAGACCAGTAACCCCAAGATCTTTGCCGGTGGCGACATGGTCCGCGGCTCGGATCTGGTCGTAACCGCTATCTGGGAAGGCCGTCAGGCTGCTGAAGGTATCCTCGACTACCTGGATATCTGAGCGCGGACCTGATTCCGATCAAAAGGGCGGCTTGCTAAGGGTAGGCCGCCCTTTTTTATTGCTGTAAACGGGGTATCATTGCCCCCTCACTCCGCAGACCGAGAGCAGACTGGAAATCCTATGACCGAGCTGAAGAATGACCGTTTCCTGCGTGCGCTGATGCGCCAGCCCGTTGACCGCACACCTGTGTGGATGATGCGCCAGGCCGGCCGTTACCTGCCGGAGTACCGCGCCACCCGCGCACAGGCGGGCGATTTCCTCAGTCTCTGCAAGAACACCCCGTTGGCCTGTGAAGTTACCCTGCAGCCACTGGAGCGCTTTCCCCTGGATGCAGCGATTCTGTTCTCAGACATTCTGACGATTCCCGATGCGCTGGGGCTGGGTCTGTATTTCGAAACCGGCGAGGGCCCGAAATTCCGGCACACCATCCGTTCCGAGGCCGACGTTGCTGCCCTGCCTGCGATCAAGGCGGAGACGGATCTGGACTACGTGATGAATGCGGTGTCGACCATCCGCGGTGCGCTTGCCGGCAGCGTTCCGCTGATCGGCTTTTCAGGAAGCCCCTGGACGCTGGCCACCTACATGGTGGAAGGCGGTTCCTCAAAAGATTTCCGCGAAGCAAAGAAGCTGATGTACGGCCAGCCGGAGGTGATGCACCGCCTGCTGGATCACCTGGCCGACTGCGTCATCGACTATCTGAACAGCCAGATCCGTGCCGGTGCGCAAGCGGTGCAGATCTTCGATACCTGGGGCGGCGTGTTGAGCAGCTGGGCGTATGAGGAGTTTTCCCTGCGCTACATGAAGAAAATTGTGGCTGGGCTGATTCGCGAAAACGACGGTCGTCGGGTGCCGGTGATTCTGTTCACCAAGAATGGCGGTCAGTGGCTCGAATCCATCGCCGATTCCGGCGCCGACGCCGTGGGTCTGGACTGGACCACCGACATTGGCAACGCCCGCGTCCGTATCGGCGACCGGGTGGCTCTGCAGGGCAATATGGACCCGGCCATGCTCTACGCGCCGCCGGCACGGATTCGCGAGGAAGTGGCGGATATCCTGCGCCGCTATGGCACAGGCACCGGGCATGTCTTCAATCTTGGCCATGGGATTACGCCGGATGTGGATCCGGAGCACGCCAAGGCATTTATCGAGGCGGTGGTTGAGTTGAGTCCTGAATATCACCGCTGATTTTGGTGCTTGCCATCCCCTGGCCTGTAAGCGAGGGGATGGCAGCGGTTGGAAGAGGATTCCAAAAACCGCTACAAGCACATCCCTGTGCGCTTCTCTCCGGCCATCCATGGCCTCCGAAATTTTTGGAATCCCCTTCCAACCGCTGCTGTCCGAGTTCAGTAGTAGCTCCCTTCGAAGATATGTTGCCGGCAGTAAACTTCGAGTAGGTCGGATTAGGCACGCAAAGCGAGCCGTAATCCGACAACAACATCCTCAATGCCACCCAAAAACTCCGCTAGCCCCACTGTCCTGTCGGGTCTATAGTCCTATAAACCAAGACCGGTAGACAGGAGTCACCACTTGACTACTCAGCCCCCCGAAAAACGCCGCTTTCACCGCATTGAGTTTGACGCCCCCTGTGAGCTTCATTGTCAGGACAGTGTGTGGGCAACGGAGTTGCTTGATATCTCCCTGAAGGGTCTTTTGGTCAAGCGTCCTGCTCGCTGGAACGTGCCGTTAAAACAGCCGTGCGAGGTGATTATCCACCTTGACGATCATAAGAGCGGCATCGTGATGGCGGTGGAATTGCGGCATGTGGAGCCTGAGCGGCTGGGGTTCAAATGCAAGTACATTGACCTGGAAAGTGCGACGCATCTGAAGCGGTTGGTGGAGCTGAATCTGGGCGATCAGGCGCTGTTGGAGAGGGAATTTGCGCATATGATCGATTAGGTTGTTCGCGTACGGCTTCTCCAATCCCGCCCCGACACCCTTTTAAAAGGTTGGGGCCGAAAGTCAGAGTTCCCCCAAAGCCGAAAGCGCATCACTGAGCTTGGCCACCGGAATCACCTTCATCCCCTCGACAGGTTTGCGTGGCACGTTGGCCTTGGGCACCAGTGCCCGGGTGAAGCCGTGCTTGGAGGCTTCGTAGATGCGTTCCTGACCGCTGGGCACCGGGCGAATCTCGCCGGACAGGCCGACTTCGCCGAAAATCACCAGATCCTGGGGCAGGGCGCGGTCACGGAAAGATGATACGACAGCTGCAAGCAGAGCCAGGTCGGCACTGGTCTCGTTGACCTTCACGCCACCTACCACGTTCACAAACACATCCTGATCCGACACATGCAGGCCACCGTGTCGGTGCAGCACAGCAAGCAGCATGGCAAGTCGGTTCTGATCGAGACCGACGGCAACCCGCCTGGGATAGCCGCCCTGGGCCATATCTACCAGCGCCTGAATTTCCACCAGCATGGGTCGTGTACCTTCCCAGACCACCATCACGACACTGCCGGGTGCGGCTTCCTCGCCGCGGTTGAGAAAAATGGCGGATGGGTTTTTTACTTCTTTCAGGCCCTGTTCCAGCATGGCGAACACGCCCAGCTCGTTCACCGCGCCAAAGCGGTTCTTGATGCCCCTCAGGGTTCGGTAGCGGCTGTCGTTGGAGCCTTCCAGCAGGATGGAGCAGTCGATCATGTGCTCCAGCACTTTCGGGCCGGCCAGGCTGCCATCCTTGGTAACGTGGCCGACGAGAAAAAGGATGGTGCCGGTCTGCTTGGCAAAACGGGTCAGGAAAGCGGCGCTTTCGCGCACCTGGGACACGCTGCCCGGAGCGGACTCGATCTCGGCGACGTGCATCACCTGAATACTGTCCACCACCAGAATCCGCGGCTGCTCGGCTTCCGCCACCTGCATCAGGCGCTCCACGCTGGTTTCCGAGAGCATTTTCAGGTCTTTGGTGGGGAGCCCCAGGCGCTTGGCACGCATCGCCACCTGTTGCAGGGATTCCTCGCCGGTGACGTACAGGGCGGGGACGCTGGTGGCCAGATGGCAGACCGCCTGCAAAAGCAGCGTGCTCTTGCCGGCGCCGGGATGACCGCCCATCAGCACAGCGGAACCTTCCACCAGGCCGCCGCCCAGCACCCGATCGAACTCCTGCATGCCCGTGCTGATGCGGGTTTGTTCGGCCAGGCTGACGTCATCCAGGCTCTGGACTTCCGACAGACTGCCGGCAAAACCCTCGAACCTGGCTCCGCGAGCGCCCTTGCCATTGCTGCTGACGCCACGGACCTCGCTGACCGTGTTCCAGGCCTGGCAAGCGGTGCACTGGCCCTGCCATTTGGAGTAGTCTGCACCGCACTCGGTGCAGACGTAGGCGGTCCTGGTTTTTGCCATCAGGCCAGCTTCTTGTACTTCATGCGCTGCGGTTGCATGGCGGAGTCGCCCTTGCGCTTCTTGAAGTCCTCATCGTACTCACTGAAGTTGCCTTCGAAGTACACCACTTCACCGTCGTCTTCGAAGGCCAGGATGTGGCTGGCCACCCGGTCGAGGAACCAGCGATCGTGCGAGATCACCAGCGCAGAGCCGGGGAAGTTCAGCAGCGCCTCTTCCAGGGCGCGCAGGGTTTCCACGTCCAGGTCGTTGGTGGGCTCGTCCAGCAGCAACACGTTGCCGCCCTGTTTCAGCAGCTTGGCCAGGTGCAGGCGGTTACGCTCGCCGCCAGACAGATCGCCGACCCGTTTCTGCTGGTCGCTGCCCTTGAAGTTGAAACGCCCCACATAGGCCCGGGACGGGGTCTCGTAGTTGCCCACCTTGATGATGTCGTTGCCGTCTGAAAGCTCTTCCCACACGGTCTTGCTGCCATCCAGATCCCGCATCTGGTCGACGTAGGCCAGTTCCACGGTTTCGCCGACGGTGATGGTGCCGGAATCGGGTTTGTCGTATCCCCCGATCATCTTGAACAGGGTGGATTTGCCGGCGCCGTTGCCACCGATAATGCCGACAATGGCGCCGGGCGGCACGCTGAAGGACACGTCTTCGTAAAGCAACCGGTCACCGAAGGACTTGCTGATGCCGTCCACGTCGATCACCTTGTTGCCCAGGCGGGGGCCCGGTGGAATGTACAGCTCGTTGGTTTCATTGCGCTTCTGGAATTCCTGGGAACTCATCTCCTCGAAGCGGGCCAGGCGGGCCTTGCTCTTGGACTGACGGCCCTTGGCATTGCTGCGCACCCACTCCAGTTCCTGCTTGATCGCTTTCTGGTGAGAAGCCTCCTGTTTGGACTCCATCTCCAGACGCTTTTCCTTGTTCTCCAGCCACTGGCTGTAGTTGCCTTCAAACGGGATGCCCTGGCCGCGGTCCAGTTCCAGGATCCAGCCGGCCACGTTGTCGAGGAAATAGCGGTCGTGGGTAATGGCCACGACAGTGCCTTCGTAATCGTGCAGGAAACGCTCCAGCCAGGCCACGGATTCGGCATCCAGGTGGTTGGTAGGCTCGTCCAGCAGCAGCATGTCGGGGCCGGACAGCAGCAGGCGGCAGAGCGCCACCCGGCGACGTTCACCACCGGACAGTACTTTGACTTTCTGATCCCAGGGCGGAAGGCGCAGTGCATCTGCGGCAACTTCCATCTTGCGCTCGATGTCGTGACCGTCGGTGGCCTGAATAAAAGCCTCCAGCTCGCCCTGTTTCTTGGCCAGGGCGTCAAAATCCGCGTCAGGTTCCGCGTAGGCCGCGTACACCTGATCCAGTTCCGCCAGGGCGTCGTGAACGCCCGAGACGGATTCATCGACAATTTCCTTGACGGTTTTCTCTTCGTCCAGCTCGGGCTCCTGGGGCAGGTAGCCCACGTTGATGCCGGGCTGGGGGCGGGCCTCGCCGATGTAATCCTGGTCTACACCCGCCATAATGCGGAGCAGGGTGGATTTACCGGCACCGTTAAGACCCAGAACGCCAATCTTGGCGCCGGGGAAGAAGCTCAGGGAGATGTCTTTCAGAATCTCGCGCTTGGGCGGTACCACCTTGCCCACGCGGTTCATGGTGTAAACGTATTGGGCCATGTTGGCGTAAACCTCTTGGTAAAACAGGTTCGTGAATTCTCAATCTGATGGTTCGGGCGGCGGGGCTGGCCTTCCGGGATGCGCTATGAATACGTCCATGTACGCTCGGCAAAATCATCCCTGATTTTGACGATCCCGGAAGGCCAGCCCCGACGCCCTAGATCGGAGCCATTGCTATTGATCCGGTAAGGTATCGAAACCCATCAGTGATAGCAATTGAGCAGAAACCGGAGTTGGCCGCATGCCGGTATCTGCGGACGGCATAAAGGATGATTTTTCACCCGTTTGTACGATAGAATAGCGGCCCAATTTTTCAGGGAGCCTGCGGAGATTTCAAAGCTTCCCGGGCCAGCCAAGCACACAGAGGCAGCGCATCCATGTTTAATCGTGAAATGAAAATCGCCGGCTTTGACGACGAACTCTGGAACGCCATGCAGGCGGAAGAGAAGCGCCAGGAAGCTCACATCGAGCTGATCGCGTCAGAGAACTACACCAGCCCACGGGTGATGGAAGCCCAGGGCAGCGTACTGACCAACAAGTACGCTGAAGGGTATCCGGGCAAGCGTTACTACGGCGGCTGCGAATTTGTGGATATTGCCGAAGAGCTGGCCATTGACCGCGCCAAGGCGCTGTTCGGCGCTGCCTACGCCAACGTCCAGCCGCACTCCGGTTCCCAGGCCAACTCCGCGGTGTTCATGGCCCTGCTCAAGCCCGGCGATACCGTGCTCGGCATGAGCCTGGCCCATGGCGGCCACCTGACCCACGGTGCCAGCGTCAATTTCTCCGGGAAGATTTACCACGCCGTCCAGTACGGCCTGAATCCGGAAACCGGCCTGATTGATTACGACGAAGTGGAAGCGCTGGCGGTCGAGCACAAGCCGAAAATGATCATTGCCGGTTTCTCTGCGTATTCCCAGGAGCTGGATTTTGCCCGTTTCCGTGCGATTGCGGACAAGGTCGGCGCCTACCTGTTCGTGGACATGGCCCACGTGGCTGGTCTGGTTGCTGCCGGTGTCTATCCGGACCCGGTGCCCCACGCCCATGTGGTGGCAACCACCACTCACAAGACGCTGCGCGGCCCCCGTGGCGGCCTGATTCTGGCCTGTGACGATGCCGATCTGCAGAAAAAGCTGAACTCGGCGGTATTCCCCGGTGGTCAGGGCGGACCGCTGATGCACGTGATTGCGGCCAAGGCCATCTGCTTCAAAGAGGCCATGAGCGATGAATTCAAGGCCTACCAGAAGCAGGTGGTCAAGAACGCCTCCGCCATGGCCGAGGTGTTTGTCGAGCGCGGTTTCGATGTGGTCTCCGGTGGCACCAAAAACCACCTGTTCCTGCTGAGCCTGATCAAGCAGGACATCACCGGTAAAGACGCCGATGCGGCGCTGGGTCGTGCCCACATCACCGTCAACAAGAACGCGGTTCCCAACGATCCGCGCTCACCGTTCGTCACCTCCGGTCTGCGGATCGGTACGCCTGCCATCACCACCCGTGGATTTGGCGAAGCCGAGTGCCGTGACCTTGCCGGCTGGATCTGCGACATCCTCGATAACCTTGAGGACGAAGCCGTGAACGCGCGGGTGCGGGAGCAGGTAGAAGCCCTGTGTGCTCGCTTCCCCGTCTACGCGGGCTAAACTTCAGGCAAGCAGACCGGGTCATCCTGCGGGTGCCCCGGTCAACCTGTACCCGGTGACTCTTCCCCGGCTATTTTCCGGAGCTCCCGACTATGCACTGTCCTTTCTGTGGTGAAGCAGATACCAAAGTGATTGACTCACGGCTGGTGGCCGAGGGCGATCAGGTGCGTCGCCGCAGGGAGTGCCTTTCCTGTCGTGAGCGCTTTACCACCTTTGAAACCGCCGAACTGGTCATGCCGCGGGTGGTCAAGCAGGATGGCACCCGCCAGCCGTTCGACGAGGAGAAGCTGCGCTCGGGCCTGATGAAAGCCCTGGAAAAGCGTCCGGTCAGCATCGAGGAAATTGACGCAGCCCTGAACCGGATCCGATTCCGGTTGCGCGCCACCGGTGAGCGGGAAGTGAAATCCATGCAGCTGGGCGAAGAAGTCATGACCGAATTGCGGCAGTTGGATAAGGTGGCGTACGTGCGCTTTGCCTCGGTGTACCGCAGTTTCCAGGACATCAATGAGTTCAAGGAAGAGATTGAACGGCTGTCGGTCAACACCGGAGAAGATCCGGTGGATGTCGCCAAAGTGCTGGCGGGCAATCACTCCACCAAAGGCAAGGCATGATCGACGCCCGGGATATCGCCTTCATGGCCCGCGCGGTCCAGCTGGCGTGGCGTGGTCGGTATTCGACACATCCGAATCCGCGGGTGGGGTGTGTCATTGCCCGCGACGGCAAGATATTGGGCGAGGGCTGGCATGAGCGGGCCGGCGAGGCTCACGCCGAGATCCGTGCACTCAGTCAGGCGGGCCCGAACGCTCGCGGTGCCACCGCCTACGTCACGCTTGAGCCCTGCAGCCATTTTGGCCGTACACCGCCCTGCGCGAAAGCGTTGATCGAGGCGGGCGTGGCCCACGTTTTTGCCGCCACCAAGGATCCCAACCCCTCGGTGTCCGGGCGCGGGCTGGATATGTTGCGGGACGCCGGCATTCGGGTTACAGAGGGCCTGTTGGCAGATGAAGCCGTTCGTTTGAACCCCGGTTTCATGAAACGGATGAACTCCGGTCGCCCCTATGTTCGGCTTAAAATGGCCGCCAGCCTGGACGGGCGCACGGCGATGGCGTCGGGCGAGAGTCAATGGATTACCGGTGCCGAATCGCGCCAGGACGTACAGCGCCTGCGGGCCATCAGCGACGCGATCCTGACCGGTGTGGGCACTGTGCTGGCCGACGATCCGTCGCTCACGGTTCGGCGTGCCGAGCTCGGCGATATCGGCGATGCCACCGAGCCGTCCCGTCAGCCGTTGCGGGTGATTGCGGACCGGGATGCCAGAACACCGCCGGGCGCAAAGATTCTTCAGGGCGGCAACGTGCAGGTGTTCTGCGCATCGCCGACGCTGGCATCGGCGCCGGCGCAGGATCTTGCGGCGCTGGGCATCAGCCTGACCGGTGTTGCCTGGAAAGATAACGGTATTGATGTGCGGGAGTTGCTGGACTCCCTCGGCGATCTCGGGATCAACGAGTTGCTGGTGGAAGCCGGTCCGACGCTGGCCGGAACCTTCATAGATGAACGGCTGGTGGATGAACTCTGGCTCTACCAGGCGCCGGTGTTCCTGGGCAGTACCGGGCGGCCAACCGCTCATCTGCCGCTCGAGTCGATGGCCGATAAAGTACAATGGACGGTGCTGGATCGTCGTCAGGTGGGTGAGGATCAGCGTCTGATCCTGGCGCCACGGTAACTTTCAAATTCACGGTTTGCCCGTCCCGGAGTCCGGGGCAGCGAACTGAAAGGGTGCAACAACCTATGGCACTGAACAGCATAGAAGACATCATTGCGGATATCCGTCAGGGCAAAATGGTCATTCTGATGGACGACGAGGATCGCGAGAACGAAGGGGATCTGGTGATGGCGGCTGAACACTGCACGCCGGAAGCCATCAACTTCATGGCTCGCTTCGGTCGCGGCCTGATCTGTATGCCGATGACCCGCGCTCGCTGTGAGCAGCTGGGGCTGCCGTTGATGGTTCAGCGCAACGCCTCCGGATTCGGGACCAAGTTCACCCTCTCGATCGAAGCGACCGAAGGAGTGACCACCGGCATTTCGGCAGCGGATCGCGCGCGGACCGTGCAGGCCGCCGTCGCGCAGAACGCGAAAGCGTCGGACCTGGTTCAGCCTGGCCATATTTTCCCGTTGATGGCGGATCCCGGCGGCGTGCTGAGCCGGGCAGGGCATACCGAGGCTTCCTGTGACCTGGCGGCGCTGGCCGGTTGTGAGCCGGCGGGTGTGATCTGCGAGATCATGAACGATGATGGATCCATGGCCCGGCGTGAGGATCTCGAAAAGTTTGCCGAGGAACATGATCTGAAGATCGGCACCATCGCCGATCTGATCCACTACCGGACCCTGAACGAGCGCACCATCGAGTGTGTCGAGCAGTATGACCTGGACACCGAGTATGGCGTGTTCAACCTCCGCACCTACCGTGACAACATCCAGGGTTCCACGCACCTGGCGATGGTGATGGGTGACATCCGGGCGGACGACCCGGTGCTGGTTCGGGTGCATATCACCGATACCCTGCGTGACCTTCTGGGTGCCCGTCGGGCTGACTCCCGCAGCTGGCCGCTGCACCACGCGCTCGAAAAAGTGGCCAGCGAGGGCCGCGGGGTAGTCGTGCTGCTCAACAGCGCTGCGGACAGCTACAAGCTCGAGGACCGGATTCACGAGTTCTTTGGCGAAGAGCAGGCGGCTGCCGCGAAAGGCAGTTCGGGCGTCTACTTTACCGTAGGAACCGGGTCACAGATCCTGCGGGACATCGGCGTGGGCAAAATGCGCCTGCTGAGTCCGCCTATCAAGTTTTCCGCCATTTCCGGCTTCGATCTGGAAGTGGAAGAGTACGTACCCTATACCCCCGATTGATGAACCTGGCGGTGTCGTCCGGCGACGCTGCCCGTTAAGGAGCCATTCATGGCAGAGATCAAAGTAATTGAAGGCGATTTCACCCAGTGCAGCGGTCGTTACGCGCTGGTGGTTGGCCGGTTTAACGGATTCGTGGTGGAGAGCCTGGTGGAAGGCGCCATCGATACCCTGCGTCGTCACGGTATCGCCAACGACGACATCAGCATCGTTCGGGTGCCCGGTGCCTATGAAATGCCGCTGGCGGTCAAACGTGTGGCGGAAACCGGCAATCACGATGCCATCATCGCCCTGGGTGCGGTGATTCGCGGCGGCACGCCGCACTTCGAGTACGTCGCCGGTGAAGCCTCAAGCGGCCTGGGCGCGGTCAGCCTGGAAACCGACGTGCCGGTAACGTTCGGCGTGCTGACGGTCGACTCTATCGAGCAGGCCATCGAACGCTCTGGCACCAAGGCCGGCAACAAGGGCGCGGAAGCGGCCATCACAGCGCTGGAAATGGTCAGCCTGTTCAAGAAGCTGGGTGAGTGATGAGCGCAACGGAAGACACTTCCCCGCAACCTGGCGCCACCGGTCAACCGAAAGCCGGGGATCGACGTCGTGCCCGCGCGCTGGCCATGCAGGGGCTCTATCAGCGTCACTTCAGCAAGAGCTCGGTATCAGACATCGAGGCTGAGTTCATGGTCGATAACGACATGAGCAAGGTAGACACGCTTTACTTCCGCGATTTGCTGCGTGGCGTCCACCGGGAGCAGGCGGAACTCGACAGGCTGCTGGAGCCGTTTCTCGACCGCCCCCTGCACGAGGTTGATCCGGTCGAGCTGGCCATTGTCCGTCTCGGTGCCTATGAACTTAAGCACCGTCTTGATGTGCCCTATAAAGTCGTTATCAACGAGGGGATCGAGATGGCGAAAAAGTTCGGTGGCACGGAAGGGCACAAGTTTGTTAACAGCATTCTGGACAAGCTCAGCCGCCGTTTGCGGTTGGCAGAGACCCGCCCGCAATAACACATGGGCGAGTTCGAGCTGATTCGCCGTTATTTCGCGCCCCTGGCCAAGGGGCGGGCACCCGGGCTGCTGCTCGGGCCGGGCGATGACTGTGCAATTGAGCGGGTCGGAGCCGGTAACGATCTCGTCTTTTCGGTGGATACGCTGGTTGAAGGTGTCCACTTCCCCGTGGGCTACGCCCCCGACCACCTCGGCTGGCGGTCACTGGCGGTTGCTGCCAGTGATCTGGCTGCCATGGGCGCTCATCCGGTCTGTTTTACCCTTGCCCTGACCCTGCCACAAGCTGACCCTGACTGGCTTGCGGATTTTTCCGGCGGGCTGGCCCGGGCCGCCGGAACGTTTGGCCTGGCTCTGGCCGGAGGGGACACCACGCGGGGACCCCTGACCATAACGGTGCAGGTACACGGTGAGGTGCCTGCGGGTCAGGCCATTCTGCGCTCCGGTGCCCGGGTAGGTGACCTGGTTGGCGTCAGCGGGACGCTGGGTGAGGCCGGGGGCGCCCTGCGCTTCCTCGACCTGACACAGCCCACGCCGGAACAGCAAACGTGTCTGCAACGCTATCACAGGCCGATGCCCCGGTTGCAGCTTGGCGAAAGGCTGCGGGGATTAGCCAGTGCCGCCATTGATATCTCCGATGGTTTGGTGGCGGATTTGGGGCATATTCTTGAGGCCTCCGGGGTAGGGGCCGCGCTTGATCTGTCTGCGGTTCCGGTTTCGGCGTCTGTCTGCCGTGAGGCGGGGCCCGATGAAGCCCGGAGGCTGGCCCTTAATGCCGGTGATGATTACGAGCTGTGTGTCACCATTCCACCGGAGGCCTGGGCAAAGATGCCCGATTCGCTGCGGACGGAGCTGACCATTATTGGTAAGGTGATCGCAGGTCAGGGCGTGTCCGGTCTCGGTTCAGGCGCCCCGACCTCAGGATACGACCATTTCGGGGGCAGGGAATGAGCAGTGATAACGAATTTCAGCAGCCGGAGTACGCAGACGCGTTATTGCCGCGGGGTTTCCTGAAAGACCCGGTTCACCTTCTGGCATTCGGCTTTGGCAGTGGCGCTGCGCCCCGCGCTCCCGGCACCTGGGGGAGTCTCGCTGCCATTCCGTTGTGGTTTTCCATCGCCTGGTTGCCAGTCGCTGCATACTGGCTGGCGGTGGCTGTGGCGTTTGTCGTGGGTATCTGGTTGTGTGGCAAAACCGCGGACGACCTGAAAGTGCATGATCATGGCGGCATCGTGTGGGATGAGTTTGTCGGCATGTGGATTGCGCTCGCCCTGATCCCCGATACCATTTATGGCGTGCTCACTGCGTTCATGCTGTTTCGTCTCTTCGATGTTGCCAAGCCCTGGCCGATTGGCTGGATTGATCGCAGGACGCCCGGCGGGCTGGGGATTATGGTGGACGATGTGGTTGCCGGATTCATGGCATTAGGGTGTCTGTTCGCCATTGACCGGTGGCTGATGCCGATCATTGTCTGAACGGGAGCTGTTGCCCGGTGTTATCCGGGAATCAGTGAATCTGTTGCTGATCTTCCGGTAACAACCGCACAACGTGAAGGAATCGTTTCAGCCCGGTTTCGGCGCGATCTCGGGTGGCAAACGGTCCACTGTCAAAGCCTTCTCTGGTGGTGAAATACCATTTGCTGCCCACGCAGAAAAAGCGGCTGCTGCGGAAGGGAACCGGCCCGTCTTCCCCGGTACGGCATTGAGTGTCCATGGTGTCTCCTGCGCCCTGTTCTGTTTTTTATGTGCCGGACTCTGCGTTTGGGTGTGCCGATCTGAATAAAATTAAATCAATTCCGCGTGAATTCAACAATTATTTACAATTAATACGCTGCGGGTCTCAGTCTGGTTCGCCGGGCGGGGTTCTTCAGAGGCGATGGCCTGGCAATCTGTCTTGCCCTCGTCACAAGCACTCGTCAGAATGCCTGCAGTTTGAATTCACTTCAGAGGTAGGTTTCATGAGTTTGTATCGCGTTATCGAAGTTTCCAAAGCCGCCATGCTGCAGGTGTCGGTACTGCGGCTGCTGGCCTTCATCACAGCCGCCCTGGTGCTTTCCGGTTGCAGCTCTTCCATGACCCGGGTGCAAACCTGGGAAGGCGAGGCCTCGACCGACGGCTCCGCACTGCTGAAGGCACCGGGGGAAATCCGGGTTGCCAGCGTGAACGGCCGGCCCATGGGCAACTTCCTGATCGACGATCTGGCACTGGATTACGAACTTCTGCCGGGTGAAAATCAGGTGGTGTTCAGTTACAAGACCATCTGGGCCAAGACCGGCGTGGTACGTAACGGTGAGTCAAAGGTGCATGTGGTCGAAACCGAGCGCCATGCGGTTACCTTTGACGCCGAGGCGGGCGAAACCTACCAGTTCGAGTTTGATAAGCCGGAGTCGCGTCAGGCCGCCGAGGCAATGACCAGCGATTTTTCCGGGGCACTCGTCAACAGCGCCGGTGAGCAGGTTGCTGCGTTCGAATCCTGGGATGGTCAGTCGCCGGCGATCCCCGCCCGCACGCCGGTCCCGGGTGCGTCAGCGGCGCAATCATCGACGCCGCAGCCCGGTAATACTCTGGAGCAGTTGAAAGCACTCTGGGGTAGTGCCTCGGAAGAGGAAAAGCGTACCTTCCTTCGCTGGGCGTTCGAATGACCGTGGCGGGTGACGGCGCCTTCAGTGCCGGAGCCGCCGCAGCGTTTTTCTGAGCATTCCTTCCAGCATCGTCAGGGCCTCGTCGGTGAGGCTCTGACCGCCCTCTCCGGGTTGCCGCCGATCTTCCTCCTCCTCCGGCAGTGCCGCCGCTGCGGTCTCAATGGTGCTGAGGCTCTCTTCCAGCAGGCCTTTCAGGGATTCGCCATCGGCGACCACGTCCGGGCACAGGGTGAAATTGATGGTCAGTTGCCCCTGATAGCTGACGGCCACGATCACTAGGCCCAGGCTGTCAAACAGCGGGGCCGAGTTGTACTGGCGAACCAGCCGTGCACCCTGCAGGAAGAGCGGCACCTGTGGCCCCGGCACGTTGGTAATCGGCAGGTTAAACGCCGGCTGATAGCGCTGGGCAATCTGCAGTTCCGAGTAAAGTCTGGCGGAGAGCGCCAGCATGGTGGAGGGCAGCAGCTCGGTGAGCCGGTCGGCGGCGATGGCCTCGCGATAGGGCTCGGAGGCCACCGCATTGCGGTGGATCTGACGGATGCGGCGGGCGGGATTGGCTTCTCTGGTAGCCAGATCCAACAGCATCGCCGACATCTGGTTGCCGGTCGCCTTGCGCAGGCTGTTCGAGCGCACGGAAATGGGCGTCATCGCGACCAGGGATTTGTCCGCATCCGCATCGTGGTTGACCAGGTAGCGGCGCAGGGTTTCCGCGCACAGGCCCAGCACCACGTCGTTCAGCGTTACATCGGCAAGGTTCGCCTTGATTGCCTTCAGCCGTGACAAACTGATCTCGGCAGACACGATCTGTCGGTTCGCGGTGATCTGGCGATTGAACGGGCTGTGGGGTGCGGAAAACAGCGGAAACGGTAACGGCAGCTTGCGGATCTGCCGTTGCACCAGGCTGCGCGCGGTCACCTCTGCGGCGCTCATGGCGAGCGACGTGACCTGCAGAGGTTTGCGCAGCAGGTTGGCGCCGGTCTGGACGATCACCCGTTCTTCCGAGGGGCCGGGTCTCGGAAACCACGGGCGCGGCGGTGTGATGGTGCGGGCTTCCGGGGTGTATTCCAGCAGCTTGCCCATGATCTCCTCGCCGCTGAAGGCGTCAATGGCCGCGTGATGCAGTTTGACGATCAACGCAAACCCATGGTTTCCGTCATCGTCGTCATCAGCCGGGAAGCCATCAACAAACGTAATGTGCCAGAGCGGCCGATCCCGCTTGAGGGGTTCTTCGAGGATTTTGGGCGCCAGCTCCATCAGGCTGTGAATCTGCCCGTACTCCCCGAGATTGACGTAGGCAAGGTGACGCTCGATGCTGAACTCCGGATCGTCGACCCAGTAGGGGCGCCCGAGGCGGAACGGAATTTCTTTCAGTCGCTGGCGAAAAACCGGCACCACATGGAGGCGGCTGCGCAGGTAAGCCACAAACGTGCTGAACGTCAGGGGGGTGCCGCTGCCGCGGGCATCAAACAGGTAGATGCCGCCGATGTGCATTGGTGCCGTTTCCGACTCCAGGTAGAGGAAAGAGGCATCCAGTTCCGACAGCTGCCGCATGCGTGAGCTCCGTTCTGCGGTTGAGTTTCCCGCAGTATAAACGAGTAGCGCAGGAATCCGTTGGCTGGCGTGCCTCATTTTTCGCCGGCGCGGCAGTCAGGTTGAGGGGTGGCTCAGGTTTCCAGCCACTCAGCGAAGGTTTTCGGTTCGCTGAGCCGGTTCCAGAACCACATCAACGCTTTGCCCTTGTCTTCCGCATGCCGGGCCAAATGCAGCATGATTGGCTGCCGGGCGTCATGCACCTGCATTGCCACCAGGCTGCCCGAGGTCAGCTGTTCACGGATGCGCGGCTGCGGCAGCCAGCCGACCCCGAGCCCCGCCTGTTGCAGCGCAATTTTCTGATCAATGTTGGCAACGGTAATGGTGCGTTGTCGGCGGAACAGGCCGGCATTGCCCGGCGGCAGGGAGCGGGAGGTGTCCGCGGCCACGGCGGCTGGATAGCGGCTGATATCAGCCTCGCTGAGGGGTTGTGGGGCTGATGTCAGGGGGTGCCCGGGGGCCACCGCATAGACAAAGTGCATGGTGCCCAGTGGTTTGGTGGCAAAGGCTCCCGCCGGTTTGCTGAGCTGGTCGGCGCCCACAACAAGATCCACCCGACGGCTTTGCAGGGCGTCCCAGGCGCCGGCGAACACCTCTTCAATCAATTGCACTTCTACCGGCACACCGAGAGCATGGAACTCGCCGATGGCGGCAAACAGGCTCTCAGCCGGCAGCAGGGAGTTGAAACCGATGCGCAAGCGGGTTTCCCAGCCCTGGGCGACCTGACGGGTAGTGTGGGCCAGGTTCTCCGCCGCTTCCAGCAGCGTGCGGCCTTCTTCGAGAAGGTAGCGGCCCGCGGGAGTCAGGGTGGCCCGGTGCCCGCTGCGATCAAATATGGCGATATCCAGGTCCTCTTCCAGCTTCTGCACCGTGTAACTGATGGCGGAAGGAACCCGGAACAGTTCGCCGGCGGCGCCGGCAAAGCTGCCCTTGCGGTCGATGGCGTCCAGAACTTTCAGGGCGTCGATGGTGATGGCTGTATGCATGTTCGAATAATCTGAGGTTGTTGGCCGAAATTGCTTGTTTGAGAGGTTAGCAGGCTGGCCGGTATTCTTCCCGCATATTTCACGGTTTTGGCGAGGTAAGGATATGGGACTGTTAGTCGATGGCAAATGGCACGATAAGTGGTATGACACCGACAAGACCGGTGGCAAGTTCGAGCGGGAAGCGGCTCGCTTCCGCAACTGGGTCACGGCGGACGGCTCGCCGGGGCCTGACGGCGAGGGCGGCTTCAAGGCAGAGTCGGGGCGTTACCACCTATACGTATCCATGGCCTGTCCCTGGGCCCACCGCACGCTGATTTTCCGAAAGCTCAAGGGGTTGGAGCGGCACATCCCGGTGTCCGTCGTGCATCCTGATATGGTCGAAAATGGCTGGGAATTCCGGCTTCGAGACGAGCAGCACCGGGATCATCTGCACGATTTTCGCTTCCTGCATCAGGTCTACACCAAAGCCGCCCCTGATTACTCAGGTCGGGTGACGGTCCCGACCTTGTGGGATACCAAGAAGAAGACCATTGCCAGCAACGAATCCGCGGAGATCATCCGGATGTTTAACTCGGCCTTTAACCATCTCGAGGGGGTGCGTGCCGACCTGGACTTCTACCCGCAGGCGTTGCGCAGTGAAATTGATGAAGTCAACGCCCGGGTCTACGACACCGTCAATAACGGCGTCTACAAGGCAGGGTTCGCGACGGCCCAGGACAAGTACAGTGAAGCCTACGCCGAGCTGTTCAGATCGCTGGACTGGCTGGAGAAACGGCTGGCAGGGCAGCGGTATCTGGTCGGCGGGCAGTTGACGGAGGCTGACTGGCGGCTGTTCACCACACTGATCCGGTTCGACGCAGTCTACTACAGTCATTTCAAGTGTAACCGCCAGCGTATCGGGGACTTTCCGGCGCTTTCCGCCTATGTGCGCGATCTATACCAGGTGCCCGGGGTGGCAGAAACGGTGGATATCGATCAGATCAAGCGGCATTACTACGTCAGTCAGCGCACGATCAATCCCACCCAGATCGTACCCGAGGGCCCCGCGCTGGATTTCGAGGCGCCCCACGGTCGTGAGGCGCTGGGCTAGCGTCTTAGCTCACCCGGGCCACTGCCAGCTCGGTCAGCAGGGTGAGGGACTCTTTATACGCGGACGTGGGCAAGGCGGTCAGGCAGTCAGCGGCCAGAGCCGCCTGCTCTCTTGCCTTGGCCATGGTGTATTCGAGGGCGCCGGAGCTTTCGACGATGCCGAGGATGGCCGGCAGGTCATCCAGGCCGCCTTTGCGGATCGCCTGGCGAATCAGCTGGCGCTCTTCCTCCACCCCCTTCTCCATGGCGTAGATCAGCGGTAGCGTGGTCTTGCCCTCGGCCAGGTCGTCGCCCACGTTCTTGCCCATGGCTTCGGCGTCGCCGCGGTAGTCGAGAACGTCGTCGACCAGCTGGAATGCCAGCCCCAGATGCTTGCCGTACTCTTTCAGGGCCTGTTCTTCGGATTCGTCCGCACCTGCCAGCAGGGCGCCGGTGTGGGAGGCGGCTTCAAACAGCATGGCGGTCTTGTTGTGGATGACCGTCATGTACTGGCGTTCATCCAGATCCGGATTTTTCACATTCATCAGCTGCATCACCTCGCCCTCAGCAATGACCGCCGTGGCGTGGGACAGCACCTCCATGATGCGCAGGCTTTTCAGCTCCACCATCATTTCGAACGCGCGGGCGTAGAGGAAATCACCTACCAGCACGCTGGGCGCATTGCCCCAGCGGGCATTGGCGGTGGAGCGGCCCCGGCGCATGTCGGACGTGTCGACCACGTCATCGTGAAGCAGGGTGGCGGTGTGCAGAAACTCGATCACCGCCGCCAGCTTGAGGTGGTCGTCCTGGCTGTAGCCAGCTGCGCGGCTGGACAGGAGCACCAGCAGTGGCCGCAGCCTTTTGCCACCACTTTCAATAATATAGTGGGCAATTTTTTCCACCAGGGGAACGTCAGAGGAAAGCCGTTTGATGATCAGGTCGTTCACGCGGCTGAAGTCATCTGCCACGGTGTCGTAGATGCGCTGGGCTGTCATGCGGCTTGCGGGTCCCTTTATGATGTGTCGTCTGGTGCTGTTGTCGATAAACAGGGCAGGTCGCGGCAATGCTAGGTACTGGCGCTTTCAGTGTCAACTTGGCTTGTATTGCGGGACGTGTTTTCGTACAATCACGCGCCCAACTCATCCCAACCTGCGCTCCCTGCTATAGGGTTGCCGAAGCGCTTCCCTTAGAACCAGGTGGATAAGAGCAGGGATGGGTCAATCGCGGAGAGCATGAATGTACGCAGTTATTGTTAGCGGTGGTAAGCAGCACCGCGTAAAGGAAGGCGAAACTCTGAAGCTGGAAAAGCTGGAAGTGGAAACCGGCGGTAACGTCGAGTTTGACCGCGTTCTGCTGATCGCCGATGGTGACAAGGTTCAGGTAGGCGCGCCGGTAGTTGATGGTGCCAAAGTGACAGCGGAAGTGGTCAGCCACGGTCGTCACGACAAGATCCAGATCATCAAGTTCCGTCGCCGGAAGCATCACATGAAGCGTCAGGGCCACCGTCAGTGGTTTACTGAAGTCAAGATCACGGGTATCAAGGGCTGAAGCTCTCGAAACACCCCTTAGATAAGGAGGCTTGTAATGGCTCATAAAAAAGCAGCAGGTAGTACCCGTAACGGTCGCGATTCCGAGTCGAAACGACTTGGTGTGAAGCGCTATGGCGGTGAAGCCGTTTCTGCAGGCAGCATCATTGTTCGTCAGCGTGGCACCCGCTTTCACGCAGGCAGCAACGTAGGCATCGGCAAGGACCACACCCTGTTCGCAAAGGCGGACGGTCAGGTGAAGTTTGAAGTCAAAGGCCCGCAGAGCCGTAAGTTCGTGAGCATCGTTCCGGCTGCGTAAGCAGCGGCGATCCGGTTCTGTCGAACCTTGGGTGGCGCTGATATCCTGATATCATCGGGTATCAAGCGCCATCCGGAGCCCCGCAAAGCTTCCTAGAGGCTGCGGGGCTTTTTAGTTTATGCGCGTTGCGCAAAGGGTTGATTCATGAAATTCGTAGACGAAGCCACCATCATTGTGGAAGCCGGCAAGGGCGGTCACGGCTGCCTGAGCTTCCGGCGTGAAAAATACGTTCCCAAGGGTGGTCCCGACGGCGGCGACGGGGGCGATGGTGGTTCCGTGTACCTGATAGCGGACGATTCGCTCAACACGCTGATCGACTATCGCTTCCAGCGCAAGCACAAGGCCCAGAATGGCGAGCCGGGCGCCGGCCGTAACTGCACCGGCAACAAGGGCGAGGATCTTGTTCTGCCGGTGCCGGTGGGCACCACGGTGGTTGATATGGACACCCATGAGGTGCTCGGGGACCTCACCCATGTTGGTCAGCGCCTGAAAGTTGCCCAGTGCGGCTTCCATGGTCTCGGCAACACCCGCTTCAAGTCCTCGGTCAATCGCGCTCCGCGCCAGACCACCAAGGGCTCGGAAGGCGAGCTGCGCAACCTGCGGCTGGAGCTGAAGGTGCTGGCGGACGTGGGGCTGCTGGGGATGCCCAACGCGGGTAAATCAACGTTTATCCGCTCGGTGTCGGCGGCGCGCCCGAAGGTGGCGGACTACCCGTTCACCACGCTGGTGCCGAATCTTGGTGTGGTCAGCGTGCAGGCGCACCAGAGTTTCGTGATTGCCGACATCCCCGGGTTGATCGAAGGCGCCGCCGAGGGCGCAGGGCTTGGAATCCGCTTTCTGAAACATCTTGTGCGTACCCGCCTGTTGTTGCACCTGGTGGATGTGGCGCCTTACGACGGCTCATCTCCGGCGGAATCTGTGCGCGCCATTGAGCACGAGCTGGAAAAGTTCAGCGAAACGCTGGCGAACCGGGAGCGCTGGCTGGTGCTCAACAAGGTCGATATGGTGGCGGAAGAGGATCGTGATGCCCACTGCCAGGCCATCATTGATGAGCTGGATTGGCAGGGCCCGGTCTTCCGTATCTCCGCGCTGAGCGGGGAGGGCGCCAAGCCCTTGACACAGGCGGTGATGCGCTGGATCGAGGAGCAGGCCGAGGAAGAGGCGCAGAACCCGGAATTCGCTGAGCGTGAGGCGGCCCGTCGCCGCCAGATGGACGAAGAGGCCCGCGCCCGTATCGAAGCCGAGCGCCAGGCTCGCCGCGCCGCCCGCGAAGACGACGATGACGACGACTTCGACGACGATGATTACGATGTCGAAGTGGTGTACGCTCCCGAATAGTCTCACAACCGCACAGAGAGCCTCCGGACCAATCATGAGTGAACGCTCCCAGTTACGTCAGGCCCGCCGCCTGGTGGTTAAAATAGGAAGTGCCTTGCTGACCAACGACGGCAAGGGCCTGGATGTTGCGTCGCTCGGGCTCTGGGTCGATCAGATTGCCGAGTTGATTGAGGCCGGGGTGGAAGTGGTGATTGTGTCGTCTGGCTCGGTGGCCGAGGGCATGAGCCGGCTGGGTTGGAAAACCCGGCCTGCCCAGTTGCATGAGTTGCAGGCCGCAGCGGCGGTTGGGCAGATGGGGCTGGTGCAAACCTGGGAGGCGCAGTTCAAGCGCCACGATATCCACACCGCGCAGATTCTGCTCACCCACGATGATCTCTCCGATCGCAAGCGCTACCTGAACGGGCGTGGTACCTTGCGGGCGCTGCTGGATCTCGGGGTGGTGCCGATCGTCAATGAGAACGATACCGTGGTGACCGACGAGATCCGCTTTGGCGACAACGACACCCTGGGTGCGTTGGTGGCTAATCTGATTGAGGCGGACGGCCTGATTATTCTCACTGATCAGTTGGGGCTGTTCGACCGGGATCCGCGCAAGCACGCCGATGCGCAGCTGGTGACGGAGCGCCGCGCAGGCGATCACGAGCTGGATGCCATGGCTGGCGGTGGCGCGGGCGCTCTGGGGCGGGGCGGCATGCAGACCAAGGTGCGGGCGGCCCGGCTGGCAGCGCGCTCCGGTGCGTTTACGGTGATTGTGGGCGGTCGGATTGAGCATGTCATCACCAGGCTGCGTGCCGGTGATGTCATTGGCACCTTGCTGTTGCCGGAGCAGGGGCGCATTGCGGCCCGCAAGCAGTGGCTGGCCAGTCATCTTCAGACCCGTGGCAAACTGACGCTGGACGATGGTGCGGTGAAAGTGCTGTGTCTGGGTGGGCGGAGCCTGCTGCCGGTGGGTGTCAATGGCGTCTCCGGCCAGTTTCGGCGTGGTGAAATGGTGTCCTGTGTTGATGGCAGTGGTAAGGAGATCGCCCGTGGGCTGGTCAACTACGATGCCGATGAGGCTCGGGCAATTGCCGGGCGTTCCAGTGATCGCATAGCGGATGTGCTGGGCTACGTCTCCGGGGAGGAGATGATTCATCGGGACAACATGGTCATTGTCTGACGTGCACAAAAAAACCGGCTTGAAAGCCGGTTTTTTTAACGCTGAAGGAAATCCGCTTACGCGCTCTTCAGGGCCTTGATCTTGTCGGTCAGACGGCTCTTATGGCGAGCAACCTTGTTCTTGGCGAACACGCCTTTGTTGACCATGCTGTCCATGATCGGCTGGAACTGCTGAAAAGCCTTCTGGGCTTCTTCGTAGTTGCCGGCTTCAATCTTCGACTGAACCTTCTTCATGTAGGTGCGCGCCATGGAACGCAGGCTGGCGTTGTGCTTGCGGTTCTTCTCGTTCTGACGTGCGCGCTTCTTGGCTTGCGGGGAATTTGCCACCGTGTAACTCCTGAAAATCTGTAATTGATTCGAAAAATCGCGGGCGCGCCAAAACCAGCGCGTCGAAATAAATGACGCGGAACTATGCCGCCGATGGCTCTAAATGTCAAGGCTTAAACCCATTTCATCCCGTGGTGCGCAAGGGCTGTGCTAAACTCCCGGCTCGGCAGGCGGCAGTGTCCGGGGCGGTGCAGGTAATTTCCGAGATGCCAGCGCGCTTGCCTTGATGTACACGCCGATTCCGTCACCCGATTCCGTTGATACAGGCACCAGGGCCCGAATGTCATCCCAAGCAGAACAACCGTCACAGAAAAAGCTGCCACCGAAAGCGCCCGGCTTGCTGCGCTCATCGGGCCTGGTGGGCGCCATGACCATGCTGTCCCGGGTGTTGGGGTTGGTGCGCGATATGGTCATTGCCCGCTATTTTGGTGCCGGCGCTGGCGCAGACGCCTTCTTTGTGGCGTTCAAGATCCCCAATTTTCTGCGGCGCCTGTTCGCGGAGGGTGCCTTCTCCCAGGCCTTTGTACCGGTGCTGTCATCGTACCGGGCGAAAGAGGACATCGCCGAAGTGCGGCGGTTGGTCAATGCGGTCGCCGGGTCGCTCGGGCTGGTGCTGCTCGGGGTCACCCTTGTGGCGATGCTGGGCGCGCCGTTGCTGACGGCGGTCTTCGCCCCCGGTTTTCTGGATGACGACTACAAGTTCGGGCTCGCCAGCGACATGCTGCGGATCACCTTTCCCTATCTGCTGCTGATATCGCTGACTGCGTTTGCCGGCGGCATCCTCAACAGTTACGACCGCTTCGCGATCCCTGCCTTTACCCCGGTGCTGCTGAATCTGGCCATGATCGGAGCGGCGGTCTTCCTTACGCCACTGATGGAGACGCCGGTGATGGCGCTGGCCTGGGGAGTGTTTATCGCCGGGGCCCTGCAACTGTTCTTCCAGTTGCCGTTTCTGATGCGCCTTGGCCTGTTGCCGCGGCCGCGGGTGGACTATCGCCATGAGGGGGTCAGTCGGATTCTCAAGCTGATGGCACCGGCCTTGTTCGGGGTCTCCGTCAGTCAGATCAACCTGCTTCTCGATACCGTGCTGGCGTCGTTCCTGCAAACCGGCAGTGTGTCCTGGCTGTATTATTCTGACCGGCTGTCGGAGCTCCCGCTGGGGGTATTCGGCATTGCCATTGCCACAGTCATTCTTCCGAGCCTGTCGCGCAAGCATGCTGCCGCGTCGGCGGATCAGTTCGCCGCGACGCTGGACTGGGCGGTGCGGGCGGTTCTGTTGATCGGGTTGCCAGCGGTGGTTGCTCTGGCCCTGCTGGCAGAGCCTTTGATTGCCACCCTGTTCCATTACGGCGAGGTGACGGATCGGGACGTCGCGATGTCGGCCCAGAGCCTGCGCGCCTACTCCGCCGGTCTGCTGGCGTTCATGTTGATCAAGGTGCTGGCGCCGGGTTTCTTTGCCCGCGAGGACACGCGAACACCGGTGAAGATCGGCATCATTGCGATGGTGGCGAACATGGCGATGAATCTTGCCCTGATTGTGCCGCTGGCACACGCCGGGCTGGCGCTGGCAACCTCGCTGTCGGCCTGGCTCAACGGGCTGTTGCTGTGGCGCGGGCTGAAAAAGGAGGGTGCCTGGAAAAGTCAGCCGGGCTGGCCGCGCTTCCTGTTGCAATTGGCCTTCGCTAACGGTGCACTGGCCGCGACGGTGTTGTACCTGCGAGCACCGGTGAGCGACTGGCTGGCCGCCGGCGGCCTTGCGCGGGCATCGGATATGGCGATCCTGGTGGCTACGGGGGTGGCGGTCTACTTTGTTGCGCTCGCCATTACCGGCGTGCGGGTAAGACATTTCCGCCACAGGTAGGTTATAATCGCGCGTTTTCTCACCAGCGTAAGGGTTCGCATTGCATGCGTCTGATCCGAGGCCTGACCAACCTGAAACTACTGGCCCGCCAGGAGGCGTCGCCGCTGACGGACGGCTGTGTGGCGACTATCGGCAATTTCGATGGCGTTCACCTGGGCCACAAGACCATTCTTGATCAGGTCAAAGACAAGGCCCGGGCATTGAACGTGCCCTCCGTGGTGATGATTTTTGAGCCCCAGCCCCGCGAGTTCTTCCAGGGTGCCGATGCTCCCCCGCGGTTGATGGCCTTTCGGCAGAAGTTCGAGACGCTGCTGGCCGAGGGCATCGATATGGTGTTGTGTCTGCGTTTCAATGAGCGTTTTCGCAGTTATTCGGGTATGGGCTTCATTGAAGACGTTCTGATTGAAGGGCTGGCGGTTCGCCATCTGGTGGTCGGCGATGATTTCCGCTTTGGCTGCGACCGCGCCGGGGACTTCGCCCTGCTTGAGAGCGTTGGCGCGAACCGGGGCTTCACGGTGGAGAACACCCGCACCGTGACGGTGGGTGGTGAGCGGGTGAGCAGCACCCGGATCCGCGAACTGCTGAACGTCAACGGCCTGGAAAGCGCAGAAAAACTGTTAGGCCATCCCTACCGCATTCGCGGACGCGTGGTTTACGGCCGCCAGTTGGGCCGCGAAATCGGCGCCCCGACTGCCAACATCCTGCTGCGTAACATGCCCGCTCTGCAGGGTGTGTTCGTGGTCAGCGCCACCTTGCAGGATGGTTCGGTTCGCGACGGTGTTGCCAACATCGGCGTGCGGCCCACGGTGGACGGCAAACAGCCGTCGCTGGAAGTGCACCTCTTTGACTTTGCTGGCACACTTTACGGCCAGACAATGGACGTGGTGTTTCGTCACGGTGTGCGGGAAGAGATCCGTTTCTCCTCCGTGGACGAGCTCAAAGCGCAGATAGCACGGGATTTTGACAGCGCCCGGGCATGGATTGCCGAACACGGCTCCGCCACTGGCGACCAACAGGTTTAACCGGCGCGATCTGACCCCCATTTATTGATGACAACTGACCGAAAGAGCACGCACACAGACCATGAGCGACTACAAGCACACTCTGAATCTGCCTGAAACCGCCTTTCCAATGCGCGGTAACCTGGCCAAGCGCGAGCCGGACATGCTCAAGCGCTGGCAGGATCTGGATGTTTACGGCAATCTGCGCAAGCAGCGTGAGGGTCGGGACAAGTTCATTCTTCACGATGGCCCTCCATACGCCAACGGCAGCATTCACATTGGTCACGCGGTCAACAAGATCCTCAAGGACATGATCGTCAAATCCCGCAGTTTTATGGGGTACGACGCGCCCTACGTGCCAGGCTGGGACTGTCACGGCCTGCCGATCGAGCACAAGGTCGAGCAGGCCATCGGCAAGGCCGGCGTCAAGGTGGAATACAAGACCTTCCGCCAGGCCTGCCGTGACTACGCCACCGAACAGATCGCCGGTCAGAAAGCCGACTTCATTCGCCTGGGTGTGATGGGCGAGTGGGACAAGCCCTACCTGACCATGGATCCGAAAGTGGAAGCCGGCATTGTCCGCGCCCTTGGCAAGATTGTCGCCAAGGGCCACCTGGTGCGGGGATACAAACCGGTGTACTGGAGCGTGGTTGGTCAGTCCGCCCTGGCAGAAGCCGAGGTGGAGTATCAGGATAAGACCTCCACCCAGATTGACGTACGCTTTACCGTCGTCGATCAGGCCCGCGCGCTGTCGCTCTTCGGCACTGACCAGGGTGAAGGTGACGTCTCGGTGGTGATCTGGACCACCACCCCCTGGACCATTCCCGCCAACCAGGCCGTATCCCTGAACGCCGAGCTCGAGTACGCGCTGGTTCAGGTGAATACCGGCCAGGGCCCCGAGCGAATGATTGTGGCGGCGGAGATGGTCGACGGCATCATGGCGCGCTGGTCGGTGGAGCAGTTTGCGGTGCTGGGCACCTGTTCCGGCTCGGATCTTGAGCGTTTGGCGCTGCACCACCCGATCTATGACCGGCAGGTACCGGTGATTCTCGGGGACCACGTCTCCACCGACGCCGGTACCGGTGCGGTGCACACGGCGCCGGATCACGGTATGGAAGACTTTGAAGTGGGCAAAGCCTACGGCATTGATACCATCAACCTGGTGCAGGCCGACGGTACCTACACCAGTGCGGCGGGCGAATTCGCCGGAGTTCACGTCTACAAGGCGGATGAGCCGGTCTGCGGTGCCCTGGAGCGCGAAGGCAAGCTGGTGTTCGCCGAGAAATTCCGCCACAGCTACCCCCACTGCTGGCGTACCAAGACACCGCTGATCTACCGCGCCACGCCGCAGTGGTTCATCAGCATGGAAAAGCAGCACCTGCGGGCCGATGCCCTGGAAGCCATAAAGGGCGTGCGCTGGGTGCCGGCGTGGGGTCAGAACCGCATCGAGGCCATGTTCCAGCAGTCGCCGGACTGGTGTATTTCGCGCCAGCGTACCTGGGGCGTGCCGATTACGCTGTTCATCCACAAGGAAACCCAGGAGCTGCACCCGGATACCCAGAACCTGATCGAGGCGGTGGCCAAAGAGATCGAAACCGGCGGTATCGACGCCTGGTACGATCTGGATGCCACCGCGTTGCTGGGTAACGACGCCGAGCAGTACGAGAAGGTAACCGATACCCTCGATGTGTGGTTCGACTCCGGTGTTACCCACGATTCCGTGCTGCGCCCACGGGCCGAGCTGGGCCAGTTCCCTGCGGATCTGTATCTGGAAGGCTCTGACCAGCACCGCGGCTGGTTCCAGTCGTCCCTGAAAACCTCCATTGCGATGAATGGTGTGGCCCCTTACAAACAGGTGCTCACCCACGGCTTCACGGTGGACGGCAAGGGCCACAAGATGTCCAAGTCCATGGGCAATGTGATTGCACCTCAGGAAGTGACTAACGACCTGGGTGCAGACATCCTGCGCCTGTGGGTTGCCGCCACCGATTACAGCGGCGAGATGTCGGTGTCCAAGGACATCCTGCGCCAGACTGCGGACGGCTATCGCCGCATTCGCAACACTGCTCGCTTCCTGCTCAGCAACCTCACCGGGTTCGAGCCGGAGCAGCACATGGTGGCGCCGGAAGACATGATCGCGCTGGACCGCTGGATGGTGGATCGCGCCCTGCAATTGCAGAATGAGCTCAACGAGGACTACCAGAACTACGCCTTCCTGCGGATTTATCAAAAGGTGTACAACTTCTGTGAGGCGACACTCGGCGGGTTTTATCTGGACATCATCAAGGATCGTCAGTACACCACCCCGGCCGACAGCCTGGCGCGGCGCTCCTGCCAGACAGCGCTTTACCATGTGGCCGAAGCGCTGGTGCGCTGGATTGCGCCGATCCTCAGTTTCACCGCGGATGAAATCTGGCAGACCCTGCCGGGCAAGCGCGGTGACACCGTGTTCTACGAAACCTGGTACGAAGGCCTGACCGCGTTGCCGGACAACGCCGAGCTTGGCCGTGACTACTGGCGCGAGATCTACAGCGTCAAGGAAGCGGTCAACAAGTGCCTGGAAGAAGCGCGGGCGCGCGGTGAGATCAAGGGCTCTCTGAGCGCCGAGGTTACCCTTTACTGCGAAGGCGACCTGGCGGCGGATCTGAAGCATCTTGGAGAAGAGCTCCGGTTCGTGCTGATTACCTCCGAGGCCACGGTCAAACCGGTTTCGGAAGCGGCAGACGCCGAGCCCACCGCCTACGAAGGCTTGCGAGTGAAGGTGACGCCGGCGACCCACGCCAAATGCGAGCGCTGCTGGCATCACCGCGAGGACGTCGGCCAGCATGGGGCGTTTACGGATCTGTGCGGTCGTTGTGTCACCAACGTCGAAGGGCCGGGCGAAGCCCGCTCGTTCGCCTGATGGAAGCGGCTATGACGGATGACAGCACCGGCTCAAAACTGAAGTGGTTGTGGCTGGCGGTGCTGGTCATCGCCCTTGATCTGGGCACCAAGGCCATGGCCACCGCCATGCTGACCTACGCCAGCCCGGTGCCGGTGATGCCCAGCTTTAACCTGACCCTGCTGCACAATACCGGCGCGGCGTTCAGTTTTCTGGCCGGCGCCGCCGGCTGGCAGCGCTGGTTCTTCGTGGTGCTGGCCATCGGTGTGAGCGTGGCGCTGGTGGTATGGCTGAAAGCTTTGAAGCGACATGAAACCTGGACGGCGGTGGCCATCGTACTCATTCTTGGCGGCGCGCTCGGTAACGTTTATGACCGGGTAGTGCACGGTTATGTGGTCGATTTCCTCCATTTTTACTGGAACGACTGGCATTTCCCCGCCTTCAACCTGGCCGACACCGCCATCACGATCGGTGCCGGCATGATGATTCTCGACATGTTCCGCAAGCCCTCCGACGGTTCTGCGGACGGGAGTGACCAACACTGATGAAAGATCTACCGGTAGACAAGGGCACCCGCGTGACCCTGAACTTCGCCCTGAAGTTCCAGGACGGCGAAGTGGTGGACTCCACCTTTGACAAGTCCCCCGCCACCCTGGAAATCGGGGATGAGAACCTGCCCGAGAATTTCGAGGCCTATCTGATGGGTATGACTGCCGGCGAGCAGAAGACCGTCGAAGTGCCCCCGGAAAAAGCCTTCGGTCAGCATAATCCGAACAACGTGCAGACGTTCAAGCGCCATGAATTCAGCGCCGACATGGTGCTGGAGCCGGGCGTGATGATCTCCTTTGCCGATGCCCGCCAGCAGGAGCTGCCGGGGGTGGTCAGCCGTGTGGAAGGCGATGAAGTGGAGGTGGACTTCAACCATCCGCTGGCAGGGCGTACACTGACCTTCGAAGTTGAAATCATAGACGTGGAGCCGGTCGGACCGGCCCACTAACCAGAGCAGCAGGCTGACATGCAGATCCGACTCGCCAATCCCCGCGGCTTCTGTGCCGGCGTGGACCGTGCCATCGAAATTGTAAACCGGGCGCTGGATGTCTTCGGCGCGCCCATCTACGTGCGCCACGAGGTGGTGCACAACAAATTCGTAGTGGATAACCTGCGGAATCGCGGCGCGGTGTTCGTGGATGAGCTGCATGAAGTGCCGGACGACACCCTGGTGATCTTCAGCGCCCACGGCGTGTCCCAGGCGGTGCAGAACGAAGCGGCCCGTCGCGGCCTGAAAGTGTTCGACGCCACCTGCCCGCTGGTGACCAAGGTGCACATGGAAGTCATGCGCTACAGCCGCGAAGGCCGGGAGTGCATCCTGATCGGCCACCATGGCCACCCGGAAGTGGAAGGCACCATGGGGCAGTACGATCACAGCAACGGCGGCGACATCTACCTGGTGGAAAACGAGGACGACGTCGCCAGCCTGCAGGTAAAAGATCCTGCCAAGCTGTCTTACGTTACCCAGACCACGCTGTCCATGGACGACACCGCAAGGGTCATCGACGCCTTGCGTTCCAAGTTCCCCGACATCCAGGGCCCAAGAAAAGACGATATCTGCTACGCCACCCAGAACCGCCAGGACGCGGTCAAACAGCTCGCCGGCGACTGCGACCTGATGCTGGTGGTGGGCTCCCCCAACAGTTCTAACTCCAACCGCCTGCGCGAGCTGGCCGAACGTATGGGCACCCCCGCTCATCTGATCGACGAAGCCGCCCAGATCAACCCGGCCTGGCTTGATGGCAAACAGATTGTTGGCGTCACCGCCGGCGCCTCTGCGCCGGAAGTGCTGGTCAACGACGTCATCTCACGACTGAAAGAACTCGGTGGTGACCTGCCGCAGGAGATTCCCGGGCGCGAGGAGAATATTGTGTTCTCCATGCCGAAGGAGTTGCGGATTGATGTGGTTGAGGTTTCCTGAGGGCCTGAAACATCTAAGACTGTGATGGCGGTCTCACAATCCCTCCCGACTATACCGCTTATCCGACTGAAAGCTCCGCTTGTCGTCTGGCAATAGCAGGGGGCGTTAACTCTGAGTAACGTTCCCATAGGCCAAACTGGAAGTGGACTATGCATCGTAACGTCAGAATAAAAGGTTTTACGCTCATCGAATTGCTGGTCACTGTTGCGATTGTGGCAATAGTGGCCTCCGTGGCGGTTCCATCCTTTGCGACCATGATTGCAAACGGGCGGATCGCCAGCACCTCCAATGATCTCGTCGGACTCATCAACTACGCCCGGGCCGAGGCCGTGAAGCAGGGTCGCGTGGTTCGAGTATCTCCGCAGGACGGTAACGATTGGGCGAACGGAGTAGCTGCGTGGATTGATCAGAACGCCAATAACGCCTTCGACGCGTCGGAAGCGATCCGGGTCATTCCTGCCGCCCCTGGGGCTGTTACCGTCACTTCGACAGGCAACTTTGGTTTCACAGGCGGCGGCTCCTCGTTTGCCGGCGCAGCAGTCACGATCGACGTCTGCGACGATCGCAGTGGAGAAGCGGGCAGCGAGATAACCGTAACCCTCGGCGGGCGGGTACGGGCGGGAGATGAGCCATGCGCGTGATACCTGAGAATCCAGCCCACAAATCAGCCGGTTTCACCATGATTGAGGTCTTGGTGGCCCTGATCATCCTCGCGATTGGCCTGCTGGGTGTGGCCGGTATGCAGGCCCTGTCGCTGAAACAGACCAGTAACTCCAATATTCGTTCGCTGGTAACGATGCACGCTTACGACCTCTCAGAGCGCATGCGCTCCGAAGCCAGCGATGTGATGGCCTTCGAAAAAGCGCTTTCCGCCGACTGTAATGACTGCAACAGCGATCTGGAAACCTGGCATGAACTTTTATTGAACGATGTACCGACCGCCTCCTCGGCCATTGATGTAACCTCCGGTGCCAACAGCACCTTTGCCGAAATTACGGTGAACTGGACCGAGAGAGGGATTGGTAATGACGCCATCGCCCAGGACTACACCTTGTATGTGAGGTTGAAATGAAGCCACTTTACTTCCGACAACAGGGCCTCTCGATCGTTGAATTGATGATTGCCATCACCTTGGGCCTGATTCTGACCGCGGGTCTGGTTCAGATTTTCAGCGGCAACCAACGCTCCTTCGTGGTGGCCGAAGCCAACATGCGGGTTCAGGAAGCCGGACGAATGACGTCAGAGTTTCTCGGGCGGGCCATTCGGAATGCGGATTACTGGGGATGCATTCCTCGCGAAAATGTGGGCAACAAACTGGATGTCACCAGCCCTGACTATGTTGCCGATTTGTTCGACTTTCAGGATGGATTCATGTCTTTTCAGAGTGACGGAAGCGGTCTCGGGCTGACCGGAACCGACGTGATGGTGCTGCGTGGGGTTGGCGGCGCCGGCGACGTGTCGATCACCAAAGAGATGAAGGTCTCCTCGGCCAATCTGAAAGTGAATACCGTGGACGGCATTGAGAAAGGCGATATTTTATTAGTTAGCGATTGTATTGCCGGTGATATTTTCCAGGTTACCTCGCTGCAAACGGGAGCCAACCCGGGCATAGGCCACGCAACCGGAAGTAATGTATCCCCGGGCAACGGCAAGCCCAGAGAGGGTGTGGACGTGGTGGTCGATAATAACTGTAATGGCGGAGCCGTGAACTGTTTATCAAAACAATATGACGACACCGCTCAGATCTTCTCCCCTTACTACCATCAGTACTTCGTCGACGCAGATGCCGACGGCAACCGTGCGTTATTCCGTCAGGCGGCCAATGGCACCGCAGAGGAAATCATGGACGGCGTCTGGGACATGCAGATGCGTGTTGGCGTGGATACGGGGTTGTCCAACGGTGAAGTGACCGACTGGGTGGAGATTACCGGCCCGAATTCGCTGAGCCAGGCCGCAGCGGCGAACGTGGTGGCGGTCGAGATTTCCATGCTGGTGCGGTCTCCGGAGAATCGCATCGTTGATGGGCCCATGGTGCTGTGCTATCCGCACTGGGCGGATTGTGACGGAGCCGGTGAGTTTGATGTGGAAGACCAGATCGGTGCGGACTCGCGGCATCTTTACCGTGTGTTCTCATCCATGGCGACCATCCGAAATCGAATTCTGAAAGTCGAACAGAACTGAGGGGCGTAGGCATGAACAACATTCAATTGCGTCAATCCGGTGCCGTTCTCCTGACCAGCCTTCTTATACTTCTGGTGCTCAGCCTGCTGGCGGTATCCAGCATGCAGAACAGCACGCTGCAGGAACGGATGGTGTCGGCCCAGCGAGATGGCTTTATGGCTATGGAGGGTGCGGAGCTGGCGCTGCGTGAGGCAGAGCGGGCCATCGATAACCTGGCCAGCCCCTCCGGGCTGGGTTCCATGGCCGGATTCTACGAGAAAGGGGAAGCACCCCGCGGCAAGAACATTTTTCTGGCAGGCAATTGGAGCGGTGACAATTCCGTTACTGTGACGGTGCCGACGGTGAATGACAGCCCTTTGTTTCCGGAGGCCCCCAGGTACTTTGTGGAGTACGTCGGTGATGCACAGGTCTCGGTGGGTAACGAATCCGCCGACGTTAACATGACCAATTATTCCCATGAAACCGGGGCATCAGTGGCCAAAGCGTTCCGCATTGTTGCCCGCGGCACGGGCGCCACCGGCGAAGGTCAGCGAATTCTTGAAGAATACTATCGGCGTGAGTTTTAACGCGCACTGGAGGATCGGATAATGAATAAATTGATTAGTAAGGCCGCACACTTTGCCCTCGGTGTTGGCTTGATCGCTCCGTCGCTGGGTTACGCTGATGTACCGTTTGCGGACGTACCGCTCTTTGTTTCCGGGTCGGCAAAGCCTAACCTGATCTTTGCGGTGGATGATTCAGGGAGTATGGATTTTGAGATTGTCAGCGAGTACCGGACTTCCGGTTCCGCCTACCTTTTCAACAGCGGTGAGGCGCCTGGAGAGTGGAATGGCTCGCAGTGGGTCGGTATCAGCTATGACGGCGGCTGGTTGCCCAACACCGGACGGACTGGTCAGGTTCCTTTTACCCGTCGACATTACTATCTCCGATCGTCCGATTATAACTCGGCTTACTACAATCCGAACTCCGATTATGGTCCATGGGTGAGCTCGTCTAATCGGACGTACACTGACGCGAACCCTAAAGCCGCTCCATACGAACCGACTCTCGACGGCAGCGATAAGCTGGATTTGACGTCCAATACGACCGATGAAGACGGCAACAGCTTTTATCCGGCTACGTATTACACCCGCCTGCCAAAGGGAGTGGATGATCCCGAAACGTTTGTATACGACGGGACAACGTACAACTGCGGTGCAGGCAATGCCTACAGTGTTTGGCTATCTGTCCCTGAGCGCTTCACGTTCTCCAATGGCATCGTAGGCTTCGGGCCAGATGATGCCTGTATAAAAGAAACCAAGATCGCTGCAGGTTCTGATGAAATGCAGAACTTCGCAAACTGGTTTTCTTACTATCGAAGGTTGCATCACGCCACCCGTGCCGCGATTTCGGAATCCCTGGAAGGGCTTTCGGGTATGCGTATCGGGACTTTCTGGCTCCACAATAACCGTACGGTGCCTATGAATGACCTCGACACGGAGCGCGGGGAATTTCTGGATGATACGTACGGACGATTCAGCTCTGGCTGGCAAGGCGGCGGGACGCCACTTCGCAAGGCGTTAAGGCATGCAGGGCAGCAATACAACTCCAACAGCAATATCATCGAGGCAGAATGCCAGAAGAACTTTACACTTTTGTTCACCGACGGCATCAACAACGACAGTATCAGTGGTGTCGGTAATACCGACAATGATAAAGGTGAACCTTACGAGGACTCAGCCTCGAATACGCTGGCTGATGTTGCCATGAAATATTACGAGGACCGGCTTCGTTCCGGCTCTTTCTCTGCGGGTGGTGTGAGGCGACCCCAGGCCTGTTTCAAGCAGGAAGGCGACCCGGGTTATAGCAGCACGACGCCTCTGCTCGCGGTACCGTCTGACCCCAGCTACGATCCGACTGCCGATTGCAATACTGACCTGCACATGAATACCTACACGGTAGGCTTTGGTGCAAAAGGGGAACATTTTGCAGGCATTGATTACTTGAAAGTCACGGATGCTCACGACACACCTCCCGACTGGGATGACATCAGTGCCGACACCTGGGACGGTAATCAGATTGATGACCTTTACCACGCGGCGGTTAACGGCCGCGGCGAGTTCTACAATGCCAGTAATGTCGACGAGCTGAGGAGTTCTATCTCGGCCGCGCTCCGTGACATCATTCGCTCTACTGGGTCGGCCACCAACGTTACCTTCAATACCGCGACGTTGGAGGAGGGGAGTAATGTTTACACGGCTTCTTTCAACAGCGGCGATTGGTCGGGCTCGGTTGCCGCGCGCGCGCTCAACCCGGTAACCGGCAACATCGGTAATGTGGTTTGGGACGCAGCAGATACGCTGAATGAGATGTCGCCGAATGAGCGCAATATTGTTACCTACAACGGCGGCGGCGTACAGTTTAACTGGGCCTCGCTTAGTACGGATCAGCGTGGCGACCTTGACGGACCGCTGAACGACGGGCTTGGCCCCGATCGCCTGGCGTACATCCGTGGCGATCGATCGAACGAAGGTGGCACCTTCCGCAAACGGTCAACGGTATTGGGTGACGTCGTTAACTCCTCACCGGTTTATGCCGGCAAGCCCGCCAGTGGCTGGCCTGATATTGATCCCTTTGGGGCAGGTGAAACCGGCCGCTACTCAACGTTCCGCCAAAATAATTCCACCCGAACCCCGGTGGTCTATGTTGGCGCAAACGATGGCATGCTCCATGGCTTTAACGCGCAAACAGGCGCGGAGCTGATGGCGTATGTGCCGAGCTTCGTCTATTCGGAGCAAGCCGAGCGTGGTCTGAACTACCTTTCGGATCCAGGTTATGGACATCGTTTCTATGTCGACCTTTCGCCCGCGGTATCGGACGTCTACATTGGCGCCGCTAACGGCTCTGGCGCGGAGTGGAAAACGGTGTTGATCGGTGGGCTCCGTGCAGGGGGTAAGGGGCTTTTCGCACTTGATGTCACCGACCCGAGCGCGTTCGAGAACACCCCGACGGCGGCCGACGACATGGTGCTGTGGGAGTTTACCGATCCACGTCTCGGCCAGATCGTCGAGCCTCCGCAAATAGCGCTAGTAAAGTGGAAGGCTAACGAGTACCGCTGGAGCGCCCTGATCCCTAACGGCTACAACAGTGGAAGCGGACAAACCGGGTTGTTTGTACTAGACATTCAGGGAGGACAGGATGGCTGGTCTGAAGGCCAGGACTTCGTATTCGTACCTCTGGCAAGCGGGCAGGGGTTATCACCGGTTCGTGCTGTTGATTATAAAGACGAAGACGGAACAGGCGTAAGGGACGGTGTCCTCGATCGTGTCTACGCGGGTGATCTGGACGGAAACGTCTGGGCGATTGATTTGAGCGGCGCGAGCAATAAATGGGGCAATGTTTATAATAGTTCGCCTTTTTTCGTTGCCAGAGACAGCGACAACAATCGGCAACCCATAACCACAGCGCCAGTCATGGGGCGCAACATATACAATACCAACGGTGATACACCGAACCTTTTCGTATTTTTCGGTACGGGTCGTTACCTCACCGATACCGATCCGACCAACACCGCTGAGCAAAGCTTTTACGGTGTTTGGGATCAGGGCGAAACGGTTACACGGAGTGACCTGGAGCCGCGCTCCATTTCCGAAATGATGTCGGGTGGGCGCGAAGTTCGTGAGGTCAGTGGCGACAGTATCAACTGGGTTGATAACTCTGCCAACGCCGTTCGTGGCTGGGTGGTGGATTTCAATACCGAAGCCGGCGAACGTGTTGTGCAGAGCCCACTGGTCCGGGGTGAGTACGTGCTGTTCAATACCGTTACACCTATGCAGAGCCTATGTCAGAGTGGTGGCACCAGTTGGACCATGGCGCTGCGTTTTGACGGCACCACACCCTACCAGGCCGTGTTCGATGTCAATAACGACGGTGTCGTGAATGGCGACGATGCGGTGGTTGCCGGCGTGCGATATGGCGATGCAATGATTCTGAACATGAACATCTTGGGGGATAACCTTTATCGACAGGCTTCGGATGGCACTGTTGATCAGTCGAAGGTAAATCTCGGCGGTGGCAAGTCTCTCGGTCGTTCCGGCTGGCGCGAAGTCTACGAGCAGTAAGGAGAAACAATGAAGAATCTACAAACAGCCAGGCAGAGCGGTTTTACATTGATTGAGTTGATGATCGTGGTCGCGATCATCGGCATCATCGCCGCGATTGCCTATCCCAGTTACCTCGCGCAGGTGGAAAGCACGCGGCGCGGTGATGCTCAGGGCGCGCTGGCATCTTTCGCCAACGCGATGGAGCGTTATTACACTCAAAACAACACATACATCGGTGCCGATGGTGGCAACTCCGCCATATCCGACACGCTGACGGCCCCGGCAGCCGGAGTCTTTGCCAGCCAGTCACCGGCCGACGGTACTCCTTTCTACAACCTGCGTATCTTCAACCTGACGGCGAACAGCTATGAGTTGCGAGCCGTCCCCATTGCGGGCTCTGCACAGGCCGGGGACGGATTTCTGCAGCTCACTTCCACCGGCCAGAGGGGGTGGGATGCTGACAACTCCGGTGCCTTGAGTGGTACCGAAAACACCTGGTCCAAATAATCCTTCCGGTGAACGTACCTCAGGAACAGGCAACCGGGCGCCCTCCTGAATCCTCTACAATGCCGTCGCCATCCCGGTCTTTGGCCAGGGTGGGGCGGCCTCCCATATTAATTCTGATCTGAGCGGCAAGGGCGGCATCGCCATCATTCGGGCACCAGGTGATGTTGCCGATGGCCCCGTAAGCGAGTCCGGACGCGTTGAAGCGGAAGTAGGTATGTATTCCTGTGGCTCCCCGGATTGTGCCGATGTTGTTGGTCTGGCGTTCGCGGATGATTTGCGACGGATCGGACACTGTCCGTGTTCGACCCGGGTCTCGAAATGCTACCAGTGGGAGGTCCCAGTCGCGATTGCAGCGATTGGTTTCATCAATCGGGCAGAGGGTGACCGTGGTCTGCTCATAAATGGCTGTATTTCGAGCCACGTTGATCAGTGTGATCAGCTCGCCGATTTCGGAATTGCGATCCGAGGTGGCAAGTAGACGGGAAAAAGAAGGGGTTATCTGCGTAGCGACAATTGCCACGATGGCAAGCGTCACTAGCAGCTCCACCAGGGTGATGCCCCGGTTGCGCTGGAAAAGTGTCATCCTTGAGTCTCCATAGCGCATTCCGTCCTGGAATGCGTAATTGCATCTAATATAGGGTCAACCGAACCGGCGAATCCGCGCCGTTGGCGACCCCAGTCTATCGAATAATCACTCCATCCCCAACTTCTTCAACCGATACCGCAACGCCCGGAAACTGATCCCCAGCCGTTTGGCGGCGGCGGTCTTGTTCCAGCGGGTCGCCTCCAGGGCCTTTTCGATGGCCTGGCGTTCAATGGTTTCCAGATAGCCTTCCAGGTCCATTTCGCCATCGGGCACTTCTGGCGGCTCCGCGTCGCGGGTGATTTCCCGGGTGGCGGCGTTGCCGCCGGTCTGGGCAAGGGGGGTATTGCCGATGTGCAGGTCAGAGGCGCCGATGCGCTCATCGTCACAGAGCGTGAACGCGCGCTCGAGGATGTTCTCAAGCTCCCGCACGTTGCCCGGGAAGTCGTGTTCCTTGAGGCGGGCGATGGCGTCTGGCGTGAGGGTTGCCGGGTCGCACTCGTATTCCCGGGCGATGCGCTCAAGAATGTGGCTGGCCAGCAGTTCGATGTCATCGGGGCGCTGGCGCAAGGATGGGACGGCCAGCTCGATGACGTTGATGCGGTAAAACAAGTCCTGGCGGAAGCTGCCGTCCTGCACCAGTTGCGGCAGGTTTTTGTGGGTGGCACTCAATACCCGGATATCCACAGGCACCTCTTTGGTATCACCCACCGGGCGTACGGCTTTCTCCTGGATGGCGCGCAGCAGTTTCACCTGCATGGCCAGTGGCAGGTCGGCCACTTCGTCCAGAAACAGGGTGCCGCCGTCGGCGGAGCGGAACAGGCCGTCTTTGTTATCCACCGCGCCGGTAAAGCTGCCTTTCTTGTGGCCGAAGAACTCGCTTTCCATCAGTTCGGACGGGATCGCACCGCAGTTGACGGCGATAAAGGGACCGTCCCGGCGAGGGCCCTGCAGGTGGATCATCCGTGCCACCAGTTCCTTGCCGCTGCCGGATTCGCCGCTGATGAACACCGGTGCCTGGCTGCGGGCCAGCTTGCGAACCTGACTTCGCAGCCGCTTGATCTCGGCGGAATTGCCCAGCAACAGGCCGGGCTCATCCGTTGCCGTGTTTGCTTCCGGGGCCGATTCGGACAGTTTCAGCGCACTGTTTACCAGCTCCCGCAGGCGTGGCAGTTCCACCGGTTTGGAGACGAAGTCGAACGCGCCGGCCTTGAGGGATTCAATGGCGGTATCCATGTTGCCGTAGGCGGTGATCACGGCCACCGGTGTGCACGGGGTGTATTGCTGGATCCAGTGCACCAGATCGATACCGTTGCCGTCCGGCAGGTTCATGTCGGTCAGGCAGAGCTGTGGTTTGTGCTCTTCCAATAGTTGTTTTGCACTGGCGATGTCGGGCGCAGTCAGGGTTTTGATGCCCATGCGGGTCAGGGTGATCTCAAGCAGATCCCGGATGTCCGGTTCATCGTCAACGATCAGCGCGGTGTGAGTGGTCATCTTGTGGTGTCGGTTCCCTATCGTTGTTCTGTCGCCGGCCGGTCTGGCGGCGTTAAATCATCCGCCCGGGATGGGCGAAGGTAATGCGAAAGCAGCAGCCGGGCTCATCGTCTTCCACCAGGGAAAGGTGGGCCTGGTTAGCCTCGCACAGTTCCCGGGCCAGATAAAGGCCGAGGCCGGTGCCCCGTTTGTCGGTTGTGAAAAAGGGCTCAAAAACCGAGATGCGCTGCTCCGGCGCAATGCCGGGGCCAACGTCGCGCACATCGAGGTAGGCCCGTTCGCCGTCAGCTGTGGCGCCGGCGTGCAGTTGCAGGTAGCGTTTGCCGCTGTGCTGTTCACTGTAGCGCAGCGCGTTGTCGCAGAGATTGACCAGTACCTGTTCGATCTGGCTTTTATCGAAGCGGGCGGCGGGCAGGGGGCTGCTCAGCGTCAGCTCAATCTCGGTTGCGGCCTGCTGGTCGTGGTTCTGGGTCTGAAGATACTCGCTGCGAAATTCCCCCAGCCAGTCGCCCACGTCGATCAGCTCGCTGCTGGCTACCCGCCGGCGGGACAGATCAAGCACGTTTTCGATGATACCGTTCACCCGGCGGGAGTGGCGACGAATGATGTCGAGCATCTGCCGGTCACCACCGTCCAGGTTGGTGGACTCCTCCATCAGCTGAGCCGCGTGGCTGATGGCGCCAAGCGGGTTGCGGATTTCGTGGGCGATGCCGGCGGTGAGCCGGCCAAGTGAGGCCAGTTTCATCTGCTGCGCCTGTTGCGTCACCTTGCTCATGTCTTCCACGAACACCAGGATATGGTCGCCACGGTCCTGATCCAACGGCGTGAAGTTCACCTGCAGCAGCGGCGACGTGGGCGAAGCCTGAAACGGCTCGGTTTTACGGGTGGGGTCCTTCAGCCAGGCTTCAAGGCCAAGACGCAGTGGCTGCGGCAGGATGCGGCCGCGGTTATCGGTGGTCGACGGCCCGGTTCCGGCACCGAACAGTAGCTCCTCGGCGGCGGCGTTGGCAACGCGGATCTGGCCGTAGCGATCCAGCACCAGAATGCCGGTGCGCATCCGCTGGATGATCTGCCGGTTGATCTGTTCCAGCTCCGCAATGCTACGGGCGCGGGAGACGGCGAGCGCTTCACTGCGCAGCATGCGTCGGGAAATGTTCTGCAGTATGAATGCCGCGGCAAAGTAGAGAATGCCGAGGGAGCCGGCGCGGACGATGTCATCGGCGGACTCGTCAAGCGCCAGTACCGACCAGCCGGAAATGCCCAGTGAACAGATGGCCGCCAGCGCCGCGTAGAATGTGCCCATGCGGCTGGGGGTGAGGATGTTGCCAGCCGCTACCGAAATGATCACCAGGTTGGCGAGACCGTTGGTGATGCCGGTGCTGGTGAGCAGCAGCGCGTGCATGACAAGAATGTCCAGCAGCACCGACAGGGTGATATGCCGCTGCTGCGGATGGAAGCCGGCGAGCATCACCAGGGCGACGAAGGCGTTCACCGCAAAATAGCTGATCACCGTCGTCTGGTAGATGTCGAGCATCCGGAACTCGGTGTCGAAGTTCACCGGGTCCACAAACAGCAGCGCCACCAGAATCAGACTGATCACCACCCGGTAGTGATTGTAGATCCGGAAAAGTTTGCCGCGTTGGGACATCTGGGGATTTCCGGGCCAGTGGTCCGGAGGGGTAATGGCCGGTGTGGTCATAATTCGTTGGGTTTCCCGCGAGAATTTCGTGGCTTTGACGGGTTATAATAGCCTTTTAATGGCAATAAGTTACAGGAGCTGCCTTTATGTCTGAGTCACAGCAACGCGCTGCCACTGAAACCTCGCCGCCACGCCTGCGGGTGGTGATGGCGCAGCTGGATTTCCTGGTCGGCGATATCCCGGTCAACACCCGGGCTGTGATTGAAGCGGCGCAAAAGGCATATAACGAACACGCGGCCGATGTGGTGGTGTTTCCGGAACTCTGCCTGACCGGCTACCCGCCCGAGGATCTGCTGCTGCGGCCAAGTCTGGATCTGCGGGTGAACGAGGCATTGGAAACCCTGAAACAGGCAAAGCTCGACGCCGCCATTGTGATCGGCGCGCCGGTTCGTCAGGGCGGCTTGCTCTACAATACCGCGGTGGTGATTGACCGCGGCGAGATCACCGGTCGATATTTCAAGCGTTTTCCACCCAATTACCAGGTTTTCGATGAGAAACGCTACTTCGCCGAGGGTCGCGAGCCGCTGGTGATGACTATCCGTGGTGTGCCGGTGGGTATCACCGTGTGCGAGGACCTGTGGAGTGACGGGCCGGTGGAAGATACCGCGGCCGCCGGCGCGAAACTGATCCTCAATCTCAACGCTTCCCCCTACGACATCGACAAGCAACTGCGGCGCAAGGCGTTGCTGGAACGCAAGGCGCGTGAGAACTGCGTCAGCATTGTCTATGTCAACCTGGTGGGTGGCCAGGATGAACTGGTGTTTGATGGCGGCTCGATGGTGTTCGACCATTCCGGGCATCTGGATGTGGAGATCCCCCAGTTCGTCGAGGGTCTGTTCCCGGTGGACTTTCTGTGCGAACACCACTGCCAGCCGATATCGCAGCCGTTACCAAGTGAGCCTGCGCTGGAAGAAAACGTGTACAAGGCGCTGGTGCTCGGGGTGCGGGATTACGTCAACAAGAATGGTTTCAAATCCGTAGTGCTGGGCCTGTCCGGCGGAATTGATTCTGCTGTTACCCTGGCGGTAGCGGTTGATGCGCTGGGGCCGGAGCGGGTCAGGGCGGTGATGATGCCGTTTCGCTATACCTCCGGTATGAGCCTGGAAGACGCGGAAGCCGAAGCGGTCGCCCTGGGCGTACAGTACGATGTGTATTCCATTGAGCCTATGTACGACGCCTTCATGGCCGCGCTGGCAACGCCTTTTGAAAGCACGCAACCGGATACCACGGAGGAGAACCTGCAGGCGCGGCTGCGTGGGGTGTTGCTGATGTCGCTGTCCAACAAATTCCGTTCACTGGTGCTGACCACCGGCAACAAGAGCGAAATGGCGGTGGGTTACTCGACGCTGTACGGCGACATGGCCGGCGGCTTCGATGTGCTGAAAGACGTCCCGAAAACCCTGGTATTCCAGTTGGCCCGATACCGCAACACGCTGTCGGCGGTGATTCCGGAACGGGTCATTACCCGGCCACCGTCGGCGGAGCTGGCGCCGGACCAGAAAGATGAGGACAGCCTGCCGGGATACGACGTGCTGGATCAGATTCTCAATCTCTATGTGGAGCGGGATTTCAGCGCCGATGCCATTGTGGCCGAAGGCTTTGCGCGGGAAGACGTCGAGCGGGTGATTCGCCTGGTGGATATTAATGAATACAAGCGGCGCCAGGCGCCGATCGGGGTGCGGATCACCGAGCGAGGGTTCGGCAAAGACCGCCGTTATCCCATCACCAATGGCTGGAAAAGCGGGAAATAGGGGGCATTTCCCGCCGGTATTCGGCCCGGTTTACTCGTCGCCCATCAGGCCAAAGGTGACAACGCTGGTGAGTGATCGGTCTTCGCGTTCCAGCAGTGTGGGTACGAATTCGCCCTCGTCGTTGAAAACGTCGCTGTCGGGGTAATTCTGCGCCAGCAGGGCAATCGCATCGTCAGCAGCCTTGTTCAGCTTCAGGAAACGGAAGGTTTCCGCGAGAATGATCAGCGCGTCCTCGACCGCCGGGGACGTTGAATAATTCTCCACCACGTAGCGGGCACGGTTGTTGGCTGCTACGTAGGCTTCGCGCTTGATGTAATAACGGGCCGCGTGAATTTCCAGCTCGGCCAGGCGATTGCGGATGGCAATCATGCGCTGCCTGGCGTCGGGTGCGTACTGACTGTTGGGGTAGCGGTTAAGCAGGTCCGAGAAATCACGGAACGCCTGGCGCTGCTCGCCGGGATCGCGGGCGTCGACATCGATCGGGAAATAGCGGGCGGCCAGACCGATGTCGAGGTTGTAGGACGCCAGCCCGCGCATGTACAGCGCGTAGTCCGCGTGTTCGCTTTGCGGATTCAGCCGCAGGAACCGGTCAGCGGCCGCCCGCGCGCCTTCCAGATCGAGGTTCTGATAGCGGGCATAGATCAGATCCATCTGCGCCTGCTCGGCATAGCGTCCGAACGGATAGTAAGTCTCCAGGTAATCGAGGTTCTGTTCTGCCTCGTTGAAGTTACCGGAGTTCATCGCTTCCCGGGCATTTTCGTAATAGGTCTTTTCCGGCAGCACTTCCTCCTGGTCGTTGGAGGCACACGCGCTGATCATCAGCGCCGTGGTGGCCAATAGCAGTAATCGAACAACTGATCTCATGCCGGAATCCCGTATAATGACAAAATCGAATGGTTGGCCATTGTAACGGGGAACCTCTGCCTTGTGCAGTGGCTGGCCAACACGAATGGAATTTTCTGACCGAAACGTAACACATCACCACTGGCCCCGGGGGCTAAATGTCTGCTGAAAACCGAATTACTGCAGTGTTCTCTGTTCCGCCTGAACTCAGTGACCGCCGCCTTGATCAGGCGGCCGCGGAGCTGATGCCGGAGCATTCCCGCTCCCGTCTGCAGGGCTGGATCAAAAGCGGTGCCCTGACGGTGAACGGAGAAAACCGCAAACCACGGGACAAGGTGATGCTCAATGATCGCCTGGAGCTGGACGCCGAGCCGGAAGCGCAGGTGAGCTGGCAGGCGGAATCCATAACCCTTGATGTGGTCTACGAGGACGAGCATCTGCTGGTGATCAACAAGCCGGCGGGGCTGGTAGTGCACCCGGCGGCAGGTCATGCCGACGGCACGTTGGTGAATGCGCTGCTCAATTACGCGCCGGAGGTGGAAAACCTGCCGCGCGCCGGCATCGTTCATCGTCTCGACAAGGACACCTCGGGCATCATGGTGGTGGCGCGCAGCCTGATCGCCCATACCTCGCTGGTGGATCAGCTGCAGTCCCGCACCATGGGGCGGGAATACGAAGCGGTGGTGGTGGGCACGCTCACGGGTGGCGCTACGGTGGATGCACCCATTGGCCGCCACCCCCAGGAACGGAAGAAAATGGCGGTGGTGTCCAGCGGTAAGCCGGCCGTCACCCATTACCGTCTGGTTGAGCGCTTCGCCGCCCACACCCACGTACGCTGCAAGCTGGAGAGTGGCCGTACCCACCAGATTCGTGTGCACATGGCCCACGTCAGGCACCCGCTGGTGGGTGATCCGCAATACGGCGGTCGCCTGCGCCTGCCCAAAGGCACCACCGAGGCCCTGCGGGAGGTGTTGGCCGGGTTCCACCGCCAGGCGCTGCACGCTCGCCAGCTGACGCTCGAGCATCCGGAAACCGGAGAAATCCTGAGCTGGGAGGTGCCGTTGCCTGACGATATGGAACAATTGCTGGCGGCGCTGCGTCAGCATGTCCTGGACCTGCAGCAAGATGAATTCTGAACTGCCGCTGATCAAGCCTAACTGGCCGGCCCCGTGGCGGGTGCAGGCGCTCTCGACGACGCGTGAGGGCGGGGTAAGTGAGGCGCCGTGGGACTCTCTGAACCTGGGGGCGCACGTGGGAGATGATCCGGCGAGGGTGGCGTTCAACCGGCAGCGGCTGGTGGAGGCCACGGGAATCGACGCGGATCGCATCGGCTGGCTCGATCAGGTACACGGGACGGACATTGTCTCGCTGCCGCTCAGCGGGGTTCCGCGGGCCGACGCCAGTTTCACGCGCCGCCCCGGGCAGGCTTGCGTAATCATGACTGCGGATTGCCTGCCGGTGCTGTTCTGCGATGTGTCCGGCACGCGGGTCGGCGCGGCCCACGCCGGGTGGCGCAGCCTGTGTGGCGGTGTGCTGGAATCGCTGGTGAGCGAAATGACAGTAGCGCCCTCCGAACTCATGGCCTGGCTGGGCCCGGCGATCGGTCCGACGAAGTTTGAGGTGGGCGCGGAAGTGCGGGCTGCGTTTCTGCATCATGACCCGGAAGCGGCCTTGGCGTTTTCGGTTGCCGGCGCGCGACCGGGCCACTTCATGGCGGATATTTACACGCTCGCCCGGCAGCGTCTTGCTGCCTGCGGGGTTCGCCGGGTCTATGGTGGAGGCTACTGCACCGTCTCCGACCCCCAGCGCTTCTTCTCATACCGACGCGATGGCCAGACCGGCCGCATGGCCAGCCTGATCTGGTTATCCGCAAACGACTGACGCCCGTCAATTTTCTGACAGTTTCTTTCTGTCGCCGCTTGAAGTCCTTCCGGTTGCCCCTACATTTAATGTCAAAGCAAACGGGAAGCCGGCAATGTTGTCGCCTTATCCCGCCACCGAATCGGGGAACAAGAGAATATGCGAATCGACAAACTCACCAGCCGACTGCAGACCGCGCTTGCGGATGCTCAGTCACTCGCGGTTGGCAAGGATCACAACTTCATCGAGCCTGTGCATCTGATGCAGGCTCTGCTGGATCAGGACGCCAGCTCCATCAAGCCTTTGTTGAAGCAGATTGGGGTTGAGCCGGGGCGCGTTCGCCAGGCCATCGCCCGGGAGATCGAGCACCTGCCCGAGGTGCAGGGTTCCGCCGGGGATGTGTCCATGTCCAATGACATGGGCCGACTGTTCAACATTGCCGACAAGCTGGCGCAAAAGCGCAAGGACCAGTTTATTTCCAGCGAGCTGATGCTGCTGGCGGCCCTTGAGGATCGGGGCACTCTGGGGCGGGTGCTGCGGGAGCAGGGTGTGGACCGTGCCGCTCTTGAGCAGGCGATTGACGAGGTACGCGGGGGCGAGCCAGTGGATGATGCCGCCGCCGAGGAAAGCCGCCAGGCGCTGTCGAAGTACACCATCGATCTGACCGAACGGGCCGAGGCCGGCAAGCTGGACCCGGTGATCGGCCGCGACGACGAAATTCGCCGCACCATTCAGGTGTTGCAGCGCCGCCGCAAGAATAATCCGGTGCTGATCGGGGAGCCCGGTGTCGGCAAGACCGCCATTGTCGAGGGGTTGGCCCAGCGCATCGTCAATGGAGAAGTGCCTGACGGCCTGAAAGACAAGAAAGTGCTGTCTCTGGATATGGGCTCGCTGATTGCCGGCGCAAAATTCCGCGGTGAGTTCGAGGAGCGCCTGAAAGCGGTCCTCAATGAGCTGTCGAAGCAGGAAGGCCAGATCATTCTGTTCATCGACGAGATCCACACCATGGTGGGGGCCGGCAAGGCCGAAGGCTCCATGGACGCCGGCAACATGCTCAAGCCGGCGCTGGCTCGCGGCGAACTGCACTGCGTGGGTGCCACCACACTGGACGAATACCGCGAGAACATCGAAAAAGACGCGGCGCTGGAACGCCGTTTCCAGAAGGTCCTGGTCAGTGAACCCAGCGAAGAGGACACCATCGCCATCCTGCGGGGGCTGAAAGAGCGCTACGAGGTGCATCACGGGGTCGAGGTGACAGACGGCGCTATTATCGCGGCCGCGAAACTGTCCCATCGCTACATTGCAGACCGTCAGTTGCCGGACAAGGCGATTGATCTGGTCGACGAGGCGGCGAGTCAGATCCGCATGGAGATGGATTCCAAACCGGAAGCGCTGGATCGTCTGGAACGCCGCCTGATTCAGCTCAAGATCGAGCGGGAGGCACTGAAAAAAGAAACGGACGCAGCGTCGAAAAAGCGCCTGGAGGAACTGTCCGACGTGATCTCCCGGGTGGAGCGTGAATACGCCGATCTGGAAGAGGTGTGGAACACCGAAAAGGCGGCCCTGCATGGTTCCCAGAAGATCAAGAGCCAGCTGGAGCAGGCGCGGATAGATCTGGAGAACGCCCGCCGCGGCGGCGATCTCGGCCGCATGTCCGAACTGCAGTACGGCAAGATTCCGGAGCTTGAGCGCCAACTGGACATGGCCAGTCAGGCTGAAATGATGGAGATGAAGCTGCTCCGCAACCGGGTAACGGATGAAGAGATTGCCGAGATTGTTTCCAAGTGGACGGGCATTCCGGTCTCGAAGATGCTGGAAGGGGAGCGTGACAAGCTGATGCGCATGGAAGACGCCCTTCACGGCCGGGTCATCGGCCAGGACGAGGCGGTCGAGGCGGTATCGAACGCGGTGCGCCGTTCCCGCGCGGGTCTTTCCGACCCTCATCGCCCCAACGGCTCCTTTCTCTTCCTGGGGCCCACCGGTGTTGGCAAGACCGAACTGTGCAAGGCGCTGGCCTCGTTCCTCTTCGACACCGAAGAGGCCATGGTGCGCATTGATATGTCGGAGTTCATGGAGAAGCACTCTGTGGCCCGCCTGATCGGGGCGCCCCCGGGGTACGTTGGCTATGAAGAGGGGGGCTACCTGACCGAGGCGGTTCGTCGCCGCCCTTACTCGGTATTGCTGCTCGATGAGGTGGAAAAAGCCCACCCCGATGTGTTCAACATTCTGCTGCAGGTGCTGGAGGACGGTCGCCTGACCGACGGCCAGGGCCGTACCGTGGATTTCCGCAACACCGTCATCGTGATGACCTCGAACCTCGGCTCCGACATCATTCAGCAGAAAGCGGGGGAGGAGAACTACGAGGCCATGAAGAACGCGGTGATGGAAGTAGTCGGCACTCATTTCCGCCCGGAGTTTATAAATCGCGTGGACGAAGTGGTGGTGTTTCATCCGCTGGCGGAGAATCAGATCCAGGGCATTGCGAAAATACAGATCGAGTCGCTCAGCAATCGCCTGAAAGATCAGGACATGAAGCTGGTGCTGGACGAAGCCGCCATGGAGCTGTTGGCGGAAGTCGGTTACGACCCGGTGTACGGTGCGCGTCCGCTGAAGCGGGCAATCCAGCGCATGATCGAAAACCCGCTGGCGCAGCGCTTATTGCAGGGAGACTTTGTGCCCGGCGACACCATTCGTGCCACGGTCAGTGAGCACAAGCTGGTGTTTGATAGAGCCTGACGGCGGGCGGGCTCCAAAAAAAAGAGGCGATCCTTGCGATCGCCTCTTTTTTATCCGCTCTATCAGCGCTCGGCTGTGCCTTCGCTTTCGGCGCCGCAGTTTTCGTCAGCCACTTCCTGGTATTTCTGCCGCTGCTCCTGAATTTCTTCCGGTGACAGGTAGCGCTGCTCGCCGTCTTCTTCAATGCGTATCCGGCTGTTGCGCTCGAGTATGTCTAGGTTGCTGCGTGCGGTCTCGCAATTGGCCTCGCGCTGTTTGCGACGCGCCTCTTCCGCAGCTGATTCTTCGCGCTTTCCGGCCTCATCCGCCTGGCGGGATTCAAGCTCGTCCAGCTGTTCCTGAGCGCTTTTCTGCGGCTGACCGCCGGAAATCTTTCCGGTGCGGACGCTGACCCGTTCGGCGTTCTTGCCGGTGGGCTCCCTGTCGCCGAAGTGGGTCACGCCGTTCTCGTCAGTCCATTTGTAGACGGACGCAGCGGTCGCTGCTGCCGGCACTACTGCCAGAATGATTGCCAGTGTCAGGGTTCTTTTGTTCATCACTCTACTCATCTCGCGTTAGCCTTTGCGGAGCAGGCCGGCGTGTTCCGGGATCATGCACCACGTTGTGTCGACATTTTTATCATGCCAGTTGCCGGTGCAATTTTCTCTAGGCTGGTTCAAAAACCAGCAGAAAGTATGACAGACCTTTGCGCACCATGGGCAGAGAATACGCTCGCTGCTATTGACAGGGAGTTTCCCGCTGTCAAAATTACCGATTGCCTGAAGACAGGGGTCAATACGGCAGGCAATCCCGAGCGAGTATCCCCCGTTAAACACCACACTGAACGCGCCGCGCCCAGGTCGCGGGATGGTTGTTGCTTATTTGCAACCCGTCGATTGGCCGTTCTCCGCAACCCTCAGGAGGGCGGCTGGCCAGGAGACAACCTCTTAAAGGTAGTGTGGAGGAGCAGCCGGTGTCGCTTTCAAAAGAAGCAGACAAACCGGATATCCAGGCAACCGGGAGCGTTCCCGGCTCATTCACTCGTAGAAGAGGGTAGAAAATCGTGGAGTTATTGTCTGGCGCCGATATGCTGATCCGGTCCCTTCAAGATGAGGGTATCGAATACATATACGGCTATCCGGGTGGTGCAGCCCTTCATATTTATGATGCGCTGTTCAGGCAGGACAACGTCAAGCATATTCTGGTTCGGCACGAACAGGCCGCGGTCCATATGGCCGACGGTTATGCTCGCGCAACCGGAAAACCAGGTACCGTACTGGTGACCTCGGGTCCTGGAGCCACCAACACCATCACCGGCATTGCCACTGCGTTCATGGATTCCATCCCCATGGTGGTTCTGTGTGGTCAGGTCGCGTCCACGCTGATTGGCGAGGATGCGTTCCAGGAAACCGACATGATCGGTGTTTCCCGTCCTGTGGTTAAGCACAACCTGAGCGTCCGTCACCCGGAGGAAATTCCCGAGGTGATTCGCAAGGCTTATTACATCGCCTCAACCGGCCGCCCCGGCCCGGTCGTGGTGGATATCCCCAAGGATATGACCACCCCGAACGAGCGTTACGAATACGTGTTCCCGAAGAAGATCAAGCTGCGTTCGTACAACCCTGCCATCCGGGGGCACGCTGGCCAGATCAAGAAAGCAGTGGACATGTTGCTGGCGGCCAAGCGGCCGATCATTTATGCCGGTGGAGGGGTGATTCTGGGCAAGGCGTCCGGTCAGCTCACTGAGCTGGTGCGAATGCTTGGCTATCCCATCACCAACACCCTGATGGGCATCGGCTGCTACCCGGCGTCTGATAAGCAGCATTTGGGCTGGTTGGGCATGCACGGTACCTATGAATCCAACATGGCCATGCACCACTCGGACTTGATCCTCTGTGTGGGTGCGCGCTTCGATGACCGGGTGACCAACGCCACCGAGAAGTTCTGTCCCGGGGCGCGGATCGTCCATATCGACATCGATCCGGCTTCCATCTCCAAGACCATCGACGCCGACGTGCCCATCGTGGGTCCGGTTGATGCGGTGCTCAAGGAGATGATCACCCTGGTCAGGGAGAGCAAGGAGAAGCCCGATGCCGACGCCATTGCCTCCTGGTGGAAGCAGATCGAAGAATGGCGGGCATTCCATGGCATGCGCTATGAAACCAGCGCCGATACCATCAAGCCGCAGGAAGTGATCGAAACGCTGTGCCGCCTGACCAAAGGCGAGGCGTTTGTGACGTCCGACGTCGGGCAGCACCAGATGTTCGCCGCCCAGTACTACAAGTTCGACAAGCCCAACCGCTGGATCAACTCCGGGGGCCTCGGCACCATGGGCTTTGGTTTTCCCGCGGCCATGGGCGTCAAACTGACGCATCCGGACGACGAGGTGCTCTGCATCACCGGTGAGGGCAGCATCCAGATGAACATCCAGGAACTGTCTACCTGCAAGCAGTACAACCTGCCGGTGAAGATCATCAACCTCAACAACCAGGCCCTCGGCATGGTCAAGCAGTGGCAGGACATGAACTACGAGTCCCGTCACTCCCAGTCGTACATGGAGTCGCTGCCGGACTTCATCAAGCTGGCGGAGGCCTACGGTCACGTCGGTGTCCGGATCGACCGCAAGGAAGATCTCGAGACCAAGCTGAAAGAAGTGCTGGCAATGAAGGATGAGCTGGTGTTCGTGGATATTTACGTCGACCGCTTTGAGCATGTGTATCCGATGCAGGTTGCCCGTGGTTCCATGAAAGACATGTGGCTCAGCAAGACGGAGAGGGTGTGATCATGCGTCGAATCATTTCTGTTTTGCTTGAGAACGAGCCGGGTGCGCTGTCCCGCGTTGTGGGGCTGTTTTCCCAGCGCAACTACAACATTGAAACACTCACCGTGGCGCCCACCGAGGACGAAACCCTGTCTCGTCTGACCGTGACCACCACGGGTTCGGACAAGGTCATCGAGCAGATCACCAAGCAGCTGAATAAGCTGATTGAGGTGGTCAAGCTGGTGGACCTGACCGAGGGTTCCCACATTGAGCGCGAGCTGATGCTGGTCAAGCTCAAGGCCACGGGATCCCAGCGTGCTGAAATCAAGCGCACCGTCGACATTTTTCGCGGCCAGATCGTGGATGTCACCAGTTCGGTTTACACCGTACAGCTGGCCGGTGACAGCGAGAAGCTTGACGGCTTCATTCAGGCGGTGGGTACGTCAGGTGTGCTCGAGGTGGTTCGTACCGGGGTGTCCGGCATTGCCCGTGGCGAAAAGGTGCTGAGTCTCTGACCGGCGCGTGATCCATTTTTTTAATCATGGCCTCCGCGGCGGGGCCAGAACAATACAGAGGTTATCCCATGCAGGTTTATTACGATAAGGATTGTGATCTTTCCATCATCCAGGGCAAGAAAGTCGCCGTTATCGGTTTCGGTTCCCAGGGCCACGCCCACGCGTGCAACCTGAAAGAATCCGGCGTTGATGTCACTGTCGGTCTGCGCCCGGGCTCTTCTTCCGTGGCCAAGGCGGAAGCCTATGGTTTGAAGACCAGCGACGTGCCTTCTGCAGTTGCCGCCGCTGACGTGGTGATGGTGCTGACTCCGGACGAGTTCCAGGCGCAGCTGTACGCCGCTGAAATCGAGCCGAACCTGAAGCAGGGTGCTACCCTGGCGTTCGCGCACGGTTTCGCGATTCACTACAACCAGATCGTTCCGCGCAAGGATCTGGACGTTATCATGGTTGCACCCAAGGCGCCCGGCCACACCGTTCGCACCGAATTCACCAAAGGTGGCGGTATTCCTGACCTGATCGCGATCTTCCAGGACGCCTCCGGCAACGCCAAGAACCTGGCCCTGTCCTACGCCAGTGGTATCGGTGGCGGCCGTACCGGCATCATCGAAACTACCTTCAAAGACGAAACCGAAACCGATCTGTTCGGTGAGCAGGCTGTTCTGTGTGGTGGTGCGGTTGAGCTGGTCAAGGCCGGCTTTGAAACCCTGACCGAAGCGGGTTACGCGCCGGAAATGGCTTACTTCGAGTGTCTGCACGAGCTCAAGCTGATTGTTGACCTGATGTACGAGGGCGGCATTGCCAACATGAACTACTCTATCTCCAATAACGCGGAGTATGGTGAGTACGTGACCGGCCCGGAAGTCATCAACGAGCAATCTCGCGAAGCCATGCGTAACGCACTGAAGCGCATCCAGAGCGGCGAGTACGCCAAGATGTTCATCTCTGAAGGCGCGCTGAACTACCCGTCCATGACCGCGCGTCGCCGCCAGAACGCGGCGCACGACATCGAAGTTGTGGGTGAGAAGCTGCGCGGCATGATGCCGTGGATCTCCGCCAACAAGATCGTGGATAAGGACAAGAACTGAGTCGGTTTTCCGAAAAGGTTCTGACAAACGCGGCCCGGGTGGCCGCGTTTTTCGTATATACTCCGCTCAAATACTTTCCGGAGTGAATGGAATGAGTGAAGACAGAAAAATCCCGGAATCCGAAGAGGCCGACAAGGGCGCGGCACAGGCGGCGGCCGGAGAGTTCGAGCCCGGAGAGGTAGTGGAAGAAGAGTTGGTGGAAGGGGCCCCGGTCAGGCGCAAGGGGATTTACCTGCTACCGAACGCCCTGACAACCGCGTCGTTGTTCTCCGGGTTTTACGCCATCGTCTCCGCGGCCAACGGTATGTTCGATAACGCCGCTATCGCGGTGTTCGTCTCAATGATCCTCGATGGTCTGGATGGGCGTGTCGCAAGAATGACCAACACCCAGAGTAAGTTCGGCGAGGAGTACGACAGCCTCGCAGACATGGTCGCGTTTGGCGTGGCGCCGGGTATGGTGGCGTTTTTCTGGTCATTGAACGAGCTCGGTCAGGTTGGTTGGGCCATTACCTTCATTTACGTTGCCGGTGCCGCCCTGAGGCTGGCACGGTTCAATACCCAGATCGGCTCGGTGGACAAAAAGTTCTTCGTGGGGTTGGCGAGCCCGGCCGCCGCGGCTTGTGTTGCGGGGCTGGTGTGGTGCTTCCACGAGGTTGATCCAGCCACCTGGCTGACCTTTATGACCATCGTGGTAGTCGGTGGTTGTGGCGTTTTGATGGTCAGCAACATCCTCTACCGCAGCTTCAAGGACCTGGATTTGCGTGGCAAGGTGCCGTTTGCTGCCATTTTGCTGGTGGTGCTGATGTTTGTTGTGGTCACGCTGGATCCGGCCACCGTGTTGTTTACCGGCTTCCTGGTGTATGGCTTGTCCGGTCCTTTCCTTGCGCTGACCCGCAAACTGCGGCGCAGTGGTTCTTCAGGCACGGCTGTCTGAAGGTCCGGTTTCCGGCGCTCACGGCGAGCGCCGGAGCGCCTTACTGTCGGAAATGATCGAGTTTTGTCCAGGTTGATCGCTTGTTGATCGGTGGTGTAGGTGGAAACCGAAAGAATTCTGAAATAGTTGAGAACGCGCGTTGACACCCCGGCTGGTGTCTGTAGAATGCGCTTCTCCTTCGAGGGGCGGGTCACTTGGATAGCCCGAGATTGAGAAGGTAACGATTTGAAATTGCTGAAGAAAATGAAGTTTAAAATTCTTCAGAAAGCGGTTGACAGGATGGCGGTTCAGTGTAGAATGCGCGCCTCGACACAGCAGTAAGCCGGAGAGTTTTTCGGCGGTTTTCGGAAGCGGAAACAGCGAAAAATAAACGGTTGACAAGGCAGCGGAACGATGTAGAATACGCGGCCTTGATTGAGCAACAGCTCAAACGCTCTTTAAAAAGTTAACCAAGTAATTCGTGTGGGCGCTGGCCGAGGTATTTCGGATATGAAATATCAGGACAGTGACTCGTCGAAATTGAGTTTTGTCTTGAGCAAGAATAGAGAATCTTCGGATTCTTGTATGATTTAAACTGAAGAGTTTGATCATGGCTCAGATTGAACGCTGGCGGCAGGC
>NZ_QTKT01000007.1 GCF_018424605.1 Marinobacter lipolyticus | reverse complement strand
TTCAACGCTGGGCGGGAGCAGCAGCGTCTGACTGCGAGGGGTACCTTCCAGATGTCTCATAAAAAAATAACCGCGAGCCATGTCGCGGTTATTTTGCCAGTTTGGGAGGCTGTTTTCACACAGCCTCCAATTGCGGCCCTTTTTTCTTGGAGCGCCGGTGGTTTAACCGTTGCCCTTCTTCATCTGCTCAAACTCATCTTCAAAGAAGAATTTCTCCTCTCCGAAGGCCGGTTCCAGCTCGTGCAGCCAGGTGGCCGTGTCGCTGTACTTGGCGAAGAATGGGCGCTGCACCCAGTCCGGGTTGCGGCCCTGCAGGAATCGCAGCACAAAGACTTTCTCGCCGTGGATCTCAGTGATGCCCTGCACCTCGACTTTACCGGGCCCGGCGCTCATGCTGGGGCCGCGGGCGGTGCGGGCCAGGCCTGAGACCTTCTTCATGGCGTCGCGGTAGATATGGAATGCCTCCGCCAGCGGCACTTCGAAGTAGTTCTTGGCGCCGGTATCCCGCTCTACGAACATGTAGTAGGGGATGATGCCCAGCTGCACTTCCTTCTTCCACAGCCTGGCCCAGTCATCGGCGTTGTCGTTGACGTGTTTGATCAGCGGCCCCTGGGCGCGGATTTCAGCGCCGGTGGCGCGGATGCGGCGGATCGCTTCTTCGGCGATGTCGGTGGTGATTTCCTGCCAGTGGTTGTAGTGCGCCATGATCGCCACGTGCTTGCCGGCATCCACGAGTTTCGCGAACAGGTCGATCAGCTCGTCCGCGTCCTTGTCGGTCACGAAGCGGTACGGCCAGAAGGTCAGGGCCTTGGTGCCGATGCGGATGGTCTGGATGTGGTCGAACTCCGGTGCCAGCAGCGGCTCAAGGTACTGCACCAGGTTCTTGGTTTTCATCACCATGGGGTCGCCACCGGTCACCAGCAGGTCGGTCACCTCGGTGTGCTCCTGCAGGTAGCCGTGCAGTTTCTCGGCCTCGGTGCTGGCCATCTTCAGGTCTTTGTCGCCCACAAACTGCGCCCAGCGGAAACAGAAGGTGCAGTAGGAGTGGCAGGTCTGGCCCTGGGCCGGGAAGAACAGCACGGTTTCCCGGTATTTGTGCTGCACGCCGTCCAGTACCTCGCCGTCCAGCTCGGGCATGTTCATTTCCATCTGGCCGGCCGGATGCGGGTTCAGCTCGTCACGGATCTCCTTGGCCACGGCCTGGATGTCTTTCTTGTCCGCACCTTCCCGGTGCATTGTCGCCATGCGTTCGAAATGTTCGTCCTTCAGCATGCCTTTCTGGGGGAAGACCAGCTGGTAGATGGGATCGTTGGGCACCTTGTCCCAGTTGATCAGTTCGTTGATCACGTATTCGTTGACCCGGAACGGCAGGACGCTGGCCACGACCTTCATCTCGAAAAGGGTTTCTTCGGGGAGATTCTGGATAACCTCAATCTTGTCGAGCTGGCGGTCGGTGTAGACCTTGAAGCGCCGCTCTTCGAACTCGGCCGTGGGGATGCGGTTCGGGAACGTGACGATGGAGTTCATGGATCGCCCTCTAGGTTGATTGCCAATGTCCGGAGCCGGGCTGCGCCGACGCTCCGCTGGTTAAAAAACGGGCAGCAAGTATACATAAAACCCGATTTAGTTTCAGGTCTAATTAATATCCGTCGGTGGTGATTCGGAGTTTTGTAGCTAAATTGGCGCAACTGCAAATAAATTCCGGGAAAAATCGGAAAATCCTTTAAAAATTGGCGATGCAAACCGTTTAGCGTGGTAATGGTTTTCCTGGGCGCGTAGGAATACTACGACATTGGTCTCAGGGCGGTTGTTTTGAGTGATTGTAGACGTCATTATTACGTAAAATACCGAAATAAACGCGAACACTTTGCCAATCATCTGCCGTAACTCAGTTGAAACGGAAGTAATGTAGTAATAAAACAACAAAGTGGGCGTGGGGTGTTTTGGGTGGTCAGCCGCACCCGGCAGTAAATTCCACCAAGCTGTTCTATGCTTGTTGGAGATTAAGGTCAGGCTGGAACACCCGAAACAACAGGTTCTGTAATTCATTGCAGCTAATCGACACCGCAGGCAGCCGGCTGCTGATCGTGGCCAGTGGCGCCTTTTTGATGCCAAGGGGAGGGTTTGATGTACCAGGACGATGATCCCGTTGAAACCAGTGAATGGCTTGATGCGCTGGAATCTCTGATCGAGCAGGAAGGCGTTGACCGCGCCAAGTACATTCTGGAACGGCTGTCGGAGCGCGCCAGCCGGGATGGTACTGAGCTACCCTATTCCATCACCACGCCATTCCGAAACACCATTCCCGTGACCCAGGAAGCCCGCATGCCGGGCGATCTGTTCATGGAGCGCCGTATCCGCTCGCTGATCCGCTGGAACGCCATGGCCATGGTCCTGCGGGCCAATCAGCGCCCCGGGGAACTGGGCGGTCACGTCTCGTCGTTCTCCTCCGCCGCCACCCTGTACGATGTTGGCTTCAACTACTTCTTCCACGGCGGTGACGACAAGCGGGAGTCTGACCTGGTGTATTTTCAGGGCCACTCGTCGCCCGGCATCTATGCCCGCTCCTACCTTGAAGGTCGTTTCGACGAAGAGCAGCTGGACAAGTACCGGGAAGAGGTTGATGGCAATGGTTTGTCCTCCTATCCGCACCCCTGGTTGATGCCCGATTACTGGCAGTTTCCCACGGTCTCCATGGGCCTCGGGCCGATCCAGGCCATCTATCAGGCTCATGTGATGAAGTACCTGCACAGCCGCGAGCTGATCGACATGGGCGACCGCAAGGTGTGGTGCTTTGTCGGTGATGGCGAGTGTGATGAGCCGGAAACCCTGGGCTCCATCTCGGTGGCCGGCCGCGAGAACCTCAGCAACCTCATCTTTGTGGTTAACTGCAACCTGCAGCGTCTGGACGGCCCGGTACGGGGCAATGGCAAGATTATCCAGGAGCTGGAAGGGGTCTTCCGGGGTGCTGGCTGGAACGTATTGAAAGTGGTCTGGGGCCGCATGTGGGATCCGCTGTTCGAGCAAGACAAGGACGGCCTGATGCAGCGCGTGATGGACGAAGCTGTGGACGGCGACCTGCAGAACTTCAAGAGCAACGGCCCGGCCTACACCCGCAAGCATTTCTTCGGCAAGTACCCGGAGCTGTCCAAGATGGTGGAAAACCTCACTGACGAGGACATCAACCGGCTCAATCGGGGTGGCCATGACCCCTATAAGGTGTACGCCGCCTATCACCACGCCATCCACAACAATGGCGGGCGCCCCACAGTGATCCTGGCCCATACTATCAAGGGTTACGGGTTCGGCTCGGCCGGTGAAGCCCAGAACACGGCCCACTCCCTGAAAAAGCTGGACATGGACCAGCTCAAGGCTTTCCGTGACCGGTTTGCGGTGCCGCTCAAGGACGAAGAGCTCAAGGACGTACCTTATTACCGGCCCGCACCGGACAGCCCGGAAATTGTCTACATGAACAAGCGCCGGAAAGAGCTGGGCGGGTTTTATCCCAAGCGCCGCAAGGATTGCCAGCCGCTGCAGGCGCCGCCACTGGACACCTTCAAGGCGGTGATCGAAGGCTCCAATGGCCGCGCGATCTCCACCACCATGGCGTTCGTGCGGTTGCTGACAGCCCTGACCAAGGACAAGCGTATCGGCAAGCGGGTGGTTCCGATCGTACCGGACGAGGCCCGCACCTTTGGTATGGAGGGTATGTTCCGCCAGTTGGGTATTTACACCTCGGAAGGCCAGAAGTACGTGCCCGAAGACCGTGACCAGATCATGTACTACAAGGAAGACAAGAAAGGCCAGGTCCTCGAGGAAGGGATCAATGAGGACGGTTCCATGGCGGCCTGGATGGCGGCGGCAACTTCCTACAGCACCAACAACTTCCCGCTGGTGCCCTTCTATATCTTCTACTCCATGTTCGGTTTCCAACGGGTGGGCGACCTGGCCTGGGCGTCCGGGGATATCCAGGCCCGGGGCTTCCTGATCGGCGGCACCGCCGGGCGCACCACGCTCAACGGCGAGGGCCTGCAGCACCAGGACGGCCACAGCCACATACTGGCCCAGACCATTCCCAGCTGTAAGGCCTACGATCCGGCCTACGGTTACGAGATGGCGGTGGTGGTCCAGCATGGCATCAAGGAAATGTTTGAAGACAACCAGAATGTCTTCTACTACCTGACCATTGAGAACGAAAACTACGAACAGCCCGCCATGCCGAAAGGCAAGAAGGTGGAAGACGGCATCATCAAGGGCATGTACCTGCTGGATTCCGTCGAAACCAAGGGCCGCAAGAAAACCCCGAGGGTTCAGCTGATGGGCTCCGGTGCCATCCTCAATGAGGTTCGTGCCGCGGCGGAACTGCTGAAGGACGACTTCAGCGTGGCCAGCGATGTCTGGAGCGTGACCAGCTTCACCGAGCTGGCCCGCGATGGTCTCCATATCGAGCGCTGGAACCGCCTGCATCCGGACGACACGCCGAAGAAAGCCTACATCACCCAGTGCCTGGAGAAGCAGCAGGGGCCGGTGGTGTCCTCCACCGACTACATCAAGCTGTTGTCCGAGCAGGTGCGGGCCTACATTCCCAAAACCTACCTCACCCTGGGCACCGACGGTTTCGGCCGCAGTGACACCCGCGAGAAATTGCGCAGCCACTTTGAGGTGGATCGCTACTACGTGGCGGTCACCGCGCTGGCAGCGCTGGCCCGGGACGGTGAGATCAAGGAGGACGTGGTTCTCGAAGCCATGCGGAAGTACGGAATCGATCGCAACAAAACGAACCCGGTGCTGAGCTAAGGAGACCGCCATGAGTGAACAGGAAATCAAGGTTCCCGATCTCGGCGGTGCGGATGAGGTCGAGATCATCGAAATCACCGTCAGCGAGGGGGACTCCGTTGAGGAGGAAGATCCGATTCTGACCGTCGAGTCGGACAAGGCGTCGGTGGAGCTGCCCTCTCCCGGTGCCGGCAAGATCACCAAAATCACCGTCAAGGTGGGCGACAAGGTCAAGGAAGGGGACGTGGTCGGCATGATGGAGGCCGGCGGCGATGCCGCGGCCGATGACGCCGCGGACGAAGACGCTGACGACAAGAGCGAGGAAAAGCCCGCGGAACAAGCCGACGACGAGGACGATAAAACGTCGGAAGGCGAGTCGGGCGAGAGCAAGCCGGCATCGAAGAAATCCTCCGGTGGTTCGCGCAAGGAAACCGTCAAGGTGCCCGCGCTGGACGGCTTCGAGAATGTGCCGGTGATCGAGATCAACGTCAGTGAGGGTGATGAGGTGGAAGCCGACGATCCGCTGGTGACGGTGGAATCGGACAAGGCGACCATGGAGATTCCGTCGCCCTACGCCGGCAAGATCGGCAAGATTCTGGTCAAGGAAGGCGACAAGCTTTCTGAAGGTGATGACCTGGTCGAAATGACCGTGGTTGAGGATGGCGGAGACGAGGGCGGCGCCGACGAGCCGCAAGAGGGCGAAGAGTCTTCCGAGGCGGCGAAACCATCCGATGATAATAAGCAGAAGGGGCGGGCGGGTTCCGCTGACACCCGTTCCGAGCCGCAGCCATCCACAACCTATGAACCCCCGACGCCGGGCGCCAAGGTTCATGCCGGCCCGGCGGTGCGCAAGCTGGCCCGTGAATTTGGCGCCGATCTGACCCGCATCAAGGGCAGCGGCCCGAAAGACCGGATTCTCAAGGACGACGTTCAGGCCTACGTTAAAAGCCAGCTGCAGCAGACCCAGCAGGGCAGTACCGTGGCGGGTGGCGGTGGCGCCGGCATTCCGGGCGTGAAGCTGCCGGACTTCAGCCAGTTCGGTGACGTGGAGCGTGAATCCATGTCGCGGATGATGTTCGCCACCGCCAACAACATGCAGCGCAGCTGGCTGAACGTACCTCACGTGACCCAGTTCGAGGACGCTGACATCACCGATATGGAGGACTTCCGCAAGGCCCAGAAAACGGCTGGCGAGAAGAAAGGGGTGAAGATGACGCCGCTGCCGTTCCTGCTGAAGGCCTGTGCCACGGCGCTGGCGGAACTGCCCCAGTTCAACGTGTCGCTGGACATGGAGAAAAAGGAGGTGGTGCGCAAGAAGTACATCCACATCGGTATTGCGGTGGATACGCCCCATGGGTTGATGGTGCCGGTGATCCGGGATGTGGATCAGAAGGGGCTGTGGGAGCTGGCCGCGGAAAGCGCGGAACTGGCCCAGAAGGCGCGGGACAAGCAGCTCAAGCCGGCGGAAATGCAGGGTGCCTGCTTTACCATCACCAGCCTGGGTGGTATCGGCGGTACGGCGTTCACGCCCATTGTGAATACGCCGGAGGTGGCGATTCTGGGGGTGTCGAAGGCGGCGATGAAGCCGGTCTGGGATGGCCAGGCTTTCCAGCCACGGCTGATGTTGCCGTTGTCGCTGTCCTACGATCACCGGGCGGTGAACGGGGCCGATGCGGCGCGGTTCACCTCGCTGCTCAGTCAGCTTCTGGGGGACATTCGTACCCTGTTGCTATAAGTTCTGCCAAGTCCGCTCCCAGCCTGCTGGCTTAGGGGGCGGAGAGCGGCAGGGCAAACGATTCAGGACACGCTACGAGCACATCCATGTGCGCTTGTTTCGGGCCGTCCATGGCCCTCAACAGTCCTGAATCGTCTGCCCCGCCCCTCTCGCTTCAGCTCCGCGTTATTTCCTGACTTCTTATCTGGAGCGTCTCAACGGCCAATGTTCTTGGCTTTCTTCCTCTCCAAGATCGCCTCAAGAGTTATCCCGATACCTATAAAAGAGGCCCGCCATGAAAGCCGCCGAAATCCTGTCGCAACCCCGTACCCTGAAGAACGGTTCCGTTATCCCCAATCGCTTTGCCAAATCCGCCATGAGCGAAACCCTGGGCACGATTGATAACCGGGTCACCCAGGATCTGGTCAGGCTTTATCGCACCTGGGCCGAGGGCGGCACGGGGCTGTCGATCACCGGCAATGTAATGGTGGATCGTCGCCACATCGGCGAGCCCCAGAATGTGGTGCTTGAGGATGAGCGGGATCTGGCGTTGTTGCGTGAATGGGCAGAGTCTGGCAAGACCGGCGGTAACCAGATCTGGATGCAGCTGAATCATCCCGGAAAGCAGAGTCCGAAGATGCTCAACCGCGATCCGGTGTCGCCCAGTGCGATTCCGTTCAGGAAGGAGCTGCGCGGTATGTTTGCCACGCCACGGGCGCTTTCCGGGCCGGAGATTGAGGACATTATCCGGCGTTTTGCCACCAGTGCCTCGATTGCGGAAAAGGCTGGGTTTGATGGGGTGCAGATCCACGGCGCGCACGGTTATCTGGTGAGTCAGTTCCTGTCGCCGCACCATAACCAGCGCTCGGATGAGTGGGGCGGTTCCGCGGACAAGCGCATGCGGTTCGTGCTGGCAGTTTACAGAGCGATCCGTGAAGTGACTGGCGATGGCTTTAATGTGGGTATCAAGCTGAATTCGGCGGATTTCCAGCGTGGTGGTTTTACCGAGGAGGAATCCCTGTCGGTGATCGAGGCGCTGGCGAGCGAAGGGATTGATCTGGTGGAGATTTCCGGGGGCAATTACGAGAACCCGGCCATGGCCAAGGGAGCCGAAGGCGGTGAGGTGAAGCAGAGTACGCTTGCGCGGGAGGCATATTTTCTGGAGTTTGCCGAAAGGGTGCGCCAGCGGGTGGATGTGCCGCTGATGGTGACGGGGGGCTTCCGTACCGAGACGGGGATGGCGGATGCCATCGCCTCGGGAGCGACGGACCTGGTGGGGATTGCCCGGCCGCTGGCAGTGGAGCCGGATTGCCCGCAGCGCATCATGGCAGGCGAGGCGTTCACCAGCGCGGTCAAACCGATCCGCACGGGGATACGGCTGATCGATGATATGGCGCTGATGGAGGTCAGCTGGTACACGCGTCAGCTGGGGCGGATGGGCAAGGGTAAGGCGCCGCGTACCCATGACCGGGGGGTGCTGTCGTTGCTGGAGGTGATTGGGGTGATGGCGACTCGCGGGGTGCGGACTCGGTTTCGGGCCGGGGAGTAGGGTTGTCAATCCGAAGTAGGATTTAAGAGCTGGAGTAGGGCGCGGGTGGAGGTGTTTGGTAAAAAAGTTCGCTTTAACTCGCTGCGCTCAGACAGGCGATCTTTTTTACCAGACACCTCCACCCACACCTTTCGGTCTATGGCGGTTTCTTCCCGCTTAGTTTGCGAAGTACATCCAGTCGAAGTAGTCGTGGAGGTCTTGCATAACGGCGGCTTCGAAGGGGTGGGTCAGTTCGAAGAGCAGGCTGTGGTCGGTTGATTTTTTCATGGTGTCACCTCTGTTGGTTTAAACAGTGGCGGAGTGTGGTCCGTCACTCTGGATTCCTATTTGTCTTTGCATCAGGTATGCCAGGTCACAGGAGTGCGCGCAGATTGTTGAACTGAAAAGGAAAGTGAGTGGCAGGGAAAACCTGCCGGTTGTGGGGGTGCGTCGACGTGGTGCAGGAATCTTGCGGAAGCACTAAAAAAGAAACCCCGGCGGGGCCGGGGTTTCTCCTGAGCTAACTTCTAAAGACGCTTAGAAGTTGTACTGAGCAGCAAACAGGATGCGGTTGGCATCGCCGTCGGTGCCGTCCACGTTTTCACGGCTCAGGAACTGGTATTCAACGCCCATCATGACGTTCTGAACCGGAGTCCACTGGTAGTTGGCCATGATCGCAGAGTTGGTTTCGCTCTTGTCGGCGACAATGGCAGAGCCCAGATCGCTTTCAGCGTCGTCCCAGTCAACTTCGACCAGGCCGTAGCCCACGTTGATGCTGCGTCCACCGCCAAGATTGAATCCTGCACCAAGTGAACCACCGTAACCAGAAATGGTCTCGACATCGCCGCTGCCATCAACGTACGCGCTTTCCGCGCCGAAGTTATCGCCGGAGCGATACAGGTAGCTGTTGGCGCCGTCGGAGTAGCTCAGGGTACCCTGGATAGTGATCATGTCGGTCAGAGCCATCTTCGCTGCAACAAAGGTTGCGAAACCGAAGGAGCTTTCGTCGTCAGAGCCATCATCGTAGCCAACCTGATGGGCCAGGACAGCAGCCGAATAGGAAAGGCCGCCCTCAGAGTCTTCCAGGCGAGCAGTAACGGCCGGCATGGAGTCTTTGGTGTCGTCGAGACCGGTAGCCTCGAAGGCGCCCGTTTCAACGTCCGTTAAAACTCCGTCAGTACCCAATCTCTGTTCAGTAACTGGGGCTCTTCCGAGAATTGAAGCATTGGGATCTTCAAGAGCGATGGAGAGTGAGCCCCGTAGTGTAACGGGCCTGGGCGACACGACCTTGAAGGCCGGCGAGGCCCGGCAGTGAATCGAAGTCCAGAGTGGATGTGTTGCCCACGAAGCTGGTGAAGTTGGACCAGGTCTGACCCAGCAGCACGCCTTTGTATTCACCAAAGCCGTGACGCAGTCGCAGAGTGCCGCCGCGGAAATCGCCTTCAACCGTAACGTTCACCCCTTGAGGAGTCGTGGTCTTGACGCCGATGCGAGTCTGTACGGCGTCCGCACCGAAATGGCCCTCGGCCGCGTCGTCGTTTCCGGCAAGGCCGTCATAGGAACCTGAGCGGGTGCTCAGCGCCTGGTCGCTGTCGATATCGTAACTTGCGTTAAGGCGGGCATACCCGTAAAGAGAAGTTTCGAAATCACCGGTAGAAAGTTCCAGCGCGCTTGCCTGCCCGGCGACCCCCAGTACAGCCACAGCAGCCGTTGCGCGAATTGCCATTCTCAGTTTGTTACTTTGCATTGTTGTTGTCTCCACACATTATTTTTGTTGGACCCACTTCAAAGTAGTTACGAATTTATGACATTTCAAATAAATTCGTGCATTAATTAGACGAATGTCTATAGATCTAATCTGTTGCTTTACAGCCATCTGCGATTCTCTTTTCCACGTAGCTTTAAGTTATGACTTCCAAAACGACGGATCTGGACAGCGCAACGTTCGCTTTTCTTGATATAGAGACCACGGGAGGCAGTTCCTCCCACGATCGGATCACCGAGATCGGTATCCGGTTCTGGCGTGCGGGCGAGGTGGTTGGGCAGTGGCAGACGCTGCTCAACCCGCAAACCCGGATTTCGCCCTTCATCGAAAGGTTCACCGGCATTTCCAACGAGATGGTGGCGGATGCCCCGCTGTTCGAGGACATTGCCGACGAGCTGGAAGCACAGCTGAAGGACACCATTTTCGTCGCCCACAACGCCCGGTTCGACTACGGCTTTATCAAGGCGGAATTCCGTCGGTTGGGGCGGCTGTTTTCGGCGAAGGTGCTGTGCACCGTGAAGCTGTCCCGGCGGCTGTATCCCCAGTATCGCCGGCACAATATGGATGCGCTGATCGAGCGCCACGGGCTGGCGCAGGTCCAGCGTCATCGTGCCATGGGGGATGTATCCGCGATGCTGGCGTTTTTCACCCACGCGTTGGCGGAGCACGGCACGGCCCCGGTGGCCGAGGCGATCAAGGCGTTGCTGCAGCGCCCCAGTATTCCTTCCCATCTGCCGGTGGACGTTCTGGACGAGCTGCCCCGAGCGCCGGGTGTTTACCGGTTCTATGGTGAAAATGAGGTGCTGCTGTACGTCGGTAAGAGCACCAACATTGCCCAGCGGGTGGCGTCGCATTTTTCCGGCGATCACAACTCCACCCGTGGCGTGCGGATGTCGGAGAGCCTGCGCAGGGTGGAATGGACCGAGACCGCCGGCGAACTCGGTGCCTTGCTGCTGGAGCTGAAGCAGATCAAGACCCTGAAGCCGATGTTCAACCGCCGTTCACGGGCGGCGAAGAACCTGGTCAGCATCGAGCTGGCCGCCACCGAGTCCGGGTATCTTCAGGCGCGGCTAGTACGGGAAATTCAGCCCGACCGGCTGGGGGATTATTACGGTCTGTTCCGCAGCAAGCGCGATGCCGAGAAAGCGCTCAGCGGCATTGCCGCCAAGAACGAGCTGTGTAACAAGTTGCTGGGGCTGGAGCCGGACCACGACGGTCCCTGTTTTCAGCGCACCCTGGGCCGCTGCAAGGGGGCCTGTGAAGGGCGTGAAGATGCAGTGCGCTATAACCTGCGGATGCAGATTGCGTTCCACGCCTTGCGTTTGAACACCTGGCCCTGGCAGGGGCCGGTGGGGGTGGTGGAGCGTAACCGGTTCACCGGTGTGACCGACATTCTGGTGGTGTACAACTGGATGCACGTGGCCACCGTGCACAGTGAAGCGGAGCTCCATGATCTGACCCTGCGCGGTCAGGCGGTAACCTTTGATCTGGATTCCTACAAGTTGCTGGTGAAGGCGCTGATGGGGCGTGATGGTCGTTCGCTGACGGTGCTGGAGCTGCCGGCGGTGGGTGAACCGGATGTGTTGATGCCCTGAGTGGCGTATGATAAAGCCAGCTTTCTATTATGTTGAACCGTTTTTTTGCCAGAACCGTTGAGAGAACACGATGAACAGAGAACCCGTCAGTCGCGAACTTTTTGATCAAGTCATGGTGCCCAATTACGCCCCCGGTTCCATCATTCCGGTGCGGGGCGAGGGCTCACGAATCTGGGACCAGGACGGGCGCGAATTCGTGGATCTTCAGGGCGGCATCGCCGTGACCTGCCTCGGCCATTCCCATCCCGGTCTGGTCGGCGCGTTGACCGATCAGGCCGAGAAAATCTGGCACCTGTCCAACGTGATGACCAATGAACCGGCGTTGAGGCTGGCCAAGACCCTTTGCGATCTCACCTTCGCCGAGCGGGTGTTTTTCGCCAACTCCGGTGGCGAGGCCAACGAGGCGGCGTTCAAACTGGTGCGCCGGTATGCCTGGGAGCATTTCGGTCCGCAGAAGAACGAAATCATTTCCTTCACCAACTCGTTCCACGGCCGCACCCTGTTTACGGTCAGTGTTGGTGGGCAGCCAAAGTATCTGGAAGGCTTCGAGCCGGCTCCGGGCGGCATTCACCACGCCACCTTCAACGATCTGGAATCGGTGCGCAAACTGGTGTCGAAAGAAAAGACCTGCGCCATTGTGGTCGAGCCGATCCAGGGTGAGGGCGGGGTCATGCCGGCCGATCCGGAGTTCCTGAAAGGGCTGCGTCAGCTGTGTGACGAAAACGACGCCTTGCTGGTGTTCGATGAGGTTCAGAGCGGTGTTGGCCGCACCGGCCATCTCTATGCCTATGAAATGTATGATGTGGTTCCGGATATCCTCTCCAGCGCGAAGGGGCTTGGTGGCGGTTTCCCGGTCGCGGCCATGCTCACCACCGCCAAAATCGCCGCCAGCCTCGGCGTCGGCACCCACGGCAGCACCTATGGCGGTAATGCGCTGGCGTGTGCGGTGGCCCAGAAGGTGGTCGATACCGTCAGCCAGCAGGAGATTCTCAAAGGCGTGAAGGCACGCTCGGAACACCTGCGCAAAGGCATGATGGATATTGGCGAGCGCTACGGTGTGTTCAGCGAAGTCCGCGGTGCCGGGCTGTTGCTTGGCTGTGTGCTTACCGAGAAGTGGCAGGGTAAGGCCAAGGAATTCCTCAACGCCGGACTGGACGAAGGGGTCATGGTGCTGATTGCTGGTGCGAATGTGGTCCGCCTGGCGCCCTCGCTGATCATTCCCGAATCCGACATCGACGATGCGCTGGAGCGCTTCGAGGCGGCCGTCAAAAAGCTGGTTGCGGGAAGCAAATAAGGAAGACGTTATGTGGCTGGTCCGGCCGGTTGAAGCGGGTGATCTGCAAGGTGTGCTGAGCATCTCCGGTGAGCAGGGCGCCCGGTTGTCGTCAACGCTGCCGAAACAGGAGGAAGCGGTTGCTGCCAAGATCGAGCATTCAATTCGCTCCTTTGCGGGCAAGCTCCGGGGGGGCGAATCGGCGCGCTATCTGTTCGTGCTTGAGAATACCGATACCGGCGCGATTCACGGTGCCGCCGGTATCGACGCGAAAGCGGGTAACGGTCAGCCGTTCTACAACTATCGCCGCGACGCGCTGATTCATGCCTCCCACGAACTGGGGGTTTCCCGCCGGGTAGAGGTGCTGTATCCGTCCCACGCGCTGACGGATATGACCCAGCTCTGTGCGTTTGCCATCGACCCGGCGCTGAAGGGCAAGGCGCCGTTCGAGTTGCTTGCCCGCGCGCGGCTGCTGTTTGTGGCGGAGAACCGGGAGCGGTTTTCCAGCCGCATGGTGGTTGAGATTCAGGGGGTGCAGACCGCTGACGGTCGGGTACCATTCTGGGATAGCCTGGGCCGTCACTTCTTCAATATGGACTTCGACACCGCCGACAAACACTCCGGCCTGCTCAGTAAAACCTTCATTGCCGAGCTGATGCCGCCGAATCCGATCTACGTGACCATGCTGACGGCGGCCGCGCAAGAGGCGCTGGGGCGGCCCCACGAGCTCTCTGTGCCATCGTTCGAGCTGCTCCAGCAGGAAGGCTTTCAGCCGGGATGCTATATGGACATCTTCGATGCGGGTCCGGTGCTGGAAGCACGAACGGACAGCCTGAGAACGGTGGTGACCAGCCATCGCTCGGTACTCCACGCCGCCCACGGCGAGGACGGGGAAACCTGTCTGATTTCCGCCGGGCAGGATGGCGACTTCCGCTGCACGCTGACCACCCTGGGTGAAACCCTCAAGAACGAGGTCAAGGTCCCGGTGAAAACCTGGCAGGCACTCGCGCGCAGCGCCGGGGATGAAGTGAGGATTGCTCCGCTATGAACCGTTCAAGGCTGACTGACCCGGGGAGGCGCGTATGCTGGTGATTCGCCCGTTACTGGAGAGCGATCTTGATGATCTGTACCTCATGGCCCAGAACGCGGGCAAGGGTCTGACCACGCTGCCTGCGGACCGGGACCTGCTGGAGCGCAAGATCAACCACACCCGCGAAACCTTCAACCAGCGCTGTGCGCCGGAAGCCGGCCTGTACCTGTTTGCGCTGGAAGATACCGAGCTGAAACAGTGCGTGGGCATCAGTGGCATCCAGGCCCGGGTAGGTCTGGACGAGGTGTTCTACAATTACCGGTTGAGCGTGACGGTCAACGCGTCGCGAGAGATGGGGGTGCACGTCCGAACGCCGACCCTGCATCTGTCCAACGATATGACGGACACCAGCGAAATCTGTTCGCTGCTGCTGTCCGACAGCCATCGCGGCGGCGGCAACGGGCTGCTGCTGTCGCGCTGCCGGTTCCTGTATCTGGACAGTTTTCGCAAGCACTTTTCCGAGAAGGTGTTCGCGGAAATGCGCGGGGTGTCGGACAAGCAGGGGCGTAGCCCGTTGTGGGATGCGTTGGGCAGTCAGTTCTTCGATATGGAATTCAGTGAGGCCGACATGCTCTCCGGGCTGGGTAACAAATCCTTCATTGCCGAGCTGATGCCCAAGTATCCGATCTACGTACCCATGCTGCCGGACGCCGCGCGGGCGGTGATCGGCCTGGTCCACGACAACACTGCGCCGGCGCTCAAAATGCTGCAGGCGGAGGGATTCAACTTCAACGGTCTGGTGGATATTTTCGATGGCGGACCGGTGGTGGAGGCGTTCGTCCACAACATCCGCACCGTGCGGGAGAGTGTGCACCGTCATGTGCTGATCAGCCGCAAGCCGGTGGATCTTGACGTGGCCACGTCGGAGCGGGTGATGATTGCCAATCAATCCTTCCGCGACTTTCGGGTAACCACCATACCCGCGCACTGCATCGGGCCTGATACTGTAACCGTGCCCAGAGAAGTTGCGGACGTTCTGCTGGTGGAGTCCGGGGATCAGGTACGCCTGGCGCCGCTGAAAGATGCGGGCCCGCAGGCCCTGGCCGCCAGTGAGGAATCAAAGGAACCGGGGCGCGCCGGCCGTTTCCACAGGGATCGGGCTGACTGAACCGAATTCAAGAACCGGGAGATGCACGTTATGGCGAGTCTGACAGGCGAATTGTTTATAGATGGTCTCTGGCTGCAGGGCCATGGCGAGCCCTTCGAGTCGGTGCAGCCGGTGACCGGCGATACGGTTTGGGAAGGCACCAGTGCCAGCCTGGCTGATGTGGACGCCGCCGTGCGAGAGGCCCGCGCCGCCTTCGTAAAATGGCGCCGCAAATCCTTCGCCGAGCGTCAGGCCGTTGTGGAGGCCTTTGCCGGCCTGCTGGAGTCCCACAAGGAGGAACTGGCCCACCAGATCGGCCTGGAAACCGGCAAACCGCTGTGGGAATCCCGTACCGAAGTGGCGGCGATGATCGGCAAAGTCGGCATCTCCATCAGCGCCTACAACCAGCGTACCGGCCACTCCGAATCGGAAGTCGCCGGTGGTCATGCGGTATTGCGCCATCGCCCCCATGGCGTGGTGGCCGTCTTCGGGCCCTACAACTTTCCCGGCCACCTGCCCAACGGCCATATTGTGCCTGCACTGCTGGCGGGCAATACCGTCGTATTCAAACCCAGTGAGCTGACCCCCGGGGTAGCCGAGCTGACGGTGAAGCTGTGGGAGCACGCCGGTCTGCCGGACGGCGTGATCAATCTGGTGCAGGGTGCGGCGGCGACGGGCAAATCCCTTGCCCGCCACCCAGGCATTGACGGCCTGTTCTTCACCGGCAGCTCCACCGTGGGGCACCTGCTGCACGAACAGTTCGGCGGCCAGCCGGAAAAAATCCTGGCGCTGGAGATGGGCGGAAACAACCCGCTGATCGTCCAGGATGTGGCCGACATTGACGGCGCGGTGCATCACGCCCTGCAGTCGGCTTTCCTGTCGGCCGGTCAGCGCTGTACCTGCGCCCGCCGGCTGCTGGTGCCCAAGGGCGCCAAAGGCGATCGCTTCATCGAGCGGCTGACCGAGGTGGCGGCGCGCATTAAGGTGGGCGAGTTCGATGCGGAGCCCCAGCCATTCATGGGCTCGGTTATTTCTGCCGAAGCGGCCGGGAAGCTGCTGGAGGCCCAGGCCAGTATGATCGACAAAGGCGCTGTTTCACTGCTGGAAATGAAACAGCTGAAAGCGGATACCGGCCTGCTGTCCCCCGGCATACTGGACGCGACCGGGCTGGATCTGACCGACGAGGAATTCTTCGGTCCGCTGCTGACCGTCTTTCGCTACAAGAGTTTTGATGACGCCCTGGAGCTGGCCAACAATACCCGCTACGGCCTGTCGGCGGGTATTCTGACCGATGACCGCAAGCTGTACGAACGCCTGGCGGATGAGGTGCGGGCAGGGATCGTCAACTGGAACCGTCCGCTGACCGGCGCCAGCAGCGCCGCGCCTTTCGGGGGTGTCGGCGCCAGTGGTAACCATCGCCCGAGCGCCTATTACGCTGCGGATTACTGCGCGTGGCCGATGGCCTCGCTGGAGGCCAGAAAGAGTGAGGTGCCGGACAGCCTGGCGCCCGGATTGAATTTCGACTGAGCCCTGATTCCTGGATCAACACAACGGACCCGCACATGCCCAAGCACGCTGTAGAAGCCAATTTCGATGGCCTGGTCGGCCCCACTCACAACTACGCCGGGTTGTCCTGGGGCAATGTGGCGTCGAAATCCAATGTGAACGCGGTGTCCCGGCCAAAAGAAGCGGCACTGCAGGGGCTGGCCAAAATGAAACGGCTGGCGGACCGGGGGTACGTTCAGGGCATCCTGCCGCCCCACGAGCGGCCCCATATTCCGACCTTGCGGGCCCTGGGCTTCAACGGTTCAGACCAGACCATTCTGGAATCCGCGGCGCGACAGCACCCGTCGATACTGGCCGCGGTGTCGTCGGCGTCCGCCATGTGGACCGCCAACGCGGCGACCGTGTCTCCCAGCGCCGATACCGCGGACCACCGGGTGCACTTTACGCCGGCCAATCTCAGCGCCAAGTTCCATCGCTCCATCGAGCATGTGGTGACCGGGCGGGTGCTGAAATCGATATTTTCTGACGAAGCCTGGTTTGCCCACCATCCGGCGCTGCCGTCGGTGAGCCAGTTTGGTGACGAGGGCGCTGCCAACCACACTCGCCTGTGCAGCCGCTACGGCGACCCCGGGGTGGAGCTGTTCGTTTATGGCCAGGTGGCGTTCAACGAGCAGGCGCCGGCGCCCACCCGGTTTCCGGCGCGTCAGACCATGGAGGCCTCCCAGGCGATTGCACGCCTCCACGGCCTCAGCGATCGCCACGTGGTGTTCGCCCAGCAGAATCCCGCCGCCATCGACGCCGGCGTATTTCATAACGATGTGATCGCCGTGGGCAACGCCAATACGCTGTTCTATCACGAGCTGGCGTTTCTGGACGAAGAGCGGGTACTGGCGGATATTCGCAGCCGCCTGACCGATACCGAGTTGCAGGCAGTGCGGGTCAGCAGCGCCGAGGTGCCGATTGAAGATGCGGTGGCCTCCTACCTGTTCAACAGCCAGTTGCTGAACACCGCCGATGGCATGTTGCTGGCGGTTCCGGGGGAGTGTCGGGAAGTGGCATCAGTCAGTCGATATCTGGACGATCTGGTCCGGGGCGACAGCCCGATCACCGCTGTGGAAGTGTTTGACGTCAAGCAGTCCATGCGCAACGGCGGTGGCCCGGCGTGCCTGCGTTTGCGCGTCGCGCTGAACGACGATGAGCTGAAAGCCATGCACCATGGGGTGCTGCTCAATGACGCGCTCTACGAGCGTCTGACCACCTGGGTTGAGGCCCATTACCGGGAAGAGCTGGCCACCGAGGATCTGGCCGATCCGATGTTGCTGGAGGAAGTTCACAAGGCGCTCGACGAACTGACCGGCATACTGGGCCTGGGCTCGGTGTACGATTTTCAGCTCTGAATGGACGAAGTGAGCATCTCCATGGTGTGACGGATCAGGGCGTCGGCGGCGAATTTTCCGGTGTCTGTCGCCCGCTCCGGTTCTCCGATTTCACTCTGGCACAGCAGAATGACCCCGTGCAGTGCCCCTCTCAAGTAAAGGGCCGTCTGGTGCGGGTCGTGAATCCGCTCCCGGTTCATGGTGCCATCCTCCAGGCCCAGGCGAATCGCCCCTTCCATCAGGTCCATCAGTTCGGATTTGGAGCACAGCATGTCCTGCGCCTGCTGTTCGTCGGCCTCGGTCATCGCGGTCGAGGCTTTGGTCAGCGCTGAGAAGTAATCCGGTTGTTCCACGTAGAAGCGCCAGTACGCCACCCCCATAGCACTGATCTGCGCCAGGCCGCTGGTGGCCGTGTCCCGCGCCTGCTCAAAGCGGCGGCACAGGCTTTGCCCGGCACGCAGCATGATGCCGCGCTGAATGGCGGCCTTGTCCTTGAAGTAGACGTAGAGCAGGGCGCGGCTCAGGCTGGCGGTGCGGGCAATGTCGTCCATGGACGTGCGATCGTAGCCCTTTTCCGAGAACACCAATTCGGCAGCGTCCAGGATCGCGTCATAACGGGCCTGTTTTTCCCTTTCTCTGCGTGTCTTCAACTTCTCGCTCATGGCGACTTCCCATGGTTACTTCGGCGGCTGGAAACTGCGTTTTCATAATAGCTGATGTGGAATGAAAGCTGATTATTGACAAATTGTCAAAGAATGACATTATGTCTTAAACAAAGTTTCATTCACATCCCAGCCGCTCCCACGGAACGGGGCAGACCATCACCACAGCCATGGAAGGAAGGACGGACCATGACTTCAAAACGATACCTCTGCACACTACTTCTGCTGACCGCTGCACTGCTGTCGCTGGCCGGCTGTAAATCCCAGGGTACGTCGACGGATACCGCCGCACCGGCCGTCTCCGTGCGAACGGCGGAGGTCCGCGGCGGGCAGACCGAAGGCATTCCCCTGCGTTTCTCCGGCATTATCCGCGCCACCCAGCGGGCCACCCTGACGTTTCAGGTCAGCGGTACGCTGCGGGAACGGGCGGTAGAGCTGGGTCAGGAAGTGGCTGCCGGCGACGTGCTGGCACGGGTCTACAATCCGGCGTTGGAACCGGCGAGGGATTCCGCGCAGGCGCGGCTGGACGAGCTGAATACCCAGTACGATCAGGCGAAACGGGAGTGGGAGCGTTCCAGCCGGTTGCATGAGCGGGGCGTGGTGTCTGAGCAGAACCTTGAGCAGATTGCAGCGCGTCGTGATGGTCTCAAGGCCAGCGTGGCCACCGCCCGCGCCGCCCTTGCCGAGGCCTCCCGCCTGCTGGCGGAAAGTGTGCTGAAGGCGCCGTTTGCCGGGCGGGTCGAGGCGCTGCTGGTGGAGCGCGATGAGTTTGTCGCTGCCGGGCAGCCGGTCATGCGGTTGTCCTCCCCCGACGGCCGGGAAGTGGAAGTGCGGGTGCCGGCTTACATGCTCGGCCACGTGACCCTTGGGCAGCTGTTGCCCGTGTGGTCGGTGCAGGATCGCACCCGCCCACCGGCCATCGGCTCCATTGTCGAGATTGCCCAGGCCGGTGGCGTCCGCGGCGAATTGCATCCGGTGCTGGTGAGCGTGCCTGCTGATACGCTGGAGCCGGGCGAACCTGTGGAAGTGGGCATTACCCCCACTCAGGTGGTCGCAACCACGGTGCCGCTGCTGGCGGTGATGAAATCTTCCGGCGGTGCCAGCGTATTCCGGGTGGCTGACGGCGTTGCGCACCGGGTGCCGGTGACCGTGCAACGAGTGATCGGCGAACGCGTGGTGGTGGGCGCCGATGACCTGGAACCGGGCGATCAGGTGGTTTTTGCCGGCATGACCCGCCTCTCTGACGGTGACGCCGTGGAGGTGCGGTGATGGGCGCCCGGCTGCTGAACTACCAGCGCCTGCTGGGCATGGTGGTCACCATGCTGTGTCTGTTGGGTATCGCCGCCTACAGCACCATGCCGCGGCAGGAAGATCCGTCGTTTCCGTACCGCGCCGGAATGGTCACGGTGAACTACCCGGGCGCCACGGCGGATGCGGTGGAACGTCTGGTGCTGAACCCGCTGGCGGATGAGCTGCGACAGGTGGAGGAAGTGGACTTCACCCAGGCGACGGCGAGAACCGGCGTGGCCATTGTGCAGGTGCGGCTGAACGACACCATTTACGACACAGACTCGGCGTGGGACCGGGTGCGCCAGGCCATGGACCGGGCGCGACTGGATTTCCCCGACGACGTCGGCCAGATGTCGCTCGATGACCGGATGATTGATATCCCGGCCATCGTTCTGGCGGTGGCCGGTTCCTCCTCGGTCACCGAGCTGAGTAAGGTGGCCGAGCGCCTGAAGAGGAATCTGGCCGACGTACCCGGCGTCTCACGGATCGAGCTGGAGGGAGATGCGGACGAGCAGATCACTCTGGCTCTGGACGACGCGGCCATGTTTCGCCTCGGTATTTCTCCGGCGCGGGTGCTGGAGACACTGTCGCGGCGCAACCAGACCATACCCGGCGGTTTTGTGGTGGTGGATGGCCGACGGATGTCGGTGTTGCCCAACAGCGAATTCGCAGATATCGACGCCATACGCGCCACCCCCATTGAATTGCCCGACGGCTCCCAGGTGCCGCTGGCCGCCGCCGCAGAGGTATGGCGGGGCCCTCAGGAACCACGGCAGCCGGAAACCTGGTTTGATGGCGAGCGGGTGGTGCTGGTGTCCATCATCATGGAAGAAGACACCACCGACGCTATCCGCTTCGGTGAACGGGTACGGACCCGGCTGGCGCAGATCCGTGGTGATTTTGCGCCCTACCAGTTGCGGGAGATGTTCTTCCAGCCGGATAAGGTGGAGCAGCGCCTGGACAACCTGGCCTGGAGTCTGGTGTTGTCGGTGCTGATCATCGTGGCGGTGGTGTTTACCGGCATGGGTATCCGCATGGGGCTGCTGGTGGCCTCTATCCTGCCAATGGTGGCGTTGATCAGCGTCGGCTTGTACGACCTGGGCGGGGGCGTGCTGCATCAGATTGCCGTCATCGGCATGGTCATTTCCCTGGGCATTCTGATTGATAACGCCATCGTTATCGTCGAGAGCATTCAGGGTCACCTCGACAACGGCATGCGCCGGCTGGATGCGTTGAGAGGGTCGGTGCGGGAACTCGCCGGCCCGCTGGGCGCCTCCACCGGCACCACCCTGGCGGCTTTCGCGCCACTGTTGCTGTCCAAGGGCGGCACGGCGGATTTTACCCGGGGCGTGCCGGTGATGATCATGCTCACCCTGTCGGTCAGTTACCTGCTGGCGATATCGGCGGTACCCTTGCTTGCCGCGCGGTTTCTCAAGCCCCGTCAGGCGAGCCAGAGCGACCGATTGACGGGTCTGGCCCGCTACCTCGGTGGGCTGGTATCGCGGATGCCGGGCAGGCTGATGATCGGCGGCTTTGCCCTGGTGGCGGTCAGCCTGGCGCTGACGCCCTTCATGAAGCAGCAGTTTTTCCCCAATGCCGATCGGCCACAGGTCATCGTGGAACTCTACATGCCCGAAGGCACGGATCAGGAACGCACCTCCTCGGTGGCGGCCGATCTGGAGCGCGCCATTCGCCAGCGCCCGGAAGCGGTCAGGGTGCATCGCTTTACCGGGTTTACCGGGCCCAGCTTCTATTACAACCTGCAGCGCGCCCCCCAGGCGCCGAACCGGGGCCGTATTGTGGTGTCGACACCGACGCTGGCCGATACCACCGATCTGATTCCGTGGATCCGTGACTACGCCAATACCCACCTGCCGGAGCTGAACCTGTCCGTGGGAATACTGGGGCAGGGCCCACCCCGCGCCGCGCCGGTGGAAGTTCGCGTGTATCATGCCGATGACGAGACCCGCGCTGCGGCGACCGAACGGGTGTTCTCCGCCCTGCGCCGGGTCGAAGGCACGGTGGACGTGCGCCACGATCTCGACGTTGGCGTGCCCAGCATTGCGATCAACGTTGATGATGCCAGCGCCGCCCGCTACGGCATCAACCGGTCGGACGTGGCCCAGAGCCTTTATGGTCAGAGTTTCGGGGTCGTGGCCGAGCAGTACCGCCAGGAAGAAGACCCGATTCCCCTGGTGCTGAGATCCCGCGAGGGCACCCGGTTATCCCTGTCGCGCCTGCTGTCGGTGAACATTTACAACCACCGGGGCGACGCTGTGCCGCTGGCGGCGGTGACCTCGGTGGAAACCTCATGGGAGCCGGCCGCACGATACTTGCGTAATGGTGTGCGCATGAACACCGTCACCGCCAACCTGCTGACCGGCTATGGCTTCAGTCAGGCGCTGGCCGGGCTCGATGCCCAGCTGGTGGAGAATCCCCTGCCGCCGGGAACCCGGCTGGAAATGGGCGGCGATGCGGAAGGCTCCGACGACGCCAACAGTGCGCTGCTCACCACAGCGCCCATCGGCATACTGCTGTTGCTGTTTTTCCTGCTGATCCAGTTCAACTCGTTCCGTCGAGTGGGCATTATCCTGCTCACCGTGCCGCTGGCGACCGTCGGCATTTTCCCGGGGCTGGTGCTGTCGGGGTCGCCGTTCGGCTTCCAGTCCCTGCTCGGCGTGATTGCGCTGGTTGGTATTGTGGTGAACAACGCCATTGTACTGCTGGACGTGATGGACCGGCAGCTGGAGAAAGGAGAAGCCATTCGCGACGCGGTACGCATTGCGGTGGAGCAGCGCACGCGGCCGATCCTGCTGACTACGGCCACCACCGTGGCCGGCCTGCTGCCACTGGCATTCTCCAGCTCCACCCTGTGGCCGCCCATGGCCTGGGCCATCATCTCCGGCCTGCTGGCGTCCACCGTACTGACCCTGCTGGTGATCCCCTCGGTCTGCACCCGGGTCATCCGCTGCAAAGTGGCGGAGCCGCAAAACGCTCCGGCCTGAGCAGCCGGAAAGTGGCAAAGAGCATCAGGCCCCGAGCAACTGCCGGGGCCTGATTAACAAGCCCACCCGCTGACCGACCGGAACCTCCGGGTTGGGAAACACAATCGACTCCGGCGAATGTCCGACCCGGTACTGTGTTTCTTGATCCTCCCAGATCAGCGTGCCCGGGGCATACTCCGTGAAATTGGCCACATCATCCGGCACATGAAAGCGGAAACCGTTGCCGGTGTTGAGGATTTCATCCACCACCTCAAACACCGCCAGCCGGTCATGGGGCGGCTCGGGCTGGACCGGCTCACCCCCGCAGAAGCGCCGGCGTAGGGCATCGCCGATACCCCGGAAACGACTTAAATCATTCTTGCCGAACGGTTGAACCTTGCCCAACTCGATGGTGAAACTCTCAGCCTTCAGCACCGAGGATGAAAACGACGAAAACGTCGTGCCTTCCCGGTGCTGGAGCAGCAGCGTCTCCACACCGGCCTCCAGCAGAAACTCACACTGAGCCTGTGGCACCTTCCGGCCCTCCACAAACGGGTACAGGGCAAACTTTTCCCTTTGGGATGGGCGAATCGCCGTGTGCAGATCGTAGTGGCACAGGTTGCGGGGATGCAGCGTGGCGAACTGGCGGCAGGTCTCCTCCAGAAACTGCGCCCGGGCCGCCTCCTGCAGGCCCTGATAGTCCGCCTTGCCGTGCGCGCCGTGGAACAGCCGGTTCATGTTCACCTCAAGAAACCGCTCCCCGGCCACCATCGCCGGCGGGTTGCCCAGAATCAGCAACACCGGACAGGCCAGCGACCACTCGCCGTTCAGCAACTCCGTCACCAGCGCGTTCAGTACCTCAATGGGCGCGGTCTCGTTACCGTGAACACCGGCGGAGACAATCAACGCCTCCCGGTTCGGGTTCGGGCGGTCTGACGGCGGGCTGAATTCAAGCACACCAACCTCCCGACGAACCACGCGAGTGCCGTCCGGCAGTTGGGTTTTCAGTTCGGGCAATTGATCGGCGGCGTTGGCAAGGGTGTGGGCCAGCCAATCGGGGTGCTCTCCAAAAAGACGGTTTCTCAGTTCCATAGAATCCCCGGATAGAGTCTGGGGCCAGCCGGCAGGAGCGCCTTCCGGGAATCTTGAAGGCCAGGGACGGCCTGAAAGAAGCGCACATGGATGTGCTCGTAGCGGTTCCCGGGAGGCGCTCCTGTCGGCTGGCCTTGCACCATTAGCCGATCCTGTAAACCAGAGTCAGGAATTCAAAGGCCGCTGATGCTTCAACAAATGATTTTCCAGCTTGCGGAAGGCAAACACCAGCGCAAACGTCAGCAGCATGTACAGCAACGCCACGAAGATAAACGCATCAAACGGCGCATAGAACCGCGAGTAAATATTACGCGCCGCCCCGGTCAGATCCACAATAGTCACCACACTGGCAATCGCACTGGCGTGCAGCATGAAGATCACCTCATTGGAATACGCCTGCACTGCCCGACGCGCCGCACTGGGCAACACAATTCGCCGCATCCGCATGAACCAGTTCATGCCATAGGCCTTGGCAGCTTCTATTTCACCGTTGGGCGTCGACACAATCGCCCCGCGGATAATCTCCGTGGTATAGGCCGCGGTGTTCAGGGTAAAGGCCAGCAGGGCCGGATAGAACGGCTCGCGGAAAATCTCCCACCAGAAAGTTTCCTGGATACCCTCAATCTGCGCCAGACCGTAGTAGATGATGTACAGCTGAATCAGCAGCGGCGTACCGCGGAAAATGTAGGTATAGAACCACACGGGGCCGGACACAAACGGATTGCGCACCGTACGCAGAATGGCCAGTGGCACCGCCACCAGCAGACCGATCACCAGCGACAGGAACACCAGCTGCACGGTGGTCACCATGCCGCCCCAGTATTCCATCAGCGTCATGGTGGTGAAAATTTCGTTCTGATTGAGCCACTGGGCGATGAAATCAGGCATGCATCAACCTCCCTGAACCACGCCAACATTGGCACGTTTGTCGAGCCACTTAATAAACAGCTCCGAACCCGCGGTCAGCGCCAGGTACACGAACGCCACCGGGATAAAGAAATGGAACGGCATGCGTTCCGCCTTCGCGGCTTCTTCCGCCACCCGGACCATATCGGTCAGGCCGATGATAGAGACCAGTGCGGTGGTTTTCAGCAGCACCTGCCAATTGTTGCCGATACCCGGCAGGGCATGGCGCAGCATCTGGGGAAACATGATGCGACGGAAGGTGTGCCAGCGGGTAAACCCGTAAGCGCGGGCGGCTTCGATCTGACCGGATTCCACCGCCAGAAAGGCGCCGCGGAAGGTCTCGGTCATGTAGGCACCGAAGATCAGTCCGATGGTGACCACACCGGAAATAAAGGGGTCGAACTGAAAGAAAAAGTCGATTTCGTAGGTTTCCCAGATATAGTCCGACAGCATGTTCACCGCCACCTGGCCGCCGTAATAGAACAGCAGCATCATCACCAGGTCGGGAACGCCCCGGATTAGCGTGGTATAGGCGGTCGCTGCCCCTTTGGCGAAGCGATTGTCCGATAACTTGGCGGAGGCGCCGATCAGCCCAAGGGCAATGGCAACGGCTAGGGAGAGGAAGGCCAGTTCAATGGTAACCACTGCCCCTTCCATCAGGGCCGGGCCGTAGCCTTTCAAATCAAGCATGGGAATGTCCGGTAAGCAGGGGCGGCCGTAAGGGCCGCCCCTGAAGCAGTTTTACATCTTGATGTCGTAAGCGAAGTACTTTTCCATGATGGCGTCGTAGGTGCCATTTTCCTTGAGGATGCGCAGTGCCTCATTCACCTCGCGGGCAATCTCGCCATCGCGCTTGCGCATAGCCACGCCAACGCCTTCGCCCAGTTTGACCGGCTCCGCCACTTCCTTGAAGCCTTCCTTGTTCAGTACGGTCTGCTCACCCACCGGGTAATCTACGAAAACCACGTCCAGGCGCTGGCCTTCGAGGTCCAGTACCATATCGTCAGCGGTGGTGTAGCGTTTGATGTTAACCACGCCGCCCATTTCCTCAGTGACGTAGGTGTCCATGGTGGTGCCGCGCTGAACGCCGACGGTCTTGCCTTCCATCGCTTCCATATCGGTCACATCGGTATCGAAGCTTTCGGGGCCGAACCAGCCGCCCGGGGTGTTGTAGTACGGCTCGGAGAACAGGACGCGTTCGGCGCGCTCGGGAGTGATCGACATGGAGGACATGATCAGATCAAACTTGCGCGCCAGCAGACCAGGAATCATGCCATCCCATGCCTGAATCACGAACTGGCAGCTTGCGTTCATCTGCTCGCACATAGCATCAGCCAGTTCTACCTCAAAACCGGTAAGCTCGCCATTTTCGTCCTTATATTCAAAAGGCTCGTAGGGAACGTCAAATGCGATGCGCAGGTGTCTCGGTTCGGTGCCTTCCGCCACGCTGCTGCTTTCCTGCGCCTGGGCTACGCCGCTGGCCATGGCCAGGGCACAGCTTGCTGCAATTATCAGTTTCTTCATGTGTCACTTCTCCAGTGGTTTGCCTTTCGGGCTTTATTTTTTATCAAAGCTTTTTCCAAGCTTTTTCACCTCTACACCGGTTCAAGATAGCACCGAGTGTCAGAAGTTGGGAGCCAGGAACTGCTTCATGCGTTCCGAGTCCGGGTTATCAAACACCTTTTCCGGTGTACCCTGTTCCTCGATCACGCCCTGATGCAAAAACAGGACCTGACTTGACACATCCCTTGCAAATGCCATCTCGTGAGTGACCACGATCATGGTGCGGCCTTCCTCGGCCAGACCCTGCATGACCCTCAACACCTCGCCGACCAGTTCCGGGTCGAGTGCGGAGGTGGGCTCGTCAAACAGCATGACCTCCGGCTCCATCGCCAGCGCCCGGGCAATCGCGGCACGCTGCTGCTGGCCGCCGGACATCTGGGCCGGATAATAGTCCTTGCGTTCGTAAATGCCGACCTTATTGAGGTAGGCCTCGGCGCGTTCAATCGCTTCCTTTTTCGGTACCTTCAATACGTTGACCGGCGCCTCGATGATGTTTTCCAGCACCGTCATGTGGGACCACAGATTGAAGCTCTGGAACACCATCGAGAGTTTGGCGCGGATCAGTTCAACCTGTTTGTTGTCGGCGGGAATCCGTTCACCCCTGCGGTTGGTGGTGAACCTTATTGGGTCGCCGTGCACGATAATGTCGCCGGACGTGGGTGTTTCCAGCAGGTTGATGCAACGCAGAAAAGTGCTCTTCCCGGAGCCGGAACTGCCGATCAGGGAAACCACATCACCTTTTCGGGTTTCCAGTGAAATTCCTTTGAGTACTTCGAGCTGATCAAAGGTTTTGTGAATATCCCTGCAGATCAAAGGCGCTTGGTCCGCCATGGGTGACTCCTGGGGCTGTCATTCAAAGGCGCATGTTTTACGGACTGTGGCAGCGGAAATCAAGACTTCTTGTCGCCGGTTTTCGGGCAATTCGCTGCAGATGCCGCCACGTCATTGTGTCGCACTGTGTGGTCAATGCAAGTTTTTTGCCGCTTCAGGCGGAAGGCGTCAGACCCCGGCCTGTTGCGTCGGCGCTCAGGGATACCCGGATCACTTTGGCGCCCTGGCGCTCCAGTGTGCGCATGGAATCCCCCACGAAACGTACGTGGGCCATGGCCGCCTTGCGGGCGGCAGTTGGCTTGCCGGTCATAATGGCCTGATAGATCTGCTTGTGTTGCCGCATGATGGAACGACGCATTTCTTCCCGTGGGTTCAGGTTGGCAACCGAAGCCTGCACCGTCAGCAGCATCATGTTCTTCAGGCCGTTCAGTACATGGACCAGAATCGGGTTGTGGGAGGCTTCGACAATGGCCTGGTGGAAGCCATGGTCCGGGCGGGCGTTGCTCAGCGGATCGGTGCTCTCCAGTACCCGGAAGGCCTTGGTGATGCGATGTCTGTCCATGGCGGTGGCGCGTTGGGCGGCCAACAGCGCCGCCTGGCCTTCCAGTTGTTCCCGCACTTCGAGCAGATCGTACAGCGTGCGCGGATGCCCGGCGAACAGGTGGGCCAGCGGGCTGCGATCATCGAGATCCTCCGTGGCCGGCAGGATGCTGGCCACAAACGAGCCTTTGCCGTGGTGGGTCTGAATCACACCGCGGCCCTGCAGCTCATGCAATGCTTCGCGAATAATGGCCCGGGATACGCCAAGGCGCGCGGCCAGTTGCCGCTCCGAGGGGATTTTCTGGCCGGGGGCGAGGCCGCCGTCGAGAATCAGCCGTTCCAGCCGGTAGGATATTTCCTGTGATATGCCCATCTGATCTGCCCGTCGGGTTCTGGTGGTCGGACCAGTTGCTGGTTGCCCTGAGTGTCAAAAGTCCATCTGCGTGATCGCTTCCCAGCCCGCTAACTATGGCCTACCAGAGCGATTTCGTCCATTTCATCCCCCTGAAAAACTGGTCCGACCAGTTGGCAATTGGCTGGACGAATCGCGGTTGGCCGACGAATATCCTAGTAATGCCGGCCTCTGCTGGTGTTGGCCTTACTCTGATAACAACAAAGTCAACGGAGATGTGTCGATGAACATCAACGAAACCATCGAAAGTCGCTGTGATGCGGGCGCTACGCCACCCCGCAGGAGTTTTCTCAAAACCATGGCTGTGGGAGCCGCGCTCTGCGGCGCCATGTTCATGGGCGCCGGACAGGCGCACGCTGCCACCACCTGGAAAATCCAGTCCGTCTGGGACGCCGGCACCGTCGGCTATGACCTGTTTGAGGAATGGTGCGAGAGCATCGAGGAGAAATCCAATGGTGAGCTGATCTTCAAGCCGTACCCGGCCAAATCGGTTGCGGCGGACAACAACGCACTGTTTGATGCGGTCCGCAACGGCGTACTGCAGGGCATGAACCCGTTCACGCTGTACTGGTCCGGCAAAATTCCGGCCTCTGTGTTCCTGTCGTCCTACCCGGCCGGCCCGGACCAGCCCCACCAGTGGGACACCATGTTCTACTCACTGGGCATGCTGGAAAAGACCCGTGAGATCTACAAGAAGTACGGCCTGTTCTACGTTGGGCCGATCCAGCACGATGCCAACATCATTCATTCCAAGAAGCCGGTGAACAGCCTGGCGGACATGAAAGGCATGAAGATGCGGGTGCCGGGTGGCATGGTGGCCGAGGTCTTCCAGCAGTTTGGCGTGTCGACCGTCAGCCTGCCCGGCTCCGATATTTTCCCGGCGCTGGAGAAGGGCACCATCGACGCGGCGGATTACGTTGGCCCGGCGGTGAACTATGAGCTGGGTTTCTCCCAGGTCACCGACTACATCATGTTTGGCCCCCCAGGTGTGATGTCCATCTATCAGCCGGTGGATCTGATGGACCTGACCGTCAACCTGCGGGCCTGGAACAATCTTGATCCCAAGCTGCAGGCCCTGGTGGAAGAACAGGTGCGCAGCTATTCCCAGACCCACTACCTCACCATCCAGAAGCGCAATATTGAGGCGATGGAGAAATTCAAGGCCGACGGTAACCAGGTCACACGCCTGAGCCAGGAAGACATGGAGGCATTCCGTCAGAAGGCCATTCCGATCTGGTACAACTGGGCAAACAAGGACGAGGACGCCAAGGCCATTTTCGAAATGCAGCTGGATTACATGATGAACGACACCGTCGGCTACATCGACGAGGAAGACATCAAGGGCATGTAAGCCTTCACATTGATAGCAGCCATAAAGCGGGGAAGGGCAGGGAGTGCTGTGACAACGCATTCGCTCCCTTCCCCGCGCTGTGATTGAGGTAGTAACAACATGTCTGATCTGAGCGCCTTTGGCTTTGTGCTGCCCCACTGGTTCTACTGGGGCTGGCTGGCGGTAATGCCGCTGATCATGATGGCCCTGGACCGGTGGTCGGCAAAACGGGGCAAGCAGGCAATTGACCTGAACGCCGAAGCCAATCAGAAACTTCAGCAGATTGAAGCGGAAATGAAAGGCACCATCGGTTACACCTACGAGGGTAACTGGTTCACCAAATCCGTCGACTGGATCAGTGAGAAGTCCGGCTTGTTCATCTCGTTCTGGACGGTCAACGCGGTGGTCTTCTACTTTTTCGAAGTGGTCATGCGCTACATTTTCAACCAGCCCACCATATGGGTACATGAAGCCAGTTTTCTGCTGTTCGGCATGCAGTACCTGCTGGCCGGCGCCTTTGCGTTACTGCACGGCGCCCATGTGCGGGTGGACGTGGTCTACAACTTCCTGCCGCCCCGCGGCCGGGTGGGCATGGACATCTTCACCTCGATGTTCTTTTTCATGTTTGCGCTTGCGCTGATCATCACCTCCTGGACCTTTTTCCAGAACTCCTACTCCATGGACGAACGCACGGTGGAAACCTGGGGCATCCAATACTGGCCGGTCAAAGCCATGATGCTGCTGGGCTCCATTCTGTTATTGCTGGCGGGCCTGTCGAAGCTGATTAAAGACATCGCCACCTTCGTTTATCTTGGCCGGGAGCAGCGCGCATGACGTCAACAACGGTTAATCCTCAAGGCTCCGGCAACCTGACCGGAAAGCTGGGCACCTGGCTGATGATCATTGCCACGGTGGTCCTGTGTTTTGTGATGTTGGTGGAAGTCATCAATATCGTGTTCTACGACCCCTTCAGTGATGAGAAATTCCTGTTCAAATTCTCCGGGGTGCTGTCCGATGTCGATATCGGCACGCTGACCTACCTGATGTTCGGGTCACTGCTGGTGGCGCTGATGATGGGGCTGCCGCTGGCGTTCGTGACCGGTGGTCTGGGCATCGCCTTCATCTATCTGGTCGGCGATTCGCTGATGCTCAACATCGTGCCGAGCCGCATCTTCCCGATGATGACCAACTCGGATCTGGCGGCCATTCCGCTGTTCATCTTCATGGCCTCCATGCTGGAGCGGGCCGGGTTGATCGAGGAAATGTTCAACGTGGTCTACAAGTGGATGGGCGGCATTGGCGGCGGCCTGGCCATCGCCACGATTGTAGCCTCGACCATCCTGGCGGCCATGGTGGGCGTAATCGGCGCTGCGGTTGTCACCATGGGGATCATCGCCCTGCCGGCCATGCTCAAGCGGGGTTACGACCACAAGATTGCCCTCGGGTCGATCATGGCCGGCGGTACGCTGGGGATCCTGATTCCGCCTTCCATTCTGGCGATTCTCTATGCCGTGGTGGCGCAGCAATCCGTGGGCGAACTGTACCTGGGGTCGGTGATTCCGGGTTTGATTCTCTCCAGTCTTTACGTGCTGTATGTCGGAATCCGCGCCAAGATCAATCCAAAGCTGGGGCCGCCGGTGCCGGAAGAGGAGCGTATCGGCTTCAAGCAGAAGCTGTTGCTGCTGAAAGACCTGATTGCCCCGCTCATTCTGGTGTTCCTGGTGCTCGGGCTGCTGTTTGGCGGCATTGCGACACCGGTCGAGGCCGCCGGTATCGGTTCGTTCGGCGCGATTCTGGTGGCGATGAAACACCGGGTGTTCTCCATTGCCACCCTGCGGGATGCCTCGGTGACCACCGCCAAAGCCTCTGCCATGGTGCTGTGGATCATGTTCGGCGCCTCGGTGTTTGTCGGCTTCTACATCCTGCAGGGCGGCCAGGACTTCATCACCGAATCCATCCTCGGCATCGGCCTGTCACCCTACGGTGTGCTGCTACTGTTGATGGTGCTGCTGGTGGTGCTGGGCATGTTCCTGGACTGGGTGGGCATCCTGCTGCTGGCGGTGCCGATCTTCATTCCCATTGTGGAAGCGCTCGAATTTCCCGGGCTGCTCGGATTCCCCGCAGTGGCCGGCGAAGACGTGGTGCTGTGGTTCGGGGTGCTGTATCTGGTGAATATGCAGATGTCGTTCCTCAGTCCGCCCTTTGGCTATGCACTGTTCTATATCCGCGGCGTGTGCCCGCCGGATATTTCCATGGGCACCATCTTCAAGTCCTCGCTGGTCTTCCTCGCGATCCAGGCCTTTGGCCTGTTCATCTGCGTGCTGATACCGGGCGTGGTGACCTGGCTGCCCAATCTCGTTTATGGCTAACCGACGATTGCTGAATCACAGGAGCAGAAGACTATGCTGACCATCAACCGGCTCGATCTGGCCGATGCCAGAATACTGATCGAAGGCGCGGCCGAAAAAGCCCGCGACATTGGCGTGCCCATGTGTATTGCAGTGGTGGACGAGTCCGGTAACCTGATCGCCTTCGAGCGCATGGACGGTGGCAAGATCACCAGCGTCACCATCGCACAGGACAAGGCCTTCACCGCCGCCGCGGCGAAAAAAGCCACCCACGATTACAACAAGGCGAATGTGCCCGGCAGCCTGGCGTTCGGCATTCACACCGAGGTGGGCGGGCGCCTCAGCTCGGTGGGCGGTGGCCTGCCGGTGCTAGTCGACGGCGAGGTGGTCGGTGGTATCGGCCTGAGTTCCGGCACACCGCAGCAGGATATGGACTGTGCCCAGGCCGGTCTCGACCATTTTGAAACCAAGCGGGGCTAAGCGCTGTCAAAGCTCAAGCAACTCATACCCAGAGACTGATATGACTACCAAGCCAAAAGTCAGCAAAGCCGAGCTGGCTGAGCAGTTCCGGGCGTTCATCGACCCGGACTTCGTCATCACCGATGACGAAACCATGAAGCCCTACGAATGCGACGGCATGTCCATGTATTGCGAGATGCCGTTGCTGGTGGTGCTGCCGGAAACCGTGGAACAGGTGCAGCGGGTGATGCGCATCTGCAATGAAAACGCGGTGCCGGTGGTGGCCCGTGGCGCCGGCACCGGGCTCAGTGCCGGCGCCATGCCCAACAAGGAGGGCGTGGTGCTGTCGCTGGCCAAGTTCAACCGCATCATCGAGATCGATCCGCTGGCCCGCACCGCGCGGCTCCAGCCCGGTGTGCGTAATCTGGCAATCAGTGACGAAGCCGCGCAATACGGGCTCTACTATGGCCCGGACCCCTCGTCGCAGATCGCCTGCACCATCGGCGGCAACGTCGCCGAGAACTCCGGTGGCGTGCACTGCCTGAAGTATGGCCTGACCGTGCACAACATCCTCAGCGTGGAAATGGTGACCGCCGAGGGCGATGTGGTCACCGTTGGCAGCGACGGCCTCGACAGTTGCGGCATGGATTTGCTGGCGCTGATGACCGGCTCCGAAGGCCTGCTGGGCGTGGTGACCGAAGTGAAGGTCAAGCTGCTGCCCAAGCCGGAGGTGGCCCGGGTGGTCATGGCCGGTTTCGACAGCGTGCAGAAGGGCGGTGATGCGGTGGGCGGCATTATTGCCCACGGCATCATACCCGGCGGCCTGGAAATGATGGACGGCCACGCCATCGTGGCGGCGGACGATTTTGCCCAGGCGGGCTACCCGCGAGATGCCAAGGCACTGCTGCTGTGTGAGGTGGATGGCACCGAAGAAGAAGTGGTTGAGCACATTGCCCAGGCGGAAGAGGTGTTCCGCAAACTGGGCGCCACCTCCGTGCGCACCTCCCAGAGCGAGGAGGAGCGCGCCTTGTTGTGGAAGGGGCGCAAGTCCGCGTTCCCGGCGGTGGGCCGTATCTCTCCGGATTACTACTGCATGGACGGCACCATCCCGCGTCGGGAAATTGCCAACGTACTGACGCAGATGGAGCAGATGTCCGAACGGTTCGGCCTGCGCGTGGCCAACGTCTTCCACGCCGGTGACGGCAACCTGCACCCGCTGATCCTGTTCGATGCCAACGTGCCGGGCGAGTTTGAACGCACCGAAGCTTTCGGCAGCAGCATCCTCTCTCTCTGCGTGGAAGTGGGCGGCTGCATCACCGGCGAGCATGGCGTGGGCGTGGAAAAAATCCGCCAGATGGCGGTGCAGTTCAACGATGAGGAACTGCAACAGTTCCACGACGTCAAAGCCGCGTTCGACCCCGCCGGCATTCTCAACCCCGGCAAGGGCGTTCCCGCCCTGCGGTTCTGCCAGGAATACCGCTCACTGGAACACAAACAACACCAGCACGACCATACGGAAGCCGCCCATGGCTGATATTTCCCAACAACTTCAGGAGCAGGTGCTCCAGGCCCGCAATGCCGGGCACAAACTCAACATTGTCGGTGGCGGCACCAAAGCCTTCATGGGCCGTACCGCCGACCCGGACGCCGGTACGCTCGACGTGGCCGGGCACAGCGGCATCGTCGACTACCACCCGGTGGAACTGGTGCTCACTGTACGGGCCGGCACCACATTGACTGAAATCGAAGCCATCCTGGCCGAAGAAGGGCAGGTGCTGCACTTTGAGCCGCCCCATTTCGGAGACGGTGCCACCATCGGCGGCACCCTGGCCTGCAACCTCTCCGGCCCCGGCCGCCCCTGGGCCGGCTCGGTGCGTGATCAGGTCCTTGGTGTGCGGCTGATCAACGGCAAAGGTGAACACCTGCGTTTCGGTGGCCAGGTCATGAAAAACGTTGCCGGTTACGACGTTTCCCGCCTGCAGGCCGGAGCCCTGGGCACCCTCGGCGTGATGACCGAAATCAGCATGAAAGTGGTGCCCAAACCCGCCGCCACCCTGACCCTGGTGCAGGACATGGCGATGGAAGACGTCATCCATTACATGAACAGCCGCGCCGCCGAACCAAAACCCATCACCGCCGCCTGCTGGCACGATGGCAAAGTGTACCTGCGCCTGTCCGGCGCCCGCTCTGCGGTGGAAGCCACTGCCGAAAAATGGAGCGGTGAGGTGATGGAAAGCGGCGAACACTTCTGGCGCCAGATCCAGGACATGCAGCACGACTTCTTCACCGGTGACGATCCGTTATGGCGCTTCTCCATCGGCTCCACCGCCGTCACCCCGGCGCTCGAGGGCCCCTGGCTGATCGACTGGGCCGGCTCACAGCGATGGTATCGGGGCGCCGGTGAGATCAGGAAGATGGAAGCCCTGGCGAAAGCAGCCGGCGGCCAAGTCAGCCTGTTCCGTGGTGGTGATCGCGAAGGCGAGGTTATGCACCATCTGCCAGAGGCGCTGCGAGGCATTCAACGCCGGGTAAAAAACTCGTTCGACCCTGACGGCATATTCAACCCGGGACGGCTTTACAGCTGGTTGTAGTCAACGGAGATGTCCGGGAAGCGCCTGGCTGGCGCTGTTCTGAAACTGTGCGGAGCCATGGATGGCGGAGCCCAAGCGCACATGGATGTGCTTGTAGCGTGTTTCAGAACAGGGGCAGGCAGGCGCTTGAGCACCGAACTTATAGGTAAACCATGCAAACGAATCTAGTACAGCAATTTGCCAATACCAAAGAAGGACAGGAGGCCGAATCCATCCTGCGGGCCTGCGTCCACTGTGGCTTCTGCACCGCCACCTGTCCCACATACCAGGAGCTCAATGACGAGCGCGACGGCCCCCGCGGCCGTATCTACCTGATGAAAATGTTCCTTGAGGGCCAGGAAGTCACCGAAAAAACCCGCGAACACCTGGATCGCTGCCTCACCTGCCGCAGCTGCGAGACCACCTGTCCCTCCGGCGTGCAGTATGGCCGACTGGTGGACATCAGCCGTGGCCTGATGGAACAGGAAATGCCGCGGCCGCCAAAAGAAAAGTGGGTACGCTGGGCCCTCGCCCGGGTGATCCCCAACCGAAAACTGTTTGGCTTCCTGCTGCGCCTCGGGCAAACATTCCGTCCGGCTTTGCCGCAGGCACTGCGCACCAAGGTACCCCCCAGAAAAGAGGCCAGCCCCTGGCCCAGCGCCAGCCATAACCGCGTGGTACTGGCGCTGGCCGGTTGTGTGCAGCCATCAGCCACCCCCAACACCAACGCCGCCGCTGCCCGCGTGCTCGATCGCCTCGGCATCACCATGGTGGAAGCGCCGGAAGCCGGCTGCTGTGGCGCCGTCAATTACCACCTCTCTGAACATGAGAAAGGCCTCGAGCGCATGCGTCAGAACATCGACGCCTGGTGGCCCGCCATCGAAGCGGGGGCGGAAGCCATCATCATGACCGCCTCCGGTTGCGGTGCCATGGTGCAGGACTACGGTCACCTGTTGAAAGACGACCCGGTCTACGCCGCCAAGGCCCAGAGGGTCAGTGAACTGACCATCGATCTGGGCGCGTTCCTGCTGCAACAGGACCTGGACAAACTCAAGGTAACCCAGAATCCCGGCAAAGTGGCGTTCCATTGCCCCTGCACACTGCAGCACGCGATGAAACAGAGCGGCGTGGTGGAGCAGGTGCTGACCCGGGCAGGGGTAACCCTCGCGGCCACCAAAGACAAACACCTGTGTTGCGGCTCGGCCGGCACCTATTCGGTACTCCAGCCGGAACTCAGCCAGCGGCTGCTGGGTAACAAACTCGCCGCGCTGACCGTCGACAATCCTGATCGTATCGTCACCGCCAACATCGGTTGCCAGATGCACCTGGAAACCAAGTCCTCTGTCCCGGTCCAGCATTGGATCGAGTTGCTGGATCAGTAAATCAGTCAGTAAATCTGCTATAGTGCACGGCCTAATCTGGAACCCACAGGGAGTGGAATCCTATGCCAGGGACTATGGCGCTATTACTGTTATCCACATTATTGTCATCACCCGCCCTTGCCGGCCTGTACACCTGGACCGATAAGCAGGGCGTGGTGCATTACACCGACACCAGGCCCGCTAATCAGACCCATCAGGCCGTAACCCTGAAGCCGCCCTCGGTGGTGCCCATGTCAGAAAACCTGGAACAGGGGCGACGGGTCAGCAAAATTCGCGAAAGCGTAAGCCGCAGTCTGGATACGCCGTCCCGTAGCCGGCCTTCAACGAACAGTCCGAAGGTCGCGGCCGCCAATGAAAAACAGTGTGCCGGGTATCGCAAGCGCCTCGATCGCATTCAGCAACAGCTTCGTGCCGGCTACAGCAACGACCGGGGCAACAGCCTGCGGCGCCAGCGGCGGAAAGTGGCCCAGGCCCTCAGCCGCGAATGCCTGCTGCAATAATCGCGGCACTCCATCGGGCGGATCAGAAGGCGGTGGTCACCAGATAAGCCGTATACCCGACGAAGCAGGCGAGCAGCAGGCCGCCTTCGATGCGGTTGATGCGGCCCGGGCCACGAAACCCGTAGCCGAGCGCAAAGAGGGACAGGGTCAGCGCTGCCATCACCACCAGGTCACGGCTCAGCACCTCGGGCGCTACCGCCATCGGGGAGATAAGTCCGGCAATGCCCACCACGGCGAGGGTGTTGAACAGGTTGGAGCCAAGAATGTTGCCAAGGGCCAGATCGTGTTCGCCCTTGCGTGCCGCGATCACCGATGACGCCAGCTCCGGCAGCGAGGTGCCCACCGCGACAATGGTGAGGCCGATGATCAGATCGCTGACACCGAATGCCGAGGCCAGATCCACCGCACCCCACACCAGAACGCGGGAACTGACAATCAGCAGTAGCAGGCCCACGATCAGCCAGAGCACGGCTTTGCGCACGGGCATGTCATGCACCTTGAGTTCTGCCTCCACCTCAATGCCCAAGGCGTCCGTTTTCCGGGTCATGCCCTGGCGAATAGACCAGGCCAGCAAGCCGAAAAACACCGCGATCAGTACCAGCGCGTCGACGAAACTCAGCATGCCATCCCACAGTTGCCAGAACGCCAGCAGGGTGATCAGCGCCAGAATCGGCAGCTCCTTGCGCATCACCTGGGAGTGCACCGCAATCGGACTGATCAGCGCGGTGATGCCGAGAATCAGCGCAATGTTGGTGATGTTCGAACCATAGGCGTTGCCCAGCGCCAGCCCCGGGTTCCCCTGGGTAGCGGCAAGGGCCGAGACCACCATTTCCGGCGCCGAGGTGCCAAAGCCCACCACCACCATACCGATCAGCAGTGGCGGCATTCCGAAGTGGCCTGCGGTTACGGCCGCCCCTTCCACAAAACGGTCGGCACTCCACACCAGCAGGGCGAGGCCGGCTGCAATTGCAAGCAGGGCAGTAAGCATAAGTGATCCTTGTGGAATCGGAATGTCGGAAGCGACAGGGCCAGTTTGCGGTTAACGGGCATTCATTTGCAATTGGCAAAGCAGCGCCAATACTGTTTACGATCCAGAGAAAAAGGGAGAGTGCATATGGATATATTGGGATCCGTGAGCAGCGCCATTATGGCACTGGTATGGGTGGTCTATTTCCAGCTCTTTTTTCTGCAGTACAAACGGGGTAACAGGGCCTACCTGGTGATTCACCACGCCCAGAATGAAAGCCCCGACGCGCCCTGCCTGCTGGTCAATATGGGGCAGGAGCCGGTGCACCTGCAATGCGTGCAGGCAGTCACCAAGAACGAAAAAGGCGAAGAGACGCTTTTCACAGTCACCAAGTACGACCGGGTGACCGCTGACGACCGCAATATCCAGGAGAGTCTGCGCCAGGGGCCGATCCAGCCCGGCGGCTATCTGGTTCTGGGCAGTTTCCGCGACATCATTCTTGGCCACCGCAGTGAGGATGACGGTGCGGGCGAGTTGCTGGAATGCGTGCAGGAAATGGAACTGCGGGCGGCCGTGGTCCACGGCCCCAGCAAGCATCCGATTGGCGTTCGGCGTCGCTTCTACCTGCGGCACAATGGCGATTCGGAAATTTACCCCAAGAATATCTATACCGAACAGCTAACCCGGCGCCGGGATAAGAAAGAAGTGCGTACCTGGATTGAAGAGGAGCTGCGCCCGAAGAACGTCGGGCGCAGCGAATCGGAAAATTCGGAGCAGGCGGAAGACTAGCTGCGTTTGAAGCTGGCCAGGGCGACGGCGGCGGTGACAAACAAACCGCCGAACACACGGTTCATCTGTCGCTGGCGCTCAGGGGTGGTCATAAACCGGAACAGCTGGCTGGCGAGCAGGGCGTAACCCAGCATGACCAGGCAGTCCACCAGAATCAGCGTTGTCCCCATGGCGACCAGTTGCGGCCCATGGGGCTGGCCGGCCACCAGAAACTGCGGAAACAGCGCCACCAGAAACACCGTGGCCTTGGGATTGGTCAGGTTCACCAGCGCCGATTGCCAGAAACGGCTGCGGCCACTCGCCAGTGGCTGGTCCTCGACGGCGCCAACACCGACCGGTTCCCGCCATTTCTGAACGCCCAGCCAGATGAGATAGGCAACACCCAGCCACTTGATGATGGCGAGTGCCCACACCGACGACGCCACCAGCGCACCCAGTCCCGCACCCACCAGCAGGATCTGCGCACCGTAGCCCAGCTGCAATCCAAGGATGGCCGGCATCGACTGGCGTACGCCATAGCGCAGCCCGTTGCTCATGGTGTTCACCGCGCCGGCTCCCGGCGAGAGGCTGATCAGAATAGCGGCCACCGTAAAGGTCAGCCAGAGCGTGAGTGACATTGCTTATGGTCCCGATGCTGAAGAGTCAGATGGAAGTGCTAAACTGCCATCGCAAAGACAGGATAGCGACAAAAGGAAAAATTATCATGGCCAGAAAACAGGCAAAACCCACTCAGGAAAGCGCGGCCAAGCGCGACCTGAAAACCCCGAAATACCGAATGCGGGTGGTTGAGGACAAGAGCAAGTATAAGCGACAGCGGGACAAGGTGGTGCGGGTAGAGGGTTTTCGCAAGGCTGCCTGAATAGAGGGCTGTTTTACGAAAGTGCTTTTCCCGAAAACCAGAAACAACAAAGCCCGCACAAGGCGGGCTTCATCAGAATTCTTAATGGTGCCCGGAGGCGGAATCGAACCACCGACACGGGGATTTTCAATCCCCTGCTCTACCAACTGAGCTATCCGGGCGTGCTACACGTCTGCTGTGCAACGGGGCGCTATTAAACCGGTTTCACTGTTTTGAGTCAAGGCTGTGAGCCAAAAATTTCCGGATCTTTTGCCGGTTGATCAGGCTTTGATCAATCGCGCTTATTGCTCCGGTGGCACGTAGCCTTCGGCCTTTTCGAACGGCTCATTGTTGAAGAAGCGCTCCATCTGCGCCTGCAGGTATTTGCGGGTGTTCGGGTCCATCAGGCTCAGGTGCTTTTCGTTGATCAGCATGGTCTGCTGGTGCTGCCATTCTTCCCAGGCTTTCTTCGAGACGTTTTCCCAGATCTCCTGGCCTTTCTTGCCGGGCATCGGGGGGAAGTCCAGGCCTTCCAGTTCTTGCTGGTACTTGCGGCAGAAAACGGTGCGACTCATATCGGTTCCTGTTGAATCGGGCGCCGGTTAACGCGGCGCTGTGACTGACGTGCTATGACTGACGGAGCGATGATAACAGATCTGCCACGGGTCAGATCAGGGTGGCCTGTTCGGGATTGGTCAGCAGGTTGCGGATCGGTGCCGGCAGGCCGAGGGTGAGGGCTTCATCCCGGTGCAGCCAGCGTTGCTGGCTGTGGTCGGCCACGGCCGATGCCGCGGCAACCTGGAGCCGGGCGGGCTGGATGTGCAGGTGGTAGTGACTGAAGGTGTGGCGGAAGCCGCTCATCAGTTCGGCGTCGCCGCAGTCGAAGCCGAAGGTTTGCCCGCAGGCCTCCGGCAGTTCGTCCGCACCCAGTGCCGGGTCCAGTTCCGGCAGGCTCCACAGGCCGCCCCAGATGCCGCTGGGCGGGCGTCTTTCCAGCAGTATGCGGCCCTGATCGTCTTCAAGGATGAGCATCCAGGTGGTCTTCTCCGGCTTGGCTTTCTTGGGCTTGGCGCCGGGGTACAGGCTGACCTCACTCTTCGCGTAGGCGGTGCAGCCGTCTTGCAGCGGGCATTGCTCGCATTTCGGTCGGGAGCGGGTGCACACCATGGCGCCGAGATCCATGATGGCCTGGGTGTAGTCGCGCACGCGGCTGTCGGGGGTGTGGTGCTCGGCGTGGGTCCACAGCGCATTCAGCACGCTGGTTTGCCCGGGCCAGCCCGGCACCGCATGGTAGCGGGCCAGTACCCGTTTGACGTTGCCATCGAGAATCGCCGCGCGTTTGCCGAAGGCCTGGGCCAGAATGGCGGCGGCCGTGGAGCGGCCAATACCGGTGAGGGACTCCAGTTGGCCCTGATCCGCGGGAAATTCACCGCCGAACTCGTCTACTACCGTTCTGGCGGCTTTTTGCAGGTTGCGGGCGCGGGCATAGTAGCCAAGGCCGGACCAGTGGCTGAGCACGTCGTCTTCGGGCGCAGCGGCCAGCGCCTGCACATCCGGAAAGCGCTGCATAAAGGCTTCGAAGTAGGGAATGACGGTTGTCACCTGGGTTTGCTGCAGCATGATTTCCGACACCCACACCCGGTAGGCATTGCGGTTGTGATGCCACGGCAGGTCGTGCCTGCCGTGCTGGTCATACCATGCCAGTAGGTCCCGGGCAAAGCGGTCGCTCATCGGTTGAACAGGCCTTTCACGGCGTCTTTAAGCTTTTCGCCTTCCTCGCCCAGCTGCTCGTCGATTTTCTCGCGAACCTTCTCTTCCGCCTTGGCCTTGGCGCGTTCGGTTTCCTCCTGCACCTTCGCTCGTGCGGCGTTGGCTGCAATGTCCTTCAGGGTGTCACGGAAACGCGAGCCATCGAAGGAGCACAGTCCCGCTGGGTCTTCAGAGAAGTTGCCGCGGCACTCCACGGGGATGACCACGTCTTTGACATACTCGGTGACGCGGCAGGCTTCGTCGCGGTGAATCTCACCAACGACTCTCAGGCCGATTTCGTAGTCCAGTTCCGTTTGTTGCAGATCGACAGTGCCATCGCCCTCCAAGCGCATGCCGGCAAGGGCCGCAACCAGATCCGTGTTGTTGAGGGTGTTGCCGTCGATGATCAGAGTGCCCTTCATGTCGTTAAACGGCGTGGTGGTACCCCAGTCGGTGGCGCTCAGGCTTTCCTGGTTGGCCAGTGCAATGCCCTGGCAGGCCATGCGGGTCAGGTTCATCTGGCGGAACTCGCCCTCGGCGAGGTTGAAGCTGATCTCGCCGTTGGCGTTCTCTCTCAGGGTGGACACCCGGTTGCCGGTGGTTTTGATGTCGACATTGAGGTTGGCGCCACCGGAAAGCATATCGATTTCGGCCAGATCGGTAAGCAGCGGCAGCGTCTGCACGTTTGTTACCTTGGAGCCGATGGCCCAGCTCGGGTTGTTGCTGCGGGCATCCAGGGTCACGTTGGCATCGAAGCTGCCGTAGTAGAGCTTGCCGCTGAATTCGTCCACTTTCATCAGGCCTTCTTTGGCGGTAATCGAGGATTTGATCTCCTGGATGTTGAGGTTGCTGATGATCAGTTCGCCCAGGCCAAGGTCGATGTCCAGCAGCAGGGTGCGCAGCGTTTCCAAAGGCAACAGGTCGGATTCCTCTGCGGCGCTTGCGGTGGCGGGCGCCGAGCTGGTTTGCCCACTGCTTTCGTCGTCCTGGGACGACTCACCCGCGCCGGATTCACCTTCTTCCGCGGTTGGCGGCAGATAGCGGTCAGCATTGATGGCATCACCCTGAAGGTTGAGGGCCACCGCGCTGTTGCTCAAAGTGTAGCTGCCGCCGCCGGTGAAGGTGGTGTCGTCCAGCGTGATCGACAGGTCGCTCAGTTCCACGGTGCCCGCCGGGCCGCCAATGTTGGTGGAGAGCGCGACGGCTTCGAGCACCTCTGGATCTTCGGTTTCAATGGCGGGCTGTCCCAGTGCCGCCAGCAGCTTCTTCAGGGAGAACTGGTCGATGCTTACGGTGCCCTTGAGCTCCGGGTTGTCACCGAAGCCGTTGACCGCCAGATCGGTATTCAGGGTCAGGTCCGCGAGGCTGGCGGTGAAACCATTGATGGTGGCGGTTTCGTTCTCCAGATTGGCTTCGATGGCGCCAGCCAGTTCGGCGGTAACGGCATTGCCGCCAAAGGGTTCGCCATTCATGTCGAACACCGCTTCCAGATCCGAGATGCCGAATTCGTTGAGGGCTTCGTTGGCGGCAAGGCGGGCATTGAGCCGGCCGTCCACGGCGAACTGGGGCTGGTTGGTTTCGAAGTGGAAGCTGACATCCAGGGGGAAGCTGCTGCCAAGGGTAATTTCGCTGGCGTTGACCGTGAAGTCCTCGAGGGTGACAGACTGGCCGGTGCTCTCGTCATTGTAGTGAATCTGGGCGTTGCTGATCTGCACGTTCTCGACGTTGAAGTTCAGCGGTTCGCGGTCCGCGGCGGCATCGTCGGTTGTCTCGGGCGCGGCCGGCTCTTCTTCAGCAGCTGCGGTTTCTTCTTCCGGCGCTGCATCGCCTTCCGGCATGACCCGTGTCCAGTTGCCGTTGCCGTCCTTGTCCACGTTCAGGCGGGCATCGAGGCCGTCAAGCAGGAAGGTGTTCACCTGCGGCGACATGGTGATCAGTGACCAGAAATTCACCTGGGCCACCAGTTGATCCAGGCGCACAAAGCGTTCGCCTTCCAGGGTGGCTTCCACGTCATTGAGCTCGAGGCCCAGGGGAATGAACGACCAGCCGATGTCGCCCTCGAGGATCAGGTCAAGATTGGTGGCATCTTCAGCGGCTTTCTCGATTTGCGGCTTGTAGGTGTTGGGATCGATCACCATGACGGCGATCGCCACGGCGGCAATCGCCAGCACAATAAGGCCAACAATACCGAGGGCAATATAGCGAACAGCTTTCATAATTCAGGCTTCCTTCCATTTTTTATGCGTTCGGGCGCCGCAATGTAAACTGACCTAAGGATAACGCAGGGGTAACAAAATAAAAGCGCCGATGTATGACAATACGTTAGTGATAGGCCAAAATAGGCGCTCTGATTTTCACACTGTCATCATGACTACGTTACAACGATAAAAAGGAGCTGGCTGTGGCTATCACCGTATCGATCGAGCTGAACCGGGAACTCGAAATACCGGGCGGTTACGACGAAGTGTTCGATCTGTTGGCCGATGTGCCCCGTTCTGCAAGTCACTTCCCGAAAGTGGACAAGCTGGTCGACCTGGGCGACAACACCTACCGCTGGGAAATGGAAAAAGTGGGCGTCGACAAGCACGCCATCCAGTCCGTGTACGCCTGTAAATACGCCGCCGACAAAGACAACGGCAGGATTACCTGGGAGCCGGTGAAAGGCGAGGGTAATGGTGTGGTGCGTGGGTCGTGGACGGTGAAAGCCGCAGGCGACAAGGCCACCGCGGTGAAATTCCAGACCAGCGCCGAGCTTACCGTGCCGCTGCCGAGCCTGCTGAAGCTGGCCATCAGCCCGGTCATCAAGCATGAGTTCAACAGCCTGGTGGACACCTACATGAACAACCTGAAGAAAGCCTTCTGAGCGAGTCGGCTATCAACGCCATAAAGCCCATTGTGGGACTCCGGGATTCAGAAAAGGTATAATCCGCGAATCATCAGTTTCCGGCATTTTGCCCATTCATGACTTGGAGTCCCCATGGCCGAACGCAAGGCTCGGGTAGAAAGAAATACCCTCGAAACCCAGATCACCGTTGAGATCAATCTGGACGGTACCGGACAGTCGTCCTTCGACACCGGTGTGCCGTTTCTGGAGCACATGATGGACCAGATCGCCCGCCACGGGCTGGTGGATCTGAACATTGTCTCCAAAGGTGACCTGCACATCGATGACCACCACACCGTGGAAGACATCGGTATCACCTTGGGGCAGGCCTTCAAGCAGGCGGTGGGTGACAAGAAAGGCATCCGTCGCTACGGCCATGCCTATGTGCCGCTGGACGAGGCGCTGTCCCGAGTGGTGATCGACCTTTCCGGCCGTCCTGGCCTGATGATGGACGTTCCTTATACCCGTGGTGCCGTCGGCGGTTTTGATGTGGACCTGTTTGAGGAATTCTTCCACGGCTTCGTGAACCATTCCATGGTGACCCTGCACATCGATAACCTGAAGGGCAAGAATACCCACCACCAGATCGAAACGGTATTCAAGGCTTTCGGCCGTGCACTGCGCATGGCTATCGAGATGGACGAGCGCATGGCGGGCATTACCCCGTCGACCAAAGGCTCTCTGTAAACGGTCATCCAAGGACACCGCATCAATCATGAAAACCGTTGCCATCATCGACTACGGCATGGGCAACCTGCACTCTGCCAAAAAGGCGGTCGAGCACGTTGCCCCTGACGCCACCGTACTGGTCACTGACAACGCCGACACCATCCGCGAAGCCGACCGGGTTATCTTGCCCGGGGTTGGCGCCATCCGCGACTGCATGGCCGAGATTCGCCGCCTGGGTGTCGATACCCTGGTGCGTGAAGTGTCGCAGGACCGTCCGTTCCTGGGCATCTGCGTGGGCATGCAGGCACTGATGTCCCGCAGCGAAGAGAACGGTGGCGTTGACTGCATCGGGCTGTTCCCCTCACAGGTGCGCTATTTCGGCGACAACCTGACCGAGCGCGGTGAGCGCCTGAAGGTGCCTCACATGGGGTGGAATGAGGTCTACCAGACCATCGATCATCCGCTCTGGCACGGCATTCCAGACGGCGACCGTTTCTACTTCGTGCACAGCTACTACGCCGAGGCCGAGGGCAACGCCGAGATTGCCGGCCGCAGCCACTACGGTGTGGATCTGGCCGCTGCGGTGGCGAAAGACAATATTTTTGCAGCGCAGTTCCACCCGGAGAAAAGCGCCCGGGCGGGGCTGCAGTTACTGAAAAACTTTACTGACTGGACCGGAACATGCTGATTATCCCCGCCATTGATCTGAAAGACGGCAAATGCGTTCGCCTGCGCCAGGGTCGCATGGACGATTCCACCGTATTTGGTGACGACCCGGTTGATATGGCGACCCGCTGGGTGGAAGCCGGCGCCCGCCGCCTGCACCTGGTGGATCTGAACGGCGCGTTCGCCGGTGAGCCGGTGAACGGCGAAATTGTTCAGGCCATCGCCCGCAAGTATCCGGACCTGCCGATCCAGATCGGCGGCGGCATCCGTTCTGCCGAAACCATTGAGGCCTATCTGAAGGCCGGCGTGCAGTGGGTCATTATCGGTACCAAAGCCGTGAAAGAGCCCGAGTTCGTCACCGAGATGTGCAAGAAATTCCCGGGCCACATCATCGTGGGGTTGGACGCCAAAGACGGTCGCGTTGCCACCGACGGCTGGGCCGAAGTGTCGGAAGTGATGGCCACCGATCTGGCCAAGCGCTTTGCCAACGACGGCGTGGATTCCATCGTCTACACCGACATCAGCCGCGACGGCATGATGCAGGGCGTGAACGTGGAAGCCACGGCGGCGCTGGCGGAAGCCGGCGGCATTCCGGTAATCGCCTCTGGTGGCGTTACCAACATGGACGACCTCAAGCGCCTGGCCACCGTGGCTGACAAGGGCATCCTTGGCGCCATCACCGGTCGCGCCATCTACGAGGGCACGCTGGATGTGGCAGAGGCCCAGGCCTACTGCGACAGCCTCAAGGCATAAGGATACCGACGATGGCACTGGCCAAACGCATCATTCCCTGCCTCGACGTGGACAAGGGCCGCGTGGTCAAAGGCGTAAACTTCGTGGATATCCGCGACGCCGGCGACCCGGTGGAAGTGGCCCGCAAGTACAACGAGCAGGGCGCAGACGAGATCACCTTCCTGGACATAACCGCCAGCCACGAAAGCCGCGACACCACCTACGAAACCGTGGAGCGCATGGCCAGCCAGGTGTTCATTCCGTTGACCGTGGGCGGTGGCGTGCGCACCGTAGACGATATCCGCAAGCTGCTGAACGCCGGCGCTGACAAGGTCTCCATCAACACCGCGGCTGTGTTCAATCCGGAGTTTGTCCGCGAGGCGGCCGAACGCTTCGGGCGCCAGTGCATTGTGGTAGCCATCGACGCCAAACGAGTGTCGGCGGAGGGGGAGGCCCCGCGCTGGGAAATCTTTACTCACGGCGGCCGTAAGCCTACCGGCCTGGACGCGGTGGAATGGGCCAGGAAAATGACCGAGCTGGGCGCCGGCGAGTTGTTGCTGACCAGTATGGACCGGGATGGCACCAAGATCGGTTTTGATCTCGGGCTCACCCGTGCGGTCAGCGATGCGGTGTCGGTACCGGTGATTGCCTCCGGCGGCGTAGGCGAGTTACAGCATCTGGCTGACGGTGTAACCGAGGGCGGGGCGGATGCGGTGCTGGCGGCGTCGATCTTTCATTTCGGCCAGCACACGATTCCGGAAGCGAAGGCTTTTATGAAAGCGCAAGGTATTGAAGTTCGCGAGTAAACCGTAGGTCGGATTAGGCTACGCCGTAATCCGACAAGCCAAGACCAGGCATCGAAACATTACTCACTTTTAGCGTAAGCGGGCCGAATGGTCTGCTTTTCGCCTTCCGCAAACATCGGGCGGTTGTTGTTCCTCATCGCCCACAGGCCGCTTACGGTGGCCACCGCAATTCCCTGCTCATCCAGCAGCGGCAGATGCTTCTCCAGATAGTCCACGGTCACCGTGTGTGGGTGGCCGATGCCAACGGCGCTTCCGTTCTCCTTCGCCCGCTTGATCAGCAGTCTGAACTGCCTGTCCACGTATTCCTCGGTCTGTTCATGGTCCAGAAACACGTCCCGGGTGAGGGTGGGGATGCGGTAGGCGTCGGCAACCTCACCGGCGATGGAGGAGGCAATGGTGCGGCTGTCGACGAAATAGACCGGGTAGCGGTCCAGCTCGGACATAACCCAGTCCATGGGCGCCAGCTGTTGGGTAAGCAGGCTGCCCATGTGGTTGTTCACGCCCTTGACGTGGGGAATCGACTGCAGCGCCCGGCGCAGCGTGGTTTTCAGGCTTTGCGCGTCCATGTCGGGCGTTAGCCCGCCCGGGCCCAGCCCGAAATTGCGGGTGTTGGCCATGGGGGCGTGCAACATGATTTCCTTGTGCCGCTGGTGGGCAAGCTTTGCCAGCGTCTCGGTATGTCGGCGATAGGGCAGAAAGGCGAGGGTGATCGGCTGTTCCAGGTTCACCAGCCGTGTGCCCTCGTGCAGGTTGTGCCCCATGTCATCGATGATGATGGCAATGGTGGGTGGCATCTGCCCGTCGTTCTGCTCGACGGGCGTTTGCGCACTGACGGAGGTTGCCAGCACTGCGGTGGCAACCAGGGTAAGGAGCTTGTTCAAGGGCATTAATCCGTGCTGCTGGCCTGATCCGATCCGTTCTCGCGTCTGTCCAGGATCCGCAGTCCCTTGAGCAGGTTCAGTGCTGAACGCAGCTGGTAATCCCGTTCGGCAGCCGAGGCGTTCTGCTGTTCCTCGGCCGTGGTCTCTTCGCCTTCGCCCTGGCCTTCCAGGTGGCCACTGAGATCCGCTTCGGTGAAGAAGGGCTGGCCATCGAGTTCCTGGAGTTCGGCGGGTTTGACTTCGATGTCAGGCTTGATGCCCTTGGCCTGGATGGAACGGCCATCTGGCGTGTAATAGCGGGCGGTCGTCATCTTGATGGCATGGGTCTCGTCCAGAGGAATAACGGTCTGTACGCTGCCCTTGCCGAAGGACTGGGTGCCCATCACCACCGCGCGCTGATGATCCTGCAGCGCACCGGCCAGAATTTCCGACGCCGAGGCCGAGCCGCCGTTGATCAACACCACAATCGGGGTGCCTTCCATCAGGTCGCCGGCCTTGGCGTTGAAGCGCAGGCGGGAGCTCTGGATACGACCTTCGGTATAGACAATCAGGCCTTCGTCGAGCAGGGCATCAGCCGCTTCTACCGCGGCCTGCAGAATGCCGCCCGGGTTGTTGCGCAGGTCGATCACCAGACCGTCGAGGTCCTTGCCATAGTCTTCCTCCAGGGCGGTCAGCGCATCGACAAACTGGGTGCCGGTGTCTGCCTGGAACTGGGTGATGCGCACATAGCCATAACCGTTATCAATCAGCCGGGACTTGATGCTGGTAACCTTGATGATGGCTCGCTCCACATCGATGACGATGGGCGCGCTTTCGCCCTCGCGCATGATGGTCAGGCTCAGCACCGTGCCGGGTTTGCCCCGCATGAGTTTGACGGCTTCCTCAAGGGACATACCCTTGACCGGCTTGTCGCCGAGCTTGATGATCAGGTCGCCGGCCTGAACGCCGGCTTTCTGTGCGGGGGTGTCGTCGATCGGCGCAATCACTTTGACGAACCCGTCTTCCATACCGACTTCGATGCCCAGGCCGCCAAATTCACCGGAGGTACTTTCTTCGAGCTGTTCGTAATCTTTCGGAGCCAGGTAGGTTGAGTGCGGGTCAAGTTCGGACAACATGCCCTTGATGGCGCTCTCCAGCAATGTCCGGTCGTCCACTTCCTCAACGTAGGCATCCTTGATGCGGGCGAACACTTCCGTGAACTTGCGCAGGTCCTCCAGCGGAAGCTGTTCTTCCGGATCGGGCAGCTGGATCTGCACCCGCTCGCCATTCTGCACGCCCTGCAGCAGTTCTTCTGTCCGGTCATCGGCTTCCTGACCCTGGACAAGGCCCGGAAGTGCAATAAAGCAGGTAATCAGAGTCAGTGCGCGGATGGTTGCGGCGTGTTGTGTACTTCTGGCCCGTCTCATTCACTTATCCTGTGTTTATTCCGATGGTTGAACAGTTTTCTGCCCGTTCGGACAGTATGGCGGTACTGTCGGGGTTTGTCAGCCCTTGGCCGTGCCGGACGAGACCGGGCTCACCTGGCCAGCCACGAGCGCGGATTGACCGGCTTGCCGTTGTGTCGGATTTCGAAATACAGCGCCGGATCGTTGGTGCCACCGGTTCGGCCTGCGGCGGCAATGGGCTGGCCTGCGTCTACCCAGTCACCGGGGCTGGTGAACAGGCTGCTGCTGTGGCCGTACAGGGTCATGTAGCCGTCGCCATGATCCACAATGGTGATCAGTCCAAAGCCCCGCAGCCAGTTGGCAAACACCACCCGGCCGTAATGCACGGCGCGGATGTCCGCCCCTTCGGCGGTGTTCATCAGCAGCCCGTTGCGGCGCAGTTTGCCTTCGGCGTAGGGGGTTCCAAAGTCACTGAACACGCGGCCCCGGGCTGGCCATGGCAGTTTTTGCCGCAGTGACCTGAACGGTTTTGACTCGTTGGGAGCGGGAATGCTGGCAATGGCTTCCTCCACTTCCCGCAACAGCTTTTCCAGGCGCTCGCGGTCAGAGACCAGTTCCTGCCGTTCCCCCCGGCGATTGCTGATCTGGGCATTCAGTGCTGCCAGGGTTTCTTCCCGCTTCGATTTGTTCGCGCCCAGCTGTTGCTGGCGTTGCTCGACGTCCTGCTCCAGCTTGCTCAGGCGAACCCGGGTGGCCTGAACATCCTGGCGGGTGGCGCGCAACTGGCGGAGATTCTCATTGAACACCTCGAGCCGCCGCACGGTGTCGCGGCTCAGATACTCGTAGTAGGTCATGGTGCGGGCGATTTTGTCCGGATCAATCTCGTTGAGCAGGACTTTCACCGCAGGGGCGTCCCCCTCCATCCAGGCGGCGCGGATCTGCTTTTTCAGGCTTTCGCGCTGGCTTTCAAGGGTGCGGGTAAGGGTGGTTTCCTGCTTCTCCAGCGTCTTCAGGCGTTGCAGCTGTTCTTCTGCCTGGCGGCGAAGGTCTCGCCGTTCCCGGGTCAGCCGGCCGATATCCCGTTCGATATCGGCCAGCTGTTGTTCCAGGGACGAGCGATCGTCTTCGGCGTCTGCCAGCCACTCATCAATATCGGCGATCTGTTCCTTCAGCGCCTTGATCTGAGCCGGCGTCACTTCTTCCTCGGCCAGTGCCGGCAGGGCACCGCAAAGCAGTGCCGCTGTCAGCAGCCAACGGGGCAGGCACCGCTCAGTCAATCGATATCTACCAGGCTGTGCCCGGTCATTTCCGCTGGCTGGTCAAGCCCCATCAGGTTGAGCAGGGTCGGAGCCACATCGCTCAGGCTGCCGTCGTCTTTCAGGTGAACATGGCGGGGGCCGGTGTAAACCAGAGGCACCGGGCCAATGGTATGGGCGGTATGGACCTGGCCGGAGTTCGGATCGGTCATCTGTTCGCAGTTACCGTGGTCGGCGGTAATCAGTGCCTCGCCACCGACTTCGTCGAGTGCTTCGACGATGCGTTTGACGCAGTGATCCAGACACTCGGCGGCCTTGATGGCAGCGTCGAGCTTGCCGGTGTGGCCGACCATGTCGCCATTGGCGTAGTTACAGATCACCAGGTCGTACTTGCCGCTCTTGATCGCTTCGACCAGTTTGTCAGTGACCTCCGGTGCGCTCATCTCCGGCTGCAGGTCGTAGGTGGCGACTTTGGGTGACGGCACCAGAATGCGGTCCTCCCCTTCGAAGGGCGTTTCCAGCCCGCCGTTGAAGAAGAAGGTAACGTGGGCGTATTTCTCAGTTTCGGAAATCCGCAGCTGGGTTTTGCCCAGGCTCGAGACATATTCCCCCAGGCCGTTCACCAGCTGCTCCGGCGGGTAGGCGCAGGAGGTTTTGATGTCGGCGGCGTACTCGGTGAGCATGACAAAATCCGCCAGCTCCGGGTGCTTGCGGCGATCGAAACCCTCGAAGTTCCGCTCCACAAAGGTGCGGGTCATCTCGCGGGCACGGTCGGCGCGGAAATTCATGAACAGGACGGCGTCGCCGTCGTTGATGGTGCCTTCCGCTTCGCCGGCGCTGTGAATTCGGGTGGGCTTGACGAACTCGTCGTTCTCGCCGCGCTCGTAGGCCTGCTCCAGGGCGGAGACCGGGTCCGCCGCGGTGAACTCGGCCTCGCCCAGGGTCATCAGGTTGTAGGCGGCTTCGACCCGGTCCCAGCGGTTGTCGCGGTCCATGGCGTAATAGCGGCCGACGATGGAGGCGACACGCCCGACGCCCAGGCTCTTCAGCTTGGCGGCGGCCTTTTCCAGCGATGGCCTGGCGCTGCGCGGCGGCATGTCGCGGCCATCCAGGAAGGCGTGAATGTAGACTTCTTTTGCCCCGCGGGCCGCAGCCATTTCCGCAGCAGCCAGAATGTGTTCTTCATGGCTGTGTACGCCGCCCGGCGACAGCAGGCCCATCAGGTGAACCGCCCGGCCGCTGCCCACGGCCTTGTCGATGGCGGTGCACAGTACAGGATTCTCTGCAAAGGTGCCGTCTTCCAGATCCTTGTCGATGCGCGTCAGGCTCTGGTAAACCACACGGCCGGCGCCGAGGTTCATGTGACCCACTTCGGAGTTGCCCATCTGGCCCTGGGGCAGGCCCACGAACATACCGGAGGTGTTGATCAGGGTTTTCGGCTGGTGCTGCCAGAGCTGGTCCCAGAACGGGGTATTGGCGTTGCTGATGGCATTGTCGTCAGCCGGGTCACGGTGGCCCCAGCCGTCCAGAATTATCAGTGCAGTCGGCTTACGCGTCGCAGTCATCACTTGATCCGGTATGGTTTTGAAGTTTGAAAAGAGACGTGCAGATTCTAACCGTTTTCATTCCGTCAGGCCACGTAGGTCTGCCTTCTGTCACCGCAACAGGGTGTGTATAATCCCGCCAAACTAATTAACTGGGTGTTTTCATGGACAGGTTTATTGAATTTGCCGTCAACCACTACATTCTGGTGTCGCTGTTTGTAGCGTTTCTGCTGGCGATTCTGGTGCTGGAGTCCCGCCGTGGCGGGCAGAAAATTTCAGCGCAGGGTGCGGTAAGCCTGATCAACCGGGATGAAGCCGTAGTGGTGGATATCCGTGACCGCAAGGATTTCGGCGAGGGCCGTATTACCGGCTCGGTGAATATCCCGCTGAACGCCATTAAGAGCCGCGCCAACGAGCTGAAAAAGTACAAGGGTAAGCAGATCATTGTGGCCGACAAGATGGGCCAGCACTCGGCCATGGCGGTCAAACAGCTGAAAGCGGAAGGATATGAGAACGTGGTCCGTCTCAATGGTGGCATTGCAGACTGGAAAAGCAGTAACCTTCCCCTGACCAAGAAGTAAAACACTGAATAATACGAAAAGGATTGAACATGGCTGAGAACCAGCAAGGCGCCGCGGGCAGCGAAAACCAGAACCAGCCGCAATTCGCGCTGCAGCGTATCTACGTGAAGGATCTGTCCTTCGAATCACCGAACTCCCCGGTGGTGTTCCAGGAGCAGTGGAAGCCGCAGGTGAATCTGGACCTGAACACCTCTCACAACAAGGTCAGCGACAACCAGTACGAAGTGGTGCTTTCCCTGACGGTGACCGCCAAGATGGGTGAGAAGGTGGCCTACATTGTCGAGATTCAGCAGGCCGGTGTATTCCTGCTGCAGGGCATTGAAGGGCCGCAGTTGGGCCAGATGCTCGGCGCCTACTGCCCGACCATTCTGTTTCCCTATGCCCGCGAAGCCATCGACGGCGTGGTGAACAAAGGCAGCTTCCCGGCCCTGATGCTGGCGCCGGTGAACTTCGACGCCATCTATGCCCAGGCGCTCAAGCGCAAGCAGGAAGAAGGCGCGGGTGACGCGAAAGAAGAGCAGACGCACTGAGACCGCCTCAGTTAGCTGCGAACTAAAAAACCGGCGAATGCCGGTTTTTTTATGCCTGGCGACTGCGGCTCAGACGGCGCCTTCGAACTCCATCTGGCGCCAGGCTTCGTAGACCACCAGGGCGGCGGTGTTGGACAGATTGAGGCTGCGGCTTTGCGGTCGCATGGGCACTCTCAGGCGCTGTTCCGCGGGCAGCGATTCGCGAATATCTGCCGGCAGCCCCCGGGTTTCCGGGCCGAACATCAGGTAATCCCCGTCCCGGAACCTGGCCTGGTGATACGGGTTGCTGCCCTTGGTGGTCAGGCCGAACAGCCGTGCAGGGCGCTCACTGTCCAGAAACGCCGGGTAATTCCGGTGCACTTTCACCGTGGCGTATTCGCTGTAGTCCAGCCCCGCCCGACGCATCTGCTTGTCCTCCAGGGTAAACCCCAGAGGCTCAATCAGATGCAGCTGACAGCCGGTGTTGGCACAGAGACGGATGATGTTGCCGGTATTCGGCGGTATCTCCGGCTCGTACAGCACCACATGCAGCATGGGCTCAGCGCTCGACGGCGAGGGCTACGCCCATACCGCCGCCGATGCACAGCGTGGCCAGTCCTTTTTTCGCGTCACGTCGCTGCATCTCATGCAGCAGGGTGACCAGTATGCGGCAGCCGGACGCGCCGATGGGGTGGCCGATGGCGATGGCGCCGCCGTTCACATTGACCTTGCTGGTATCCCAGCCGAGATCCCGGTTCACCGAGATGGCCTGTGCCGCAAAGGCTTCGTTGGCCTCCATGAGATCCAGGTCGTCCACGCTCCAGCCCGCAAGCTTGAGGCAGCGCTGACTCGCCGGGATCGGGCCGGTGCCCATGATGGTCGGATCCACGCCGGCATTGGCGTGGGCTTTGATGGTCGCCAGCGGCGTCAGGCCCAGCTCCTGTGCCTTTTCGGCACTGCAGACGATGACCGCCGCGGCGCCATCGTTCAGTGAAGATGCGTTGCCGGCGGTCACCGTGCCATCTTTCTTGAAGGCCGGTCGCAGCTTGCCAAGGCCATCAGCGGTCACCCCGTCACGGGGATTCTCGTCCTTGTCGATAACCAGCGGGTCGCCTTTGCGCTGGGGGATGCTGATCGGCACGATCTGGCTGTCGAAATAACCGGCGTTACGGGCCGCCACGGCTTTCTGCTGGGAGGCGGCGGCAAACTCGTCCTGCTCGTCCCGGCTGATGCCGTATTTCTCGACAATGTTCTCGGCGGTGATGCCCATATGGTAGTCGTTGAAGGCATCCCACAGTCCGTCTTTGATCATGGTGTCGACCATGCTCCAGTCACCCATGCGCTGACCGTTGCGACTATTCGGCAGCACGTGTGGTGCCTGGCTCATACTCTCCTGGCCGCCGGCAATCATCAGTTCGGCATCGCCGGTACGAATTGCCTGCACCGCCATGTGAACAGCTTTCAGGCCGGAGCCGCACACCTTGTTGATGGTCATGGCCGGCACAGACGCGGGTACGCCGGCGTTGATCGACGCCTGACGGGCGGGGTTCTGGCCGACACCCGCGGTCAGCACCTGCCCCAGTACCACTTCGTTGATTTGCTCGGCGGGTATACCGGTCTCATCCAACAGGGCCTTGATAACGGCTGAGCCGAGCTGGTCGGCACGCAGGCTCGACAGGCCTCCGCCGAAACTGCCCACGGCAGTCCGTTTGGCGGCAACAATGACGACATCACGCATAATTTTTCTCCGGTTCGGGAGGCGCGGTGACAATGCTCCGCGCCTGCAGGGAAGTCATTACCGACATTGTATCGGAAAGGAGGAAAGCGACCAAAGCGATGAAAGTGGTAGAGGATGCCTTCCAAATCAGGGCGGGGTTGGGGGGATTGGCCCAAAACCGTGCGGAGCCATGGATGGCGGAGCCGAGCGTACAGGGAGGTATTCACAGCGTGTTTTGGGCCAATCCGCCCAACTTCGCCCGGGCGGCCAAGCACTACATGTTCAAACTACGGCCACCGTCGACGGCAATAATCTGGCCAGTGATAAAGGGCGCATCGCAGATCAGGAAAGCAATGGTGGCCGCGATGTCGTCGGGGTTTCCGGTTCTGGCCAAGGGGGTTTTGGACAGGATGGCCTGCTGGTGTTCCTCATCCACCTCGCCTTCGCCTTCCGGCCAGAGAATGGCGCCGGGGGAAACACCGTTGACGCGAATCGCCGGCGCCAGGTCTTTCGCCCAGGAGCGGGTCAGGGCCGCGAGGCCGGCCTTGCTGCTGCAATACAGCGGGTGGTCGGCCAGGGGCTTCTCGCTGTAAATGTCGATGAGGTTGATAATGGCCCCCCCGGTCTCACGCAGCGCCGTCAGGCAGGCCTGGCCAAGAAAGAAGGGCGCCTGCAGGTTGGCGCTCATGATGGTGTGCCAGTCGTCCAAGGTCGCGGCCTCGGTGGGGTTGGGGTAGAACACTGAGGCGTTGTTGACCAGGCCATCCAGCCGGCCCCAGGCGGAGATCGCCGCGCCGGCCAGGGCGGTCACTTGCTCGGGTTTGCTCAGATCCGCCTGCACTGTCGTTGCAGAGCCCGGGCGTTCGCCGTTAAGCCGGTCCGCCAGGGTTTGCGCCTGCTCACCGCGGGAGCGGTAATGGATTACCACGTTCCACCCGCGGGCATGCATCACCTCTGCGGTGCGGGCGCCCAGGCGGTGGGCGGCGCCGGTTATCAGGGCGACGGGGGATCTGCTCATGGCTCAGGCCTGCTGCTGTTGAATGAGTCTGGCTATACGTTGCCGGCGCTCCTGCCGGATTGCTTCGCCCAGCGCTTTGCCTTTGTAACCCTGCGCCATCAACGCTTTGGCTTCCACGCCGGTGGCGGCCTGTTCGGCGTCTCTGAGCCGACAGACGGCGTCGTGACACTCTTCTGGCAGGGCGCAGAACAGAGCCTTCAGCAGGCGCTGGAACCGCTCTGGGCGTCGCCAGGCATCGGTGTCGTCAAGGGCGCCGAGCAGGGCTTCCTCGTCGGTACCGATTGCGCTCTGGTGGCTAATCCGATTGCTCAGCAAGTTGGTCAGGCGCACAAGATCCTGGCATTCGTTGGGCGCTTTCAGAGCTTTGGCGCGGGCGCTGGCCTGCGCCTGTTGCAGTGGCGACAGTAACGCGGCAAAGCGTACGTCGGTGTCTTCGCTCTGTTCGCCCGCACAGCGAAGGGCGGCGAGGGAACGGTTAAACGTCTCGCGATCGGCGAGCTCGGGGATGAGAACGGCAAGGGCGCCGCAGTCGAACAGTACCTGGAAGAAGGTGCCGGGCTCGTTTTCATGGAGGGCGCGCTGGATTTCCTGCCACACCCGCTCGGCGACGAGGTGGTCGACCTCATCGTCGGCGACCATCTGCCTCATCAGGTCCATGGTGTCGTCGGCCACGCGAAAGCCCATCGGGGCGAGGCGGGCGGCAAAGCGGGCGGTGCGCAGGATGCGCAGCGGGTCTTCGGCAAAGGCCTCGGACACGTGACGCAACTGGCGGGCCTGGAGGTCGGCCTGTCCGTGGAAAGGATCGACAAGCTCCCCGGATTCGGAACGCGCCATGGCGTTGATGGTCAGGTCCCGGCGGCGCAGGTCGTCCTCCAGGGTGACATCCGGTGCGCTGTACACCGTGAAGCCATGGTAGCCGCGGCCGGCTTTCCGTTCGGTGCGGGCGAGGGCGTATTCTTCCCGGGTTTGCGGGTGCAGGAAGACCGGAAAATCCGCCCCCACCTGCTTGAAGCCGCGCCGGAGCATCTCGTCTGGAGTGGCCCCCACAACGACCCAGTCCCGGTCTTTGACGGAAAGACCAAGAAGTTCATCGCGTACTGCGCCGCCCACCAGAAAGGTTTCCATATGCCCGGGAATGCTCCAATGCCGGAAATGTTCCGGGATTATCGGCGCTGGCGGCGGTAGAGGCAAACCGGTGCAAAAAAAGCCCGGTTCCTGCGAACCGGGCTTTGTAGGCTGCCAGTTTGCCCGGCAACGCCGGGCAGGGCGTCAGAACGCGGCGCCGAGCTCGATGGCGGCACCCACGTCGGCATCGCTGATCAGTGCGCCGATGTCCAGGCGGGCACCGAAGGGCGACAGGCCGATACCGGCGGTGAACTGGGTTTTTTCCTCGATGCCGTCGTTGTCGTCGTTGCTCGCCAGGTTCTGGCGCACACCTGCGCGCAGCTGGGCGTAGCGGAACGCGTCAAACTCGGCGCCCACGGCCAGCCACTGGGTGTCGTCGGCGTACCCGAACCCTTCTTTCTTCGTCAGATCGACTTCAGCGGTCAGCACATGGAACTGGCCTTTGTGAGCGATGCCGGCGGTGACCATCGGGTTCAGCTCCAGGGTGTACTCCTCTTCCATCTTGCGCGGGTCGTCGCTGGCGGCGGAGTCCAGCTCCATGGGAATCAGGTTTCGGACCACCACGCCGGCGTTCCACCGCTGCTCTTCACCAAAGGCATAGGCGGCGCCAAAATCCACGTTGAAACCGCTCTTGGTGGTTTCGTTGTCGTCTTCGTCGAAGTCGTCGTCCTCGAAGCCGGCGACGGTTTCAGTGTACTGAAACGTGCGCAGCTGGACGTATTTGGGCGACACGCCCAGCTGGAGTGAGTTGCCATTGTCCAGTTCCAGCGAGCGGGCAAAGCTCACCCCGGCTTCCACCACAGCGGACGCCAGCACCCGCCCACGGGATTGCAGGTCACGGTCAAGGTCGGCGGCCTCAAGTGTGGCGGCATCGGCGTTCTCAAGGGCCGCCAGGAAGGCGTCGTCGTCTTCATCGAATTCCCCGCGCACGGTCGCCTGCAAATTGGCGCTGGTGAAAAAGCCAACCGAGTAGGAGTCGGTGGGAATGGCGACAGCCAGGCCCAGGCCAACGTCGGTACGCACGGTGTCGCGGTCAAACTCGTTGAGCTGCCGGCGCAGCTCTCCGGCGGCGTTCTGGGCCTCAGCCGGGTTGGAGCCGCGGTCCAGGTCCTCAAAGCGGTCGATGGTGTCCTGGATATCATCGATCTGATCGATGGTTTCCTCTTCGTCTGCCATGCGAGCGTTCACCGACGGAAGGATCAGGCCGAAATCATCGGACCACTGGTGGTGATCAGCCGCCAGCATGGCGGGGTTGGACATGCCGGCCGCTGCGGGGTGCGCAACGGCCACGCCGGTTCCGCCCATGGCAAATGAGCGGGAGGACATAAACGCCTGTGGACTGGCAAGAGCGGCGGTGGTGGTAACAGACAGACCAATGGCGAGCGACAGCTTGGTCAGGCGATTTCCGGACATAGGGTTTCCTGTTTTTTGTGTTGGTTCAGCACGTCATTTATTACACGCCTGTCAGGTTAGAGAAGTTCCAATGGTTTCTCATGAGTGAAGCGGTAACGGTTTGTTTTCCTGATGTAAATAGCGGTGGTTTTTTGCCGCCCGGGCGAGGGAGAATTGCCGGTGAGCAGGCTGAGTTTCAGCTAATCAAAGGGTTAGAAAACATGGCGTGATTTTTTCATAGGAACTCCTCAGAGAAACCATGACCCCGGAATCCCGGGACCACGATTGTATGCGGCAGGAACACGATTTTATGCAAAGAGTGCTCATGACCTTGCGCTGGATGATGATGCCTGTGCTTGCCTTGGCGGTAGCCGCCTGTGCGCCGGTGTCGATTCATCAGGACGACGAGCTCGAGCGGCATCCGGAGCCGATCACGGTGCGAGTGAGTGGCTTCGGAACCTACGAAAATGCTGCAGCAGATTCGGTGGACACCCGTAAACGTCTGCTGGCACGGCGTGCCTCACAGCTCGATGCCTATCGCAACCTCGCCGAACGGGTGTATGGCACGGTGATTTTCGGCAGCTCCACGGTGAACGATTTCGTGCTCCGCAATGATATGTTCCGGACCTATGTGGACAGTTATATTCGTGGTGCCGAGACAATTGCGGTCGAAGAACACAGCGATGGCGTGTTCGAGACCGTGATGGAACTGAAACTGGCCCCCCGCTTTCTGGCCTGTGCGGCAAAAGTGTCCGATGAAAAGGTGCGGGATCTGTGCCCGATTCCCATGCCGCCGGGCAACGACAGCGTGGGCGATGTTCAGAGCCGCAACGTTGATTCCCTTTACTATCTTGATTGAAGCCTGAATGAACCTTGACCGAACGAATGTCTGAATGAGTGACCGACAGCCCATGACCAGTGTGCGTTTTCTGCCGTTTCTGGCGCTTATCCTGATCCTGCTGGTCGCCGTGGTGGCGACTCCGGCGGCACAGGCCGTGGTGCTGGAAGGCATCGGACACGCCACCATCTACAACGGCGATCTGGAGGCGGCCCGTGAAAAAGCGCGCGAGGCAGCCCTGAGGGATGTGGCGCTTCAATACCAAGCGAACATCCAAAGCCACGACACCATGGAGAACGGTGTGCTGACCGAGTCCCGGCTGGAGGTGGCTTCATCGGCCCGGGCGCGGGATGCCCGCATTGTTGATGAATACCGGCGCGGTGACCTGCTGCGGGTCACCGTTCGCGCCGACGTGTCAGAGGGCCCGAGCTGTGGTGTCGGCCGTGCGGCGGATCTGAAGAAACGGGTGGCGGTGACCGGTTTCCCAATTCTGTATCCGGATCAGGCGCGCGTGGGTCGCATCGACGATGCCGGCGAAATCTTGCCGCAGCAGCTGCAGTCGGACCTGCGGGAGACCGGCCGCTTGCAAGTGTTTGGTGCCACCACTTCGCGGCTGTTTCAGGATCTTCTGAACGCACCGACGCAGCAGAATTTTGATAATAGTCTGACCAATGTGATGCAGGTTGCGAGGGAGATGGATGTCCAGTTCGTGGTTGCCGGCGTTATTCGTGACCTCGGGGTTTCCGATCCCTCGGCCTGGGGTACGTCGGTGCTGGACCGGATGCAGCGTGGTATTGGCATGGCCAACCAGAATCGGCGCTTTGTGGCGGACATGACGGTCTTCGACGGCTTCAGCGGCGCACCGGTCTACCAGAAGCGGTTTGCCACCGAAGCGCAATGGAACGCCGGTCCGGGCGCGTCGTCCGGTTTTGCTTCCGCCGGCTTTCAGGAAACGGCCTATGGTCAGGCCGTGGGCGAGGTGATGGCGGAAATGAGTTCTGCGGTTCAGGAAGCGCTGGCGTGTCAGCCGTTTATCACCCGCGTCACTCGCGTGGATGGCAATCGCGTCACGCTCGCGTCCGGTGCAACCGCCGGTCTGCGCCCCGGAGACGAACTGAACCTGTATCGCAGCCAGCAGTTTTTCGATTCCCTGGGCGGCACGCCCGAGCTGTCAGACAGCCAGACCCGCGTGACCCTGCGCAATGTGCATCCGGATTTCAGCAATGGCGAGATGCCGCTGTCGGGCGGCGAGATCAATATTCAGCGGGATGATGTGGCCATCATCTGGTAATCAGGCGGCGGCCACCCGGGCAGCGGTATCACGGATCTTGCCCACCATGGCCCGCAGGCCGTTGCCCCGGGTCGGGGAGATATGGCGGAACAGATCCAGTTTCTCGAACAGTTCGTCGATGTCGGTGGCCAGCAGGTCCCGCGGGGTCTTGCCGTTCAGGGCCACCAGGATGATGGCGGCCAGCCCGCGCACAATCATCGCGTCTGAATCGATCAGCAGGAACAGCTTGCCGCTGTCCTCGTCGTAGTGGTGAATCAGCCAGACCTGGCTCTGGCATCCGTGCACGTAGTTCTCTTCAATGCGGGCATCGTCGGGAAATGAGGGCAGCTGTTTGCCCAGGTCGATGATAAACGCATAACGCTCTTCCCAGTCATCGAGAAACTCGAAGCCGTCGAGAACGTCTTCCAGGGTGGTGTCTTTCCCCAGCGGGTTGTCTAGAAAAGTCTGTTCGCTGGCAGTCATTACAGCATTCCCAGTTCAAGCTTGGCTTCGTCGGTGAGCATGTCGTTGCTCCACGGCGGATCGAAGGTCAGGTCTACGGTGACCTTATCGACATTGGGCACATGTTCAAGCTTGCGCCTGACGTCTTCGGTGATCACCGGTCCCATACCACAGCCAGCGGCGGTAAGCGTCATTTTTACGTAGACATGATTGCCGTCGTCCGTGCCATTCTCGATCTTGCACTCGTAGATAAGGCCCAGGTCCACCACGTTGACCGGGATCTCCGGGTCGTAGCAGTTGCGCATGGATTCCCACACCTGATTCTCGTTGACGGTACCGTCTTCCGGCGTGTCGAAGCTGCTTTCCAGCGGTTGTTTGCCGAGCGCATCGGCGTCGTGGCCCTCGATGCGGGCAAGGTTGCCGTTGACCGCCACGGTGAAGGTGCCGCCCAGTGACTGTGTGATGGTCACAAAGGTGTCCGACGGAATCATGATCTCGGTTCCGGCGGGGACAAGGCGGGCTTCCACCTCGCGTTTGGTCAGGACAACTTCCCGTTCTTGCATGCCTGTACTGGCCTCGCTGTTTTGATCTGTGACGTCGGATTACGCGACGGTGAAGCTCTCACCGCATCCGCACTCGGCGGTGGCGTTGGGATTACGGAACTGGAACATGGAGTTCACGCCTTCGGTGACGAAATCAATCTCGATCCCGTTCACCAGTGGCAGGTGTTCCTCTTTCACGAACACGTCGACGCCATCAATGTGAAACACCTTGTCGTCAGTGGCGACTTCCTCGACCCACTGGGTTTCATACTTGAAACCGGAGCAGCCACTTTTACGGATGGCGAGCCGGATACCTTTGGCCTCCGGCTTCTTGTCCAGTTGTTTGCGCACGTGTCTGACCGCGCTGGGCGTCATGGTGACGGCGACGGTCGGGGTGAAGACTTCGGCTGTCATTATTCCACCTCCATCAGGCAAACAGGCGCTGGACTTTCTGCAGTGCGGTGAACAACTGGTCCACCTCGTCCAGCGTATTGTAAAACGCAAAGGAGGCCCGGGCAGTACCGGGAACTCCGTAGAAATCCATTAACGGCATGGCGCAGTGGTGGCCGGTGCGAATAGCGATGCCCTGCTGATCCAGCAACGTACCAATATCGCTGGGGTGCAGGCCGGCAATTTTAAAGGACATCACCGGCACTTTGTGTTTCGCGGTGCCGATCACCTCCATGCCCGGGACGGTGGCCACCAGTTCGTTGGCACGAGCCAGCAGGGCGGCTTCTGCCGCTTCCATCGCGGGCCGGTTGAGGCGGCCGAGGTACTCAATCGCGGCGCCCAGGCCAACGGCTTCGGCAATCGCCGGGGTGCCCGCTTCGAACTTGTAGGGCAGGGTGTTCCAGGTGGTGCGGTCGAACGACACCCGCTCGATCATTTCGCCACCACCCTGGTACGGCGGCATCTCTTCCAACAGCTGCGCCTTGCCGTAGAGCACGCCGATGCCGGTCGGTCCGAACAGTTTGTGGGACGAGAACACGTAAAAATCACAGCCCAGCGCCTGCACATCCGGGCGGTAATGGGGCACCGCCTGGGCACCATCCAGCAGGGTCAGCACGCCACGGGCTTTCGCCTGTTCAATCAGCGGGGCGACCGGGTTTACCGTGCCCAGCACGTTCGACACGTGGGTGATGGCCAGAATGCGGGTGCGCTCGTTGAGCAGGCTGTTGAAGGAGTCCAGATCCAGCTCGCCTTCCGGCGTCACCTGAATGGGCACCACTTTTGCGCCGGTGCGCTCGGCAATCATCTGCCAGGGCACGATGTTGGCGTGGTGTTCCATGTGGCTGACCAGGATCTCGTCGCCGGCTTTCAGCCGTGGCGCGAGGCCATTGGCCACCAGGTTAATGGCTTCGGTGGTACCGCGGGTCCAGATGATCTCCCGGGTGCTGCCGGCGTTCAGGAAGTCACGGACGGTTTCCCGAGCACCTTCAAACGCGGCCGTTGCCCGGTCGCCCAGGGTGTGGGCGCCCCGGTGCACATTGGAGTGCATTTCCCGGTAATAGCGATCCATGGCATTCAGCACCGCCACCGGCTTCTGGGCGGAAGCGCCATTATCCAGGTACACCAGCGGCTTGCCGTTGACCTGCTGCGACAGGATTGGAAAGTCCCGGCGAATGGCGTCCACGTCAAACGCGGACTGCTGCGCTGTTCTTGCCACGGACAGATCGGTCATAACCGCTTACGCCCCCTCGAAGGTCTGGTCGAAGAACTGGTTCAGCCGGCTATGGGCGGTCTCCCGCACCTGTTCCACCGGTATCTGCTCTACCAGTTCATTGATAAAGGCCATGGTCAGCAGCACATTCGCTTCCCGCCGGCCGATACCACGGGATACCAGATAGAACAACGAAACCTCGTCGAGCTGGCCGATGGTGGCGCCGTGGGCACACTTGACGTCATCGGCGTAAATTTCCAGCTCCGGCTTGGTGTCGATCTCTGCTCCATTGGACAGCAGCAGGTTCTTGTTGTTCATGTCCGCGTTGGACTTCTGGGCATCCTGATGAATGTGGATGCGGCCATTGAACACGGCGTGGGACTGATCCGCTGCAATGTTGCGGTAGGTTTCCTCGCTGTTGCAGTGGGCGGCGACGTGTTCGATGGTGGTGTGGTTGTCGTAATGCTGCTTGCCCTGGGTGACCACCACGCCATTGAGCTTGCACTCGGCTCCTTCGCCTTCCAGGCGCACCTGCAGATCGTGCCGACGCAGCGGCCCGCCAAAGCCGACACAATGGCTCTCGAAACGGGAGCTGCGCTGCTGGCGGACGCCGGTAGCGCCGATGTGCTGCACATTGTCGCCCTCGGTGTTGAGGCGGATGCTGGTCACATTGGCGCCATCGGCCAGGGTGAACTCGGTTACGGTGTTAACCATGACCGATTCGCCGCCGCTGGAGATGTATTCCTCCACCAGGGTGATCTGGCTGTGGCGCCCGGCCTCTACAAAGATGCGCGGATACGCCGAGCCGCTGGCGTCGGCGGTGACTTCATGAACGATGAACAGCGGCTGGTCCAGCACGGCATCCGGTGCCAGGCGGATCAGCAGGCCGTCCTCGAAGCGCGCGGAATTCAGGCGGGCCATTTGCACGGCGTTGTTGTCGAGCGTGCTGTCCATGCGGTCGGCGAGGGTAGCGGCGGTGTCGTCGTCGAGATCGCCGAAGCGCTCGATGGTGATGCCGTTGAGGTCCGGATAATCACTGGCTTCCGGCATCATGACGCCGTTGAGAAATACCACCCTGTAGCCCGGTACCGCGAGGCTGCTGCCGGACTTGCCGTCGGCAGGCAGCGAAATGGCCATGTCGTCCGTGAGCTTCAGGTACTTGCTGGAGTATTTCCAGTTTTCAGTTTTGCGAGTGGGCAGTGGCATATCCACCAACGCCGTACCCCGTTGTTTACGCAGCGCCAGCAACGGCTCAGGCAGTAATTGCCCGGCCGGGTGAAGGAACGCGGCGGATAAAGTTGGTGCTGGTTTCATTCCGCTCTCCCTCAGTTGGCTGAGTTGGCTGCTTCTTCGTCTTTGATGCCGAGCCAGCCGTAACCGCGCTCTTCCAGCTCAAGGGCCAGCTCACGGCCGCCGGATTTGACGATCTTGCCGCCGGCCAGCACGTGCACGTAGTCCGGCACAATGTGGTTCAGCAGGCGCTGGTAGTGGGTCACCATCAAAATGGCGCGATCTTCGGCCCGCAGCGCGTTCACGCCGTTGGACACCACCTGCAGGGCGTCGATGTCGAGGCCGGAGTCGGTTTCGTCCAGAATCGCCAGCTTTGGTTGAAGCAGCAGTGCCTGCATGATCTCGTTACGCTTCTTCTCGCCGCCGGAGAAGCCTTCGTTGACGCCGCGCTTGAGGAACGCCGGGTCCAGATCCACCTGCTTGGACACCTCTTTCGCCAACTTCATGAATTCCGCCGCGTTCATTTCACCTTCGCCCTTGTGCTGACGCATGGCATTCACCGCGGTGCGCAGGAACTGCAGATTGCTGACGCCGGGGATCTCCACCGGGTACTGAAACGCCAGGAAGATGCCTTCGCGGGCGCGCTCTTCGGTTTCCAGTTCCAGCAGGTTCTCGCCGTTCAGGGTGACTTCACCCTCGGTTACCTCAAATGCCTCGTTGCCCGCCAGTACCTGGGACAGGGTGCTCTTGCCGGAGCCGTTGGGGCCCATGATGGCGTGAACTTCCCCGGCCTTGATCTCCAGGTTGATGCCCTTGAGGATTTCTTTGCCCTCGACGGAGGCGTGCAGGTTCTTGATGCTGAGCATTTGTCGGGTTCTCTCTTCTTTAAACAGTATGAATTCGGTTGTCCGCGTTTAACCAACGGAGCCTTCGAGGCTGACTTCCAGCAGCTTGCCGGCTTCCACGGCAAATTCCATCGGCAGCTCCTTGAAGACTTCCTTGCAGAAGCCGTTCACGATCATCGACACCGCCTGTTCCGGCTCGATGCCGCGCTGGCGGCAAAGGAACATCTGCTCATCGCTGACCTTGGAGGTGGTGGCCTCGTGCTCGACGATGGCGGACTTATTCTTGCTCTCGATGTACGGGAAGGTGTGGGCGCCGCAGCGATCACCGATCAGCAGCGAATCGCACTGGGTGAAGTTGCGGGCACCTTCCGCGCCGGGGCCGAACTTCACCAGCCCGCGGTAGGCGTTGGAGCTCTTACCCGCCGAGATACCCTTGGAGATGATGGTGCTGGAGGTATTCTTGCCCAGGTGAACCATCTTGGTGCCGGTGTCAGCCTGCTGGAAATTGTTGGTCAGCGCCACGGAATAAAACTCGCCTACGCTGTTGTCGCCCCGCAGCACGCAGCTCGGGTATTTCCAGGTGACCGCGGAACCGGTTTCCACCTGGGTCCAGGAGATCTTGGAATTCTTGCCAATGCAGGCGCCGCGTTTGGTAACAAAGTTGAAAATGCCACCCTTGCCGTTTTCATCGCCCGGATACCAGTTCTGCACGGTGGAATATTTGATCTGGGCGTCGTCCAGCGCCACCAGCTCGACCACCGCCGCATGTAGCTGATTCTCATCGCGCATCGGCGCGGTGCAGCCTTCCAGGTAGCTGACGTAGCTGCTGTCCTCAGCGATGATCAGAGTGCGCTCGAACTGACCAGTGTTGGCGGCGTTGATACGGAAGTAGGTGGACAGCTCCATCGGGCAGCGCACGCCCTTGGGCACATACACAAAGGTGCCGTCGGAGAACACTGCGGAGTTCAGGGCGGCGAAGAAGTTGTCGCCGTGGGGCACCACGGTGCCCAGGTATTTCTGCACCAGTTCCGGATAATCCTGGATGGCTTCGGATATGGAGCAGAAAATCACGCCGGCCTTGGCCAGCGGTTCCTTGAAGGTGGTTGCCACAGAAACAGAGTCGAACACCGCGTCAACGGCCACGCCCGCCAGCTTTTCGCGCTCGTGCAGCGGAATGCCCAGCTTCTCGTAGGTTTTCAGCAGCTCAGGGTCCACTTCATCGAGGCTCTGGGGCATGTCTTCTTTGCGCTTGGGCGCGGAATAGTAGGAAATGGAGTTGTAATCCACCTTGGGATAGCCAACGTGGGCCCAGTCGGGCTCGTCCATTTCAAGCCAGCGACGATAGGCTTTCAGGCGCCAGTCCAGCATCCACTGCGGCTCTTTCTTGATCGCAGAAAGGCGGGCGATTACGTCTTCGTTCAGGCCGGGTTCGAACGTGTCGGATTCGATTTCAGTCACGAAACCGTGTTCGTATTCCCGTTTGATCAGCTCGTTCACCTCTTTATCGGTGGTCGCCATGATCGTCGCTCCGTATTCTCTCATCGTGGGCCCGAGGCCCTTGGTGTCGCCGGCTCCGTCGCTTCGGATGCGCCGGGCGGATGTCATCGGTTCGGGTGTTGCAGTGGTCGCTCATCCAGTGAGTACGCCCTGCAATCGCTTTTTGGATGTCGGATTTCTGGTGCCCGGTGGTTGTTCAGGCGGGCTGAATCCGATGCTTCTGGCGAGCGATTATACAATACCAGAGTAAAATAGTCAGGTATTAAATTGTGCGCGGCGGTGATTATACCTTAATCGACCCATGGGGCACTAAGGGCGCTGCAACCTCAATGCAACCGGCGTGGCCTATGCTTTGCAATTAGACGATGTTCATTTGATCCTGCGCAAAGGTCGTATTGAATGTTTTCGGCTAACATGTGTACGCTGTTTCTTTGGCTTATTGGGCCACGAGCCCGGTTCAGGAGGTACAACGCATGGCATCGAAGCCTCTTGAGGCAGAGGTGGCGAGGGCGACATTGAGTATGAGGGTGAGCTCGCTAATCAGTAACCAACTTGCCCGGGGCAAGGTGGGTGTTGAGGTGGTGGCGTCCCAGCTGCATATGAGCCGCTATACGCTGCATAAGAAACTGCGTCGTGAGGGGCGAACGTTTGCCCGTCTGCTGGAGGAGGTGCGCCGCAAGCAGGCACTTACCTACATGCAGGACAGAACCAAGCCGCTGGTAGAGATTGCCGAGCAGCTCGGATTCTCGGAACTGAGCGCATTCAGCCGGGCGTTCAAGCGCTGGATGGGTACCTCCCCGGCTGAATATCGCTCTGTCAGGCTGTCCTGATCAGCCTTCGAACTTCTTGAACACCAGCGTGGCGTTGGTGCCGCCAAAGCCGAAGCTGTTGCTCATGACCAGGTCCAGCTTCTGGTTGTCCATGCGCTCGCGCACAATCGGGTAGCCTTCCGCGCCTTTATCCAGAGTCTGGATGTTGGCCGACGGGGCGATAAAGCCCTCCCGCTGCATGATCAGACTGTAAATGGCCTCGTGCACGCCGGCGGCGCCCAGGGCATGGCCGCACAGGGGTTTTGTGGAGCTCACGGGCGGAATCCTGTCGCCGAAGGTTTCCCGCAGGGCTTTCAGTTCGGTGACGTCCCCGGCCGGTGTGCTGGTGCCGTGGGTGTTGATGTAGCTGATCTCGCCGTCCAGGTTTTTCATCGCCTGCTTCATGCAGCGCACCGCACCTTCACCGCTGGGGGCGACCATGTCGGCGCCATCGGATGTGGCGCCGAAGCCGACGAGCTCGCCGAGAATGTTGGCGCCCCTGGCTTCTGCATGCTCCAGTGCCTCCAGTGCCAGCACGCCCCCGCCGCCGGAAATGACAAAGCCATCGCGGTCGGCATCGTAGGTGCGCGACGCCAGCTCCGGCGTGTCGTTGTACTTGGTCGACAACGCGCCCATGGCGTCGAACAGCAGGCTCAGGGTCCAGTGAATATCCTCGCCGCCGCCGGCAAACATGACGTCCTGACGGCCGAGGGCGATCAGGTCGGCAGCATGGCCAATGGAGTGAGCGCTGGTGGCGCAGGCGGAGGTGATACCGTAGTTGATGCCGCGGATGCCGAAGCCGGTGGCGATGGATGCGTTGATGGCACTGCCCATGGTGCGTGGTACGCGATAGGGTCCGACGCGACGAATGCCCCGGTCGCGGTGGGTATCAATGGAGTCGAGCAGCTCGACGGTGGAAGCGCCACCCTGGCCAAAGATAATGCCGGTGGTGTCGGCCTTGATGTGTTCATCGGTCAGCCCCGCCTGCGCGATGGCCTCGAGCATGGCCAGGTAGGTGTAGCCGGAAGCCGGGCACATGAAGCGCCAGAGTTTGCGATCAATCAGCTCCTTGAGGTCCAGGTTGATCTGGCCGCAGACGTGGCTGCGAAGGCCGTTATCTCTCGCCTCCTCGCTGAAACCGATGCCCGAGCGGGACTCTTTCAGCGACCGGGTGACTTCTTTCTGGTTGGTGCCAAGGCTGGAGACAATCCCCATGCCGGTAACGACAACGCGACGCATCTTGTTAGCTCCTAAAAATCATCGGTGGAGGTGAAGAGACCCACCCGCAGGTCTTTGGCGGTGTAGATTTCCTTGCCATCCACTTCCATGCGGCCATCAGCAATGGCCATCGTCAGTTTGCGCTTGATCAGGCGTTTGATGTCCAGGTAATAGCGCACCTTTTTGTTGGTGGGCAGCACCTGGCCAAAAAACTTCACTTCTCCGGCGCCCAGCGCCCGGCCCTTGCCTTCGCCGCCGGTCCAGGCCAGGTAGAACCCGACCAGCTGCCACATGGCGTCGAGCCCCAGGCAGCCGGGCATGACCGGGTCGCCTTCGAAGTGCACCTTGAAGAACCACAGCTCCGGATCGATATCCAGTTCGGCTACCAGGCTGCCTTTGCCGTAAAGGCCGTCATCGGTGCCCACGTGGGTGATGCGATCCACCATCAGCATCTCGTCGATGGGCAGGCGCATGGCGCCGGGAAACAACTGGCCATGACCACATTTGATCAGGTCTTCTTTATCGAAGTGGTCCGGGTACTGTTCTGGGGGCATTGTGCGGTTATCCCTGTTACAAAATGGTTTCTTATACTGTAGCGGGAATTTCAGTGTTGGCTATTGACCATTAGTTGATGATTGCCTGTTCCGGAGAAGCGTCTGCAGCCGGAGGTCAAACGCCTCCGGTGCGGAACGCTGGTGGAAAGCGGGCGGAAAAATGAAAGGAGTCGAGCGTCAGCCAGGGCGGCCGTCTGGCCGGGGGCTGGCGAGAATGCGGGTATAACGGAGTAGGAACATGCCATAGGCCAGCAGCCAAACGAGGGTACTGATGCCGATGCCGGCGTGCCAGGGCAGGACGTCAAATGCTGTCATCACCCGGATCAGGGCCGCCAGATGGATGGCGAAAAACGCGGCCACCATGCCCCCCGGCAATGCCAGGGGGCGTCCCGTGTGACCAAGAGAGACGCGAGCAATCACCCCCAGAATCAGGCAGCCGACCGCACCGGTGCCCGCGGCGTGGGTCCAGGCCGAGGTGGGCCAGCCAGCGAGAACGGAGCCGGCCAACAGCAACAGCGCCATCGGTACCCACAGGATCGACAGGTGCAGAATCCACAGCAGCGGTTCCTTGCGGGCCAGCCAGCCTTTCCAGCGCGCCAGGCGCACCAGCATCAGCCCTGATGATATCAATGCCAGCATCGCGGTGGCCGTCTGCCAGCCGGTGACCAGAGCGGCCAGCAACAGAACCATGCTGAGCAAAGTGGCCATGTCCAGGGCCGGATTGGTTTTTACGGCAGCGCCATCGCGCCCCTGCTGTCGCAGCCACCCGCTGGTGAAAGCCGGGGTAATGCGACCGCCAATCACGCTGATCAGCGCCAGGGCCATGATCAGCGCGCCGTGGCTGTAGGTGGGGTCGAGCCGCGTTACAAATCCGATCTGCATCAGCCAGAGCAGGCCGAGGATAACCAATATCATCAGCTGGCGTTTCTGTCGTACCCGCCAGATGCGCCAGCCCGCATCAATCATTACCAGTGGCAGGAACGCAAGATTAACGCCGTGTACCAGCCACTCCGGAAGTTCCGCTCCGAGCGCAAGAAGCAGGCGGCCGGCCAGCCACACAGACCACAGCAGCACCAGCCGCGGGCCGTGTGTGCGCTCGGTCTGCGTCCACACGCACACTGCGGTCAGCAGGAAGCCGGCGATGGCAGCCGAGAGAAACCCGAACAGCATTTCATGCTGGTGCCAGAACAGCCCCGGCATCGCCAGAGGCAGGGTGACCACGCCGCTGACCTGTAACACCCAGAGCGGTATGGCGAGCAGCGCCAGCAAGGTCATCGACAGGAAGAAAATGCGAAACGGGTAGCCGAAAAGCTGGCCGACACTCGCGGTGGCAGCGACGGGTTCGGTGGTCGGGATGGCCTGCATGACTGCAACTCCACTGAGGGTGTGACAATAAAAATCATAATAAATGTATGTTTAAGAGAAGAACATACCCAGTAAGCGGTATCTTTGCGTACAATGCGGCTATCGTTTTGATTAACAATGGAATGACCTATGAGCGCGTACCTGATTCTCAAGCACCTGCACATGACCACCGCCTACCTGACGGTGGTACTTCTTGCCCTGCGTCTGTTACTGGATGCGGTTGGCAAACCTGACTGGCGGCAAACACCGCTACGCTGGATTCCCCACGCCAATGACACGGTACTGCTGGCGGCGGCCATCAGCCTGCTGTTCGTAACGCCCTGGATGCCGTTTGTGCACGGCTGGCTGACCGCCAAGGTTTTCCTGCTGATCGGTTACATCGTGGCGGGGGTGTTTGCGCTGAAGCAGACCAAAAGCCTGCCGGTGCGATTGGTGGCAACGGTGCTGGCACTGGTCCAGGTGATGGCGATTTTCCATCTGGCGATGACCAAGCCGTTCTGAGTTTCAGTCCTGAGCCAGGCGCTTCGGGGGCCTAGCGGTCCCCGGAACGTTCCGATACCTGCTTCGTCAACGCCTGCAGCTGTTCCTGCACACCCCTGAGCTGGCGGGCAATCTCATCCCGCTCATCATGGGCCTTCTGCGCCTGCTGGGCGTTCTGCTCCTCGCTCATCACCTCAAGAATGGCGCCAATCATCATGTTGAGGAATACGAACGCGGTGAGGAAGATGAAGGTCAGGTAGAAAATCCAGCTCAGTGGGTAGACGTCCATGGTGGCGTACATGACGTCGGTCCAGTCTTCGAAGGTGGCGACCCGGAACAGGGTCAGCATGGCAATGGCGACGTCACCCCACAGTTCCTCATCAACCTTGGCGAAGAACATCGAGCCCATGGCGGCGTAGATGTAGAAGATGATGAACATCAGCAGCGCAATGTAGCCCATGCGCGGGATGGCCTTGAGCAGGGAGTTGATCAGGAAGCGCAGCTCCGGCACCACCGACACCAGGCGCAACACGCGGAATACTCTCAGCAGGCGTCCCAGCAGCACCGCTTCGGAGTTGTCCAGCGGGATCAGGCTGCCGATCACCACCAGGGTGTCGAACAGGTTCCAGCCGTCGAACAGAAAGCGCTTCTTGTCATTGCACACACCGAAGCGGAACAGGATCTCGATCAGGAAGAACAGGGTGATGGCGTTATCAAGAACGCTGAGGCTCTGCTCGACCAGCGGCGGCACATCGTAGGTCTTGGCGCCGATGGTCAGCGCTGACAGGATAATGATGGCAATAACCACGCCCTGAAAAATCTTGCTGGATTCAATGCGGCGCAGTTGCTCGAAACCGGAGGCAGGGCTTAATTCGGATGACATGGCAAACAACGGCTCCAGATAATTCGCAGGTGCGGAATTCTAAAGGGCTGGGCGGGGATTGGGTAGTCTGGATTTTACTCAGGCGTTGGCCAGCAGAATGTGCCATTGCTCGTCGGTGACCGGCATGACTGACAGCCGGTTGCCTCGCCGGATCAGCGGAAATCCGTCCAGCCCCGGCATGGCTTTGATCGTGTCCAGCGGCAGCAGGTGCGGCAGCGTGCGCACATAGGCCAGATCGACCGCCTGCCAGCGAGGCTTCTCGGGCGTGCTTTTCGAGTCGTGATAGGGGGAATCCGGATCAAACTGCGATGGGTCCGGGTAGGCCGAGCGAACCACCCGGACAATGCCGGCAATACCAATGCGTTTGCAGCTGGAGTGGTAGACCAGCACCTCGTCGCCCTCCTGCATCTGTGCCAGGAAGTTGCGGGCCTGGTAATTGCGCACGCCGTCCCAGGGAATGGTCTGGTTGTCGGCAGCCGCAAAGTCAGCAATGCTGCATTCGGACGGTTCGGTTTTTACCAGCCAGCGGGTCATCAGGCTCTCCTTCTGTTGAGGTGGTGCATTATACCCGAGACCGACTCCCCCGACAGGCAGCGAGGGAGTCGTCGGTGGGCGCTCAACAGGGCGAGGGGGCGTTCTTTCTGGCGTAATACCACCAGGTCACCACCAGACAGCTGGCGTAGAAGGCCACGAAGGCGAGCAGTGCCGCGAAGACGCCGCCGGTCAGGTCGATGGACGTGCCATAAGCCTTGGGAATGAAGAAGCCTCCGTAGGCGGCAAAGGCGGAAATAAAGCCCAGGACCGCAGCGGACTCGCGATTGGCGGCTTTGCCGGCGTCCTCGGGACGGCCCGGCAGTTCGCTCATCAGCAGGTTGCGGAAAATCACCGGTACCATGCGGAAGGTGGAGCCGTTGCCAATGCCGGTGGCGACAAACAGTAGCAGGAAGCAGCCGAAGAAGCCCCAGAAGTTGCCGTCACTGACCTTGCCCGGCAGGAACGACATGACGCCGAACACGCCGGCAATCATTACCGCAAAGGTCCAGAGCGTGACTTTCGCGCCGCCGAGCTTGTCCGCCAGCATTCCTCCCACTGGCCGTGCCAGAGCGCCGACCAGGGGGCCCAGGAAAGCGTACTTGACCGGATCCACGTTCGGAAATTGCATGCCTGAAAGGAGCGGGAAGCCGGCGGCAAATCCGATGAAACTGCCGAACATGCCCAGATACAGCCAGCACATCAGCCAGTTGTCCCTGCGCCGGAAGATCACTGCCTGTTCGCGGAAGCTGGCTTTGGCATCGGCGATGTCGTTCATGCCGAACCAGGCTGCCACCGCGGCAATAACAATCAGCGGTACCCACAGAAACGCGGCGTTCTGGAGCCACAGGGGTTCCCCCGCACGGGTGCCGTCCTGAATGATCAGCGGGTCACCCACCATCGGTCCAAATGCGTTGGTGGCGATGATCAGCGGCGCCAGCAACTGCATGCCGGATACCCCAAGGTTGCCGAGGCCGGCATTGAGGCCCATAGCACCGCCTTTTTGTGCCTGGGGGAAGAAAAAGCTGATATTGGCCATGCTGGAGGCGAAGTTGCCGCCGCCGAAACCGCACAGCAGGGCGAGGATCAGCATGATCAGATAGGGTGTGTCGGTATCCTGCACCGCGACGCCGATCCACAGGCAGGGCACCAGCAGCGAGGCGGTGGAAATGGCCGTCCAGCGTCGCCCGCCGAAAATGGGCACCATGAAGCTGTAAAAGATCCGCAGAGTGGCGCCGGACAGCGCCGGCAGCGCAGCCAGCCAGAACAGCTGGTTGGAACTGTAGGTGAAGCCCAGGCTGGGCATCTTGACGACCAGGATGCTCCAGATGGTCCACACGGCGAAGGCCAGGAACAGGTTGGGAATGGAAATCCACAGGTTGCGTGTGGCGATTTTTTTGCCCTTGGTTTCCCAGAAGGTCTTATCTTCCGGCTTCCATTCCTCCAGCACAAAAGCGCTGGGGGTGGACAGTTCGGGCAGGTCGGTCTTTTCTTCCTGTGCACTCCATTCAACCCGCTCTGCACTGCGGATGGCGTAATGCATCCAGGCCAGGGCACAGCCAACGATCACAAACAGCAGCATGAAGCTGCTTTGCCAGATGCCAATAACGTCATTGAGCATGCCGAAGGTCAGCGGCAGCAGGAAACCACCGAGCCCGCCGATCATGCCGACCACGCCGCCCACGGCGCCGACGCTGTTCGGGTAATAGGCCGGTATGTGTTTGAACACCGCGGCCTTGCCCAGCGACATGAAAAAGCCGAGCACGAACGTCAGCAGGATAAAGCCGATCAGGTTCAGCTCAAGGCTGAAGCTGATGGTGCTGTCGATGCCCTGGATCCGGTATTCCGTGGGCGGGTAGCTGAGCAGGAAGGTGCAGACGGTAGAGGCAATAAACGTCCAGTACATGACCCGTCGCGCGCCATAACGGTCAGACATCCAGCCCCCCAGTATGCGGAACAGTGATGCCGGAATGGTGTAGAGCGCGGCCACGATGCCGGCGGTCTTGATGTCCAGGCCGTACACTTCGATCAGGTAGTGGGGCAGCCACAGCGCGAGGGCGACGAAGGCCCCGAACACGAAGAAGTAGTACAACGAGAAGCGCCATACCCGCAGGTCGGCCAGCGGGCTGAGCTGCTGGAAAAACGACTGGGAACGACGGGCGGCCCGCTGGGACGCAAGTGGGTCCTCTTTGGCAATCAGCGGAAAGAGAATGCCCATGATGGCCAGAATGGTGGCGTAGATCTGGGCGGTCTGTTCCCAGCCGAACGCTACCAGCAGGAAAGGCGCACCGAAATTGGTGACGGCCGCGCCCACGTTGCCGGCGCCGAAAATACCCAGGGCCGTACCTTGCTTGCCGGGCTCAAACCATGCCGAGGTGTAGGTGACGCCGACAATGAACGCACCGCCCGCAAGGCCAACGCCAAGCGCGCCAGCGAGCAGCATGTTGTAGCTGTTGGCCAGGGTGAGCGCGTAGACACAGGCGGCGGTCACCAGCATCAGCACGCTGAACACCAGGCGGCCGCCAAAGCGATCGGTCCAGATGCCGAGGAACAGCCGGCTGATGGAGCCGGTGAGGATGGGGGTGGCCATCAGCAGGCCGAGCTGGGTATCGCTGAGCCCGAATTCCTGCTTTAGCCGGATGCCAATGATGGAAAAAATCGTCCACACGGCAAAGCACAGGGTGAACGCCAGGGTCGACAGCCCCAGGGCCCGGTTTTGTTCCCCGCGGGTGGCGATGGTGGGTGTGTCCATAATGCTCTCCATATCATGGATATTGGGATATGGAGTGACTGTAGTCGCCGTGTGCGCGGCGAAAATTGAGAATAATCAAAAACCCTGCTTCCCATCGGAAGGCGATCACCGTCGGCCTTCTTTTCCACCGTTGAGCTAAATAAAAGCTATTTAAAACAGTCTCTTATAGGTTGTAATCAATAGGAGGTAGGTGGCTGCGAACGTTGGGGGCATTGGAGGTAGCTCCCGCGACGGGCGCTCAATAAATCCTGCTTATTCGGCCTGATCAGAAAGATTCATTCGCGCAATGGGTGCCCCCTTTCCATAATCAAGTCACCAATAACAAAACCAACAAGCGAGTACCCGGCATGGCAGACAGACCAGAACTAGCAGGCTGGCGGTGGGGTCCGTTTACCTTCCGTCTTCCGTTTTACCACACGCGGCTGTGCTGGCCGGAATTCCTGCAGGGGCTGTTTGTCTCTGCCGCCACCGGCCTGGCACTGATTCCGGTGATGACCGCGTTCTTTGGCCTGAGCTTTGAAGAAGCCGTGGCGCTATCATTCATCCACGCCAGCCTGATCGCCTCGGCGGTGATTGTGTTCGGCGAACCCTACGCCGCCGGGTGGATTACACCCGCGTTGCCACTGATTCTGGCCTTCGTGATCGGTGGCTACGAAGACCCGGCGAGTCGCTTTCAGGCGATGACCGCGTTGAGTCTGGTGTTTGCCAGCCTGGTGCTGGTGCTCGGTATCACCGGGCTGGGGCGACGATTTGTGATCTGGCTGCCGGATACCCTCAAGGCCGGCATCATTCTGGGGGCTGCCATTGCCGCCCTCAAGCGGGTGTTCGTCGACGATGCCGAGCGCTTTCTGCTGGAGCAGCCCATCGCGACCGGGCTTGCCTGTGCCATTTGTCTGATCTTCACCTTCTCCGTCCCGATGCAGAGGCTCAAGGAGCGCAACCGCTTCTTCTTCCTGCTGGGCGCGCTCGGATTGTTGCCGGGGTTTCTGGCCGCGGCCATCGTCGGCCCGCTGGTGGGCGAGGTCAATTTCGATATCCAGTGGGGGATTCTGGTGCCGCCGTTGGGCGAGGCGCTGGCAAAGGCATCGCCATTGATGATCGGCTGGCCTTCCCAGGAGATGTTTCTGCAAAGCATTCCACTGGCGCTGATCGCCTACATCATCCTGTTCGGTGACCTGGTCACCGGTAATGAGGTGCTGCGTGATGGCCTGAAGGCGCGCAAGGACGAGCACATTGATATCAACCTCAATCGTACCCATTTCTCGCTGTCGATCCGCAACGCCATCATGGGCATCTTCGCGCCGTTCTTCCCCACCCAGGGGGCGGTCTGGACCGGGGTGCATGTGATTGTGGTTCAGCGCTGGAAGCAGGGCCCCAATGCCGTCGGCAGTCTGCACAGTGGTCTGGCGTCTTACTACCTGATGGGGTTGCCCTTTATCTATTTCCTGTTGCCGCTGCTGACGGGGCTAAAACCCCTGCTGGGGGTGGCGCTGTCGTTGACCCTGGTGCTGACCGGTTTCGCCTGTGCCTACATCGCCATGTCCATCCCCCGGGATAACGCGTCGCGGGGGACCGTGGTGCTGATTGGCGCGGCCCTGGCCTTCTTCGAACCCTGGCAGGGCCTGCTTCTGGGAGTGGTGGCGACACTGGCGCTGGTGGGTTGGGATCGCAGCCCGGACCCGATTCCCCACGACGAGTGATCAGGGAGGCCCTGCGCGGCTATTTCAGACCGGAGCTGCGTGGGGCAATACCCCGTAATAAATCGCGCTGAAGTGCAGGGCGCTGCCGCCAATCACGAACAGGTGCCAGATGGCATGCATGTACGGGATGCGGTCGGCCAGGTAGAAGATGACCCCCGCGGTGTAGACCACGCCGCCGGCGATAGTCAGGTGGAGTGCGGTCTCACTCAGGCTGGCGACAAGGTCCGACGAGGCAAAGGTGATCAGCCAGCCCATGGCGAGGTATATGCCGACCCGCGCCAGCTTGAAACGGTTCCTGAAGATTACCTTGAGCACCACGCCGGTAATGGCCAGTGACCAGATGACGGCGAACAGCGTCCAGCCGGTGGTGCCGCGCATGTTGACCAGCAGGAAAGGGGTGTAGGTTCCGGCGATCAGCAAAAAAATGGCGCAGTGATCTAGGGTTTTAAACAGTGCGCGGAGCTCCGGATGACGAGCGCCGTGATACAGCGCCGACGCCAGGTAGAGCAGGATCAGTGACGCGCCGAAGATGCTGAAGCTGACGATTTTCCAGACATCACCAAGCTGGCTGGCGGCAACGATCAGCGCCACGGTGCCGATCACGCTAAGTACGGCACCCAGCCCGTGAGTTGCACTGTTGAGCCACTCTTCAATCCGATGGTGAATATTCGGGGCGGCAGTGTCGGGGTTGCTCATTGCGATGGGGTTCCGATGGAATTCCTGTGTGTAATGAGCTCTAAGGTACTTGAGCGTACACCTGTACACAACGGCTGTCGGATGACGGTTCTGTGAAATTGTTCGAAAAAACTGAACATCCCTGCGGAAATCTTCCGGTTTTCGTGGCGCAAGGGCCGCGGTAACCTGCCTGCATCACTTACTGAAGACGCAGGAGGTCTCAGGTCATGGCTAAAGTTCTTGTTCTGTATTATTCAATGTACGGCCACATCGAAACCATGGCGGACACCATCGCCGCAGGCGCTAAATCGGTGTCCGGGGCGGAGGTGACGGTAAAACGTGTGCCGGAAACCATGGCGGATCAGGCGTTTCTCAATGCCGGTGGCAAGGCCGACCAGTCAGCGCCGGTAGCCGATCCGAAAGAGCTGGCCGACTACGATGCGATCATTTTCGGCACGCCAACCCGCTTCGGCAACATGGCGGGGCAGATGCGCACCTTCCTGGATCAGACCGGCGGCCTGTGGGCTGAAGGCAAACTCCACGGCAAGGTAGCCAGCGTGTTCACCTCCACCGGCACCGGCGGTGGACAGGAGCACACCATCAGTTCGTTCTGGACCACCCTGGCACATCACGGCATGGTCATCGTGCCGCTGGGCTACGGTATTCCGGACTTCTTTGATATCTCTGAAATGAACGGCGGCACGCCCTATGGCGCTTCCACCATTGCCGGCGGAGACGGCTCACGTCAGCCCAGCGAGAAGGAGCTGAACATCGCTCGCTATCAGGGCAAGCATGTGGCCGAGCTGGCAGTGAAACTGCACGGCTGATCCGCTTGGCGCGATGCAGCAAGGGCAGGCCGTTCAGGCCTGCCCTTTTTTTATTTCTGACCCGCTTTCAATGCACTCTTGATCCGTGAAAAGGTGGCGGGCACCACGCCCAGCCACGACGCCAGCTGATTATCAGGAACCCGCTTGATCAGCTCGGGATACTCATCCAGCAGCAACAGATAGCGCTCCCGCGCGGACATCGTCTGTTTGCGAAATTCCCGCATGCTGGTGAGTTCCGCCAGTTCTTCCGTCAGCGCCAGTGCAAACCCGGACCAGGCGCCGTCTCCCTGGGCCTGCAACGCGGAGCGGAAGGCGGAAAAGTCAGCGACCCAGAGCGTTGCCGGTGTCACTGAAGTCAGGCACAGGGTATTTCGCGCCGTGCGGCTGCGGCCGAAGACCGGCCAGACCATGTCGCCTTCGGCGAAAAAATGGTGAATGGCGGTTTGGCCGTTTGGAGCTTCCCGGAACAGGCGCAGGATGCCGTACTGAATAAGATACACGTGGCCCCAGGGCTGGTCGTGGCGTTCCAGCTTGTGTTCTGCTTCTACGCGCTGTTGCTGGAACAGCTGCGACAGTTCTCGCAGAAAACGTTGGTCCGGGGTGCTGGCTTCGTCGTTCAGATGGATGCCGAATACCCGGCTCAAGCCATTGATCAGTGCCTGCCGCGCCGGGGCGGAGGGGGTTTCAATGATGTCCGGGTTACGCTTGCCCAGGTAGCAGGGGGCGGACGACAGAGAGGATCCGGTAGGGAGTTTCATCGCACGTGAACTCGCTTCTGTTCAGAAAAGGACAGTATTCCAGTAAGTCAAAAACATGTTAAATGACTTGAATCATTAAGCGTTATTGGCCGGGTCAATAAAAGCGCGGCTCCCCCGGTGATGATAGACTGCCCGCCCGGATTCTGACACCGCCCTGATCGGAGTAGCCATGGCAGCCGCGCTGGCCCTTTTCTACAAACTGCTTCCCCTGTATGTCACCGTGATCCTGGGCTGGCTTTCCGGCCGTTACCTGGAAGCCAGCGGTAAGCATATCGCCGGCATCATGCTGTACATCATGACCCCGTCGGTGGTGTTCTCGGGAGTAATGGCGGCGCCCCTGTCTCCGGAAGTCATCCTGTTGCCGCTGCTCACCTTCGGCCTGTGCTCGGTCATTGGCGTGGCGCACCACTGGCTGGCCCGCCGCTTTATCCGCGACGGCAGCGCCAGCCTGATGCCGCTCTCCGTGGGCACCGGCAATACCGGTTACTTCGGTATCCCGGTGGCGCTGTTGCTGTTCGGGCAGGAGGGCCTGGCCCTGTACATTGTGTGCATGCTCGGCACCACCCTGTTCGAGAATTCAGTGGGGTTTTACCTGGCGGCCAGAGGGCGCTACAGCTTGAAGGATTCCCTGGTGCGGGTGGCGCGCCTGCCGTCGGTTTACGCGTTCATGCTGGCGGTGGTGCTGAATCTTTCCGGCCTGTCCATACCAGAGGTGTTTACCCCGCTGTTCGATAACCTGCGGGGCGCCTACAGCATTCTCGGCATGATGATCATCGGCATGGGCATCCTCAGTTTCCGCGGCCTGGCCGGCAACCTGCGGTTCACCGGCCTGGCGTTCCTCGGCAAGTTCGTGACCTGGCCGGTGGTGGCCCTGCTGTTCTGGTGGCTGGACGCTAACCTGTTCGGCATCTATGACCTGGCGGTCTACCAGGCCATCTTCCTCATTTCCATCACCCCGATTGCCGCCAACACCGTGGTAATCGCCACGCTGCTGGATACCGCACCAAGGCAGGCAGCGGGCACCGCGCTGCTCAGTACCCTGTTCGCGCTGGCGTTCATTCCGGTGATGGTGGCGCTGGTTCTCCCGTAAAGCCCGAAGCCTGAGCGCCGCGGGCTTCCCGGATGTCGCTGCGGGCGTGGCGCACCACACTGATGCCCGAGGTGATCGCCAGGCCACCCATCACCGCGGCCACCGCCAGATCCGGCCAGGCGGTACCGGTGCCGAATACGCCCAGCGCGGCCACCATCACCGCCACATTGCCGATGGCGTCATTGCGGCTGCACAGCCACACCGAACGCATGTCGGAATCGCCCTCGCGGAATCGGAACAGCAGAATGGCAACCGCCATATTGGCGGCCAGGGCCAGCAGGCCTACGGCGCCCATGGTCAGGGGTTCCGGTGTGATGCCACTCTGGGCCACCCACACGGCGCGGCCCAGAACGGCGACGCCGAATACGGTCATGGTCATGCCTTTCACCAGTGCCGCGCGGCCCCGCCACAGCATACCCATGGACAGCACAGACAGTGAAAGCAGATAGTTGGCACTGTCGCCGAAGAAGTCGATGGCATCGGCCATCAGCGACACCGATCCGGACTGAAGGCTGGCAACACCCTCCACCAGGAACATGATCAGGTTAACCCACAATGCGACCCACAGGGCTTTGCGAAAGCCCGGGGCGGGGGATTTGGGTTCGGGAGCTGAGCAGCTACAAGCCATGAATACCTCCTGTTATCAGATTGTACTCATTGAAAACCCTGTAGCTGCTACAGAGTCAACCACGGATAGCAGAAATCTTCAGCGGGTTCCGTGGGTGCCCGGCACGTGGTTGTGATGGTCAGCGGGAGACTGCTCACCGGACTCGGCGGTCAATCCGCCCAGGATGCCGCACTCACTGACCGTGCGGCCCTGCGAACAGGCTTGCTGCAACTGCTCCAGCGTTTCCTCCAGGCTCGCCAGCTCCCGCAGGCGCTCTCGTACATGGTTCAGGTGGCGTGCCAACAGCGCATCCACCTGGCTGCAATCGGCGTCGGGCTGGTCAGCAAAGCGGATCAGCTCGCGGATTTCATCCTGCGCCATGTCGAGGTTGCGACAGCGCCGGATGAACAGCAGCCGGTCGAGGTGGCTCTGGCGGTAGTCGCGGTAGCCGCTGTCCAGCCGCGCCGGCTCCGGTAGCAGGCCGATTTTCTCGTAGTAACGGATGGATTCCACCGGAATTCCGGTCGCTTTCGAGATTTCTCCGATTTTCATGGTCGATTACCCGTGGCGTTCTCTGGGCATGGTGGCGCAAACACTTAACCCGCCAGTTGCGCGATTGCTGAACCGCAGGCGCCCATCGTAACGTTCTGTGATTTCCCTGGCGATGGCCAGGCTCAAGCCGTGTCCGGGTGTCTGTTCGTCCAGCCTTACACCCCGGGTGCCCAGGGATGGGAGTTCCTTGGGATCGACGCCCGGACCGTCGTCTTCCACCGTGATCATCAGTTGGTTCCCGCTGTCTTCCAGAGTGAGCACTGAACTTCGTGCGGCCCATTTGCCTGCGTTGTCCAGGAGGTTGCCGAGGATCTCGTTCAGGTCATGCTCTTCAATTGGCCATCGAGTGTCCGGGCCCAGGGTGCTTTCCAGTTCAAAGTTTTTATCAGTATACAGTCGTCCCATCATCCACAGCAGGTCTCGCGCCTGACTGACGGGTTGTGCCGCCTTGCCCGCCTGCGGTCCGGCGAAACGGCCGCGGCGCATCTCGCTCTCAAGCTGGTGGTCGATGTCGGACAGCCGTTGGGCAAGGTGCTGCCGCATTTCCGGGTCCAGGGCGCGGGTGTCGTCTTCCAGAACCTGACGTACGGCCGACACCGGGGTCTTTACGCTGTGAGATAGGTTCGCGAGCGCATCGCGGGATCGCGTCAGCCTTTGATCCAACGTATCCATAAGTAGATTGAGCTGGCGGATCAGTGGCTGGAACTCCGCCGGCGCGTCCATATTGAGTCGATGGCGGTCACCGGTTTGCAGAGATTTCAGGCCCTGTTGGAGCTGGGCGACAGAACGCAGGGAGAGTCGGATGGCCTGCCAGATCGCCAGCAACAGCAATATTAACAATATACCGGAGACGACGGCGGTCCAGATATGCAGCTCCTGCTGACTGTGCTGTAGGGTCGTCAGATCCTCTGCTACCACAATGACTACGGGTTCCCCCTCCAGGTTCAGGGCCTTTCGGTACGCCAGGAAATCCGTGATCGCGGCGCTGGCCTCGGTGTGGGTCTGGCGAACGAACCCGCTACGCGCCTCAGCCAGCAGTGGTTGTAATGCCGGCGCCCAAAGCTCGGGCGAGCTGTGAACCTGTTCCCCGACTCGTATCGCAAAGGCGTGATGGAAGACCTCTTCAAAATAATCACCGGCGGAGATATTACGAATCTCGTCAGAACCGGACTGACGTAACTGGTGCTCCAGAAATGCGACCTCGTCCTGCAGCCGGTCTTCCACAAATCCCCGGGCCATGCGTTCCAGCAGCAGGCCGTGAACAATCCAGGCGGCAACCATCAGCGCAATGGCGGCCGGCAATAGCAGCGTGAGCAGGCTTTTGCGGATGGAGCCGCGGGGATTAATCCATGGCATTGAAAATATACCCCTGGCCGCGGCGGGTGGTGATGACGTCGGTGCCGGTGATTTTCCGCAGCCGCCGCACGTAGGCCTCGATGGTGTTGTCACTGGGACTGTCGTTCAGGTTGTACAGCTGCTCCAGCAGTTGCTCCTTGGAGAACAGTTGGCCGGGGCGGCTCATCAGGCAGCGCAGCAGGCGGAACTCGGTGCCGGTGAGAGAATGTTCCTGGCCGTCCGGGGTCTGCAGGCACTGTCGGTACTCATCCAGCTCGAAACCACCGGCGGCCAGTTTGGCCTCTACCCGGCCTTCGCTGCGGCGAATCAGGGCGTTCAGCCGCGCCAGCAGCTCTTCGGTCTGGAAGGGTTTTGCCAGGTAATCATCGGCGCCGGCCTTGAGGCCGTTGACCTTGTCCTGCCAGTCGCCCCGCGCGGTCAGAATCAGCACCGGCATGGCCAGCTTGTCGGCGCGCCAGTTCTTGAGCACGCTCAGGCCGTTGCCATCAGGCAGCCCCAGGTCCAGTACCACCGCACGGTAGTCTTCCTGTTTGCCCAGCTGTTCTGCCTGTTTCGCTGTTGGTGCCTGATCCACCGTGAAGCCAGCGGCCGTCAGCTGGCGGTTCAGGCTGTCGGCAATCAGAGTGTCGTCTTCCACCAGAAGCAATCGCATGAAGGTTCCCGCGTCGTGAAGTTGCCTGAGTGTAGAGCCATTGGCTGAATGTAACCTGAAAACCGGTGCACCGGAAAATTCAGCAAGGATTCAGGTTGCTGGGGCAGAGTATTGGCCATTACTCAAAACCCTTTGCTTAAAACCCCAGGGAGATACCGATGAATCCGACTCTTAAACAGGCGCTGCTGCCGGCCTTCGCTCTGGCGTTTTCCTCCGGCGTTCACGCTGCCGGCGAACACGGTGGCCACCACGGTGGTGGTGCAGTCGGCGAACCCGGCACGGCCGAGAACGTGTCCCGCACCATTGAAGTGACTATGCGGGACAACTATTACGAGCCGGAATCCATCTCAGTGAAAGCGGGTGAAACCGTTCGCTTCCGCGTGAAGAACGAGGGGGCCCTGGTGCACGAATTCAACATCGGCACCGCAGACATGCACGAGGCCCATCAGGACGAAATGCAGATGATGGTAGAGCATGGTGTGATCAAAGGGGATCGTATTGATCACGAGATGATGGAAATGGACATGGGCGACGGCCATTCCATGAAACACGACGACCCCAACAGCGTGCTGATGGAGCCCGGTGAGAGCAAGGAGATCATCTGGACCTTCAGTGAAGCCTCCAGTCTTGAGTTTGCCTGCAACGTGCCGGGCCACTACCAGGCAGGCATGGTCGGCGATCTTGATGTTGAATAAACGGGTGTTCTCCATGAAGAAATCATTGTTGATAGCGGTGCTGGCGGGTTTTGCCACCATGGCGGCCAACGCCGGCGAATACGATATTTCCGTTGACCGGGTCGAGATAGACACCGGTGATTTCGTCAAGGAAGGCATTGGCTACAACGGGGCGTCTCCGGGGCCGGTGTTGCGGTTCAAGGAAGGCGAGGAGGTGACCATCAATGTCACCAACAATCTGGATGAAATGACATCCATCCACTGGCACGGCCTGATTCTGCCGTTTGAGCAGGATGGCGTGCCCGGTATCAGTTTCCCGGGTATCAAGCCCGGCGAAACCTTCACCTACAAGTTCCCGATTGTGCAGGCCGGCACCTACTGGTTCCACAGCCACTCCGGCTTCCAGGAGCCGAACGGTGCCTACGGCGCGATTGTGATCGAGCCGGAGGGCCGTGAACCCTTCCGTTACGACCGGGAGTACGTGGTGCAGCTGACCGATAAGCATCCGCACTCCGGCGACCGCATCATGCGCAACCTGAAAATGTCGGCGGACTACTACAACCGTCAGCAGCAGACCGTGGGGGATTTCGTCGAAGAGTCCGGTGAAAAGGGCTTCATGGCCACGCTGATGGACCGGATGATGTGGGGTGATATGCGCATGATGAAGGCGGATATCGAAGACGTGCAGGGCTTCACCGGCCTGATCAACGGCAAGGGGCCGGAACAGAACTGGACGGGGCTGTTCAAGCCGGGTGAGCGCCTTCGTCTGCGCTTCATCAACTCCTCGGCCATGACCTATTTCGACATCCGCATTCCCGGTCTGGAAATGACCGTGGTGCAGGCCGACGGCAATAACGTGCAGCCGGTCACCGTGGATGAATTCCGGATTGGCGTGGCGGAGACCTACGATGTGATTGTGCGCATCAAGGATGAGCAGGCCTACACCATTTTTGCCGAGTCCATGGGGCGCTCCGGCTTCGCCCGCGGCACCCTGGCTCCAGAGGAAGGCATGACCGCTGACGTGCCTGACCTGCGAGAGGCCCCGCTGTTGACCATGGCCGATATGGCCGGGCACATGGATCACGGCAGCATGGATCATGGTGACATGGCTGGCATGGATCACGGCGAGATGAACCAAGATGACATGGGCAAGGACAACGGCATGGATCACAGTGCCATGGGCCACGGTGGTAAGGATCACGGCGGTGACAGTTCCCTGCCGGAAGATCCGTTCTATGCCAAGGGCAGTGGCCTGATTCCTACCGCCAGCAACGGTGGCAAGTTTCTCTCCTACGCCGATATGAAGGCTCAGAAGCCCCTGTATGAAGACCGCGAACCAACCCGCGAAATCGAGCTTCGGCTGACCGGCAACATGGAGCGCTACGAATGGAGCATCAACGGCATCAAGTACGAAGACGCCGACCCCATCGTGTTGCAATACGGTGAGCGGGTTCGCTTCAAGTTCGTCAACGAAACCATGATGACTCACCCCATGCACCTGCACGGTATGTGGTCGATTCTCGACGTGGGTGAGGGCAAGTGGAACCCGTTGAAGCATGTGATCAGCGTGGCACCCGCCACCACGGTATATATGGAAACCGAAGTGGACGCGCCGGGTGAGTGGGCGTTCCATTGCCACCTGTCGTACCACGCCGCGTCTGGCATGTTTCGCAAGATCGTGGTTGAGGGCGGTCCGGACAGAACGGTGGCGGACGGCAAGAAAAACGGACAACAGGGAGGCGAATCATGAAGCGTCTGTCGCTACCCCTGTGCGGCCTGTCCTTGGCAATGGCCGTGCTGACCGGGCCCGCGATTGCCCAGGAGGATCCGGCCAAGAAAACCCAGACCGCCAAAACCTTCTGGGGCGTGTCGGCGGAAAAGCTGGAGTACCGCTACAGCGACTCCGATGAGGAACTGGCAGTGATTGAGGGCGATGCCTTCTACGGTACCGACGATCTCAAGTTCCGCTGGTTGTTCGAGGGCGAGTGGGAAGAAGCCCACAACGCCTGGGAAACCCTGGAGAACCAGTTCGTAGCCCAAACGCCGGTAGACGATTTCTGGGACGCCAAGGCGGGGATTCGCGTGGATACCCCGGAAGGAAAGGACCGGGTGTATGGTGTGCTCGGGCTCACCGGCCTGGCGCCTTACTGGTTCGAGATCGACACCAACCTGTACGTCAGCGATGAGGGTGATGCGTCGGTGGATTTCGAGGCGGAGTACGAGTTGCTGATCACCAACTATTGGATCGTGTCTGCCACGTTTGAAAGCCTGGTGGCCTTTTCGGAAGACCGGGAAATCGGTGTGGGTAAGGGCCTGAATTCCACCGAGGTCGGTTTGCGCCTGAGCTATGACCTGTTTGACCGTGCATTCTCGCCTTACGTCGGTGTGGTGCATGAGCGCAAATTCAGCGACACCGCCGATTTGGCCAGAGATTCTGGCGGCAGTACCGAAGATTGGTTTGCCGTGGTTGGTGCCAGGGTCATGTTCTGACTGTATTGCGGTTCGCAGCGGGTCGGGGTAGCTCCCGCGACCCGCTTTTTGTCTATGATTTGATGTAATGGAGATCCATTAATTTTATTGTAAAGCATTGAAGGGAGGCTCAATGAGCAGGGAGCAAGACAGGGCAACTCGCTATCAAGAGGGCAGTCTCACGCTGCCAGGAACCGTTATGCTGGGCACCGGCGTCATGATCGGTGCTGGCATTTTTGCCCTGACCGGGCAAATGGCGCAGATGACCGGTGCGCTATTCCCGCTGGCATTTCTTGTCGCAGCGGTGGTTACCAGCTTCAGCGCCTATTCCTATATTAAGATTTCCAATGCCTGGCCGTCTGCGGGCGGCATCGGTATGTACCTTCACAAAGCATACGGTAACCGACTGCCAACCGCGTTTAATGCTTTGCTGATGTATTTTTCCATGGTGATCGCCCAGAGTTTTCTGGCCAGGACCTTCGGCTCCTACACCATGCAGTTGTTTGGTGGTGACGAAAGCGGGCACATGGTGCCCATTCTCGGTGTGGCACTGATCATTGCCGCGTTTCTGGTCAACCTGCTGGGCAACCGAATGGTACAGGGTGTGGCTTCCTTTATCGGCATTCTGAAGATCGGTGGCATTCTGATTTTCGGACTGGTCGGTATCTGGGTCGCTGACAGCATCTCGGTGGATTTCTCCAGCCCGGGAGAAGCCGGAACCATGGGCAACTTTCTGGGTGCAACTGCACTCGGGATACTGGCTTTCAAAGGTTTCACCACGATTACCAACAGCGGCTCTGAAGTAAAAGACCCCAAGCGAAACGTCGGGCGGGCTATTGTTATTTCTATTGCTGCCTGTGTGGTGATCTATACCCTGGTGGGTTTTGCCGTCGCCAGCAATCTGTCGCTCGCCGAAATCATCGAAACCCGGGACTACTCCCTCGCCGCTGCCGCGCGCCCGGCACTGGGGGAATATGCCGTCTGGTTCACAATTGCCCTTGCCATGATGGCCACTGCGGGCGGCATTCTTGCCAGTATTTTCGCGGTATCGCGGATGCTGGCCATGCTCACCGAAATGAAACTGGTCCCCCACAAACACTTCGGCATGCCAGGCAGCATCCAGAAGCACACGCTGGTCTACACCGTGGTGCTGGGGGTGACACTGACCGCCTTCTTCGATCTCTCCCGCATTGCTGCGCTGGGTATCGTGTTCTATCTGATTATGGATATTGCCATTCACTGGGGCGTTCTGCGTTATCTGCGCAAAGACATCAAGGCCAACGTCTGGGTGCCAACCGTGGCTATCCTGCTCGATTTGCTGGCCCTTGGCGGTTTTGTCTGGGTCAAACTGAATACCGATCCTCTTGTCATCGGCGTAGCGGTTGGAGCGATGCTCGTTATTGCAGTGGCAGAGCTGATTTTTCTGAAACAGGCACGGGAATTGGGCCGTGGGGATTCTCACGCCCATCATCACCATTAACCGGTATTCGACGTGGCCGGCAGACAAAACGGGAGATCAGTATGGCTGAACACCAACACAAGGATTCTGGCGAGCACACGGTCAAGGATCCAGTCTGTGGCATGTCAGTGGACCCGCACACAGCGGAGCACCTGAGCCAACACCAGGGTAAAACCTGGTACTTCTGCTCATCACGCTGCCAGTCCCGGTTCGACGAGGATCCGGAACCATACCTCGGTGAGGCGCAGAAAAAGGAAGAGCCGGTAGCGCCGGGTGCCGTGTATACCTGCCCCATGCACCCGGAGATTCGCCAGCAGGGGCCCGGGGACTGTCCAATTTGCGGTATGGCGCTGGAGCCAGAAGAAGTAAGCCTGGATGACGGGCCCTCCGAGGAGCTCACGGACATGACCCGCCGGTTCTGGATTGGTCTTGTTCTGACCTTGCCAGTGTTTTTGCTCGAAATGGGCGGGCACCTTATTGGCCTGCATCAAATTATGGCGCCGCAAACCTCAAACTGGATCCAGCTGGTACTTGCAACGCCTGTGGTGCTCTGGTGCGGCTGGCCCTTCTTCTTCCGGGGCTGGAAGTCAGTGGTCAGTCGTAACCTGAATATGTTCACGCTCATCTCAATTGGTACCGGGGTGGCATTGATCTACAGCCTGGTGGCGACACTGGCACCCCAGATCTTCCCGGATGCTTTCCAGCAGGACGACGGCTCGGTCGCCGTGTATTTCGAGGCGGCTGCGGTCATCGTGGTGCTGGTGTTACTGGGGCAGGTGCTGGAACTGCGAGCCCGGGAAAAAACCTCCGGCGCCATCAAAGCATTGCTGGACCTGGCTCCGGCGACCGCGCGCAAACTGGACGATGACGGCAGCGAATCGGATGTGTCGCTGGATCAGGTCAAGGTTGGAGACCGCCTGCGGGTTCGCCCGGGGGATAAGGTGCCTCTGGACGGTGAATTGCTTGAAGGCAATTCCAATGTCGATGAGTCGATGGTGACCGGTGAGCCCATGGCGGTCAGCAAGAAAGCCGGGGATAAGGTCATCGGCGGCAGCATCAACCAGCAGGGCAGTTTCATCATGCGGGCCGACAAGGTCGGGCGGGATACCATGCTGTCGCAGATTGTGCAGATGGTGGCCAGCGCCCAACGCAGCCGCGCGCCGATTCAGGGTCTTGCAGACAAAGTGGCGGGGTGGTTTGTGCCCGCGGTGATCGTGATCGCCATTGTTGCCTTTATTGCGTGGTCGTTTTTCGGACCAACACCGCCGATGGCGTTCGGGCTGATTGCCGCGGTGAGCGTGCTGATCATCGCCTGCCCTTGCGCGCTGGGGCTGGCCACACCCATGTCCATCATGGTCGGTGTCGGGCGGGGCGCCCAGAGCGGCGTTCTGATCCGTGATGCCGAAGCGCTTGAGCGTATGGAAAAGGTCGACACCGTGGTGGTGGACAAAACCGGCACACTGACCGAGGGAAAGCCACAGGTGACCAGGCTGGTTCCGGCTGACGGGCTCAGCGAGCAAGAACTGATGCGCCTGGCCGGTGCCCTTGAAAAAGGCAGTGAGCACCCGCTGGCCCGCGCGATTCTCGACAAAGCCAAAGAGATGGAGTTACAGCTGCCGGATGCTGAAGGCTTTGACTCCCCGAACGGAAAGGGCGTGACCGGCAAGGTCGAGGGCAAGCAGGTACTGATTGGCAATCGCTTGCTAATGGAATCCGAAAAGATCGATACGGCGGATTTTGAGACCGAAGCCGAGCAGCTTCGCAAGGATGGAGCCACGGTGATTTTCGCAGCCGTCGATGGCAAAGTCGCCGGTTTGCTGGCCATCGCCGATCCGGTCAAGGAAACCACCGAAGCGGCCATTTCGGCGCTGCAGAAAGACGGCATCCGGGTGGTTATGCTGACGGGCGACAACCGCACATCCGCCGAGGCCGTTGCCCGCAAACTGCATATTGATGAAGTGGAAGCGGAAGTTCTTCCGGAAGACAAGGGCGAGATCGTTCAGCGCCTGAAAGACGAAGGCCGTGTTGTGGTGATGGCGGGTGACGGCGTTAACGATGCGCCTGCCCTGGCAACGGCGGATGTCGGTGTGGCTATGGGTACCGGAACCGACGTGGCCATTGAAAGCGCGGGTATCACCCTGTTGCGCGGGGACCTGATGGGTATTGTAGAGGCGCGGCGGTTGTCGTTGGCAACCATGCGTAATATCCGGCAAAACCTGTTTTTTGCGTTCGTTTACAACGCTGCCGGTGTCCCCATCGCGGCGGGCGTGCTCTACCCGTTTTTTGGCATTCTGCTGTCCCCGATTTTTGCCGCAGCGGCCATGTCGCTTTCATCGGTCAGCGTCATTGTGAATGCGCTGCGTCTGAGGGTAACGAACCTTGGGGAATAATACTGGTTTGGTGGATTTTCAAGCCGGAACACCCGGAGAGAGCTTGCCGTAAGGAAGCTCTCTCCGGGGAGGGGCTGTCCTCACAGCAGCTTTTTCAGCTCACCGTAGTCACCGCCCGTGCGAAGCACCAATGTAATGTCCTGGTCGTTCCGGTTGCGGAAAAACCAGCCGTGGTTGCCGGTGAAGGCGGCTTCCAGCTCGCCTTCGTCTTCCGGTACGCCGCGCCCCTTTTCATAGGAAATGGATTGGCCACTGCCGTCGCCGTGGGTGTCGAAGTTGATGGGGCCGCCTTCGGATACCCAGGAAAACCGGGCAACAGCGCCTTCTTCCATGGTGAGCTTGAATTCAGTGCCCTCGCCCGGTGTGAGTACCACGCGGACTTCATCCTGCCACTGGGGTTCCGCGGGTGCGGAGGCCGTTTCTTCCACGGGGGCCGGTTCTGGCTGCGCAGCGACTTCCGGTTCGGCAGCAGGCTCCGCGATCGGCTCTGCAACCGCGGGAGCAGGCTGGCTGGCAGGGGACTGAACCGCAACCATCTGGGCATTCTCGTCAGCGGTGGCTTCCTCTGCCAACTGCTCCTTGATCTCACCCATTTCCGTCAACCCCAGAAACTGGCCGGCGCCGGTGGGGTCGATGGCGTATTCCGCGGGCATCACCACGGTAACGAGCAGGATCAGTGCCACGATGGCGGCGATGAAGGTCGAGCGCAGCAGCTTCGCAGTGCTGGGCAATTCTTCACGGCTGGGCATATCGGTGTTGTACATAGCAGGTCTCCAGAATTAAGCGACAAAGTAACCGGTGAGCTGATAGCCAAAGAGCAGGAAGCCTGCACTCATCATGGCTACGTTGGCAGTGTAGGCGTGGCGGAGAAAGCCATCGGTTTTACGCCAGAAGCTCATCACGATAAGAATCATGGCAAGCGCAATCAGCTGTCCGATTTCTACGCCCACATTGAATGCGAGGAGGTTCGGAATCAGCCCGTCGGGCGAGATGTCGTATTCGATGATCTTGGTGGACAGGCCGAAGCCATGGAAGAGTCCGAAAATGAGCGTGGCGGCCCTGGTGTCGGGCTGGAAGCCAAACCAGCGCTGGTAGGCGCCGATGTTGTCCAGCGCCTTGTACACGATGGACAGGCCGATAATGGCGTCAATGAGGTAGCTGTTGATGCCAACATTGAAGTACACACCCAGCAGCATCGTGGTGGAGTGCCCCAGCGCGAACAGGCTCACGTAGAGGGCTATGTGTTGCATGCGATAGAGGAAGAAGATGACCCCCAGCAAAAACAGCAGGTGGTCATAGCCGGTGACCATGTGCTTGGCCCCAAGGTAGATAAACGCGATCAGGTTTACGCCCGTAATTTCCTGAATATACCCTTTGTCGCCCTGTGCGACGGCATGGGCCAGTACATCGGCGCTCATCCCGAGCAGAACAAGGCCCGCGAAAAGTTGTAGAAGACGGTGTCCGCGGACGGCTGTGCGCGCACGCCCCCGACCGTCAGGTACAGTTGACAGCATGATGACTCCAATTATTCATTTTAAGACAGCTGCAGTGCAGCGAGACTCAGCTAATCGGAGACGTTTTTGGCGGGCGGTCGAGGCGGTAACGAACACTGCGGGGAGACTCTCCGGCGAAGGGAATCGCTTGCCGGAAAGAGGTGTCCTGTTCGGACATCAGATTAATCGCAAACTGATCGGCGGATTCGTGGGTATGGTTGCCGGAATCGTGATGTAAATGGCTGTCGGGCCTCTCATCCTCCCCATGGCTGTGAGTGTGGTCGCCATGGTCTGTGTCCGGTGCACCCGTCAGCTCCGCGATGCCGTGGGACGACGCCTCGCCGATCGCCGACAATGACATGCCTGCCAGTGAAAATAACATGACGATAATGGTGAGCAGTCTGGTGCGGTGGACGGCCGTAATCATGGCTTTCAGGTTTTGAATCCGGCGTTACAGGGTGAACATCAACACGATTCGAGGTGTTGGTGTAATTACCTGCAGGAGGATAGCATCGTTGAGCACAACGAGAGGAATTAAAATGGGTAAATGTTCGCCGCCCGAACCGCAAAAAAGGAAAACGCAATGGCATGGCTGATAACCAAGTACGCCATCACCGCCGCCCTGGTGGTTCTGATATCCGAAATAGCAAAGCGCAGTGACAAGATCGGTGCGCTCATTGCGGCTTTGCCGATGGTGACCGTTCTGGCCATGATCTGGCTTTATCTGGAGCACCAGCCGGAGGCCAAAATCAGTAACCATGCCTGGTACACCTTTTGGTATGTGCTCCCCACGTTGCCGATGTTTCTGGCGTTTCCGTTCCTGCTGCCACGGTTTGGCTTCTGGGCTTCTCTGATCATCAGCGCCGCGGTCACGGTCGTCTGTTTTGTTTTACTCGCGGCCGTCGTCAAGCGGTTCGGTATCGTTCTTTTGTGATCCGGCATGTGAGGGCCTGCGCGGCCTGATGATTTAGGTCAATTCATGGGCAGATAAGGGGTCCAGAAGCCTTTTTGTCAGCTTCGATTCAGTTTCATGGTCTTTACTGAATACGACGCCGGTAAAAGTATCGGATAAGGGGGATCTCATGAACAGATTTATGCGGATAGTCGCGTGCTCCGTTCTCATGGCGGCACCTGCCACAGCCCTCGCGCAGGGCAATTCTGATCAAATGCCCGGTGGGGGCATGATGAATCAGGAACAAATGCAGCAAATGAATGAAAATATGTCTCGTATGCAGGGAATGATGCAGGAAATGGGAAACGCCACGTCGGATGCCGAGCGCCAGCGCATCCGGGAGCAGCATATGGAGTCCATGCAGGAGCATATGGGCATGATGCGTGGCAGCATGATGGGCCAGGGCATGAAGATGGGTGATGGCCAGGACATGATGAATGGCCACGGCATGATGAATGGTCGGAGTAAAAACAAGCCGGACAAAACTCAGGGTAACCGGTCTGGTGGTGCTGGCATGGACAGTGAGCAGCGGCTAAAGATGATAGAACAGCGTATGAACCAGATGCAGCTGATGATGGAGCAGATGCTGGAACACCAGGCTGAAACCCGGAGCGATCGCTGAAGCAACGCCGGGGCGCGCTGGTCAGGATACTGCTCTGACCAGACAGCAGTGCTCAAGACCCGGGCGCCACCTTGGCCCGGTCACAGCGGCTTAAGGGGGTCAGTGTTCTTCCTGTTGGCGAGAAAATTCGGCCGGGGTTTGTTGCCGCAGTAGGGATCTTCCAGCGTGTTATGTACGCTGTTATAAACAAAAAACAGGTTGCTGCGTGGCCAGCAGGACATGTTCACGTTGGAGCCATGAAGGGTGTTGCACTCGAAAATGATCAGTGACCCCGGCGGCCCCTTGGGTGCCTCAATGGAGTTTTCGTTCATCAGCCGGGTCAGGCTGGCGGCGTCGGGTACGCCGAGATACTGGGACTTGAGCGATTCCTTGTAGTTGTCCTGCGGGGTGAGCCCGACACAGGGAATGAAGTATTTCTGGGATCCGGGAATAAGCATCAGCGGGCCGTTGAACTCGTTGTTGTCCGTCATTACGATGGAGCAGCTCAGGCAGCGCATCCGCGGCATGCCGTCCTCACTGTGCCAGGTTTCGAAATCGGAATGCCAGTTGAATCCCTTGCCCTTGAAGCCCGGTTTGTAATTGATCCGCGATTGGTGAATGTACACTTCGCTGTCCAGTAACTGGCGTGTCATGTCCAGCAACTGTGGGTCGCGGGTTAGCCGGTCAAAACGTTCTGAAATTTCGTGGATACCAAAGATAGAGCGGATTTCTTCCTTGCCGGGTTCGAGAACCGTGCCTTCCGAAAGCTTGAGGTCTTCATCGTCCTCGTAATCCTTGAGCTCCTTGATAAACCCATCCATGTCGTCTTTGGAAAAAAACGAATCGAAGAACAGAAAGCCCCGGTCATCGAATTCTTTTACCTGATCGGCAGTCAGCGGGCCGTCGGATAGGCGCTCAGGGGGGGTATGTACTACAGGGTCCAGTCGCTCAAACATTCCCAGTTTGCGTTCAAGTCGAGTCGGAAAGAGGTCTTGTGGGCGTGACATGTGTGTCCTCCTTTTCTGTCGAGCCACAGATAGACAGTTATAGATCACATGTGGTTTTTCAACCATTACGAGGTTGAAGATCGATCATATGTAAACGGGCTGCTGGGCGTTGTCACGGCAGTCTACCGGCACGTATTCTTTGCTGCTGAATTCGCATCCGCCTCTGATGTGGTAGTCTTTTGATCGTCAGTGGGAATTTAAGGCCGCTTGTTTCCAGGTCATGGCAAGGAGCACCAATGCGGACAGTCACAGCGATTCCTGCCCGGATGATTCTGCTTCTCCTGGTGTGGTGGGTGCTCACCGAGGGGAACCTGTCTGGTCTGGCATTTGGCCTGGCGGTTGTCGTTCCGGTCGCGATGGTGTCGGTATATCTGTTCCCCCCCGGCGCCCGCCGGATTCGTATCGTGCCGTTTCTCCTGTTTGTACTGTTTTTTCTTGGCCGCTCTGTCGTCGCCGGCATCGATGTTGCCCGCCGGCTGCTGTCGCCCTCATTGCCGGCAAACCCCGGCTATCTCACCTTTGACCTGGAGCTGCCCGAGGGCGGGCCGCGCTGGCTGCTCGCCAATGCGCTCTCGCTGACGCCGGGCACACTCAGTGTGACGCTGGACGGCGCGCGGCTTGATTTGCACTGTCTGGATACCCGTGATCCGGTCGAAGAGGAGGTTCGCGCCGTGGAGCGAAGAGTTGCGGGCGTATTCGGTCTGCCGGCGGACAACTGGCGGGAGAAAGGGGGTGAGGTCGGATGACGGTGCTGCTGAACGGCGTGGCGGCGTTCCTGCTGCTGACCTTGCTGATCGCGCTGATACGGATCTGGCGCGGGCCCACGCCTTCGGATCGCATGCTGGCCTCGCAGCTGTTTGCCACCACCGGCGTGGCACTGTTGCTGGTGCTTGCTGAGGCGCAGGCGGCAGCGCCCTTGCGGGACGTGGCCCTGGTGCTGGCGCTGCTGTCGGTACTGGCCGTTGTCGGATTCGTCACGCGGGTGGTGCGTATTGACCGGAGCAACGTCTGATGGACGCCGTGGTGCCGTGGGTTCAGGGCATACTGCTGATGATCGGGTGCGCGTTCTTTGCCATCGGTACCTTCGGTCTGTTCCGTTTTACCGATACGTTGACGCGAATCCACGCGCTCACCAAAGTCGATAACCTGGGGCTGGGGTTCATTGCGCTGGCCCTGTTGTTTTCTGCGCCGTCGCTGGCGGTAGCCATGAAAATCGCGCTGATCTGGGTGGTGGCGCTGGCGGCGAGCGCCACGTCCGCGCATCTGGTTGCCCGTGCCGTGCGCGCCCAGGAGCAGGATCGGGCGGCGACGAGGGAGCCCCATGACTGAGTGGTTGCTGGACGGTTTGCTGGTGTTTGCCCTGCTGGTGACGGCCGGCGCCGCGCTGTTTTCCCACAACCTGTTCCGCGCCGTGGTGGTGTTCATCGCCTTTGGCCTGCTGATGGCGGTTGCCTGGGTAAGGTTGCAGGCGCCGGACATAGCCCTGGCCGAGGCCGCCATTGGCGCCGGGCTCACCGGCGTGCTGTTGCTCGATGCGGTCAGTCACCTTGGCGGCATTCGCCCTGGGGATCGTAATCGCGGGGGACGCGAATGATGGCTGGATGGGTCCGCACCCTGATCACCACGCTGTTATGCCTGACGCTGTCGGGTGCGTTGGCGGCCAGCATCTGGGCCATTGCCGGCAACCCGACACCGGTAGATCTGCCTCGATTGCTGTCGGAAAACATGGACCGCAGCGGTGTGGCGCATCCGGTAACCGCGGTGCTGCTGAATTTCCGCAGTTACGACACCCTGCTCGAGATTGGCGTGCTGGTGATTGCCGGCATTGCAGGTATTTCGATGGCGAAAACCGCCTCCCTGGAAGACCCGGAACTGCGCACGTCGGACACGTTGCTCTACGCACTTCAACGCTGGTTCGTGCCGCTGATGCTGGTGTTGGCCGGCTATCTGCTGTGGGCCGGAGCAGAGCGCCCCGGCGGTGCCTTCCAGGCCGGGGCCGTGGTGGCGGCCACCGGCGTGCTGATGCGTCTTGGCGGCATTCCCATGGACTTTCTGCGCCCCGGGTTGCTGTTGCGCCTGGGCCTGGGTTTGGGGTTCTCGGTTTTCCTGGTGGTGGCGGTGGCCAGTGCGATCGGTGGCGAAGCGTTTCTGGCGTACCCGCCGGGCCTGACCAAGGCCCTGATTGTGGTGATCGAATCGGTGCTGACGTTGTCTATTGCCATGGTGTTGCTGGCGCTGTTTGTTTCGGCCCCGGTCAACGACGCCGAAGATCCGGAAGAGGGCGGGCCCGCATGACCGCATCGCTGCTGTATGCCCTGGCGGGGGCCGTGCTGTTCGGCATGGGGCTGTACGGACTGCTGCGGTTGCCGCATCTGCTGCGCAAACTGCTGGCCTTCAATATCATGGGCTCCGGTGTGTTTCTGGTGATGGTGGGGCTACCCCAGCACCGGGGTGGTGCGGACCCGATTCCCCAGGCCCTGGTGCTCACCGGCATTGTCGTCGCGATTGCCGCCACCGCGCTCGCCGTGGTGTTGATGCGGCGTTATTACCATCTCTCCGGAATGACCACGCTTGAAGAACCGTCGCCGGAGCAACGGCCGGGTGGTCGGCGATGACGTTGTGGTTGATGGCGGGTTTGCTGTTTACACCGCTGGCCTGGGCGGTGCTGACCTTGCTGACCGATTTCCGCTGGGGCCGGTGGGTGACCAGCTTCGGCATTCTGGTGCAGGTGCTGGTCTCGTTGGGGCTGTGGCTGACCATCGCCCGCGACGGCGGTTTCTATTACGGTCTCGGTGGCTGGGACGCCCCGCTGGGTATCGAGCTGCGGGTGGATGGGCTTGCAGTCACGTTCGTTCTGCTCACCGCGGTGGTGGCCAGCGCCTGTGGCTGGCACGCCGGCGTTTATATTGACCCGGATAAAGCCTGGCACCGCTATTTCTGGCCGCTGTTCTGGTTCCTGTGGTCCGGGCTGAATGCGGTCTGGCTGGGGGGCGACCTGTTCAATCTCTACGTCGGGCTGGAGCTGATCAGTCTCTCCGCGGTCGGGTTGGTGGCGTTGGGAGGCAAGGCCGCCGCGCTGCGGGCCTCCTTGCGCTACCTGCTGGCGGCATTGCTGGGGTCACTGGCTTACCTGCTGGGTGTCGCCCTGTTGTATGGCCAGTTCGGCTCGCTGTCGATTGCCGGGGTGGCGACCCTGCTGGCCGACAATCCCGCACCGGCAGGCTCCGGCCTGGCGCTGGCTTTGATGGTCACCGGGCTGTCGCTGAAAACCGCCTTGTTCCCCCTTCATCAATGGCTACCGCCGGCTCATGGTATCGCCAAGTCACCGGTCAGTGCCTTGTTGTCAGCGCTGGTGGTCAAGGCGTCGTTCTACATCGCCGCCCGGCTATGGCTGGAATTTGGCGCGACCATCGGTAGCTTTGCAGCGGCTCAGCTGGTGGGCCTGCTGGGCAGTGCCGCAGTGGTCTGGGGCAGCTGGCTGGCCTTTCGGCAGCAGCAGTTGAAGCAGGTGGTCGCGTACTCCTCCGTGGCGCAGATTGGTTATCTGTTTCTGTTATTTCCGCTGACCTACTCGGTCTCGGAGGCGGTGTCGCTGCAGGCCCAGCAGGGCATCACCCTGCAGGTGATCAGTCATGGGCTGGCCAAGGCTGCGATGTTCCTGGCGGCCGGGAATCTGATCCTTTCGGTTGGCAGCGGCCGCATTGAGGCGCTTGCCGGCGTCAGCCGCTTCCTGCCGTTTTCCCTGTTCTCCTTCGGCCTGGCGGGGGTGTCGCTGATGAGCCTGCCGCCTACCGGGGGCTTTACCGCCAAATGGCTGTTGTTACAGGCGAGTCTGGGCAGCGGGCAGTGGTGGTGGGTCGCGGTGTTGCTGGCCGGAGGCCTGCTGTCGGCGGCTTATGTTTTCAGAATCTACCGCGCCTCGTTTCTGGAGCGCCCGGAGACGGACCGATTCTATCACCCGCCTCGCAGCCTGGAAGTGATACCCCTGATTCTGGCGCTGCTGTCACTGGGGTTGGGGCTGGCTTCTGAACAGGTGTTGTCGGTGATGGCGCTGCCCTTCGAAGAGGCGGGGGCGCCATGATGCTGAGTGTATGGCTGCCGGTCCTCGCGCTTATGACGTCGCTGTTGGCTGCGGTGGTGATTTTTGCCCTGCCAGAACAGGGCTATCGACTGCGCACGGCGGTTAACCTCGGCGCCGCCCTGGTGAAGCTGGGGTTGGTGGTGGTGATGGTGTGGGGTGTGTTCCGGGGCGTGGATTATGGCGTCAGCTTCACCATGGCGCCCGGTGTGGCGTTCGTGCTCAAGGCCGATGCCCTGTCGATGATGTTTGCCGGCCTGTCTGCCGTGCTCTGGCTGCTGACCACCGTTTACGCCGTCGGATATCTTGAGGACTCCCCCAACCGCAGTCGCTTCTTCGGCTTCTTCAGCCTGTGCGTCGCCAGCACCATGGGCATTGCCCTGGCGGGTAATCTGTTCACGTTTTTCCTGTTTTACGAAATGCTCACCCTCTCCACCTATCCACTGGTGGTGCACCGGGGGACCGAACAGGCCCTGAAAGCAGGGCGCACCTACCTGATCTATACGCTGACCGGGGGTGCGGTTCTGCTGCTGGCGATTGCCTGGTTGCAGGGCGTGGCCGGCGACTTGCCCTTTCGCGAAGGCGGGCATTTCACCGAGAATGATCCCGCATTGCACACTTCGTTGATCGGTATTTTCGTGCTGCTGGTGGCCGGGCTGGGGGTAAAGGCGGCGGTGTTTCCGCTCCATGGCTGGCTGCCTCAGGCGATGGTGGCGCCGGCCCCGGTCAGCGCGCTGTTGCACGCGGTGGCGGTGGTCAAGGCCGGGGCATTCGGCATTGTGCGGGTGGTGTACAACATCTATGGCGTGGAGGCTTCCTCTGTTTTGGGCGTGCTGGAGCCGCTGGCCTGGCTGGCCGCCTTCACCATCCTGTACGGCTCTGTGCGGGCCTTGTGGCAGGTGGACCTGAAGCGTCTGCTGGCGTTCTCCACGGTGAGTCAGGTGTCGTACATCATTCTCGGAATCTGCCTGTTCGGACCGGTCGGCGCCGCCGGTGGGCTGGTGCATCTGCTGCACCAGGGCATCATGAAGATTACCCTGTTCTTCTGTGCCGGCAATTACGCCGAAACCCTGGGTATTCACCGCCTCGATGAGATGGATGGCGCCGGGCGCCGAATGCCGGCGACCTCCTTCGCCTTCACCGTCGGCGCCTTCGGGATGATCGGGGCGCCACCGCTGGCGGGCTTTATCACCAAGTGGACCATGGGCACCGGCGCGCTGGACGCAGGCATGGACTGGGTGATCGCCGTACTGGTACTCAGCAGCCTGCTTAACGCCGCTTACTTTCTGCCGATATTGCACCGGCTGTGGTTCCGCGATCCCCCGCGGCAGTGGCCCCATGAGCGCCGCTGGGGACGGCTGGAAACCAGTGCCTGGCTTTACTGGCCGACGTTGGTGACAGCCGTTGTGACGATCCTGGCGGGCGTGCTGGCGTCGCTGCCGTTCAGCCCGTTGTCGTGGGCTGAACTGATCGTGCTGCGGGAGTACTCACCGTGATGCCCCCGGAAGCCTTGGCGGCCGTCGTGGCCGTCTGTTTGCCGTTGCTCTATCCGGCCATGGCGCTGTTGCCGTCAACCCGGGCGCGGGTGATGCGTTTTGCGCTTCCGCTGCTGCCACTGCCGGCGCTGCTGCTGGCGGTGTTTTCCGACCCCGGCTGGCAACTGGACATGCCCTGGCTGCTCAATGGTGGCCTGTGGGCGATGGATGAATTGCGGCGGCTGTTCCTGTTGCTGACGGCCGTGTTATGGGCCGTGGCGGGGCTGTATGCGGTGGGTTACCTGAAGGCCGATCACCTGCGGCGGTTCTGTGTGTGCTGGGGGCTGACACTGGCCGGCAATATCGGCCTCACACTGGCGGTGGATATTGCCAGCTTCTACAGCTTTTTCGCGTTGATGACGTTCGCGGGATACGGCCTGATCGTGCATGAGGGGAGCGGTGAGGCGCTGCGCGCCGGCCGGGTGTATCTGGTGATGGCGGTATTCGGTGAAATGGCGATTCTCGCCGGGCTGTTACTGGCCTCTGCCGCCGCCGACAGCCAGATGCTGGCGGATCTGCCTGCCGCCATTGCAGCGGCGCCCCAGAAGAATCTGGTGATTGGCCTGCTGGTGGCCGGTTTCGGTGTCAAGGCTGGCCTGCCACTGTTGCATTTCTGGTTGCCGCTGGCCCACCCGGTTGCGCCCACACCGGCCAGTGCGGTGCTCAGCGGTGCCATGATCAAGGCCGGGTTGCTGGGCTGGCTGGTCACCCTGCCGTTTGGCGAGGCGGCGTTACCCGGATGGGGCGCGCTGATGGTGGTGGCCGGGGCTGTGGCTGCGCTTGGTGCGGCGTTGCTGGGCGTCTGCCAGCGTCGGCCAAAGACGGTACTGGCCTATTCCAGTATCAGCCAGATGGGGCTGATGGTGCTGATGGTGGGGGGCGCCCTGGCTGATCCCGGCCGTGCCGCCGTGCTGTTTCCGGTCATCGCCCTGTATACCCTGCACCATGGCCTGGCCAAGGGCAGTCTGTTTCTCTCCGCTGGCGTGTCGATGCCCACTGCCGCTGGGGCCAGGGCTGTCACCTGGCTGCTGATTGCCTTGCCGGGCCTGTCTCTGGCCGGGCTGCCCTTCACCAGCGGCGCGCTCGCGAAACTGGCGATGAAGGAAGGGCTGTCCGCGGATAAACTGGATTTTGCGCTGTCGGGCTATCTGTCTCCGCTGATGACGGCCGGGGCTGTGGCAACCCTGTTGCTGGTGTTACGTTACCTGTGGACATTAGCCCGCACCCAAAAAACCGGACGGAATCCGCCTGCGCTGGCCGCGGGCTGGCTGGCGGCCACCGGCATGAGTCTGGTCGCGTTCTGGTGGATGCCCTGGCAGGTGGATGGCCTGGTGAAGGCGCCGGTGTGGCTACCGAAAATGTATCAGCTGTGGGCGCTGCTGTGGCCCATGCTTGTCGCCTTCATACTGGCGGCCGGAGCACTTCTGGTATCCCGGTCAGTCAAAAAGCGATAGCTGCTGGTTACCGCCAACGTTACGGCTTTTCGCAGGCCCGGGCCGTCTCTGTACGGGCCCCTTGCGGCTGCCATGGCGCTCCAATACCCGGCTGGTTTCGCGCTCACTGACGTGTTGCCGGCGGAAGTCGCCGACCGCCTTGCGCGCCGCGCGAGCCGCCTGTTCGTGATCGCACACCGGGGCTATGTAGGTGTTGCCGCCGAACCGCGCTTGCTGTGGGCGTGTCATCAGCCAGGGGGTGTGGATCATCTCGGTCGGCACCCCGGCCAGTTCCGGAAGCCAGCGGCGAATGAACTCGCCCTGTGGGTCCAGCTTTCGGCTTTGGAGCACCGGGTTGTAGATGCGCAGCGCGTTGATGCCGGTCAGGCCGGATTGCATCTGGGCCTGAGGGTAGTGAATGCCCGGCTCGAAATCGGTGAACAGCCGCGCCAGGTGCAGAGCCGGATCCCGCCAGTGCAGCCATAACTGATAGCCGGCCACCGCCATCAGCATCGCGCGCATGCGGAAATTGATCCAGCCGGTATGGTGCAGGGCGCGCATGCAGGCATCCACCAAAGGCCATCCGGTCTGGCCCTCCTGCCAGCGTTGCAGACGTTCGGAATCGTCCGGGCCGGTTTTCAGGCCTTCCAGGTCCCGGTGCATGGCGCGGAATTCCAGTTCCGGCTCGTCTTCGAGCTTTTGAATGAAATGGCAATGCCAGTGCAGGCGAGCGCGAAAGCTGGTCAGGCTTTTCTTTTTCCGCGGCACGGTGTTGCGGTGGTCTCCGGTGGTTTTTGCCTGTTGGTAGACTTCCCTCAGGCTGACGGTGCCATAGGCCAGGTGCGGGCTGAGGCGGGAACAGGCGCGAGCCGCGGTCAGCGGACTGGACATATTGTACTGATAGCCAACGCAGCGGCGTTCAAGAAACGACGCGAGCAGCTTTTCGCCCCGGCCGCTGCCGCCCGACTGGCGGTCGGGGCAACTGCCGCTGAGGGCTGTGGCAGGTGCGGCATCGTCCCAGGCCAAGGCGGGGTCGCCGTCCAGGCCGGGCAGGGTGTCGGGCGCTTGCAGCACCGGGCGTTGCATCAGCGAGCTCCAGGCCTGGTCCCAGACATCCCGGTTTTGCAGGCGCCGTACCACGCCGAACTGGGCCCATTCCCGAAACTCAACCCCGTGCTCCGCGCACCAATGGATCACCGCCCGGTCCCGCTCGAAGGTCCAGTGGCCTCCGGTCTCCTGATGACAGAAAACCCGCGCTATGGCATGGCGAGACCGCAGCCGCTGCAACACTTCGGGTACCGACCCGCGCATCACCACAAGCCGGCTGCCGGCGCGCCGTAATTGCCGGTCCAGATCCTCAAGGGATTCGCGGATGAAGGCCCACTGGCGCTCGCTGGTATCGGGCTGCTGCCAGTAGTCGTCCTCGATCACATACAGCGGGATCACTGGCCTGCCGAGGGCGGCTGCGGCCACCAGTGGGGCGTGATCGCGGGTGCGCAGGTCGCGCTTGAACCAGACCACCGTAGTCATAACGTCTCACCCCGGCTGCGGCGGCAACGTTCACTGCAATAGCGCACGCGGTGCCAGTCTCTGGCCCATTTTTTGCGCCAGCTAAAGGGGCGGTTGCAGACCGGGCAGGTCTTCTCGGGCAAGTGGGGTTTTTTGTGCATCAGGCTCAAATGGTTTTTACTGAAGATACGCTGTCTTACGTTTTTCATGCCCTGAGGGATTGTTAATGGCCCGATTCAGTGACGACATCCAGCCGCCATCGATACTGATATTCGACTGGCACGGTACGCTGGTCGACACCCACGACGCCATGTTCAGCGCCATGGAAGACATGCTGCCACAGCTGGAAGAACTGGGGCTGGTGGAAAGGCTGTTGCCGGAGCATCGCTGCCGCACCGCCGATGATGCCCGCCTGGTGCGCTACATTCGCATTTTCCGGCGCCTGCACCCGCGGATTCTGGCGGAGCGCCGGGTCTCCCGCACCGATATCTTCAACGCCATTTTCGGCGACGACAAAGACGCCAAGCTGATTGCCCACAAGGCCTATAACGCCTGCTACCGCAAGTACTTCGGCCAGGTCAAACCGTTTCAGCCCGGCGCCTACGAGTACCTCAGCGCGCTGAAAGCCATGGGCATCCGCCTGGCGGTTTCCACCAACCGCAACCGGGAGTTCCTCGACAAGGAGCTGCGCACCGTGGACGAGGGCCGCTGGCAGCATCTGTTCGACGTCACCGTCTGCGCAGACGATGTCACCGAATACAAGCCGGACCCGGAAGTCATTCTCAAGGCGCTGGAAAAGGCCGGATTGCCGGCCGACCGCCGCGCCTGGTACGTGGGTGACAGCTATGTGGACATGCTGACGGCCAGCCATGCCGGGGTGGCCGGCGTGTTCTATAACGGCGCCTGCTGGGAATCGGCGCGCATTGATAGCTGGTTTTCCTACCGGGATGCACCGGAAGCCATTCTCGACAGCTTTGAGGATCTGATGGATTTGTTGGCGCTACTGGAACGATCGGCACCGGCGGCCTTTCGCCAGGCACCGGCCGAGGTGCGCCCGCGACCGTTCCCGCCACCGGAACGTCCCCAGCCGCGTATCGAGGCGGACTGGCACCCGGCGGTGGTAAAACTCATCCGGCCGTCGGTGGTGTTGTTCGACTGGCACGCCACACTGGTGGACACCCTCGACGCCATGTACCACGCGGTAGACGACATGCTGCCGGATTTCCACAAGCTGCAGCTGATGGACCGGATGGTGGCGCCGGAGGACAGCAAGACGCCGGAGGACGTGAAGCTGGTGGCCTACGTGCGGGAGTTCGCGCGATTGCACCCGAAAGTGAAGGCCGACCGCAAAATTTCCCGCACCGACATCTTTGAGGTGCTGTTTGGCGACGATCAGGAAGCCAAGCAGCTTGCCCACAAGGCGTTCAACCACCATTACCGCACCCATTACGGCACGGTAAAAGCTTTTGAACCGAAAGTGCGGGACGTGCTGGAGGGGCTGAGGCGGATGGGCATCCAGGTGGGGGTGATCACCAACCGGGATCGCGAGTTTTTCGAGCATGAGCTGGATGCGGTGGAAGACACCGGCTGGACCGAGCTGTTCGAGGTGGACGTGTGCGGCGATGACACGCCGCTGCGTAAGCCTCACCCGGATCAGTTGCTGCTGGCGGTGCAGAAACTGGATTATCCGCCCGATCCCAGTGTCTGGTACGTGGGGGACAGCACCACGGATGTGATTGCCGGCAAGCGGGCGGGCATGACCTCGGTCTTCTTTAACGGCGCCCAGTGGGACCAGCCCTGGTTGAACAAGATTTTCCCGGGTACCCATAAGCACCCGGACAAGCCGGATGTGGTGGTGAACGACTTTTCCGAATTCTGGGCGCTGGTGCTGGCCTGCGAGATCGGCCCGCCCTGACGGGTGTCCGGCTAGTTCCGATCGAGGCGCGACAGCGCTTCTTCCACATCCAGGCCGACCGCGAGAACACCCTCCAGCTTACCGGTTTCAGCCGAAAGGATTGGCGTGCTGGCGATCACTTGGAACCGTCGGGTAGAGGTGTCATAGCGAATGGGGGAGAGGTACAACGTACGACCGCTGCCATCCGCCATCTGCTGGAACTTGGGTTCGTCGCCCTGCCAGTAATCCGACGTCAGCCGGCTCATGGCAACCAGTGTACCGAGATTGTTGATGACCATGGCCTCCGTTACCAGGCCCTCCTGCCGCGCCTGCCAGGCCGCCAGTTGCTCCGATGCTGTCAGGCGCAGGATGTCTTCGGCCAGTGCCGGCGCTGCCTGAGGCGACAAGGCCTGCCATTTGGTATCGAGGGTCAGAATGTCCGCAAACGAATCAACCCGCGGTCCCAGCCGTATGGCCTCCCGCAGATTGAGCCGCGATCGCAGGTCATCGAACAGCAGCTTGGCCTGGCCACCGATCAGTTCGGTTTCATGGGGATTCAGGGCGAACCCACTCTCCACGCAATCCGGAATGAAGCGGTTGAAGTCGGCCACAAATTCGGCGTGGTTGGCAGCAAAGGCTTCGCTGAAATACATATGCAGGGGGGCGTAGCGCAGGAACTGGCGATGCAGGGTCAGCTGCGCGGCCCCACTGTTCAGCGTTTCCATAACGCGGCTGTCCAATAGCGCCGTGTCGATTCGCCCGCGGCGCAGCAGGGCGTTCAGTTGCTCGACGTTCGAGACACTGAGAAAGACGTCGTAGCCGTTGTTTTTCAGCCACAGCTCCTCGTTACTGCCGCTGACCACCCCGATCCGTGCGGTGTGGGGATCGACGCCCTGTTCCGCGGAGAAAAAGTACCACTTCTCAAGGGCGATGGGCGCCGTGCGGGTGCCGACTTTGTCCAGCTCATCAGAGGAATCGATGGCGAAGTAACCGTCAATCAGGTTGCGGCGAAGGGAGTGTACCGACCGGTTCTGGGGCGCCGCCTTGATGATGACCACCGACCCGGCCAGCCCGGCGCTGCAGACCACCGTGTCCACGGTTTCACCACGCACGATGGTGCCCAGTGCGCTGTCGCTCTCAACAATCTGGTAGGGCGGCGCGTTAAAGGTGTAGAGGTGAAGGTCCGCTGCGGTCGGCCAGGCGGCCAGAAGCAATGCGGCGGTGTATAAGGGTTTCAGGAGTCCTTGCATGCCAGATCCACAGACTGCATCCGATAAGTGGATGATAATGGGACTCAGTTTAGCAGGGCCTGAACCGCTTAAGGTTACAGCTTTTCAATGTTCCCCAACAAACGCTCCGCCCGTTGCAGCAAGGCGGAGCGCTGGGCAGGCTTCTGTCGCTCCCAGTTGCGGTACATCATGCCCATGCGGGGGTTGCTGGCGAAATCCTCCCGGTGGCGGTCAATAAAATGCCAGTACAGGGCATTAAACGGGCAGGCGTCTTCGTCAGTGGATTTGTTGACGTTGTAGTGGCAGTGCTTGCAGTGATCCGACATGCGATTGATGTACTTGCCACTGGCGGCGTAGGGCTTGGAGCCCAGGTAGCCGCCGTCCGCGTGCATGACCATGCCCAGAACGTTGGGCAGTTCCACCCAGTCATAGGCATCGGCGTAGACCGCGAGGTACCAGTCGCAGATTTCCTCGGGTTTGACGCCGGCCAGCAGGGCGAAGTTGCCGGTTACCATCAGCCGCTGGATGTGGTGGGCATAGGCGTTGCGGCGGGTGGCATCAATGGCCTTGTGCATGCACCGCATCTTTGTATCCCCGGTCCAGTAGAACCAGGGCAGGGCCCGGGTGTTGCCAAGTCGGTTCTCGCTGGCGTAATCCGGCATGTGCAACCAGTAGATACCCCGTACAAATTCCCGCCAACCCAGGATCTGGCGGATAAACCCCTCCACCGCATTGATGGGTGCGCGCCCGGCGTACCAGGCCTGTGCGGCCGCCTCGCACACCGCCAACGGGTCCAGCAGGCCGCAATTGATGTAGGGAGAGAGAATGGAGTGGAACAGCCAGTCCTCGTCATCAGACATGGCATCCTGAAAATCACCGAAGCACGGCAGTGCGAAATCGATGAAATACTGCAGCGCCTGCTCGGCCTCTTCATGGGTCACCGCAAAGTGGAAATCCGCCGTGGTGCCGAAATGGTCGCCAAAATGCTCGTCCACCAGGTCGATCACCTCCCTCGTCACCGTGTCCGGCTCCACTCGAAAGGGCGCCGGAGCGGATGGCTTGCCGGTCCACTTACGGCGATTGTCCGCGTCAAAGTTCCAGTGACCACCCTCGGGGCCGCCCTCGGCGGTCATCAGCAAACCGGTTTTTTTGCGCATCTCGCGGTAGAAGAATTCCATCCGTAACTGTTTGCGGCCTTCGGCCCAGTCGGCGAATTCCTGCTTGCTGGCTATAAAGCGGCGATCCGGGCGTATTTCCACCGCAACCCCCAGCCGTTCATGCCACTGGCTGATCTGCTCGTGCAGACGCCACTCGCCACATTCGGTGGTGATCACCCGGTCAGCCCCGGTGCGCGCGAGCTGGCCTGCGACAACCGCTTCCAGATTTCTGGCGTCGTTGTCCGGATCGTACCGGTGGTAGTGAACCTGCCAGCCATCCGCTTGCAGTGCACGGGCGAAATGGCGCATGGCACTGAACAGCAGCACCAGCTTTTTCTTGTGGTGATTGGTGTAACTGGCCTCATCGTGGACTTCGGCCATCACCACCGTGTCGTGTTTGCGGTCCGCATTATCGAGGGCGCTGATGTCGGTGGTCAGCTGGTCGCCGAGGATCAGGATCAGGTTTGCCATGGCAGAAACAGAGCTCCGTTTTGATTGCGGGCATGCAGGGCAGTGAGGTTGGCGGCCACACCGAGGATTCCCCAAAAGGGGTAATCAGAGTACGCCAAAGGCACTGGGGTGGTTCAGGTCAGGTGTTGATCACGTCCAGTGCGCAAAGATCTGATCCGCATCAAGAAGCGGCCGGCCCGATTGCCATACCATGCCCGGCAATTCCGCTATGACCATGCTTCCAACGTTCAGGGCTCCGACTATGCTTTCCAGTTCCCCACGCGCCTCAACCCTCCCGCAGTTTGCCTGGGACGACGCGCTGATCCGTCGCTACGATCTGAGTGGTCCGCGTTACACCTCTTACCCCACAGCGGTAGAGTTCCACCAGCATTACCCGATCGAAGACATGGTGCAGGCGGCAGCCCGCAGCAAGGCCAGCGCCCGCCCGTTGTCGCTGTATACCCACCTGCCTTTTTGTGCGCACCTCTGTTACTACTGCGCCTGCAACAAGGTCATCACCAAAAAGCGCGACAAGGCAATGCCCTATGTAGAGCGAGTTCTGAAAGAAGCCGCCATCCAGTCCCGGTTATTCGGCACCGACCGGCCCGTCAAGCAGCTGCACTGGGGCGGCGGTACGCCGACCTTCCTGCCGAAGGATGTCATGGAGCATCTGATGGCTGGATACGCTGACCTGTTCCGGCTGCAGCGGGACGAAGAGCGGGATTACAGCGTGGAGATTGACCCCCGTGAGGTGGATCAGGACACGCTGTCAACCCTCTGGGATCTGGGTTTCAATCGGATCAGCCTCGGGGTGCAGGATGTGAATCCCCAGGTGCAGAAAGCGGTCAACCGGATTCAGCCCCGGGCCATGACCGAAGCCGTACTGGAGGAGGCCCGTCGCCTTGGCTTCCGCTCCATCAACCTGGATCTGATCTACGGCCTGCCACACCAGACTCCGGAAAGTTTCGCGCAAACTCTGGAGGCGGTCATTGCGATGTCGCCCGACCGGCTTTCGGTGTTCAGTTACGCGCACTTGCCGGATCGGTTCTACCCCCAGACCCGCATTCAGGCCGATACGCTGCCGAGTCCGCAGCAGAAACTGACCATTCTCCACAACACCATCAACCGTTTGCTGGAGGCGGGTTACGAATACATTGGCATGGACCACTTTGCCAAACCGGATGACAGTCTCGCGGTCGCCCAGCGGCAAGGTCGCCTGCACCGCAATTTTCAGGGATACACCACCCATTCCGATTGCGACCTGGTGTCGCTCGGCGTGTCTGCCATTGGCCAGACCGACGATGCCTATTTCCAGAACAATCATGATCTGCCGTCCTGGGAAGCGGCCATCGATGCCGGTCAGCTGGCCATCACCAAGGGCGTGAACCTGACCCGGGATGACCGCATCCGGCGGTGGGTTATTGGCCAGTTGATTTGTCAGTTCCGCCTCGATCGCCAGCAGTTTGCCAATGAGCGGGGCGAAAACCTGGACTGCTATTTCACCGACGAGCTTCGGCGCCTGAAGCCGATGATTCGCGACGAGCTGATCGCCGACGATGGTCAGACGCTGCAGGTTCTGCCGGCAGGCCGCCTGCTGATCCGCGCCATTTGCCAGATCTTCGACCTTTACCGGAAGGAAGGCGCGAGCCAGCGGTTCTCGCGGATTATCTGATTCCGCACATTAAGTGCAACCTGTGTTGCATGCTAATCTTACGTCCTCTAATGACTGGACTCCGGGTGGGTTTTTGCGTATGGTCTTGCGCTCTCTCATCTGGCTTGCATGGCTTCTGGTTAAGAGGATGAAAAATACGATGACATCTAAAGATCTCGGCGGGCTTTTGCCCCACCTCAGCTTTCCTTAGCAACTTCCAATTCTTCGCCAGGGCACCTGTTTCAGCCGACCCTCTCAGGGGCCGCATCGCTGCCTGAACGCGACATTTTCTTGCACCCGCCCCCCTGCTGGCCAAGCTTTACGCTTCGGGCCGCGGCGGACGTTTGTTGTTTCGAAAACGAGGTTGTGATTTGAACGACACTGGCTTTACCCAATTTTCAACAATCACGGTATTGTTGCTTCTGGCCGCCTTTTACGGCGGTACCTATCTGCTTACGCTCCTGATCCGGAAAGACAGGGAAGACACCTCCGGCTTCATGGTTGCCGGGCACCATGTCGGTTTTGGCATGGGCGCAGCCAGCATGACCGCCACCTGGATCTGGGCGGCTTCCTTCTATGCGGCGGCCACCTCCGGCTATACCTATGGCGTGTCCGGGCCTATTCACTACGGGCTCTGGGGTGCCCTGATGATTCTGTTTATTTATCCTTTCGGTCGCCGGTTCCGCAAACTGGCGCCCAATGGCCACACCCTGGGTGAGCTGATCCACGCCCGCCATGGGGCCTCCAGCCAACTGATTCTGGCGGGCTCCAATATTCTGGGCAGTGTCATCAGCCTGATGGTGAACTTCACGGCCGCTGGTGCACTGGTGTCCGTGCTTTCGCCACTTTCCTTCGAGACCGGTGTCATCGTCGCCGGTATCGGTGTGCTGGCCTACACTTTGACCTCGGGTTTCCGGGCCTCGGTGTTTACGGATTTTGCCCAGCTGGTGGCATTGATGGCCATCGCGATCATTATCATACCTGCCGTCCTGTTTTCAGCCGGCGGTACCGGGGTGATGGTCGAGGGTCTGAGCCGGATGACGGATGAGCAGGCGAGCCTGTTCTCGGTAGACGCCATCATGAATCAGGGCGCGCCGTTCTTTGTGGCGGTGCTGGCTTACGCTATCGGTAACCAGACCATCTCCCAGCGTCTGTTCGCGGTGCGCGAAAAGCACATCAAATCGACGTTTGTAACGGCCACCATTGGCTATGGCGCCATTGTGATCGGCCTTGGCATGATTGGCCTGATGGCACTGTCGGTGGGCATGGAGCCTATCGATGGCAACATGAACAATCTGATCCCACAGATGGTCTCCACCTATCTGTCGCCCTTCTTTGTGGCGCTATTCTTCGTACTGGTCATCGGATCGCTGTCGTCGACCGCTGACTCCGACTTGTCGGCACTGTCGACCATCATGATGGCGGATGTGTATGGCAAGAACATCGCCCGGAATAATCCCAATCCGAAAGTGATGATGCTGGTGGGGCGTATCACCATGATCGTCGCCACGGTGGCGGGACTGGTGTTCGCCAGTTTCTCTCTCGATATTCTGGTGATGCTGGTCTTTGTGGGTGCGCTGTGGGGCGCGATTGTGTTCCCGGTGATCGTCAGCTGTTACTGGGAACGGGTCACCAATGCGGCCTTTACCTGGTCCGTGGTGGTGGCCATGGCGCTGTTCTGCGTCGCCCGTTTCGAGTTGCTGGAAATGACCGGGCTCACAGTGCTGACGTTTGAGGCCTTGGCGTCCGTTGGCGGTGCGGTTGTGATCGGCATGATGGTGTTTGGCTTCCTGGGCAAGACAGTCGGGCTTGCGGCCGGGTTGCTCACGCTGATCGCCATGCTGGTTTTCGCCACCGGTTTCCTGCGGGACTACATGGTACTGGTGGCGTCCTTGACCGCCTACGGCGCGAGTGCGCTGGTCTGCACTGTCATGTCGCTGGCCAGCAACGAGCGTTTCGATTTCGACCTGATCAAACAGCGGGTCGGTGACTACGACGGCGGCGCTGTAGACGACGATTCCGCCATGATTCCGGAGGGTGCAAAATGACCAACGAACTGGTTTACGGAGCCTACATACTGATCTGGCCCGCGATCACGCTGGTGGTGCTGGGTGTGATTTGCGGGGCCGTTGCCCGGGATGTCCGCAAGGCCAAAAAAGCGGATGAAGATCTCATCTGATCTGAAACGCTGAGCTTAAACGCTTAAGCTTTGAAAGCCCGGCACCTGGTCGCCCTCCTGATTTACCGTCTGGCTTTAGGGTCTGCCTACGGGTAACTGCGAGTTTCGCGGCCTGGCACACCCGAGCGGCGTCGAGCTGTATCGCTTTAGCGGCACCATCACGTTATCCGCTCGCGTTACGATCTGATGTGGGAATTGCCGGATATGGCGCGCCTGGGTGCTCCATCTTGCGGCTGGTGGAAGCACTGCCCTGGAAAGGTTACTGGTATGGGAAGCCGGGCATGGGGCTTACAGGGAGTTGATCCAGATAAATAGGCCTTGTGGCTTTTCGCCGGCGGTTTGCTAGGGTGGCGGATGTAAGCGGATTTTGTTTCACGGTTAGTAATCTGTTGACGCAAGGGAGAGCATTTATGGAAATTCGCCTGAAACGAGCCTACGACAGCGCCGCCCGCTCAGACGGCCCTCGCATACTGGTCGACCGTATCTGGCCGCGGGGAGTGGCGAAAGACGACGCCGACATCGCCCAGACCGACTGGGAGCACACGGACCACACCGAATTGACCGACGCGCTGTAAACTTTCTTTATAGTCTGGGCAGAGCGCACTGGCGCCATTGGGCTGAAGCTGGCTTCGTCGGCTTCTGAGAGGTCGGGGCCTGACGTAGCTCAGCCTCCGGTCATGTTCATGAAACGCAGAATCTGAACGTCGCCATTGCTGGAAAAATGATGGCGCTCCGGCTTCAGGTCCATGGCGTCAATGATGGCCTGGCGCAGAGGCTGGTCCGACTCCGGATGAGCGCGAAGCACGTGGCGCAAGTCCACCGAATGCTCGTTGCCGAGGCAGAGTAACAGGCGGCCTTCCACCGTCACCCGGACCCGGTTACAGGTGGCGCAGAAATTGTGGGAATGGGGCGATATGAAACCGACCCGGATATCGCTGTCCGCCATGCGGTAGTAACGGGCAGGTCCGCCAGAGTCCTCGGGAGTGGGGGTCAGTTGATGGCACCGGCCGATAATGCCGCGAACTTCATCACTGGTGCAAAGCACCAACCCCCGGTCATGTTCTGAAATCTCGCCCAATGGCATTTCTTCGATAAACGTGATGTCCACGTTTTTGCGGCGGGCAAACTCCACCAGGTCCGGCACCTCCTGATCGTTGCCACCTTTCATGACCACGGTATTGAGCTTTATACCCTCAAAGCCGGCGGCTTTGGCGGCATCAATGCCCTCAAGGACCCGGGACAGACTACCCGTGCGGGTAATGCGACTGAATTTTTCTGGGTCCAGGGAATCCAGGCTGATATTCAGCCGTTTGAGCCCGGCTTTGCGCAACGGCTCCGCCATGGTCGGCAGTTGGCTCCCATTGGTCGTCATGGCAAAATCGCGCAGGTTGTAAGCGCCAATTTCCTTGACCAGTTCAAGTATGTCTCTGCGCACCAGGGGCTCCCCCCCGGTAAGCCGGATCTTTTCCGTGCCCAGGGAGACAAAGGCTCTTGCAACACGGGCGATCTCTTCCAGGCTCAGTATCTGCTGGCGAGGCAGAAACGTCATTTCCTCCGCCATGCAATAAACACAGCGAAAATCGCAGCGATCGGTAACGGACAGGCGAACGTAATCGACGGTGCGGCCGAAACGGTCAGTCAGCTTGGGGTGTGTCATTGGCAGGTTTCCCTGGCTGGATCGTTCTTTGACAGCATAGAGGGAGTATCGCAGATTCGTTACCGGGTTCGATACCGCTGCGGTGTCCGGATGCTGTTAACCGGGTGGAGAACCGTATTCACGTTTATTGCGTATATGTTTGCTGGTTCGTGGTATCAACCTTTTTCTCTCGGAGCGTTTGAATGCATATCACCCGTTACACAGATTACTCGATTCGCGTATTGATCTATCTGGCGGTGCAGGGTGATCGTCTGACCACCATCCAGGAAATTGCGGACAGCTACGAGATCTCCAAGAACCACCTGATGAAGGTGGTCCATCAGCTCAACAAGAAAGGCTACATTGAAACCATTCGCGGCAAGAAGGGCGGCATGCGGCTGCACATGGCGCCGGCCGATATCAATATGGGAATTCTGTTACGTGAAACCGAGCAGGATCTCAGTATTGTCGAGTGCTTTTCGTCGAAGAACGCCTGCCGCATTACGCCGGTGTGTGGGCTCAAGTCGATTTTTGCCGAGGCATTAGGCGCCTTTCTCGCGACGCTGGACAACTACAGCCTGGCGGACGTGATTCAGGATCAGCATCGTCCGCAGCTGCTGCGGCTCTTGCAGATTGCCTGAACCGGCAGCTGTAAACCGTTACAATCTTCCGCTAACACGTAACCTGACGCGGCCCGAAATCCGTTAAAATAGACGCGAGTTTGCGAATCCGGGGGCGCCGATGTTCCGCGGATCAAAAAACAAGAAGAGAGCCAGCTTTGCATCTACTGACCGCGCTGCTGGTGTTGGTTCTGCTGATGTTCGTGGGGCCCGCATCAGCCGACCTTGAGCACGACTTCCTGGTGATTCTGGATGAGAACGCCAGCCGGATCGATATTTCCCGCCACCTTTCCTATTACGAAGATGCCGCCGGCACACTCAATATCGCGTCGATCATTCGTCAATGGCCGGAGATTGCCTCCTCGGGAACTCCGGACGAGGCCTACAATTTCGGTTTCTCGGACTCGGTGTACTGGTTCCAGACCCGAATTGAAAACCATGCCAGCGCCAATGACCGCTGGGTGATCGAGGGCCTCTACCCGATTATAGATAAGATGGAAGTCTTCTTTGTGAAGCCAAACGGCGTCATAGAGCGGCAGATTGCCGGCGATTCGGTGCCGTTCACCTCCCGCCCCCGGGACCACCACAACATCAACTTCTATTTTGAGCTGCCTCAAGGTGAGAGCCTGGATGTGTTCTTCCGGGTGCAGACCAGTGGCGCTGTACAAATGCGGTTGTTGCTCTGGGGCAGTGACGACTTCAGCGCCGCGGACCATCAGGAGCGTTTTGTGCTGGGGCTCTACTACGGTCTGCTGGTGTGCATGGCACTGTTCAATTTGCTGATTTTCCTTTCGATCCGAGACGTTAACTACCTGTGGTACGTTTCCTACATCGGTTTTTACGGTCTGCTGCAGTTTACGCTCAATGGCTTGGCGTTCGAGCATCTCTGGCCGGAAAGCACCTGGTGGAACAACCGCGCGGTGTCCTTCCTGATTGCCATGGGGATGTTCAGCATTCTTGGCTTTTCCCGCTCGTTCCTGGCGCTTAAGCAGAATGCTCCGGGGCTGGAGCGGGTGTTTCGCGCCCTGTTGTTGTTCTTTCCCGTCATGGCAGTGGCGGCGCTGGTCTATCCCGCATACGCGCCGGTCATTCGTGTGACGACGTTTATGGCGGCGGTGTCGGTGCTGTTCATTCTCGTCGCCGGTGCCTTGTGTCTGTACCGTCGCTTCAAGCCGGCCCGTTACTTCATGATCGCCTGGACCGCTCTGCTGGCGGGAATGATGCTGTACACCTTCAAAACGTTTGGTCTGATACCGGCTAACTTCATCACCGAGTACGCGATCCAGATCGGCTCGGCCTTCGAGGTGGTGCTGCTGTCCATCGCCCTGGCCGATCGCATGCGCCATCTGATGCTGGAGAACCAGCAGATCCAGAAGGACATGACCACGCAGCTGGAACAACGGGTGGCGGCGCGCACGTCCGAACTGGAAGTGGTAAACCGTCAACTGGCGGCGCTCAGCTCCACCGACGGACTCACCGGTGTCTATAATCGCCGGTACTTCGATAAGCGGCTGGCGGAAGAAGCCAGTCGTTGCAGTCGCCAGGGACCGCTGTCATTGCTGATGATTGACGTGGACCACTTCAAACGCCTGAACGACAGCCTGGGCCACCAGGCCGGAGACGCCTGCCTGCAGCGGATAGCCCGAGCGCTGGAGTCTGCGGTAAGGCGGGATACTGACGCGGTGGCCCGATATGGCGGTGAGGAGTTTGCACTGATACTGCCGGCCACCGACAGTCGCGGCGCTACTGTGGTGGCCGAGTCCATCCGACTGGCCGTGTGCCGATCACTGAATTTCCACTGGCGCGGCAGGCCGGTACCGGTCTCCGTCAGCGTCGGCGTGACGACGGCCAGTGGGGGCCGCCGGGTCGTTCCTGAAAATCTGGTGGCGCTGGCGGATGAGGCGCTTTACCAGGCCAAGTCTGCCGGTCGCAATACCGTGTGTTTTCTTGCCTGCGATGGTGCGGAAGGAAACCGGCCGCCACCGGAAACCTCCGATGGCGGCCAGAGCCAGCATTAGGCCATTTGCGGTGCAATGCGCTGGCGCACTCGGTCCGGTAGCGAGTAGCTGAAAATACGCTTGAGTACGGTGCCGTATTGCTTGGCGAAGCTGCCGGTGTTGTAGTGAATGCCATGCTTCTTGCACACCGCCTGCACTTTTTCGGAAATTTCCGGATAGCGATGGGCCGGCAGATCCGGGAACACATGGTGCTCCATCTGGTAGCTCAGGTGGCCGCTGAGCAAGTGCACAAAGCGGTTGCCCGAGAAGTTCGACGACCCGGACAGCTGGCGCAGGTACCAGTGGCCCTTGCTCTCACCTTCGCATTCTTCCTCGGTAAAGGTTTCCGCGTCCTGGGTGAAGTGGCCGCAGAAGATCACCGTGGATGACCACAGGTTACGGATCAGGTTGGCCCCCACGTTGCCCGCCAGCACGATCGGCGCCACCGGGAAGGTGATCAGCGGGAAGAACACGTAGTCCTTGAACGCCTGGCGGCCACCCTTGCGCAGGAAGCCCTTAAAGAACGGCAGCTTTTCCTTCAGGCTGACTTCGCCACGGCGAACCCGCTCGAACTCCATTTCGTGAAGCGCCACGCCCCACTGGAAAAACACGCTCAACAGGATGTAATTAACGAACTGCAGGCTATGAGCCGGGCGCCATTTCTCATCGTCGCTCAAGCGGAGCAGGGCGTAACCGTAGTCCCGGTCCTTGCCGATGATGTTGGTGTAAGTGTGGTGCTCATAGTTGTGAGTCAACCGCCAGGAATCGCTGTCGCACGCCGTATCCCACTCATAGGTCTGCGAGTGCAATGACGGGTCGTTCATCCAGTCGTACTGGCCGTGCATGACGTTGTGCCCGATCTCCATGTTTTCAATGATCTTGGAAAGGCCCAGTGCGGCGGTGGCCGCCACGAACACCGGCGGAATGAAGCCGAATGGCATCATCACCCGGCCGCCCACTTCCAGTGCCCGATGCAGACGCACCACGCGGCGGATGTAATTGGCGTCGCGCTCCCCCAGATCGGCGAGCACTTCGTCGCGGATGGCGTTGAGATCCTGTTCCAGTTCGTTCAGCTGTGCTTCGGTCATCTGTTTCATGATGGTGCTCCTGTACTTGCTGACTTAAAGCTCGACGGTGACGGGGCCCTGGGGAACGGATATGCACAATTGAATGTTCTCCTCTCCGGGCCCGGAGCTTTTTCCGGTTAAACGATTCACAACGGTGCCGCTGGTTTTCTTGCAGCTGCATTGATGGCAGATGCCCATGCGACACCCGTAACGGGGTGACAGTTTTGCCGCCTCGGCAATGTCCAGCAGTACGGCATCGCCTTCGGACGACACGTTCAGATCACTGCGGCTGAAGTGGACGGCGCCGCCGAGGCTGTCGGTATCCAGCGCGGCCCGAGCCGCAGCAAAGAAGGTGCTGTGCCTGCGGTCTTCGGCAATACCCTGGCGGTCCAGGAGATCGCCGGCCAGATCCATCAGGCCCTTGGGGCCGCACAGGTAGCAGCGCCGTGCCTTGATGCCCGGCACTTCTTCGAGATCGCTTTCACGCAGGAAGCGCGGTTGCTCGCTTTCGTTGGTCGCCACCACGTTCAGGGTGAAGGCGGGCCAGTTCTGGCGCAGGCTGTAGAGCTTTTCAGCGCCGATGATGTCGGCCTGGGTGCGCACGAAGTACAGCAGGGTGACCGGCGCCCGATAATCAGAGGCGGCCAGTGTTTCCAGCTGACTCAGTACCGGTGTAATGCCGCTGCCGCCGGCAATGTACAGCAGGGGTTCGCTGGCCTCAGGTACCAGGAAGTCGCCAAAGGCCTCGCCCAGACCCAGGGTATCCCCCGCTTGCAGATGATCGTGCATCCAGTTGGTGACCAGGCCACCGGGCAGGCGTTTGATGGTCAGGGTCACGGTGCTTTGGTCGTTCCACTGCGCCGGGGCACTGGACAGGCTGAAGGTGCGGTTGCGGCGAACACCGTCAATATCAATACAGATGTTCACATGCTGACCGGCTTCGAAACCGGACCAGCGTTTCGCCGGTTTGAGCACAAAGGTTTTGGTGTCTGCGGTTTCGTCAATAACGCGCTCCACACGCGCAGGAGTGTACTGTTGTACCCACATGGGGTTGATGCGCTCCAACAGCGGGTCGAAGAAGGCAGTCGGGTCTTCCCGGTTAAAAAGCTGCTTCCCCAGCCATTGCAGTGCGGATGATCGTTCGATTCTGGATAACATATCGCTCTCTCCATCTGTACCGTTGTGTACAGTTGTTCACTTATGTGTACGACTGTACACAGGGTGCTGTTGGCGAGCAATTGGTAATTTTGTTGTTGGCGCAAAATGACAAGCATCGTGTACTTTATTTTTCCGAAATGTGTACACTTGTGTACCTGATATAACGGAAACGGCTGTACGGTGAGGGCATGGCAGAAAAACAGCGACGCAAGCCGGGAGAGACGCGGGAAAAATTGATGAGCGCGGCATTAACGCTGGTCGGCAAGGGCCGTCATTTTGCCAGCCTTGGAATCCGCGAGGTCACCCGTCAGGCGGGCGTGGTACCCACGTCTTTCTACCGCCACTTCCGCAACATGGACGATCTGGGCTTACAGCTGGTGGACGAACTCGGCCTGGTGCTCAGGCGCATGATGCGGGAGGCCCGCAACAATGTGCTGCAGGCCGACAAGTTGATGGAAGAGTCGGTGGGCATTTTCATCAACCACGTGCAGGCCAACCGCAGTTTCTTCTTCTTTATGGCCCAGGGCCTGGCCGGTGAGAGCCGCGCGGTGCAGGAAGGCATTCGCAGCGAAATGCGCTTCTTCGCCAGCGAGCTGGCCAACGATCTGCGCCGGCTACGCCTGGCAGAACATCTCAGTGACGGAGACCTGGAACTGACCTGCGACCTGGTGGTCCGCAGCGTGGCGTTCAGCCTGACCGATCTGCTGGGGGTGTCACCGGACGATGACTATCAGATCGACCAGATCCGCCGGCGGACCACCCGCTTCCTGCAACTCATCTTTGTAGGCGCCGCCCACTGGAAGAGTGAGGGCGCCTGATCCCGGCGGTCACATGACCCCTTCGGCTTCCTTGTAGAGCGAGCGCACCGGGCGGGCGAACACCTTCCGAACCATCGGCTCGAAGTAAGACAGCGGCAGTGTTTCTGCTTCCGGGTCGAACGCCGGTGAATCGTATTTGTGAACGAACTCGATGGTCTGCTCGAAATGCGGATGGTCCCGGTACTGCTCCCTCATGTCCCGGTCCATGCCGAGGTAGTGGAAGAAGAAATAACCCTGGAAGATGGCGTGATGTTTCACCATCCAGTGATTGGCCTCGCTGACAAAGGGCTCCAACAGCACAGCGGCCACATCGGCGTGATTGTAGGAGCCGAGGGTGTCGCCAATGTCGTGCAGCAGCGCGCACACCACATACTCGTCGTCTTTTCCGTCGCGGTGCGCCAGGGTTGCGGTCTGCAGGCAGTGGGTCAGCCGATCCACGGGAAACCCACCACAATCCCCTTCCAGCAGTTTCAGGTGTTCCAGAATGCGCTCTGGCAGGCCCTTGGCGAATTCTCCGAAAGACGAGGCGATGATTTTCCAGTCCTCGGGTTTGCCATCCTTCATGTGGGTAAAGCTGGCCTGAGGCTCGGTGTGATGACTCATGGGGATCTCCTCTCAGTCGCGGAAGCTGGGGTCAATGCGATCCAGTTTGCGCAGTAGCCCGGGCCAGGCCAGTTTGCCGCCGAGCCCTTTGGTGACCTGATCCGCCTGCTGTTTGATGGTGTCGACAATCCCGCCAGGAATCGGCGTCAGCGGACGATTGCCGGACAGCGCCCGTACCTGGATCTCGCAGGAGGTTTGCAGGATGTACATGGCCAGGAACGCATCGGCAATGCTGGTGCCGGTGGTCAGCAGGCCGTGATTGCGCAGGATCATGAAACTGGCGTTGCCGAGGTCTTTTTGCAGCCGCGCTTTCTCGTCCTCCCGCAACGCCACACCCTCGTAATCGTGATACGCCAGGCTGGCGAGCGCGAACAGGCTCTGCTGTGACAGCGGCATCAGGCCTTCCTGCTGGGCCGACACGGCAATGCCGTCGGTGGTGTGCAGATGCATGACGCAGGCGGCGTCTTCCCGTACGGCGTGAATGGCGCTGTGAATGGTAAAGCCGGCGGGGTTGATGTCGAAATCGTCAGGATCGATCTTGTTGGCGTCCTGGTCCACGCGGACCAGGCTCGAGGCGGTGATCTCCTCGAACATCATGCCGTAGGGGTTGATCAGGAAATGGTGCTCGTCCCCGGGTATCCGGGCAGAAATATGGGTGAATACCAGATCGTCCCATCCATAGAGGGCTACCAGCCGGTAGGCCGCGGCGAGATCCACCCGCAGCTGCCATTCCTCGGCGCTGACGGACTCTTTTTTCGAGGGAATCGAAAGCTGTGCTGACATGGCGTGCCTCTCCTGCAAACGATGCAAATTTCCGGTCGGATGTTGTTGTGGTCGATGCCTTGCTTTCTGTGAGTGTAGGTAAGAGTGATCGGTGAAGACTGTCAATTGGTTTACAATTGCCCCATGACCGATACCAAGACTGTGCTGACCAACTGCCCGTTGTTTTCCGGCTTTCCCGCGAAGGCTTTTGAGGATCTTGCGGCGATTGCCCGCATTCGCCGGTTCGACGCCGACGAGCTGATATACAGTCGGGGTTCGGCGACCTCCACCCTCAACGTGATCGCCTCCGGCGTGGTGCGAATCAGTTCGGTCAACCCGGCCGGTCGGGAGGCCACGCTGATTATGTTCAGTGCCGGAACCTGGTTCGGGGATTCGGTGTTCTCTCCGGGCATGAAACGGGTTTACGGCGCCACGGCCCACGAAACCGCCACGCTGATCGAGATACCCGGCGATGCCTTCCGTCAGCTCATGGCAACCTATCCCCAGTGCTACCCGGTTATCCTCGATATGGTCAGCCGCCGGTTATGGGCGGCCATGTCTATCATCGAAGACGATGCCTTGCGGGGCATTGCCGCTCGCATCGGTCGCCGTTTGCTGTTTCTGGCGGAAATTCAGGGCAACGGGGAGGCAGGGGCGGATCCGGTGACCATCTGGATTACCCGCGAGCACATTGCCAACATGATGGGCATGACCCGCCAGGGGGTGCATAAATGGATCAAGGATTTCGAGAGGCGGGGGCTGCTGACCTTGGGGTATGGCCGGATCGTGCTGAACGATCCGGCCGCTTTGCAGCGACACCTGGCCACCATTGACTAGCCTGGCCCCGTAGGGGGAGCGGAGGCGGTCAGCTCTTGGGCGTGGTTTTTTTGCGGGGTGCCCGGCGGGGTTTCGGTGCCGGTTTGGCTGCCGGCGGCAACAGCAGGCTTTCCAGCTCTTCCAGTGCCTCGCCGGTGTACACCGCCAGTTTCTGCATGCTGGGCAAGGTGTCGCGGCAGCCGGTGAAGCCGAAGTTCAGCGACCCCGCGTAGCTCAGGCAGGTGATGTTGAGCGCGCCGCCGTGGGCAATCAACGACACCGGGTACATCGCCTCCAGCTTTGCCCCCTCGTAGTAGAGCGTCTCTTCCGGCCCCGGCACGTTGGAGATGGTGACATTGAACACCGGCCGCATGCGCCCGCCCATTCCAGACATGAGCTGCAGAATGTAGGGCGACATCAGCAGCATGGTGTACTGGGTCAGCGCCTTGCGGGGCAGTTTCTGCAGATGCTCCTTGGCCCGTCGGGTCGACTGTTTGATGTGTGACAGGCGGGTCAGCGGGTCCGCCTGGTCGGTGGCCAGCGAGGCGATCATGAAGCTGATCTGGGTGCCGGTGCCCTGATCATCCGCCGGGCGGATGTTGACCGGAATGCCGGCGGTCAGCGGGGTGTCCGGCAGATTGTCCTGCTCGATAAGAAAACGGCGGAGGGCGGTGCCACACAGGTACAGCACGATGTCGTTGAGGGAGCCCTGGGCCGCGTGTGCCAGCGTCTTGAGCTTCTCAAGCTGATAATGCTGGGTGGCAAACCGGCGTTGGCCAGTGACCCGATGGTTCAGTACCGACACCGGGCCGGTGAATGGCGCTGTCAGACCGTCTTCCGGATGGCGGGCGGACTGGATCAGTCGCGACATGGCGTTCCACAGCCGCGGGGCCATATCCGCCTGCAGTTTGAGGGCTTCCATGGCCTGGGAGAAAGCGGCCGGGATGCTGGCCTCGCTGTCGGTCTTGCTGCCACGGGTGCGTTCCGGGCGTACGGACCAGGGCGGCAGCATGTTGGTTTCGTTGGGGTCGGTGCTGAGTACCCGCTGCATGAGCCGGACGCCGCTGATGCCATCGATCATCGAATGGTGCATCTTGGTGTACAGCGCAAACCGGTTGTTTTCCAGGCCCTCGATAATGTGGCACTCCCAGAGCGGGCGGGAGAAATCCAGAGGGTTGGAATGCAGTCGCGAGACCAGAATGCCCAGTTCCCGCTCACTGCCCGGCCGCGGCAGGGCAGAGTGGCGAACGTGGTAATCCAGGTCCAGGTGTTTGTCGGCCTTCCACATGGGGGCCACCAGGCGCCCCAGAAAGCCGGAATATCCCAGTTTGTAGCACCAGGGTGGCTCCAGCTCACCATCCTCTTTCATGCGTGCCAGCATGTCCCTGAGAAAGGTGTCGGGAGCGCCCTCGGGAAGGGAGAAAATCTGCAGGTTGCCCACATGCATCGGCGTGTCTTCCGACTCTACCGCCAACCAGGATGCATCCAGTGTGCCCAGGCGTTTCATTCAGTGTCCTCTTGATCGTCCTTGCGTTCAGTCAACGTAATAAAAGCTTGCTTTGTTATTAGTTGAGGAGCGCAAGTATACGCAACTACAACAGCCAAACACACATCTGAGCCGTGCAATGGTTCGGTTTTTTTACAGCGTAGCAGGAATGTGCATGTCGTGAAGGCTACCTCATACTTTCGTGGCCGGCGTGTTACATGTTGTTGCGAAATCTCTGTCACGACTTATCGCGGCCTTGTGCTACCTTCGCTGGCCGACTAACTTCATTAAAACAACAATGTGGAGGCACTGTGGAGTCGAGTCCGCTGATTTCTGCCGGGTTACCGATTGCCCTGTTCATTATCATGATCGGTATCGGCATGACCCTGACGGTTCGGGATTTCCGCCTGGTGGCGGTGTATCCGAAAGGCATGATTGTGGGAACCGTGGCGCAGATTCTGCTGATGCCGCTGATCGCGTTCGCGCTGGCTACACTGCTGGCGGTGCCGCCGGCGATCGCGGTGGGGCTGGTGATCATTGCCGCCTGCCCGGGGGGCACCACGTCGAACCTGTTCGTGCTGCTGTCGCGGGGCAATATTGCCCTGTCCATTGTGCTGACCGTCAGCGCCAGCCTGATCACCATCCTGACCCTGCCACTGTTCACCAACATAGCACTGGAATTCTACATGGGAACCCAGGAAACCATCGTGCTGCCGGTGTGGAAGACAGTGGGCATGCTGGTCGGTATCGTATTGTTTCCGGTCGCGCTGGGCATGGTGGTTCGCACCCGCAACCCGGTGCTCGCCAAAAAAGCGGAAAGCGTGGTCAGTATCTTCGGTGGCGTGGTGCTGGCCATCCTGATTGTCGGGCTGATCGTCGGGGTGCGCGACCAGATCTGGGATCTGCTCAAACAGGCCGGGCCAGCGACGATCCTGCTCAACGTTGCCGGCATTGCGCTGGGATTGCTGGCCGGTCGCGTGGCCGGGCTGACCCAGCGGGAGTCTCTCGCGGTGGCCGTAGAACTCGGGGTAAAAAACGGCACCATCGCGCTGATGGTCACGCTGACGTTGCTGGAATCCAGTGCCATGTCCATTCCGGCCGCGGTCTATGGTGTGCTGATGTTCCCGATCGGCTTTGTACTGGCCATGTATGGTCGCAGTATCATCCCCCAGTCCTCGGTGAAAGCGCCGGCGTCGCCCCACGCGGATTGACAGAAATGCCCGTGCCCCTCTGCCACCAGAGACAGAGGGGCGGGCAACGATCGCTGATACCCTGAGCTTCTGAAACATCGAACTCAGGATAATAACAATGACATCGCTCGCCCCATCTCCCTTCGTATTTCATCGTCACTTTGCCGCGCGCCGGCCATGGTTCGCCCTGTTGCTGCTGATGCTGATGCTGGTGCCGGTGTTGGCCTGGTCCGACAGCCGTTTACGGGAAACGATCTACGACCAGAGCCTGCCGCTGGCCGAGCGGATTGAGGCCATGCAGGAACTGACCGGCCTGGAGCCGGACGCAGAACGGGTCTACCGGGTGTGCATCTGGGACATTTTTGGCCGCTCCGGGCCCATTTACGCGGCGGCCCAGGATCAGCGCCGCAAGATCCTGCAGTACGGCATCAACGTGGACATGGTGCCCTACACCAGTGAATCGGTGATGGTGGAAGAGCTTAAATCCGGCACCTGCGACGCGGCCCTGATGAGTGGGCTGCGAGCGCGGCTGTTCAACCAGTACACCGGCACCCTCGATTCCATTGGTGGTTTCCCCGAGCGGCAGCAGATGCGGCTGGGCCTGCAGCTGATGGCTGACCCCCGAAGTGCCGACCGCATGGTCAGTAACGGTTACGTGGTGATGGGCATTGCGCCCGGCGGCGCCGCCCATGTGTTTGTCAATGATCGCAGCATCAACACCCTGGCCAAGGCCTCCGGCAAACGGGTGGTGGTGCTGGATTACGACCCCACCCAGGCGGAAATGATCGCCGGTGTGGGTGCAACACCGGTGGTGGCGGACATCGTCAATGCTCCCAACATGTTCAACACCGGTGTGGTGGATGTGCTGGCTGCGCCGCTCGCGGCCTACGAAGTGCTGGAGCTGCACAAAGGTCTGGAGCCCGATGGCGGCATTATTGATCTGCCGCTGACCCACATCACCATGCAGCTGATCGGCCGCGAAGAAGTTATTCCCAATGAGTTGGCGCAGTTCGTGCGGGAGGCTTTCTATCAGGGTTTCGATGAGATCATCAGCCGTATCCGCATGGAAGAGGACAAGGTGCCGGACAAATGGTGGATTGAAATTCCCCCGCAGGACCGCCGCGAATACGACGCCCTGATGCAGCAGGCACGGCTGGAACTGCGCGAACAGGGGTATTACAGCGCCGATATGCTCACTCTGCAGCGCAAAATCCGATGCCGTACTGACGGTAGTCGTGAGGAGTGCAGCAATCCGGTGGAATAAGCCATGACCGCCGAATCCCGTGTTCAGCCGGTGTCGCGAAGCGGCGTGTGGCCGCAGACACTGGCCAGCCTGCCGATGCTGGTCATTCTCGTGCTCACCCTGCTGGCCTCGGTGGGCGAGACCCTGCACTCGCGCCTGCTGGAAATTGGCGGTGCCACCTGGCCTGAGTACTTCAACCTGCGGGTGATCGATCAGGTTGGTGCGCCGGACTGTCAGGTGGTGGTTGACCCGGACGCCGCCGTGGACCTGGCCGTTGCCGCCAAACAGGCGGAAAAATCCGCCGATCCCTTTGCCGATGTGTTCGGTGACCAGATCGATCGGGAGCAGATCCGTGCCTCGGTGATGGCCACCTCACGCGCCTGCGAAAGACAGCTGGAAAAGTGGGAGCGACTTCAGTCGCTCAATGGCCCCGGCGTTCAGGCGTTCGCCCTGATGGAGACCGGCCTGGCGCAGGCGGTGTTGCTGGTAACCGGCAACCGCCGGGTGCTGCTGGGGCTGATGCTGCTGTTCTGCGCGGCCGCCGCAACCCTGGGGCGCCAGCACATTGCCCTGCGGCCCGTGGAAAGCCGCCGCGATGACCGGGTGGCCACGGTGTCACAGCTGGTGGCCAACGGGTTGTTGACCGCGTCCACCTGGATCTACCGGCAGCAGGAGCTGGCCCAGGCCGACGCGGGCATGCCCCTTGCGCACCTGTTCATGCACGATATCTGGGTGACGGGGTTCGGCATCCTCACCCTGATCTCCCTGTTGCAGCTACGTCAGCCGCGGGGCGAGCTGCCTCCAGGCGGAAGCTGGCCAAGGGCCTTGCTGAGCGTGCCGCTGTACAGCGTCATGTGCATTTCTGCCTCAATCCAGTTTGCATTTCACGGCTTCTACCACGGCATTGCGGTCTATCTGACCATGATGGCGGAGTTGTCGGCGCTGTTTCTGAATCTTGGCCTGTATGTGTGGGTGGGTATGTTGCTCGCCCGCACGCATCTCCCCCGCAAGGTATTTGACGTGCTGCGGCCCTGGCGATTGCCGCCGAAATGGCTGGGTGTGACGGTGTTGCTTTTGACGGCCTTGCCCACCGCCTACAGTGGCGCGTCCGGTATTTTTATTCTGGCGGCGGGCCTCACGCTTTACCGGGAGCTGCGGCGCGCCGGGACGTCGGAGCAACTGGCGCTGGCCACCACGGCCATCTCCGGGTCCATGGGCACCATGCTGCGCCCCTGTCTGCTGGTGGTGATCGTGGCCACCCTCAACAACAGCGTGACCACCGATGAACTGTTCAGCGCCGGCGCCAGGGTACTGCTGCTGACGGCCTCGGTGTATGCGGTTTACGTATTTCTGATCGGCGGCCCGTCGCAAGGGCGCATCGCCCCGTTGCGGGAGGCAGTGCCCGGCATGCTGCGCGCGCTGGTGCCGCTGATGCCTTACGTGGCCATTTTCGCCGGGGTGATACTGCTGTGGAATGTGTTGCTGGACCGGGGGCTGGACGAGTTCTCCGCGCCAGCGATTTTGCCGTTGATCCTGCTGCTGGTGCTGGCGTTTGAGCGTCGGGTGCTCAGGTCCGCGGATCCCGATGCCGATGAAGCGCTGCAGGCTGCCGGTATGCCGCTGCCAACCGGGTTCGTATCGTCGGTGCTGCGCGCCACCCGCGAATCCAGCGCCCTGATCGGTGCGTTGCTGATGCTGATGGCGCTGTCGGTGAGTGTCGGGGGGCTGATCGAACGCTCCGGTCTGCTGGAGATGTTCCCCGAACAATTGGGCTCGGTGTGGCTGACGCTGACGCTGCTGATGGGCTTGCTGGTATTCATCGGCATGATCATGGACCCCTATGGCGCGGTGCTGCTGGTGAACGCCACACTGGCGCCCATTGCCCTCAATAACGGCATTAACCCCCTGCATTTCTGGGTGATGACGGTGCTGGCGTTTGAAATGGGATACCTGACCCCGCCGGTGGCGCTCAATCATCTGCTGACCCGTCAGGTGGTGGGGGTGCCAACCTCGCCGGAGAGCCTGTACGGCTCCTTCTGGCAACGAAATTTCCGATTCATTCTGCCGGTGCTGGTGATGGGCACGACACTGATCGCGGTTACCTACTTGCCCGCCCTGTGGGACGGCGGTTTCCGACTGATGTTGGGTATCCAGTCAGCGGGTTAGTGACTATGCTCTGGCTGGAACGCTGGTGAATTCGTCGGAGTGCAGGCATGAATTTTCTTAACGGCATTACCCTGTTACTGGTCTATCAACTGGTAGGTGAGGTGGCGGTGCGGCTCGCTGGCCTGCCGATTCCAGGCCCGGTGCTGGGCATGGTCATGCTGTTTCTGACCCTGCTGATCCGCGGCCGCGCCCCGGCGGCGGTGGACCAGGCCTCATCGGCGCTGCTGAGCCATCTGTCCCTGCTGTTCGTACCCGCTGGTGTCGGAATGATGGTGCACTTCGGTCGCATTGCCGAGGAATGGCTGCCGATTACCCTGGCGCTGTTGCTCAGCACCATCATCACCATGGTTGCCACCGCGCTGATCATGCAGGTGACCAGCCGCTGGTTCGCCGGGCCGCTGGAAAACGGAGGGCCGGGGGATGACTGAGCCTGGCCTGAAGGATATCTGGGTCTATCTCTCGGCTTCACCCCTGTTGGGGCTGACCATGACGCTGGTTGCTTACGGACTGGCGTATCGACTTTACCTGCGGACCCGCTCAAACCCGCTGGCCAACCCGGTGGTGACCTCGGTTGCCCTGCTGATTGCGGCGTTGCTGGTGACCGGTACGACCTACGACGAGTACTTTGAAGGCGGGCAGTTCGTGCACTTTCTGCTGGGGCCGGCCACGGTGGCCTTGGCAGTTCCGTTGTATCAGCAGTTTTCCCGGCTGCGACAACTGTGGTTGCCGATCACCCTCTCGCTGGTCTGTGGCGTGGTGATTGCCGCCGCCAGTTCCATTGGGCTGGCCTGGCTATTGGGCGGCTCGCCCGAGATCCAGATGTCGCTTGCGCCCAAATCCGCCACCGCACCGGTCGCCATGGGCATAGCCGAGAAAATCGGCGGTCTGCCGTCATTGACGGCGGTGCTGGTGGTGATCACCGGCATCACCGGCGCGGTGCTTGGCACCAAGCTGTTCGAATGGATCGGTGTGAAAGACGATACCGCCCGGGGCATTGCCATGGGCGTTGCGGCCCACGGAATCGGCACTGCCCGGGCGTTCCAGGTGAGCCCGCGCATGGGCGCTTTTTCCGGGCTGGCGATGGCGTTGTCCGCATTTGCCACCGCGCTGGTGGTGCCGTGGCTGGTGGATATGATGCAAGGGTTGGCTGGGGGCTAGTTTGATAAAAAGTCGTGACCGTTACCGGGGCCACACGAGGCGAGCGTTCACCATACTGCTGGGCGCCTCGTCGGTGGGCAGTGTGGTGGCCCAGGAGGTGGGCAACGGGGCAGACCCTGACGACATGGTGCTGGAGGTGACGTCGTCGCGGCTGGTTCGCGATCTGTACGAAACGCCGGCGGCCGTCACCGTGGTGGATGCGCCTGCTATTCGCCGGGGCCAGCAGCGTCTGCAACTGGACGAATCCCTCAATACCGTGCCCGGCCTGTTCTTCCAGAATCGCTACAATTTTGCCCAGAACCTCAGGCTCTCCACCCGCGGCTTTGGTGCCCGGGCGCCCTTCGGTATTCGCGGCATACGGCTGCAGGTGGACGGCATTCCCTACACCTTGCCGGATGGCCAGTCGCAGATTGATGCGGTGGATCTCGATTCGGCCCAGCGTATCGAGGTCGTTCGCGGGCCGTCGTCGGTGCAGTATGGCAATGCCGCTGGCGGCGTGCTGGACGTGACCACCGCGCGCGGCGATGAGCTGCCGCCGGGTACCCGCCTGCGCCTTGACGGTGGCAGTGACGATTATCGCAAGGCCGCTGTCCAGGCCAATGGCGCAGACGCTGCTACCAGTGCCATCGCCACCCTGTCGTGGCTTAACGTCAATGGCCATCGCGAGCAGAGTGCTGCGGAGAAGGGTTTGTTCAACGGGCGGCTGAGCCACGAGTTGGCCCCCGGCAGGCGTCTGACGGCCACTTTGAACGCCCTGCACAACCCAGAATCCGAAGACCCCGGCGGCCTGACCCGGGCCCAGGTGGAAGAGGACCGCAACCAGGCCACCTTTCTGGCAAAGCAGCTGGATGCGGGCCAGAGTGTCGATCAGCAGACACTGGGACTTCAGCTTGAGGAAGCGGTCGCCGTTCCGGGCCAACTGACCGTTAATACCTTCTTCAGCCGCCGTGACTTTGCCCAGCAGCTACCGTTTCCCGGCGCCAGTCGGGTGGCCTACGACCGGCAGTTCTACGGAATCGGTTCCACCTATCAGCAGGAGGCCACGCTGGCAGGGTTGCCGTTGGTTTGGATGGTAGGCGCGGATCTGCAACGGCAGCGCGATGAGCGCCGCCGCTATCAGGTGTCCTTTGAAGGCCAGGTAACGGGCCAGACCCAGGATGAAACCCAGAACGCCACCACTGCCGCCGTGTTCGCCCAGGGCGACCTGGCGCTGACGGACCGGCTAAGCGTGTCCCTGGGCAGCCGGATCGACCGCCTCAGACTCTCCATTGACGATCACCGGCTGGAAGATGGCGATGATTCCGGCAGCCGCACGTTCCGCGAGGTCAGTGGCGTGGCCGGGGTCAGTTATCGGTTGGCTCCGCGTGAGCAGATCTACGGCTCGGTGGGGACGGCGTTCGAATCCCCGACGTTCACCGAGTTCGCCAATCCGGATGGCAGCGGCGGCTTCAACCCGGATATCGAGCCCCAGCAAGCCCTCAACCGCGAGGTGGGGCTTCGGGGTGTGATCGGTGGCGGCGTAACTTACGACTTGGCGCTGTTCTCCATCCGCGTGGACGACGAGATCCTGCCGTTCGAGCAGGACGGGCGCACCTTTTACGAGAATGCCGGCCGTACCAGCCGGGATGGGGTCGAGTTGGGGCTGGGCTGGGACATTTCCTACACGTGGCGGGTGACCTCGGCGCTGACCATCGCTGATTACCAGCTCGACGAGTTCACCGACGAACAGGGCAACGATGCCAGTGGCAATCGCCTGCCCGGATTGCCGCGGGAGAACTGGGTCACCGAACTGGAGTGGCGGGGGCAGGGCCGTCGCTTTGCGGCGCTGGAGTGGCAGTATGTGGGCGACCTGTACGCGGAAAACAGTAACCAGACCCGGGTCAGCGATTACTGGCTGGTGGGCGTGCGCGCCGGCGACAGCCTGCGGCTGGCGGACCAGAACCTCAGCTTGTACGCCGGCATCCGCAATCTGCTGGATGAAGACTATTTTGCCAACGTTCGCATTAACGCCAACGCTGACCGCCCGGTCGACCAGCGCGGTTACTTCGAGCCGGGACCGGGTCGGACAGTGTATGCGGGGCTGGAGTGGCAGTTTTGAACCACGCCTGACGATGGCTCAGTCGTCTTCGATCTCATGGGGCGGGCAGTGGTATTCCTCCACCACAACCCCTTCATCAACGCTTTCCAGATGCACGTCGAAGCCCCACAGCCGATGGGCATGCCTCAGCACTTCCTCGGTTTCCTGGCCCAGCGGCACCCGGTCCACGGGGATGTGTCGCAGTGTCAGTGAACGGTCGCCCCGAACGTCCACGTTCCACACCTGAATGTTGGGTTCCCGATAGCTGAGGTTGTACTGGCGCGCCAGCTTCTCACGCAGTATGCGGTAGCCGGGGTCATCGTGGATCGCGGTAATGCGATAGAAATCTTCCTGGTCGTCGTTCTGGATCGAGAACAGCTTGAGGTCGCGCATCACCTTGGGAGACAGAAACTGCTGGATGAAACTTTCATCCTTGAAGTTCTTCATGGCGAAATGCAGGGATTCCACCCAGTTGGTGTCGGCGAAATCCGGGAACCAGTGGCGGTCTTCCTCGGTCGGGTTTTCGCAGATCCGCCGCAGGTCGGTGAAGATGGAGAAGCCCAGGGTGTAGGGGTTGATGCCGGAGTACCAGGGGCTGTCGAACGGCGGCTGGTACACCACGGCGGTGTGGCTCTGCAGGAACTCGAGCATGAAGCCATCGTTCACCAGGCCTTTCTCGTACATGCGGTGAATCAGGGTGTAGTGCCAGAAGGTGGCCCAGCCCTCGTTCATCACCTGGGTCTGCCGCTGCGGGTAGAAATACTGCGCGAGCTTGCGCACGATGCGGATGATTTCCCGCTGCCAGGTTTCCAGCAGCGGCGCGTTCTTCTCGATAAAGTACAGAATGTTCTCCTGCGGCTCATCCGGAAAACGCTTCTTGCGGTGGATCGGGTCGTCGTCATCGCCCATCTTCGGAATGGTGCGCCACAGATCGTTCAGCCGACGTTGCTGGTACTCTTCCCGCTCCTTCTGGCGGCGAAGTTCTTCCGAAGCGGAGATCGGTGCGGGGCGCTTGTAGCGGTCCACGCCGTAGTTCATCAACGCGTGGCAGGAATCCAGTATTTCTTCCACCGCGTCCACACCGTGGCGTTCTTCGCACTCCGCCACGTAGTGACGGGCAAACACCAGGTAATCGATGATGGCACTGGCGTCGGTCCAGGTGCGGAACAGGTAGTTATTCTTGAAAAAAGAGTTGTGGCCGTAGGAGGCGTGGGCAATCACCAGCGCCTGCATCGGCAGGGTGTTTTCCTCCATCAGGTAGGCAATGCAGGGGTTGGAGTTGATCACGATCTCGTAGGCCAGGCCCATCTGTCCCCGCTGGTAGCCCTTGGAGGTGCTGAGGAACTGTTTGCCGAAGGACCAATGGTTGTAGCCCACTGGCATGCCCACGGAGCTGTAGGCATCCATCATCTGTTCGGCACTGATCACCTCGACCTGGTTGGGGTAGGTGTCGAGACCGAACTCAGCCGCGCATTTGGCGATCTCTTCATCGTATTGCCGGATCAGGTCGAAGGTCCATTCCGAACTGGTGGAAATGGGCTCCCGGGTACCGGGCGGCTCAAAGTCCGGGGCGTTGGGACGGTCGATGATGTCAGTCATGCGGCTTTCCTCTCGAACAACTGGCGGAACACCGGGTAGATCTCTCCGGGATCGGCAATCTGTTGCAGGGCAAAGCTCTGGGGGTACTGCTCCTGTATTTTCTCGTACTCGTACCAGAGCATCTGATGGTCCTGCGGGGTAATCTCCACATAGGCGAAGTACTGCACCAGCGGCAGGATGTTATCGGCCAGCAGCTTGCCGCACACCGGGGAATCGTCGTTCCAGTTGTCGCCGTCGGAGGCCTGGGCCGCGTAGATGTTCCATTCTGCCGGGGAGTAGCGGGATTCGATGATCTTGTGCATCAGCTTCAGGGCGCTGGAGACAATGGTGCCGCCGGTTTCCCGAGAATAGAAAAACTCCTCCTCATCCACTTCCTTGGCGCTGGTGTGGTGGCGGATGAAGACCACATCGATCTTCTTGTAGTTCTTCTTCAGGAACAGATACAGCAGGATGAAGAAGCGCTTGGCGATGTCCTTGTGCATCTGGGTCATCGAGCCGGACACGTCCATCAGGCAGAACATCACCGCGCTGGTGGCCGGCTTGGGCTGCTTCAGGTGCTGGCGGTAGCGCAGATCGATCTCGTCAATGAATGGAATGCGTTTCACGTTGGCTTTCAGCCGCGTGATTTCCTCTTCCAGAATCTGAATCTGGTCTTCGTGGCTGAAGGCGGGGTCAAGGTCGTCCGGTGCGGACTTCAGGGCAGCCAGTTGCTCTTCCAGTTCGCGGATTTTTTTCTTGCGGGCGCCACCCAGGCCCAGCCGCCGCGCGTGGGCCCCCCGCAATGAGCGCACCACATCCAGTTTGGCCGGCACACCCTGGGTGGAGAACCCGGAGCGTACGTACTTGAAGGCCTCGGTGTCCTTGAGCTTCTTTCGGGCAAGGTTGGGTAGCTCCAGGTCATCAAACAGGAATTCCAGGAATTCCTCCTGGGTGATCTGGAAGGCGAATTCGTCCATACCCTCGCCATCCGGGCTGGCCTGTCCCTGGCCCTGACCCTTGCCGCCACCGCCGGGTGGCTTGGGCACGGTGTCTCCGGTCACGAACTCCTTGTTGCCGGGATGAACCACCTCGCGATTGCCGCCCTGGCCGTGGTGGAAAATGGGTTCCTCGATATCGCGGGAGGGAATGCTGACCTTCTCGCCGCGCTCGATGTCGGTGATGGACCGGCGCTGTACCGCGTCGGCCACGGCTTTCTTGATGTGATGGCGGTACCGGCGCAGGAACCGTTCCCGGTTCACTGCGCTCTTGTTTTTGCCGTTCAGCCGACGGTCGACTATGTGGGTCATACCCATAGCTTTACTCCAGTTCAGTGAACCTTCACTGACTTAGTGAGACTTGCGGACGCGCAGATACCATTCGGCCAGAAGCCGTACCTGTTTCTCCGTGTAGCCTCGATCGACCATACGCTCGACGAACTGCTTGTGTTTCTTCTGATCTTCCTGGCTGGCCTTCGGATTGAAGGAGATAACCGGCAACAGGTCCTCGGTGTTGGAGAACATTTTCTTCTCGATCACACTGCGCAGTTTTTCATAACTGAGCCAGGACGGATTGCGGCCCTGATTGTTCGCCCGGGCCCGCAGTACGAAGTTGACCACTTCGTTGCGGAAATCCTTGGGATTACTGATACCGGCGGGCTTCTCGATTTTCTCCAGCTCGTCGTTGATGGACGAGCGGTCGAGGATTTCGCCGGTCTCCGGGTCCCGGTACTCCTGATCCTGAATCCAGAAGTCGGCATAGGTCACGTAGCGATCGAACAGGTTCTGGCCGTATTCGCTGTAGCTCTCCAGATACGCGGTCTGGATTTCCTTGCCAATAAATTGGACGTAGTGCGGCGCCAGGAATTCCTTGATGAAGCGCAGGTAGCGCTCCTGGGTTTCCGGCGGGAACTGCTCCTGTTCGATCTGTTTCTCGATCACATACAGCAGGTGCACCGGGTTGGCGGCCACTTCCGCGGTATCGAAGTTGAACACCTTGGAGAGAATCTTGAAGGCAAAGCGGGTTGAAAGCCCGTCCATGCCCTCGTTGACCCCGGCGGCGTCGCGGTACTCCTGAATGGATTTCGCCTTGGGATCGGTGTCCTTGATGTTCTGGCCGTCGTACACCCGCATCTTGGAGAACACGCTGGAGTTTTCCGGTTCCTTGATCCGCGACAGCACCGAGAACTGCGCCAGCATGTCCAGGGTATCCGGGGCGCAGGGCGCGCCGAACAGGGAGCTGTGCTTGAGCAGTTTCTTGTAGATCTCGATCTCTTCGGTTACCCGCACACAGTAGGGCACCTTGACGATGTAGACCCGGTCAAGGAACGCCTCGTTGTGCTTGTTGTTGCGGAAAGTCTGCCATTCCGACTCGTTGGAGTGGGCGAGAATGATGCCGTCAAACGGCACCGAGCCCATGCCCTCGGTGGTGTTGTAGTTGCCTTCCTGGGTGGCGGTCAGCAAAGGATGCAGCACCTTGATGGGGGCCTTGAACATCTCCACGAATTCCATCAGCCCCTGGTTGGCCTTGCACAGGCCGCCGCTGAAACTGTAGGCGTCCGGATCGTCCTGGGAATAGTCCTCCAGCATGCGGATGTTGACCTTACCCACCAGGGCGGAGATGTCCTGGTTGTTGTCGTCCCCGGGTTCGGTCTTGGATACGCCGACCTGATCCAGCACCGAAGGATACTTCTTCACCACCCGGAACTGGCTGATATCACCGCCGTATTCGTGCAGGCGCTTGACCGCCCAGGGGGACATGATGGATTTCAGGTAGCGGGAGGGGATGCCATATTCCTCTTCCAGAATCTTCGCATCCTCCGCCGGATCAAACAGCCCCAGCGGCGATTCGTTCACCGGCGAGCCCTTGATGGCGTAAAAGGGCACCTTCTGCATGAGGAACTTGAGCTTTTCAGCGAGGGAGGACTTGCCGCCGCCCACCGGGCCCAGCAAATAGAGAATCTGTTTCTTTTCCTCGAGCCCCTGGGCGGCGTGGCGGAAGAAGGAAACGATGTTTTCCACGGCGTCTTCCATGCCGTAGAACTCGGAGAATTCAGGGTAACGTTTGATGACTTTGTTGGAAAAAATGCGTGACAGCCGGGAGTCACGGGAAGTATCAATCAACTCTGGCTCGCCGATCGCCAGTAACATCCTCTCCGCGGCAGTGGCGTATGCCGTTGGGTCCTGTTTGCAGATCTCCAGGTATTCCTCAAGAGAGTATTCCTCTTCCTGAGTCGCTTCATACCGGTCTTTGAAGTGCTGCAGTATGCTCATAGATGGCCCCTCGCTCGCTGTTCTTCAGCTTTCAGTTCACGCAATTTCCCCGTTGCAGTTGGCTCCGCCAATCTGGGCGGTGTAAGTAGTTATGGTTGGAAGAATTGGATACTCCAGACTGATGTACGCTGGGCGCTTGATCTCGGTCTGGTTATTTTGAGCTTAGTTCAGGCTCGGGAACTTCGACAGTGGTTTTACGGTTAAGGTTCATTAAATTCTGTTGCTTCGGTTTGAGGGGGAGGGAGCGTGGGGGTGGTCCTTTGTGCAAAACTCCGCTTAAACTCGCTGCGCTCAGACAGGCGGTGTTTTGCACAAAGGACCACCCCCACACTCCTGCAAACTCAATCAGGTAGGCCAACTTAAAGACCAAAAGGTAGGGGGTAGGAAACTCTGAAATCGGAAAGGGCTGGGGCCACAAAAAGCCAAGGAGAATCTTAGTGGTAGTCGTCTTTGCTAGGTAACCGTAGTTGGTCAGACGAGGCGGATATGTGGGGATCCTTTTTTTAAAATGACCGCCTGTCTGAGCGCAGCGAGTTTAAGCGGCCATTTTCAAAAAAGGATCCCCTCGTAGTCGCCGATCCCCCAAACCGACCAGGCTACTTCTTGACCAGACGAAACACACTCTCAGTAGCCCCAGAAAGCCCCTTGCGCTTGGTAAAAGGATGATCTTTGGCGAGAGTGTTGGTCAGAATATGTTCAATTTCGAAGTCGTCGGAATATAGCTCGCGCACCTCGTCGTCGCTGACATTGAACGGCGGGCCCTTGATTTCGGTGTCGTAGTCGAGGGTGATCAGCAGGATGCGGGTGCCGTCGGGGATCACCGCCGTCAGATGTTCCACATACCCTTTGCGCATATGCGGCGGTAGGGCGATGAGGGCAGCGCGGTCGTAAACCAGGCGGACGTGTTTGAGGTCATCGGGCACCAGCTGGAAAAAGTCGCCACACCAGATCTCGAGGTCGTCGTGTTTGAAGCGGGTGAAGGGCTCCCCCGGGCGCACCATGGCTTTCTCGCCGGCTTCCTCGAAGAAATCCTTGCAGGCGATGTCGCTGAGTTCCACGCCGATGATGGGGTGGCCCCGGTCGTGCAGCCACCACATATCGTGGGCCTTGCCGCACAGCGGGACCAGTACCGCCTCCTTGCCGTTGCCGGCCAGTTCCGGCCAGTGCTCGTAAAGGTACTGGTTGATCGTGCCCTCGTGGAAGCCGATTTCCTTCTTCGCCCAGCGCTCGTGCCAGAATTCGTGTTCCATCGTCAGCCCATCCTTCTGTTGGCGGTTTGTTTCAGTCTACCCTAATCTGTGACGGTCTTGGTGAAGGAGAAACGAATGAAAGCGGTGTTCCTGGATGCAGATACACTCGGAAGTGACGTCGACCTGTCGTCGCTTGAAAAGGTGACCGGCGGTCTGGTCAAGCACGATCGAACGGCTCCGGATCAGGTGCAGGAGCGGATTCGTGGCTTTGATACCGTGGTCGTCAACAAGGTGGTCCTCAAGCGGGAGCATTTTGAAGCCTGCCCGGAACTGAACACCATCGCGGTGGTGGCGACGGGCCTCAACAACGTTGATCAGGCGGCGGCGAAAGAACACGGTATCCGGGTCATGAACGTCACCCACTATGGCCGCTCGACGGTGGCGCAGCATACCATGGCGCTGATGCTGGCACTGGCAACCCGGCTGCTGGACTACGACCGGGATGTGAGAGCCGGGCGCTGGGCAACCAGCCCCATGTTCTGCCTGATGGACCACCCCATCATGGAACTGGAACGCCGCACGCTGGGCATTATCGGCTATGGTGACCTGGGGCAGGGCGTGGCTGAGCGGGCCAAAGCGTTTGGCATGAAAATACTGCTGGGGGCGCGGCCCGGGCAGGAACGCGGGGAGGTTGATGGCTACCCGCGGGTGCCTCTGGACGAGCTGTTGCCCCAGGTGGATGTGCTGTCGCTGCACTGCCTGCTGACCGACGAGACCCGCCACCTGATCGGCGCCGAAGAGCTGCAGAAAATGAAGCGGGATGCGTTGCTGATCAACACGTCCCGCGGGGGGCTGGTAGACGAGCAGGCACTGGCTGATGCGTTGCGGGCCGGCACCATTGCCGGCGCGGGTTTTGACGTGCTCACCGAGGAGCCGCCGCGCAATGGCAACCCGTTGCTGGCGGACGATATCCCCAACCTGATCATCACGCCGCATTCCGCCTGGGCCAGCCGCGAGGCACGCCAGCGAATTGTGGAGATTACGGCGGACAATCTCGCGTCTGCCGGTTGAATGCTCCGGCCAAAGGAGCGGACTGTGTCGTCAAAGTGTTGAATCTTCTGGCGAACCGCCCATACTCTGGGCATATCACGAGAAAACAGGATGTTGTGTGGCTTCCTTCCAGCTGAAAGAACGGCTTAACGCGGCCGAAAAATGGATCCTTGCCAATCCCAATCCGCCCGAGCGGTGGCCCTGGACCTGGCTCTATAAAACCGGGCGCAGCCTCTACGCGCTGGCGAGGGATGTGATCAGTGGCAATCTCACCCTGCACTCCATGAGCCTGGTTTACACCACGCTGCTCTCCATTGTGCCGCTGCTGGCCCTGAGTTTTTCCGTACTCAAGGCGCTGGGTGTGCATCAGCGTATGGAGCCGTTCCTGTATCAGTTTTTCCAGCCCATGGGGCCGCAGGGGGTTGAGCTGGCGGAGCAGGTGCTCGGCTTTGTCGACAACATGAAAGTCGGGGTGCTGGGGTCGGTGGGCCTGGCGTTGCTGGTCTACACGGTCATCTCTCTGGTGCAGAAGATCGAACGGTCGTTCAACATGATCTGGCGGGTGCCGGACATGCGCTCCATGGCCCAGCGCTTCAGCAACTACCTGAGCGTGATTATGGTCGGTCCGCTGCTGATGGTGTCGGCCATTGGCATCAGCGCGACCATCTTCTCGTCGCGCTTCGTGCAGACGCTGATGGAAATCGAACCGTTTGGTTCACTGATCATTACAATCAGTCGTTTCACACCGTTCCTGCTGGTGGTCGGGGCCTTTACCTTTGTCTATGTGTTCATTCCCAACACTCGCGTCAAGCTGCGCTATGCCTTTATCGGCGGCCTGGTCGCCGGTGTGTCCTGGCAGGCGGCGGGGATGCTGTTTGCCTCGTTCGTGGCGGGTTCGGCAAAGTACGAGGCAATCTATTCCAGTTTTGCCATCGGTATCATCCTGCTGATCTGGATCTACCTGAACTGGATGATCCTGCTGCTGGGGGCCAGCCTGTCGTTCTATCTGCAAAACCCCGGATCGGTGGCCAAGCGAAGTCAGGTCCGGTTGTCCCCGGAATTGCAGGAAAAGGTCGGTCTGGCGGTGATGTGGATGGTGGCAAAGCCGTTCAGCGAAGGCCGGCGGGCGCCCCAGCAGGAATGGCTGGAGCAGCAATTGCGGGTGCCCGGTGAGGTGACCCGCAGCATCAGTGACAAGCTGATCCGGGCCGGGTTCCTTACGCTGGCAGGCACCCAGGGCGACCAGCTTGCGCCGGGCCGGGCATTGAACCTGATTACCGTCGCGGGCGTGCTCGAGGCCATCCGTCACGACGAGGATCGGGTGGTGGATCGCCTGCCCCCGGTATTGCCGGACAGCCTCAGACACAGCATGCCCGATACAGAATCAGTAACCTTTGCTGACCTGTTGGGGGAAAACGCCGCCCCGGCCAAACCCTGACCGAAGCCGTCCTGCCCTGGTCAGGGGCGGGCCCGGTTGCCGCCATCCAGCATCTGCAGCAGGGCTTTCCTGACCCTGGCCAGCTGGTCGTTATCCAGACGAATAACCGTCAGCAGGTTGTCTTCTGCCATGTTGCGCTGATGGGCGTGTCGAAGTACTTCCCGAGTGCCGATGATGATGCCGTCGTTCAGCGGCGTGTGTTTCTGAGCCGGCGCCGGGCGCTCAGCGGCAAGCAGGTAGGCATGATACTGGGGCGGCAGGTTCCATTCATTGGCCAGCAGTTGCGAGGTGCCCCACTGGAACCGCGTCAGTGCCTGGCGGATCACCGCCGGTTCCGGCTCTGCACCGCCGCGGCTGCGGCAGATGCGCTGCAGTTCCCGCCGCAGGGTGATGTAGGACAGCGCCGGTAACAGGCCCACCATGAAATAAGCGCTGGTGTCCTGCCCCTGCAGCCTGGCAATCAGTTCCGCCGAGCGGGCGCAGGCCAGACCCCAGCGCCAGACCCGCTGGGCGAACAACGCCTCGCGGCTGTTGCGGGCCACCATCATGGGCCGCATGACGGCGGCGGAAATCACGTTGCGAATGCCATCCAGGCCGAGCACAAAGATGGCCTGGTCTACGGATTCGATAGGCTGGTCGCCGGGGCGGAAATAGGGGCTGTTGGCGACTTGCAGAAGCTGGTCGGTCAGCGAGGGGTCACTGAGGATGATATCGCTCAGCCGCTGCCGGTCCGACGACTCATCGGAAAGCGCGCGCATCAGCATGGGCAGGGTCATCGGCTGACGAGGCAGCTCTTCGATGGCGGACGTTCTGAGCCGGTCCTCCAGCTGGTCCAGCACAGCGGCCATTCTGGGGGTGTCTACCCGAACCGCCGACGGCGGCGAATCCAGCAGCCAGCAAAACAGGTGCTCCTCCAGGTGCTGGAGCAGCGCGGCCTCCTGCTCGTCGGTTGCTTCGTTGCGACTGACCGGGTTGAACAGCCGGGATTCGGGCATCGGGGCTGAAGGCCCGGGGGACGAGAAAAAACCTGATATCCAGGAAAAGAAGCCTGGCATCCACTGCCTCCGGATTAGATCGCTCGCTGAAAGGTACGCATCCGCGTACCGTCAGTATAGAGAGGTCCTCCGGTTATGCACAGGCAAACGGCAAGGTTCAGAGCATCGTACCGCCAAACACAAACACCAGTTGGCCCACACCGGCCATCATCCCCAGGAACGCGCCCACCAGAATAAGTTTGATCTCATCTTCCTGGAAGCAGGGTCGCAGCAGGTCCTGGAATTCCACCGACGACAGCGCAATCATCCGCTCCACCATGATGGATTCCACGGCACGCGCCCGGTCTTTCTCGAACATGGGGTTGTTGAACGAGGACTGGGAAATCTCGATCGCCTTCTCCCCCACCTTGTGCTTGAGGGTGGCGAAGCCGGTGGGGCCGAAGGCCATCTGGGTCAGTGCTTTGCCCATGCCGGCGGTTTCGTCCACCAGCGGTTTGATGTGCTTCTTCACCATGTTGCGGGCGCGGTCGCCCTTGGGGCCTTCGATGATGGCGTTGATGATGTTGCCAACGGTCAGGATTTCATGGGTGACGATGTGGCAGAAAGACTCGGCCACTTCTTTCTGGCGTTTCAGGAACAGGCCCTGAAGACGGAACGGGCCGATTTTCTTCTCATGGAGCGGCCGGAAGATGACGTTCAGGGCGATCCAGTTGGTGGCGTAGCCCACCAGCAGGCCGAAGAAAGGCAGCACCCACCAGCTCTGGTAGAAGTACCACACGGCCATCTGGATCAGGCCGAACAGGAAGCCGAAATAGAAACCGGAATTGACGATAAAGCGGAATTCCACCTCGCCGCATTCCAGGAAGATCCGGTTCAGCAGGCGCTTGTCCTTCGCCAGCCGGTCAATCACCATGCCCTTGATGTCGAGCAGGTCTTCAATGTTGTTGGAGATGTCGTCCACCAGGTTGTCGACCAGCTGCGGTGTGGCCTTGCGTACGCGGTCGTAGACCATGTTGCGGGCGGAGGAGGGCAGGTTTTCCCAGAAGGTGGGGTATTCCTGCAGCATCATTTCGTCCACGTACTCTTCGATGCGGGGATCGGCGGAGTGGACGATGTGGGCGGCGAGTACCTTGGGGTCGATCTGCTGGAAAATTTCTTCAACGGTGCCGATTTTGGAGATGGTGGCGTCTACGCTGATGGCCGCCATTTTCCGGGCCTTGGAGGGGATGATGCCCTGCCAGCCCAGCAGCGGGGGCTTGCCGACGAATTCCAGCGGGTAGAAGGTCATTTTGATGGCGAGCCAGTTGGTGGTCCAGCCGATCAGGGCGGCAATCACCGGGATGCTGAGGTATTGCCAAAATTCGGGGTTGGTAAGCAGGCTTGTCATCCAGTACTCGCGTTTTTCGTTGTTGATATCTTGGTGCCTGCTGCAGGACGGGCCGGGTTCTCCAAAACACGCTCAAGCGCATCCATGCGGCGCTTGGGCTCCGCCATCCATGGCTCCGCACAGTTTTGGAGAACCCGGCCCGTCCTGCAGCCCAGACTGTGGAGCGGCCTTCTACGGTTTTCATTCTCGACAGGGATAATGTTGCGGGGCTTTGCCTGTGTCAATGACTGATACGCCAGAGTGAGGCGGCGGTACAGTCGGTGCGGTCAGCTGCCGATGTCTCCCCACAGCCACTGGCACAGGGCGATGGCGGCCACAGGCGCGGTTTCGGTCCTCAGCACCCGCGGCCCCAGCGCCACCGGCAGGAAGCCAGCCGCTTCCGCGGCGCTGATCTCGGCGGCGCTCAGTCCGCCTTCCGGGCCGATCATCAAAGCGATCCGTGCGGGTTTGTCGATGGCCGCCAGCGACCGCTCGGTGCGGTGGTGTAGCACCAGCCGCAGGTCGCAGTCGGCGGTATGTTCCAACCACTGGTTCACCGCCATCACCGGGCCGATTTCGGGCACCCGGGCGCGGCCGCACTGTTCGGCAGCGCTGATGGCCACGGACTGCCAGTGTCGTATCCGCTTGTCTTCCCGGTCGCCTTTGAGCTTGACCTCGCAGCGCTCGGTGGTAAGCGGGATGATGCGGGTAACGCCCACTTCCACGGCTTTCTGTACCGCATAGTCCATGCGGTCGCCCTTGGAGAGGGTCTGGCCGAGAACGATCTCCAGGGGGGATTCGGTGGTATTGGCCTCGGGAGAGCCGACCTGGACGGCCACGTTCTTCTTGCTGGCACTGATGATGGTGGCGGGGTAATCGTTACCGTCACCGTTGAACAGGCGCAGCTCCTGCCCCGGCGCCATGCGCAATACCCGGCCGACGTGCTGGGCGGCCTGTTCGTCCAGATCAGCGGTGTCCCCCTCGTGGAGGGGGGAATCGGTGTAGATGCGGGGCATGCGCATGGGGTGTTCTCTCAGGTTGCTGGCGGTTCTCAGTCGCGAACCGCGATCTCTATGCCTTCGGTGGCCACCTGTGCCAGGTGGCGGATCTGGTCTTCGGTGATCACGTAAGGCGGCATAAAGTAGACCACGTTACCCAGTGGCCGCAACAGGGACTGTCGGGTCAGTGCGTGCTGATACACCCGGATGCCCCGACGTTCCTGCCACGGGAACGGCGTTTTCGATGCCTTGTCTTTGACCATTTCGACGGCCAGTGTCATGCCGTGCTGGCGGATGTCGCCCACGTTGGGGTGGTCCGCCAGGTGGGCAACGGAGTCGGCCATGCAGGCTGAGAGTCGTCGGTTGTTTTCGATGACATTGTCGTCGCGAAAGATGTCCAGGGTGGCGAGGGCCACTGCGCAGCCGATGGGGTTACCGGTGTAGCTGTGGCTGTGCAGGAAGGCCTTGAGGGTTTCGTAGTCGTCGTAGAAGGCGTTGTAGACCTCGTCCGTGGTCAGCACCACCGACAGCGGCAGGTAGCCGGCGGTGAGGCCTTTGGACAGGCACATGAAATCCGGGGTGATGCCGGACTGCTCGCAGGCGAACAGGGTGCCGGTGCGACCGAACCCGACGGCGATTTCGTCGGCAATCAGGTGCACGCCGTACCGGTTGCAGGCTTCCCGCAGCTTGGTGTGGTAGATCGGGTGGTGCATGCGCATGCCGCCGGCACACTGGATCAGTGGTTCCACCACCACGGCGCAGATCTCGTCGTGCTTCTCGGCCAGCAGTTTGTCCATGGCCTCGAACTGGCGCAGGGCATAGTCTTCATCGGTTTCGCCGGGCTCTTTGTTGAAGGCGTCCGGTGAAGGGGCAGTGAGCACTTCCATCAGCAACGGCTGATAGGTGTCCTTGTAGAGCGCCACGTCGCCCAGAGCCAACGCGCCCAGGGTTTCACCGTGATAGCTGTTGCTCAGATTAACGAAGTTCTTCTTGCCGGGTTTGCCCTGGTTCTTCCAGTAGTGGAAGCTCATCTTGAGCGCGGCTTCAATCGCGGACGAACCGTTGTCGGCGTAAAAGCATTTGTTGAGGCCCTCCGGGGTCACCTCAATCAGCCGCTCGGACAGGTTGACGACCGGCTCGTGGGTAAAACCGGCGAGAATGACGTGCTCCAGTTCACCAATCTGCTGCTGGATCGCGGCGTTGATTCGCGGGTTGGCGTGACCGAACAGGTTAACCCACCAGGAGCTGACGGCATCGATAAAGCGATTGCCTTCAAAATCCTCCAGCCACACACCCTCGCCCCGGCGGATGGGCACCAGTGGCAGCGTTTTCTCGTGGTCCTTCATCTGGGTGCAGGGGTGCCACACGGATTTCAGGCCGCGGGCGATGAGGTCGGCGTTACGCATGATCATTCTCCGTCAGACGGTCAGGTTCGAAATTGTCGGCGGTTAACCTGTGCGGATATTACAGTTAACAGCGGCGGCTGGCCACCGTGCCATCGGGGGCAGACCGTCGGGCCAATGCCGGTGGGCGCGTAGGTGCGCAGAATTCTCCAAAACCCATAAGGAGACTCTGATGGAACTGGAATTTGAGCATCCCTACGAAGCCGGCCTGGACCGTGTGCTGGGCGCTTTTTTTGACGAGGCCCACATCCAGGCGAAGAACGCCAGGCTGGGCTCGCGTAACCTCCGGGTGGCGGAACTGGAGCGCGACGACGCTTTCGGAAAACTCGTTATCGAGCGGGAGGTGACCTCATCCGCCGCTGTGCCGGCCATGCTTGCCAGCTTTCACCGGGAATGGAATCAGGTACGTCAGGAGGAGCACTGGTTCCGCAAGGATGACGGGGAGTGGCACTGCGAATTCCGTGTGCGCATCGAGAACGTGCCGGCCAAAATCAAGGGCATCATGAAGCTGAAGGGTTCCGGCCAGCAGTGCACCAACCACGTGAGCCTCAGCGTGCGCTGCGATGTACCGCTGCTGGGGAAAAAGGTGGCGAAGTTTCTGGTGGAGGACTCCCGCGCCAAGATTGAGCGGGAGTACCAGATCACTCGCCAGTTGCTCTAGCAGCGGCGATACCGGAGTTAGTGCGCCAGCACCCGGCTCAGGAACGCCTGGGTGCGTTCATTTTGCGGGTTGTCGAACACGTCGTGGGGTTTGCCTTCCTCGACAATCTGGCCTTCGTGGATGTAGATCACGCGGTCGGCCACTTCCCGGGCAAAGCCCATTTCGTGGGTGACCACCATCATGGTCATGCCTTCCTTCGCCAGTTCCCGCATCACGTCCAGCACCTCGCCGATCATTTCCGGGTCCAGCGCCGAGGTAGGCTCGTCGAACAGCATCAGCCTTGGCTCCATGGCCAGCGCCCGGGCAATGGCCACGCGCTGCTGCTGACCGCCGGAGAGCTGGCTGGGGTATTTGTCGGCCTGGTTGCCGATGCCTACCCGGTTCAGCAGGCGCTCCGCCGTGGCATTGGCCACCACTTGCGAGGCGTTTTTCACCTTCATGGGCGCCAGCATGATGTTCTTCTTCACCGTCAGGTGCGGGAACAGATTGAACTGCTGGAACACCATGCCGACTTCCTTGCGGATCTCAGCCAGTGATTTCGGGTTACCGCTTTTCGGGGCGAGCGGATGGCCGTCCACTTCGAGCTTGCCGGATTCGAATTCCTCGAGACCGTTCACGCAGCGGATCAGGGTGGATTTGCCGGAGCCGCTGGCGCCGATAATGACCACCACTTCGCCTTGTTCCACGGTGAGATCAATTTCTTTCAGGACATGCAGCTTGCCGAAGTACTTGTTCATGCCCTTCATTTGCACAATCTGAGTCATGGGTTACGTTCCTTCAGACAGAGACCAGTCCACGCCGTTCAACCAGGCGGAGAATCAGGGACAGTGAGAGCGTAATGGCCAGATAGAGGATGGCGACCACAAAGTACACCTCGAAGGCGGTAAAGGTATTGGCAATGTAGATTTGCCCCTGGCGCACCAGTTCACCAACGCCGATAACCGAGAACAGCGAGGTGTCCTTGATGCTGACAATGGCCTGGTTGCCCAGTGGCGGGATCATGCGGCGGAACGCCTGCGGCCAGATGATGGACCAGAAGGTCTGGGTGCGAGACAGTCCGAGCGACAGCCCGGCTTCGGTCTGGCCCTTGTCGATAGACTGAACGCCACCGCGGACCACTTCGGAGATATAGGCGCCGGAGTTCAGGGCAATCGCGGCGATACCGGCGGTCAGCGGGTCAATCGGGCCGCCGATCAGGTCCGGAAGACCGTAAAAGATAAACAGCACCTGTACGAGGATCGGGGTGCCGCGGAAGATTTCGATGTACGCGGTAGCCGGCCAGCGCAGGAACCATTTCTTGTTGATGCTGAGCAGACCGAACAGGATGCCGAGTGCAAAGCCAATGGCAAGGCCGCCGAACGAGATCATCAGGGTGTAGGGGATCCCTTTGATCAGAAAAGGGATTGAGTCGATGGCTGCCTGCCAGTCGAACTGAAACTGGAATTCCACAGTGAGAGTCTCCGCAGAGTTTTGGAGTCAGGAACTGCCGGGGCAAGAGGCCCCGGCACAGGGAATCAGACCGATGGGGTCCGGTCGCCCTTACATGCCTTCCGGCATCGGGCCAAACCACTTCTCATAGATGGTTTTGTAGGTACCGTCTTCTTTCATTTCTGCGAGCGCCTCGTTGACGTCATCAACCCACTCGCTGCCACTCTTCAGGGCAATGCCGTACTGCTGGCCTTCATACAGAGGGCCAACGGTGGTGACTTTGCCTTCGCCCTTGGTGCGGGCAAAGTAGCCAACGTTCGGCGCATCGTAGAACACCGCGTCGATTGCCTGGGACATCAGCGCCATGTACATGTCGGAGCTGCCCGGGTACGGCGTCACGCCGTCATCGGCGTCCAGGTTCTTGACCAGGTAGTCGTAACTGGTGCTGCCGATCTTGGTGCCGATTTTCTTGCCTTCCAGATCGTCGAATTCGGTGACGTCACTGTTGCCCTCACGTACCAGAATCCGCAGGCCGGAGTCGTAGTACGGGTCGGAGAAGTCCACGATTTCCTCGCGCTCTTCGGTGATGGTGATGCCGGCGATGGCGATATCCACGTTACCGGTTTGCAGGGCAGGGATGATGCCGTTGAAATCCATGGTGTTGAGGTCAATCTCGAAACCGGCGCGGTCCGCCACTTCGCGGATGATCTCCATGTCAAAACCGATCATTTCACCGGTTTCCTGGTCCATCATTTCGAAAGGTACAAAGCTGGGGTCGGTCACGACTCTCAGGGTTTCAGCGCTCACGGTTCCTGCTGCCACAGTCAGTGCCAGGCCGGTTCCGAGGGTTTTCAGCCATTTCGTGCTCATGCTTTCTCCTTTTCTTTCTTATGAGGCCCCGTTTGCCCGATAAGGCAAGCCGGAAGTCACGGTTGGTGACGGTGTCTCCCGGGGAGCGTTAATGGAACTGCATCCAGTACACCTTAGACCATTAACGGGAGAAATGCATAAAATCAAACGCTTGGCGGGTGAAGTAGAGAAACGTTTTGGAGGCTGGTGTTGGATTACGGCCCTTTGGGCCTAATCCAACCTACGCTGAGAACGCAGACAATGTAGGTCGGATTAGGCCCAAAGGGCCGTAATCCGACGCTGACAGCGACATCAGAAAGCGATCTTCTCCCGCTCGCTGATGCCCAGGTTCTTCCAGATGCTGATGCTGGGCTCGACCTGGTTCAACGTGTAGAAATGCAGCCCCGGCGCACCGGCCTTGAGCAGCTTCTCGCACATCTCGGTCACCACTTCCTCGCCGAACTTGCGGATGGAGTCGCTGTCGTCGCCGTAGGCTTCGAGCTGCTTGCGAATCCAGCGCGGAATTTCCGCGCCGCACATGTCGGAGAAACGCACCAGATTGGAGAAATTGACGATGGGCATGATGCCCGGCACCACCGGAATGGTCACGCCCATTTTCTCCAGCCGGTCGATGAAGTAGAAGTAGCTGTCCGCGTTGAAGAAGTATTGCGTAATGGCGCTGTTAGCGCCGGCTTCCACCTTGCGGGCAAAGTTCTTCAGATCATCTTCCGCGCTGCGGGCCTGGGGATGAAACTCCGGGTAGGCCGCCACTTCCAGGTTGAAGTGATCGCCGCTGTGCTCGCGAATGAACGCCACCAGCTCGTTCGCATAGCGAAGCTCGCCGGCGGCCCCCATGCCCGAGGGCATGTCGCCGCGCAGGGCGACGATGCGGTTGATGCCGTTCTCCCGGTACACATCCAGCAGCTCGCCGATCTCGGCGCGGGTACCGCCCACGCAGGACAGGTGAGGCGCCGTGGAAATGCCCTGCTTGTGCAGGTTCAGTACGGTCTCAATGGTGCGGTCCCGGGTGGAGCCGCCCGCGCCGAAGGTCACCGAAAAGAAATCCGGATTGACCTCGGCCAGCTGGTTGCGCACGTTCTGCAGCTTTTCCTTGCCCTGATCGGTCTTGGGCGGGAAAAACTCAAAGCTGAAACGGCGCTTGAACTGCTTCTGGGATTCCATGGTGATACCCGATCAATACTTGTAGCTTTCCGGCTTGTACGGGCCTTCGACCGGTACACCGATGTATTTGGCCTGCTCCGGGGTCATTTTGGTGATCACGCCACCAAAACCTTCCACCATGGCGCGGGCCACTTCCTCGTCCAGCTGCTTCGGCAGTACCTGAACGTAAACACCCTTGGCGCGGGCGTCTTCCGGCAGGTCGGCGAACTTGCGCTCGAACAGATACATCTGGGCCAGCACCTGGTTGGCGAAAGATCCGTCCATGATCCGTGACGGGTGGCCGGTGGCGTTGCCCAGGTTCACCAGGCGACCTTCGGACAGCAGGATCAGGTGGTCGTTAACGCTCTTGTCACGGTACACCACGTGCACCTGCGGTTTGACCTCGTCCCACTCCCAGTTCTTGCGCATGTAGGCGGTGTCGATCTCGTTGTCGAAGTGGCCGATGTTGCACACCACGGCGCCACTCTTGATGGCCTTGAGCATGTTGGCGTCGCACACGTTCATGTTGCCGGTGGTGGTGACCAGCAGGTCGGTGTTCTGCAGCAGGGCCTTGTCGACGCCCGCTTCGGTACCGGTATTGACGCCGTCGAGGTACGGAGACACCACTTCGAAACCGTCCATGCACGCCTGCATGGCACAGATCGGGTCGGCCTCGGTCACTTTCACGATCATGCCTTCCTGGCGCAGGGAAGCGGCAGAGCCCTTGCCCACGTCGCCGTAGCCGATCACCAGCGCTTTCTTACCGGCCAGCAGGTGGTCGGTGGCACGCTTGATGGCGTCGTTCAGGCTGTGGCGACAGCCGTACTTGTTGTCGTTCTTGGACTTGGTCACCGCGTCGTTGACGTTGATGGCCGGCACTTTCAGGGTGCCCTCACGCAGCATTTCCTGCAGGCGGTGAACACCGGTGGTGGTCTCTTCGGTGACACCGTGGCAGTTGGCCAGGATTTCCGGATACTTTTCATGGAGCAGGGCAGTCAGGTCGCCGCCGTCGTCCAGGATCATGTTGGGCTCCCAACCGTCAACATCGGCACCGACGGTGCGTTCGAGGCACCAGTCGTACTCTTCATCGGTTTCGCCTTTCCAGGCGAACACGGGGATGCCCTGCGCGGCGATGGCGGCAGCGGCCTGATCCTGGGTGGAGAAGATGTTGCACGAGGACCAGCGCACGTTCGCGCCCAGTTCCACCAGCGTTTCGATCAGCACGGCGGTCTGGATGGTCATGTGGATGCAGCCCATGATGTTGGCGCCTTTCAGCGGCTGCTCGGCTTTGTACTTCTCGCGCAGCTTGATCAGGGCGGGCATTTCGCCTTCCGCGATGTTGATCTCTTTGCGGCCCCAGTCAGCCAGGGACATATCGCGTACTTTGTAGTCTTCGAAGTTGTTCAGTTTTTCTGCCGGAGTGCTCATTTTGTGCTCCTGTCAGTTTTGGTTGGCCTTGGGAGTTGGTCTCCTGTGGCCTCTTGATTTGGGGGCGACGGGAGCGGGGATTTGCTTTCGCGGAACCGCTACGAGCACATCCATGTGCGCTTCTCTCCGGCCATCCATGGCCTCCGAAATTCCGCGAAAGCAAATCCCCGCTCCCTTGTTCAAACTTTGGACGCATGCGGTCAAGCGATACGCCGCAAAACGTGTTTCAGGCCTCCCGAAGTTCGGACGGGAGATAATCAGTATTCTTCGATCAGCCCTCACCAACTGTGCGAAGCGGTGGTGAGGTACATCCTTCGGGGACTATCTTCGGCCATGGATGGCCGAAGCTAAGCGCCCATGGATGGCTCGAGCGTGTCCCCGAAGGATGTACCTCAGCGCCGCCACCCCAAGGGCAGCGGACCGGGCCAAAACAAGGGTCCAACTCAAAAGTCAGACCCACACACAACAGTCAACTTAGATGCCAGCAGCATCCTTAAGGGCCGCCGCACGATCCGTCTTCTCCCACGGGAACGAAGTGAACGTCTTGCCACCGACGGTCATCTCCTGCGGCTCGCGACCAAAGTGGCCATACGCGGCCGTGGCCCGGTACATCGGGTGCAGCAGGTCGAGCATGTTGGTGATCGCGTACGGGCGCAGGTCGAAGTTATTGCGCACCAGTTCGATGATCTTGTCGTCGCTGATCTTGCCGGTGCCGAAGGTGTTCAGGGAGATGGAGGTGGGCTGAGCCACACCGATGGCGTAGGACACCTGGATCTCGCACTTGTCGGCCAGGCCGGCGGCGACGATGTTCTTGGCGACGTAACGGCCGGCGTAGGCGGCGGAACGGTCAACCTTCGAGGGATCCTTGCCGGAGAACGCACCGCCACCATGGCGGGCCATGCCGCCGTAGGTGTCGACGATGATCTTGCGGCCGGTCAGGCCACAGTCACCAACCGGGCCGCCGATGACGAACTTGCCGGTGGGGTTGATGTGGAACTGGGTGTCCTTGTGCAGCAGCTCTGCCGGCAGGGCGTGCTTGACGATCAGTTCCATCACCGCTTCTTTCAGGTCTTCCTGGGTGACGTCCGGGTCGTGCTGGGTGGACAGAACCACGGCGTCAATGCCGGAAACCTTGCCATTCTCATAACGGCAGGTGACCTGGCTCTTGGCGTCCGGGCGCAGCCACGGCAGCAGGCCGCTCTTGCGAGCTTCGGCCTGACGCTGCACCAGACGGTGCGAGAAGGTGATCGGGGCCGGCATCAGCACGTCGGTCTCATTGCTGGCGTAGCCGAACATCAGGCCCTGGTCGCCGGCGCCCTGGTCTTCCGGCTTCTGGCGGTCAACGCCCTGGGCAATGTCCACCGACTGCTTGCCGATGATGTTGATGATGCCGCAGGTGTCGCCATCGTAGCCCACGTCGGAGGAGGTGTAGCCGATATCCTTGATCACGCCGCGCACCAGGTCTTCCAGGTCTACCCAGGCGCTGGTGGTGATTTCGCCGCCGACAATCGCCACACCGGTTTTAACCATGGTTTCACACGCAACACGGGCGTGGGGGTCTTCGGTCAGGATAGCATCCAGCACCGCGTCGGAAATCTGGTCCGCCAGTTTGTCGGGATGGCCTTCAGAGACCGATTCGGAAGTGAAGATGTTGTAGTCAGCCATTAGCGTGCTCCTCTGTGAGCGTTTCAAATTCAGACCGGTAAGATGCTTTCTTAAAGTGTCTTCCGGTAACCAGTTGGTTGGTTAATGTAAGGATACGTAAAACTACGTATCTGTATATCAAAATTTGTTGATATTGAGATCTTGGTCATTAGCCCTGGCCGCTGCTTTTCCAGAATTCCCGCACCTGAATCTGGAAGCCATTGCGCAACCCGATGAACAGCTGTTCTCCGGCGACCAGCCCGGCGTCAGCGGCCCAGGCGGTCAGTTCTTCGGGCTCGAAGCCCAGCCACAGGTCGCCGCAATTCTCCTTGGCCCAGTCCTGGTCGTGGCTGCACAGGTCACTGACCACCAGGCAGCCGCCGTTGTTCATCAGCGCGGCGGCGTCCAGAAAGATATCCGCCGGGCTGGGCACGTGGTGCAGCACCATATTGGCCACCACCAGATCGAACGCGTCGCCCCGCGCCAGCAGGTTGTCGGTCACCCCTTGGGTGAGGTCAACGTTGTTTAGGCGCTCGTCAATGCAGGTGCGTGTTGCCTTGGCCAGCATGTCACGGCTGTTATCCAGTGCCACCACGTGATCGCACAGTCCGGCCAGGGTCGGCAGGAACGCGCCCTCGCCGGGGCCGATTTCCAGTGCCGTGCGCCAATGGTGCTTGTCCGAACGCTTGCGCAGCAGGTCAGCCACCGGCTCGGCGTAGAGATCAAACGCGGCAATCAGCTCCTGCTGCTCGCGAAACTGCTCCGCGTGTCGGGAGAAAAACGCCTGCGACTGGTCCGCCCGCTGATTGCGAATGGCTTCAATCTTTTGCTTCAGATGCGCCGGCAGGGGCACGCGGTCCACCGCCTCGAAGACCTGGCGAATGGTCTGGTCGGTGAGCTTGTCACTGTCCAGGCTCAGTGGCCGGCGATAGAAGATGGCGTTGCCTTCCCGCTGGGGTTCCAGCAGGCCGGCCTTGTGCATCACCTTGAGGTGGTGGCTCATGCCGGACTGACGCATATCGAACAGCTGGCTCAGCTCTAGCACCCCGAAGGTGTCACGGCGCAGCACGCGCAGGATCTCCAGGCGCAGCGGATCCCCGCTCGCTTTGTAGATCGGGGCCAGGGCGTCCACGGAGGACAGATCGGCGGCGTGTGCGTTCATGGATGTCATGGTGGGCAAGTTTAGGAGGGTTCGGCTGGTCAATCAATAGCCATATCAAAAAATATTGATATAGATTTGGCGTTCTCGGAAGTTGGCCTGTTTCGGGAAACCCGATTTGCTCCGGCACACACTAATCGGCGAAAATACGCGCCTTATTTTTGCGCAGTTCTATTTTTCCCGATAAAGCACTGGAGAAACGTCGATGCCCTCTCGTAAAGATCTCGCCAACGCCATTCGCGCGCTGAGCATGGATGCGGTTCAGAAAGCCAAATCCGGCCACCCGGGTGCGCCCATGGGCATGGCGGATATCGCCGAGGTGCTGTGGAATGATTATCTCAGTCACAATCCGGCCAACCCCCAGTGGGCCAACCGCGACCGCTTTGTGCTTTCCAACGGCCACGGCTCCATGCTGCAGTACTCACTGCTGCACCTGAGCGGCTACGACGTTTCCATCGACGACCTGAAGAATTTCCGTCAGCTGCACTCGAAAACGCCGGGCCACCCGGAATACGGGTACACCCCGGGCGTGGAGACCACCACCGGCCCCCTGGGCCAGGGTTTCGCTAACTCCATTGGTTTTGCCCTTGCGGAAAAAGCGCTGGCGGCACAATTCAACCGACCCGGCCATGACATCGTCGACCACTACACCTACACCTTCCTGGGTGACGGCTGCCTGATGGAAGGCATCTCTCACGAAGTGGCTTCTCTGGCCGGTACCCTGGGTCTGGGTAAGCTGATCTGCTTCTATGACGACAACGGCATCTCCATCGACGGTGAAGTGGAAGGCTGGTTCACCGATGACACCCCGAAGCGTTTCGAATCCTACGGCTGGCAGGTTATTCCTGCGGTCGACGGTCACGACGCCGACGCCATCCGCGCTGCGGTTGAAGCGGCCCGGGCCAACACCGATCAGCCCACCATGATCTGCTGCAAGACCATTATCGGCTTCGGTTCCCCCAACAAGCAGGGCAAGGAAGACTGCCACGGTGCGCCGCTGGGCGATGACGAGATTGCACTGACCCGCGAGCAGCTGGGCTGGTCCCACGGTGCGTTTGAGATCCCTTCTGACATCTACGCCCAGTGGAATGCCAAAGAGAAAGGCGCGGCTGCCGAGCAGGCGTGGGAAGAGAAGTTCGCCGCGTATGAGAAGGCTGAGCCGGAACTGGCGGCCGAGTTCAAGCGCCGCATGGCCGGCGAGCTGCCGTCGGATTTCTCCGAGAAAGCCCAGGCCTACATCCAAGAGTGTCAGGACAAGGGCGAAACCGTTGCCAGCCGCAAGGCCTCCCAGAACACCCTGAACGCCTACGGCCCGCTGCTGCCGGAACTGCTGGGCGGCTCTGCCGACCTGGCCGGCTCCAACCTCACCATCTGGGGCGGCTCCAAAGGCGTCACCAAAGAAGACGCCAGCGGCAACTACATCTATTACGGTGTGCGCGAGTTCGGCATGGCCGCCATTATGAACGGCATCGCCCTGCACGGTGGCTACGTGCCTTACGGCGCCACCTTCCTGATCTTCATGGAGTACTGCCGTAACGCCGTGCGCATGGCGGCATTGATGAAGCAGCGCTCCATCTATGTGTTCACCCACGACTCCATCGGTCTGGGCGAAGACGGCCCCACGCACCAGCCCATCGAACAGCTGGCCAGCCTGCGCACCACCCCGAACATGAGCACCTGGCGCCCGGCCGACACCGTGGAATCCGCAGTGGCCTGGAAAGCCGCGCTGGAGCGCAAAGACGGCCCCACCGCCATGGTCTTCTCCCGCCAGGGCCTGCCGCACCAGCAGCGTGATGCCCAGCAGCTGGCGGATGTGGCCAAAGGCGCCTACGTTCTGTCTGACAGCGAGGGCACCCCGGATCTGATCCTCATTGCCACCGGCTCAGAAGTCGCCCTGGCTCAGGACACCGCCGCCAAGCTGCGGGAGCAGGGCAACAAGGTGCGTGTAGTGTCCATGCCGTCCACCGACACCTTCGACGCCCAGAGCGCCGAGTACAAGCAGAAAGTACTGCCGCTGGACGTCACCAACCGCATCGCCATCGAAGCCGGCATTGCCGACTACTGGTACAAGTATGTGGGCCTGGACGGCCGCGTTGTCGGCATGACCACCTTCGGTGAGTCGGCACCCGCCGGCGAGCTGTTCAAGGAATTCGGCTTCACCGTCGACAACATTCTGGAAGTGGCCGCGGAACTGCTGGACGCCTGATGAGCAACCCGAAGCCTTTTCGCATCGCGATCAACGGGTATGGCCGCATTGGCCAATGTGTGTTGCGCGCGCTCTACGAAAATGGCTTTCGTGACCAGTTGCAGGTGGTGGCCATCAATGAGCTGTCGGACATCGACACCATTGCCCACCTGACCCGCTACGACTCCACCCATGGCCGTTTTCAGGGTGAGATCTCCGTGTCGGGTCAGGACCTGATGGTCAACGGCGACGCCATCCGCGTGCTGCGGCACTCGGACCCGGCGGAGCTGCCCTGGCGTCTGCTGGACGTGGACCTGGTGATGGAGTGCTCCGGCGCCTACTCCGACCGCGCCACCGCAGAAAAGCACATTCAGTCGGGGGCGAAGCGCCTGCTGTTTTCGCAGCCTGCGGAGTCCGATGTGGACCGCACCGTGGTGTTTGGCATCAACGATCAGGACCTGACCGGCGAAGACGCCATCGTGGCGGCCGGCTCCTGCACCACCAATTGCCTGGTGCCGGTGATCAAAGTGCTGGACGAAGCCTTCGGCGTGGAGCAGGGCAGCACCACCACCATCCACGCAGCGATGAACGACCAGCCGGTGATTGATGCCTACCACCACCAGGACCTGCGCCGCACCCGCAGCGCGTTGCACAACATCGTGCCGGTGGACACCGGCCTGGCCAAAGGCATCGAACGGTTGCTGCCCCACATGGAAGGCAAGTTCAGCGCGGTGGCCATGCGCGTGCCCACCATGAACGTTTCGGCCATCGACATGGTGCTCAACGTGCGCAAGGCTACCGACGTCAACACGGTCAACAACCTGTTAGAAGAGGCCGCCAACGGCCCATTAAAGAGCATACTCGGCTACACCGACGAACTGCTGGCCAGCTCCGATTTCAACCACGACGCCCACTCCGGCATCGTGGACGGCGGCCAGACCCGGGTCACCGGGGGTACCATGGTGAAAGTGCTGTGCTGGTTCGATAACGAGTGGGGCTTCGCGAACCGGATGCTCGATGTCAGCAAAAGCTGGTTAACCAAACATTCTTAATCTGAAATTTTGTTGAAGGGACGAACGACATGGCCATTAAAAAAATGACCGACCTGGACCTCGCCGGCAAGCGGGTGCTGATCCGCGAAGACCTGAACGTACCGGTCAAAGACGGCAAAGTCTCCAGCGACGCCCGCATCCGCGCGTCACTGCCGACCATCAAAGCCGCCAAAGACGCCGGCGCCAAAGTCATGCTGATGTCACACCTCGGCCGCCCGGAAGAAGGCGTGTACGACGAAGCCTCCTCCATGAAGCCGGTCGCCGACCACCTCACGAAAGTGCTCGGCCAGGAAGTGCGCCTGATCAAAGACTACCTGAACGGCGTTGAAGTGGCCGATGGCGAGGTGGTCCTGTTCGAGAACGTCCGCTTCAACAAAGGCGAAAAGAAAGACGACGAAGCCCTGGCCAAGCAATACGCCGCTCTGTGCGACGTTTACGTGATGGACGCCTTCGGCACCGCCCACCGCGCCCAGGCCTCCACCCACGGCGTGGCGAAATTCGCCCCCGAAGCCTGCGCCGGCCCGCTGCTGGCCGCCGAGCTCGACGCCCTCGGCAAGGCCCTGGATAACCCGGCCAAACCGGTGGTCGCCATCGTTGGCGGCTCCAAGGTCTCCACCAAGCTGGACGTACTGAACGCATTGGAAAACGTCTGCGACCAGATCATCGTCGGCGGCGGCATCGCCAACACCTTCCTGGCCGCGGCCGGTCACCCGGTCGGCAAATCCCTGTGCGAGCACGACCTGCTCGACACCGCCAAAGACATCGCCAGCCGCGTAGAAATCCCGCTGCCGGTGGACGTCGTGGTCGCCAGCGAATTCGCCGAAACCGCCACCGCCACCACCAAGAACATCTCCGACGTCAGCGACGACGACATGATCCTCGACGTCGGCCCGGAAACCGCCGGCCAGTTCGCCGAGCTGCTGAAGAGCGCCAAAACCATCCTCTGGAACGGCCCCGTCGGTGTGTTCGAGTTTGACCAGTTCGGCAACGGCACCAAAGCCCTGGCGAACGCCATCGCCGAAAGCGACGCCTTCTCCCTCGCGGGTGGTGGTGATACCGTCGCGGCCGTTGACAAGTACGGTGTGGCTGACAAAATCTCTTACATCTCTACCGGCGGCGGCGCGTTCCTGGAGTTCGTGGAAGGCAAAACCCTGCCGGCAGTAGCCGTACTGGAAGAGCGCGGCGAATAAATTTTTGTATGGGCCTGTGTTAAAGCTCGGGTCTTAAGCAGTAAGTCAGAATCGCAAGGAGGGTGGGGTAAGTCTTTCGCGGAATTTCGAAGGCCAAGGATGGCCTGAGAGAAGCGCACATGGGTGAGGCAAGCGTTTATGAAGCGGAGCTTCATCCGCAGCCGAACGACAGCAATCTGTGATTGCTGGCCGGACCCCGCAAGGGGTGCTCGTAGCGGTTCCGCGAAAGACTTGCCCCGCTCTCCGCCGCAGACTCCCAAGTCTGCAACATAACCGAATTAAACTACTCGAAAGACCAACGAAGGAGAAAACCCATGGCCCTGATTTCGATGCGGCAAATGCTGGATCACGCCGCCGAGCATGGTTACGGTGTACCAGCCTTTAACGTCAACAACCTGGAACAGATGCGCGCCATCATGGAAGCCGCCGACAAAACCGACTCCCCGGTGATTGTCCAGGCCTCCGCCGGTGCCCGCAAATACGCCGGCGCCCCGTTCCTGCGTCACCTGATCCTCGCGGCCATCGAAGAATGGCCCCACATCCCGGTGGTTATGCACCAGGACCACGGCACCAGCCCGGCCGTATGCCAGCGCTCCATCCAGCTCGGCTTCAGCTCCGTGATGATGGACGGCTCCCTCGGTGAAGACGGTAAAACCCCGACCGACTACGAATACAACGTCGACGTCACCCGCCGCACCGTTGAAATGGCCCACGCCTGTGGTGTCTCGGTAGAAGGCGAACTGGGTTGCCTCGGCTCCCTGGAAACTGGCCAGGCCGGCGAAGAAGACGGCATCGGCGCCGAAGGCACACTGGATCACAGCCAGATGCTGACCGACCCGGAAGAAGCCGCCGACTTCGTCAAAAAAACCCACGTCGACGCCCTGGCCATCGCCATCGGCACCAGCCACGGCGCCTACAAGTTTACCCGTCCGCCGACCGGTGACATCCTCGCCATCGACCAGATCAAAGCCATCCACGCCCGCATCCCGGACACCCACCTGGTCATGCACGGCTCCAGCTCCGTACCCCAGGAATGGCTGAAGATCATCAACCAATACGGTGGCGAAATCCCGGAAACCTACGGTGTGCCGGTGGAAGAAATCGTGGAAGGCATCAAGCACGGCGTGCGCAAGGTCAACATCGACACCGACCTGCGTCTGGCCAGCACCGGCGCCGTTCGCCGCTTCCTGGCGGAAAACCCGGCCGAGTTCGACCCGCGGAAATTCCTCAAGGAAACCATGAAGGCCATGACCGAAGTGTGCATCGCACGCTACGAAGCCTTCGGTTGTGCCGGCAATGCCAGCAAGATCAAGCCGATCAACCTCGACCGCATGTTCGAGCGTTATGCCGCTGGTGAGCTGGACCCCAAGGTCCGCTGAGGCACCGGCACCAGAAGCCTCCGGAATCTACGGAATTCCCGGAGGCTTTTTTTATCCTTTCTTCGCCAACCGCTCCAGCGCCAACAACGTATCCGCATAATTCACGAACCGGTTCAGATACTCCGGCGACAGCGTCTCCATGGTGGCAATGGCGCGGCTGACCAGCCGGTGGGCGTTCATCGGCCCGGCGTTTTCCGGAGTCTGTTCAATAGCCTGGCGGATGCGCGCGTGCAGGGCCTGATGGCCCCGGTCCGCCTGGGCTCTGGCCATGGCCTTGAGGGGGCGTGGCGAACGGTTGGTTGTAGCAGACTGTGCGGCCTCCCCAGCCTCCTCACCGAAAATGAGTTTCTCCAGGGGGGAAGGGGCGTTTGTTGCGGGCAGTTCCGCTGAGTGGTTCAGAGCATCCAGCAGAAGCTGCAAGGGCGAGCGCTGCCCGGTTTGGCCAGGTTGTTCCTGTTGTTCTGCGTCAGCCTGCTGTTCGGACCTCGCCTGATACTCCGCCACCGCCTGCGCCAGCTTCTGCCAATGGCGAGTGCCCTGCAGTCCTTTCGCCCGCAGCCTGTGCGCCAGAACTTCCAGATACCGGAAACGGATCGGATCCACCTGATCTTTACCCGCCTGCTTCAGGTCAGCGAGCAGCGGGTCAATCGCGTCCGGCTCAGTGACGTCTGTCATTCGTTCCCGTCTCCGCTGCCGGTTTCGGCCGCCATCGCCGGCGCCCGTGGCACGGTGCTGATCTCCACCCGCCGGTTCTGGGCCCGGGATTCGGCATCCACATTGGGCACGGCCGGGTGGTGGGGGCCAAAGGCCGCAGCAAACACCCGGTCTGCAGGCAGGCCCAGTTCCATCAGGGTGCGGGTGACCGTCAATGCCCGCTGGGCCGACAGTCCCCAGTTGTCCCGGTAGCGATTGCCCTGGTGCATGGGCAGGTCATCGGTGAAGCCGCTGACCATGAGCAGCTCATCGTGCTGGTCCAGGTAGGTCTGCAGCGGCGCAACCAGGGATTGCAGCACGGCCACGCCGTCCGCCTGCAGCTGATCCGAGTTCAGCTCGAACAGCACGTTACCGCTGATACCGATGCGGCCATCGCGGAAGGTCACCAGGCCCTTGGTGAGCGGATCTTCCAACGCCTGCTCCAGCGCCATGCGGCGCTCTTCCTCGGCGACCCGCCGTTCCGTTTCCTCCGCCAGGGACTGACTGAGTTCCAGCTGCACGCCGATCACCCACACCAGAATCAGCACCAGAATACCCACCAGCGCCGCCATCAGGTCAGAGAAAATCGCCCAGATCGGTGTGGACTGCTGCTCGCCGCCTTCCAGGTGCTCCATCAGTTGGCTCCGGCAGGCTCTGGCTGGCCTTTGCGCAGGGCGGTGACGGCATCGATAACGTCCTTCTGGGAACTGACCGACAGGTCAATCACCTCGCGGGCCTGCGCCACGTAGTAGGCCAATTGTTCATCGTGCCGGCTGCTGGCGTTATCCATCGCCTTCTGAATGTTGGTCAGGGTTTCCTGCAAACTGCTATTGGAGGTGCTGAATAACTCTACCGCCTGCTGGAAGGCCTCGCTGAGGGCCCCCACCTCCTGGCTGCTGCCGGTAATGTCGTCGCCCAGTTTGCCCAGCTGCTGGCTTTGCTCCTCAATCAGGACGTTGAAACGTTCGCTGATTCCGGTGAGGGTGTCACCGGCGCCGCTGATCAGGGCGTCCACGGCCTGGCGCTGACTGTCGGCGTTGCTGCGCTGGGATTCCAGCAGGCTGTCCAGCTCCTCAACCAGCCGTTGGCGTTCCGCCAGCAACTGGTTCTCCCGCTCGCTGTTGCGGGCGATTTCCTGTTGCAGCTGGCTGATCACTTCGGCGGCGGCTTTCGGGGTTTCCGAGGCCGTTTCAATCAACCGCGTCATGGGCGCTTCCAGGCCCGTGCCCAGCTGGGCCAGGTGGTCGCTTACGGTCTTCTCCAGTTGCGCCAGGCGGTCAGTCGCGGCTTCGCCCCGGGCCGCTTCCTGGTCCCGGAGTGCGGTGAGCTGTTCACTGATTTTGTCGATCAGCGTATCCAGCTTCTCCTGCCAGCGCAGGGCGCTCTGTTCCGACGCCGTCTGTTGGGTCGCAAGGTTCTGCTGCCAGCGTTCTCCAGCCTCCATCGTGGTGGTCCGGAAGGCTTCGGCGATGTCGGTCAATTGCTCTCTGGAGGCAGCAGACCAGCTCCGGTGCAGTTCGCCGGCCTCGTCCCGTAGGCCCGTCATCGCCTTTTCCACAATCGGTTCCACGCGCTCTGCCGCCAGGCGGGTACTGGCGTCCAGAGCCGATTTCAGCGATTGGGCCACGGAATCCGCGAGGGTCTGGTAATGGCTCCCGACGGTGCTGTGGAACTCTTGTTGGTTGCGGGTCAGAGATTGCTCAAGAGTCTGGCCCAGTTGCTCCATGCGGGCGGTCATGGCCGCCATGGCCGACGCCATGTCCGGCAGCGCCCGCGCCTGGGACTCCAGCGCCTGGAACGCCTGCTGGCGCTGGTAGTCGGCGGACAGATGGTGCAGCTTCTGGCGCAGGGTGGTGTCCAGCTGGCGGGACACCTGCAGCCGCTCGCGCCGGCTGAGGGTGGAGGCCAGGCCCAGCATGGCGGAAGCGGCCACACCGGCAATGGAGGTGCCGAAAGCCAGGCTGAGACCGGCAATGGGCGCGGCCAGCGCGCTGCGAATGGCGCTCAGCTCGGTACTGCCGTCGAGCGCCGAGGCGGCGCCGTTGAGCGTGACGATCATGCCGGCAAAGGTGCCGAGCAGCCCCAGCATGACCAGCAAACCGACAAGATAAGGTGTGAGCTGCGGGCTGGGCAAGGCCGCGGAGTGGCCGTCCAGACGCTTCTGTACGGCGAACTGCATCGGCTCCGGCAAGCCGGACAGCCAGCGCTCGATCTGCTCGCGGTTATCCGGGGCGGAGCGCAGGCGCTCGGCCAGTTGGTGTGTCGTGCGCCGGAAGCCGATCAGTTCGGCAAAGCCCAGCCCGTACACCGCTGCAATGATCGCGGTGACGGTCAGTGCCAGCCGGTCGGAACCGAGAAAGCCGTGGCCAATCCAGGCCACCACGGCCAGGCCGAGGGCAAACGCGAGAACAAAGAAAAGTCTGGTCATGGTGAATCACTCGCCTCGTTGTGGCAGGCCTCCAGCAAACCCAGCACTGGCTCCAGCCGAACATCCAGTTCAGCGAGTAACAGAGTCTGCGCTTCCTCGCAGTAACGGTGGCGCCAGTCAGCGGGTGGGTTGCCCGCTTGCGGGGTGTGCCCGGAGAGTTGCTCAGGGGGTGTTTTCAGGGTCTGGAACTGTTGCTCCAGCACCGTTGAAATTCGGGAAAAACACTGGCTGGTGTAGCTGGCCATGGTGTGGTCGAACACCGCATCCAGCTCCGCCAGCCGGGCCAGGGTCGGGCTCTGATCTTTCATCGCCTTACGGACCTTGTCCCGCAACTGGCGGCTGCTGGCAGCGACTTTGCGTTGCAGGGTGAGCCAGGTGTTCAGATAAGGCTCAAACGCCGCCGCATCGTCCGCCTCCGTTTCATGGCCGTAGCGCTGAATCCGCTGAATCAGGGCACGGCGGGTGGTGGCCAGCTCCCGCGCCAGCTGCTCGACCACCGCACGCTGCACCCCGGCGGGCTGACCACCACGGAAGGCCAGCGCCGAATCCAGGCTCATGGTGTCTCCCAGGCCGAACAACCGGCCCAGGCGCTCGGCGACGCAGGGCAGGCTGGCATCATCGGTCTTTGTGCCGGCGGCAGAAGCCGTCAACTGCAGCAGCCGCGACTTGGCAACACCGGGTTGTCGGGATGGAACCTGAGTCATGGAATGTGGGGGCACCGTGTGCGTTGGCCGTTGTTACAGGAAAACCAGGGTCGTTCATTGCCGAGTGTCGGCGGCTGCCTATACTAATGGCTAAATACGGGAATTGATAATGACCGTAGATGAGGAGATCCATGGACTTCAAAGACTATTACGCCGTTCTCGGTGTGAGCGAGTCTGCCTCCCCTGAGGACATCAAAAAGGCCTATCGCAAGCTGGCCCGCAAGTACCACCCGGACGTCAGCAAGGAAGACGATGCCGACACCAAGTTCAAAGACCTGGGTGAAGCTTACGAAGTACTCAAAGACCCCGAAAAGCGGGCCGAGTACGACGAGCTCCGCAAATACGGTGCCAGGCCCGACGGCTCGTTCGAGCCGCCTCCGGGCTGGCAGAGTGCGTCCGGCTTCGGCGGTGGCGGCTACACCGACGCCGACGCCCGGCAGTTCAGTGATTTCTTCGAGGAGATCTTCGGCGGTGGCCGTGGCGGTGGGTTTTCCGGCCAGGGCTTCGGTGGCGGCGGCTTCCGGCAACGTGCCCCGATGCGGGGTGAAGATGTTCATGCTCGGCTGGCGCTGTTCCTGGAGGAGGTTTTTCACGGCTGCGAAAAGCAGGTGTCGTTCCGGGTGCATGAGGCTGACGACCATGGCCGCATCGTCGCCCGCCAGAAGAACCTGAAAGTGAAAATCCCCGCCGGTATGCGCGAGGGCCAGCATCTGCGCCTGAAAGGCCAGGGCTCGCCCGGTATCGGTGGGGGAGAGGCCGGCGATCTGTTGATCGAAGTGGAACTGGCACCGCACCCGCTGTTCAGTGTTGAGGGGCGGGATGTGGTGGTCACGGTGCCCATTGCGCCGTGGGAAGCCGCGCTGGGCGCCCAGATCACAGTGCCGACGGTGGGTTCCAGGGTGAAAGTGAAGGTGCCCAGGGGCTCATCCAGCGGGCGTCGGCTTCGCCTCAAGGGCAAGGGGCTGCCGGGCAAGCATCCGGGGGATCAGATTGTATTGCTTCAGATCGTGATGCCGGAACAGCACTCCGAACAAGCGGAAAAGCTCTATCAGGAGCTAGCGGAGGCTGAGGCGAACTTCAATCCCCGCAGCAAGCTTCATGTTTAGGTTCAGGCACAGGTACAGCTTCGGTAAGAGGAGCCGGAAATGACCAGCAAAGACTCGATTCTGACCGTGGACGTGGACGAGCCGCAGATGACCCTCACCCTGCGCGAGATCTGCGAACGGGGCGAGTGCCACGCGGAGTTTGTCATCAAACTTGTCAGCTACGGCATCATTGCGCCGGTGAAGGAGGGGCCGGAGGAGCGCCAGTGGCAGTTTGATCTGGCTGCCCTCGCGCGGCTGCGGAAGGCCCAACGGTTACAGCACGACCTCAAGATCAACCTGCCCGGGCTGGCCATGTCCCTGGATCTTCTGGACGAGGTTCAGCAGATGCGCCGCGAGGTTGACCGGCTGAACCAGCAACTGCGACAACTGATGGGGGAGTGGTAACTCCCCGGCTCACGCCTGCTTTTCCAGTGCCTGTATCTCCGCGTAGATTTTCTCCGCTTCTTCCATAAGCGTGCCGTGCGAGCGCAGATCGCCGTTGCGCTGTGCGTGGAGCGCCTTGGCGAGCTTGTCCTCATACGCTTTCTGCAGCTTCTTCTTCGGATCGCCTTTTAAAAATCCCAGCATGGTGTCGCTCCTTTCAAATGATGTCTGAAGAGCTTACGCGCCCTGGGGGCAAAAGTTCACAAATTCTTAATGAGCAAAAACTGGACAATCAATAAAAATGGGATTATTTTCCCAAATAGCAAATGGGAAAAATATCCCAAAACAGAAGCGAAAACACGTCTGGAGAAGAACGATGAAACACAATGCCTTGGCTACAGCGATCAGATTTGCCCTCGGTGGTGCGCTCGTCAGTGTCCTGGCCGCCTGCGGTGGCGGCGGAAGCGGCAGTTCCGGTGGGTCGGACGGCGTCAGTACGTCCAGCGGGTCCAGTATCGGGCCGGTGTCCGGTTTTGGCAGCGTCTACGTCAACGGAACGCGCTTCCGGACAGACGGTTCAGTGACCAGTGACGATGGGATCGAGCGGGAAACCCAGCTCGAGAAAGGCATGATCCTCAAGGTGCGCGGTAGCTGGGGTGACCGTGGTGAGGGAGAGGCCCAGCGGATCGACTACGACGACACTCTGCGGGGCCCGCTGACCGCCGCCACCTGGGACGATGTGGACAATGTGGGTGAGCTGACCGTGGCCGGCCAGACGGTGCGCCTGGATGGCCAAACCGTGTTCAAGGGGCTGAGCCCGGTTGAACTGAACGGTGTCGCGCCGGACACCTACCGGGTACGGGTTAGCGGCTGGCCGCTGGCGGATGGCTCATTCCGCGCCAGTTTTGTCGGCGTTCGGGCCATCGGGGTGGATTTTGATGACGACAATGACGTGGAGATCGAGGGCGTAGTGGAAAATCTGGATGCCGAGGCCCAGACCTTCACCCTCAACGGATTTCCGGTCAGCTACACCAGCGCGGTTTTCGATGACGACCTGAGCGCGGGTGATCTGCAAAACGGCCTGGCCGTGGAAGTGGAGGGCAGCCTGAACGCGGAAGGTACCGTGCTGATCGCCCGGGAAATCGACGACGAAGACGACCTGTTTGACGATGACGACGACGTGGAGATCGCCGGCAGCGTGTACGACCTGAACGCCGCCAGCCGCACCTTCTTCGTTAATGGCATTCAGGTGCAGGTTGATGGTGGCACCGAGTTCGACGATGGCCTGCGGGAAAGCGACCTGGCCGACGGCTTGCTGGTCAAAGTGGAAGGTGAATACCGCAACGGTGTGCTGGTGGCGGAAAAAATCGAGCCGCGGGATGGCGATGCCGAGCTGGAGGGCGTGATCGAGTCCAGACCCGACAGCGAGACCCTGATTGTCAGCGGAGTGCGTGTGGTTCTGACCAGCGCCACGCTGATTGAGGACGACGACGGTGATGACGATGACGACAGCATCACGCTGCGAACCCGCGACATCGAAAGCCTCAATGTTGGCGATTTCCTGGAAATCGAAGGTCGTCAGCGTTCCGGTGAGGGCGGCTTCCTGGAGGCCATCACCATCGAGCGGGAAGACGATGATGACGACGGCTTTGAGCTGGAGGGCCGGATCACCGCCCTGAGCGACGTTACCCTTACCGTTATGGGGCTGGAGCTGCAGCGCGGCTCTGCCGATTTCTCCGGGTTTCAGGTCGGTGACGAGGTAGAGGTGGAATACGTTCGCACCAGCGGTGGCGAGTACGTTATTGAAGAGATTGAGGAAGACGACTGATCGTGGCGGGCACCCGGTGAACACTCCGTCACCGGGTGTTTCTGGTTTTGATGTTGCCATGGGAATACAATCCCAAACATGAAACATTCCGACACCCCACCTCTGCATCGGGCGCTGTATCGAATTCTGCGCCCCCTTGCCCGGCTCCTGCTCCGCAATGGGATTCCGTTCGCTGAATTCGCGGACCTGGTCAAGCGGGCCTACGTGGAAGCGGCACTGGAAGATTTCGGCGACGGACGCCGGAAACCCACGGATTCCCGCGCAGCGGTGATGACCGGTCTGACCCGCAAAGAAGTCAGGCGGCACCGGGAGAACCTGGCGGGCGAGCCTGCGGGCAACGCCACCGCCAGCCAGGCCAACCGGGCCTCTCGCGTGGTGTCCGGCTGGGTGCATGACGCCGCGTTCCAGAACCGGGACGGCGAGCCCGCGCTGCTGGCGTTTGACGGCGCCATGAGCTTCAGCGAGCTGGTCAAGCGCTACAGTGGCGACATGCCACCCAGAGCGGTGCTGGACGAACTGGTTCGGGTGGGTGTTGTGGCGGTCGACGGTGATTCCGGCCATCTGGTGCTGAAACAGCGCGCCTATGTGCCGGCGGGGGACAACGAGGAAATGCTCCAGATCTTCGGTGAAGACGTATCAGATTTAATCGTTACGATTGATCATAATCTGGTCAGTGGCGAATCAGACCGTCAGCCCCTGTTCCAGCGCACACTGACGTACAACAACGTTCCGCCGGAAATCATGGCCCGCTGGCGGCAACATGCCGCTGCCCGGTCCCAGGAACTCCTCGAGCAGCTGGACCAGTGGCTGGGCCCCCACGACCGGGATATCGCCGGTGCCGGGGGCAAGGGCCAGACCGGGGAGTCGGTCAGAACCGGCGTCAGCATTTTCTATTTCGAGGAACCGTTACAGCCGGACCCGGACATGGAGAGCAACCAATGAAATCGATATTCTCGATCCGCCACCTGACTCTGGCTGCGGTGCCACTGAGCGCCGCGTTGCTTGCCGCGTGTGGTGGCGGAGGTGGCGGCGGTGGTATTGGTGTGGCCGACGGCGGTATTCGCGGCACCGGCTCCAGTGTTGGCCCGGTGTCCGGATTCGGCAGTGTGTTCGTTAACGGTATCCGCTTCGAAACCGACGGCAATGTCGCCAGCGATGACGGCATCACCACGGAAAGCCAGCTTGATAAGGGCATGATCCTGCGCATCGACGGCGAATGGCGCAGCGACGGCAGTGGCACCGCGGAGCGGGTGGAATACGATGATACCTTCCGCGGCGAGATCGGGGATCTGGTGGCGGTCGCCGATCCGGATGACAGCACGATCCGGGAGAGCGTGACCATCACCCTCTATGGCCAGACCATCGTTGCGGACAAGCAGACCGTCTTCAGGGGCGTTTCACTGCAAACCCTGGCCGCTGGTGACGTCGTTCGTGTCAGCGGCTGGCGCCTCCCCAATGGGGACTACCGGGCCAGTTACATCGGCGCTGTGGACGCGGCCGCCCGTGATGTGGAAATCGAGGGCAGCGTTGACGGTGACTCCGGCGCTGTCGAGGCGAATCAGTTCCGGATCAACGGCTTCCTTGTCGAGTTCGACGAGCAGAATACAACCTTCGAAGACGGGCTGACTCCGTCGGATTTGCAGACGCCGGGGTTCCGGGTGGAAGCCGAAGGTGAAATCGTCACCGTCAACGATGAGCCAGCCATTCGTGCAACGAGTCTGGAGCGGGACGAAACCCGCCGCTATGAACGCCGCGATGGCGACGACATCGAGTTTGCCGGGCCGGTTGCCACAGCCTACCGCGCAACCGATCGCACCTTTACCATCAACGGTCTGACCGTGGTGGTGCCCAACGACGACGTGTTCGATGACGGCCTCACCGCCAGTGACCTGCAGCCCGGCCTGTTGATTCAGGTGGAGGGCGACTTCCTGGCAGACGGTCGGGTGGAAGCGGAGGAGATCGACATCCGCGATGCCAATGCGGAAGTGGAGGGCCCTGTGGACACGGCCTCTATCGATCCCCAGGCCCAGTCCTTCCGGGTAGGCGGTGTGCTGGTGCGGGTCACCCCGCTGACCATTATCAGCGACGATGAAGACGATCGCCGCATCGGGTTCGACGATCTCAACGGCGCCTTCGAACTGGAGGTCGAGGGCATTGAGCGGTCTGATCAGGCCGGCACAGTATTCCTTGAAGCGGTCAAGATCGAGCGCGAGCCCATTGACGACGCCGAGTTTGAGTTGACCGGGCGCCTCACCGCCATCGACAGTACCACCATTACCGTACTGGGGGTGCGGATCGCTGCCGACGATGGGGCTTTCGAGGATGGAAACCGAGCGCTCGTGGAAGACTTGTTCAACGAGGGTCAGCGCCCGCTGCTTGAGGTGGAGTACATCGAGAGCCCCGTTGGCAGCAATAACTACGTCGCCGATGAGGTGGAGCTGGAAGACGAGGAGTCTGACGACCGCGACGACTGACCGCTAATCGTAGCCGACCCGGGTCAGACCAGTGAAGGGCTGGCCCGGGTCGAGCTCTGCGCTCTGGCTACGCAGTCTAGCGACACAGCCTCTGCTGTGCCTCGCGGTATTCGCGCTCGAGACGCTCCACCAGGGTCTGTACCGACACCACATCCCGAATCTGGCTCACGCCCTGTCCCGCCGACCATACGGTTTTCCAGGCCTTGGCCTCGTCGTCGATGGGTTTGAGCTTCTCGCCATAGTTCACATCACCGGCCTGATGCAGTTTGTCCATGGGGAAGCCCGCCGCCTCCAGGCTCTGGCGCATGAAACTGGCGGGCACGCCGGAAACCGCCGGGGTATGAATGATGTCGCCGGACACCGCTTCGATGATCATGTTGCGATAGGCGTCGTCCGCCTGGGATTCCTCGGTGTTGATAAACCGGGTGCCCATGTAGGCGAGATCGGCCCCCATGGCCCGGGCCGCCAGAATGTCCTCGCCCTGTGACAGTCCGCCGGCCAGCAGGATGGCGCCGTCAAAGACCTCGCGAATTTCGTGCACCAGCACAATCGGGTTGATGGTGCCGGCATGGCCGCCGGCGCCGGCGGCCACTGCGATGATGCCGTCCACGCCGGCCTCGGCGGCTTTGCGGGCGTGTTTCTGGTTGGTCACATCGTGGAACACCAGGCCGCCGTAGCTGTGCGCCGCGTCAACCACCTGGCTGGCCGCCCCCAGCGAGGTAATGATGATCGGCACCCGGTGTTTCACGCACAGCTCCAGGTCCGCCTGCCAGCGGGGGTTGGTGCGATGCACAATGAGATTGACCGCATAGGGGGCAGGCGGGTGGTCGGGATCCGCGTCACGGAGCGCTTCAAGCTCGTTGTTCATCTGAATCAACCACTGCTCGAAGCCTTCGCTGGTGCGCTGGTTCAGCGCCGGGAAACTGCCCACGATGCCTTGTTGGCAACACGCAAGCGCCAGCTCCGGGCCGGAGATCAGAAACATGGGGGCGGCCACCAGAGGCAGAGACAGGCGGTTCTTCAGAGAATCAGGCAAAGCCATGAGTATTCCTTAATTTTTGTTGGAACTTTTGTAGGATATAAAGGATCTTAGCGTGCTCACAAACCCCTGAAAACCAATAAACAACACAACAGCGAATAACAAGGAGTTCGTATGGGTGAAGCAAAACGACGCAAGGAAACCGGCCAGCCATCACCGGCAAAACCTCAGAACCGCAAACCGCTGGTGCTCGGCGTAACAGCCCTCGCGATCGTCGCAGCCATCATCGGCGTGTTCTTTCTGACGGCGGCGCCGGACAAGACGTCGGACGAGCTTCCGGTTGCGGCCCCTGACGCAGACGCCTTCCCCGCAGCGCTGGATCGCTATGGCATTTCCGTCGGCGACGCTGACGCGCCGATGGTGGTCCGCGAATTCGCCGATTACCAGTGCCCTGCCTGCGGACGCTTCTCGGACGCCAGCAAGCGCCTGAAAGAGGAGTATGTCGAGTCCGGGCAGGTTCGCTTCGTGTATTTCGACCTGCCCCTGCAGCAGCACAAGAACGCCATGCCCGCCGCCCAGGCCGCCCGCTGTGCCGGTGATCAGGGTGCCTATTGGCAAATGCACGACGAGCTGTACGACATGCAGACCGAGTGGAGCGGGTCCGGTGATCCCCTGGCCACCTTCTCCCGCTACGCCAGCGACCTGGGTCTCGAAGAGCGTCGTTTCCGCCGCTGCATGACCACCGAACTGCACCGTGAGGCGGTGGAGCAGAGCCTGCAGGTTGCCATGCAGATGCGGGTGACCAGCACCCCCACCGTGCTGGTCGACAACATCCGCCTGACCCGTCCGGGCTGGGGCCAGTTGTCTGCCGTGGTGGAGCGTGAATTGGCGAATGGTAATCAGGATTAACTTGATCGGTGTGCCCGGTTAGTTAGAATTCCGATCCCCCGTATGCCTCCCGATCCAGCGATCGCCGGCAACGGGGTTTTTTTTAAACCCATGCTCCGGATTTACGGTCCGGCCCGCAGGAGAGAGAAATGAGTCAGGATGTGGTTGTCTGCGCACTGTACAAGTTCGCAGTTCTGAACGATTACAAAGCCCTTCGCCAGCCGTTGCTGGATGTATTGCTTGAGCAGGACGTGCACGGCACTCTGTTGCTGGCGCGGGAAGGTATCAACGGCACCATCGCTGGCAGCCGTGGCGGGGTTGATGCCGTCAAGGCGTGGTTGGCTAGCGATGAGCGTTTCGACGGCATTGATTACAAGGAATCCTTCGTGGATATCCAGCCGTTCAAGCGCACCAAAGTGAAGCTCAAGAAAGAGATCGTCACCATGGGTGTCGAGGGGATCGATCCCAGGCGCATCGTGGGCACTTACGTGCAGCCAAAAGACTGGAATGATCTGATCTCGGACCCCGACGTAGTTCTGGTAGATACCCGCAACCAGTACGAAGTGGAGATCGGAACGTTCAAAAATGCCGTCAATCCGGCCACTGACACCTTCCGACAGTTCCCCGAGTATGTGAAGGAAAATCTGGACCCCTCAAAACACAAGAAAGTCGCCATGTTCTGCACCGGCGGCATCCGCTGTGAGAAATCCACAGCGTATCTGAAAGAGCAGGGGTTCGAAGAGGTGTATCACCTGCACGGCGGCATCCTCAAGTACCTGGAAGAGGTACCTGAGGAGCAGAGCCTCTGGCAGGGCGAATGTTTCGTGTTCGATGATCGCGTGACGGTGAATCACCGGCTGGAACGTGGCGGTTATGACCAGTGTCACGCCTGCCGCCGGCCGATCACCGAGGACGACAAGCAGCGTCCGGAGTACGAAGAGGGCGTGAGTTGTCATCAGTGCATCGAGTCACTGACCGAAGAGCAGAAAGCACGGTTTGCCGAGCGGGAAAGGCAGATGCGGCTGGCGGAAGAGCGCGGCGAAGCCCATGTGGGCGGCGAAGCAGCCCGCATCATCGCAGAACGCAAGGCCCGCAAGAAAGCAGAGCGGGAACGCCAGGCGCGGAAGAGTCTGGCGGGCGAGCAGACCGGAAAATCCACAAACGTGTAACAAGGAGATTCCATGGGACTGAAGCAGGCAACGGCCATCACCGCGATTCTGGTGTCGCCTCTGGCGGCGGCAGACGCGCGAGACTGGGAAGGTGAGGCGGAGCTTGGTGTGTTGAAGACCACCGGCAACACCGAGGAAACCAACGTGAATGCCCGTCTTGGTCTGATTCACGAAGTGACGGAGTGGCGGAACAGTGGTGACTTCCGCTCGGTGTATTCCGAAGCTGAGGATGAAACCACGGCCGAGCGTTACCGCGCCGAGCTTGAGACCAACTACAAGTTTGATGAACACCAGTACCTGTTCCTGCGGGGCGGTTACGAGGACGACCGCTTCTCCGGCTACGATTTCCAGTCATCCGCCACCGCCGGTTACGGTAACCGCTTCCTGAACTGGAACGACCGCACGTTCCTCGACCTGTCGGCCGGTCTCGGTTACCGGTTCAACAAGCTAGAGGAGCCGGACGAGGACGGAAACCGGGAAGAAGAAGAGGCCATCGCACGACTGGCTGCCCAGTTTGATTACGGTATCTCCGAAACGTCCCTGTTTCGCCAGAAGTTGAGCTCCGAAATCGGCCTCGACGAGAACAACGTCATCACCGAGTCGGAAACCTCGATCCAGGCCAGCATTGTGGGCAATCTGTCGATGAAAGTGGCCTACCGGGTCAAGCACGTGTCGGACGCACCGCCAGATTCCGACGACACCGACACCGAAACCTCGATATCGGTGCTTTACGGCTTCTGATCTCAGCCAGTCGAGGTTACACCCGGTTGCGCAGCCCCAGTTCATCGGGATAGGGCGTCAGGTAGTGCTGGGTGCTCAGATAGTCCACCGGTTCCCGGCGCTGCGCCATGCGCAGCAGCGTCATCGGGACTACTAAGGGCACTTCACCGCGGTGGTACGCCTCGATCTGCTCGATCATCACCTTGCGGTCTTCGTCCGCCATGGAATCCCGCAGGTAGCCCATCAGATGCTGCATGGCGTTCACGTGGGAGCCACGGCTGACGCGGCGGCCCATGGCCTCCATAAAGCCCTGAATGTAACGAGCCGCCAGGTCCGCCAGGGGCTCGGATTTCAGGTCGCTGAGCATGGGGCCAAGCTGGCGGTACAGCCGTTCCGAATGGGCCAGCAGCTGGAACTTGTGGCGGGTATGGAACTCGATCAGCGCTTTTGCCGAGAGCTTGTCGCCTGCCACGTTCTGCATCCAGTCGTCGTAGGCGAACACCCGTTCAATGAAATTTTCCCGCAGCCTGTCGTCGTTCAGGCGCCCCTCTTCCTCCACCGGCATCAGTGGGTAGGCACGAATCAACGCGTCCGCGAACATGCCCCGGCCATCCCGATGGGTAACCCGGCCCTCCTCGTTGTGTACCTTGATGCGCTCCATGCCGCAGCTGGGCGACTTGGCCATCAGGATATAGCCACGAAGATCCGCCAGCTCCGGCAGGATACGCTCAATGAACGTCTGCATCGCCGGGGTATGGTCGGCGGTGCCCCGGGTTTCAATCAAGCGCAGGCCGTTGGCGTGCTCCCGCAGGTGAATCGCGGGCCGCGGCACGCCCAGCCCGGCCTCAAGCTCGGGGCAGATGGCGCGAAACTCGAAATGCTTCGAAAGCACCTGAGTGCAGTAACGGGAATGCTTGTGCCCGCCATCATGGCGAACTTCCTTGCCCAGCAGGCAGGTGCTGATTCCAACGGGGATGCCGCTCACGCTGTTTCTCCGGTCGTGAATATACACAGAAAATACGTGTTTCCAGTCTAAACCGATCAGCGCCGCCGGCGAAATCATCGTGTCAGGATGCGGAGCGGCGGCGCTTCCGTTTCTTGTCCACCAGTGCCAGCGTAGTGGCGTATATATGCCGCACGTCGTCAGCGAAACGCTCTACCGAAAAGTCCTCGGCAAAAGCCAGCGCCTGGGCGGCCAGCTCACCGCGGAGGGCGTCATCTTCCAGCAGCTGTTTGACGCAGGCGCGCCATTGATCCTGCTTTTCCGGGGTCTTGAAGCCGTTCACCCCGTGGCGAACCACATCCTCGATACCGCTGGAGCGCACGGCTACCACCGGCAGACCGGCGGCCATGGCCTCCAGAATCACCATGCCCTGGGTTTCCGATTTCGACGCAAACAGGAACGCATCCCCCAGCTTGTACCAGGTGGCCATCGCCTCCGGTGGCACTGCACCGGCCAGTGTCACGTGGCCGGTCAGATCCAGCTGTTCGATCTTGCCTTGCAGGCGGTCCCGCTGGTGCCCGTCACCAATCATCAGGAAGCGGAACGGCACCCGGGTTTCCCGGCGCAACGTGCTGATCGCCTCGATCATGAAATCAATGTTCTTCTCGTTCGACAGCCGCGACACGCTGATGAAGATCTTCTCCCTGCCCAGTCCCAGCCGCTTGCGAAGATCGCTGACCTCGGCGGGGTCAACCTCCTGGAAACGCTGATACTCGATTCCGGTCGGCTGAACATAGGTCGGGGATTTCACCCCGATCATGCGCAGGTACTCCTCGGTGGAGTAGGTGGGCACGATCACCCCGTCGCACCGGTTGGCGAACCGCTTGATCAGTGCATGGGATATCAGGTTGCGGAACAGCATCCCCGGCAGCGGCACAAAGTGGGCGTAGTGCTCCAGCCGCGTGTGGTAGGTGTAGATGGCCGGTATCCCCAGCCGCCGCGCCATGAACAGGCCCAGCGACCCGAGCCAGATCGGATGATGCAGGTGGATGACGTCCGGGCGGAACCTGCGCACCTGGCGGCGAATACGGGCGAGAAAGATGTTCGCCAACCGGAACTCCCGTTTCTCACCCATGGCCAACAGCGACGGTACCCGCAGCACCCCGGTCTCGCCGCGCGGCTCGCCCCGGTATCGCGGCGCCACAATAAGCAGGGTGTCACCCAGTTGCTCCAGCCCGCGCCGGAGCCGGTCGATGGAGATGGGAACACCGCCGATGAACGGCAGGTAGTTGTTGGTGAACATGGCCACCCGCAGCGGCTTGTCCAGCCAGGGTGCGGGGTCCAGGTCGTAATCCGGGTAGTAGTCCTTGCCGACAAAGATGGCGCCGTACAGCTTGATGGTCACCGCCGCAAACACCGCAACAATCAGCAGGAAGTTGAGAAAGCCGGTGTAGAACAGCGAGTAAATGAAAAACCACAGGCTCTCGAGCCGTTTGAGCACAGGATCCTGCCCCACCTCCACCCGCTGCAGGGTGTGGCTGACCTGGCCGTCTGCCGCCACGTCCACCCGCACGTAGTGGTAGAAGCTGGTGTCGTCATTCAGCACCAGCCCTCCGGCGCCACCGGTGGCGATGTATTGGGTGGTGCCACGCACGGTTTCGGCGAATGCCGACAGATTGGCGGAGAACACCCGGTCGATGCCGTGCCGTTCTGCCATGGCCAGCAGGGCCTCGCGGAATTCCGGCGGGCCCAGGTAATCCTCATCCCGGTCAAACGGCAGGTCGCTCTCGGGCTCGAACGGCGGATGGCCAATGAAGGCGATGCGCACGCGAGAGGTGTCCTTGCCCAGCAGGTCGTCAAGCCAGCGTAGTTGCCATTGCCACGGAGTTTTGCCGGTGCTGTCGAGGAAGATCAGCCGGGCATCCCCGGCGACGACGCTGAAAAAGTGCGGGCCGAAGTGATCGTAGAAGCGGAAGCTGCCGAAATCCTCGTACTCATGGGCGCCGAAGGTCAGCAGGTAGGGTATGTCGAGGTGGCTGAGGGTGCCGTGCAGGGCCCGGTATTTGTCTTCCCCGCCACCACTGACGGCGTTGCCCGCAGACACCATGAAATCAACGCCGGCATCATTGAGCAGGGGAATGATGCGCTGCTCGAACACCCCCACAGAGTTGTTGATGTTGCCCACCACCGCAAAGCTGAACGGCTGGCCGGGCGCCACCCGCTGCTCGATGCGTTCCACCTGGTCGGTGTGGATGCCGGCGTAATCCTCGGTGAAAACATTCAGATAGACCTTGTAGCCCACCAGCAGAATGACAATCAGCAGGCAAACGTAAAACAACCATTTCAGCGGGTTACGTAGGATCATTCCGTGCCTCTCACATGTCTGCGCTGTCTGAGCAGTTCCCTTTGCAGCACCACAAGGCCAATCAGCATGCCCAGATAGATGGTCAGTAGTCGCCAGCTGACAATGACCAGAATCAGGTGGTTACCCGAGAGCATATCGCGGAAAAAGCTGCCGAACACACCCTCTGATATGCCCGACGCCCCGGGCGTGGGTGAGAAGTACATGATAAAAGTGGTGACCACCAGCAAGCCCAGCGACACCAGATAGTCTACCTCGTATCCCAGGCTGACCATCAGCAGCGCCGGGAAGCTGAACAGGCTGAGCAGAAACACCGCCGTGAAAACCACCGACAGCCAGACAAACAGCGGCGGTCCTTTCAGGTAATCGCCGAAGCTGCGGGAAAAGCGCAGCATCTCCCGCCGGGCCTTGAACTGCCAGCGCCGGTGGCGCGCTTCCCCGATCAGGTGGGCGCGCCGCAGCGCGGCCAGCAAACCGGTGAGCGGGCCGATAAGCCAGCGGGTACGAAACAGCAACACCGCGAAAAAGCCGAGATACAGGGCAATGAAAACCGCCAGCGCGACACCGAGGTTTCCGCCCAGTGAGCGGCCGTTGAACGCATCCAGAGTCAGCAGGAACACCGGGGTGAGCGAGAATATGAACACCACCGCCAGCACCGTTCGGATGGTGGTGGCTGCGGTTGCCCGCCCCACGGGCACGCCATGATGATGCAGGTACCAGATCTGCGCGAAACCGCCACCGGTGGCCATGGGTGTGACGTTGGAGAAAAACAGGTTAATGAACACCAGGCGGAAAACCGCCGGCAGGGGGAGCCGGTGCCCGAGTGCCCGCAGGGTGAAGTGCAGGCGCAGGCCGTCAGCGCTGAAGTAGACCAGCAGTAACGCGATCACCGCTGTTATCGTGGCGGGGTTGATCAGACGGCTGTCGAAGGTCAGGCTGCGCCCGGCAAACCGATCGTACACCGCGTACAGCCCGATGCCGGTCAGCAAAATGAACAGCAGGCTGAACAGCGTGAGCCGCCGCCACGACGTTCGTTTCGAGTACGCAAGGTCCGTGGAATCGATCATGGCCTGCCCGTCAGTGAGAGACGGGCAGTTTACAGGGTGGAGTCAGGGCGTTGTCCAGTGTTGCGCTAGTGGCCATACACCATCAGGCTAGTGGCCATAAACCATCAGGGTAGTGTCGGTGATGGCGAAGTCGATGAACGACACACTGCCTATACTTTCGGGACCAATGCGGAACACCGGCATATCGATGTCGGCGCGGAACTCCACGTCATGGATCGACAGGCCTTCCTTGCCGGAGGCGGCGCTGGTGCCTCTGGAGAATCTGGCGGTGGCGTGGGCCATGCCGAAATGCCCGAGGGTATCGTCGCCGCGGCGGTTATGAATCTGCAGCCCCTCGATGCCAACCGCCGCGAAGTTGAAGATGAAAATCAGGTCGGCCACGTCCCAGTTCAGGCTGCCTTCGGTAACTTCAAAGTGGGTATCCAGCTGCAATTCAGAACCTGACACCACATTGCCGTTGGAGAGCGTGCGGGTGGCATTGCCCCCGTTGCGGATGACCAGGTCCGTGGGGCCCACGTAGCCTTTCAGCAGCACGTCCGAAAACAGTGTGGTGCTGCCACCGCTGCCTTCGGTCTGCAGGCTGCCCACCCCTAGCTGGAAGTCGATGGCTTTCAGGTAATCGTCAAGGCTGGTGGGGTCGCCGGTATGGACGGCCCCCAGGTGGATCACCAGGTCGCCACTGTTGAACTGTTTGCCGAATTCACCGGCTACGGAATAGCGGGCCAGGGCATCGGCCACATCCGGGTCGCTCGCGTCCAGCAGGCCGGCGCTGGCGCGGCGGGCAATTTCCGAGAAACCGTGCTCCAGCACTTCGCCGTCGCCGGCGATGTCCAGTGTGATCTGCAGGTTGTCCAGCACCGCACCGTCGTGGCCGGACAGACTGAGGTCATTCACGCTCAGCGTGCCTTCGTCACGCCAGCTCAGCCTGCCGATATCCAGCTTGGTTTCCAGCTCGATGGTCACCCCGGCCTGACCGGTGATGTGCCCCATGTCGCGGTCATCCAGGGGGCGGAAATCGGCACTGACGGGCAAGGCGGCCAGCAAGGCAGCGGCGGCCGCCGGCCATGAGCGCGGGTGACAGCGGGTGCATGGTCTGGCAGAGCGGGGGAGTTCGTTGTTCATGGTGGCCCCGGAATCATCTGGACCGGCCAGGCGCCGGCCTGTTTATTGTTTTATGGCCGCAGGGGACAACAAAACCGGTGCAGCATCCATGTGGTCTGGTTACACGTTGTTACGATAGGCGGGAATGTGGAGAAGGTCTGTGAGGTGAGTCACAACACGGCCTGGCCTGCCTGAATCCGGTGTCAGGAGGCCAGAGCCTGCAGAATCAGGGCTTTCTGATGTTCGGCAAATTCCCGGATCAGCGCCTGGGCCCGCTCCGAGTCCCGTGCCAGAACCGCCAGTGGCAGCTGGGTAAAAAACTGACTGGTCTGATCCAGGCCCTGGCGGTAGCGCTCGGCGCTCAGGTAATAGGCGCGGCTGACCGCTGGCTTGAAATTGGACAGGGCCTCGGTGAGATACGGGTTACCCACCACCTCGCAGCATACCTCCATCACTTCAAAGCTGGCTTCTACGATGGCCGTGATGTTGGCGGAGGGCTCGTTCATCTGCTCGATCACCTTGCGGGTGACGTCCACCATCGGCTGCTTGTCTTTCTCCTGCCAGCGCTCGCTGACCCGCGCCGCCAGCATCATCAGCAAGTGCATGTAGACATCATACAGCTCCGAGGCGTGGGCCTGGTCCAGCTTGGAGGCCGACGCGCCCTTGCGCGGAGTGATTTCAACCAGGTGCCACCGCTCCAGCGTGTACAGCGCCTCCTTGACGGAAGCGCGGCTCACTTTCAGCTCCGTGGCCGTGGTGGCCTCATGAATGCGCTCACCGGGCCGGATGCGGCCCGTCATGATGCGTTCGGCAAGGTAATTCGCGATCTGCTCCGCGAGGGTGTTGGGAACCTGAAAATCCATAATGGCTCTCTGAACCGATTGTTTCATCCGGCCCGCCGCAGAGGGCGAGGGGCCGCTATCCATGGGTGTATCGCTCATGAGTCTACCACAGCCTCGCAAAAGGAGAGATTCGGGAAAAGTGTCAAAGTACTGATCCATGTCGCATTTTTGTTTCGGCAATGAAAAAAATCATCAAATTAATTGACGACTGCTATATTGTAGGACAATAATTAAAAAAAGCACAACGGGAAATCAAGCGAGGTTCACCCCATGAGTACCCGATCCATCGGCTTCAACAGTGAAAGTGCACGCCGCAAGGTGTTGCTTACCCTGAAAAAATACAGCTACCTCATCGCCATGGTGCCGCTGATACTGCCACCGCTGCTGCTGGCCGCGGGTCAGGCCACCGATCTGGTCAACGTGTTTGCCTGGGGCGTGCCGGTGGTGGTGTTCGGCATCATTCCGGTGCTCGACATGTTGCTGGGCAAGGATTCCCTGAACCCGGATGAGGCAACCGACGTGCCGATAATGAACAGCGAAGCCTTCTACCGCGTGATCACCCTGGGCTGGGTTGCCGCCTTTGCGGTTCTGCTGGTGTGGGGCATGGCCACGCTGGCCTCCGGCGTTTTCAGCGTGGCGGGCGGTCTGGGATGGGTGGTGTCCATCGGTATCGTCGGGGGGCTGGGCATCAACGTTGCCCACGAGCTCATCCACAAAGACGACCGCCTGGAAACCTGGGCCGGTGGCTTCCTGCTGTCACTGGTCTGCTACGCCGGCTTTAAAGTGGAGCACCTGCGTGGTCACCATGTGCACGTGTCCACCCCGGAAGATGCGTCGTCGTCACGCTACAACCAGTCGCTGTACCAGTTCCTGCCCCAGGCCTACGTGCGCAACTTCCTCAACGCCTGGAAACTCGAGGCCCAGCGCCTGCAACGCAAGGGCCACAAAGCTCTGAGCTGGCGCAACGAGCTGATCTGGTGGTACAGCATCAGCGCGCTGGTGGGTATTGGCTTCACCCTGGCCTTCGGCTGGCTCGGCGCCGCCTTCTTCCTCGGCCAGAGCTTCTTCGCCTTCACCCTGCTGGAGATCGTCAACTACCTGGAGCATTACGGCCTGCATCGCCGCAAACTGGACAACGGCCGCTATGAGCGCACCACCCCAGAGCACAGCTGGAACTCCAATTACTTCCTGACCAACGTGTTCCTGTTTCAGCTTCAGCGCCACAGCGATCACCACGCCTTCGCCAAACGCCGCTACCAGGTGCTGCGCCACCACGACATCGCCCCGCAGCTGCCGGCCGGTTACTCCACCATGATCGTGCTGGCCATGGTGCCGCCCCTCTGGAAGCGCGTTATGAATCCTCGGGTTGAGGCTTATTATCGGGGGGAGGAGCATCAACTGGCTTCTTGACCCTTAGTTGGGTGCAAGGGCAGGGGGTGGAGGTCTTTTTGAAAAATCGTCGCTTAAACTCGCTTTGCTCAGACAGGCGACGTTTTTAAAAAAGACCTCCACCCCCTGCCCAATGAACAAAGGTGGTTGTTCCCGCAAAGAAAAGAGAGAGATATATCGCGTTAGGCACGTTCCAGGGGCGGATAGGACAAACGACTACAGGCCCCTGTCATGCCAACGCTTTAGGTTTTCAAGCTGTGTTTTTTGGGTAAACGGAAAGTGTTTATAGGGTTGGGGTGTGGGGTGCTTTCTGCAGGGAAAGCCGGGTGTCTGAGCGAAGCGAGTTCCGGTTTCCCGGAAGAAAGTACCCCGCACCCCGACCTGTACTCCAAACCTGAAAACTTCAGAGCGTCTCTGAAGCGCGTGCCAGGAAACTGGCCCTTTCAGGCCCCGCAGGTTCGGTCTCTGACTGCGGGGCCTTTTTTTGTCCCCCAGAGGCGCCCTTGAAATCCGCCGGTAACGCACGCAAGTATAACGTTTAACCCAAGCAATTTAAAAAAGGGAAAAATCATGCCCAAGCACTTTGAACAGGCCGCCGGCCTGCACGAAGCACCGGTTCCGGAAACAGAAGGCTACGTTTTCAACCAGACCATGATGCGCATCAAAGACCCCGAGCGCTCCATGGATTTCTACACCCGCGTGATGGGCATGCGCCTGGTGCGGAAGCTCGATTTTCCCGAGATGAAATTCACCCTGTACTTCCTCGCCTACCTGGACGACCGCCAGGCCAGCACCGTGCCGACGGACGACGCCCACCGCACCACTTTCATCTTCGGCCGCGAGGCCATGCTGGAGCTGACCCACAACTGGGGCACCGAGAACGACGCGGATTTTAGCTACCACAGTGGCAATGACGAACCCCAGGGTTTCGGCCACATTGGCGTGGCGGTGCCGGACGTGTATGCCGCCTGTGATCGATTCGAATCGCTGGGGGTGGAGTTTGTGAAGAAGCCGGACGACGGCAAGATGAAAGGCCTGGCCTTCATCAAAGATCCGGACGGTTACTGGATCGAGATCCTGCAGCCGAACATGCTGGAGAAGCAGCGCAAAGACAGCTGACAGGCTGGCGGGCGTCAGTCGGCCTGACGCCCGCTGATCGGCTGATCATCCGCCCGCACTGCGCCGGGCAGGGTTCTGGCACTGCTCTGCGAGGCCACGATGACCGCGGCGGTGAGAATCACCGCGCCAACCACACCGATCACCCCCAGTACCTCCCCGAGAATGACCCACGCCAGCAAGGCGACAAACAGCGGCTCCAGCGTCACGATGATGCTGGACAGCGTGGCAGGCGTGGTTTTCATGCCGGCAAAAAAGCTCAGGTAGCCAATGCAGGTGGGTACCACGCCAATGTAGCCCACCATCAGCCAGTGGCGGATGCCCAGCGTTTCGATGCCGTCAAAGCCGTCGGTGACCAGCAGTACCATCAGCAGGATCAGCGCCGCAGTGGCGAAGCAGATGAAGGCGGTGGTGAACACCGGCGTGCCGGTGGAGGTGTGGCGGCTGGTCAGGGTAAAGCCGGCGTACACCACGGCGGCAAACACGGCCACCAGAATGCCCGCCAGGCGCAGTTCTCCGGCGGTACCCATATCGCTGACCACCAGCATGGAGGTGCCGGCAATGGCCGCCACCAGCGCCAGCACGGTGACAAGCCCCGGTTTTTCGCCCAGCAGCGGCGCGGCCATGATGGCCACCAGTACCGGCGCCAGACACAGGGCAATCAGGGTGGCAATGCCGGCCCCGGTCAGGTCCACCGCAATCAGATAGCTGCCCTGGTAGCAGGCCTGGAACAGGCCGAGGGCAGCCAGCGGCAGCAAGGCTTTGAGGGTGATCACCGGGGGCCGCTGCCGCGCTGAGGGCTGGCCGGTGGTATCCCGGCGCTCCCGGAGCATCAGCACGAAAAAGAACGGCAGCGCGACTGCCAGGCGTAAGAATCCGAGGGTGATGGCTTGCAATTCCGTTCCGGTGAACAGGAACTTGGCCACGATACCGGTTGTGGCCCAGAGCAAGGCGGCGAGGGCAATAAGAAGTGCACCGTGAATCATCGGAGAGCGACCTGGCTTGGTGTTGAGCAAGGGCGTGAGATTATCAGTGCGATCCTGGCAACGCCAGTGGCGGAAGGTCGCGGAGCCGGTGGCTCCGCTGGGCAATGCTTACTTGACGGCGAGGCTGTCGGCGTTTTTCGCAACGGTGGCTTCACCAATGCCTTTCACGTTAACCAGGTCGTCGGCGGACTGGAACGGGCCGTTGGCTTCGCGGTAAGCGACAATGGCCTGGGCCTTGCTCTCACCAATGCCGTTCAGGCTGGCGAGGGTTTCCACATCGGCGGTGTTGATGTTGACGGCGGCCGGTTCGGCGTAGGCGAAGCCGGTCAGCAGGCTGAAAAGAAGAACCAGTGTGGCCATCATTGGCGTGGATTTCATGGGCGTGAGCTCCTGAGTCTGAATACTTTCGTTATGGTTAGATGCCAGAACGCAGTCAGCAGGAAGTTCGCTGGTCGGAAGATTGTTGCAGGTGAGCAAGAACTGGAAGGCAAAAAAGTGCACGGAGCAGGACCACATTCCGTGTGATCCCTTGCCCGTGGCTGACCCCCGCCTGATCCTTCAGGCTACACACGTCCTGTGTGCTTCATCCTTGGTGGTCGTCCCTGTTTGCCCTGATCCGTGGGCTGCTCCAAATCCCTGGAGTCATCATCCTTGCGCCAACGTTCCTTGCTGGCTTGTCATCCCTGACAACCACCATTCTACAGGGGGCCTGATTTGCACATATCGGACAATCGCTCCCGATGTTGTGCGATATATCCTACGGATTCGTGAGCCGTTGGCGTGGCCCGAAAATGAACCGGAATTCAGTATTTACGCGGTCTCCGAGGCAGTTTTTTGCCCGCCCCGATGGGCCGCGGCCGCCTCGCGGATTCGCTCCATGGTGATCTCGCGAACGGCCTTCTGGGAGGTGCGGATGTGCTGCGTGAGTTTGTCCGCGGCGGCGGTGGCCTCGCCCGATCGGATGGCAGCCAGAATCTCCGAGTGTTCCACATAGGTGGCGTCCACCCGATCGTCCCGGGTGAAATCCAGCCGACGGATGATGCGCAGCCGGTCGGTGATCTCCCGATGGATACGGGTCATCTCCCGATTGCCAGCGGCGGCGACCAGATCGCAATGAAAGCTTTCGTCCAGTGCCCGCACAGTGCTACCAACCGCTCGCTCGGAGGGATGATCCGGGTTCCAGATTGCCGTCAGCGTGCGCACGGCCTGTGGCTGTTCGTCCAGAGCGCAGATCTTGTGCATGGCGGCCCGTTCCAGCGTAATCCTCAGGTCATACAATTCTTCGACCTGTTGGAAGTCAAACGGCTTCACCTGCCAGCCACTGCGAAACAGGACCTCTACGTAGCCTTCCCGCTGGAGTCGGTAAAGAGCTTCTCGCACGGGCGTTCGGCTGGCACTCAGTCGGGTTCCGACATCGCCTTCGCTGAACTTGTCACCAGGGATCAGCCGGAATTCGAAGATGTCATCCTTCAAGGCCTCGTATACCCGGTCGGCCATACTCTCTTTGCGCTTTACCGCTGGTTTCCGAGTCATAGTTGTGCTCTTTGCGTGCCTGTTGCGTCTGGCTTTGGGGGCGGCGATGGGGGAAGTCTTTTTTAAAAACGTCGCTTAAACTCGCTTCGCTCAGACAGGCGACGTTTTGAAAAAAGACTTCCCCCACCACCGCAGTGAACCCTGTGCTGGCTTCCCCTAGACTTTAATGCTCAGTATAGGCTCGCCCGGGGTTACGGCTTTGCCGGGAGATGTATGCAATGCGCTGATCTCGCCGGACAGGGTCGCGTTTATTTCGAACTCCATTTTCATAGCTTCTACGATGATTAATGGATCACCTTCTGTGACGATGTCGCCAGGCTTAACGAGACATTTCCAGATGTTGCCGGCGATTTCGGCGCTGACCAGTTCTCCGAACTTCTCCAGATCCGATACGTCTGGCTTTGGCGGTGCTTTGGCCAGTTTGTCGAGTTCTGCCGCTTCGCTGTCTTTCCAGAGTGCTACTTCTTTTGCATAAGCGGCTTGCTGCATCTTTCTGAAGTCAGCGATCGAGTCGGTGTTTGCATCCAGAAACGCTTGGTGAGATTTCAGATCAAACGTTTCTTCTTCAATCTTCACTTCCAGTTGGCCGGCGCGGAACTGGTCGCGCATTTCATTCAGTTCTTCCTCGGTCACCGGGTAATAGCACACCTGATCGAAGAACCTTAGCAGCCAGGGGGCGCCTTCGGCGAACTGGGGGTTCTTCAGGTATTTGTTCCAGATCGGCAGGGTGCGGCCGACCAACTGGTAGCCACCCGGGGAGTCCATCCCGTAGATGCACATGTAGACGCCGCCGATGCCGACGGTGCCTTCGGCGGTGTAGGTTCGGGCCGGGTTGTACTTTGAAGTGAGCAATCGGTGCCGTGGATCCAGCGGAACCGCGCAGGGGGCGCCCAGATACACATCGCCCAGGCCCAGAACAAGATAGTGGGCCGAGAACAGCACGTCCCGCACTTCCTCCCGTGTCGGCAAGCCGTTGATGCGCTGCATGAAGTCGACGTTGTTGGGCAGCCAGGGCGCGGTGTCTCTAACGGACTGGCGGTATTTGTCCACGGCTTCGAGCGTTGCGCTGTCTTCGAAAGCCATGGGCAGGTGGATCACGCGGCTGCGCACTTTCAACTCGTCCGTGGGCGGCAGGGTTTCTTCCAGATCCAGCAGGTATTCCATCAATGCCTGCTGTGACAGCAAGCGGGCGTCGTAGCGTAGCTGCAGGGAACGCACGCCGGGGGAGAGTTCCAGCAGGCCGCCGGGTTGCACGTCGGCGATGGCTTCCATCAGCGCGTGAATGCGCATGCGCACGCCCAGGTCCATGACGTTGGGGCCGTATTCCAGCAGGATGTACTGGTCGCCGGCCTGGCGGTAGGTGACTTCCGGGCGGCCGTCTTTTTCCGGCAGGTGGGCCAGAATGGTGGCGGACAGGTCGTTCAGCGGCGCCAGTTGGGGGGCGACCAGCGGCACTTCCGGTGGCGCCATCAGGCTGGCGATGGCCAGTTCCTGGCGTTCCGACAGTTTCACGGCGGTGTCGTTGTCGATGGCCACGAAACGGATGGTATCGCCGGGTTTGACCTGGCCGACTTTCCACAGCTCGGCCTTGGCGATGGTGACCGGGCACACGAACCCGCCCAGGCTGGGGCCGTCCTTGGTGAGGATCACCGGCATATCTCCGGTGAAGTTGATGGAGCCGATGGCGTATTCGCAGTCGTGGATGTTGGACGGGTGCAGGCCGGCCTCGCCGCCGTCTTCCCGGGTGAACTCGGGCTTTGGACCGTTCAGGCGGATGCCCAGGCGGTTGGAGTTGTAATGCACTTCCCAGTCCTGCTGGAAGAATTTCTCGATGGACTTCTCTGTGAAGAAATCCGGGGCACCGTGGGGGCCATAGAGCACGCCGATTTCCCAATGATCCGGATAGGCGGGGATCAGGTCCGGGTCGGCCGGCGCTGGGTCGTGGGTTGGAGCGGTGGTGGTGCAGGCCGGCAGGTTGATCTGGCTGATGCCGAGCATGTCACCGGGGCGCAGCGGCCGCCCACCGTGGCCGCCGAACTGGCCGAGGGCAAAGGTGGAGCGGCTGCCCAGATATACCGGCACGTCGAAGCCGCCGCGCACGGCGAGATAAGTGCGGCAGCCCTTGATGGCCTTGCCGACGGCCAGCACTTGGCCGGCTTTGACGGTGATGGGTTTCCAGAATTCCACCGGCTTGTCATCCAGCGTGGCTTCGGTCAATGCGCCGGTCAGCGCCACTACAGAGTCCTTGTGGAACTTCAGGCTGGGGCCGATCAGGGTGGCTTCCAGCCCCGCCGCCTCATGGTGGTTGCCCACAATACGGTTAGCGATGCGGAAGGCGTAATCGTCCATCGGGCCACTGGGCGGCACACCGATGTTCCAGTAACCCACGCGGCCGGGGTAATCCTGCACCGTGGTGTAGGTGCCGGGTTTGACCACCTCGGCAACGGAGGGTTTGAATTCAAAGCTCTCCAGTGCTCGAGTGGACACAACGCCGTCGGCAAAGCTCTTCTGGGCCACCACCTGGCGCAGGTAATCCAGGTTGGTGGCAATGCCCATCAGCCGGGTTTCCGCCAGCGCCGCCTGCAGTTTGGCCAGAGCGTCGTCGCGGTCGGTGCCGTGCACGATCAGCTTGGCGATCATCGGGTCGTAATGGGCCGACACTTCACTGCCGTTTTCCACCCAGGTATCCACCCGCACGCCGTCTTCCGGCCAGTGCACGTCGGTGAGTTCACCGGGGGAGGGCTGGAAATCCTTCAGCGGGTCTTCGGCGTAGATGCGCACTTCCATGGAGGCGCCGTTCAGTTGCGGCTGGAAACCGGCCAGGTCCGGGCTCTCGCCGGCGGCGATCTTCAGCATCCACTCGATCAGGTCCAGCCCAGTGACAGACTCGGTCACCGGGTGCTCTACCTGTAAGCGGGTGTTTACTTCCAGGAAGTAGAATTCGTCCCGTTCCTCGTCGTAGATGTATTCCACGGTGCCGGCGGAACGGTAGTTGACGGACCGGCCGAGGGATACGGCGGCATCCAGCATTTTCTGGCGGGTGGCCGCCGGCAGTCTCGGCGCCGGGGTTTCCTCCACCACTTTCTGGTTGCGGCGCTGCAGCGAGCAATCCCGCTCACCCAAAGCCACCACATTGCCTTCGCCATCCCCGAACATCTGTACTTCCACGTGGCGGGCGCGGGCGATGAAGCGCTCCAGGAACACGCCACTGTCATTAAAGAAGCTCTGGCCCTGGCGACGCACAGTTTCGAAGGCTTCCCGCAGTTCGCTGTCGCTGTTGCAGCGGGTGAGGCCGATGCCGCCACCGCCGGCGGTGCTTTTCAGCATCACCGGGTAGCCCAGGTTGTCTGCCACGCCCAGCGCTTCGTCCAGGCTGTTCAGCAAACCGCTGCCGGGGGCCAGGGGCACGCCGGCGGCTTCCGCCAGTTCCCGCGCCCGGTGCTTCAGGCCGAATTCCCGCATCTGGGTGGGTGTGGGGCCGATAAAAGCGATGCCTTCGGCTTCACAGGCTTCGGCGAAGTCCGCGTTCTCCGACAGGAAGCCGTAGCCGGGAATGATGGCGGTCGCGCCGGTGGTTTTGGCGGCCGACAGAATCTGCGCCTTGTCGAGGTAGGTTTCGCTGGCGCCGTTGCCGGTCAGGGCCACGGCTTCGTCGGCGCTGGTCACGTGCAGGCTGTGGCGATCCTGATGGGAATAAACCGCAACGCTGCCCAAGCCCATGGCCTTGAGGGTGCGGATGGTGCGCACGGCGATTTCACCGCGGTTGGCAATCAATACTTTGCTGAACATGTTTGGGCTCTCCTTATGCCTGTCCGGATTTGAGGGCGGTGATGAAGGCGCGCCAGCCGCCGAATTCGGTTACGTCACGGGCGCCTTCAAAGCCGTAGCCTTCGCAGATGAAACCGTTGACCCAGCGGCCATCGGCCAGCTCCACATTGCCGATGCCCAGGGGCGCCGGAATCAGGTCAACGAAGGAGCCGAACTCGGAGCCGGCCATCTGCCATACCTCCACAATCATTGCGCAGCCCTCATCCGGACCGACCCGCTTGAGCCCGGGTTTCGGCGGCGTGGTGTTGGGCAGGGCGTACAGGCGGTAGTTGGCCGAGGTGGTGGTCTGCTCCAGCAGCACCGCGTTGCGCTCGGTGAGCTGGGTGTTCAAAGGCATGCCGCTGAGGTGAGCACCCACGACGGCAACGGTAATGGTGTCCACCGGCGCCGGTGCGGCGGGTTCTTCGATGGCGCGGTTGAGATCCGTGGCGCCCAGCGGGGTGGGGTGGGCGTTCAGCCACTGGCTGGCCAGCCTCTGCAGTTCGGCGTCTTTCCAGGCACCGCTGATGAGCGTGACCCCAAAGGACAGGCCGTCGTCGCGGAAACCGGCGGGCACCGCCAGGGCGCAGAAGTCCGCCAGGTTGACGAAGTTGGTGTAAGTGCCCAGCTGGCTGTTCAGGGTGACCGGGTCTGCATTCACCGCCTCAATGGTCGGGGCGGTCGGGGCCGTGGGCACCAGCAGGGCGTCGATATCCTGCAGCTGTTCATCAATGGCGCGCACCAGCTCTTCCTTGCGGTACTGGGCCTTGAAGGTATCGGTGGCGCTGAATCTTCCTGCCTTTTCGATGATGCCTTTCACCACCGGGTTCATCTCGCTGGCGTGCTCCGCCATAAATCCTTCCACCGCAGCATGGCGTTCCGCCACCCAGGGGCCTTCGTACAGCAGCGCCGCCAGTTCCGACATCAGGCCAAAATCCGTGGGCACCAGTTCCACATCCTGCTGGCGCCAGTTGCTGAGGGCGGTGTTCCAGGCCGCTTCTGCCTGTTGATCCCCGAACCACTGGGGCTGTTCGGGAATGGCCAGGCGTTTGATGGGGCCGTTCCGGCGAATGGCCGGTGCATCGTCGGGCAGGGTGGCGGGCGCCTGGCGGGAGAACGGGTCGGTGGGCTGATAGCCGGCCATCACCTGCTGCACGGCACCGGCGTCGCCCACGGTCAGGGCAAAGATCGACACGCAATCAAGGGACTTGCACGCTGGCACCACCCCTTCAATGCTGAACTGGCCTTTGGTGGGCTTCAGCCCCACCAGATTGTTCAGCCCTGCCGGCACCCGGCCGGAACCGGCGGTGTCGGTACCCAGGGCAAACGGCACCAGGCCGCGGGCCACCACCGACGCGGAGCCGGAGCTGGAACCGCCGCTGACCACGTCTGGTTTGAAAGTGTTGGGTACTGCGCCATAGGGGGAACGGGTACCCACCAGCCCGGTGGCGAACTGGTCCAGGTTGGTTTTACCGATCAGCACCGCGCCGGCGGCTTTCAGGCGGGCCACGGTGGCGGCATCCTGCTGGGGTGTGTAGGCGTAGGCCGGGCAACCCGCGGTGGTCTCGAAACCCACGGCATCAATGTTGTCCTTCACCGCGAACGGCACACCGTATAAAGGCAGCACTGCCCGGTTGCCGCCGGCCTGTTGCGCCAACTGGTCCAGATCGGCCAGCGCTTTCTTCAGGCCGGCCTGATCGATCAGGGAGATCCAGGCCACGTCTTTATTGGGGGTGGTATCCAGGCTGGCCAGCAGTTCGCCCAGCAGGGACTCCGGCGACTGGCCCTGACCATAGGCGGCACGCCAGTCGTGCAGTGTCCATCCGGTTGTTGAAGGCATGGGTTGTCCTCGTGCAGTTTGTCATCTTGTATACAACCTGTTTGGCAATGCCCGTGCCATTTGGCGAAAATTCTTTAAAAGCTATGTAAAACAGATGGTTAAAGTTTTTCATGGAAAAGGCGAACCAAAAGTGAGCGCCCAAAGCCGGTGCGAGCGCACCAAAACAGAACCATAAAACAGGGGGTTAAGGCGGTGCTGGCCCCGGTCTTAATCGACCTTGCCTCCTTGTATACTAGATAAGTTATTGTTTTGTGGTGGTATATGGGTGATGTGGAACAGCAGATGCAGAGAAGGAAGTGCGTTGACGACGAACGACATAACCCAACGAAGATAAAAGGACGCACAACATGAGCATCAAAAAACACGTGAAGCTGGGCCTCTCTGCACTGGCGCTGTCAGTCTCTTTCCACGCCATGGCGGCGGAAGATCCCATCAAGGTCGGCATCCTGCACTCGCTGTCCGGCACCATGGCGATCAGTGAAACCGCCCTGAAAGACACCATGGAAATGCTGATCGAACAGCAGAACGCCAAAGGTGGTATCGATGGTCGTCAGCTGGAAGCCGTAGTAGTCGACCCCGCCTCCAACTGGCCGCTGTTCGCGGAAAAAGCCCGCGAGCTGCTGGAGAAAGAGAAAGTAGACGTGATCTTCGGCAACTGGACCTCGGTCTCCCGCAAGTCGGTATTGCCGGTAGTAGAAGAGCTCAACGGCCTGCTGTTCTACCCGGTGCAGTATGAAGGCGAAGAATCCTCCGAGAACGTGTTCTACACCGGTGCCGCGCCCAACCAGCAGGCGATTCCGGCGGTGGACTACCTGAAGAACGAACTGGGCGTTGAGCGCTGGGTTCTGGCGGGCACCGACTATGTATACCCCCGCACCACCAACAAGATCCTGGAAACCTACCTGAAAGACATGGGTGTTGCTGAAGCGGACATCATGATCAACTACACGCCTTTCGGTCACTCCGACTGGCAGTCCATCGTCTCTGACATCAAAAAGTTCGGCAGCGCCGGCAAGAAGACCGCGGTGGTTTCCACCATCAACGGCGACGCCAACGTGCCGTTTTACCGTGAGCTGGGCAACCAGGGCATTGCCTCTTCCGACATCCCGGTGGTGGCCTTCTCCGTGGGCGAGCAGGAACTGGCGGGCATCGACACCGGTCCTCTGGTGGGTCACCTGGCCGCATGGAACTACTTCATGAGCGTGGACAACGACGCCAACTACGACTTCATCGACGCCTGGGTTGAATACAAGGGCGACGACAAAGCCGTCACCAACGACCCGATGGAAGCGCACTACATTGGCTTCAACATGTACGTGGAAGCGGTGAAGAAAGCCGGCACCACCGACGTGGACGCGGTGAAAGACGCCATCATCGGCGTGGCCGTACCCAACCTGACCGGCGGCTACGCCACCATGATGCCGAACCACCACATCACCAAGCCGGTGCTGATCGGCGAGATTCAGGACAACGGCCAGTTCTCCGTGGTGTGGGAGACCTCCTCCACCGTGGCCGGCGATGCCTGGTCTGACTTCCTGCCGGGTTCCCGTGACCTGATCGCCGATTGGCGCGCCCCGCTGAAGTGCGGCAACTTCAACGTCAAAGCCGGTACCTGTGGCGCTTCCGCCGGCGAGCAGGCCCTGGCCGACGCTGACTGATCCTCTGATCAGGCCGTGCAAAAAGACCTCCGGGGCAGCGTGATCGCCCTGGAGGCTTCTGAATCCAGAATGCTTCCCTTATTTCCAACAACAGGACGGACACATGGGCATCTTCCGGTGGCTTACGCCTCATTGTCTCAACGCCCTCTATCTCAAATCCCTCTATCTCAAGGCTCTCTATCTCAAGCCCCTGGGCCTTGCCCTGCTGCTGGTGTTGAGCCTGCCGGCCCACAGCCAGGCGGAAGCCGATTCCGATCAGGGGCAGGCGCTGCTGACCAACCTGGCCGACGCATCCCCGCGAGAGATGGATGCCGCCATTGAAGCCATTGTCGACAGCGGCGATCCCCGTGCCCGCAGCTGGCTGGACGCCTTCGGCAACAACCGTCTGAGCCGCATTGAGGACACCGGGCAAGTGGTCGTGGTGCTGCGTAATGTGGGACGCGACTGGACCATCGCCGACCCCCTCACCGGTGAGAACCTGGGCGAGATCTCCCGCCGGGAACTGGACCGGGTAAACATCAACAACGCCATCCGCGGCAAGCTGGAAGGCGTGCTGGCCATGCTGGACCTGTATTCGGACGACCCCGAGGTTCAGGAGAACGCCGCCGAAGCCATGATGGGCAAAGTGAACGACAGTGTGGTGAACCCACTGACCAAATTACTGGAGCGGGACCTGCCGGGCCCCGTTCGCAACCGCATTGAAGAATCCGTTGCCATTTACCAGTTGCAGCAGGGCGAGCCCCAGGCCCGCCTTGAGGCTATTGACGTACTGACCGGCAGCCTTCACAGCAACGCCCGCGCTGCCCTCAACAACGCGGTGGCCGGGGACGATCCCGCCGTTGCCGCCCGCGCCAAGCAGGCGCTGGTCTCCATCGAACAGAAACTGAAAATGAACCGCGCCGCGGAGACCCTGTATTTCGGGTTGTCCCTCGGCTCGGTGCTGGTGCTGGCGGCCATTGGCCTGGCCATCACCTTTGGCGTGATGGGCGTGATCAACATGGCCCACGGCGAACTGATCATGCTGGGGGCCTACACCACCTGGGGCATGCAGCAACTGTTACCCGGCCAGCCCGGGCTGGCGCTGATCCTGTCTATTCCCGCCGGCTTCCTGGTGGCGGCGCTGGCGGGCATCGCCATCGAGCGCAGCGTGATCCAGCACCTCAAAGGCCGCCCGCTGGAAACCCTGCTGGCCACCTTCGGTGTCAGCCTGATCCTGCAGCAACTGGTGCGCACCGTGATCTCCCCCCTCAACCGCTCCGTGACCACACCGGAATGGATGAGCGGCTCGCTGGTGATCAACGACGCGCTCTCGCTGACCCTCAACCGCATGTACGTGATCGGCTTCGCCCTGGTGGTGTTCGCCGGGTTGATGCTGATCATGCGCAAGACCCGCCTCGGCCTGGAAGTGCGGGCGGTGACCCAGAACCGCGCCATGGCCAGGTCCATGGGCATTCGTGCCACCCGCGTGGACATCCTCACCTTCGGCCTGGGTTCCGGCGTGGCCGGGTTGGCGGGGGTGGCGCTGTCACAGATCACCAACGTCGGTCCCAACCTGGGCCAGAACTACATCATCGACTCCTTCATGGTGGTGGTGTTCGGCGGCGTGGGTAACCTCTGGGGCACCCTGCTGGCGGGGCTGTCACTGGGCACCATCAACCAGATTCTGGAACCCTGGGCCGGCTCGGTACTGGCCAAGATCATGGTGCTGGTGCTGATCATCCTGTTCATTCAAAAACGGCCGAAGGGGCTTTTCCCCCAGAAAGGCCGGGCTGCGGAGGGCTGAGCTATGCCAACATCACAATTCTGGCTGCTCCGGCCTTTACAGGAGCGTTCCACCCAGATTTTCCTCGGGGTGCTGTTTGCGGCGGTAGCACTGGTCACCCTGCTGCACCTGATAATACCGGAAGGCCATGCGCTGCACGTCAGCGCCTATACCGTCACCCTGCTGGGTAAATACCTGTGCTATGCGCTGCTGGCGGTGGCGGTGGATCTGGTGTGGGGTTACCTGGGCATTCTCAGCCTGGGCCACGGCGCCTTCTTTGCCCTCGGCGGCTACGCCATGGGCATGTACCTGATGCGCCAGATCGGCGATCGCGGCACCTACGGCGACCCGGTGCTGCCGGACTTCATGGTGTTCCTGAACTGGGATTCGCTGCCCTGGTACTGGCAGGGCTTCGACATGGCCTGGTTCGCCTTCATCATGGTGCTGCTGGCCCCGGGCCTGCTGGCGCTGGTGTTCGGCTTCCTGGCGTTCCGCTCGCGGGTGACCGGGGTGTACCTGTCCATCATCACCCAGGCGCTGACCTTTGCGCTGATGCTGGCGTTCTTCCGCAACGAAATGGGCTTTGGCGGCAACAACGGCCTGACCGATTTCCGTGACATCCTCGGCTTAAACCTGCGCACCGACGCCACAAGGCTGGGGCTGTTCATCGCCACCGGCATCGCGCTGGCCATCGGCTACGTGATCTGCCGCGGCATCGTCACCAGCAAGCTCGGCCGGGTCAGCATCGCCTGCCGCGACGCCGAAGCCCGTACCCGCTTCCTGGGCTATCGGGTGGAACGGGTGCAGCTGTTCGTGTTCGTGGTGTCCGCCATGCTGGCGGGTGTGGCCGGGGCGTTGTACGTGCCGCAGGTGGGCATCATCAACCCCAGCGAATTCTCGCCGCTGTTCTCCATTGAGATCGTGGTGTGGGTCGCCCTCGGTGGCCGCGCCACCCTCTACGGCGCGGTGATCGGCGCCATCCTGGTGAACTACGCCAAAACCGTGTTCACTGGCGTAATGCCAGACGCCTGGCTGTTCGCCCTCGGCGGCCTGTTTGTATTGGTCACCGTGTTCCTGCCCAAGGGCATTGCCGGCCTGCTGCAGAAGCGTAAAAAGCAGGAGGAAGACACCGATACCGACGCCGCCCAACCCAAGGAGGCCACCGCATGAGCATGTTCGAGCAACTGACCAACCGCGACCGCGTGTTCGACTTCCTCGCGCCCGTGGCCTCCCCGGTGGACGTGCGCCACGGCCCGATCCTGTACCTGGAGGACGTGAACGTGAGCTTTGACGGCTTCAAGGCCATCAACAACCTAAACCTCACCATCGACGACGGCGAGCTGCGCTGCATCATCGGCCCCAACGGCGCGGGCAAAACCACCATGATGGACATCATCACCGGTAAAACCCGGCCAGACACCGGCTCCGTGTGGTTCGGCAGCCGCCACAACCTGCTCACCATGAACGAGCCGGACATCGCCAGCCTGGGCATCGGCCGCAAGTTCCAGAAACCCACGGTGTTCGAAGCCCTCACCGTGTTCGAAAACCTGGAACTTGCGATGGCGGCGGACAAGCGCATCTGGCCCACGCTGACCGCCATCATGAAAGCGGAATACCGTGACCGCATCGACGAAGTGCTGGAAATGATCGGTTTGAAACAACTGCGGGACAAACTCGCCGGCATCCTCTCCCACGGCCAGAAACAGTGGCTGGAAATCGGCATGTTGCTGATGCAGAAACCACGACTGCTATTAGTGGATGAGCCCGTAGCCGGCATGACCGAACAGGAAATGGAGCGCACCGCCGAACTGCTCACCAGCCTGGCCGGTAAACAGTCCGTTGTGGTGGTGGAGCACGACATGGGCTTCGTGCGCTCCATCGCCCGCCAGGTCACCGTGCTGCACCAGGGCAGCGTGCTGGCCGAAGGCACCATGGACCAGGTCTCCAACGACCCGGAAGTGATCAAGGTATACCTGGGGGAGGAGGCGTAATGCTCAAGATCCAGAAGCTCAACCAATACTACGGCGAAAGCCACACCCTCTGGGATCTGGACCTGGACGTCCCCCAGGGCCAGTGCACCTGCGTAATGGGCCGCAACGGCGTGGGCAAAACCACCCTGATGAAATGCATCATGGGTGAGGAAACCACCAAAAGCGGCAGCATCGAATTCGCTCAAGATGTGGAACTCACCAAAAAGAAAATCGAAGACCGTTCACGCCTGGGGATCGGCTACGTGCCCCAGGGAAGACAGATATTCCCGCTGCTGACCGTGGAAGAGAACCTGCGCACCGGCCTGGCTGTGCGTAAGGACGGCAGCAAGAAGATTCCCGAGCGGGTGTATGAGCTGTTTCCGGTGTTGAAGGAAATGAAACACCGCAGAGGCGGCGACCTGTCTGGCGGGCAGCAACAGCAGTTGGCGATTGGCCGGGCGCTGGTGATTGAGCCTCGCCTCTTAATCCTCGATGAGCCGGGGGAGGGGATTCAGCCGAATATTGTGGCGCAGATCGGGGAGGTTATTCGTAGACTGATTGAAGAGGATGGGCTGACCGTTCTTCTCGTTGAGCAGAAGTTGCCGTTTGCGCGGAAGTATGCGGATCGGTTTGTGATTTTGGATCGGGGGAGAAGGGTTGCTGAGGATGAGATTGCTGGGTTGACGGATGAGCTGATCAGGAAGCACCTGACGGTCTAGCCACCTGGGTATTCTCCCGTTTCGAGAGTCCTAAAAGCCCTTACTACAATGACTCCGTGCCGAGTGATGTTTGGCACGGAGTTTTTTATTATCGAGCTAATTGAGGCGAACTACGCAAATTTTGGGGGGCAGCTCGACCAAGCATCGACGATTGGCTAGTAAACAAAAGCGAACATTCGAGTCAGGCCTTCGCGCGCCCGAAGGTTCTAAGCTAGTCACTGGCCTTCCACCCATTGGAGCCTGTAAATAAATCTGTGTAACTGCCCACCTCACTATAGGTGACCGTCCAGGCGGTCACCGAATTCGATAATAAAGCGATTCAGTGCAGGCTTCCAATCCCGGATCGGCATGGTCCATTTCTTTGATGCTTGCTGGATCGCCAGGAACGCCACCTTCAGCGCTGCATCTGGCAAGCCCCCGATATCCTAGACGCCTGACAGCTGCTTAAAATACTGCTTTTCGAAGTCCACGGGAGACAGTCCTCCGTTGTTGCCGTGCCGGCGTACCGGGTTATAGAACATTTCGATGTAATCG
>NZ_QTKT01000006.1 GCF_018424605.1 Marinobacter lipolyticus | reverse complement strand
CTCCCGCCCCCTCGAAGTCGGGGTTCACACCCCACTCCGCCTGCCAGTCTGCGACGCTGACCTGTTCGCCTTCCGGGTGGTGGCCGAAGTCGTGAGTGAGGAACTCGCTGACATCGAAACCGATACCGCCGGCGCCGATCACCGCCACGCTCTGCCCTACCGGCTTGTTGTGCCGCAGAACGTCCAGGTAACCCAGCACCTTGGGATGGTCAATACCGTCGATCTTCGGGGTCCGCGGCTTGACGCCGGTGGCAATGATCACGTCATCAAAGCCCTGCTCCGCAAGCTCTGCAGCCTCAACGCGGGTATTGAGCCTGAGGTCGATCTCCAGCAGCTCGATCTGGCGCTGGAAATACCGCAGGGTTTCGTAGAATTCCTCCTTGCCGGGGATACGCTTGGCGTAGTTGAACTGGCCGCCGATCTTGTCGTCTGCCTCGAACAGGGTTACGCGATGGCCGCGTTTGGCCGCCGTGGTGGCCGCCGCAAGACCCGCCGGCCCGGCCCCGACCACCGCCACACGGCGGACCACGGGGGCAACCGTAAGCACCAGCTCGGTTTCATGGCAGGCCCGGGGATTCACCAGGCAGGACGCGCGTTTGGCCTGGAAGACATGATCCAGGCAGGCCTGGTTACAGGCGATGCAGGTGTTGATCTCGTCGGCACGGTCCTGTTCGGCCTTGCGCACGAACTCGCTGTCCGCCAGCAGGGGGCGCGCCATGGACACCATATCGGCCTTGCCGGCGGACAGTATCTCTTCGCCTTTCTCTGGTGTATTGATGCGGTTGGTGGTGCAGACCGGAATATCAACCTCGCCGTAGAACTTGGCCGTGACATCGGCAAAGCCGCCGCGGGGCACCGAAGTGACAATGGTGGGCACCCGGGCCTCGTGCCAGCCAATGCCGGTGTTGATGATGGTGGCACCGGCTTTTTCGATGGCCTTGCCGAGAGTCACGATCTGATCCCAGGTCTGACCGCCATCCACCAGATCCAGCATCGACAGCCGGTAGATGATGATGAATTCCGGACCCACGGCCTCACGCATTCTTCGTACGATCTCCACTGGCAGCCGCATCCGGTTCTCGTAGGGGCCGCCCCACTTGTCGGTGCGCTTGTTGGTGCGCTCGCACAGGAACTGGTTGATGAAATAGCCCTCTGAGCCCATCACCTCGACGCCATCGTAACCGGCAAACTTCGCCAGTTTCGCGGCATTGACGAAATCGTTGATCTGCCGTTCCACACCTTTGGCAGACAGCGCCCGTGCTTTGAACGGACTGATCGGGGCCTTGGTGGCGGATGCCGACACGATCAGTGGTTGATAGCCGTAGCGACCGGCGTGCAGTAACTGCAGGCAGATCTTGCCACCGGCCTCGTGCACCGCTCCGGTAACATGCCGGTGCAGCAGGGCGGTAGCACGGTTGTTCATGGTGGACGACAGTGGTGCCAGCTGACCGACCAGATTGGGAGAATAGCCGCCGGTGACCATGAGCCCCACCCCGCCTTCAGCCCGTTCGGCGAAATAGCGGGCGAACTTGTGCACATTCCAGAAGCGGTCTTCCAGACCGGTGTGCATGGATCCCATCAGTACCCGGTTCTTGAGTTCCGTAAAACCGAGATCAAGGGGTTTCAGCAGGTGAGGATAGGCTTGGCTCATAAAGGGGGCTCGCGCGGTTCTGTCGGAAACTGCAGATGGTACCACAGCCACCTGCGACCAAAGTACGACCCATAACGGACCAATAGAATTGATTAATGACCGGCTGACTTGACCTGCAGGGCCTGCCAAGTATCATCGGCTCTCGTGTCTTGCTAACGGAGCACCCATGACCGAGAGGTCCGACGTGTTACATCAACCCGGTTTTTTCCCGGCTACTGCCGATGTGCATCATCACCGGGGCCGTCTTCCGTATTTTCCTGACCCACCCCGTTTCTGCTGAACCTCCGTCGCTGTTCGCTCTTGCTGTGGGCTCACCCCAGCCGGTGCAGAACAAGTAACCGGAGTCTAAACTCAGGCAAAAATTGAAACTCCATCCATGAAAGAGAAAAACCAATAAAGAGGTTGCGATGTCGCTACCGCTGGTCGTTTTCCTGCCCTTTTTAGGGGCTTTGGCAGCTCCACTGTTCGCCCAGGGCGGACGCACGGCAATCGCGATTGCCGCTTCGGTGCCTGCCATCGTTGCCCTGGCAGCGCTGTACCCGCACTGGTCCACCCTGGCCGAAGGCGGCGTGATCCTGCACAGCTACCAATGGCTGCCGGCAGTGGGCCTGTCCTTCAGTTTCCGGCTTGACGGCCTCTCCCTGCTTTTTGCGCTGCTGATACTGGTCATTGGCCTGCTGATCATTCTCTACGCGCGCTACTATCTGAAAGCAAAAGAGAATGTCGGTAAGTTCTACGCCCTGCTGCTGTGCTTCATGGGCTCCATGCTCGGCATCGTGCTGTCCAGCAACCTGCTGCTGATGATGATCTTCTGGGAGCTGACCAGTCTGACCTCGTTCCTGTTGATCAGCTTCTGGACCCACAAACAGGATGCCCGCCGCGGGGCCCGCATGGCGCTCGCCGTGACCGGAGGCGGAGGCCTGGCGCTGCTCGCCGGTATCTTGATCATCGGCAACATTGTCGGCAGTTTCGAGCTTGACGATGTGCTGGCCGCGGGCGACCTGATCAAAGCCCACAGCCTGTATCCGGTTGCCCTGACCCTGGTTCTGCTCGGGGCCTTCACCAAGTCGGCCCAGTTTCCGTTTCATTTCTGGCTGCCCCACGCCATGCAGGCGCCCACACCGGTGTCGGCGTATCTGCACTCAGCGACCATGGTCAAAGCCGGCATTTTCCTGATGGCCCGGCTGTACCCGGCCCTGGCAGGCACGGAGCAATGGTTCTACATGGTCAGCTTCACCGGCATGGCCACACTGCTGATTGGCGCCTACGTCGCCATGTTCAAGCACGACCTGAAAGGCCTGTTGGCACACTCCACGGTCAGCCACCTGGGGCTGATCACCCTGCTGTTTGGCATGGGCACGCAACTGGCCGCCGTGGCCGCGGTGTTCCACGTGATCAACCACGCCATCTTCAAGGCATCGCTGTTTATGGCGGCCGGCATCATCGATCACGAAACCGGCACCCGGGACATGCGCCGCATCAACGGCCTGTGGCGCTACATGCCCCACACCGCCACGCTGGCCATGGTGGCGGCATCCTCCATGGCCGGGGTGCCGCTGCTCAATGGCTTCCTGAGCAAGGAAATGTTCTTCGCCGAATCGTTGCAGCTGAATCTGCCCGGCATCTGGGCCTGGCTGCCGCCACTGGTGGCCACGCTCGCCGGCATCTTTGCAGTGGCCTACTCGGCGCGGTTCATCCATGACGTGTTCTTTAACGGCAAGCCAGTGGATCTGCCGATCTATCCTCCCCACGAACCGCCCCGCTACATGAAGATTCCGGTGGAGATTCTGGTTTTCGCCTGCATTATGGTCGGCGTGTTCCCGGCACTGTCGGTGGGGCCTCTGCTTTACGCCGCGGCATCCGCCACCCTCGGCGGCACGGTGCCGGAGTATCACCTGGCGATCCTGCATGGCTTCAACCTGCCACTGATGATGAGCTTTGCGGCGTTCTTCGGCGGACTGCTGATGTACAGTCAGCGCCAACGCTTTTTCGATTTCCACGCCCGCTTCCGGGAAATTGACGAGAAGGCGGTATTCGAAGCGGCCATATCCCGGGTAGTCGCCCTGGCCAATCGGTTCACCGCCCGCATCGAGAACGGGTCACTGCAGCGCTACACCATGCTGTTGTTGCTCAGCGTTATCGCCGTGGCCATCGCCCCGCTGATGCAGCTGGGCATTTTTGTCGGTGAGAGCGGCCTGTCGCCGATAGACTGGCCGACGCTGGTGGGTATCGGCGTGCTGATAATCTGTGCGTTTGCTACGGCGGCCCTCCACCGTGAGCGCTTTTACGCCCTGGTACTGCTCAGTGTGGTCGGGCTGCTGGTCGCTCTGGGCTTTGCCCGCTTTTCCGCTCCTGACCTGGCGATGACCCAGCTGTCGGTGGAAGTGGTCACCATCGTTCTGCTGATGCTGGCTCTGTACTACATGCCGTCCTGGACACCGCTGGAAACCACCCCGTCTCGCCGCGTACGTGACATTGCCATCGCCCTGGCTGCCGGTGTCGGTATGACGGTCGTGACCCTTGCCATGCTGACGCAGCCGTTCACATCGATTTCGGAGTTCTTCCTGGAGAACAGCAAGCCGGGCGGCGGCGGCACCAACGTGGTCAACGTTATTCTGGTGGACTTCCGGGGCTTCGATACCCTGGGCGAAATTACCGTACTGGCCATCGCGGCACTGGGCATCTACGCCATGCTCAAAAATACCGCGCTGACACCTCCGCCGGGGGATGGCCAGGGCCATGCGTGGACCCGGGACGCTTACCCGCTGATGCTTCGCCAGATTGCCAGGCCGATGCTGCCGCTGGCGCTGATGGTGTCAGCCTACATTTTCCTGCGCGGGCACAACCTGCCCGGTGGCGGCTTCATCGCCGGTCTGATTACCGCCGTCGCGCTGATCCTCCAGTACATCGCCAGCGGCATGATCTGGACTCAGGACCGGGTTCCCTTCCGTTATCACAACGTGATCGGATTAGGCCTGCTGTTTGCCACCATCGCCGGTGCCGGCAGCTATGCCTTTGGTTATCCGTTCCTGACCAGTACTTTTGACTACATCAGCTGGCCCGTGGTCGGCAAATTCGAGGTCGCGTCCGCACTGGTGTTTGACCTTGGGGTTTACCTGACCGTGATCGGGGCCACGCTGCTGGCACTGGTCAGCATCGGGCGCCTGTCGCCCCACTCCGCCATCAAAAGCAAGAAGGAGGGCGCGTAATGGAACTGGCTTTCGCTCTGGCCATTGGCGCGTTGACCGCCTCGGGTGTCTATCTTCTGTTGCGGGCCCGCACCTTCCCGGTGGTCGTCGGGCTGACCCTGCTATCCTACGGCGTCAACCTGTTCCTGTTTTCATCGGGGCGGCTGGTAACCGGCGGGCAGCCTATCATCGGCAGCACAGCCGGCTATTCGGATCCGCTGCCCCAGGCCCTGGTACTCACCGCCATTGTGATCGGCTTTGCCATGACCGCGTTCGTGGTGGTCCTCGCCCTGCGCAATCTGGCGGACCACGAGGATGACCACGTTGACGGACGCCAGTCGTCCACCGCCCCGAAACCGAATGCGGACAAAGAGGTATCCGGTAAATGAATCATTGGCTGACCGCTCCCATTCTGATTCCGCTGCTGGGTGGTGTGCTGCAGGTGTTCATGGGATACGCGCCCATCAGCCTGCGCCGCACTCTCGCGCTGACCACCACCGTACTCACGCTTGCCGCGGCCGTCGTGCTGCTGGTGCTGGCCGATGACGGCAGCTACCGCGCCTATGCCTTCGGCAACTGGCAACCACCGTTCGGTATCGTGCTGGTACTGGACCGGCTTGCGGCGCTGATGCTGGTCATGACCGCTGCTCTGGCCCTGTTCTGCCACATCTATGCCCTCGGCGGCACGGATGAGGGCAATCGGCAGTTCCATGCCCTCTTCCTGTTCCAGTTGCTGGGCCTGAACATCGCCTTTCTGACTGGCGATCTGTTCAACCTGTTCGTCGCGTTCGAGGTTCTGTTGATCGCCTCCTACGGCTTGCTGATGCACGGTGGCGGCACCATCCGCAGTGTGCCCGGGCTGCATTACGTGGCGCTGAACCTGATCGGTTCGGCGGTCTTCCTGATCAGCGTCGGCATGATTTACAGCGTCACCGGTACCCTCAACATGGCTGATCTGGCGATCAAGGTGGCCGACGTCAACGAGGAGAACCTGCACATAGTCAAAGCCGGCGGCATGATGCTTCTGGTGGTGTTTGGCCTCAAGGCTGCGGTTCTGCCTCTGTGTTTCTGGCTGCCACGCGCCTACGCGACAGCTACTGCACCGGTGGCAGCGCTGTTTGCGGTCATGACCAAAGTCGGCATTTACGCCATCCTGCGAGTCTATTCCCTGGTGTTCGGTGATCAGGCCGGGGAACTGGCCGGGCTGGGCATGGACTGGCTGTTCCCGCTGGCGCTTATCACCCTGGCCATGGGCGTGATCGGCGCGCTCGGCTCCGAGAGCCTGAAAACGCTGGTGGCGTGGCAGGTGATTATCTCGGTCGGCACACTGTTGGCGGCGATGTCTCTGGGCTCGGTGGAGGGCACCTCGGCAGCGCTGTTCTATCTGCTCAACACCACCTGGGTGGTGGGCGGCCTGTTCCTGGTGGCCGATCTCATCAGCCGGCAGCGGGGAACGGCCACCGACAAGATCGTCACGGCGCCGCGGATGCGCAACCGTACCTTCCTCAGCATCCTGTTCCTGATGGGAGCGGTCGCCGCCGCGGGCCTGCCGCCGCTGAGCGGATTCTTCTCCAAGCTGCTGATTCTTCAGGCAGTGACGCCCGGCCCGCAAATGGCCTGGCTGTGGTCGGTGATCCTGATCGGCGGCTTCTTTACCCTCATCGCTTACAGTCGCGCCGGCAGCATTGTGTTCTGGAGAAACGTTGAGGGGCACATTGAGGATCCGGGCAGACTCAGCGCCCGAGTTTCCATCTCCGCCGGCGCGCTGGTAGGCCTGAGCGTGGTGATTGTGGCTCTCGCCGGCCCGATCACCCGCTACACCGATGCGACAGCCGCCCAGCTCCACGACAGCAGCGCCTATATTGGTATTCTGCAGACACCCATGGTCGGGGAGGAAGAATAATGCTTGATCGTCTGAATTTCCCTCAACCGTGGCTGAGCCTGCTTCTGTTCACCATCTGGCAGTTCCTGAGTGACGGCATCTCCGGTGCCAGTGTGGTGATGGGGATTATCCTGGCGTGGCTGATCCCCCAGATCACCCAGGGATTCTGGCCGGAGCGGCCCGCATTCATCCATGCCTGGCGGATGCCCTTTTATCTGCTGCGAGTGCTGGGAGACATTGTCATCGCAAGCTTCTCCGTTGCGCGGCTGATCCTGAGCACCCGCAAACCGGAGCCGATGTTCGTCTGCTACCCGCTCGAACTGGAACATCCACTGGCTATTTCCATCCTCGCCAGCACAATTTCACTGACGCCCGGCACCGTGAGCGCCGATGTCAGTGACGACAACAAAATACTGCTGATTCACGCCCTGGACGTAAACAACGAGCAAGAGGTCATCGACGCCATCAGGACCCGCTACGAGAAGCCCTTGCTGGAGATGTTCAAATGATCACAATTGCCCTGTACATAACCCTGGCTATGGTGGTTCTGGCGGCGCTACTGAATGTGTACCGTCTGATCCGCGGACCCGATGCACCGGACCGGGTGCTGGCGCTCGACACGCTGTACATCAATGCCATTGCACTGATCATACTGCTCGGCCTTGCGCTGGGCACACGGCTTTATCTGGAGGCCGCTCTGCTGATCGCGGTGATGGGCTTTGTCGGAACCGTGGCCATGGCCAAGTACCTCAAACGGGGCAGCGTCATTGAATAATTCACTGAACTTATCACAGCTCGACGGAGGATACCGGCCATGAGCGAGATCGCCGAATACGTCATCGCGGCCCTGTTGCTGATTGGGGGTGGGTTCACCCTCATTGGCGCTATCGGGCTGGCCCGGCTGCCGGATTTCTTTACCCGCCTGCATGGACCGACCAAGGCCACCACCGTCGGCGTCGGCGCCATCATGCTGGCATCGGTGGTTTATTTCAGCGTGAGCCACGACGGTATCGGGATATCCGAAATCCTGATTACCGTGTTCCTGTTCATGACAGCTCCGGTGAGTGCCAACATACTGGCCAAGGCGGCGATGCACATTGGCGTAAAGCCCATGGACGGAACCCGGGGCAACCCCTGGGAGCAGTAGGCCTCTGCAAAAAAATGTCATTGGCCAGACAGAAAATTGCCGTATAGTGGGCGCCCAAACTGACTCAAGGAGCCAAAATCATGCTGAAAGTGAACGAATACTTCGACGGCAAGGCAAAATCCATCGCGTTCCAGACCTCTACTCTTCCCGCCACCGTGGGCGTTATCAGCCCGGGCGAATATGAGTTCGGCACCAGCAAGAAGGAAACCATGACGGTGATCAGCGGCGCACTGACCGTTTTGTTGCCCGGCATGGAAGAATGGATGACCTACGGTGCCGGCGAGAGCTTTGATGTAGCCGGCCAGGCAAGCTTCAAGGCCAAAACCGACATCGACACGGCTTACCTCTGCACTTACGAGTAACCGAGCCCCACACTGAACCGCAGAGCGAAACCGGCTCACCGTAACACCCGATTCGCTCTGTGTTTTTACCCTTTCCCAGGTTTCCGTTTTCCGCGAAGTGTGTCAGATTTACCTCTGTTTCTCGTATAACATCAACAACTGAGAAAGAGGTATCGAGCAATGGCACAGACCCGCATTCTCCCGCCGGCGGACAACGCCCATCAGTATCCGCTGCTGATCAAACAACTGCTGCTGTCCGGCCCCAGGTACTCTCCGGACCAGGAAATCGTGTACGCCAATCGCAGCAAATACACCTACACCGATCTGGTGGAACGCATTCATCGCCTCGCCAATGCCCTCACTGACGCTGGTGTAAAGCCCGGCGACACCGTGGCAGTGATGGACTGGGACACCCCTCGTTACCTGGAATGCTTTTTTGCCGTGCCAATGATCGGCGCGGTCCTGCACACCATCAACGTGCGCCTCTCGCCCGAGCAGATTGTCTACACCATGAACCACGCCGAAGACGATGTGGTGTTGGTCCATGATGACTTCCTGCCCATTCTGGAAGGCGTCCGCAATGAGATAAAAACAGTCAAAAGCTACATTCAGCTGACCGACGAGAAGTCGGCGAAGGCCACAGACCTCCAGACCGCCGGCGAATACGAAGCCATGCTGGCCAGCGCCAGTACCGAGTTTGATTTCCCGGATTTTGACGAGAACAGTGTGGCCACCACGTTCTACACCACCGGCACCACCGGCAACCCCAAGGGCGTGTTTTTCAGCCACCGTCAGCTGGTGCTGCATACCCTGGCCATGACCGGTTCGCTGTCGGCGTATGATGAAATGCCGTTGCTGCGCTCCTCGACGGTGTACATGCCGGTCACACCCATGTTCCACGTGCACGCCTGGGGTGTGCCCTACGCCGCCACCATGCTGGGTATCAAACAGGTCTATCCCGGCCGCTATGAACCGGAGCTGCTGGTAGATCTGCTCAAGGAACACAAGGTATCTTTCTCACACTGCGTACCCACCATCATGCAGATGATGATGGGTACCGAGTCCATCAAGACGGCGGATCTCAGCAACTGGCATGTGCTGATCGGCGGCAGTGCGCTCACCAAAGGCCTGTGTGATGCCGGAGCCAAACTGGGCATCCGCATGTACACCGGCTACGGCATGTCGGAAACCTGCCCCCTGCTCTCAACCACTCACCTCACGCCGGAAGATCTGGAGCTGCCCCTGGAGCAACAGACCGCCAAGCGGGTAAAAACCGGTATCGCCGTGCCCATGACCGAGCTGGAAATCGTGGATCCGTCCGGACATCCGGTCGCCCATGATGGCGAAGCCAAAGGTGAAGTGGTCGCCCGGGCCCCCTGGCTCACCCAGAGCTACTTCAAGGAGCCGGAGAAAGGCGAGGAACTGTGGCAGGGCGGCTGGCTGCACACCGGTGACGTGGCCAGCCTGGAGCCCGACAACACGCTGGTGATCAAGGACCGCATCAAGGACGTGATCAAGACCGGCGGCGAGTGGCTGTCGTCACTGGACCTGGAGAATCTGATCAGTCAGCACACCGCCGTTGCCGGTGCCGCCGTGGTGGGGGTTCCGGACGAAAAGTGGGGCGAGCGCCCGCACGCGCTGGTGACACTGAAACCGGGCGAAGAGGCGACACTGGAGGACATCCAGGCGCATCTGAAACAGTTCGTGGAATCCGGCGAAATCAACAAGTGGGCCATTCCCGAGCAAATCGACTTCGTGGACGATATCCCGAAAACCAGCGTGGGCAAGATCAACAAGAAACTGATCCGCGACCAGCTCAACTGATCGAACCCGCGCTCAACCAGAAAGGCCCGGCCATCCGCCGGGCCTTTCTGGTTACAGACCGCAGAAGGTAAAATCCACCGCCGGCGTGCGGCCGGAAATGATATCGGTAATGGCCGCGGCCGAGCCGCAGGAGTGGGTCCAGCCCAGCGTGCCGTGACCGGTGTTCAGATACAGATTGCCGAAATGACTCTTGCCGATGTACGGCACGTTCGACGGCGTGGCCGGTCGCAGACCGCTCCAGAATTCCGCCTGGTCCCAGTGCGCGGCCTCCGGCATGATTTCCGCAGTGCGGCGCACGATGGCGCGACAGCGGGTGTAGTCCAGGTTGCGGCTGTAGCCATTGAGCTCCGCCGTGCCGGCCACCCGGATACGGTCTCCCAGGCGCGAATACACCAGCTTGTATTCATCGTCAGTCAGGCTGACGTTGAAGGCCGCGTCGGCGTTCTTCACCGGCACGGTAATCGAGTACCCTTTGGCCGGATAGATATTCAGGAACAGGCCCAGACGGCGCGCCAGAATCGCGCTGAAACTGCCCAGGCACAGTACATAAGCATCGGCCCGCAGGGTTTCATGTTTGCCCGCCTGCAGGGTCTGTACGCCCAGAATACGGTCACGGGTTCGCTCAAAGCCCAGCACGTCGGTGCCATACGAAAACGCCACACCGGCCTTCTCAGCCTTTTCCGCCAGCCCCTGGGTGAACTTTCGGGCGTCACCCGACTCGTCCTCCGAGGTGTAGGTGGCCCCGGCAATCCGCTCGCGGATCGGGGCCAGGGCCGGTTCCAGCTCAACCGCACGCGCGGCGTCAATGACCTGCCGGTCGCAACCAAGGTCACGCATCAGCCGCGCCGGCTCAAGGGCGGCATCGAATTCACTGGGATTGGTGTAAAAATGCAGTATGCCCTTCGTCAGATGATCGTATTCGATCCCCGTATCCTTTCGAACTTCCTGCAGTTGGGCGCGGCTGTAGGTGCCCAGGTTCACCATCTGGCGAATGTTGAAAGCGGCCCGCGCAGACGTACATTCCCTGAGGAACGCGAGCCCCCAGCGCCATTGGGCCGGGTCCATACGTGGCCGGAACAGCAGCGGCGCATCTGGCCGCGCAAGCCACCGCAGAACTTTCAGCGGCGCAGATGGATTGGCCCAGGGTTCGGCGTGGGAAACGGAGACCTGGCCACCGTTGGCGTAGCTGGTTTCCAGGCCGGCCTTGCTCTGGCGATCAACCACGGTGACGTCATGCCCCTGCCTGCGCAAAAACCACGCGGTGGTGACGCCAACAACACCTGCTCCCAGGACCATTACGTGCATTCTTATCCTCCGCTTAAGGTTTGCCCATCCGGGCGCGCTGAATCGGCTCAGTATATCGCCGTTAGCCGGTCCGGCGACCTAGACCATCAGCCACCGGCCCTCTTGACGGTCCAGCCTTTGGCCTGAAGCAGAGGCACGAGGATATCGCGCTGGTCCCCCTGAATTTCCACCACACCATCCTTAACGGTGCCGCCAGTGCCGCATTTTGCCTTGAGCACCTTGGCAAACGCCTTCAGCTCTTTCTCCGCCAGCGGGATGCCGGTAACCAGAGTGACACCCTTGCCTTTATGGCCTTTGGTTTCGCGACTGACACGCACAATGCCATCACCGGAGGGCGGGGAGGACTGACCGCAGACGCAGTCAGCCACAGGGTTGCGGCAATCCGGGCACATACGGCCCTGTTCCGTTGAAAAGACCAGACCGCCGGCGGATCTCGACTTCATGATTACTCCGAATCTGCTGAGTTACGTCAGGTTCCCGATGCTCTGGCCGGGGCCCCTAATCCAGCCCCGGAGGGTACTTGGAAAACATGTCCGCGACCACTTCGTCGATCAGCTCACGACGATGCTCCGGAGACTGGTCTTCGTTGAGATAACGCCGGCTGGCGGCACGCCAGACCACTTTTTCGGTCCCGGCATCAACGAGTTCGACTACCAGCTTGCCCTCCTGAATTTCACGAACGGGCGGTGCACTGGCCAGTCCCCAGCCGAAATTGCCGCGGCCAATACCAAAACCAAGACCCACGCCGGAACTCTCGAGCCGCTCCTCTTCAACCACTTCCCAGGTCACCAGCAGGTCAGCCTCTCCGGCGCTGACCTTGTTCATCGCCTTACGGTTGAGCTCACGTTCCACCGCCGCGCGCACGCGGCTGCCGTCCAGTGACTGGAACGCGGAGTCGTCACCGCGCCTGTCGGCAAACGCCCAGCTGGTGTAGTTGCCGAATACGGCCCCGGAATCGTAGTCGGTTACCGACTTGCTGGCGCATCCGGCCAGCAGGAGCATCATCAGGGATGCTATCGCCACGCGCATTGTCATAGTGCACCTCATCTCGTGTTGCTTTCCTTCAGTATACGCACTCCACACGCCCCCCGATGTAGCGAGGGTTCCCTACCTGTCGAAACGGTAATCGAGCTTCTGCGCCTCACAGAATTCCACCAGAGCGGCATTGCTGTCTGACGGCAGCCGCACTCGCATGACAACCCCGGCGCCGTAGTCGACCGACTCCACCGAGGCTCCGTGAGTATCACACCAGTGGCGCAGGGGCTGCTCATCCGCAAAGCCCATGGTGACATCCACCATTTCCATCGGCTGCTGCACCAGCCGCCCCACCGCAGACAACACACTCTCGGCGGCTCCGGCATAAGCGCGGACCAGACCACCTGCGCCGAGCTTGGTTCCGCCAAAATAGCGAATGACCATGACCAGTACGTCACCCATATCCTTGTGCTGGATCACGCCGAGAATCGGTTTGCCGGCGGTACCCGATGGCTCACCATCGTCGTTCATTGCCGCCTCTGCAGCGGAACCCGGGCGCCCCAGCTGATATGCCCAACAGATGTGACGCGCGTCCGGATGGTCACGGTGAGCCCGGTCCAGCCATTCCCTGACCTCGTCGCGGCTGGTGACGTGGGCAATACGGGCAATAAACCGGCTTTTCTTTATCTCCGTCTCCCGCTCGAGGTATTCTGACGGCACCGGGTAAGTTTTACTCATGTTCTCGCTCTCTGGCACACCGAGGAACCTCCGTCGTGGATAACGAAGACGATACCTTCCCAGCCGGTACCGCGCGCCCCGCTCAGATCAGAAAAGCGGGCTGCGGCATCCGCTATGACGACGGCGAGCTCGAAGGTGTCGATTTCTCCAAAGCCGGCGACCTGAGGCCGGGCAATCCGGAGGCAGGCCATTCAGCCAACGTCAGTGAAGACCGGAAGGCGGACGGTCACCCGAAGCCCGCCTGATGCGCCGATCTCCGCCCCGATAGCCCCATCGTGGGCCGCCACTATGTCCCGCGCGATCGCCAACCCGAGCCCCCACCCTGTGCCACCGCGTGACTTGTCTGCGCGGTAGAACGGCTCGAACAGGTGGGGCAGCACCTCCGGGGGCACGCCTGGGCCTTCGTCGTCGATGATCGTCACCAGCTCGCCATCGGCTTTTTTCATACGGATGTGGATCGCTCGCCCCGGGCTGGTGTGATCCAGGGCGTTCTGCACGATATTATCAAATGCCCGCTGCAGCAGCTCCTGGTCACCCAGAACCGTCACCCCGGGACAGTCGGAGTCTATCGTGAGCTGGCAATCCACCCCCCGGTGTTTCGCGTACTCGGCGGCGTCCTGAAGCACGTCGTTAATCACACCCACTGGTTGGATCGCCTCGCGGGGGATATCACGGCCTTCCTCGGATACCCGGTAGAGCGAGAGAATCTGCGAGGTCATGGCTTCCAGGCGCTCGTTCTGCCTGAGAATACTGGCCATCAGGTCATCATCCATACTGCTTTCGCTGGCCAGCTCAATCGCGATGCGCTGGCGCGTCAGTGGCGTACGCAGGTCGTGGGAAATATCCCGTAGCAGATGATTCTGTCGTTCCAGAAGGCTACACAGCTGTTCGGTCATGGCGTTGAAGGCGGAAGCCAGGTGACCCACCTCGTCGCGACGGCTGGCAATGCGTTCGCTGACCCGCAGCTGGGTCTTGCCACCGGCGATATCCCTCGCGGTGGTTTCCATGTGCCGGAGCGGGCGCGAGACCAGCCGCGCAATCCACCAACAGGCCAGGGTGATCAGCACGAAGGCCAGCGTCATCTCCAATACCCGGAAAAAACGCGGGTCCAGCCAGCCCTCGCCATCCATACGCGGCCAGGCGACCAGACGATAGCCTTCGGCTACCTCGATGAGCGCCGGGCGCTGGCGATACCAGCCCGATTCAAGTCGTTCGCGAATTGGTGCCGGCAAACGACCGTCCTGCCCGTCAGCTTCGACCAGAATAAGGTGCAACTCCAACCGTTCGCCCTGCCCCCTGAGAAAACGCCAGGCCGCGCCACGTCCGTCACTCTGGCGCACCGCCAGGGCTTCCAGCCCCAGCTCCCTCAGACCGACCTGCCGTTCGATGGAGGCACGCTCACGGTCCATCAGTGCCCGGGTCGCCACATTGCTGATCAGCATGGTAATGGCCATGGCCAGCCAGATAGACAGAAAAATCCGCCAGAACAGGGGGAATACCAGGCGCCGGGTCATACCGGCACCCGATAGCTGTAACCCAGCCCGCGCACGGTCTCGATGCGTGGGGGATCGTCATTACCAAGCTTCTTGCGAAGATTGCTGATGTGCATATCGAGCGTCCGGTCATGGGCCTCGAGCCGCCGCCCCAACGCCCACTGCATCAGGTCGGTCTTGCGGACCACGCTGCCGGCATGGGCCAGCAGCACCTGCAACACCTCGTATTCCGTGGCAGTGAGCTCTAGTGCCTGGTCACTCTGGTAGATACGACGATGGGCCGGCTCGACCCGCAGATCGCCGTAGACCCGCGATGCATCCACGTCCACCGCCTGATCCCAGGCAATGCGGCGCAACAGCGCCTGCAGACGGGCAACAAGTTCGCGCGGGTTGCAGGGCTTGGGTATGTAATCATCCGCACCTACCTCAAAACCGACGATTCGATCGGTTTCATCGCCACGGGCGGTGAGCAGGACCACCGGAAGGTGGGTTTCGGCCCGCAGCGCACGCAGCACGTCCAGGCCGCTGATATCCGGCAGCATGATATCCAGCACCACAATGTCACAGTTCTGGCCGCGGGCCAGGGACAGCCCGTCGTTGCCGGTTGCGGCCTCCCGCACGCTGAAGCCCTGACCGGTCAGATAGCGGGCCAGTAACTGCCGCAGCTCATCGTCGTCTTCAACCAGCAATACCCTGTTCTGCATGCCCATCCTCCCAATTGGTTCGGCCAGTCTAACACGTTGGCCTGCGGTGTCTTTTTGCGGCGATTTTCCTTTGCATAACCTTTACACGGCGCTGACACCGGCTGACGGGTTTGTTCGCTAGCATAGCTGTCACTGTCACGGAACAGCTGCGGCTGCTCCACCAACCAGCATGAGGAACTAACCATGATCAAGCGTCAAACATCCCGTTTTCTGGCCAGCGCCGCGTTGTCCGCTGCGCTGCTTGCCAGCCCATTGGCGGTCGCGGGTAACCATGGAGACAAACAGGGCGGTCACCACGGCAAGCACAACCTCGCAGAGATGTGTGAACAGATGCGCGAAGGCAGCGGCAAGTTCAGCCCGGAGAACCGCGAAGCCTGGAAGCAGAAATACCAGGCCAGGATGGAAAAACGCCACGCCGAGATCGCCGACCGCCTCAAACTGACCGACGAACAGCGGGAGATCTGGGACGAGATTCAGCAGGAACGAAACGAGAAGCGCGCGGCGAAGATGGAAAAGTGGCAGCAGAAAATGCAGGAACGTTGCGCGGATCAGTGATCAGATACCGGGTTCTGGCGTATGGTATCGGGAAACCTCCAGGAGACTGACCGACCATGGCCGAACCCGGCTCCCCGATTCCCTCCGTCCGCTTCTGTGCATCAATCAATGAGGTCGCGGAGGCGGACTGGGACGCATTCTGCCCCGGCTCTTACCCGTTTCTGAAGCACCGGTTTCTGCGTGCACTGGAAGCCAGCGGCTGTACCAGCGCCGAGACCGGATGGACTCCTGCGCACCTGACGTTCTGGCTGAACGGCAAGCTGGCGGGGGTCGCGCCCGCGTGGCTGAAAAGCCATTCCATGGGCGAATACGTGTTCGACTGGAGCTGGGCGGACGCCTATCAGCGCTACGGCGAAGACTATTATCCCAAGCTGTTGATCGCCGTGCCGTTCACTCCCTGCCAGGGGCCGCGACTGCTGTTGAGCGACACCCTGCGCCACGCGCTGACGCCAGCAATGCTCGAGAACCTGCTGGACACTGCCTGTGAAACCCTTGGCGCCCACACCTGGCATTTGCTGTTCCCCAATGGTGACGACCAGCAACTGCTCGATCACACTCGTGCACTGCACCGGCTCGGTTGCCAGTTCCACTGGCACAACCGGGGGTACCGGGCGTTCGATGACTTCCTCGCGGAGCTCACCTCCCGCAAACGCAAATCCATTCGCAAGGAGCGGCGGCAGGTCGCCGAATCCGGCGTGGCCTTCCTGCGATTCAACGGCACAGGTATGCCCGATTCGGTGTTGTCCGCGTTCTACGTGTTCTACCAGGCCACCTATCTGAAGCGAGGGCAGCGCCCGTACCTCAACGAACGTTTTTTCCGCCAGCTTTGCAGGGACATGCCGGAACAACTGCACCTGGTGATGGCGATCAGGGGCGACACCATGATTGCCGGGGCGCTCTTCCTGGCCAGTGATGACACGCTTTACGGTCGCTATTGGGGCTGTCTGGAGGAGTACGATTTCCTGCACTTTGAAACCTGTTACTACCAGGGCATAGAACTGGCCATCGATCTGGGCCTGGCCACCTTCGACGCCGGAGCCCAGGGCGAACACAAGCTGATACGCGGCTTTGAGCCAGTGCTCACCCATTCCTGGCATGGTGTTCGTCATCCGGGATTCCGCGCGGCGATTGAACGATTTACCCGGGAGGAGGCCAGCCATGTGCGGGACTATTTCGAAGACGCAAAAGACGCACTGCCCTTCCGGCAGACGAAAACCGGTTAATATCTATACTGTCTTGTAATAACCTGATCGGGGATTACCTGATACTTTCGCCACTCCAGATTCAGGCAACGGACCAGAGCGATACACCATGGATACGGATCAGCTACTCAGTCTCATCGGGAATGACGGCGGCGCCGTCGTATTATCCGTCATCGCCATTATTGTGGCCCTGGCGACGCTTATTTACTCGGTCAACGCCAGGCGTACCCAGGCGGACCGGGATGATCAGCTCAAACACCGCACCGAAACCCTCTGGCGGGATATGGACGAGCTTCGCATCAACCAGTTCAACGGCGCCACTCCGCCCGTGCTTGCCCCGGGGGCCGCGTCGGCCGACGCCGATCAGTTCGCTTCCGAGAAAGCGGCCTACGAGGCCATCTGGCCCCAGCTGTGGGTTCTGCACGACCGGCTCGGCATATTCCTGCGCTCGGTAGAGGCTGGCGAGTCCGCCGGGGAACTCCGGCTGGAGGCGCGTAATGCGGCACTGGAAGCCCGCAACGCGCTGAACCGCCATCGGCCGTTCTGCCATGAAGAGGTGGATTCGCTGGTCACCAAGATGATCGACACCGAGATCAAGGCACATCTCGCCGCCTGCCAGTACATGGATTTGCTGAAAGACACCGCCACCAGTTCCGACACCACCCACGACCGCAATATCCAGCGCGAAAAGTTCCGTTTGCACTACGACGGCGAAGCCCGGGAACTAATGAATCAGGTGGTCGCCGTTATTCGCCGCCGCACCCTCAGGACCCACTGAATGAGACGTTTCTTCAAAGTCACGGCCTGGTTTTTCAGTGGCCTGTTTCTGCTGCTGACCGGCCCGCTGCTGCTCGCCACCAGCAGTTCCCTGCAAAGCGCTGAAAGCTGGCAGACCGCTTCCCGTGACAGCGCAGGCATCGCGCCCCTGCCCGGTGACGCCCAGGAAGCCATTATTCAGGTCTACGGCGCGCGGGCATGGAGCTGGCGCGGCTACTTTGCTGTCCACACCTGGATCAGCACCAAGGAGCAAGGGGCGGACCACTACCGTGTTCACGAAGTCACCGGCTGGCGACGCTACGTGGTCAACTCACGCCCTGGTGATCCTGATCGCCGCTGGTACGGCGCCGAGCCCGTGCTGTATGCCGACATTCGTGGACCAGACGCGGAACGCCTGATCCCTGAGATCTACCAGGCCGTGGAAAGCTACCCCTACCCCACCGAATACGAAGCCTGGCCAGGGCCCAACAGCAATACCTTTGTGGCCTGGGTCATTCGTGAAACCGAGGGCCTGAATGTGGCACTGCCAAACCACGCCATCGGTAAGGATTATCTGGGGGACAAGGTAGCCGCTCCGGTTCCCGGAGGTTCCGGTTATCAGATCTCCCTGGGGGGCTATTTCGGCGTGCTGGCCGGCGTTCGCGAGGGGCTGGAGGTCAATGTGCTGGGACTGTCGCTGGGCGTGAACCCGTTGGGCCTGGGCATCAAATTGCCCGGCATCGGTGAGCTGGCCTTGCGCAATACCAACCCGATGCCGGACCTGGAGCGGAAACCGGGCACCGACCCGGCCAGTGTCGGTTCCGCAACGGATCAGGCGAGGTAGCGCACGGCTGCCGCCGCAGCAATACCCGCAGCAATGGACGGCAACGGTTTACGCAACACCAGCATGGCCAGGGCGGTGGTGCCCAGCGCCGCACGGGCTCCGGCGTCACCCTCGAACGCCATGGGAACCACAATGGCAATCAGCACGGAGCTGGCCATGGTGTTGATAAAGCTCTCAACGCGCGGGCTGATCCGCACGAACGACATGGCAAGCACGCCGCCATAGCGGGTGGCCAGCGTCACCACCGTCATGATGGCGATGAGCAGCAGGATGCCGGAGGTTGTGGTTTCGATGGTCATGCCGGCTTCCTCTCCAGCCAGAACAGCCCGACCACTCCGCCGGCCAGCGCGCCCACCACCACGTGCGTGTGTGGCGGCAAGTACCAGTAGGCCGCCAGCGAGGCGGCAGCGGCCACAGACCACGCGGTCAGTACCCGCGGCGACTTGCTGCCGCCCAGAGCCATGGCAAGCAGAAAGCATCCCAGTACCATATCCAGCCCCAGGCTTTGCGGGTCTTGCAGCAGACCGCCGAAGTATACCCCCATCAACGTGCCCAGAATCCACGCCAGCCACAGCGCCAGCCCACCGCCAAGGATCACCTCCAGGTTGCGTCGTCCACTCTGGTATTCCTGGGCAGAGACCGCCCAGTTGGCGTCGGTGAGCAACAGCAGCACCCCATAACGCTGGCGCGGCGGCAGGTCTTTGAGCATGGGGTAAAGTGACGCGCCCATCAGCAGATGACGGGAATTGATGGCGAACACCACAGCGATCATCGGCAGCACCGAGACTTCGGCTCCCCACATGTCGACAGCGGCGAACTGCGAGGCGCCGGCAAACACCGCGGCGCTCATCAGCAGTGCCTGCAGGGGCTCAAGTCCTTTCTGGGTGGCGGCCAGGCCGAAGGCAGCACCAAACGCCACCACAAACAACGAGATGGGAAGCAGCCGGACAAACTCAAGGCGCACCCTGGCCGGCTGTAGCTGATAAGAATAGGAAGCGACAGACATTAACCGAAGTTAAGTCAGATTCCCCGGGCCGCGTATAGGTAGTTACCGCATAACGGCACGCCCTTCGACTAATGCACTAGCCAGTCACTATCCATGAGCGCTCAGTCCATGTGCTCTCAGTGCACGATATGCACCCGACCATCCGCCGCGGCAAACGGGTTGTTGAAGCTGCTGCTCTCACCCTGAAGTTCCGCTTCCGGATGGTTCAGTTTCATCAACTCCTTCATTTGTGCCACGTCCGCCTTGGGCACGTCCACCATCACCAGGTGCCGCCCGGCTTCGATATCGCCGTGGTATTTGCGAATGCGGTAGTTCTCGGTGCCAATGCCGCCAAAACCGCCGAGCCAGCCACCGGCAATAATGGCAAAAGCGCCCATTGCCACATAGGCCGACAGCGGCCAGCCGAACCCGCCCCACACGGCCATGGGCAGCACGAAAAACAGGGCGAACAGGCCGCCAATGATCATGCCCCGTTCAACAAACCGTGGCAGGTCGGTTTTGTCGAGCACACTGGCCGAGTGCAGCCGGTGGGTATAGAGACCCGCCTCATCCTTGCTGAAAATGTGAAACCGCCAATCGGTGATGCCGCGCTCGTGCAAATCTTCAGAGATGCTTTCAACACTGTCGATGGTGTCCACCAGATAGAAGAGCCGTTTCATAACCTTCCTCCACTCAGAGACTCTGAGCCAGACTGTGACAATTGATTATAAAACAGCCAGACCGGTGGCCGGCCGCTTGCTCAAACCGTTTTACGATAAGCCGATTCGGGATATCGCACTCCGGTCTAAAGATTCCGAATTCATCGTTGACGTTAACGTAAAATGAAGCTAGTTTGTTTTCCGTCCAGCCCCAAAAGGGCATTCCCGAGCCGGAAAAATGGACGCCTGAAATCAGAACACCGGCCACAAGCCGGACAACAACAAGATACCCGCTCAAGCCGAGATCCGGCCAGGTGGGAGAGGATTTCATCATGCCCCGAAGCGCACCTTCCACAGGCGGACTCCGCCCCGCCTACCTGATTGCCCGGGAACGTCAACCAATCGCCACTGCCACGGTCTAAACTTTTTACAAGGGCTGGCGGCGATCATCCATCCCGACTGCCCGCTCAATCGATTTGCTGCTGCAGGCCCCACAAGGGTAGCGGTGGCCCCGGAAGAGAGGCAAAACGCCATGAACGTATTCAGCCATCCCGAGTTCGACAACCACGAACACCTGTCGTTTTTCTGTGACGCCGAAACCGGCCTGAAAGCCATCACTGCCATTCACAACACCTCCCGCGGCCCGGCCCTGGGCGGTTGCCGGATGTTTCCCTACGCCACGGACGAGGAAGCCCTGCGTGACGTACTGAGACTGTCCCGCGGCATGACCTACAAATCCGCCCTCGCCAACCTGGATCTCGGCGGCGGCAAATCAGTGATCATCGGCGATCCGCGCAAGCACAAGACCGAAGCGTTGATGGAAGCCATGGGGCGCCACCTGGAGAGCCTGGGAGGCCAGTACATCGCCGCCGAGGACTCCGGCACCAGCGTACCCGACCTCAAGATCATGGGCCGCCGAACCAGTCATGTGGCCGGCATCGCCGCCCGCACCGGCTTTGACGGCAATCCCAGCAACGGCGACCCGTCTCCGGCCACCGCATACGGCACCTTCATCGGCCTGAAGGCGGCGGTAAAACACAAGCTGGGGCGAAACGATCTCACCGGCCTGAAAGTCGCCATTCAGGGCATTGGCAACGTCGGGTTCCGGCTCGCCAGACACCTGAAGGAAGCCGGCGCCGAGCTGTGGGTATACGACATTCACGAGGACAACATCCAGCGGGCGGTGGACCAGTTGGGCGCCCGCGTGGCAACAGCCGACGATATCCTGTTCCTGCCGGTGGATGTGGTAGCGCCCTGCGCCATGGGTGCAGTGCTGAACGACGACAGCATTCCCCAGCTCAAAGCCAACATTGTGGCCGGCGCCGCCAATAACCAGCTGGCCCAGCCACAGCATGACGGCATGCTGCGGGATCGGGGCATTCTTTATGCCCCGGACTTCGCCATCAATGCCGGGGGCATCATCGATGTATTCTACGAGCGCACCGGCGCCGCCCCGGAGACCGTGCGCGCCCATGTGGACACCATCGGCGACACCCTGACCGAAATATTCAACCGTTCCGACCGTTCGGATCGCCCCACCGGGGCCATCGCCAATGAACTGGCGGAGGAGCGGTTCCGCAAGCACACCGCGGGTGCCGGGCTGGCGCCTGAGCGGCTGGCTTGCGCCGGGTAACCTGACACCGGCGCATCCCCCGGGGGAGCTGCGGGCTTCTGCCGCTCCCCCTTTTTTACTACCTGACAACAACAAATACCGCAGGAGATCATCATGTCTGTCACGTCATCAGGTTCTGCCACCTACTCGGAGGCGCTAGAAGGGTCTAACGCCAAACGCGGCCTCTGGTCCTCGCGCCTTGCCTTTGTCCTTGCCGCCACCGGCTCCGCCGTGGGTCTGGGGAACATCTGGAAATTCCCCTACGTAACCGGCGAAAACGGCGGTGGCGCCTTTGTACTGGTGTATCTGCTCTGCATCGCCATTGTTGGCATCCCCATCATGATGGCGGAGGTGATGATTGGCCGTCGCGGCGGCCGCAGCCCGGTCAACAGCCTGCGCCTGATTGCCGAGCGGGACCGTTTGAAACCGGCGTGGAAACTGGTGGGCGCTGTGGGTGTACTGGCGGGATTCCTGATTCTCTCGTTCTATTCGGTGATCGGCGGCTGGGCGATCTCCTACGTTGGCACGACCGCCAGCGGCCAACTTGCGGGCCAGTCCGCCGATGCGGTGGGCGCCATTTTCTCGGGGCTGCTCAGTAACCCCGGCACCCTGCTGGCCTGGCATACCCTGTTCATGGTCATGGTGATGGTGGTCGTTGCACGCGGCGTACGCTCGGGCCTGGAGCGGGCGGTGAGCATCCTGATGCCGGCGCTGTTCGTCTTGCTGCTGATCGTGGTGGGCTATGCCATGACCACTGGCCACTTCGGTCAGGCGGTCGCCTTCCTGTTCCAGCCGGACTTCTCCAAACTCACCACCTCCGGCATCCTGGTCGCCCTCGGCCACGCCTTTTTCACCCTGAGCCTCGGCATGGCGGTGATGATGGCCTACGGTTCCTATCTGCCAAAGAACATTTCCATCGCCAAAACCTCGATCACGGTTTCTGTCATCGACACCGGCGTTGCGCTGCTCGCCGGGCTGGCCATCTTCCCGATTGTGTTTGCCAACGGCCTTGAGCCCGGTGCAGGCCCCGGCCTGATTTTCCAGACCCTGCCCCTGGCCTTCGGCCAGATGCCCATGGGCACCCTGTTTGGCACCCTGTTCTTTGTGCTGCTGATCTTCGCCGCCTGGACGTCCGGCATCTCCCTGCTGGAACCCATTGTGGAGTGGCTGGAAGAGCAAAAAGGCATGAACCGCACCGTGAGCACCGTGGCCGCTGGTGTGGTTTGCTGGGCCCTGGGCATTGCATCGATTCTGTCACTGAACCTGTGGGCGGATTTCGCGCCGCTGAGTTTCGTTCCGATGCTCGAAGGCAAAACCATCTTCGACCTGCTCGACTTCTTCACCGCCAACATCCTGCTGCCGCTGGGCGGCCTGCTGGTTGCCGTGTTTGCGGGTTGGGTGATGTCGCGCCAGGCCATGGAGAACGAACTGGCGCTGTCGCCGGCCATGTTCAAGCTGTGGTTTGTGACCGTGCGTTTCATCACTCCCATAGCCGTCGCCGTGGTGTTTATCTACAACCTGCTGTAATCCCCGGGGGAGGCGGTCATGGCCGCCTCCCCCGCTCTCCGTTTAGCGCTGTTTCACGCGGTTTTACAACAGTGACCAGATTCTGTCCCTTTCTAACCGGACGCAACACGGGGCCACCCCGTATGGTAAGCCTTGTAGAACAATGAATCAGCGAGGCCACACCATGTCAGCAGTAACCGCATCATTTCCCGTACGCCGCCAGGACTTCGGTTTTGACGAAGTGCCCCGGCACTGGGTCGACAGTGACCCGTTCATGACGCATCTGTTCAACGCCCTGTCTGCACTGTTTCCCGATGGCGAGCGCTTTTTCGTGGACAGCGTCCGCGCGGTGCGCGAACAGATCAACGATCCGCAGTTGCAGAAAGATATCGGCGCTTTCATCGGCCAGGAGGCCATGCACGCCAAAGAGCACGGTCATTTCAACGAAGGCGCCATCAAGCAGGGGTTCGACATCAAGAAGCTGGAAGGCTGGACCCGGGGCTTCCTGTCGGTGAAAAACCTGCCGCTGCTGAACAACAAACGCGTTCACCTGGCTGGCACGGTGGCCCTGGAGCATTTCACCGGCATTTTGTCCGCCCAGTTGCTCAAGCGGGAGGATCTGGTCAACGCCATTGATCCTTCCATGCGCACCCTGTGGGCCTGGCATTGCATTGAAGAGAACGAACACAAGGCGGTCGCCTTCGACACATACGAAACGCTCTACGACAAGAGCGTGGTCGATTACACCATTCGCATGGGCACCATGGCGCTCATTACCGCCCTGATCATGGTGGCCATCCATGCGTTTATCGTGGAGCTGATGCGGGAAGACAAGCAACTGCTGAACCTGCGCTCATGGGCCAAAGGCCTGAACCGGGTGTGGGGGCCGAAAGGCATGTTCACCGCGATCATTCCCGAGTACCTGGACTACTTCAAGCCGGACTTCCACCCCTGGCAGCACGACACCGAGTTCCTGCTACGCAAGTGGCGCAAGCAGCTGGGGTTTGCCTGAGCCGTTCCGGTTTATAACCGCTCGAGCGAGGCCTTGAGGGTCTCGCCGATGCGGGCGTTCAGTTTCAGTGAAACCAGCTCGTCAGCGCGGGTGCGCCCGAGATTCAGTGTCGCGATGGGCTTTTGCCACTCGCTGGCGTAGCGGCAGAAACGGAACCCCGAATACACCATCAGCGAAGAGCCGATAACCAGCAGGCCGTCGCTCGCTTTCAGCGTATCCAGAGCGGAATAAACGCGATCTTTGGGCACGAAGTCGCCGAAGAACACCACATCCGGTTTCAGAATGCCCGCACACTTCGGGCAATCGGCGAGCCGGAAATCCGCAAAATCCACCTCCAGATCCGCATCGCCGTCCGGCGCCACCGACGCCGTGTAATGCCCGAACCCCGGGTTCAGATCCGCACAGCGGTCGTGCACTTCGTCCCGTGGACAGCGGTAGCCGCAACTCATGCACACCACCTCATCGGCGCGGCCGTGAAGATCGGTCACCGCGTGGGTGCCGGCTTTCTGATGCAGCCGATCCACGTTCTGGGTCACTACCAGATTGCTGTGGTTGAGCAGTTCCAGCTCACAAATGTAATGGTGGGACGGATTCGGCGCAGCGTTGCGCATTACCGGCCAGCCAATCAGGCTACGCCCCCAGTAACGCTGCCGGGTGTGAACGTCTTCCATGAAAGCCTGATGCTGGACGGGCTGCTTGCGCTTCCAGGCACCGTCACCGTCACGGTAATCCGGTATGCCGGAATCGGTACTGACACCGGCTCCGGTGAGAATAAGCAAGTTCGGATGGCGCTGAATAAACTCCGCCAGCAAGGCCCCCGCCTCGTCCGGTTGATGCAACACTGGCGGCTGATCCGGCTCGGGCAGACGCTGGCTGGTGCTGAACGGGCGGCTACGATGGGTAGTCACGGGCATGCTTACTCCGGCTCTCAGCCCGGCTTGCGGGCCACGTACACGGTGTTGAACGATTCCCTGTTCTGAAACGGATTGAAGAAGGATACGACATGGCAGGCCACATCGGTGAACACCTGGCGCAGCACCGCCATGAACTCCTCATCCTCCCCCTCATTTGACCACATGGCAAATACGCCGCGGGGGGCGAGCTGCCGGGCCATCAGGCGCAGATTGTTGGCGGTGTAGAAACTGGCGCTGGAGTCGTGCAGCAGTGCCCGCGGCGAGTGGTCGATATCAAGGAGAATGGCATCGAAGGGTTTGCCGGGGTCCTGGGAGTCAAAACCACCATCATTGAGGTCGGCAATCGCAAGGTCGAAGAAGCTGCCATGAACGTAACGGTTCCGCGGGTCGGCGTTCAGATCCTTCCCCAGAGGCACCAGTTCCCGCTGGTGCCAGCCGATGACCGGTTCCAGGTATTCAACCACCAGCAGCTCGGCCACCCGCTCATGCTTGAGCGCCGCTACGGCGGTGTAGCCCAGCCCGAGACCACCCACCACCACGCGGAGGTTGTCGCCTTCGGTTTCACCCAGGCCGATATCGGACAGGGCTACCTCGGCGTCCACAAACATGCTGGACATGAGGAATTCCTCGCCCAGTTTCACCTCAAAGATATCCCGGTCACCGATGGCCGGAATACGACGCCGGCGCAGGGTGATCTCACCGATAACCGAGGGTTGGCTGTCTATTTGTTCGAAAAGCAGGCCCATGAACTAGGCTCCGTGGTTTGGTCCAGTTTGCGGGAACATTTCTTTTATAGAGTTTGCCGTCCCCAGCCTGATACTCAGTGCAGTCACGGTTGGGATGGCACGTTCAAAACACGCTCAAGCCCATCCATGGGGCGCTTGGGCTCCGCCCCTCAGTGCTTATTGCTCCTGCGTCGCACTGAGGGTCCTGGGCAGGCCGTCCATGGCCTGCCCGTGAAGAGCTTTCCGCTCTTCACCCATGGCTCCGCACAGTTTTGGACGGCCCTACCCACCGGCTCTTTGGTCTACTCCCCTGTCCGCTCCGGGACATTGTGAACGAAACATGCTGCGAGCGTGTTACGCACTTTCTCTGCGCCCAGCTTTTCCATCAGCTCGATATTTCGTTGGGGGATCTCGTTTACGTCCGGATAGCTGTCAATCGCTGCCTCCAGGCTGGCTTCTCTTAACAGATGAAGCATCGGGAACGGCGAGCGGTTGGTGTAGTTTTCCGCAGCGCCCGGTTCCGTCTCGGCAAACTGATAGTCCGGGTGGAAGCTGGCTATCTGATAGACACCCTCCATATCCAGATACGCGAGCAAACCGTCTGCCGCATCCAGAAACTCATTGTAGAGTCCAAAGTTCTGTAAAACACCCGGATGGATCAACAGCGTGGTTTCGATCTCGGGTTCGTCGTCCAGCCGTTGGAGCTCGGCATGCAGCGCCTGCAGTAACTCATCTTCCGTCACTGCCTCCGATACCACAAACCGAACCCGGTTACGGACCAGTTCCCGTTTGGCGAATGGACACAGGTTATAGCCGACAACCACGTCTTCGACCCACTTACGAGTCGCGCTTATAATCTCGATTTCATCCATGCCGTAATCTCTTTTAAGTTTGAGGCCCACTGAGAGGCGTGAGTGGGCGGGCGGGGCGGCCTGTCCAAAAATTTGCGCAGCCATGGATGGCGGAGCAGAAGCGCCACAAGGATGTGCCGAAGGAGCGGTTTTTGGACAGGCCGCCCCGCCCGTCCACAACCACCGAAATCAGAGTCCCGGGGGCCTTAAACGTACCCCTGACTCCGAAGATAATCATCATAAGACCCGCTAAAATCGGTAATACCGTCGGCCTTGAGCTCAATAATCCGCGTAGCCAACGAAGAAACAAACTCCCGATCGTGGCTGACGAAAATCAGCGTCCCCGGGTAGTTCTCCAGCGCCAGGTTCAGCGCCTCGATGGACTCCATATCCAGGTGGTTGGTCGGCTCGTCCATCAGCATCACGTTGGGCTTCTGCAGAATCAGCTTGCCGAACAGCATCCGCCCCTGCTCTCCCCCGGAGATCACCCGCACCGATTTGCCGATGTCGTCGCCGGAGAACAGCATACGGCCCAGGGTTCCCCGCACCAGCTGCTCGCCACCCTTGGTCCACTGCGCCATCCAGTCGGTCAGGGTGGCGTCGTCAGCAAAGTCCGCGGTGTGGTCCTGGGCGAAGTAGCCCACTTCCGCACTGTCGGTCCACTTCACCTCACCGCTGTCCGGCGTATAGGCGCCGGCCATACACTGCAGCAGCGTGGTTTTACCGATGCCGTTAGGGCCAATGATCGCCACTCGCTCCCCCGCTTCAACCTGCAGACTGAGGTTTTTGAACAGCGGCTTGTCATCAAACCCCTTGGTCATCTTGTCGAGGGTCACGGCCTGGCGGTGCAGTTTCTTGGCCTGCTCGAAACGGATAAACGGGCTGACCCGGCTTGAGGGCTTGACCTCCTCCAGCTGGATCTTGTCTATCTGGCGGGCGCGGGAGGTGGCCTGCTTGGCCTTGGAGGCGTTGGCCGAGAAGCGGCTGACGAATTGCTGCAGTTCGGCAATCTGGGCCTTTTTCTTGGCGTTGTCCGACAACATGCGCTCGCGGGCCTGAGTAGCGGCGGTCATGTATTCGTCGTAGTTGCCCGGGAACAGCCGCAACTCGCCATAGTCCAGATCCGCCATGTGGGTGCACACGCTGTTCAGGAAATGGCGGTCGTGGGAGATGATAATCATGGTGCTGTTGCGGGCCACCAGAATGTTTTCCAGCCAGCGGATGGTGTTGATGTCCAGGTGGTTGGTGGGCTCGTCCAGCAGCAGCACGTCCGGGTCGGAAAACAGCGCCTGAGCCAGCAGCACTCGCAGCTTCCAGCCCGGCGCCAGGGCACTCATAGGGCCATCATGTTGTTCCAGCGGAATATCCAGTCCCAGCAACAGTTCACCGGCGCGGGATTCGGCGGTGTAGCCGTCCATCTCGGCGAACTGCACTTCCAGGTCCGCCACGGCCATGCCGTCTTCCTCGCTCATCTCCGCCAGCGAATAGATGCGGTCACGCTCTTTCTTGACGTTCCACAGTTCTTCATGGCCCATGATCACGGTGTCCATGACTGAGCAGGTCTCATAGGCGAACTGGTCCTGCCGCAGTTTACCCAGGCGGACATTGGGCTCGAGCATGACCTGCCCCGCCGACGGTTCCAGATCGCCACCGAGGATTTTCATGAACGTGGACTTGCCGCAGCCGTTGGCGCCGATCAGACCGTAGCGGTTGCCATGGCCGAACTTTACGGATACGTTTTCAAACAGAGGCTTGGCCCCGAACTGCATGGTGATATTGGCGGTGGAAATCAAGAAACTGACCTGTCTGGTAAGGGCCGGACACGCCGGCAGAGAAAAGGCGGCATTGTACAGATTTACGGCGACAACCGTGAGGCCGCAGAAACACGGATAAAAACCACTTGCCTCCGGCGGGCGGGGCGGGCAGCATTCTTACCCGGACGTACCCATTCATTGAAACCAACAGGACACAATCCATGACACAGGCAACCGCACGCCACATCCTGGTCGACAGCGAAGCAAAATGCGAAGAGCTCAAGCAGGCCATCGAAGGTGGTCAGGACTTCGCTGAAGTGGCAAAGCAGCACTCCTCCTGCCCTTCCGGTCGCAACGGCGGTGATCTGGGCTCCTTCGGCCCGGGCCAGATGGTGCCGGAATTCGACAAGGCCGTGTTCAGCAGTGACCTGAACACCGTCATCGGCCCGATCAAGACCCAGTTTGGCTACCACCTGCTGGAAGTAACCAGCCGAGGCTGATGGGTAACGGCTTCATCCTGCCCAACCTTCGCGGCGGCCAGCTCCTGCAGGCATTGGCCGCCGCGAGTGTCGTACTCATCGTCCCGCTGTTTTTTGTCGGCGGGCCGGACTGGTCATCCACACCCCTCGACAGGGCGCTGTGGGATCTGGGCCACCTCATTTTCTTTGCCCTGGCCACCTTCGCGGTGCAGCCCTGGCGCTGGCTGCACGGCCGGCGGCTGTGGGTGGTCACCACGCTTGTGGTGCTGGTGATCGGTGTTGCCATCGAATTGCTGCAATCCGGGCTGGCACGACAGGAAGACTGGCGAGACGTACTGCGCAACCAGATAGGGTTGTGGCTGGTGCTGGCCTGGCACCCGCTGATCACCGCCCGCCAGCCGGCGCCCGGTATGAATCCCCTGCTGGCGCTGATATCGCTGGCACTGGTGACGTTCGAGCTGGGTGCTGCCGGGGTGGTGGCGGCCAGGCAATTCGAGATCAATCGCCAGCTACCGCAGCTCTACAATTTTGCCCACGAAGAGCCAACCCTGTTCTGGCGCGGGCCGGTGTCGCCCTCCCCCCTGCACAGCCAGGGTGGCAATCCGGCGGGCGGCAGGAGTCTGGAAATTTCGCTGAACACCAAACTCTATTCCGGCGCATCCCTGGACAACCTGCCGGCAGACTGGCGCGATTATGACCAGCTCCGGATATCGTTGTTCAACCCCCACGATGACCGCTTCACCATGACGCTGCGCATCAACGACGTTGCCCACGAGCGCAATGCCAATACCTACAACGACCGTTTCAACACGCAACTGCAACTGGAGCCCGGTCTGAACCGTTTCACCCTCAGCCTCGACGCCGTCAGAGACGCGCCGCACACACGGCCCATGGACATGTCCGACATCCGCCGGCTGGGGATTTTCGTGATCCGGCTGCCGCAACCTCGCACCGTCTACCTGACCGAACTGCAGCTGGACTAGGTCAGCGACCAGGGGTTGCTGGTGAGGGTGTCTGCCCCGGTGTCTGTCACCACAATGGTTTCACTGCACCCGATACCCCAGAGGCCGGGAATGCGCAGGCAGATGGGCAGGTGAAACACCATCCCCGGCTGAAAGCACAGAGACTGACCACGGGCGATAAATCCGGAGCCCTCAACCCAGGACGGGGGGAACTGAGCCCCGACGGTATAGCCGAAAACGCCGGAGAAAAACACCTCGCCTGCCAGGGGCGACAGGGCATCTTCCGCACCTCGTGCGGCGGCGTCGAAACTGGCGTCCGGCCTGATCGCACCAAGCAACGCATCCACCACGCGGCGGCAGCCATCGAATACCCGTTGCATGTCCCGGGTCGGCTTACCGGCGACCACGGTCTGCATCATCGGAGCGGTGTAACGTTTCCAGGCCGCGCCGAACTCCAGAAAAACCGGATCGCCCGGTTCGATGGCAAAGCGCTTGTGATTGGTGTGGATGATGCTGCTGCGTGCACCGACGGTGACGATCGGTTGCATGCTCATGAACTCGCTGCCCGCTGCCAACAGGGCCTGGGCGCCGACTGCTGCAATTTCATTGTCACTGACCCCATGGCGCACCGCTGCCGCTGCGGTCTTCAGAGCAAGCCCGGTGACGTGAGCACTGCGGCGCAGGCAGGCCAGCTCCGCGGCGGACTTCACGATGCGAACGCGCTTGAGCAGCAAGGCACTGTCGACGAAGCGGATGTCCGGTAGCCGGGTGCGGATACCTTCGATTACGCCATGGCGCAGGGAACCGTGCCAGAAATCGATGCCAACCCGTTCCTCGTAGCCGGACAGCGCCTCGACCAGCGGTTCCAGCACTTCGCCGATCCCCTCCCAGCGATAGCCCGCAACCCGTTCGACGCGGGTAGTGACCATGGCCGGCCCCACCTCGATGGATGGCACCTGCAGCAGCAGAGCGGCGGGCGTTACCACCAGCGCCACGTGCACCGATACCTCAAAGGTGCTGTAACCGGTCAGGTAGAAAATATCGGAGGGGTCCGTTAACAGCAGGGCGCTGATATCGTCTCCGGCCATGCCGGCGCGCACCCTGGCCAGCCTCTGCTCGAATTCTGCCGGGGGGAACGGACACTCCGCACCCCGTGCGGCAGTGGTCAGTGCGGTCTGGTAGGCGTTGAAGTCCACTGGGCTTCCTCCCGGCAAGCATCCTTCTAAAGAGCGTGGACCCAAAACTTCAGTTGTTCAACTATCGGCCCGATCTTCAGCTCGCGGGGTTGAGAAACCGCACCATCTGGTTGCCGATGGACTCGATCGGAGCGGTGATGGCCCGCTGGATGCTGTTCGTCACTACGCCGGAGAAACGCGCACCGGCGTCGCTCTCCAGGAAGCGGATGTACAGATCCAGCTCGGAGGCACTGATGTCACGGTAGGTGAACAGATAACTGTCGAACACCTGCTGGTTCACCATGCCCTCGAGCATACCGCGCTGATTTTCAATCTGCGCCTGGATCTGCTCGAAAGAGGCGGCATCTGCGCCTTTGAGGGCCGATAACGCGGTCGCCAGGCCTGACTGGACGGCGATAGAGGTGTCCACCGCGCTCTCGGTGGCCCGCGAAGCGTTATCGAAACGATCAAACATCTCCACGCGCTCACTGCCGCGGAAGCGCTTGTTCAGCGCCGGCGCCTGTGCCTGGATCTCCGCCCAGGCCTCGGGGCGCGAGGCGGCGATTTCCGCCTCGGCGATTTTCTGTGCCAGCGGGGTGTCATACCAATCCATGACCGACTGCAACTGCGCTTCACTGAGATTCGACTCAAGGTCCGCGACAATCTGCGCCTGGATGTCCCGAGCGTTGAAGCTGCTACTGACCATATGGCCGATGGTGTCGGCGGCAAACGGCGGCACCCGGCCACTGCGCTTCAGTCCGTCGCGGATGCCCTGGCTCATCATCGCGGGGTACTGGGCAACAATGTCATCAATGGGCGACGCATCCAGCACGGCATCGGCCGATGGCGCCGCCTGGGCGGTTCCCCACAGCAGGGCAACAGATACTAAAACCGGTTTAATTTGGGAAAATGCTTTCATGGCCTATCATCCGCAGAGGTCGATGGGCGGTTTATGCCATGGCGAAAGCCCACCCTGCAAGCGACCAGGGGCGCAATTGGATGACAAATTGGTAGGGTAACGGAGGGTTCTGGTTTTCCAGCCCATGAGTAAGCTCAGTAAACGTCTTAATGTCTGGAAGGCACGGCTGAAATGGTACGGGCTGCCGGTGCTGGGGCTGGTGATCGCCACCTGGGCGACGCTGAGGTTCAGCCTGCTGGAGCCCGATCCCCCATTGCAGCAGGAAAATGTCTGCGAGATCTTCCGGGAACAGCCGGTCTGGTACGACTACGCCAAAGAATCCCAGCGAAAATGGGGCACGCCTATCGCCACCCAGATGGCCTTCGTGTATTACGAATCCTCGTTTCGCAGCCACGCGCGGCCACCGCGCACCACCCTGTGGGGGGTGATTCCGTGGACGCGTCCGACCTCGGCCTACGGCTACGCCCAGGCACTGGACCCGGCGTGGGGCGAGTATCTGGAGGCCAATGGCGACGGGCCGTTTGTGGTGCGCACCCACATGGCCCACGCGCTGGACTTTGTCGGCTGGTACAACCATCTCACCAACCGACAGCTGGGCATTCCGTTTCACAGCCCCCGCAAACTGTACCTGGCGTACCACGAAGGCCGCGCCGGTTACGCCCGCCGCAGCTACAACGCCAAACCCCAGGTGGTGGCGCTGGCACAGCGCGTGCAGAACCGCGCCTTCCGCTACGACAATCAACTGCAAACCTGTGAGCAGGAATTCCAGTGCTGGCGCTGGTATCAGTTCTGGCCGTTCTGCGGTTAGGTCGCCGAAAAGGTCGGGCCAGGTTCGATCAGTGAATGCAGGCTCTGCAACCGCTCCACCAGATACTCCATCACGATGCGGACCCGGGCCATCTGCTGAGTGTCCTGATTGACGTGTAACCAGAGATCGACACTCTCACCTTCCAGCGGCTCCGACAGGCGCCGCAGTTCTTTCGTGCTCTCCCCCAGGTAGCACGGCAACACCGCCAGTCCGGCACCGCTGCTGGCCAGCGCATACATGGATTGCAGACTGTTGCAGCGAATCGCCGAGGGTACCTGCTTCAGATGCCGGCGGTACCAGCGGCCGGTCGCCAGGTGACTGAAGGTTTCATCCGGAATGATCCAGACGCACTGCTCGGGGTGATTGTCGATGTCCATGCCGCGGTTGCGCCGGCAGTACTGTGCCGACGCGTACACCGCCGATTCGATGGCAGCGATGCGCTCACCTTCCAGCGTGGCCTGGGGCTTGTTTTCCGGTCGCAGGGTCAGGTCGGCTTCCCGGTGGCTGAGGTTGGCCACGTCGTTATCGGTCAGCACTTCCAGCTCAATGTCGGGAAACTCCCGCACCAGTTCAGCGAGGATCGGGCTCAGCAGCTGGTTCATCATCGCATCTTCGGCGGCCAGGCGGACCTTGCCCACCGGCGCCGAGTCCTGCCCCACCAGTTTGCGCTCCAGATTCTCCATCGCCACGGTCAGGCGTTCGGCCTCCCGGAACGCGGTTTCGCCGACCGGCGTCAGCTGCAAACCATCGCGGGAGCGCTCAAAAAACTGAACCCCCAGCGCCTCTTCCATCTGGTCTAGCCGGCGCAACACCGTGGTTTGGTGCACACCCAGTAATTCACCCGCCTTGGCGAGGGTCCCGCCTATTGCGAGCGCATGAATATATCGTAGATAATCCCAGTCCATAGTTACTGCATATTTGCAACGCGGGTACGGATTTTAACGTATTCACGTTGCAAATAAGAACCCCTAAAATTGTTTGTAAATTAAAGATAGATCCCTAATCAATCCACCCAACCATCCATCCAACCAAGGAGGAAGGCGCTATGACTCAGAAGCATATCGCAACCGTTCACCCGCTGCCGTCCAGTATCCTCCACAACAGTGCTGAGGTCAGGCGCCAGTATACCCGTGCTGCCAGCAGGCAGGCGGTTCAGTTTATTGGCAGGAAACTGCGCATTGCCGGCCGCAAGGCCCAGGCGGCCACGCCGGACATGCCCCAGGCAATGCAGGGCGGTCACTGAGGACCGTTTGAACGCCCCGGTCGGGGCTGACAACGCAGGGATGTGAAAAGGGAATTTGAAAACGCCGGCAGGCCCGCACACACGGACCGCCGGCGTTTTGCGTTGGGAACTCAGAATTCCCAGACCACCTTTGCCTTCTGCCCGAACCACTCGTCCATCTTGCGGGTATAGTAGTTCTCGATCACATTGCGCTTGATTTTCATGGTGGGCGTCAACATGCCGTTCTCCATGGTCCAGGGTTCCTTGACCACCACCACGAACGCCAGTTTCTCATGAGCCTCGCACGCGGCGTTCACCGCATCCAGTTCCCGCGCCAGCTCCTGTTCAAGCGCCTCACGGCTACCACCAGTATCCAGCTCTTCCCGCGCCTCTTCCGACAGCAGCACCATCAGGCACGGCTGCGGCTGATTGGCGCCAGCCACACACACCACTTCCGCCTTGGGGTGGTTGAAACGGTTTTCGATTGGCACCGGCACCACGTACTTGCCTTTGGAGGTCTTGAACAGATCCTTGACCCGGCCGGTAATGCGCAGGCACCCGTCCGCGTCGATCTCGCCCATGTCGCCGGTTTTCAGGAAGCCGTCGTCGGTAACATCTTCCCGGGTTTTCTCTTCGTTCTTGTAATAACCGAGCATCTGGCCCGGGCTTTTAACCTCAACCTCTCCGCCCTCGCCGAGGCGGTGCTCAACCCCCGGGTTGGCCATACCAACGGTGCCCACTTTGGCCTGACCGGGACGGTTCGCGTGGGAATATCCGAAGTTCTCGGACATGCCATACACTTCCAGCAATTCCAGGTCAAGGTTGCGATACCAGCCAATGATTTCCGCCGACAGGGGCGCCGCCCCGGTCAATGCGGCGCGGCAATGATCGAGCCCCAATTGCTTCAACACCTTCTTCTTCACCAGCGAATTCAGCAACGGAATGCTGAACAGCAGCTTCTGTTTCTTCGGCGGCAATTTGGCGTTAACCCCCAGATAGAACTTCATCCACAACCGCGGCACCGAGAAAAACAGCGTCGGCCGTGCCCGTTGCAGATCCTCCTGGAAGGTATCCAGCGAGTTGGCGAAATACAGGTGGAAGCCGTAATACAGCGACTGGGTTTCCACCGCCGCCCGCTCGGCAACGTGGGCCAGGGGCAGGTACGACAACATGCGTTCGTCGGAGGAAACCGGGAACAGCTGCTGCAGACCGTCGGCCACCGAAATCATGGTGCGGAAACTGTGCATCACGCCTTTCGGGCGGCCGGTGCTACCGGACGTGTACACGATGGTCGCCAGCGCATCGGGATCGGGCAGTTTCGGTTCTGCCGGCTCACACTGGCCAACGATCTGCTGCCATTTTGGGGTGTCGTCCCGCGGCGACAGCGGCAGGGAGATGATCGGCAGTTCCGCCGGAATGTGGCCCTTGATGTCATTCCAGCCATCGGCGGTGCCGTCCAGCTTGCCCAGAAACAGCAAACGGGCTTCACTGTGTTCCAGAACGTAAGCCGCGGTATCGCCATTGAGGGTTGGGTACAACGGCACCGAGACATGCCCTGCCGCCCAGATGGCCAGATCTGAGAGAATCCAGTGGGCGCTGTTCTTGCCCAGAATGGCAATATTGCTGCGCTCGGGTAAATCAAGACTGATGAGATGAGCCGCCATGCGGGAAACCTGATCCGCGGCCTGCTGCCAGGTGATGTCCTCAACCCGCCCATCCGGAAATGGCTGGGTCAGGTACACGTTATCCGGGGTTTGTTTCGCCCAGTAATACAGGCAATGCAGGGAAGTCTGCTTCTCTAGTTCTACGGCCATGTCAGGCTCCTTGTTGTTATTCTGTCCGTCATCGGATTTTTATTGTGTTATCCGCATACTACCGGTATTCCAGCTTTCCTCAATAGCCACGATTACCGCGGCCACTGACAGTTTCTTACTCTATTGCGACCTGCTGCGCAATCCTGTCGTGACAGGTGCGCGGGATGGTCTACAGTTAGCTACGTAGCGTAATAAACAGGGCCACTGATGGAGGTGCCTATGAAAACAACAAGTCGCTCGTACCTGATCTTTCCTGCCTGGGGGCTCATCCTCATCGGCTCCGCCGCTTTTCTTTATTGTGCCTCTGCGGGTTTACTGACCTCTTAGGCCAGATTCACCCCGGCCTTCACACATTGCGCTGCGGTCCGTGTATGCTCGGCACTTCCTTACAGCGACGGACCAATAGCCATGCATGAACTGATCCTCTATCACTACCCCATGTCACCGTTTGGCGAAAAAGCCCGGGCAATGCTTGGCTATGCCGGCCTGCCCTGGCAGTCAGTTACTGTGAAGGAAATGCCGCCTCGCCCGGTTCTGGACGTGCTGGCCGGCGGCTACCGCAAGATTCCGGTTGCCCAGATCGGCGCCGACGTGTTCTGCGACACCCGCACGGTGGCCCGGGAAATTGCCCGTCTCAGCGGAAAGTCCGAACTGATCCTTGACCAGCAGCCGGAGGAGGTTCAGGCATTTGTACGTGAAACCGACCTCAAGGTCTTTCTCGCCTGTGTGATTGCCGCCAGTGACGGCCGCATGCTTAAAAAGCTGATCCGGGAAACCTCGTTGATTAATGCCTTCCGGTTTCTGAAGGATCGCATTGCCATGGGACGCGGGTCCCGGGTCAAAGCCCTGAAAGGCCCCCAGGCCAAAGCCCGGGTGCTTGCGCACATGGCCCAGATGGAAAGCATGCTGGATCAGGATTTTCTGTTCGGGCCCTCGCCCTGCATCGCGGATTTTTCGGCCTATCACAGCCTCTGGTTTGTGTGCGATCTGGCCGGTAAACCCTGGCTCAGGGATTACCCCCGGGTCGCAAGCTGGATGCAGCGTATGAAAGCGTTCGGGCACGGCCAGCCGGCGGATATTACCGGCGACCAGGCGCTGGATATCGCCAGAAATTCCGATCCCCGGATGCTGGCGTCCGCCTCGGAACATCCGCTGACCGGGCAGAACGTGGACGTGGCACCGGACGATTACGGCCGCGATCCGGTCCGCGGCCTGCTGCTGTTCAGCGATGACCAGACCACCATCCTGAAACGGGAACACGCCCGAACCGGCACCGTCCATGTGCATTTTCCGGCACAGGGTTTTGTCATCACCCCGGCGTGATCAACTGCACGCACACCAGCCCGACAACTGTATACATATACAGTTTTACGCGATACACTGCCTCGTACGTAACAACTGCCCCGCACCGACATACTGGTGTGGGCCCCATTGGAGAGATTCATGGCTGTACAGGCACTGTATTACTCGGAAAGGGATGGACTGGAGATGGCGCTGAAGAACCCGGATACCCTGCTCTTTTCATCCAAAGCCGACGCTGATGCCCGAGACAAGGTGCTGGAACTGGCTGAAGAGATTACCCAGTTCCTGCAGGCACGGGTAGAGGGCATGGATGAGGCGCTGGCGGAAAAAGCGGCGCTGGCGATCGCCGAAGAAAAAGAACTGTTCGGCAAAGCGCTGAAGAAGCCGTCGTTGCTGAACCAGACGACGCTGACCGACCAATCGTGATGACCGCGCCCAGGGATCGGGCGCAACGTTTCAGCGACGAAACCGTGTTTCCAATACCACCGCCGAATTGGTGCGCTCGACACCCTCCAGATTGCCGATCTCGTCCAGCACCGCACTGAGCTCTTCCAGTGACTGCGCCTGCACAATGGCGATCAGGTCGTACTCACCACTGACCGAAAACAATTGCGCCACCTGGCTGATGTTCTCCAGCGCCGCGTTGGTTCTCGACGTCAGCTTCTGTACCACCTTGATGGACACATGCGCTTCGACCTGATTCGCCGCAAAGGCGTCGCCCAACTGCACCGAGTACCCTTTGATAACCCCACCGCTTTCGAGGCGGGCCAGGCGGTTCTGCACCGTTGACCGGGACAAATTAAGTGCCCGCGCGAGGTCGGACACGCTGGTTCGCGCATTTTGCCGCAACAGCAATAACAGCTTCTGATCCTGCTTTCCGAGCATAACGCCACTTTACTCCGTCATTTTGACTGATCTTTTCATTATTCCGGTTATTCTGCCACTACAAACCGACACCAACCCCTTTCATACTGACCGCAATACAAGAATCCTGATTCAGTCGTCCGGGGACACGCCCATGATCATTCGTCCGATCCAGCCACAGGATCTGCCAGCCCTGCTCACCATCGCCCGGGAATCCGGCCCGGGGTTCACCTCGCTGACCGATGACCCGGCGTTTCTCGAGCGCAAGATTGCGCGCAGCATGGACAGTTTTGGACGGGCGGTGACACAACCGAAAGACGAGCAATACCTGTTCGTTCTTGTGGATACTGACACCGGCGAGATCATGGGGACCACCGGCATTGAAGCCTACGCCGGGCACGAGCGCCCGCTGGAGCACTTCCGGCGTGGTGCGGTGGCGGGCACCACGCACGAACGGCTAACCCGGTGCAATCACTACACCGGATACTCCGAGATCTGCAGCCTGTACCTGCGGCCGGCCTATCGCGGCGCGGCGTTTCGCAAGGCCCACGCGGGCAAACTGCTGTCGAAAGTGCGTTTTCTGTTCATGGCCCAGCACCCTCAGCGGTTCGCATCGACCGTGATTGCTGAGATGCGGGGGGTTGCCAATGATCGCGGTCAGCCACCGTTCTGGAACTGGCTCAAAACCCAGGCCGGCAACCTGGAATTTGCCACCGTTACCCAGCTGGTTGCCACGGGCAATACCCGCCTGCTGGATAGCCTGCTGCCGGAAAACCCACTGTTTACCGCCAACATGAGTGACGAGGCACGGCGCACGATCGGCCAGGTCCATCAGCACACCCGACCGGCCTTGAAAATGCTGCTGGAAGAAGGCTTCCGCCACCACGGCTACGTGGATCTTCTCGACGCCGGGCCCACCGTGGAGGCCCCGCTGGGGCGTATTGCCAGCGTCCAGCATTCGAGGCACTGCCGGGTTCAGGTGGTGGACGACGACATCCCCGCGATCACCCGAAATCAGCCCGGTAACCGACACCGGCCCATGCTGCTGGCCAATACAGACACCCTCGGTTTCCGCGCCTCGGTCACCGAGGCTGCCGACTGGCTCCCTCACCGTCAGATGCTGACCGTGCCGCGCTCGCTGGCCGACAGACTCAACCTGGAGACCGGTGCCGCGGCCCGCTTTTTACCCCTGGCTCAGGCCGCAAACCGGGCAGCGTACGACCCTGAATCGCCCAACACGGAGGCTCACTATGCACACTGACCGCACTCTGTTGTTTGATCACCTGTGGGAGGACTACCGCACCGTGACACCTTCCGCCGAGGCCATCCACCGGATACTGGGCGCGGAAGAGGGCCAGCGAATTGTCAATGACCACATCGCACTGCGCACCTTCAATCTCGACCCGGTCGGACTCGAGGCCCTGGCGGCGCACTTTACTTCGCTGGGTTACTACTGCGGCGGTGACTATCATTTTGAAGCCAAGAAACTCTATGCCCGGCACTACGAACACCCGGACCCGCTGGCTCCCAAGGTTTTCATCTCGGAACTGTTGACGGAACAGTGCTCACCCGAGCTGCAGAGCATTGCCCGGACACTGGTGGACGAGGTCAAACCCGAGAGCGTCAAGGCCGACAACTTTCTTTATTCCGGCCGCCACTGGCATCTGGACTACGCGACCTACCAGGCCCTGCTGGCCGAAAGCGAGTACGCCGCCTGGCTCGCCGCCTGGGGATTCCGTGCCAACCATTTCACCGTCAGCATCAATCAGTTGGGGCAGTACCACAGTGTCGAAGCCATCAATCAACTGCTGAAAGCCAATGGCTATCGGGTGAACGACTCCGGTGGTGAAGTGAAAGGCTCGCCAGAGGAGTTGCTGGAGCAGTCTTCCACCATGGCAGACAGGATGCCCGTAAGGTTCACCGACCGCACGGCAACCATCCCCAGCTGTTTCTACGAGTTTGCCCTGCGCTACACCGACGCCTCCGGCAAGCTGTATCCGGGCTTTGTGGCCGCGTCGGCGGACAAAATTTTCGAAAGCACTCATTCCGGCTGACCGGTCAGCGGTTTCCCTCCGGCCAGCCCTCGGCACCGACCAGGGGAACGAAACGTACTCCGCCGAGGGTCTCGCGCCGGAACCGGGACGGCGTTTGGCGAGTGATACGCACCAGCTCCTGCCCGCCAAACTCCGAGCCAACCGGCATCACCAGCCGCCCCCCCGTCGCCAACTGAACCTTGAGTGTTTCCGGAACGTCAGGACCGCCGGCGGCGACAATGATGCCATCGAATGGTGCTGCACCGGGCCAGCCCACCGTGCCGTCACCGCACTGCACATGCACATTCAGGAAACCTTCGGCGAGCAACACCCGGCGCGCCCGTTGCGCCAGCGTCGACAGTCGTTCGATACCAAAGACCTCGCTGGCGATGCAGGCCAGAACCGCCGCGCCGTAGCCAGAGCCGGTGCCAACATCCAGCACTTTCTCTCCACCCTGCAGTCCCAGCGCCTCGACCATCAACGCCACCACGTAGGGCTGGGAAATGGTTTGCCCCAGTCCGATCGACAGCGGGCCGTCATCATAGGCCTGTTCGCGGTTGGCGGCAGGTACGAATTTTTCTCTCCGCACCCGGCCCATGGCGTCCAGAACGAGCGGCGATGAAATACCGCGGGCGTGAATCTGGTGCTCCACCATGGCGAGACGGCGGGCGGTAAAGTCAGGTGCGGTGTCCATCCTGAGGCCCTGCTACCGAGTATGACATCTCAGACTACGCCGGTATGGCCGGGTGCGTGTTGATTTCAGTCAATATCAGCGATTCCTTCAATGAGCACACCTTACCTTCGGTAACAAATCGCTTACATTTTACAACGGATGCGCGACCACTCTCTGACTACTTTTTAGCCAGGGCAAGGACCACAGCCTGCCCCCATCATTCACAATAACAACAAGGCGGCTCCCGGAGCTGCCGGAAAAAATGGAGAACAGGCATGTCCGCACCGGTTAACCATCTGGAGGAACGGATCAAAGACGCCACCGACATGCTGGAGGAGTTAATGCCTTCGGCCATTACGCTGGCCATGATGCTCAGGCACCGGAAAATGGCGGCCTGGCTACGAGCAGAGTTTGAAGGCTACAGCGAGCCGGCCAAGGCTCCGCCGTATCGCCGTGACCTTCCCGGCCACATTGTGGCGCGCTCACCCCAGTATGGCTGGATTCCGGCACCGGTGGACGAGGTTCAGAAAGCCGAACACGGCCGGCTGGACCTGCTTGAGGGCATCCGATCGCTTGAGAAAACCTGCGCTAACTGCAAGAAAGGCAATGGCAACCGCATTGCGCTTCCCCAGGAGCAGATGTCAGAACTGCAGGCCCAGATCAACCTCAGTGCCGAACTCGCCATCAATGTCAGCCGCGACACCTACGGCGGCGTGCTGAAGACCATCCGCGCTGCCATCTACCTGTGGACGCGTGAACTCATAGCCGCAGGCCTTGGCGGCGAGCACAACTCCTTTAGTGAGCAGGAACGCAAGCTCGCGAGCGCACTGGATGAGCCCGACCAGTTCTGGCGTCGGGCCATGGTCGAGCTTGACCAGTTGCCCATCCCCGACACCCGGGAAATCGGCTTCTTCGAGAAAGTGTTCGGCCGCGCCGGCTGACGGGAAATACAAAACACATGTCACGCGGGGCCTGCGCGTCAGGCTCCGCTTTTGTATGTCGCGAGAAAGGTCTAGGATGGTGATGAGGAACTAACGTTTTAAAGTTGGAGAGGAAGGATGATCTCTGGTTCGATGGCAGTGAGAGGGATTTTTCTGACTGTGATGTGCCTGTGGTCCCTGTGTGGCCATACCAACGATGTGATTCGCAGCCGCATGGGCGCCATCGACCTGGATTTCCCCGTCAGCGCACTTGGCCGCATGCTCTCCACCGAAAACGCCCTGTCCCACTTCTATCGTCAACGCGACTATACGCTGGCCTGGACCCGACCAGCGGATCGGGCTGCCCTTCTCAATGTCATCGCGGCATCCGAGCGCCACGGCCTGACGCCCTCGGATTACCACTTCAGCCGTCTGCAGCGCATGGTTGGCCTGGCTGCCAACGGCGCCGGCGCGCTGGACGGCGAAACCCTCGCCGAGCTGGACATGCTGCTGACCGATAGCGCACTGCTGCTGGCGTCCCACCTTCTGCACGGCAAAGTGAATCCCGACAGCCTGACACCGGCGAGGGTAACCGGGGCACGCGGGCATATGGCCGGACAGCGTCTGGCGCAGGGCCTGGAACAACAGGAGGTTGAAGCGGCGCTGCAACGGCTGGCTCCGTCCGGGCCGGGTTATCAACGGCTGCTGCTCGCCAGAGACAGCGTCGACGCGCTGCAGGATGCCACCTGGCCAGCAATTGCCGACGGCACCACCATACGACCAGGTGCCGGGGATACCCGGCTACCGCTTATCCGCCAGCGCCTGACCCTGCTCGGCGATCACCCGCTGCCGGTCAGCCACAGCAGTGCCGGCTCGGAGTACGACAGCACACTGGTGTCGGCGGTTAAACGCTTTCAGGCCCGCCACGGGTTGGATACAGACGGCCTGATTGGCACGTCCACGGTGGCCGCGCTGAACCTCACGCCGGCCGAACGCCTGGCACAGATCGACGCCAACCTGGAACGATGGCGCTGGCTTCCGGAGGAAAGCACTGGCACCCAGGTCGTTGTTAATGTTGCCGGCTTCGAGCTTCGCATGGTTCAGCAGGGCGAAGTGGTTTTCCGCAGTCGCGTGATCGTCGGGCGGCCCTTCCGGCCCACGCCTCTGTTCCACGACAGCATCCGCCAGCTGGTTTTCAATCCCAGCTGGACTGTACCACGAAGCATCATGATTGAAGATCAGCTACCGGTGATTCGGCAGAACCCCGATTATTTACGCAACTCCGGTTTTTCGCTCTACCGCGGATGGGGGCCGGACCGCGAACCGGTCAATCCGGACAATGTCGATTGGTGGGCACTTTCCGAAGACTATTTTCCGTTTCAACTGATCCAGGAACCCGGGCCGGGAAACGCCCTGGGGCAGGTAAAGTTCATGTTTCCCAACGAGTTCGACGTCTACCTGCACGACACCCCCGCTCGCCACCTGTTCAGCCGCAGCCAGCGCTCCTTCAGTTCCGGGTGCATTCGCGTGGAAGACTCCCTGGAGCTGGCCCAGAGGCTGTTGGCGAACCAGCGTGGCTGGTCTGCGGAACGGGTGAACAGCGTGCTCAGCTCGAGGGAGTTAACCAAGGTCTACCTTGAGGATCCCGTGCCGGTCCGCCTTGAATACTGGACCAGTTGGGTCGACGAAAACGGCGCCCTGCACTGGCGGGATGATATCTATCAGCACAACGGCGAATTGATTGCAGCGCTGGCAACCTCAATTGACGCGGGTGCCGGCATCCAGATCCATCATGCCAGCGCCAGCCAGTAAACCAACCTCACGCCGGCCTAGTTCGCCGCGCCCCGCAGCATGGCCTGCATCAGCTCGTTGGCATCAAACTTTGTCAGAGCCTCGTTGGCCCCGACCTGATTAGCGTAGCTCAGGCTCATCTCGCTGTTCAGCGAGGTGTGCAGAATGATGTACGGCTGCCTCAGCGAGGTGTTGTCGCGGATATTGAACGCCAGTTCGTAGCCATCGAGCCCCGGCATTTCAATATCACTGACCAGAATATCCACCGGATTGCCACCACGGTGCGCCTCCAGCAGCCGGTCCAGGGCATTCTGCCCATTGGTGGTGACTTCATAGGAAATGCCTTTGCTGTCGAGCACATCGGACAGCTGCTTGCGGGCCACCTGCGAGTCATCCACCAGCAGAATCCGCTGTGCCCTGAGTGACTCGCTTTCCACGTCGGTCAACGCCGCTGCCTGGGTGTCGACGGCGCTGGGGTATACCTTGGACAGCAGCAGTTCCACATCCAGCAGCTGAATCAGGTCGCCGTCCATATCGATCAGGCCGGTGATAAAGGCCTGGTCTCCCAATGCCGCAGGCGGTGACTGCACCTTTTTCCAGTCGGCCTCGATGATCCGGTTGACGCTGCGCACCACAAAACCGATTTCCTGGCGCTGAATATCCGTCACAATGATCGAGCCGGCCTGCTGCTCTTCCGCGGTCAGTGGGCGTCCGCCCACCGCCGCCGCCATATCGATGACCGGCACTGCCGAGCCCCTGAACGACATGGTGCCGAGCACGGCGGAATGACTTTGGGGGAGTTTGGTCAGCCGGGCAAATGGCAGAATTTCACGGATTTTCAGGGTCCCGATGGCAAACAGCTTCTGTCCGGTGAGCCTGAACAACAGCAGCTTCTGGGAATGGGTGGACTGTCTGGACATAACGAACGCAGATCCTTTAGCAGAGACGGGATACCGAGTTACTCTAGCAGAGCCGATCCACGGACAGGTATCCGTACACTACGCATCCGGTGGTGCGACTCCCGTTCGCTCAGAGTGCCACAGTGCCAGAAAATCACTGTATCGATTTCGTTACCTGTGCGTGGGGTTCCGCTACAGCCCCTGCAGATAACCCGGCCCGTTCAGCTGCTGCATCTGCCGCTGAACCCAGGCCGCCCGCTCCCAGACATACGGCGACGGATCGCCGGCGCGGAGTACCTTCGGATTCGGCAGCACCGCCGCCAGTCGCGCTGCCTGGGAGCGGGAAAGATCGCGGGCGCTGACACCGAAATAGGCGCGGCTGGCCGCCTCCACGCCATAGATGCCGGGGCCGAACTCGGCGATGTTGAGGTAGACCTCAAGGATGCGCTGCTTTGACCAGAAGGTCTCAAGCCCCAGAGCCAGCCCGGCTTCCAGGGTTTTGCGTACGAAACTGCGGTCATTCCAGAGAAACAGGTTTTTTGCGGTCTGCTGGGTAATGGTACTGGCGCCCCGCAGCCCTTCGCCCGCCCGGTATTCCTCCAACGCCTTGCCGATGGCGGCGAAATCGACGCCCCAATGGGTCGGAAAACGCTGATCTTCACTGGCAACCACCGCCAGTGGCATCCATTTGGAAATTCGCCGGTAGTCGACCCACTGGTAATGCACCCTGGCATCTTCCGAGCTCAGGCAGTGCGCCAGCATGAACGCGGAGGTGGGGGGATTCACGAATCTCATGAGCAACAACGTTGCCACGACCAGCGCCAGCAATCCTGCAACAGACCACGCAATATAACCACCAAGGCGGCATGGAAACGATTTCTTGGCCAAACGGGAACTCCCCTGCACCTGCAACTATGCTTGGAAGAGACAAGTATGTCGTTTACCGCGCCCCGTTTGAATTACGGCTTCGTCAGATAAGGTTCACTCATCGGCACCGGGGCCGTCGTCGTATAGTCACATCATACCCGCATCGGGGTCAGGCGAATGGTAGAGCACCTGCACTGTGAGCAAGGCATGCGCCTGCTGCTCACCCCCAACCGCTCACTGAGCTGGGCCGGCAACCTGCGTATCTGGATGGCACTGTTTGCGGTGTCATTGGTGATATCGGTCGGCATGGCACTGGCCGGTGCCTGGGTAATCGTGCCCTTCGCCGGGCTGGAACTGTTGGCGCTCGCAGCCGGTATCTACCTGACCTCCCGGGCCTGCCAGGCCCAGGAGGTTCTGATCGTCACGGCGGAGTCGGTCACCCTGGAGAAAGGACGCAGAACCAAGCAACGGGAGTGGCGGTTCCCCCGTGCCTATACCCGGGTCCAGGTCAAGTTGCCACGCCACGGCTTTACCCCACCGAAACTGTTCATCAGCCATCGGGGGGAGGACGTGGCCCTGGGTAGCTTCCTGAACGTGGAAGACACCCAGATCCTGTTACGTATTCTGGAGGGCAAAGGCGTTATGCTGGAACGGCAGAGGCCGGCTTCCGACCATGGTTTGTGGTACTGACCCCAGGGCCTGAACCACTCAGCGGCTTGCCAGGATGGACTGCAGCTTCTGGGTGAGCTCCACCGCCTCACTGCCGAGTGCTGTCAGGTAGCCACCGTCTTTCTGGGTGATCAACCCTTTCTGATGCAGGCGCTCCGCAGCCTTCACAGACGCCTCCGGGGCGGAATGCTGGTGCACCTTGATGCCCTCCTGTGCCGAGGTGGACTGGAACTGGGCCAGCAGGTTCAGTTCAGCAAGATACTCGGGTGAAAAAGCCATTGGCGATCCTCGTAAGAAAGTTGGAGCTACCCTGTAAGTTCTATACGAGGATCGGCAATTTCACAACGTATTTCATTCCCCCGGCGGTGCCGAGCGGCTGACCAGCCCATCCAGCTCTCCCGAGCGTCGGGCTTCATCGAGTGCTCCTTGCAGGGCGGTCACGATTGCCGGATTGGTCTCATTGCTCAGCGCGAGATACATGGGGGTTTCGCGGAAGACCAGCACCGGCACCAGGCCGGAAATGCCGTGTTCCTGCTCGGCGACCAGTGGCCCGACGAGCCCGTCCGTTACCCACAGATCGGCCTCACCCAGAGTGAGACGCCGAGGGTTAACGTCTCCGGAGATGCTCATCACCACATCAAACCCCTGGCGAACCAGATAATCGGACATGACATCGCCCTTGTAACCGGCGATGCGATACCCCTTGGCGTCTTCCAGTGAGTCCAGCGTGATATCGGAGCCCGGTGCCGCAAACAATGTCCACTGGATGGGCGCCAGCGGTCCCACCCACTGAAACTGGGACTCCCGCTGCTCGGTACGGGCGGTGCAGAACAGGCCGTGGTTCTCACGACCCTGGACCCAGTCATAAGCGTAACTCCAGTCACGCATTTTCATCACGTAGTCGTAGTCGACCCGCGCCAGCATGGCCTTCACCATCTCACTGCAAATGCCGGTGATGTCGTCCTCGTTGTGGGCAAAGCCCTTGCCGGTGGCGGACTGGTTGTAGGGGGGATAGTTCTCGGTAAAGATGTACAGCCGTTCCGACGCGTTCACCAGCGCCCCGCCACCGGAAAGCAGAACGAGAAGAGAGCCCAGGGCTGCGTTTCTCAGCGCCCCGGCAACGAGTGATTTCATCAGGGTAACCATTATTGTTCGTGTCCTTGTCCAGAATTCGTTGGTTGAACTCAGCAGGTAGTTGTGAAAGCGACACTCTGTCACAAATTGCCACTGAAACTGGTCGTTTATGCCAGTCATCAGATTACCGGTTCGCGGAGAAATTTCAGTGACAAAACGTATCCCACGGGCGGAGGCATAAATTGTCAGCGCCGGGATGCGCTGGAGCGTAATTTCAGTTAAAACGTTTGTACCAACAGAACAAAAACAACCTGGTTAACCAACATGACTGACAGCCCAAGCCCGACGACCGGGCCGTTCGATTTCATCATCGTGGGTGCCGGAACCGCTGGCTGCCTGCTGGCCGACCGCCTCAGCATCAACCCGAACCATCGGGTACTGCTGATCGAAGCAGGCGGTCGCGACAATTACCACTGGATCCACATTCCCGTGGGGTATCTGTACTGCATCGACAATCCGCGCACTGACTGGCGATTTCGCACCGAACCTGTGCCGGGGCTCAACGGTCGCTCGCTGATCTACCCCCGTGGCAAGACCCTGGGCGGGTGCTCCAGTATCAATGGCATGCTCTATATCCGCGGCCAGCGCCGCGATTACGATCACTGGGCAGAGGTCACCGGAGAGGACGCCTGGCGCTGGGACAACTGTCTGCCCGACTTCATGCGCCATGAAGACCATTACCGGATGGACGAAGGTGGTGATGCGGATCCGGATCATCACCGGTTCCACGGGCACGGCGGGGAATGGCGGGTGGAGCATCAGCGCCTGAGCTGGCAGGTGCTTGAGGATTTCGCCGCCGCGGCGGTGCAGGCGGGCGTCCCCCGCACCCGGGATTTCAACCGCGGCGACAATGAGGGCGTCGACTATTTCGAGGTCAACCAACGGTCGGGGTGGCGCTGGAATACCTCCAAAGCGTTTCTCCGCAAAGCCGCGAAGCGTCCCAACCTCACCGTCTGGCATTCAACCCGGGTGCTTGGGCTGGTCATGGATGCCGGAACAACCGGTGGCGCCCGCTGCACCGGTGTGCGGGTGGCCCGTCAGGGCCAGAGTGAGGTCGTGGTGCACGCCAGCCGGGAGGTGCTGCTGAGCGCAGGGGCCATCGGCTCGCCACAACTGCTGCAGCTTTCCGGGATCGGCCCCTCGGAGCTGCTGGAGCAGCATGGAATCCCCGTGGTGCAGGACCTCCCCGGGGTGGGGGAAAACCTTGCCGAATACCGCTACGCCAACATCCAGTACCACGTCCAACCGTTGAGCCTCGACGCCTTTGGCCAGCCGCTGCACGACTTCCCGGCGATCACCGCCAGCGTATGCAACCTCAACCCGACCAGTCGCGGCACCGTACGCATTCGCAGCGCCAACCCCGAGGACGCGCCCGCTATTGCGCCTAATTACCTGAGCACCGCGGAAGATCGCAAAGTGGCCGCAGACTCGCTGCGGGTTACCCGCCGCATCGCCGGGCAACCTGCCTTTGCCTGCTACCAACCCGAGGAGTACAAGCCCGGCGTCCAATTCCAGAGCGACGACGAGCTGGCTCGTCTGGCCGGAGATATTGGCACCACCATCTTCCACCCTGTGGGCACCACCCGCATGGGTCGGGCCGATGACCCCATGGCAGTGGTCGATCCCCACCTCAGGGTACGGGGAGTATCCGGCCTGCGTGTGGTGGATGCCGGGGTCATGCCGACCATCACCAGTGGCAACACCAACTCACCCACGTTGATGATTGCGGAAAAAGCAGCGGCCTGGATACTGGCTGGCGAGTGAGCCGGCGGGTTAGTATGACCTGGCCCGACACGGGGACTTTACTGCAGGAAGACAGCACCATGAGCAATGGCGACAGCGCGGCACAGACCACCGACCTGAGAGCGCGTCAACGGGCAACGCTTGCACGCCTGGACCGATTCTCGCGCCTGACGGATACCGCCATCCGCATCCCGTTCACCAGAATCCGTCTCGGTCTCGACCCGATTATCGGGCTGCTGCCGGTGGTGGGCGATGTCATCGGGCTGCTGCTGTCACTGTACGTGCTGCTGGAAGCTCACCGTGCCGGCGCCAGCACCAGCGTCCAAACCCACATGGTCAAGAATATGCTGGTGGAAACCTTCGGGGGCATGGTGCCGGTCGTCGGCGATGCCTTTGACATCGTCTACAAGGCCAACACCCGTAACACCCGCCTGCTGAGGGAGCATCTGGAGAAAGAACTGCAAATCGAAGAAAAACCACGCTTCCCGTGGAAGCAGCTGATTTTCCTGATTATTGTGCTTGCGGTGGTCACCGGGCTGGTGATTCCGCTACTGCTGGGCTGAGCCGTCGGCGGCCACCACCTGGCGCCCGATAACCCGCAGAACCTGTTGCCGGCACACCACCTCGAGCGGCGTCCTGGTCGCCACATCGCCATCGGCGGTCACCGTTTTCGGCTTGCGGGTAATCACGCTGCAGCGGCTGCCTTTAAGGTGCACCACCGTACTGGTGCGGCGGGGCGATTTCCGCGTGAAGCGTAGCATCAATGCCGTCAGCAACAACTGGAACAGCGGCCTGGGGCGCACCGCCACAACTTCAAGCTGTCCATCGGTGGCACAGGCTTCCGGTATCTCATTGCCGCCGCCGAAAAAGGCGCCGTTGGCAATGGCGATAGACAGCCACCGCCCGCTCACCCGGCCCTTGTCACAGCGTATCTCGGCGTGAAATCCCCGCTTCTCACTGAGTTTGCGCAACAGTCCCAGCCCATAACTGAAGCGGCCGAACCACTTCTTGCTGGTGTCGTCCGCTTCGCACACCGGCGCAGTACCCAATCCGATGTGGGCCACATTGAGAAACAGCCGCTGCTCGAATTCCGCAACATCCACGGTCTGTACCGGGCCTTCGTGGATCAGCTCGCACAGGGCCTCTGGCTGCTCGGGCAGGTCCAGATTGCGGGCAAAATCATTGGCGGTGCCCGAGGGCAACACGGCCAGAACCGCCTTCCGCGCCAGGCACAGGCGCGCGCCCATGTTCACGGAACCATCACCGCCGGCCACCATCACTACATCATCCGGCTGCACCTGCCCGGCCCAGTCCTGCTGATCGAAGTCCTGACACTGCGGATCGTGAATACCCGCTGCGGCAAGCTGTTCCAGCCAGAATTCCCGACCTCGCTGCCCGTCACCGGCCTTGGGGTTCGCCACCAGCCAATAGCTCATTCCCTGTGTTTCCTTCTGTATCGCAGTTGCTAGCAACCTTACCCCAAAGCCGGTGTCGCGTCCTGTCGGGAGGGATTACCGTTCGGATAAAAACGGCTATTGCCGGCCGCCATGGACGGCCTTGCGAGTGACCACCAGTGCAACCCCGGTGATCGAAACCAAACCACCGGCCATGGCCAGCACGCCCAGACGCTCGTCGAACAGCCAGAACGCTTCCAGCGCGGTGACCGGCGGCACCAGATAAAACAGGCTGGCCACCTGGGACGCGGCACCCCGGCGGATCAGCCACATCAGCAACAGGATGGCACCAATGGACACACCCAGAACCAGCCAGGCCATGGACAGCTGTAACTGAAGTGTCCAGTCCACTTCCCGGGATTCCAACGCAAACGCACCGATGGCAAAAAGCACCGACGCCGCGCTGTACTGGATCAACGTTCCGGCCACCAGATCCGCCTGGGTGCCATGGCGCTTCTGATAGACGGTACCCAGCGAGATGCCGGCCAGCGAAAAAAAGGCCCAGACCAGCGTCCACAAGGGAAAACCGGAGGTATCGCCCGGGTCACCGGTGAATTTCTCCATCAACACCAGAGTCACGCCCACCAGCCCCAGCAACAACCCCAGCCACTGGCGCCCGGATACCCCTTCGCGCAGAAACACCACGGCCGCCGCTGCAGTCACCAGTGGCTGCAGCCCCACAATGAGCGATACAATGCCGGAAGGCATGCCACCCTGAATAGCATAGTAGACCCCGCCCAGATAGCAGCCATGAACCAGCAGGCCGGTGACCGCCAGATGCCCGGCGCCCCGCCAGCCCGGCCAGCGGGTTTTCAGCAACCGGGCCAGCCCCGCCAACAGCACCAGGGTTATCAGCATGCGGATCAGCAGCAGGGTAAAGGGTTCAGCGTACGGCAGGCCGTACTTGGCACCGATGAACCCCGTACTCCAGAGCCAGACGAACAGGGCCGGAACCAGGTAGGTGAAGAAAAGTGACCGCATAACATCCACCAACAAAAAACAAAGAGACAACCGCCAACTTTAGTAGTTAGCAGGCAAACAATACAGGTACAGAGGAACGCTTTCGCTGCCGGCACAGACGGTCAATCACTTTCACTGTGCGCGTTCCGGCGGAACCGCTATCATCAGCACAATGAAACTTTCACGCATACTCAGCAACCAGAACGGGGTCAGCCGCAAGCAGGCCAACAGACTGATTGCCGCCGGCCTCGCGACCGTAAACGGCCAGGTGTGTACCGACGCGGCGACGGAGGTGGACCGGTTCGCCAGCGTTGTGGTGGAAGGAAAGACTCTGCAGGCGGGCGAGCCCGCAATTTACCTGATGCTGCACAAACCCGCGGGCTACCTCAGCGCCACGGAGGACGACGAGCATCCCACGGTCATGGAGCTGTTGGCCCCGGACCTGCGCCCGGGCCTGCACATCGCCGGCAGGCTCGACCGGGCGTCTACCGGCCTGCTGATCCTCACCAATGACGGCCTCTGGTCGCGCCGCCTGACCGAACCCCGCATCAAACTGCCCAAGATCTACCGCGTGTCCACCGCCTATCCGATCTCACCGGAAACCGCACAGCGCTTTGCCGAAGGTATCTGGTTCAATTATGAACAGCTGCGCACCTCTCCGGCCCGGCTTGAGAGCCTCGCGGCCACTGAGGCCCGGCTGACCATCTACGAGGGCCGCTACCACCAGGTCAAACGCATGTTCCATGCCGTTGGTAACCGCGTGACGGCGCTGCACCGTGAGCAGATGGGGGCCATCCGGCTGGATGCCACTCTGCCGCCGGGGGCCTACCGGCCACTGAGCCGTCAGGAGACAGCCGGCGTATCAGAGTGATATTCTGAACGCTCACTCAACATGCCATTGCGGAGCCGTCATGACCCACATCAAGATCGACATTGTTTCCGACATTGCGTGCCCCTGGTGCGCCATCGGCTACGCCCGACTTGAACAGGCCATGGCGCGGCTGAGCAACGACATGCTGTTCACGGTTGCATGGCATGCCTTCGAGCTTAACCCCGACCCTTCCGGCGACGGCGAACCAATACTGCCCGCCCTCAGCCGCAAGTACGGCCGCAGTGAAGAAGAGATGCGCGCCAACCAGAGCCAGATGATGGCCATAGCCAACAGCCTGGGCCTGAACTTCGACAAATTGCAGGAGCGCCATACCCGCAACACCTTTGACGCCCACCGCCTGGTGAAATGGGCCGGCGAACAGGGCAAACAGACGGAAATGAAAAAGGCGCTGTTCGAAAGTTATTTCGGCCGCGCAGAGAACGTATCAGACCCCGACGTGCTGATCCGCTGCGCGGAAACCGTCTCACTGGATGGTGCCGCCGCCCGTGCGGTGCTCGCCTCGGACGATTACGCCGCACAGGTGCGCGAAGACGAAGCGCGCTACCAGCAGGCCGGCGTTTCCGCCGTGCCGGCCTTCATCATTAATGATAAATACCTCATTTCCGGTGCCCAGGAGCCGGCTTCCCTGATCAGCGCCCTGCAGGACATTGCATCCGAAACCTGAGCCGTCCATCCGTCGGTACGTTTGCTTATCAAAGCGTAATGATGCGTCAAAAATAAATTTATATTGTTAAAACAATAACTTGAGATTTTTATGACAGACAGCGGCAGCGCCCTGGGGCGCGGCCAGTTTGTGCTTTCTCAAAACCTGTGCCAAGTTGATAAGCGAAGCCATCAAAGGAGGAAAGGATATGCTCTATTGGGCTGTAGTGTGTCTCATCATCGCCATCATTGCCGGCGTATTAGGCTTTGGAGGGATCGCGGGTACCGCGGCCGGCATCGCGAAAATTCTGTTCTTCATCTTTCTCGCGCTTCTGGTGATATCGCTGGTAGTTAACGCCATGCGAGGTAAAGGTCCCAAAGTCTAGTTAAGTTATCCCTGCCAACTGCTCACGCATTCCGGCAAGAGCAGTTGGCACCCCCGTCTCCCCCAGCCATGTTTCAAACTTCTATCCACCTTGACTGGCAACCGCATCACATTTGCGGGCTCCGACACTAACCGTTACATTTCACAGCCCTCACAAGCGCGTATACTTGCACGAGACCGTAGCACACGATTCAGGGCAGACGTGAGAGCGTAATGACCAGCAGTAGATTGTTCCCCACCGTCCTTCTGGCGACCGCTTGGCTGGCACTGACCAGCTCCCCGGCGAATGCCGATAACGTGAAGCGTGTGGTGCATCCCGATGGCACGGTGGAATACACCAACATCCAGAGCAGCAGCCGGCCTCGCGCCTCCAGCAAAACCGAAGTGGTGTACAGCTACCGCGATCAAAACGGCGTCATGGCCTACAGCAGTAGCCGACCCGATGGCTCCGAGTTCAAAGTAATCCGTTTCCACTGCTATGCCTGTGACCCCAACTCCAAAGTGGATTGGAGAACGACGCCGCTATTCGTCAAACCCTACCGCAGTGAAATCGAGGCCGCGGCCCGCCAGTACGGGGTCGACCCGGCCCTGGTACGCGCCGTCATCCACGCAGAATCCGCCTTCAATGCCGCCGCCATTTCCCCCAAAGGCGCCCAGGGGCTGATGCAGCTGATGCCTGCAACGGCGCAGGAACTGGCCGTCAACAACGCCATGAACGCAGCGGAAAATATACGAGGCGGGGCCAATTACCTGGCGCGCATGCTCGAACGGTTTGGCGGCGACACCCGGCTCGCCACGGCCGCCTACAACGCCGGGCCCGGCGCCGTCGGCCGCTACGGCGGGATTCCCCCCTACGCCGAGACCAAAGCCTACGTGGAAAGAGTCAGCATTCTTCACGAACGCTACGCCAGCAACTGAAAAAAGACCTGCCCGGCTACGGAGTGTCACCCAGGCGCTTCGCCACCCAGCGGTGGTATAGCGACGCGAGAGTGGGCCGGATCACTGGCAGGCCGATCAGCCATGCCAGCGGTTTCAGTACCCATACGCGGGACATCAGCAGAATGTAAGCGTCCATTTCCCGGTGCACCCTGCCCTGCTCATCCTTGACGTGCAGTTCGCGCAGCGCTTTGACCGGGTCAATGCCTTCCTGCCGCAATTGTTCGTCACGCCCGGTAATGTCCAGCCACTCAACCGACTCCCCGGTCTTGCTCGCCAGCTTTTCGTACCAGCGCCGGTCCTTGATGCAGGCCGGGCAGGAGCCATCGTAGAACACCACCAGTTTGCCGGCTGCGGTTGCCATCGTCGCCTCCTCCGCTTACTCCGAGGCAGCAATCAGGCTGGCGTTACCACCGGCGGCGGTAGTATCCACACACAGGTGGCGCTCGATCACGAAGCGCTGATCCAGGGTGTGTTCGGTGATCAGCGGCAACAGCGCACCGTCACGCTTCGCCAGCGCCTCACGGTACGCGCGCAGCAGCGACTGCTCGGCACAGCTCACCACGGCGGTGAAACCCCGGGCCTGTTCCAGCGCGGCGGGCTCCAGCAAACCGTTAACGCCCACCACGGGCAGGCCGGCTTTTGCTGCCTCGGCGACGGTATCTTCCACTTCCGGCGCGATCACCACCACCTTGTTACCCTGGGACAGCGCCGTCGCCGCCTGTTCCAGCGCAGTCTGCTTATCCGGCCCCAGGCACAGCACCACGCCCCGGGCGTGATTGCTCAGGCGGTTAAGCTCGCCGGTTGGGCCCGGCAACTCCTCCGCCTCGGCATCCAGCGGCGCAGGCACCTGGCCGAACACCGGCGTCAGCGCTTCGATGCGCGCTTCCGGCTTCGGCGACTGCTGATCCCGAAGGCTGCCAATCAGGCTTTCCAGTTTTTTGATATCGATCGTTTTCGCGCCGGCCTCGGCCGGGCGCTCAACGGTGTCGCCCTTCAGGAACCGGCGCACGTACTGCGGGCCACCGGCCTTCGGGCCGGTGCCGGACAGCCCTTCGCCGCCAAAAGGCTGAGAGCCGACGATGGCGCCGATCTGGTTACGGTTGACGTAGGTGTTGCCCACCCTGATGCGGCTGGCAATGCGCTCCACACGGCGATCCACCCGGCTGTGAATACCAAACGTCAGGCCATACCCCTTGGCGTTGATGTCATCAACGACCTTGTCGATGTTTTTGGCCTCGAAGGTGGCCACGTGCAGCACCGGCCCGAAGATTTCCTCCTCAAGTTCTTCAATGCCACTGACGCCCAGCACCGCCGGTGAGACAAACAACCCTTTCTCCGGCACCTCCAGCTTTTTCAGCAGGCGGCCTTTGCGCTCGAACTCGTCGCAATGATCAACGATTTTCTTGCGGGCGTTTTCATCAATCACCGGGCCTACGTCGGTGGACAGCTGCCACGGGTCACCAATGCCCAGTTCCTCCATGGCGCCATAGAGCATTTCCAGCAGGTGATCGGCAATGTCTTTCTGCACATAAAGCATGCGCAGTGCCGAGCAACGCTGGCCGGCGCTCTGGAAGGAGGACGCGAGGACGTCCCGCACCACCTGTTCCGGCAACGCGGTGGAATCCACAATCATGGCGTTCAGGCCGCCCGTTTCGGCCACCAGCGGTGCATCCGGCGCCATATTCTCGGTCATCGCCTTGTTGATGCGCTGGGCGGTGGCCGTGGACCCGGTGAAACACACGCCGCTGACCCTGGCATCGGAGGTCAGCGCCGCGCCCACGGTGGCACCGGTGCCGGGCAACAGCTGGATGGCGTCCCGCGGGATGCCGGCCTCATACATCAACTCCACCGCTCGAACAGCCAGCAGCGAAGTCTGCTCGGCGGGCTTGGCGAGCACGGTGTTGCCAGCGGCAAGGTTGGCCAGGATCTGGCCGGTAAAGATCGCCAGCGGAAAGTTCCACGGCGAGATGCAGCACATCACGCCGCGGGCTTCGCCACTATTCTTGTAGCGGACCGCCTCGTTGGCGTAATACTGGGAAAAGTCCACTGCCTCGCGGATCTCGGCAACGGCATCCAGCAGGGATTTGCCCGCCTCGCGGGTGGTCAGTGCAAACAGCTCGTAGGCATGTTCCTCGTAGAGGTCACCCACTTTCCGAACGCAGGCGGCACGCTCTTCCACCGGGGTGTCTGCCCAGGCCCGGAATCCGGCTGCTGCCGCCGTGATGGCGGTATCCACATCGGCTTCGGAGGCCTGGGTCACGTGACCGACCAGATCGTCCGGGTTGGCTGGGTTACGCACCACCTGAACCTCGCCGCCGCTGGCCTCACCGGCTATCAGCGGGCCGCCTTTCCAGCGATGATCCCGATAGGCATCACGCCCGGCATCAATCTCTTCGACCGTCACCGGATCGGTAATGTCCCAGCCTTTGGAGTTTCGACGCTGTTCGCCGAACAAGCTGAACGGATGCACGATTGCCTTGCTGGAGATTTTACTGCCCATCTCCTCGACGCTGAGAATCGGATCCTTGGCAATCTCTTCCGGGGTGATACTGGTGTCGACAATCTGGTTCACGAAGGAGCTGTTGGCGCCGTTCTCCAGCAGGCGTCGTACCAGATAGGCAAGCAGATCCTTGTGGGGACCAACCGGCGCGTAGATGCGGCACGGCACGCCGCTCACTTTCAGCACCTCGTCATGCAGCGATTCGCCCATGCCGTGCAGGCGCTGGAATTCGTAGTTGTCCACGCCCTTGATCTGCGCCATCTCAAGAATGGACGACACCGAATGGGCATTGTGAGTGGCAAACTGGGGATAGATGCGGTCCGTCATGTTCAGCAGCTTGGTGGCGCAGGACAGAAACGACACATCGCTGCAGGCCTTGCGGGTAAACACCGGGAAACCATCGAGGCCCATCACCTGGGCACGCTTGATTTCCGCGTCCCAATAGGCACCCTTGACCAGACGCACCATGAACCGCCGATCGTGCTTTTCAGCCAGCCCATAGAGCCAGTCGAGGGCAAACGCCGCCCGCTTGCCGTACGCCTGGACCACAACGCCGAAGCCATCCCAGCCGGCCAGTTCAGGATCGGCCACCAGCGCCTCGATCACATCCAGTGACAGATCCAGACGATCCTGCTCTTCGGCATCGATATTGAATCCCATGTTTGCCGCCGCCGCTTTCTTCATCAGCTCTTTAGCCCGGGGCAGCAACTCATTCATCACCCGTTCCTTGTTGCCATACTCGTAGCGCGCGAGCAGCGCCGAGAGCTTGACGGAAATGCCCGGGTTCTTGCGCACATCGCCCTTGCAGCTTTTCGCAATACTGTCGATGGCATTGGAATAGGAGTCGAAATACCGCTGGGCATCGTCATCGGTGCGTGCGGCTTCGCCGAGCATGTCATAGGAATAGGTGTAGCCCTTCTCCATGTACTCTTTGGCTTCGTCCTGCGCTTCGTCGATATCGCGACCAAGCACGAACTGGCGGCCCATTTCCTTCATTGCCTGACCGGCCACGGTGCGGATCACCGGCTCGCCAAACCGTTTGAGCAGCTTGCGCAGGGTGTCGCCCACCGTGTTGCGCTCGGAATCCTTGAGCAGGTTACTGGTCATCAGCAGCGCAACGGTGGCGGTGTTGATCAGTGGCGACGACGCCTTGCCCACGTGGGCGCCCCAGGCACCGGAGGTGATCTTGTCTTCAATCAGCTCATGAATGGTCAGGTTATCCGGCACACGCAGAAGCGCTTCTGCGAGGCACATTAGCGCCACCCCCTCTTTGGTGGTGAGGCCGTACTCTGCCAGGAACTTCTCCATGATGGTGGACTTCGCATTGCTGCGGACACTGCGAACCAGGTCCGCGGCGCGCGCGGAGATGGCGTCTCGCTCGGTCTGAGACAACTGAGCGCCAGCAATCATCTCGCGGATGACCGTGTATTCATCCGCAAGGTAGTAATCACGAAGGGCCTGCCGGCTGTCTGCAAGCTCGGGAGTCACTGATTGCTGCGGTCTCATAGATGTACCCTCTCAGTTGTTTGTCTTTGCCGCATTCTACCGATTACAACAAAGACGTTTTCACTGTAAGACCCGGTTTGACGCGTCAATTCGGCTTTTTTAATGAATAAAAATTTATCTATTTCTCAGATAAAGTTAATCTTTCAGGAAAAACACCTTAAACTGCGCATACCGGTAACCTGTAAACCTTTACGGTACCTTAAGCTCACACTGATAAGCATAGCGCCCCTGACAAGGACTTGCCCGCTTGCGTAAACAGTGCGCGCTTTCGGGGAGTTACGACCCCGGGGCGACATAAGATCAGGATGGCGGAACCGACTTTCAGTACCCAGGACCAGAGCCCATGTTCGAACTTGACCGCATCGATCACTCCATCATTCGTGAGTTGCAGAAGAACGCACGCATCACCATCACCGAGCTGGCGTCACGGGTGGGCCTTTCAAAAACCCCGTGTCAGGTTCGAATGCGGCGGCTGGAGGAGCAGGGCTATGTGACCGGATACACTGCGCTGGTGAATCAGACCAAGCTGGGGCAAAGCCATATCGCCTTTGCCCAGGTCACCCTCAACGACACCAGCAGTGACGCGCTGGCGGCGTTCAATACCGCCGTCAAGCAGATTTCAGCGGTTGAGCAGTGCCATATGATTGCCGGGAATTTCGATTACCTGCTGAAGGTGCGGACCGGCAACATGGCGGAATACCGCCAGGTACTCGGTGAGGAGATATCCGCCCTGCCCCACGTTCTGCAGACCAGCACCTTCGTGGTCATGGAGAATGTCCGGGATGCAGGGCTGTAGGATCTAGCGGCCGGATAGCTTCTTGCGGGTTTCCAGGCGACCTTCACGGCGGATCTCGGCGTTGTCGAAGCGTCGCTTCTGCTCGTCCGTTTCCGGCAACACCGCGGGCACGTCCACCGGCTTGTCATTCTCATCAAGCGCCACGAAGGTGAAAAACGCCGAGAGAATATGGCGAACGTCGCCGGTGTAACTGTTCTCCGCTTCCACCCGCGCGCCAATTTCCATGGAAGACCCCCAGCTGCGATTCAGCGACAGACTGAACAGCAAGGTATCGTTGCCTTTGGCCGGGGCGCGGAAATGAATGGAGTCCACCGCCGCGGTGACACAGACGTGGGCGGAATGACGCTCCGCCACCACCAATGCCAGGCGGTCGCACTTGGCCATGATCATGCCCCCGAACACGGTGTTGTGGGCATTCATGTCGTTGGGAAACACCTTGTAGACGTGCTTCTCGATGGCGGACGCGGAAACGGGTCTGGAGACAGGTCTGGAGACAGGTCGAGAAACGCGATCACTCATAACACTCAGGCCCGACCCAGAAAGCGGCGCTCTTCCACGTTGATCTTGATCCGGTCACCGGTGGAAATATGCTCCGGCACCTGGATCACCAGCCCGGTAGTCAGCCTGGCAGGCTTGGTGCGCGCGGTAGCGGAACCGCCCTTGACCGACGGATCGGTTTCCTCGATCTCAAGATCCACCGTGGGGGGCAGGTCCAGCGCGACCGGCGCGTCACTGACCAGAACGACCATCAGGCCCTGGGTATCTTCACTGATGAACAGCAGCTCATCGGCAATGCCGTCGCGGTTAAGGCTGTACTGGGTGAAATCCTCGGTATCCATGAACACGAATTCGTCACCGTCGGAATAGGAAAACGAAACCGGGCGGCGCACCAGATCCGCCAGGTTCAGCATGTCCGAGTCCTTGAATGTCTCGTCCAGTTTGGCGCCGGTGACCACGTCGTACATCCGCATGCGGTAAAGGCTGCCTCCGGCACGGCCCTGGGGAACCGAACGTTCGATATCCTTCACAAAGTAAGCGCGGCCTTCGTATTCGACGGCGGAATTCTTCTTGATTTCACTGGCTTTGGGCATAGCTGAAGCTTCCAAACGAAAAATGGGACAATAGGGTTGCTGATATATCATGAAGCCGTGCGAGAATCGAGAGAGACAGAGGGAGCACCATGAAATCTTTACTGCTGAATGCCGACATGGGCGAGAGCTTCGGGCCCTGGGTGATGGGGCTGGATCACGAGGTGATGCCGCACGTTGACCTTGCCAACATTGCCTGCGGCTTTCACGCCTCCGATCCCGACGTCATGCGGCGCACCGTTCGCCTGGCGGCTGAGCATGCGGTCGGAATCGGCGCCCACCCGGCCTATCCGGACCTGGTCGGCTTCGGCCGACGTTCTGTGGCCTGCTCACCGACGGAAATCGAGAACCTGGTGCTGTATCAGGTGGGCGCACTGGCGGCCATGTGCCGCGCCGAAGGCAGCGAGCTTCGCTACGTCAAACCCCACGGGGCGCTGTATAACGATATGGTGCGCGACCCGGAGGTATTCATCGCCGTTACCCGTGCTATCCGCGCGTTCGACGCGAACCTGCCGCTGATGACCCTGGCCACCCGCGACACCACCACGCTGCGCGATCTGGCCCGCGAGCAGGGCATTACCCTCTGGTTTGAAGCCTTCGCTGACCGCGCCTACGACGGCGCCGGGCGGCTTGTTTCCCGCGCACAGCCCGGCGCCGTTCACCATGAACCGGAACTCATCCTCGACCAGGCCCGGCGCATCGCCACCGGGCAACCGCTGACCACAAGCGACGGTAGTGACCTGATACTGGAGGCTGACACCCTGTGCGTGCACGGGGACAATGCCGAATCCGTGGCCTCGGTGCGCGCCATTCGCCAAATGCTGAACGCGCTTAGTCAGCCCGCATGAAACCGGCGCCTTTGCCCTGCCTCGAGCGGGCCGGCCTGGACAGCTGGATGATCCGGCTGTTCGATCGCATTGAGGAAAGCAACCTGGCGTGGCTGGCCGCCCTGACCAGGGACTGCGAGACGGCCTTCGGCGACATGCTGGTGGATCTCGTGCCGTCCTACACCACCTTGCTGGTGGTGTTCGACCCGCTGCGGATCAGCCCATGCGAGGCGAGGCAGCAACTGATCGAACTACTGGGCCGGCTGGAACCCGTGGAGGCCGATGCCGGCGGAACGCTACACGAGCTGCCCACCTGGTATGACCTGCAAACCGGCCCCGACCTGCCACGGGTCGCCGAGCTTTCCGGGCTCTCTGTGCCCGCCGTCATCGAGGCGCACAGCAACCGCGACTACTGCGTGTTTGCGCTGGGGTTCGCGCCCGGCTTCGCGTTCATGGGTTTATTGGATGACGCGCTGGTCTGCCCGCGCCTGGACACGCCGCGTCAGCAGGTGCCCGCCGGCAGCGTGGCGATTGCAGGCCGGCAAACCGCCGCCTACCCACTGGTTACGCCCGGTGGCTGGAACCTGATTGGCCGCACGCCGGCCCGTCTGTTTGACCGCCATCGCGACGGCCTCAGCCTGCTGCGGGTCGGAGACCGGGTACGCTTTGTGGCGGTGGATCAGTCCACATTCGAGCAGTTGGGTGGCGACACCACGCCCACCGCGCCGGCGTCAGCCCCATGAGCAACACCATGATCAGCGGCTTCCGCGTCGCCCGCGCCGGCCCCCTGGCCCTGCTGCAGGACGCCGGGCGCTTCGGGGTGCGACACCTCGGCATTACCCAGGGCGGGCCGGCGGATTTACACGCCTGGGCCTGGGCCAACCGGCTGACGGGCAACGACTGGGGCGCGGCGGTACTGGAAGTGACCTTTGGCGGTCTGGAACTGGTCGCTGAACGGGATATGACCATCGCACTGACCGGCGCCGATCTCGGCATCCGCCACAACCAGCAACCCGCCCCAAGGTGGCGGACGCTTGTCATCAGGTCCGGCGATGTCCTGAGCTTTTCCGCGCCGGTCAGCGGCCTGCGGGCCTATCTTGCTGTTTCCGGCGGGTTTCGGGGCACGGCGGTGCTGGGCAGTGTAGCCAGCGTTACGAGGGAGCAGCTCGGCGGATTTGACGGTCAGGGCAGCAGCCTGCGCAGCGGTGACAGATTGGCGATCACCCGGTCGGAGGCCACTGGGGATGAACGGCAAGCGCCGGAGTGGGAACAACCGGATTACCGCCACACCGCCACCCTGGATCTGCTGCCCGGGGCACAGATAGCGGCTTTTACCGGCAGCAGCCTGTTCGAGGCCTTCAATGCCCTGTGGCGGGTAGACCAGCGGGCGGACCGCATGGGCGTTCGCCTGATCGGGCCGGCGCTTCGCTGTGCCGTTGACTCTCTGATATCGGAGGGAATTTCACTGGGCGCGGTGCAGGTGCCGCCGGACGGTCAACCCATCGTGCTACTGAACGACCGGCAAACCATCGGTGGTTACCCACGCCTGGGCAACCTGACGCCGCTGGCGGCAAGCCGCCTGGCCCAGTGTCTGCCGGGTCAGGCGGTGCGGTTCCGCGCCACCGGCATTGATCGCGCGCTGCGCCAACACCGGGATTTCCTGAGCCGTTTTCGCTGAATCAGCCCTGCAGACCGAGGTTTTCAGCGTCTTTCACGATGCAACGGTCCAGCAGCGACAGGTAATCGGCCTTGGCTTTGACCTTGGTTTCCCGGTGAGCGCGCATGTTCAGGGTCTTGAAATGGCTCGCCAGCTCGGTGGCGCGCTCGATCAGTTTGTCCTGCGCCACAACCTCATCCAGAAAACCGGCTTCCACCGCCCCTTCCGGACTGTAGATTTCCGCATTCACCACCGAACGGTAGAAATGCGCCGGCGCCAGCCGATGGCGGGCGATTTCGATGCCGGCGTGGTGCATGGTCATGCCGATGGCCACCTCGTTCAGCCCAAGCTTGAACGGGCCTTCGATACCGATGCGGTGATCGACCGACAGCAGAATGAAAGCACCCTTGGCGATGGCATGGCCGCTGCAGGCGGCAATCACCGGCAGGGGGAAAGCAGCCAGTCGGCGGGTCAGTTTGGAACCTACGGTCACCAGTGCGGCGGCTTCGTCCGGCCCCTTCTGCATTTCCTTGAGGTCATAGCCGGCGGAAAACACGCCGGGCTGGCCGCTCAGAATGACCACCGCCTTATCCTGCTCAGCTTGATCCAGCGCCGCATTCAGGCCCTCAAACACTTCGTGGCTGAGAGCGTTCGCCTTACCGTTGTTGATCACGACGGTCGCGATGCCGTCGTTCAGTGTGTACTCTACCAGGTCCGTCACGGGCCAATCCTCTTGCTAATGTTCAATTTTTTAAGGGGTGAACTTTGCCAGCTTCCGGCGCGGCTGGCCACTCCGGGCTGAAGTTGCCCACAAAAACTGTGGATAAGTTTGTGGGAACAGGGCGCACAGTCTTCTGAAACCCTGTAACCATGCGGGGTGCGGCATTATGACCGTAAAATGAACGGCCGGCCGTCACAGCCCCGCTGCGCTGTTCAAAAGCTCGCCAATTCGTCCTGAAGATCCTGTTTCAGCTCATCCGGCTCGGTGATCCACAGGGTTTTGTCCAACCCGGGGAATACACCGATATCCAGACCGTCCTTTGCCAGGCCCGGCACCCATTTCTTGAAGAAGTCCGGCAGCGAAATACTCTTTGGTGACAGATCGTCGGCGTCTTTAGCGTACTCGGCGGCAAACTCGGAATCCGGCCACACGGGCAGGTATTCGACGTCACCATCTTCGGAGGCAATTTTCAGGAAACGATTGTCCGCGTTTACCAGAATCCAGATTTCCCGCTCCTCACCCACGCGGCTGAGGAAATAGTCGTATCGTTCCTCGCCATCAAGCTCAAGTACGGCGGTCAGTTCGTCGTTGGTCATGGTTTGGCTCTCTGTTGTTGGCCTGCGCTACTGGACCAGGCAATCCATCATGGTAAGCGTTACATCCCGAAAGGCAGCCTCAGAGCGGATAACCTCCGGGAAACTGCCATAGATCGCGCGCCGGCAGAGCGAGTGACGGGACTCACTGCGATCCACACACTCGGCGTGCGCCGGACTGCCGGCGGGCTGCCCCGCGATCTCCACACACAGTTCCGGAATGCGGGAGATGACCCAGTCCACCACCTCGCTGCGGGCCGCCGGGTGCGAGGCAAGATTGGTAAATCGGCTGGTATCGCCAGGCTCCCGCTTGTCACGGGTAAGGTCCCAGGCGATAAATATCAGGGCGGCCGAGACCAGTATGACCGTAGCTTTGGGGAATTTCATCGAAAGGATTCCGCATATAATGGGGACATCGGGCGGAGCCAGCATACGCCAAATGTTCTAGACTCAGAAGAGCAGCCCCCTCAGAGAATTCCGGATGTATCCATGAAGTTGACCCTGATGCCGTTAGTGGCGGCTATTTTACTGTCAGTTCAGGCGGCCCGCGCGGACGATAATAATCACCTGAGTATCACGGTCGGGGACTGGCCCCCCTACTTTGACCAGGAAGCCCACGGCCAGGGCATGGTCGCCCGTCTGGTGCGCGGTCGGATCGACGCCTTCCCGGAGGAAATCAACGTGGGTTACCACATTCTGCGGCGGGAACTGACGCCCTCAGCCGCCCGTGAGATTGTTCACCATCCCCGCGCCATCCTGGAGAACAAAAGTTTCCTGCTGTTTCCCCGCGCCACCGATTTTGAATCCAGGGAACTGCTCGGCAAATTCAACAGGCGACTGCAAGCCTTCCGTGCCAGTGGGCGTTACCAACGCTACTTCAACACGGAAGAACATGCAGCGGCGTTACTGCCCGCGGATCAGGCTGCGCCGGCCCGCTTGAAGTCAGCGCCCATCATCACGCCTGAGTGGTGATGCGTCGGCTTTGACGCGCCCGGCTGCGCTTCGGTGACCTCGTAGATGTGATAGGCCTCCGGCCCAAACGGATCCAACGCGGTATCAAGGTACTCATAACTGTCCGGCACCGGATCGCCGGAAAAGGCCACCAGGAACTGCCGCTCGATGGTCGGAATCGCGATGTTCAGTGGTTGCTCCACCCACAGATACACACCCTTCTGCGGTACCAGGTATTCGCACCTCACCACCCGGCAACCTTCACGAAGCTTGAGGGTTGTGGGTTCTTTTGTGCACTCCAGCCGGAACTTGTGAATCGTTTTCATGATCGACTCTCCTGTCATGGACACGATTCCATCATCCGCCAACAAAAGATCGAAAAGAATAAAGTTTTATCTTATCTATTCATCTAATTTCTCGAGCTAATCCGTCAGGTCCGGGCGCTCTTTTAATAGCTCCGCCACGGCTTCGTTGTGACCTCCGCGAGCGCGAGTCACGGCGTATAGGGTGTCCCGGACGTCGCCGATGCTGGCAACGTGGATGACCTGGTACTGCCGGCACACTTCCTCCCGAATGGACGTTGGCGCGGCAAAGTAACCAAGGCCTTCCCGTCCGAACACCTTGATCAGCGCGCTGTCGTCCACCTCCGCCACCAGTTTTACGCGGATGCCCTGGCTGGAGAACCAGTTCATCAGGGCGTGGATGTAGGGTGCATCAAGCGAGGTCGCCAGAAACGGCTGGCCATCCAGGCTTGCCGGAAAGTTACCGGACAGTCGGTTCGCCAGCTCAGGCGCCGCAAACAGGGACATGGACGAGCTGGCCAATCGATAACTGCGGAACTGACTGGCCTCGCGCGAATCCGGCAGGCAATCGGTCAGCACCACATCCAGCTCCCGCTGACCCAGCCGCTTCAGCAGGGCCGCGGTATCCCCGGTCCGGCAGTTCAGGCGCACCTCACGGCTCAGCGCCAGCGCCGGCGCGGTCAGACTGAAGGCAATGAGTTTGTGGATTGAGGCGGCAATCCCCAGCGACAGACTGAGGGGGCGGTTCTCCGGTGGCTGGCGCAACACGTCAGTCAGAGCCTGGGCGGTCTGGAACATATCGTCGGCGTAGCTGAACACGGTCTGACCAAAGTCCGTCAGCTGCAGTGACCGGTTGGCACGACGGAACAGTGCGTTGCCCAATGCTGATTCGAACGCCGCCAGCTGCCCGCTCAGGGTCTGGGGCGTCAGATCCAGATGCTCCGCCGCCCGGACGATGGCGCCCTCGCGGGCAATCACCCAGAAGTAATACAGGTGGCGCAGATTGAGTTTATCCAGATCGGCCATTGTTCACCCGGCTGTGGGGGCCTCAAACAGAGGGTTGGCGGATTCGGCGTAGCGTGCCAGCCAGTGCTTCAGATCGTTGAGCGGCAAGGGGCGGCAAAGCCAGAACCCCTGCAGCCGGTCACATCCCAGGTCCCGCAGCAGCCGGGCGACCTGCTCGTTTTCAACACCCTCGGCGACAACCCGATAATCCAGGCTGTGGGCCATATTGATAGCGGTTTCCAGGATCACCCGGGAGCTGCCACTGGTGGCAATGTCCGCCACCAGCGAGCGATCAAGCTTGAGCTCTCTGGCCGGCAATTGCTTCAGGTAGGAAAGCGAAGAATAGCCACTGCCGAAATCGTCAATGGAGAGTGCGAGCCCGGTCTCTGCCAGTGAGCCCAGCGCCACCAGACCCTTTTCCGGATCTTCCATGGCCGCGGTTTCGGTAAGCTCCAGTGTCAGGCGTGGCGCCGCCACACCATGACGTTTGAGCGCCGATTCAATGGACCGCCTGAGTTCACCCGAGCCCAGATCCCGCGCCGAAATATTGATGGACACGGTCAGGTCCGGGTAGTCGCCGGACAGCCGCGCCAGATCGCGAATGCCCCGCTCGACCGCCCAGCGGGTCAGCTGGCGGATGACGCCGGTTTCCTCGGCCAGCGGGATAAAGTCCACCGGCGACACCCAGCCACGTTCCGGATGATACCAGCGCATCAGCCCTTCAACGCCAATGACTTCCCCCGTTTCCAGACACAGTTTCGGCTGGTAATGCAGCTCTGTGTGGCTTGCCTGCAACGCCTCCCTGAGGTCAGACATCAGTGTCAGGCGACTTTCACTGTAGATATCCAGCTCCTGGGAATAAAAGCCGGTGCCGTGCAGCCCCCGGGGAGCCGTCGCCATGCCGACGTGGGCATTGCGGATCAGCAAAGCCGCATTATCACCGTGGTTCGGATAACTGGCGGCGCCGAATTTCGGGTGCAGCTCAATGGCCAGATTGTCCATGGCAACCGGCTCAACCAGTTGCTTCAGGGCCCGGCTCAGACGTTCAAAGTTGTCGGTGACTTTATTGGCGTTTACCAGCATACCGAAACTGTCGCCGGATAACTGATACACCAGCTCCTGGCGCCCGCGGCAGTCCGTCCGCCGCTGCAGAAACGGCAGTTCCTCGGCCAGCAGTGTCATTTCCTGGGCCAGCCGCCTCAGCAACCGGTCACTGCGACTGAGTCCCAGCGTGCGGTTAATCTCTTCGAGACGGGCAATCCTTGCCACCCCAACGATGTAGCGTCCGTCTGGGTCACTCTGCAACTGCTCGTTGACCATGCGCTCAAAGCGGTTACGGTTGGGCAGGCCGGTCACCGGGTCGTGGGTCATGACGTCGGTCAGTCGCTTCTGGGCGTCGCTGCGTGCCTGTGCCTCACGAAGGCTGTCGGCCTGCGCGCGTATTTTTTCTTCGCGCTCGCGGTACAGTCGATCCGCCAGCGCCAACGTGAGAATGAAGGCCTCCAGCCCCGAGCCAATCTGCATTGCGTGCTCAGTCATGAAGTTCTCCGGAAAGAACCCCAGCGCCCGGCCCGCCGTGGCCAGCACACCGATGGTCAGAGGCGTCCAGGCCACGGTGAAGAACGCGCCGGCCCGCACCCCTGCCGCCCAGGTAATGGGGCCGGCAACAAACAGCAGCGAGAAAAAGAACAACGCTGATACAGCCGACAACATGGCCGCCGCGTTATAGTTCAACGTCAGCGCAGCAATGAAATTAAGCACCTCAAAACCGATCATTACTCGGATCGCAATATCCAGTTTCGCGCTGTGGGACGGTATTTTCAGCAGCTCCCGGCAAAACAGTACCGAAAACAGCGCCAGAATCGGCATGGACAGCAGTAACGCCCGGGCATGGATGGCGGGCGAATCGGGGTAAAGCAGCTGGAAGCTGTACCCTTTGATGGAAGCAAAAAACAGCAGATAGCCGGCGATTGCCAGCGCGTAGTAGAGATAGAGTTTTTCCCGCAACGTCAGAAAGACGGCGAGATTTATCAGGATGATAACGGTCAGGCTGCCGTAGTAGAAGAAATGCAGCTTCTGCTCATCCCCCGCGGCACTGAAGAACTCGTTGGCGTGCCACACATTGAGGGGCAGAATCATCGAGCCCGCTGTCTCAACGCGCACGTACACGGTGTGCCGCTGGCCGGGGGGCAGGTCCAGCCGCAACAGCATATTGGGATGATCCACCTGCCGCGGGTAGAACGCGCGGGTATCCCCGGTTTCGACGTGCTGAATCTGCTTTCCATCCGCGAAGACGTGAAAGACCACGTCATCCAGTTGCGAATAAGCCAGCTCAGCAATCAGGCTGAGACGCTCCGTGGTCTGGTTTGCCACCGCAAACCGCAACCAATAAGCGGACGGTGTAATTCCAAAGGTCGCGCTCCCGGAAGGTACGGATTGCCAGCGGTCATCGTCCAGGCGCCTTACCTGCCCGAGCTCCGCCTGCCCTTCCGGATCTTCCCATACGCTGAATTGTGATTCGATGGCAGAGGAGGGCGTAACCAGAATAGCCTGCTCTGCGGCCCCGGCGAGAGTCGGGGCGCTCATTAAAAGCACCGTCAACAGTCCCGTAAAAGCCCGCATCAGAGATACCATGCGCGTAACCCAACGTCGGTTATGAAGAGTTTTTGATGTTGTTATCAGTATAGCCTTTGGTCTAATCGTAACGCTGAACTCAGGTCAACAGGGCCTCTTTTCGTGTAGCAAAATGTGTATGATCTGTAGCCAACAGAAGCTCCGCACCGAGTAATGCCCCGACCGGGTAAGGCCGTCACGGTTACCCGAAGTAATCCTGAATCCACTCCACCAGCATGGCGACATCCACGTCAGACAGCGGCATTTGTCGGAACTCGTCACCCACTTCATCCTCGATGGTGATGAACTGGTACAGCAACAGCCCCGGCTGGCCATCGTGGAGGATCAGCGTGATGCGGCGGCGGGTACGCAGGCAATCGATGGTCATCACATCGGCGGGAATACCAGCATCGCGCATCCCCCGGCGCACTTCCACCACCGGATTAATGTGCTGGTGGGCGGCCTGGATGCGGGCATGCGCATCACTGGCCATGTCAGACAGCGTTTTCAGGGGGTCTTCAGACATCAGTCACCGTTCTCCTGTTGGGCATCGGGCTTTCAGGGGGCGGAGCCCCGCCCCCTGAAGACTAAACCAGCCCCTGCTCTCTTGCCATTGCCATCGCGGCCTTGGGACCGGTCCACAGCGACGGCAGAATAATCAACGACACCGGTATCGCTGTCAGTACAATGAACTGTTGCAACACACCGATCTGGCCGGCCCCCATATACAGAAGTATAGCGGCCATCAGCGCCATGGCGCCGCCCCAGAATACGCGGATCCAGGGGCTGGGTTCGTCATGACCGGCGCCAACCATGGCAATGGAATAGCTCATGGAGTCTCCGGTGGTTGCCACGAAAATGGTGGTGAGCAGCAGGATTGCAGCAGCCATCCAGGTACCGCCGGGCAAGGCCTGGGCGACGGTCAGCGTGGCAACGTCAAAACGGAATCCGTTCAGCGCCTCGGTGAGATCAAAGGTGCCGGCCAACTGATGGTAAATGCCGGAACCACCCAGCAGAGTGAACCAGATGGTGGTGGCGATCGGAGCCAGCACCGCCACCGCCAGGATCATCTCCCGCACGGTACGACCGCGGGAAATGCGCGCAACAAATACGGCCATCAGCGGGGTATACCCGATAAACCAGGCGAAGAAGAACACCGTCCACCATTTCATCCACCAGCCCGGCGCGGTTTCGGCGGTCATGGTCGCCATGGCAAAAAACGATGAGACGTATTCACCCATAGACTGGGTATAGGTATTGGTGAGGAACAGCGTTGGCCCGAAAATGAAGATCACCGCCGCAATCGCCAGCGCCAGCAGAACGTTGAACCTGCTGAGCAGCTGGATGCCCTTGTGCAGACCGGTCATGGCAGAGGTCATGTAAACACCGGCGAGGATGACCAGTACGGTCAGTTGGGTGCCATAGCCATCCGTTACGCCGAACAACTCATGCAACCCGAAACTCATCTGGGTTGCTAAAAAGCCGATGGGGCCAACGGTTCCGGCCACTACCGCAATCACGCAGAACGCGTCAATCACACCGCCAAGGCGACCACGAATCACCTTTTCTCCAAAAACCGGGTATAGCAGCGTTCTCGGCTGCAGCGGTTTGCCCTGGCCGTAGTGAGCGCGGGTCAGAACCAGCGCCGTGAGGGACCCCAGCACCGCCCAGGCCAGGAAGCCCCAGTGGGTGAACGATTGCGCCATCGCGGGCGCCACGGCTTCGGCGGTCGCCGCCTCGATATCAAACGCCGGCGGCGTCACCACGAAATGGTAGACCGGCTCACCTGCGGCAAAGAACACACCACCACCGGCCAGCAATGTGCACATGATCATCGACAGCCAGCGAAAACGGCCGATCTCCGGGCGATCCAGGCCGCCAATACGCGCAGCTCCCGCGCGGCTCAACGCGGTACCTATGGCAATGAGAAACGTCAGTAACAACAGCATCTGGAAGAAGGACCCGAGATACCTGGCGGTCCAGGTAAAGCCACTGCCGATCAGCTCAGCCACATACTCGCTGTTGACCACAGAGGCGCCGACGAACAGCAGAATGAAACCGATGGTGAGCACCAGCACCACGGGATCGCTGCCAGCCAGGGCACCGGAGCTGGTCGGCGTGGCGTGGCGGGTTTGATCAGTCATAACGTTGGCCTCGCATAGAAAAAAGGCCGGGCAGGCTACAGGATTTGCCGCCACCATGCACGTCTGAGCTGCGGTTGTTCCTCATCCAGCCCATGACACTGCCGGCCGTGAGCTTGAACGTCGGCGCAATGTCCATGCCCGCGCTCTTCAGTGCCTTCGCGGTCCACTTGTTACTGGTATTGAGCAGATGATAGCGGCCCACGCCGCCGTAGAACTGGCTGTCACCATAGAGGCCGGCCTGGAGGAGGATCAGGTTGCCTGCCGTATCCCGGGCGAAACTGGCGGACAGATAGTCCAACAGGGATGCGACTTCTCCGCTTTCAAGGCAGGTCGCGATCACGTCACTCCCGGGGAAGTACTGCGTTGGTAAAACCGGCAAGGCGGCAACGTGCATCACCGCGCCCTGTGACCAGAAGATGGCCTTCAAAGCGACAGTGGCTGTTTTCTCACTGGCCTGATAATACCCCTCATCTCCCCAGCCCAGTTCGTAAAACCTGGCATTCCCGAAACGGTCTTTCAGCTGTGGAAGCTCTGACTCGAGAAGTTTCGCGCTTATCACCAGCCCCACGTGCCAGCCATGATCCACAACGTACAGCGCACTGGCCGGGCCATCCCTGCCCTCGGTTTCTGTCTCAATGGCGTCGGGCTTTGCCGAGCAGCCACTCAGTGCCACCCACAGGAGAAACATACCGGCTATTTTCATCGTCCGCTCCCACGCGGCTAACTGTTACCCGCCAAAGACTGAATGTGCGGGTATTCCCGATACTCCACGATAGCATCCGCCGAATCGTTTTCGTCGAGCAAGGCGACTTCATTCGCCATGGCCTGAGCCACCCTGGCGGCCTCAATGGCGCGGTATTTTCTCAGCGGCCCGATCAGGCCATGATTGACCACCGGCAACACCGCCATGCCTATGGATTCCGCGGTGCGTTGCTCCTGCCGGTCACCCAGCAACAACCCGGGGTGATAGATTGACAGGTACCGGAAGTTCAGCGCCTTGACCGCGTTTTCAAGCTCACCCTTTACCCTGTTGTAAAACACGCGGGACGAGGCCGACGCACCGACCGCCGACATCAGGATCATGGCTCGCGCACCCGCCATCTTCGCCAGCCTGGCGGCTGCCAGGGCGTAACCGTAGTCCACTTTGCGGAAGGCCTCTTTCGAGCCGGCCTTACTAATGGTTGTTCCGATACAGCAAACCAGCGCATCCACAGCGAAGATGCCGGCATACGCGTCCATGTCATCGAAATCGATCACATGCTGCACCAGTTTCGGGTGATCCAGAGTGAGTGGCCGACGCAGGGGCACTACCACGGCGCTGACTTCCGGTTTTGCCAGCTGTTTCTCCACGGCGAGATGGCCCGTAAGCCCCGTGGCACCAAGCACCATTACTTTCATAGCATTCTCCATTGCCCGCTTATTTCTTACTCTATTCCGCATCATACTGACAGTGTTTGAACGATGTCGGCTTGACGAAGCGCCACTTCATAACGACTCTGAAGAACATTAACATGCGATAGATGGGGGCACCTTGATCTACGAAACCGATATGAAACATCTCGGCCGCTGTGTTGATCTGGCCGCCAGGGCGGTCGATAGCGGCAACCCACCTTTCGGCTCTGTACTGGTGGATGAGACCGGTGCCGTCAGGTATGAGGGACACAATGAAACCGCCGGGGGTGACGACACCCGCCACCCGGAGTTTGAAATAGCCCGCTGGGCCGCGGCCAACATGACACCTGACGAGCGTGCTGCCTCAACAGTCTACACCTCCGGGGAGCATTGCCCCATGTGCGCGGCGGCCCATGGATGGGTCGGGCTCGGCCGGATCGTCTATGCCAGCTCCTCAGAGCAACTCTCAACCTGGCTGGATAAATTGCACGTGCCACCACCACCCGTGGCCACCTTGCGGATCAACCAGGTGGTGCCTGGTATTCCGACAGAAGGTCCGTTTCCTGCGCTTGCCGAGGCGGTGCGAGAGCTCCATGCGCGCTACCATTCAGAAGCCAGAACCACCACCTGAGCCTGGACGCCGCCATGTCCTGACTACTGGATCTATCGCCGGGATGGACCGAATTTCAGTGGGATTACAAACAAAAAAGGATCCGAATGGATCCTTTCTGGAAAATGCCAACGCCCTGGGTGGCAGCCCGGGGCTAAAGCGCTCCGAGAGCTTTTACACTTGGGATGAGCTTTCCGGCTTTTTCGAGATCTTCTCGACATTCAATGCAATCGACAGCGCGAGGATCAGGAACTCCTTCGCCAGGGAGAGGCCGATCACACCGAAGTAGGTTGATACCAGCGTGGAAATAAATATACCGAATCCACCACTGTATGCGGTTGATGCGAGAATTACCGCCATCACCACGCCAACAAACCAGGACAGAAAGATCACGCCATCCCAGGAAACCTTCAGCCACTCAAATACCGGAAACTCTGTATCGGTAGACGTACTGGTTGATTTACTGACGTTTCGCATCTCCGCCAGGCGAAGTGCTGCGCCTTTCCAGATCGCCCATGGAATTGTGAAAACTCGCAGTACGCATACGATTAATGCTTGCAAGACGGCTGGAACCAGGGCGCTCTTTAATTCGTTCATGTGTTCTCCTAATTAGTTTTACGCGAATCAATTCGCGGCATGGAAGCTAGCAACATTTGCCTGATTCAGCGAGCGGGAAATAGTCAAAAAATGCAAAATAGTCAGCAACCTACACTGATTTATCTACAGAACCTTTCTATTCAAATAAACTGAATGTCTGCATCACTTTTATCCGCTTTCGAAATCGGCAAGGGTTAGAGATAATTCCTAGCTATCAATCCAGCGACCTCTTAAGGGAGGACCTATGAGCAACCTGACCGATTCCACAAACTTCACCCGGTTAGCTCTTAAGAACCGTTTTGCGCTGGCGCCGATGACGCGCACCAGTGCAGATCCCGACGGAAGCCCCAACCAACTGATGGCTGATCACTACGAAGCCTACGCCAAGGGCGGCTTCGGACTTATTATCACCGAGGGTACATACACTGACAGCCACGCCAGTCAGGGCTACGCCAACCAGCCGGGTATCATCAATGATAGTCAGGTCAGCGGATGGCAGGACATCATCAGCCGGGTGCACAACGCCGGCAGTAAAATAGTCATTCAGCTCATGCACGCCGGTGCGCAGTTCCAGGCGAATCGTTTTACCGATCAGCCTTTGGCACCCAGCGCTGTCAGCCCCAAAGGTCAGCCACTCGGTCTCTATGGCGACCAAGCTGCGTGGCAAATGCCTGAAGAAATGAGCCATGAGGATATTCAGACAGCCATCCGGGGCTTCGTCGATGCGGCCAGCAACGCCAAAGCCGCGGGCTTCGATGGCATTGAGCTGCACGGAGCGAATGGTTACCTGCTCAATCAGTTTCTCAGCACCCACTTTAACCGTCGCACAGATGAATACGGTGGCGACCTCGCTAACCGCCTGAGGATTATCGTCGAGACCGTTGAGGCGGTGCGCAAAGCGGTAGGCCCGGACTTTCCCGTCGGAATCCGGCTCTCTCAGGGCACCGTCACCGACCCGGAATACCGACTGCCGGAGGGTGAAGCCGGATTCCGCCAGATTGTCGAAGCGGTCCGCAGTGCCGGCGCCGATTTCATCCACACCACGGATGGCGGCGTGAATCAGCCGGCTTTCGATGGCAGTGAACGCAGTCTGGCGAGCGTGGTGCAGGACATCGGAGGCGTCGAACTGATCATCAACGGTGGCGTGGACGAAACCAACAGCCAGGACCTGGCTCTGGAGTATCCGGAATCGCTGCTCGCCGTCGGCAAAAAAGCCCTGGCGAACCCGGATTTCGTCCAGCGTCTTAAAGACGGCAAAGCCGTGGCGGACCTGGATTTCGCGATGTTGCAACCGAAGGCCACCATCGAAAACGAACTGGCCTGGCGCAAAAAAAACGCCGCCTGATGTGCCCACTCGCTGCGGAAGGCTGAGCGCCTCCGCAGTGAGCCCCTCCGCCAGGATGCACGAGACGCGTGCCTGTTTCCATCCGACGCTTACCCTGCTAAACATAGCCTCTAAAGCGCCGCTAATTAAAATGATGCGCTTCCACCTTGCACAATGAGGCTCACACGATGGACTTTGTCAGAACCCCGGAAAAACGCTTTGAGCGCCTGCTGGATTACCCCTTTGCCCCGCACTATGTGGATCTCAATGGCCTGAGGATGCATTTCGTGGATGAAGGGCCGGGCGAGGCAAGTCCTATTCTGATGCTGCACGGGGAGCCGTCGTGGTCCTATCTTTATCGCCACATGATTCCGGTATGTTCAGCCGCTGGTCATCGGGTTATTGCGCCTGATCTGATCGGTTTCGGTAAATCGGACAAACCCACGTCCAGCGATGATTACAGTTACCAGCAGCACATGGACTGGATGCAGCTGTTTATCGATAAACTGTCGCTGACAAATATAACGCTGGTCTGCCAGGACTGGGGCTCATTGCTGGGGCTGCGGCTGGCGGCGGAAAACCCTGACCGCTTCCGGGCCATTGTGGTCGGGAACGGAATGCTGCCCACCGGCGATCAGAAAGCGCCGCCCGCCTTCAAGATCTGGAAGAACTTCGCCCTGCACAGCCCCTGGTTTCCGATTGCCCGCATCATCAATGCCGGGTCGTTCCGCAAACTGGGGCCGGATGAACGGCGAGCCTACGATGCGCCCTTCCCCAACAGGAAATACAAGGCCGGAGCCAGGGCATTTCCGCGCCTCGTCCCCATGCGCCCGGATGATCCGGCCAGCGAGGCCAACCGCAAGGCGTGGACTGTTCTCGAGCGCTGGGAGAAGCCCTTTCTGACCACCTTCAGCAATGGCGACCCGATCACCCGCGGCGGCGACGCGTACATGCAAAAGCGCATTCCCGGTGCCAGAGACCAGCGCCACATCACCCTCAAAGGCGGTCACTTTCTGCAGGAAGACTCCCCGGTGGCCTTTGCGCAGGCGGTTAACGAACTTTTGGCCAGTCTGGACATGAGCCTTTATTAACAATTCGTAGTTTTCAGGCCTATTTGTTCGACAATAATCGCACAATCGCCTACTTTTTAACCGATGCTCTCTTAGCAATGGAGGCTAAGGCCATGAAAACTGTAATTCCCTTAATTCTTGCAGTCCCTCTTTTGGCAGTATCCGGAAACGCCCTCGCAGGCAGCGACAGCGGTTTATACCTCGGCGCCTCAGTCGGCCAGGCTGAACTCGATTTCGACGACGATCTACCAGATGTCAACGACGTTGACGTCGACATTGACTTCGATGACGAGGACACGGCCTATAAGATTTTTGCCGGCTACAACCTTGGCCTGATTCCGCTGATCGACTTGGCGGTTGAAGGCGCCTACGTGGATTTCGGCAAGTTCAACGGCAGTGTCGGCGCCTTCGGCGATTCCGATTTCGAAGTGGATGGCTGGACCGGCGCCGCTCTGGCCGGCGTAAAACTGGGCCCCGTTGGTCTGTTTGGCAAAGCAGGCTTTATCAGCTGGGATGGCGATCTTGACAACATCGGCGACGAAGACGGCACCGACCCGTTGTACGGCGTAGGGGCGCGAATTACCCTGTTCTCGTTCCAGGTCCGCGCGGAGTACGAGCGCTATGAGCTCGACAACTTCGATATTGACTACTACTCCCTGGGCGCTGCCTATACTTTCTGATCACCAACATCCGGGCAGTGCCTTGCGTACTGGCGGTCCCGGCGTTCTCCCCTCAACGACGGCGCGAGCCACCCAGGATGCCACCCAGCAACCCCCGCAGAATCTGCCTTCCAAGCTGACTCCCTACCGAACGTGCCGCTGACTTGGCCATTGCCTCCACAACGCCCTGCCGACGCCCCTTGCCCCATAGCACGTCACTCAACGGGTTGTCCTGAGGCGCTTCCGGTTCTGGAGCATTGTCCTGAGCGGCTGTGCTGATCGCCTCCTCCGCCCGTTGTGCCAGAATTTCGTGGGCCGATTCGCGATTCACCGCGGTATCGTATTTGCTACCCACCGGACTGCGACTTCGCACCGCCGCGCGCTCCTCAGCGGTAATAGCGCCCATGCGGCAGCGGGGCGGAGCAATGCGGGTGCGCTCCACCGGCATGGGCACGCCTTTGTCCTGCAGCGTAGAGACCAGCGCCTCCCCCACACCAAGCTCGGAAATCACGGTTGCCACATCAAGCCCGCGGTTCGCCACGAACGTTTCCGCCGCGGTTTTCACCGCTTTCTGATCCCGTGGCGTGAAGGCTCGCAAGGCGTGCTGGACACGATTGCCAAGCTGACCGAGGACTTCCCCCGGCAGGTCGTCCGGAAATTGAGAGCAGAAGTAAATACCAACCCCTTTCGAGCGAATCAGTCTGACCACCTGCTCTATTCGCTGCACCAGTATGCCCGGCGCATCGTCAAACAGCAGATGGGCTTCGTCGAAGAAGAACACCAACCGGGGTCGGTCGAGATCGCCAACTTCCGGGAGGTTTTCGAAAAGCTCGGACATCAGCCACAGCAAAAAGGTGGAATAAAGCCGGGGTTTGAGGATGAGCTGCTCGGCGGCAAAAATGTTGATGATGCCGCGGCCGCTAAGATCAGTCCCCATGAAGTCGTTCAGATTCAGCGCCGGCTCCCCGAACATCAGGTCACCGCCATCGCTTTCCAGCCCCAGCAGGGAACGCTGAATGGCGGCCACGGATTGCGAACTGACCAGACCGTAGGTCTTGGAGATTTCCTTGCGGGTGTCCGTCACCAGCGCGAGCAGCGCCCGCAGGTCTTCAAGATCCAGCAGCAACAGACCCTGATCGTCCGCTACCCGGAACACCACCTCCAGCACGCCAGACTGGGTGTCGTTGAGCTCCAGCACCCGGGCAAGCAGTTTCGGCCCCATTTCACTGATGGTGGTGCGCACCGGGTGCCCGAGCTTGCCGTACAGATCCCACAACACCACCGGGCTGGGCTCGTTGGCGTACCCATCCACGCCAAGTTCCGCGGCCCTGGCTCGCAACTTGTCGCTGGCAGTTCCGGCCTGTGACAGGCCAGCCACGTCGCCCTTCACATCCGCCATGAAGACCGGCACGCCCATGCGCGAGAATCCCTCCGCAAGAAGCATCATGGTGACCGTCTTGCCGGTGCCGGTCGCACCAGCGATCAGCCCGTGGCGGTTTCCGTACCTGCCCAGCAAATGTACCTGCCGGTCGCCCTTTCCAATCAGTATCTCGTTCACTGGGGTGTCCTCCCTGAGCCGGTGGGGCCAATGCACCATCCCCTGAGCATAGCCTGCCCGCGCTTGCAGCGCCGCCAATTATCACATTGCGATCTGCCCTACCCGATGGGCGGCCAGTCATGGATACTATCTCCAGAACCGCCCACGATCATTTCGACGGAGTGTCCCGTGAAGACTTTCATCCTCGCCCTGACCGCGTTGCTGTTCCTGACCGGATGCCAGGAATCACCCACCGGACGGAACCGGCTGGCGCTTGTCCCCAATGTGGTCATGACCGACATGGGTGAACAGAGTTTCGAACAGATGAAACAGCAGATCCCGGTGATCACCCGGCCGGACATTAACCGGCTGGTCCAGTGCATTACCGGAGAACTGGTGGCGACGCTGGAAGAAGCGCCCGTCAACGGCGTCTCTCTGCCCGATTCCTGGGAGGTGGTGGTCTTCGACAATCCGAGCCCCAATGCGTTCGCCCTGCCGGGCGGGAAGATCGGCGTTCACTCGGGACTGCTCCGGGTAGCGGACAACCCGGCCCAGCTGGCGGCGGTCATTGGTCACGAGATTGCCCATGTTCTCGCCGATCACGGCAACGAGCGGCTCACCCAGCAACTGGGCCTGAAAGCCGGGATGTTGCTGATCGGCCTGTTCACCGAGAGTGAAATCGCCGAAGACCAGATTCAGCAGGCGCTGGGTCTTGGCGCACAGCTGGGCATTACCCTCCCCTTCAGCCGCGCTCATGAGGAAGAGGCCGATCTTCTGGGGCTGAGCCTTATGGCCCGGGCAGGCTTTGAGCCTGGCGAAAGTGTCCGCCTGTGGCAGAACATGGCCCAGGCCTCGGGCAACCAACCCCTGGAGTTTCTTTCCACCCATCCCAGTCACGACACACGAATTGAATCTCTCCGCCAGCAGATGAGCGCCGCCAGCACCCTGTACGAGGCGGCGGAGCCGGCCAGGTGCGGAGCTTGAAAATGGTCTTCAAAAAGCAATAAAACTGACCTAAACTGGATCTACTTGGGACCACCCATACAGCCGGCGTAAAAGGGAACTTTATGACTCTGCATGTGGAATATCGCGGAAGTGAATTTGCCTACCGGGCCAACCGCAAACTGCGCCATCTGCGGAAGCAAGCCTATTTGCTGGTCAGGCCCGCCGAGCAGACACACCCGGTGTTCCTGGTAGGCAGCGGGCGGTCGGGCACCGACATTGTCGCCCACAGCCTGAGCCGCTGCTGGGAGGTGGAAATGATCAACGAGGACAACCCGAAAGCCTTTGAAAACTGGCGGTTACGGGACCTCGACAGTGTTGAACAGGTTATCCGCGCCAGTCGCGCTCCGGTGATCGCCTTCAAACCGATTGTTGAAACCCTGCACGCCGGCAGGTTCATTGACCGCTTCCCCGGTAGCAAAGCCATCTTTCTGGTTCGCCACCCCTACGACGCCATCAACTCCATGGCGCGGTTCTTTGGCGAGCGGCACGTAGACACCGTCAAGGCCTGGGTTGCCACCGATTTCGCCGAACAGTCGACGGCCCCCGAGGGGCTCAGGGCGTTCATCAGAAGCAAATGCACCAGCAACCTGAGCATTCCCGACGCCGCCGCCCTCTACTGGCTTCTATACAACGATTCCTATCGTTTCCTGGAACTGCACCACAACCCGGCGGTTCTGCTGGTGGGCTACGAGCAGCTGGTGCAAAATCCCGAGGCTACCACCCGGGCTTTGGCGTCGTTTGTCGGGCTGAAATGGTCGGAAGGCATGATGGCGAACATTTACGACCGCTCGGTCCGCAAACACCACAAGCCGGCTCTGGATACGGAGATCGAGGCCCGGTGCCTGCAAACCTGGGCGTATCTGCAGGGCGAGCTGAACGCTAGGGGAGCCTGAAAACGGGCTTCCATTGACACCAGCGTGTCTGCCCACCGCACGGCAAATTCTTGATTACCCTCCCCCTCAATGCCAAGCTTCCCGGGAACTTACCCAATTCTTCCACCATCGAAGTACAGGAGTACGGCCTATGACACTGCATCTGGAACTCGCCCCTCTCATCAGCCTTGGCGCGGGCATTGGCATTCTGGTGTTTCCGAAACTGCTTAACTACATCGTTGCCGGGTATCTGATCGTGCTTGGCGTGCTGGGCATTTTCGGGCATCCGTTCTAGAGGGAAAATGGCGGCTTTCAGGAGTTTGGTCCAGACTAGGGTTTGAAATTGAGCATCAGTTTCACCACAGCGTCGGGAGCCAGCCATGAGAATGGTGCATGGGGAGTATCGCCGGCATTTGCGATCCGGGATCAGAGTCCCGGTGGTTCTGAAGTATGCCAATCACGTCATAGAGACCACAACGCTGGATGTATCAGCCAGCGGGCTACGCCTGAAGAGGCCGGAGCGGGTTTATATCCGCCCCGGCGAAACCACTGACGTTGAATTTCGCGACATGGCCGACATGAACGTCGCGGCCACCGTCGCCTACACCGGTAAATCCCACATAGGTCTGCAGTTCTACCGCAGACGCTTCTCCGATAACGAACTGAGTGACCTCTACGACGTTGCTCCTTCCTGGCAACGCCTGATCGCAAAGAGCAAGCGCGCCCTGTGGAAAAACAGCCGCCGGTTTGCGGTTTTTCTGGCCAATACCTACCTTCGCTCCCTCGTGCACGCCCTCGCCCGACCCCGCTTCGTGTTTGCGGTCTACGGCAACCAGCAGCAGGCCGGCTCTTACTTTACGCCCGCCATGGCCCGGCGCATGCCACCTAATCTGGTGCTTGGCTTCATTCGCAATCAGGACATGCGTGGCCTGCTGGTCGCATCGCAGTTCATGGAGCATGAGCTGGAAGGGGATTCCGACAAAGTACGCCAGTACCTGGATCAATTGCAGCGGGACTACCCCGATGTTGAAAGGATCGCCCTCGTTGGGCGGCTACCGAACTTCGTGATGAAAGCCGGTATCGAGATTGCCGAGCCGCTGGTGGAAGGCAGCCTGGGAACGCGATACATGATCTGGGACGTGGCGAGGCAAATGCGTGAGCGCCCCCAGTATTGCCAGCAAACCAGCATCGTCGTGCTCGGCGGCGCCGGGCGCATTGGCAATGCCGTGTGCCAGGATCTCACCAGCCTGTTTGACAGGGTGATCGGCTTCGATCCGCGCTATGAGGACGACAGGGAAATCACCACCGATCGGGGCACGGTTCTGCAAACCTCGTCACTGGCCCGGCTCCATGACGAAAAACTCTTTATCGGTTTAACCCATCACGGCGATGCGATTCTGGAACTGCAGCACCATATGGCTCCGGGCGCGTTGATCGCAGACGACACCCATCCCTGCATCACCCTCGCCGCCAGGGAGCAATTGCAGGAGAAGCAAATCGCCGTGGAGAAGGTGGTGCTCTCCCACGAGGAGTTCCTGATGTGGCCACGGATGCCGGCCTGGAATAACCGGGATATTCCCGGGTGCCTGGTTGAAGCCCTAGTGCTGCTCCGCCAGCCGGGCGTCGGGAATGGCGACTTTACCGCCTTCCGCGAGGAAGCCGAGTTTCTCGGCTTTACCGGCCGCCTCGTCCGCCCTCTGGACGAATAGGAAGAGCAGGGATGCGCTATGGTAAAACGCGACAGATGGGCAGTGGGATTCATGGCGATCACCCTGTTGTTCGCCCACACCGCCTTTGCCCGGGAGCTGACGGTTGACGGCGACACCGGCCATTACCAGCTGAACAATCAGCTCGAGTATCTTCTCGACGATGCACGAACCCTTGGTGAAGTGATTCAGCAGAACCGGTGGCAGGCCAAGAACGACACCGGCGTGCTGAACCTCGGCTTCACCGATCAGCCGGTATGGCTCAGAACCTCCCTGAACATACCGGAGCCGCTGACGTCACAGTGGTATCTGGTAGTGCCCTATCCGTTACTGGAACAGGTGGACCTCTATGTATTGCCTGATGGCCAGCAATCAGCGGTCTACCACACCAGTCGTCACGAAACCGAAAACCGCCGCGAACAGGCCCGCAGCTACCAGATTGCCCTGCCGTTGCCACCGGACCTGAACGGCCCGGTGGACATTGTCCTGCGGGCCAGTTCAGCCACCTCTCTGCAGGTGCCGGTGGAGCTGTGGCGTGAAGACCAGTTGCTGGTTCGCTTCTCGCAGCAGAGCCTTTACTGGGGCGCCTATTTTGGCGTGATGGGTGCGCTGGTGATCTACAACCTGTTCCTGTTTGTCTCCATCCGAGATTCGGCCTACGGTTATTACGTGCTGTTTGTGGGCTCCATCAGCCTGCTGATGCTCTGTGTTTCCGGAGCCGGGAGCGCCTGGCTCTGGGGCGGGCAACCATTACTGACCCGCTATGCCCTACCCATAAGCACTGCCTTTGCATCGCTGTTTGCCTTGATGTTCGCGCGCAGTTTTCTGAAATGGCAGGACATTTCCTCGCGCTGGGACCGCAGCATGAAGATCGCGGCCGCACTGGCCGGCGTGCTCATCCTCTACACCTGGGCCGACCCCATACACGGTGCGCTGTTCGCCGCTCTGCTGGGCACCCTGGTGCTGGTCCTGTTGATTGTCGTCGGGCTGGCGGGCCTCAAGGCCGGTGTCACCATTGCCCGCTATTTCGTGCTGGCCTGGACGACATTTGCCCTTGGGTCTTCCCTGTACCTGCTGACCGTGTTCGACATTCTGCCGGTCAACACCGTCACCAATCATGCGATACAGGCCGGTTCCGTGGCGGAGGTTCTGCTACTTTCCTTTGCCCTCGCCCACCGCATCAAGGACGAACGCTCACGCAAACTGGCGGCACTTCGGAAGCACCAGATGGCCGAGCGCCAGGTTCGTGATCTGGAAATGCAGTCCCTCGAACGCGCCATGCACGATTCGATCACCGGGATGCCCAACGCGTCTCTGCTCAATCAGCAGCTACACAGGCTGATGAGCCAGCACACCCATGTAGCCCTCGCGCTGGTCCACTACCCGCAGGTCAAGGACATTGCCTCCAGCATGGGGCACAACCTGGCCGAAGAAATGTTCTGCCAGTTGATGACGAAACTCAATCACCGGTTAGCGGGGCTTGGCGGTCCGGTGTGCCTGGAAGCACGGCAGCATGCCTATGTGGCGATTCCCGAGCTCGGCTCCGCAGCGTTCCTGATTAATGTCCAGAAACTGGACGGCCCGCTGCTGGCCTTTGTCGAACAGATGGTCGGCCACCACGAGATTTCGGTGCATGCCGTGCGGCTGCCGGTCTTCATGAACTTATACTGCGGCGTTGCGGTTGCCCCGGAGCACGGCGACAGCGCGGAAACCCTGTTTCAACACGCGTCGGCGGCGCGGGATCGCAGCGAATCCAGCAAAGTGCCGGTACAGGTCTATGACGATGAGATCTCCGAATTCGCGCGGCGGCGTCTGGACCTGGTGACGGCATTGCCACCGGCCATGGAGGCCGGGGAACTGGAACTGTACCTGCAGCCGCAGATGAACAGCACCGGCCTTGGCCTGGTGGGCGCAGAGGTGCTGTTGCGATGGAACAGTCCGCGTTTCGGATCAGTGCCTGCGGGAGAAGTAATCGAAATCGCGGAAAATGCCGGCCTGATGGACCTGTTGTCCCGCTATGTGGTGACCCAGGCGTGGAGAACCATGAAGATCCTGCAGGAACGACAACTGAACATCACCTGCAGCATCAATCTCTCGGTGCAGAATCTCACCAACAGCCACTTCGTTGCCTTTGCACTGGCGGGAATCCGGGAACACGCCATCCCCATGAATCGGGTGAACTTCGAGGTAACGGAAACCTCCATGATGCACAACATGGACGCCGTGATCGGTTCCCTGCTCCAGATTGCCAACAGCGGTTGCAAGATCGCCCTGGATGATTTCGGAACCGGCTACTCCTCACTGGCCTATCTGAGCCGCCTGCCGATCCACGAGCTGAAGATTGATCGTTGCTTCATCAGCCAGATGTGCTCCAACCAGAACGACCTGGGAATTGTCCAGAACACTCTGAAACTGGCCCACGCCCTGCATCTGGAAACCGTCGCGGAGGGTGTGGAAGACGACAACACCCGAGACCTTCTCGGCCAGCTGGGCTGCCATCGACTGCAGGGCTACCTGTTTGCCCGACCGATGCCGCTGGATACCTTCTGTGCCTGGGCGCTGGCGCGAACTTCCTGAGTCAGGCTGTGGTTCCCCCGGTTGATTTCAGTGACGCGCCTGACCGGCCAGTATCGATCCACTCCCGGCTTCGCTCATCCAACCTCTTTTTGAGTTGCGTTGATTGGGGCAGAAACCCAGGAATCTGCAGATCGCCACTCGACGCAGGGGAATCAATCCAACAAACATGCTTTAGCCTCATTGATGCGGGCAGCCAGATAGTTGCTGCCTCCGTGGTCGGGGTGCAGCTTCTGCATCATCCGGCGGTGGGCGCGGATAATCTCCTCACGGCTGGCGCCAGGCGCCAGCCCGAGGATGTCCAAGGCTTCGCTTTCGGTCAGCGGGCCGCTGGCCCTGGCCGAACCGGAATCCTCGCCGGCATCCCCGCCACCTGCGTCGACAGTGTCATCCGCTCGCCAGGAGTCGCCGAAGCGACGGTCCAGATAGGTTTCCAGCAAACGCGCGGAGTCATCATCCTGCGCCCGGCAGTAGCGCAACAGCTCCAGAAAGTCACTTTCGCCCAACTCCGCCAACGTCCGGCCAGCCATGGGCCCCTTGATGACCCTGCCGGTCATCACGCCGGAATCGTGATCCAGGGTCATATCCAGAATGTCGCTGGACACATGAGACTGGTTGCCGGGCCTGGCGGTTGCTTCTGTCCCTCCGGCGCCGCTGCCCGCCAACAGAGACGGCAACACCCGGCGCAACAGCGGATATAGAAATGCCAGCAACGCAAACACGAAGTGCAAGCGGCCGGTCACGGCCAGCACAACCACTATGCCGATACCCGCCACCAACGCCAGCCGGAGAATGGCCTGCTTGCGCTGGCCGGGCGGCTGGCTGCGCAGCCAGACCCACGCAACAACCGAAAGAATAATAAACAGCAACGTGAATGGCACTCAGGTACTCCGGGGCTGGCTTGCCCTTCCGTAGCGTTGAACGTGGATTTAAACAGGGCTATCGAATTTGCCGGGTCAGGCGCCTGACGTCCGCGGAACTGCGGCCGGAAAAGTCCTGCAGCGCCTTTACGCCTCCGGAAGCATAGACTGCAACGGCCGCCATAAGATCCCGGAGCACCTGGGGGCTGCTCCGGTCAAAGGGTGCATAGGCACCGCCTGAAAGCTTGCTCACCTGCTGGAACACCGCCCGCGCATGGGCATCATCACCCTCGTGAAACATGAACACCGGGGTTCGCAGCATACCCAGCTCTCCGGCTGTGTGGCACAGCTCATCCACCGGTTCCTCACAGCAATCACCGATAAAGACCACCGCCCTGACGGCTTTTGCACGGGTTTCTTTCAACGCATGCGCCAACACGCGACTGATCTGGGTGCGACCACCAAGGCAGGAAACCCCGTTCATCAGGTTCAGCAGCTGCCCTGTCTCGGTGACGAATTTTGTCGCCTTGAATTCGCCAAACCCCCGGTAGTAACAAAGCTGAATAGCCAGCCCGCCAAGATCCCTGGTCGCCGTAAACAGTTCACTCTGCAGATGGCAGGCCTGGTCCCAGGTTGCTTCCCGGCTTGCGGTCGCGTCCAGCGCAAAAATCAACCGCCCATGCCCGGCAACCTCTCCTGCATTTTCCTGAGGCAGCGTGCGAACCCGGTGAATAAACTCGTCAATCGACCGTTTATCGGATTTGGTGCGAAGTTCTTTGTCGGACATAGGTTTCGTAAACCGCCCCGGCTGACCAAAGTGTTACTACAATCGTAGGGCAAAGCCCTCGCAATTCACAGGCCCAAAACGAGGTGGCATGGTGTCCAGGTTGCACTGCTGTCGAGCCTCTGCTGGTATGGCCTCGTCGGCTATTTTTCTGGTGGCTGTGGTCATCGTTACGCTGGCCCTGCCACACACGGCTGAGGCCACTGAGCGGTTCTACGTCCTGTACCGCCAGTGGCAGCCCTATGACCAGCAGGACCTTGAGCGGTCCGCCAGCGAGATAAGCCGCTCCGAGCGTGGGCTTGGCTGGCATTCCCGGGATTCGTCGAGCAGCCTGGCGGTTCTCTATGACTACCAGACTCTGGGCCTGCAGGCCGGTGAGCCCGCGCACAACGGCCATTTGCACCGCCTGACCTTTGGCGGCGAAGGACGTTACCGACTCTACCGCGTGGAGGCGCGGGCTGGCCTGGCGGGCACCTCCAACATGTTCAAATACAGGGACTTTCACAACGATGTGCTGAACGGCCGTATCGCACTGTTTCGGACCGTCAATGAGGAGGCTGCACTGAGCATTGGCATTGGCGGGGACCACCGGTTCGGCTCTTTCCGCTGGCTTCCCAGAGTGCGCTGGGAGACCGCTCACTCCAGTGGTCAGTGGTTGTTGGATCTTCCCGTGTTGCTGCGATGGCAGGGCCCCGGCAGACGCTGGCAGTTCCGGTTCGAGCGCGAGGGAGACCGTTGGGCGACTCTGGATAGCGCCCGGCAGCTGGAAGGTACGCTTTATCTGAACGAGTGGAGAGCCGAGCTTACATACCGGCTCAATTCCGGTGGCCGGCTTTGGCCCGCCGTGATTCTCGGCATAGGGGCAAGCCTGGATACCCGCGTCCGTTATGAAGATGTGGAAAGAGGCACGGTCGACCCGGATCTCGGGAATGCTGCGCTGGGCAGTATCAGGCTCGAATGGTAGATGGGTTATCTGGCGGTGTCTTCCGTGTCGAAGGTGAACGGCTCCCCTTCCTCATCCAGAAGCTGATAGTTGTAAGCCGCCTGAAGGCCGGTCTCCTCCTCTGCCTCGTCCCCGGCGCCCTGATCTATGTACCGCGGGTAAAGGGGCGACAACAAAGCCACCACAATGCCGATGGCACTGAAGACGGCGAATGCCTCGCTGTACCCGAAATTTTTCACCAGCACACCAACCATGGGCGAACCGGCCGCCTGGCCAAGGGAAACTGCCATGAATGGAAGCACCGGCCCCATCGACAGCCGGCCGGGCAACAGCCGGATGCCAGTCATCAGGTAGAGGCCAGTCAGGCTCATGTAAGCCAGACCAAACACCAACCCGGAAAACGCCGCTAACCCTAACTGACCTGGGCTGGCCGCCAGCAGTGTGAGGCTGGCAGCCAGCATCATCAGCATCAGCGCATGAGTAATCTGCGGATTGTTACGGTCAGCCAGGTCCGCCACCACCGCGCCACCGAGGCCAGCAAGGCCGACCGCAAGCCAGAGCCACCCGGTCTGAGAAGACGGCAACTCTCCAAGAGTAACCACCAGGTCCGGGGCAAAAATCCAGTAAGCGGCAGACACAAAGCCCATCACGAAGGCAAAAAGCGTCAGCCGCAACAAACGCCACCACTGCAGCGCGCTGATCGGCGGGGGCGGCGCAGCATTGGACGGAGTAACCCGGGAGACCGACGGTATAACGAACCAGGCAGCAAGCACCCCGAGTACCGCCAGAATGGCAAAGCCAAGGTAGGCAAATCGCCAGATACCGGCCATAAACAAAACGGCAGGCACCGCAAGGGCAACACCGACACTGGTACCGGCATTCATTACCGAGCTGACCCGCCCATGCATTGAGCGATCCACCAGCACCTGCATGGCGGCGGTCAGCGCAGGCATCATCAGACCGGTGCAGATACCACAGGCAAACACGCCAATCCCGAGAGACAAGGCACCCGAGGCCTGGCTGATCAGAGCCAGGCCAGCAGCACCAAACAGGCCCGACAACACCGCCGTGTTGCGGGCGCCGATACGAATAGCCGCAAGGGGAGCGATCAGCGTCGCCAGCAGAAAGCTGAGCAGAGGGATGGCGCCGATGATACCGACCAGATCCGCTGACAGGTCCAGATCGGCGCGGATTGGCGGCACAAACAACCCGAACGCAAAGCGCGCAAGCCCGTAACTGATCGCAATCAGCGAGGCGCCGAAAAGAGCGAATCCTGTGCTCGATACGGACTTCACGATACCTTCTCCAACAGTAACGCGCTTAAATACCCGTACCCCTCAGCTTAGGAGTCACCCTGACTGGCAGCAAACCACGTTGATGAAATTTAAGGTAAGGGGGGATTACTGCTAACCTGCTCATTCTTTTGATGCGAACGGAGTTTCTGCATGATTACAGTTCACCACCTTAACAATTCCCGCTCACAACGCGTTCTCTGGATGCTGGAAGAACTCGGGGTGCCTTACGAAATCCAGCGATACGAGCGGGACCCGAAAACCATGCTGGCGCCGGACAGCCTGAAAAAGGTCCACCCGCTGGGCAAATCACCGGTGATTACCGACGGCGACCTGGTGGTGGCCGAGTCCGGCGCGATTATTGAGTACCTTGCCCACACCTACGGCAAAGACACCCTGCTGCCGGAGGCCGGCGGCCAGGCCTGGCTGGATTACACCTACTGGCTGCATTACGCCGAAGGCTCCCTGATGCCGCCGCTGGTCATGCGTCTGGTGTTCCAGAAAATCAAATCCAGCCCGATGCCGTTCTTTATCAAACCGGTCGCCAAAGGCATTGCCGACAAAACCAACGAAACCTTCATCGGCCCGATGATCAAAACACACCTGGATTTTGTTGAGGCTCACCTGGCAAAAAACACCTGGTTTCTCGGGGATAACCTGAGTGGTGCGGATATCCAGATGAGCTTTCCGCTGGAAGCCTCGGTGGCCCGCGGCATCGTTGACGAGAACCGGCCGAATATCACTGCCTGGGTGCAACGGGTGCACGCCAGACCGGCGTATCAGCGGGCGCTCGAAAAGGGTGGAGACTACGATTTCGCCTGAGTAGCGCCAATCAGCTATCCGATCTGCGCAGGGCCCTGACGCCCTGCCAGTCCTCAAGATCCTGCTCCGGCTTTTCAGAACGGAAGCGGGCATACAGCTCAATACCCCGGGCATCCTCCAGAATATCCACCTGATGAAACGGTGAATGCATTGTCCGCACGGGACTCTGTGGCGAATAGCACCCCGAGCGCCACCTACACCAGCACTTTCCCCACAACCCCCAGCAGAAACCCCGCCAGCGCTCCCAGTGACGGTGCCCAGTGCTTCCTGAGCCTGGCCTGGGGGGCAATGTCCTGGAATATGATGTAGAGAATACCGCCGGCGGCGAACAGCATGATGCCGGAGACGATCTGTGGGGCGTCCGACAGGAGGAAATACCCGGTGGCGCCTGCGACCGGACCCAGCAGGGCCATCAGCGCAAATCCGCCTACAAGCGTTCTGGCACGGTAATGGGTAGCGCGCGCCACCTCGCGATAGGAATTGAAACCTTCGGGAAGGTTCTGCAGGGCAATGATGCCAGCCAACAGAACGCCGCCCTCGCTGGAGGCAGAAAACGTGGCCCCCAGCGCCATGGCCTCAGGCACGAAATCAGAGAGCATGGCCACCAATTGGCTTGCCGGGGTGTCGTTGGCCGACAACCACATATCCAGGCCCATGAAGGTGATGCCGCCCGCGGCAAAGCACGCGACAAGCGCCGGCAGCGAGAGATTGTGGATGCCCTCCGGCACCAGCACCAATGCCACGGCCGCCAGCAGGGCGCCGCCGCCAAAGGCAATCACGCTGTGGCGAACCTCGGTTTCCAGCCAGCGCGGGCGAATCGACTCGACCGAGGCCAGCGCCGCTCCCACGGGCATCGCCAGCCCTGCCATCAGCGTCAGCAGAAGAATCTGGAGCAGTCCGTTCGTTTCCAGCGCCTCAACCATAAAGACTATCTACCCTGTTCCTTTTATCCTTACCTTACACAGCGCTTCCATACGCGAACTCCGACGGGCAAACTGAGGTTCGGAAAAAAACGCTTACCCCCTTATGGTCTGAAATAATGCGGCGAAAAGCCGGAGAGAGCAACTCCCTGCCGTCTCCGGGCAGTCAGCAATACTATTGGCGGGTTTCGGAAAATATCAGGAGACACAGTCGATGGCACAACCCCCTCCGGTAATACTGATAACAGGCGGCGCCCAGGGCATCGGCAAAGGCATAACCGCCCACTTCCTCAACAGTGGCTGGCGCGTGGTGGTGCTCGATCAGGATACAGATGCTATCGACGCATGCCGGATGGATCTCGGCGATCCGGACAACCTGCTGCTGATAAGAGCGGATGTGTCACAGGAAGAAGACGTTATCTCTGCCGTGGCAGAGGCGGTGGAATGGGGCGAAGGGCTGGACGCTCTGGTCAACAATGCCGGCATCGCCGACCCGGACACCGGCCCCATCGAAAAGCTCGAGCTTGCCCAGTGGCAACGGCGAATGGACGTTAACCTGACCGGCACCTTTTTGATGGCAAAGCATACGGTTCCGCACCTTCGCCAGCGCCAGGGCAGCATCATCAACATGGCCTCCACCCGTGCGCTGCAGTCCGAGCCCAACAGCGAGGCCTACGCGGCCAGCAAGGGTGGCCTGCTGGCCCTGACCCACGCGCTGGCTATCAGCCTGGGCCCGGATGTGCGGGCCAACAGCATCAGCCCGGGCTGGATCGATGTTCGGGCCTGGCAGGCCCACGCACCTTCTGAGCCGCAGCCTCTGTCCGCCACTGATCACAATCAGCACCCCAGTGGCCGGGTCGGCACACCGGACGACATCGCCGCCATGGTCGCCTATCTGGTCTCCCCCGAAGCCCGCTTTGTGATCGGCCAGAATTTTGTGGTTGATGGTGGGATGACCCGCAAGATGATCTATCAGGATTAGGTTGCTGTATCGCTGCGCTGGGCCACAAGGCCAGCGAACTGCTGGCCCCACCCAATTCTTAAAATTTCATAATAAAAGACAAAAACCTATTTTATTTCAATATCCTGGGTTTCGATTAACTCGCCTCGACGGGTTCTTGTGAACGTCATGCAATTGCCGGAAACCGGGTTGTGTGGCACGTTGAAGCAGCAGTAACGAAGCGAGGCAACGCGATTGCCTGATCCAAAGCGTTCCAATCTTACTCACGGAAAAAGGACTACCGACATGAATGAAGATACTCTGGAAGGTAACTGGAAGCAGCTTAAAGGCAAAGTCAGAGAGCAATGGGGCAAGCTGACCGATGACGACGTCGAGGAAATCGGCGGCCGCAAAGATAATTTCATCGGTAAAATTCAGGAAAAGTACGGCCTCAAGAAAGAAGAGGCAGAGAAAGAGTGGGATAAACTGACCAAGTAATCCTCACTGGTTTGCACCGTCTCTGGGGAATGCAGCGTCTGAGCTGTATTCCCCATGCAAATTCCCCGCAGTCTCCCCCCACGAGGCACGATTCCAGTCACACACCTCCCTGATGGTAAACACGCAGGCATTGGTGTCGCCGACGACAGAAGTTTCGCCTTCAATGAAAGTACGGGTTATTGTGAAGGCATCGCCTGCCCGCAAACCGACGATGGCCTTTTTCACGAATGTGCGACATGAACCAAACACCTCGATCGGTACTCGACGGGCCCATGATAGAGCAAGCCATCCGCAAAGGCATCGAGCGCTACTTTGACGACTGCCGGGCACGGGTGCCGGCGTTTATTGACCGTCATTTCAACTACCCCGGCGCTATCGCGACCAACCGCAGGGCGCTGGGATGGGACATGCTACGCGCACCCATCAATTTGCTCTGGGCACCGGTGTTCGCGCTGGCCAGTTTGGTGAAAATTCTGGTCCGCAAGCGAAGAGGCCTGACATGGTTGCACGGGTTGGCCAATCGGGTGCCGGCGGGTTTCACCACTCGGGTGCAGCAGCATATATCCCAACGAATCCTGGTGGAACTGCTGAACAATGGTCAGGACAATCCTCTGCTGGAACGCTACCTGACAGAGGCCCTGGCCTCGGCCTATGAGCAACAGACCTGTGAGCAGGTTGATCACCTGCGGTTCAGCAGGCTGATACAGCCGCTGGTGGCAGACACGCTCCGCCAATACCGCGTGACCCGCACGGCGGCTGCCGATATCACCAACAGCATAGGCTGCACCGTACTGGGTGCGTTTGCATTCCAGAAGTTTACTCCGGGGGGGATCGGGCTCGGGGTGGTGCTCGCATCCATGGCGGCAAAAACCCTGGCCGCCCGGGACTTCATTCTCGGTGAAACCATCGGCGGGTGGTACTACAGCGTATTCCCGCCGGAGCCTTCACTGGCGACGACGGCCGCCGTTATGATCGCGGTAATGGCCGCCCTGTCCGCGTTTGCGGCGTTGTCCGGTGTGATTTTCGATCCGGTGCAGGCGGCGGTCGGTTTACACCGCCGGCGTCTGCACAAGCTGCTGGATCACCTGCAGCGGGATGTAACACTCAGCACCCGGAACAGCTTTCGCCCGAAAGACCAGTTTGTGGCGCGGATTCTGGATACATTCGACATGGTACGATCGGGTTTTCTATGACCACTACTCTTCCCTTCTCCCAGGCCTGCGAGAACAACAAAGCGCCGATTCTGGAAGAACTCCGTGAGATCTTCGATACCCCGGGCACGGTGTTGGAGGTCGGCACCGGCACCGGACAGCACGCGGTGCATTTCGCCACGGCAATGCCCCATCTGCAGTGGCAACCAACCGACCACCCCGATGCAGTGGACACCTGTCGCCCCCGGCTCGCGCAGGCCGCACTGCCCAATATCCTGCCGGTGATTGAACTGGACGTCAGCACCGCCCACTGGCCCGTGGCAACCTTCAACTGGGCGTTCTCAGCGAACACCGCCCACATCATGGCCTGGCGCGAAGTCGAACAGATGTTTCACGGTATTGGTGAACGCCTGGCGAAAGACGGCGCATTTTGCCTGTACGGCCCGTTCAACAACCAGGGCCGGTATTCCAGTGACAGCAACCGACGGTTTGATCAACATCTGAGAGCCCACGCCGCCCACATGGGTATCCGGGATCTGGACGATCTGTGCGCCCTGGCGGACACGGTGGGCCTGAACCTTACAGAGAACCACGCCATGCCGGCAAACAACCGGCTGCTGGTGTTCCGCCGAGGCCGTTCGACTGCAGCCACTGACTGATCTGCGCCTGATTCCTGGCACCACTCTGGCGCGCCACTTCCCGGCCACAACGGCTTTTGCAGGTGCCGCAATTGCCGCCGGATTACAGCTTATCTGCGTGTACGCGATTCACTTTGTGGCAATGGGGGCATACGAGGTGTCGGATGTCAGTCATGGTCAGTGCGCCTCTGATTCGCTGGGTGGTTAAATAATCAGGACAGCTAAAGATAAATTAAGCGGTGGGCATCCCGCCTGTCCTCGCATTTCTACCTCAGGCACATGAGATCCGCCAACCACTTACCATTCGATCAGTGTCACTTTTCTTAACAATTTCACGAAGTTTTACTTCAATTACTTCTTAAGTGCATAGCAAGCTTACCAACGCTTAGCTACTATGTCTCGCCGTCGAGGGCTCCCGCCCACGGTCCGGAAATACTCTAGAATAATCAGATAAATAAGAAGGAATCTGCTGTGCGAAACGTAAGGATTTTGGCTGTACTGGCAGCGCTGCTTTACCTCACCGGCTGCGCGTCCGGCGCGAAGATGGGCAATATGGTGTACGAGGGGCCAATAAATACCTACGACACCGCCCTACAAAGCAATGTGGATGTATACAGCGTATCCGGAGGCGAAGAAACGAACCCCGCCTGGACCTCCGAGATCGACAATGACGCCTTTGCAGGCGCCCTCAAGCAAAGCCTCAGAAAACAGGGCCTCCTGTCTGGAGAAGGCCGCTATCAGCTTGAAGCGATACTGCTAAAGGTGGAGCAACCCTTGTTCGGACTGGACTTTGAAGTGACCACCCACGTGAAGTACATACTGACCGACCGTGAAAACACCGGCGCGGTAGTCCTGAACGAAACAATTGTTGCTCCCTACACCGCCACAATTGGCGACGCCTTTGCCGCAATCAAGCGCCTGAGGCTTGCCAACGAAGGTTCCGGAAACGCCAACATCCAGGGCCTGCTGGAGAAACTCGCTGAACTCCAAATTCATCCCACTGACGTCTCCTTGAGCCAATAACCTTCTGGCATCTCCCCCGACCAAAAGGAAAAACAATGAAATACCCGCTACTACTTACACTGACTGCCGCACTTCTGTTTACCGGTTGCGCATCGGTGGTGTCCGGAACTGACCAGAAAGTCACTTTCAACAGCGAGCCCGACGAGGCCACCGTTACTGTTTCTGGCCGCGTACTTGGCAAGACGCCTCTGACCGTGCCGGTAGACCGTGGCTCCAACCAATCCATTACTTTTGAAAAGGAAGGCTACAAAACTTATACCGCCCAGCTCTCTACAACAACTAATCCGTGGTTCTTCGGCAACATAGTGCTTGGAGGATTAGTGGGCTCCACCACGGATGGAGTCTCCGGGGCCATTCACGAGTTTTCACCGGATCAGTACTTCGTCACCCTCAAGCCTGACACCCCGACCGGGATTTCAACCTCCAGGCCAAGACAGATTAAAGAAATCGTCATTGCGTTCAGCGGGAAGCTTCGCCACCAGCTCGCCATCGGCGGCGGAGAGGAAGCGGACGCCATCGTGCGGTTGCTGGGAATCGAAAACTCGGAGAAAGGCACTACCATCCGGACCTTGAACCAGCTTGCGCTGGCAAATGACAATGACCTCGAACTGGCCAATACCATCATTGAGGTCTACGACGTCCAGTAAATGTCATTCCCTGAAACCGGGACGGACCTGAGTGTAATCTGTCCTGGTTTCCATCAATAATCTCGAAACCGAAATCCCGCCACAACTCACTGCCACTAAATCTAAAGCCTGATGATCCCCTGGCCCTGTTCGTGCAACCAACGCCGCCAGTCCAGGCTCAGCATACTGACCCCGCCGATGTAATTATCATCCACCAGGTAATAGGCGAGGGTTCGATCACCCCGGTTGAAGTTATGCATCAGCCGCACCACAAAGTTCCGGCCGGTGGGTTTGGAGAGCAGGAAATACAGGAACTGGCCCGACTGAGCCCGCAGTCCCCAGTGCCCCGCCATTTCTGTATGGCGCCATGTATTGCTGGGCAGCTTCAGAAACTCGTCGATATCCGTTAAACCGCCCTGGGCCCGGGCCTGATCGACAAGCAACCGGTTTTCCTGGTGACGCTCAAAATACAAACCCGCCTCATCCCGCTCCAGCATCTCCATCTGCTCGGCAAGCCCTTCGTTTAGCCACAAAGGCGCATAGGGGACGATGGTATCGACAACGGCGTGGCTTACCTCGTGCTTGATTGTTCTGAAGGTGCGGTTTCTGTTTTCATGCACGTAAGTGACGATCTGATGCGCGGAGGGTATATACACGCCGTATGACGCAACCGCCATGCCCCTGTTGCTTTGCACCAGGTAATTCCGGTACTCAGAACTACCCCTGAAAATCAGGATATTGACCGGCACCGTCCGGTACATATCAAAGGACATCACCCGATCGAAAAACTCATACACATGGTTCACGCCGTCAACGATCTGCTGGTGCTCTTCCTCACTCAGCTCAACATCGACGGTTTTCACCGTGATATCGAAACGCGACCATTCCGAGGTGCCAGGCTTAACGTTGACCACTTCCTGCTCAACGCGATGATCCTGTCGGTCACTGAAATGAACCTTCCCATCTTCATCAACCCATTTATAAATCTTTGCATGACCTGGGCTTGCAAGGATCACAAAGAGCAAGAACACAAGGACCGGGTGGGCGGCTTTCCATAACCTTTTGAACACTGCGCTTTACCTGACGGGGAGGTGGAGTATTGATTGCGGCAATTGAAAAGGTACCGCGAAAGGCCCGATGTTCTCAAGCAACGAGGGCAAAGGCCGTTATGATAGTAGGCTGATTACCAATACACAGGATTTGCGAATGGTTTGGAACTATCGTTTCGGTGGCATGATTCTAACGGGAACGCTGTTGCTCAACGGGCTTTGCGGCGCCCAGGCCCTGGGCGAACCGATGACTGTTGTGACTGAACACTCCCCTCCAGGTGAATACCTGGATGACAGTGGTCGTGTAACCGGCCCTACCGCAGAGCTTGTCCGTGAATTGATGAGACGTGCCGGCGAGCCCGGTGACATCATTATGCTGCCATGGGCCCGGGGCTACATGATGGCCCGGAAAGGACCCAATGTAGCGCTGTTCGAAACCGCCCGCTCGGAAATCCGGGAACATCAGTTCAAATGGGTCGGTCCGATCAAACGCATCACCGGCGGCCTGTTTGTCCGACGCCAGGACGATGTTTCCATTGAGACATTGGACGAGGCTCGCAATCTGGACGGTATCTGTGCGTATCGCGGCAGCTCTGGTGGCCAGGCACTGAAAGCTCTGGGCTTTAACAATCTGGAACAACCCACCCACTCGTCGCAATGTCTGGACATGCTGATGCACGGTCGGGTCAAAGCGTGGATGACCAGTGACATCGCCCGTATGCCGCTGTTTGAGCAAACGCCTTATTCAGACACGGACGTCAGGCTAGCCTACGCCACCTCGACGAAAGATCTGTACATTGCGATGTCGCTCGATACACCGGCTGCGACCGTCGCACGCTGGCAGGATATCCTTGATCAGATGAAACTGGATGGCACGCTTGCAGCGTATTACCGCGGTACCTATCCCGATGACATGATCGACGCGCTGAGCCAGACCGTTCAATAATTTCCCCGGGCATGGGCATACCCTACCCAATGAACTTGATGTTTGGCAGGTCAGAAAAATAGCGCCGGAGAAACACCAAACCGCTTGGAGAGGGCTTCGATATGTTTGCGGGCCAGTTTCTTACCATCAGCGCCATTGAGAATCTTGCTCACGTTACCCTTTGAGCCCAGCTCTGGCAGATCCGCAACTCCAAGACGATGTTGAGCCATCAGAGTTTTAAGTACCGCAATTCCCGGGTCCGTTCCTGCAACTGTGGCGTTAAAATCGGAAAACTCTTCAGCGTGATCCTCCCAGCGTTCAATACTGACTGACAGAATCTCAATCAGCGGTTTATTGGCGTCATAGTCGTCTACTAACTGACCCATTAATTCCAGTGCTTGCTCATAGTCATCCGGCGTTTCGATATGAGCCAGGAAAGGCACCTGGGCCAACGCATCTCTGATCTGATCAACAGCAGGCGATATCATAGACCTTACTCCCGATTGCGACGGTACTTCTCACTCAGCCGATCATAGTCGGCGTGGCTGCATATGTGTTTCACGTACATGCGGCTGTCACGAAATTCAATAAAAGCGATCAGCCGCAAGTTGTTTCCGCCAATGTCGATAACCCACCATTTGTCCCTGTACTTGAAATTGTCCAGAGACGGAAACACTTGGCGGAGCTCTTCCGGCGTATCGAACTGGCCATTCCGCAGCGTGATGTAAGTACTGACCAAAGCTTCTCTGTCGTTGGGAAACTTTCTGGCTGCATCGTTAAACGGCTTTCTTGAAATTACGTGCACAAAACATCCCTGTTTCATTTTTGGAAACCATAGCATATGGTTTCAGATATGGAAACCATGCCAAATCCACAGACATTGACGTCTGCGTTACGTTTCATTCGCTTTCCGATACTGCCCCCGATAATCAAAAACCCGCTCCTGTACCTGCCAATAATGCTTCTGCTTTCGAGCAATCACAAAATCCGGCGCTGGCAACAGGGCCTGCAATTCAAGCACCTCATCCGCCGAGGCGAACACTTTCGGAGCCTGGCTGTTGGCAAAACGACGCCCGAACAGTTTGTTAAACACAGTGCGCTGGCCCGGTTTGCTGAAATCGAACGACTCTCGGAGCTCTTCCCCATCTTCACCGTGATAGGTGATCCTCAACTTGCTGCCATCATCAACCAGCGATATCCCGGCGCAGCGGATTACCATGGCATCCTTGAGCTTCAGCGCATCCCGGAGCTGATCGTCCGGATCGATGATGGCCTTGCGGCACTGATGGCAGTTGCGGGCGGCAATATCATTCTCGGCTCCGCAGTGCGGGCACTCCTTGAAACGAAAACGGTAATCACACTGTTGCGGTCGCCCGTTCTGCCCGGCAGGACCATCCCCTTCCAAAGGCTCCAGCAACCCCTGGCACCGGCGTCCGTAGTGTTCAATCACACGGCCGTCACCATCGGTTTTGCCCCAAAAGATATTGGCAAACCCGCAGCCCGGGCAGAACACCTGCACCGGCTCGCTGTCGGGGTTCGGTTTGGGCTCACCTACCTCCGGGTGATGCAGGTTCACATGGTTGCCGGCGTAATCGATCACCAGGCAATCCTGCTTGCCGTCGTCAAGACGAAGTCCGCGGCCCACGATCTGCTGATACAGGCTGACCGACTGGGTAGGCCGAAGAATGGCGATAAAGTCCACGTGGGGCGCATCGAAGCCTGTGGTGAGGACGGACACATTCACCAGATACTTCAGCTCTCGCTGCTTGAAGCGCTGGATCAGCGAGTCCCGATCCTTCAGGTCGGTGGCGCCGGTCACCAGGGCGGTTTCGTGCTGCGGCAGATAGCCGGTGATCTCCCTCGCATGGTCCACCGTTGCCGCAAAGATCATCACGCCCTGGCGCTCGGCGGCACGCTCCATCACCTGCTCAATAATGGCGCGGGTTACCCGCTGGTGTTTGCTCAACAGCTGGTTGACGTCTTTCTCGGCGTATTCGCCAAAGCGGTCCTGCGCCAGCGCGGAGAAATCGTATTGCGCCACTGCCGCGTTCACCAGTTCCGGTGGGGTGAGATACCCGCGGCTGATCATATAACTCAGCGGCAACTCGTAAATGCAGTGCTGAAAGGGCTTGTCATCCTCACCCCGGACAAAGCCCCGGTAGTGATAGCGGTAGATCCAGCCCATGGCCAGACGATAGGGGGTGGCAGTCAGCCCCAGTACTTTGAGGGAATCGTTCTGTTGCTGCAGTAACTGAATGATCCGCTGATACTGACTGGTTTCCTCGCCGCTGACCCGATGGCACTCATCAATAATCACCAGCGAGTATTCATCCCGGAACTGATCCAGATTCGCCGAAACCGACTGCACACTGGCAAAGGTCACCTGATGGTGGTTTTCCTTGCGCTTCAGGCCGGCGGAGAAGATGCCGCCTGTGAGGCCATAGCTCTGGTACTTGGCGTGGTTCTGCTCCACCAGCTCTTTGACATGGGTGAGCACCAGGATCTTGCGCCGGGCAAGACGGGCCAGCTCAGCAATAACCAGACTCTTTCCAGCACCGGTTGGCAGCACGATGACGGCGGATTCATCGGACTTGCGGAAATGAGTCAGCGTGGCCTCAACCGCCTCCTGCTGGTACGGCCGCAGCGTGAAAGGCGCTGTCATCTGGCTGGGTTCAATCGATCAATGATGCCCACCGGGCCCATGGGCGTGGCCGTGCGCGATCTCTTCCGCATCGGCATCCCGCACGTCGATGACTTCGATATCGAAGGTCAGGGTTTTGCCGGCCATCGGATGGTTGGTGTCGACATCGGCAAACTTGAGGCCGACCTTGGCGACCACAACATGGCGCGGGCCCTGCTCGGTTTGCACCTGGGCAACCATACCCGGCTTCCAGCGCTTGGCACCCATCAAATGCTTGACCGGCACGCGCTGCACTGCATCAGCCTTGCGCGGGCCGTAGGCTTTGTCCGGCGTAACGGTAACGCTGAACGTATCGCCGGCCTCGCGACCTTCCAGGGCATCTTCCAGCCCCTGGATGATGCCGCCGTGGCCATGCAGATAGGCGTTCGGCTCGCCGCCACGGGAATTTTCAACTTCGCTGCCCTGTTCATCACGGACGCTGTAGTGAAACAAAACCACCTGATTCTTTTCGATTGGCATAGGGTTCTCTGTGAAGTTTGAAAGCGGGGCCTTATTTTAACCGGGTTTGAGGATCAATGGTCCAGGTAAAGGTAGTGCTGCCAGCTCAACATCCTGAGAAGGATTTTACGCATGATCGCCACATGGTGCATGTGATCGGAATACACGGCCACCTGGGCACTGACCCCGAGCGGCAAGTTCTCGATCTCGCTGATATCGTCCATCTCCAGCACCACCAGCGTTTCATTGTTCATTCTCTGGAACGCTTCGCCGCCAATTAACGCTTGCCCCGCAGCCAGCTGTGACTCCGCGACGGTCGGCAGCACTTCAACCACCCGCCCTGGAAAAATCTCTCCGGGCAAAGCCGTGAAGGTCAGTTCCGCCTCGTACCCCGGCTTCAGGCGCAACAGTGACTGCTGACGGAAGGCAGCCACGAAACGGCGTTCCTCCTGGTTGACAAAGTTGGCCACTGGCCTGAGAGGGAAAGGCACCGCCATCATTCCCGGGCGAACCGCCAACTGAGTCAGGAAGCCGTCCGTGGGGGCCCGCAGAATGGTGTTCTCAAGATCAAAACGAGCCTCTTCCAGCTGAGCCTCGATCGCCGCCACGGCCGGGTCCTGGCCATCCACCGAGCCACTCAGTTGCGCCTCTGCCCTGGCCAGTGCCGCCCTGGCGGCATCGAGATCGGCATTACTGGCGGCCACTTTCTGACGTTGGGTGTCGAGCTGCTGCTGGCTGAAAGCAGAAGCCGCCCCTTCGTAACGGCGCAGAGTGCGTAACGCCTGGTCTCTGACTGCGGTTACCTGAACGACTCTGGCCCGGGCTTCGGAGACACCGGCGACATTGGAGGCGACCCCCTGCCCGGTGTCTGCCAACTGGGCTTCCAGTTGGTGCACACGGGCCAGAACCCGGGTGTTGTCCAACACGATCATGGGCTCCCCCTGTTTCAGCGGGGTGTTGGCCGATGCCGGCACCTCCACCACTCTGGCCTTAATCTCCGGCACGATGGGCGTCACCACATACACCTGCCTCGCCTTGTGGGTAAAAGGGTGGTTGTAATTCATTAGCAGCACCAGCGTGCCCACCAAAACCACACCACCGAGCACAGCGGTAGGTACAGTCCATTTATTGAGAGGAACCCGAAATACCTTAAAGATAACTATACAGACAGCGGCATAGGTTAAAAGCAGAAGAAGGTCCATAAGCTACTCCCCCCCGCCATGCTTCTGCTCCAGGATTTCCAGGCGCCGGGCCTGCTCCGCCAGCTTTTCATTCAGCTCGTTCATCAAGGCTTCATCCGCACGTTGCCGCTCTTCTAACGGTTGAATTCCCCAGCCTCGATCGGGCCGGTAAAGCGTTGCCCAGATCCACAGAAATGGCCAAATAGCGTGCAGGGTGAACAGGCTGACCCAGCCTGCCACATGAATAGCGTCCTGATGGGGATGATTCCGGTGTTTGGCAATTTCGTAGGGAATGTCGTGGATGGCAATAACGCCATAAAACAGCACCAAAACCACGAAAATCAACAACAACAGAGCGATGTAACTGAGCATTAGCGATTCCTTTTCACCAATACGGATCCCACACTTGATCAGTGCTCTCTATCAGGTTCACTCGCCGGCGTTGCGACCTTCCTGCCAACATGTCTCTGCTACCGGTTCTACCTCACAACGCCGCGTCCAGCTCATCGATCGCTTTTTTCAGCGCAACCTCGGCCTCAGAGTGCTTACCCTGATTGTGAAGCGATTCACCCTGCTCCCGGAGCTCTATGACCTTGGCTTCAGCCTCAACGTCCAGTTGCGCTGACTGCAGCTGATGGTCGATGCGTTGCATCAGCGACGGGCACTGGCCCCCCAGGGCATTACCAGCAAAAAAAACCGCAAATAACACAACCGCAAAATACCGCATGATCGTTCCTCCTTTTTTCACTTGTTCTTACGGAGTATAGACAATCGGGACTCGATGGGCCGGCAACCACCCCCTTCCCCAGCCGACAACCGCAACAACAAACAAGTGCATGTTTATGACAACAAAAATCTGATCATCCCCGGTTTTCCGGATTTTTTTTGAATCTCTTGTAACTTTTGCTCGCTTTGAGCTTCTAACTGTTTCTATCGCTCGTCAGGGTATGCACCTCAGAGGTGGTGGGCTCAATCAAACATAACAGGCCTGTCTCCTTGCAAAAGTTCCGATGCAAGCCATCGGGTACGTTCTTAGTGGAGGGCAAACCATGAAACATACGTTGATGTATTCCGCATCCCTGTCATTACTGCTGGCCGTTTCTCCTTCATACGGTGATCAGTGGGAACGGCAACTGAGCTACCAGGGAGGCGCCCAGAACGTAGCGGGCATCGAAAGCTTCGGCGGCTATGACTGGTCAGAAGTGCAAGCCGACCGTCGGATGCAACTGGAGCGAGGTACATTCCAGGAATCAGCCTTCGATATCGAGAGCCTGCCACCGACAGCCGCCGGGCCGCGGAAAAGCAGCGACATGGATGTTGACTGGTTGGAGGTAGAGATGAATCGTCGGAGGCAACTGGAACGCGGCACATTTTAAGGCGCGATTTATACTCCCATGGGTGCGAATCGCCAGGGCTCCGGTTCTGGCGATAGCATTAGAGAAGCCGGAACGCCTCAAGAAATTATATCTGCCTATATCGCCATTTTCGCAAGCGTGCTAAAAGACTCCTCCCGGCAATAGCCCGGGCGTTTTTCCCATCAGGATATCAGCATGTCAGACAAATTTTTCTTCAAGGGCCGGCAGGACGCACGCCAGCACCACACCGCTTACGGCGGCTTTCAGACCAACGCCAGCCAGAAGAGTGGCAGCAGGAAGTTCCCGCTGACACTGGTGGTGACCAGTGAAGCACGCAAGCAGGAAGTGGAGGCACAGGTGGCCCAGGCCAAGCTGCACGCCAATATTTCCGTGGATACCCGCGAAGGCGCCGTGGAATCCATCAACGAGCTCACGGCTACTCTGAATAAGGGCGGCACGGTTACCACGGCAAAATCGCCTGCCCGCAACGATGCCTGCCCCTGCGGCAGTGGTAGCAAATTCAAGAAGTGCTGTGGCTGACAGCAACCGTTGAACAGAGGGCAATGCCGATGATTGTTTGCGGAGTTGAACTGACCGGCAGCGATGCGGTGGTGTGTTTGCTGAACATGGACAGGGGGCAGTTCAACCTGCCGGAGTGCAAGGTGCGCAAACTGTCACTGCCAAAAAACCACAGCCGAGAAGACCTGCAGCGGTTCCAGGCGGCCTTTGCGGAGCTAATGGCCGAGTACGGGGTTAGCAGTGTCGCGATCAAAGAACGGATGCCAAAAGGCAAATTCGCCGGCGGTGCCATCAGCTTCAAACTGGAAGCGGCAATTCAACTGATCAGCAATGGTGAGTTGACGGTGACCCTGCTACCGCCGGCACTGATCAAGTCCACACTGGCAGCCAATCCGTTGCCCATTGGTTTTGCCGATACTGGGTTGAAAGCCTTCCAGGAAACCGCCTTTATCGCCGCCTATGTGGGACAACTGCAGAGTGCGCGCGTCTGAAAGGTGTGGGATGAGGGCGAAACGGGGACGGACTGATTTCCTCAGCATTCGCCTTCAAGACTGGCCAAGTGCAAGCCACAACAACAGACCAGCGCCGGTAAAAAGAAGCACTGCAAAATGAATGGCCAGATGCTTCCGGATAGTTGGCGTGGGCTTTCTGGTGAAACCGAAGTAATCCTCACCAAACAGCCCAACGCCACAGCCCTCACAGTAGTTCTTTGAATAGGAAACCCTGAGCGCCGATGGCTCAAATTTTTTACGACAGCTATAGCAACTGGGCCTAATCATTTGGGTATCCGCAAAAAAAGATGATTGATCAAAGCTACTGCACTTCAGTAGCGACGATAACCCATGTAGCCACCCCATCGAACGGGAGCACGCTGGTATAGTAAGGCATTGGGCGACCCGGTTGGAAAAGGATTCCCGCCGTAGCGAACAGCCGCCTGGACGAAATCAAGTCACCTCTCAGCCTCCAACCCGGTCGTAAAGCACCCATGACAAAGCCAAAACGCATCTACCTCGCTGGCCCGGAAGTCTTCTTCCCTCCCTCGGAACACCAGGCCATCGTTGCCGAGAAAAAACGCGTACTCCGGGAATACGGATTCGAGGGTGTAGACCCATTGGACACAGAGATCGTATTTTCAGACGACGAAGCCAAACCCGACCGCGGGCAGCGAATCTATCGGGCCAACCGCAAACTGATGGACAGCTGCGATGCCATCATCGCCAACCTGACGCCCTTTCGAGGCATCAGCGCGGACCCGGGCACCGTTTTTGAGGTGGGCTACATGATCGGCCAGGGCAAGCCCGCCTTCGGGTTCACACTGGACAACCGTCACTACCGGGAACGGGCGGGTTCAACCGGTCTGGACGAACTGGGCCACACCATTGAGGACTTTGAGATGAGCGACAACCTGATGATCGAAGGCGGCATCGGCGATTCCGGCGGTCAGTTATTCGTGGCAGACCAGGCAGGCGAACACCAATTCTTCTCGGCGGACCTTTTCCGCCGTTGCGTGCAGGCGCTGGCCCATGCCTGAAAAGACCGCACTACAAGCCCTGCTCGATACCCTCCCCCAAATCGGCCGCGTGGAATGGATAGGCATCCGCCCTGCCCGTGGGGAGACCATGGAGACACTCGATCGCGTAGCGGTTACACCCGGCAAAGGCCTGGAAGGCGACCGATTCAAAGGCCGCGAGACCAGCAAGCGACAGGTGACACTGATCCAGAAAGAGCACCTGCATGCCATCGCTTCCTGCCTGCACCAAGAGGCCATCGCACCGGAGGTGTTCCGGCGCAACATCGTGGTGTCTGGCCTGAACCTGCTGGCCCTGAAAGGCAAGCGATTCCGCATCGGAAATGTGGTGCTGGAGTACACCGGCCTGTGCCACCCCTGCAGTAAAATGGAAACCACCCTGGGCCCCGGCGGTTACAACGCCATGCGCGGGCATGGGGGTATCACAGCGAGCGTTGTTAAGGGAGGGGAGTTGGCACTCGGTGATGAGGTGCAAGCCTGGCTTTGAATGGATGATGGATAGCAAGAACGGGTTTATTGTTCTCCATCATCTACCAGACAAGCGGCCGCAAAGACTTCGACAAATCAAAGCCCACCTGTTGGCGCAAACTCATTGCCTCCGGAGCCATAAGCAGCCACCCCAGAGCGCCAAGATTGACCAACACCGCGAGCCAGAACACGAACTGATAGCTTCCCTTGCGTGTCTTGTGCCGAAACACCTGCTGAGCGACCAGCGCGCCGGGCCAGCCACAGGAAAGCTCAAAGAGATGCAGCGTGTTCTCAGCGATGCGTTGCGCACCCCGCTGCGCCGCCCGCTTATCGATCCAGTACATCACAAGCAGCACCAGACTCACCCCGCCATAAGCAGCCAGGATCGACCCCGGCAGGTAACCTCGATGGAACAGGCCCGCCAGAGTGGTGAAAAACGTCAGCACAACAGCCCCAGATAGCCATACACCCGGCGCCACGCTCGCTCGCACCTTTGCCGCCCCGACGTACTGGAACCGCCCTGCCCTCAACCGGCCCTGATCATCCTTCTTTAGGCTGAAGGTCACTTTGCGGTTCGCCGAAGGCCGGCCCCGACCGGAATAGCTGCTGATATGAGCGAAAACCCGTTCGCCACCGCCCTCTGGCGTAATAAAGCCAAAGCCCTTGGCATCATTCCAGGTCGTCAGTAATCCTTTTTGATTCAATGCGCGTCTCCCTGCCTAAGCATCGACTTATCCAACAGGCAGTTCAATAATCTCACCCACCACACCGTCTTCACTCACTTGCAGCCGGCCCACGGTGATTGGCAGTGTAAAACGCCGGGGCCCGGCGCCGCCTGGATTGAAATAAAGCACATCGCCAATCCATTCATTGCGGGGTTTGTGGGAATGGCCAGCGATGACTATGCGGTAACGGCCTTGTGGATCGAAGTCGAGGGTTTTGACGTCATGGAGCATGAAGAAGGCGTGGCCGAGGAATTCCAGGTCCTGAACATCGGGAAGGGTTGCTGCGCGGCCTGTTTTGTCGATATTGCCACGAATCGCAACCACGGGGGCGATCGCCTCCAGCGCTTCCAGAACCTCGTCCCGCCCCACGTCACCGGCATGAAGGATCAGATCGGAGCCTTTCAAAACCTCCAGGGCTTCGGGACGCATTTTGCTGTGGGTGTCTGCGATCACTCCGATTTGCATGCTTTCGTCTCTTCATCGTTCCCACAAGCCTAATAAAAGACTGCTCCCAACCATAGCTCAAGCAGTCTCCCTATCAGAATATCAGCCGCACGAGTGTCGTTAAATCATCAACTAGCTTTCAGCTCTCTTGAGTAAAGGAAGAACGGTCCGCACGGTAGAATCGCCCTCCAAAAAAACCTGTTTCTAGGCTCACCTTGAGCCCATAGAAATTATGGAGGATCCCAGTCCCAAGTTTTTATCGTGCAACTTGATTGCCCCGGTGGATCCTTGTAGCTTCAAACCCGTTGCCCAGGACGGGCCTCAGTTACAGGGACTTTGATATGAAGAAATTTGCCCTACTACTCACCCTGGCAATTACCTCGGTAACCGCCTGCGCACAATCCGACCAAACCATTACCGCAGTATTCTCCGGCATGAAGTTCCAGGTGCCCAGCGCCCCCGTGATCATCGGTGCTTTAGGCCAGAGCAACGACATTCTACTAATAAAGTATTCGAACGATCCCGGTAAGCGCTACATCAGTTTCAGCGCCGAGGATTCACTGGATACTGGCGGCTGTGAGGTGGGCGCCTTCTTCGAAGCCGTGCTGGAAAAGAGTTCAGAGGGTGAGTGCGAAAAATCTGCCGTTGAGTCATTCCAGAGCGTGTTTGTTGAAGGAACCGGCTTAGGAGTCTGGGAGGGAGAGGATCGGAATTACTATTACTTCCTCTCCGATAGCGAGAGGTCTTTTGTCTTTTTCTCTTCTCAGGCTGGGCATCTGGTTAAGCTTGTGTCCGATTTTCTAGAGGCTCGGGATTTCAGGGCACTGCTGGGAGATGCCCCCCCAATCCGTGAGCCTAAGAGCACAAAAACTGAAAGTGAGCCGAAATCCCGAGCTGAGGAATTAACACTCAAAGAATAGATGTTTCTCGGTTTCCGCTAAAGCGGTGCTCATATCGCTTCTCTCCTTCGGTCAGTCACTCGCGCGCATCTCACGGTTCGCATCCGGAAAATAAATCTGTCCCGGTTTTCTAGGTTTTCTATGTGAGGCCAGCTCCCCAACGTCACCGAAGCTGCCAAACATTCCTCACAAAAACATACCAGCTATTAATAGCACCGCAAAACACCCGTACAAAAACAACGGAGGCAGCACTGCCCATAAAGTCAGTCGAACAGGCAGTTGAGTCGATATATCACCAATCTTTGCCGCTGATCGATTGAGCCGACTTGAGGGAGCAGACCGAAGTACCAGAAAAGTAAACACGTAGCTGCTCCTCATTAATCGGCCCAAGGGATCGTTACCCCAGATTCTTCTGTGTTCCAGCACGGAGGTGCCAGGGTTTGAGATTTTTTCCTCAATTACCGTCACCCTAGAAAATGCGAACGTAAGGATCACCAATAGCGAGACCAACCCCAGGACAATAGCGCCAGCACCGACGAATGCGGCAATGATCTGAAAATCGTCACTCCTCATCCGTCACCTCGTATATAACTTCACCGATATCTTCACCAGTATTCCCTCCAACTACACCTCCTGCGAAACCACCAGCGCCAGCCATTATGATCCCGCAAGCAATTCCACCTAATCCGCCTGTTCCGAGGCCGATCACCCCGCAGACCAATGGTCCGGCGAAAGCACCAGCACTGCCACCTATTGCAGAGCCAGACAACCGCCCACCTTCGACGTCCTTAACACGTCTGCATTCGGCTACGCGCCCGTTTGTGCAAGCGGCATGAATTTTCACTCCCGAGGCAGCAACATCCAGCCCAATCGAGAGATAACCAACACCCTTTGCATACTTGGCTCCCGTCGCCAACCTTTCGTAGTGCGTAGCGTAACCGGGTATGCCTCCAACGCCCGCAGCCTTCCAATGATGCACAATGCTTTTCGACGACAGTCCCAACGCCCGCTTCAACTTAGCGTCATCCTCCAGTGACATACCTTGGCGTGCCACGCTTCCAAGAGAAAAATCCAGCTCTTTGAAGAGCGCCTGCCGTTTCTCGAAAAAGTCCGGATGATTGAGATGACCATGCCTGCGGTAACTGTCCTGATGAAGCCGCTCAATATTCTTTAGCGTCTTCTCAATACTACCAATCTGCTTTGACACCATCACTGCGCCAGCACCTAGCCCCGCCGATCCCGTAGACGTGACAGCTTCCAGCAGATCGTGGTATTTGACGATAAACTGCGCCTCGTCCTGATCCAGCGCCCGCACCTGGGCATTTACCTGTGCTGCCACCTCCATCAGATCCGCTTCTTCCCGGGTGCATGCCATGCCCTCCGGGTCGCCCAACACGATCATCTCACCGGGCAGCACCTGGTCACTCAGGCCCGGATTCAAACGATCAAAGTGATCTGGTTTGGCAGAGGCATCACCGTAGAGGGCAGCCAACAACGCAGTTCTGCTCATAGGGCTTTGAACCACATGGAAACCCGGCTCTACGGTGGCTTCTTTTATCTCATCCCTTGAGCTCTGGGCGGCAGTGCCAGACACGACCGGTCCGCCTGCAGATGCGCTAACTGCACCACGAGCGAGCCCTTTAGAGCCAAGAGATTGAGGGGCTCCACCATCAGCATTACGAGCATAAGATCCGTCAGCCTTTGGAGCAGGCTTTGATGGCGCCGCAGAGATGCCCGAAAACGGCGCGGGCGTGAACGTATCACCAATAACGACGCTGCCACTGCCAATCGTAACGCCACCACAAGAAATCGCACTGCCAGTCACCGCCGCAGGAATGCCGTTGATCAGAACAGTAGCCGAACCGGCAGCTATCGCTCGGGGATGGGGTGGATGCTTTGGTTTGGAGTGTGGCGCGAGTGGGTCGCCAACGCGGGCAACCGGTTTGCCATCAATCAATACATCGGGGGAGCCGGCAACGACCGAGGTGGGCGGGAACCCTTGGTGATCGGTTCCCAGATCACCCAACAGCACAACGTTCTTACTCATTCCTTTGTTCCTTCTTTCCTTGAAGAATCATCCATAGATTTCAGGGCACCCTCACTGGCACCGCTAGGCATATAGTATACAAAGACTTCCCGGCCCACGGTGAGCGGCAGAATGAAACGCCGTGGCCCGGCGCCACCCGGATTGAAATAAAGCACATCGCCAACCCATTCATTACGGGGTTTGTGGGAATGCCCGGCTTCCAGCACCCGGCTCGAACTGTTCCCGCAACCATGCCCTGATGTCGTCAGACTCGTACAGCCATCGCTCGCTGCCATCATCCTGATGCATCTTCAGGCAAGGCACCTTGATCTGGCCGCCGCCAGCCTCCAGAGCGGCACGGTGCTGCGGGTCATGCTGGGCATCTCGGGTTTCGATGTTCAGGCCCAGCCGCGCGATTTCCTTGCGCACCTTGATGCAGAATGGGCAGGCTTTGAACTGGTACAGGGCGAGATCCTTGCTGGCCTCGTCGACGCGGGCTTGCTGTTCAGCGCTGCGGGTAATGCCCTTGGGCGCGCTGAGCTTTTCGCTGAGCAGCATGAACGGCGTCAGGACAAGGCGCAGGGCGCGGAAGAAATAACGAATAATGATTCTCATGGGTAACACTCAAACTCCGGCTTGAAACATCGTGAATATGACTCGGGCTAACGAATACCCAGTGATTGCAGCCACTGGCTGATCTGGGCCTGATTCATGGCGCCGCTCTGGCGAGCGATTTCCCGACCATTCCGGAACAGGATCATGGTGGGTATGCTGCGTATGCCGAACTGGCCGGACGGCCCGGGAGCAACTTCGGTGTTGAGTTTGGCAAAACGTACTTTACCGCGCCACGCCTTTGAAGCCTGCTCGAACTGAGGCGCCATTATCTTGCAGGGGCCGCACCAACTGGCCCAGAAGTCCACCAGCACCGGGACATCGCTGCGTCCGGTGTGAGCCGCAAAGTTCTGCTCCGTCAGCTCCAGCACCTGATCCGGCCAGAGAGGTTGCTTACAGGCACCGCAGTTGCCCCCGGCGGACAGCTTGTCAGCAGGCACGCGATTCACTTTGTGGCAATGGGGGCACACGAGGTGCCGGGTATCGGTCATGGTTGATCGGCCTTCGATTGTCTAATGGTTGCAATAATTAGGGCAAATGAAGGGAATTCAACCGAAGCCGTGACAACTACCCAGCACGCTCCGCGTCGCCCCACACTCGCGCGCACCTCATTTCCGCTACTATCAAGGTAAGCCAGTGCTAGAGACACAGCCGCTATGGGACTGTCGATCAAACAATCGGAATTTACCGCGGAAGAATTTGACCGGTTTGCTGCCAAGGTGCGAACGGACCTTACCGCACTCACCCGCCTTCTGGGCCGGCCCGGCTTTGGTGAGGGGGAACCTTCCATTGGTGCCGAGGTCGAGTTCTACATCGTAAACCCGGACCTGCGCGTTCAGCCGATCAACACAGAAATCGCCGCCCGCGTTCAGGATCCACAACTGACCGTTGAGCTCAACCGCTTCAACCTTGAATACAACCTCAGCCCCCAGGCCTTCAAGGGAGCCCCCTTTGCCAGAACCGAACAGGAACTGCTCGAGGCCATGCAGCGAATCAACCAGCACGCCGCGCCCTTGAATGGCGAACTGGTCCCCATCGGCATTCTACCCACGTTGTGCCAGTCCGATATGGGCGTAAAGGTGATGACCGACGAACCCCGCTACCATGCGCTATCCAACGCACTGATCCAGCAACGGGGCGAGCCCTTCAGCATTCATATCGGTGGCAACGACGTCATCGACCTGGAAGCGGACGACGTCACCATGGAAGGGGCGAACACCTCGTTCCAACTGCACTGGCGCGTTCCTGCCCACCGCTTTGCAGACTATTTCAACGCCGTGCAGCTGGTGACGCCCATTGCGCTGGCTCTGGCCAGCAACTCGCCCAGCCTGTTCGGCCACCACCTCTGGGACGAAACCCGTATCGCCCTGTTCAAACAGTGCGTCGACAGCCGCTCGCCCAACCACAGAACCTGGAAACACCCGCCACGGGTCTATTACGGCAACGGCTGGGCCCGCAGCGCCTGGGAGCTGTTTGCCGCCTCGGCCTCACTGTATCCCCCCATCCTGCCATTGATGTCGGAAGAAGATCCGATGGCGGTGATTGATCGGGGGGACGTACCGGAACTGACCGAACTGCGACTGCACCATGGCACGACGTGGCCCTGGAACCGGGCCATTTTTGATCACACTGACGGCGGCCATCTGCGCATCGAGATTCGTTCCATGCCGGCCGGACCCACGGCCGTGGATATGTGCGCGAACGGGCTGTTCATAATCGGCGCGGCGTTGGCGGTACTCGAGGATATCCGGCACCTGACGTCGATACTTCCCTTTCATTACACCGAACACAATTTCTATCGGGCCGCCAAATACGGCATTGGTGCCGACATTATCTGGCCGCACAAAGACCAGGTGCAGTTACAGGATACCCCCCTGTTGAACGTGGCCCGTGACCTCCGGCCGCGCGCGCGGGAAGCCTTGCAACGAACCGCGTTGGACGAGGCGGAGATCCACCGCCTGCTGGGAATCATCGCGGGCCGCATTCAAACCAGGATGACCGGCGCCCGATGGCAGCGCCAGATCACCGAGTCTTTTTTAAGGACACAGACTCCCGACGAGGCGTTCAAGAGTATGCTGTCTCTTTACATGGCCAATCAGAAGACAAACACACCCCTGCACGAATGGACCTTGTCGCCATGAGCCGCTCAAACATTCTGGATTATCTCAACAACCCGTCACCCCAGACCCTGGGCCGCTCGCCCCTGGAGTGGCTGAACCGGCTGCAACGGCCCACCGTAGTTCGCGTTGCCGGCCGCGATCCCTCCAGAACCCGGGCCATGGCAACGCTGCTCCACGGCAACGAACCCTCGGGGCTGTTCGCAATTCACCGATGGCTACTGGAGCAGCACACCCCGGAGGTCAACCTGCTGTTCCTTCTGGGCGGCGTCCATCCCGCGAAAATCCCACCGATATTGTCGCTGCGCCAACAGCCAGGCGGACGTGATCTGAACCGGTGCTTCAAAGAACCGTTTGAAGGAGAGGAAGGCGCCATTGCCGAGGCCATGCTGGCCGAGCTTCAGACAGCCAATCCCGAGTGCCTGCTGGACGTGCATAACACCTCAGGCACGGGCCCGGCCTTCGCTGTGACCATCACCAACGACGCTGCCCATCAAGCGCTGGCGTCGCTCTTTACCGACCGGCTGATCATGACGGATCTTCGCCTGGGTGCCCTGATGGAATATTCCGAACAGGAGGTTCCCACGGTGACCATCGAGTGTGGCGGGTCTCAGGATGATCACGCGCACCAACTGGCGTACGAAGGGCTTGTTCGGTATGCCTCACAGCCAGACGTGCTATCGCTGGAAAAAGCGGAATGGAGCGTTGCTGTACTGCGCAATCCGATTCGAGTGGAGTTGGCACCCGATGCGACTATCGAGTACCGGTTAACGCCCAGTGGGCAGGCGGACCTTACGTTTCCTCCCGACATCGAACACCGCAATTTCGGGATTGTTTCGCCGGACGAGCCTCTCGGATGGGTTGGGCAAAAAGGCCTGGACGTTCTCACGGCGATCAGCCACAACCGGACCGAGAACATGGAACAGGTGCTGCAAATCAAGGATGGGCGAATCTACCCCGCCCAGGCCCTCAAGGCCTTCATGATCACCACCAACCCGGTGATTGCGAAGAGCGATTGCCTGTTCTATGCCGTCAAAGCAACGGGCGATCCCATTTTCTAATCCCTCGCGAGCGGTCTGACCCAGAATTGATAAAATTGTAACGTAATGTATACAATCACGCCGGTCTCAATGACGACCCTGACATTTCAATGGAGCTGAACATGAAGAAGGAACTGCTGTGCCTGCCGTTGGCACTGGCGCTTGTCGCGTGCGGAGATAACGATAGCGACACCTCGAAATCCCCCTCTAAACCACCGGAAACACCTCCTGCAGTTACACTGCAATCCCTTGAGGATTCGGGAGAAATCCCAAAACTTGACCGAAGCGCATCACTGCCCGGTACGGACACCGACGCTAATGGCATTCGTGATGATATCGATGGATACATTTCCCTCCAGTTCTCCGACACCAAACAGGTTGCCGCGGCTAACCAGGCTGCCAAAGCAAATCAGTCGGTTATGAGCACAGACCTCACGAACCCAACGGCTGTTCGCCAAACCAATCAGCTGATCTCTCGCGCCACTGCCTGCATCTACGAGGCTTTTGGTGATGCCAACTCTGGCGTGGAACCGGCTGTCGTGTCCCGAAACCTTGAAGCCGTTACGTTCAACACGGAAGAGCGATTAAAACAGTACATGGAGTTCAACAAAGCGCTGGATGGTTCATCCTGGTCGTTGCCGGAGGGAAATAGTTGTGAATGAGCAAACACGGAAGTTTGTCAGCTTTGGAATGGCCTTATTGCTGGTAGCAGCAATGCCTATTCAGGCATGGGCACAAGCTGTTGAAACAAGGAACCTGTGCCGGGATTCGGGCATTATCTTTGCATTCTTTAACGGGGTGCAGACCACCAGCGCTGAAGCTCATCGTGCGATGAATGAGTTTCGCCGTATTCATGGCAACGAACGGGCCGACGGCGAGAACATTCGCTACGAGGTTATGTACAACTACACTAATGGGCTGGAAGATTTCGTAGAAACGTTTCAGCAGCGGGTACTGGAGCAGGAGCAGATACTGCAGGGCCGCTTCGAACTGGCACTAGAACTCATCAATGGTGGCGGTGCCTGGTGGGAAAAGCTGGGGCAACTGGCGACCACCCTTCCCGAGATTCGCGATGACTTCCTGGACTGGTACCGTGCATCCATTGTGGAATCACTTACTTCACTGGCAGACAATCCGCCAACCCTTAACAACTACGCAGAGCATCAATCACGTCTTGATACCTGGATAGTTGAAGGTAAACAGATAGTGATGGTCGCTCATTCACAAGGGAACCTCTTCGCCAATTCCGCTTACGATTATGCTGCATCTCAAATCGATGCCGAATCATTGAAGCTGGTACATATTGCACCAGCGACACCCATAGCCAACGGGCCTCATCGCCTCGCAGACAAAGACCTTGTCATCAACGCCCTTCGGGCTACCGGAGGTGTGCAAGACATTACTGACATCATTCCACCCTATCTGGACCGCCCGGCGGGTCTGAATGGCGAAACAGACATTTTGGGGCACGGGCTTCTTGAGATTTACCTTAACCCTGCACTGAATATTGGTGCAGCGGTTGTGGGAGATATCGAGAATGAACTGGCAGCTGTGCAACCACCAGAAATACCTGCGGAAGCCGAGACAGGGTTCTTTACCGCCACGCTGACCTGGAACGGCACTGGCGATGTCGACCTGCACGTGTATGAACCCGGCGGCGCCCATGTGTTTTACCGGACCATGAACGGACAATCCGGCTATCTGGATGTTGATAACACCACAGCCACTGGCCCCGAACATTATTTCGCATCTTGTGAAGCGGAAACCCTGCAAACCGGGACCTATCAGGTTGGCATTGCAAACTTCAGTCGTGCAGACGGCAGAACAGCGACACTGCAGATTGCCTCATTCAAAGACGGCGCGCTGGGCACCAGAAGCGTAACGCTTGGCGAGCCCACGGGCGATGCTCCCTCGCATATGATGTTTGACGTAGAAGTAACGGAAGACAGCGAAACCGGCGAGTTCGAAGTTTCCATCAGATAACCAACAAGGCAGGTCAGCTCCGGTACCTTTTGCCTGGCAAAGTGTACCGGGCGGAGCCTGCCCCCCAAGTTGGATTTTTTTGATCTTTAGCAAGAATGGCCTGTGGGTATGTGTATAAGCGTCGACGGAATTCCCGAGAGCATCCGTCACCGTGACCCGTTTTTCATCGTAACCGAAGCCCAAACCCTCAGCCTTGTCCAGCGGGCGTTTCTCAGCACGCGGTATCTCAAAAAGTGCGCCAATGACGACGTCCTCCGGATTTCCGGTAAACAGTGCGTCGCATTTTGCGGATTTGTCTTTCCTGCTCCACTTTTGAAACCGAAGGGCATGCTCAACGAGCGTGAACATACCGATTCGCTCCGCGCCTGGAACCCTCGCTCTTAATCTGAGGAGTGACATATTCGAGCCGTAAGCAAAATACTTCATGGTGCCTCTGTGTCTGCACTGATCACTTCGGAACCTGGAGTCATAATCCTAGCAAAACCTGGGCAGGTCTATTATTCCAATTTCATCCATAGATTTGTTATCGACGGCCCGGAAAAATAAATCTGTCTCGGTTTACCAGACATCGTACTAACGGGCACCTAACCTGCTCTCCTCTGGCCAACAACTCATCGTTCGGTTAGGTCGCAATGCGAACATTGGAAGCAACCAATTAACGCTTCTTCCCGCATTACTTCGAAACCTATATGAGGGAAAGCACACTTTTTCAGTATACAGCTATTTCACATTCCCCCTGAAACCACGCATAAACGGGTTGCAGTAGCCATCTGGGCAAACGGCATCCTGACTCTCGTCCAGATCGCGGAAAGGACTTTGCCGGCAGCTTGGCGCTGATTGCCGATGCTATACATAACTTCTGGGACATGGCATCGCTGATTATCGCGTTCGCGGCCCGTAAGATTGCGCGTCGCCCGGCTGAATAAAAGCTGACCTTCGGCTACGGGCGAATAAAGGTAGGTGTTGCGCTGTTAAATACACCACCTTGATCATGATAGGGCCCTACCTGATATACGAGGGTGTCATGCGGTTCCCAGATCCGCTGGAACTCAAGGGGTGTTGGGTAGTCTGACTTACATTGTTGCACTGATAATGGACGCGTTGAGCGCGCTGCTGACCTACTCAATGCAGAAGGGCAGCGTTAATATTCATGCGTTGTTTTACACAACTTGTCTGATGCGTTTGCGTCAATAGCAGTGTTTATAGGCGGAGCTCTTATCTTGCTCTACGACATGCGCTGGGTTGATTCCGCAATCACCATTGGCATGGCCAGCTATATTCTCTACCTGGACCTGACAGAAATTGGCGGGACCATCAGAACACTCATGCTGGGGAGTCCCTAGGATATCGGCACAGATTCCGTCATTGGGGCAGTATCAGACTTAGAAGGAGTTATCGACTTCACCCCGTACATTTTTGGCAGGTGGGTGAGCATGATGCCTCGCTCGACGCCCGTGTGGTTGTCGAGATGAGTGCGTGGAATGAACTTGAGAAACTCAAGGACAGGATAAAACAGGCTCTGGTGAAAGAATTCAACATAACTCATTCAACACTGGAATTTGAACACCCTGACTACAAGCACGAGGGAGCTCATACCTATGGGCATGGTTAACAGACGCGCTACGTAACATACCTTATCATGCAGAATCCAAACGAATGGCGAATCACAAAGGCACGAGGACTTCATGCAAGACATGATTGAGCGCCATCAAGTTTGCCTACCTCATCGCTGTTGTTCTCGGCCTTTTAGAGGGCCGGAAACCTCCCCAAGCAATATGATGCCAGAATATCTGCCTGGGACAATACCCAGGCTCTTGCTTTATAACAACATTACCCAGACACCAATGCATCATCAGACCTCGCCAGAATCTCGAAAGTAATATGGCGAGGTCTAGTTTTCTTTACCCTTCGGAAATACTCCTGCATTTCCAGAGATAGTAACCTACCGGTATCACCAACAGCGCCAAAATCACAGCAGATATCATCCCACCGACCATTGGTGCAGCTATGCGCCCCATGACTTCGGAGCCGGTACCAGTGCTAACCATGATAGGCACCAAACCTCCGATAATAGCAGCAGCAGTCATCATTATAGGCCGCACGCGCAATCCGGCACCATGAAGCACGGCATGGCGCAACGTCTCGCGTCTTGGAGTCGCCCCCTTCTCCTTACAGGTTTGCAACATTTCCTCGTAAGACTGGTTCAGATACACCAGCATGATGACACCAATCTCCACGGCAACGCCGGCCAGCGCAATGAAACCTACACCGACCGCAACGGAGAAGTTATAGCCCAGCAGATACATCAGCCAGATTGCACCAATCATGGCAAACGGCAGCGTACCCATGATGATGCTCACTTCCGCAAAACGACGGAAGTTCAGGAACAGCAGAATGATAATGATAGCCAGCGTCAGCGGCACCACGTAGGTCAGCTTTTCCTTGGCACGCAGCATGTACTCATACTGGCCAGACCAGGTAACCGAATAGCCCGCAGGCAGATCGAGCTCCTCGTTAACGGTAGCCATGGCCTGCTCCACATAGGTGCCGACATCAACCCCTTCAATATCCACGAAGGTCCAGCCATTGAGGCGGGCGTTTTCACTTTTGATGGCGGGAGGACCATCTTCTACCCGGATATCGGCGACATCGGCAAGCGCAATCCTTTGCCCCGTTGACGTAACGATGGGCAACTGCTCCAGCTTCTCTGGAGAATCCCGGTAGTCCTGGGGGTAACGCAGATTAATCGGGTAGCGCTCAAGCCCTTCGATCGTCCGCGATACGTTTATACCGCCAATCGCCGAAGCAACAACTTGCTGAACGTCCGCTATGTTCAGTCCATAACGGGCTGCACGTTCCCGATCGATATCCGCCTTGATGTATCGGCCGCCGGCGACCCGCTCAGAATAAACAGAGGCGGTGCCGGGGATGTCGACCATGATCTCCTCAAGGCGTTTGCCGATGTCCTGAATAATGGCAAGATCCGGGCCCGCTACCTTTATGCCAACGGGTGTTTTAATGCCCGTTGCCAGCATATCGATGCGAGTGATGATGGGCATCACCCAGGCGTTCGTGACCCCCGGGAAACGGATCAGGGTATTGAGTTCCTCCTTAAGCTTTTCGGTGGTCATCCCTTCCCGCCATTGATCCCTGGGTTTCAGCTGGATAAACGTTTCAATCATCGTTAAGGGTGCTGGATCGGTTGCGGTATCCGCCCGCCCGACTTTGCCGAATACCGTTTCTACTTCCGGTAAGGTGGCAATCAGCTTATCGGTTTGCTGCAGCAGCTGCCGGGCCTTGCCAATTGAAATACCCGGGTAGGTGGTTGGCATGTACATCAGGTCGCCCTCATCCAGCGGAGGAATGAACTCACTCCCGATCTTGGTCGCCGGCCAAAGCCCCACAGCCAGTGCCAGCAGTGCAGCCATAACCGTGGTTTTCGGGAATCGAAGGACCAGCTTCAGGGCCGGCATATAAACACCGACCAGCAGACGGTTCACGGGATTCTTGTGTTCCGGCAGCACCTTGCCACGGATAAAATAGCCCATGAGCACTGGAACCAGCGTCACCGCCAGAGCCGCACTGGCTGCCATGGCGTAGGTCTTGGTGAAGGCCAGAGGCGCAAACATCCGCCCTTCCTGCGCTTCCAGCGCAAACACCGGCACAAAACTAACAGTAATGATCAGAAGCGAGAAAAACAGCGCTGGTCCGACCTCAGAGGCCGACCTGGCCACGACCTCCCATCGGTTCTCAGGGGTTAACGGGGTCCGCTCCATATGTTTGTGCATGTTCTCGATCATGACGATGGCGCCATCGATCATCGCCCCGATCGCAATCGCAATCCCCCCGAGGGACATAATATTGGCGTTGATTCCCTGCCAGTACATGACAATAAAGGCCGCCAGAATGCCAACCGGCAGGCTGAGAATCGCCACCAACGACGAGCGAACGTGGAACAAAAAGATGATGCACACCAGGCCCACCACCAGAAACTCTTCAAGCAGCTTGAACCCGAGATTATTCACCGCCCGCTCAATCAGACCGGAGCGATCATAAACCGTTACCACCTCGACACCTTCCGGCAAACTGGATTTCAGTTCCTCCAGTTTCGCCTTCACGCCATTGATGGTTGCCTGGGCGTTTTCACCGAAGCGCATCACTACTATGCCACCGACGGTCTCGCCTTCGCCATTCAGCTCAGCCACCCCGCGCCGCATCTGCGGCCCAATCTCAACAGTGGCCACGTCTTTCAGGAGCACGGGGGTGCCGTTGTCATCAAGCCCCAACGGAATCGACAGCAGGTCCTCACGGGACTGGATGTAGCCGGACGTGCGCACCATGTATTCCGCCTCCGCCATCTCGATGACGGAGGCGCCCACTTCCTGGTTTCCTCTCTTGATGGCGTTCTGGATGTGAGCCAGAGGAATACCCAACGCCCTGAGTTTTTCCGGGCTGACCTTGACCTGATACTGCTTCACCATGCCACCAAGCGCGGCCACTTCGGACACGCCTGGCACTGTTTGGAGTTCGTATTTCAGAAACCAGTCCTGCAGGCTGCGCAGCTGGCTCAGATCGTTGTTCCCGGTGCGATCCACCAGAGCGTAGAGGTAAACCCAGCCAACCCCGGTTGCGTCCGGCCCCAGTTGCGGGCGGGCCGAGTCTGGAAGGCTCGGGGCCACCTGGGACAGGTACTCCAGCACCCGGGAGCGAGCCCAGTACATGTCGGTGTCTTCATCGAAGATCACATAGACGTAGGAGTCCCCAAAGAAGGAGTAACCCCGGACCGTCTTGGCACCCGGCACCGACAGCATGGCGGTGGTCAGTGGATAGGTCACCTGGTCTTCCACCACTTGTGGTGCCTGGCCCGGAAAGCTGGTTTTGATAATGACCTGCACATCCGAAAGATCCGGCAGCGCATCTACCGGCGTCTTGCTCAGCGAGTAGAGGCCAAGCCCTGTAATAAGCAAGGTGGCCAGCAATACCAGAAATCGATTACGAACAGACCAGTGAATGATGGCTGCGATCATGATTCGCCTCCGCCATGATTCATGGAACTATGGTCCATCGCCTCAGGTTCGCTTTTGGGCTCCGCTTTCTCCGGATCCATGACGTGCCCCGAATGATCCATCTGTGAATCCATGGCGTTGCTGCCTGATGCCGACATTCGCTGGAAATCCGAAGTCTTGCTGGACTCGGAGTCGATCAGGAACTGCGCAGAGGTCACCACGGTATCGCCAGGCTTAATGCCTTCCAGTATTTCTGCGTACTTGTCGCCAATCCGCCCTACCGTGACGTTGACGGACTTGAAGGCACCCTGTTCCAGCGCCACCACCAGACGGTCGCTTTGTCCAGTGCGGATGATCGATTCACGCGGCACCAACAGGCGTCTTTGCCCACGATCCCCCTGGACCTCCAGGCGAGCAAACATGCCGGGCAGCAAAGCTCCGTCGGAATTGTCAAACCGCATCCGGACCCGGGCCGTCCGGGTTTCCGGATTAACCTCGGGATACACATAGTCCACTTTTCCGCGCCACTGGCGCCCGGGCATGTAATCCAGGGTCATCATCACCCGGCTATCGCCCTCCACGGCCGAGAGCTGGCTTTCAAATACCTCGCCAATCACCCAGACTTCATCCAGTGCAGCAATCGACAAAACCCGGTCTCCGGGCTTTATGAACATGCCCTCGCGAACGTTCAGATTGTCGACAACGCCCGAGCTTGGGGCGTATACGGTCATCGTTCTCTGTATGTTTCTTGTCTGGCGCAGCTGCCGTATCAGGCTAGCCGGCACATTCAGAGCAGCCAACCGTTCCTCAGCGGCATTGATCAGTCGCTGATTCCCCCGGTTCAGTGCCAGGAGCAACTCCTCCTGAGCATTGACCAATGTGGGTGAATAGAGGGTATACAGAGGCTTGCCTTTTTCGACTGGTTCCCCCTCAGCTTTCACGTAGAGCGCTTCGATCCAGCCCTCTACTCTGGGATGCACGTGGGCCATCTCATCTTCGTTATATTGGACGTAGCCCACAGTAGTGATGGTGTTCGGCAAGCGTCCCTGGATGACGGGCTCGGTGCGAACTCCCAGGTTGTTGACCACGGCAGGCGAAATACGAACGGTACCGGCCGGGTCGTCAGCTGACCCGGCATCCTCAAACACTGGAATCAGGTCCATCCCCATAGGTGATTTCCCGGGTTTGTCGCTTTTAAAATTAGGGTCCATGGGCGCCACCCAGTAGAGCGGCTCCTTTTCCTCGTTACCGACCCCATCTACGGTTGGATCTGAAACCATTCCCGGTGCCAGCCAATAGGCGGCACCGACGCCAGCGATCCCGCCGAGCACTATAAAGCCCAATGGACGAATGAAATTAGCCATGATGATCAATCCTGCAAATCGGTCATTGAAAAGGAGGGAATGTTTGAGGCTTCCGTGGTCAAATAACGGAAACTTGCCAGAGTTTTGGCCCGCTCGGCCATCATCTGGATCAATTCGACCTCGGCATTGAGTTCGGAGATCCTTGCGCGTACCGCCTCAGCAAAATCACCGTCGTCATTGTTATAGGCGGTCAGCGAGGCATCGGCCTGCTCTTCCATCTGCGGAAGAAGAGTTTGCTGATACAAGTCAATCCGATCATCCAATCGCTCAATGCGGGCCAACGCCGAGCGCGCCTTCGCCTTGAGCGATCGGATTCTCAGAACCCGATCCGTTTTTTCGGCTTCCAGTCTGGCTGCAGACGCGTTGAGCCGTCGGTCTTGCCGGCTTCCTGTGAATATGGGCAGGTCAAAACCGATACCAATAGAAAACAGGTCTGCCCTGTCCTGGCCGTTCGGAGCTCGGTCACGGTAACCATATTGTGCGAAGACCGACCACTCTGGTTTGTAGGCTTCCCTGGCAAGGTCTACGTCAATGCCCTGTACATCAATCAGTTGATCTGTGGCGCGAACCGACGGGTGACGGATGACAGACTCCACACTGGTCTCCGGCCAGCTGCTGGAAACATCTGCCAATAACAGAGGAGGAATGTTTTCGGCGACCGAGAGCTGGGCCCGCCTGGAACCGATCCATTCCCCTAGAGCTTCTCTGCTGGAAGCCAACTGAGTATGCAAAGCGGTCAGCCGATCTTCAAGCCGAGTCAATTCCAGCGAAGCACGAATAACATCTTGTTGTCTGGAGCCCATTGTCGCGGAGGTATATCCAGCTTCCGCAACATCCGCCAATTGCTCGAACAGCCCCCGGTTCTGTTCAATGAGGCGGATGCTTTCCTGGGCTTTCCAAAGATCGAGCCATAGGTGGGTCGCCGTTTCGGTGACCTGCGCACGACGATTCTGTCGGAGGTAAGGCTGTACACCGGCCAGTTCTTCTTTCTTTGCGCTAGCCAAGCGGCGGCTGTCTCCACGAGGAATTCGCTGTGTAATGCCAATCATGCCCTGGGTCATGGGCTCTTGCCCGGTATCAAAAGTATCCAGAGGCAGATTTGCCGCGCCGATCGTTACCCGGGGATCGGGAAGCGCGCCCTCAGCAACAGACTCCTCCATCAACGCATTTTGTTTATAAGAGCTTTGGCCAAGCCAGGGATCGTTTTCAGTTGCTGCTTCGATGACACTCATGAGCTCCAGTCTGGGCTGGGCCCACGCAGAAATGCTGCTAAACAGCAACACACCCAAAATAGTCTGCTTAGTAAAAAAGGTGCGGATGGACAACTTGAGATCTCCGTGGAAAGCATATAAGAGCGCTTATATTAGATCTCAAAGCTGAAACGAAGCTGAAATTAAGTGCGCACAAATTTTATATTGATCTGGCTCAACTATTTTTATCACTAACAAAAGTTATCAAATCGTTAATAAACTTTTTTTGTTTTTTCAGTCAGGTTTCAGGAACTAATGATCTAATGAAACCATCAACCAAACAGGAGGTGAAACTATGAAATCATTAATAGTATTCGCCGCAGCAGCGACTCCACAAAGAAATGACACGCTATGGATTGTCAGAAGTTGGAATGGAGGCGCGAAGACAGATGATAAGTGAAGAAGGACGAGCCTACCATCGTGCTTTAGAGAAGAAACAAATGGAGCAGAAGGTAACGTACAGCAAATGATAACAGAAATACCGCTGGTGGGCATCAGCGGTATCTACTAGAGGCCCAGTTGCATGGGCCTGGAGCAACAAATCAAGGAGTTCGTCATGAAGAGCATCATTACAGCCATAGCAATGACAGCACTGTTTAGTTCCTTTGCCTACGCCGATTCTGGCTTAGCCGACAGGATTAACGAGGCAAGGAGCTATCCGAACAAGACCGTGGAAACCGTTGACAGGCAAGAACTCCGCCTGAAACATCAAAAATTACACAAGCAGATGAAGGAGGCGGGAATAGCAGATTCAAGTGACGACTAGTACGTTCCGCTTAGGCAGAGCTAACAAGCGAAGCTTGCTTCTCATACAAAGAACGTTGCCAGTCATGAAAATAGCATGACTGGCTATAGTATTGATTTACTGGAATCTCGGCGCTAAATTTATTACCGTACCGCAAACCTTAAAATGTCAATAGATGTATATTTGACTTGCGCCTTGACTATCATCTTCTTCATTAGTCAATATTAATAATCGAGATTCTCCTTTAGATTTAACATACGAAAAATCAATAATAAAGGAACTTAACTCATACATGGGGAAAACTGTAAACCCCGATTCGAGCTCACTATTATCCCAGCGGGCTCTGATTAACATATCTGACCCTGAAGCGGGAGCTAACCCAGAAAAACCCGACCTTCTCTTTCTGAGATAGGTCAAAACAGATCCATTATTAACGACCACCTTCCTGGGAATAGACAGATGCTCCTCGTTAACGGAAAAGGCGTAATCAGGTGATGTAGTGATTTCCCTATCCTCCAAGCGTTTAGTTAGCCTTGGCGACGAAACCTTGCCCAAGTCTAGCCGTGGGCTCGTCGGCCAGGACAATGGCGGGCTTGCTGACAATCGCCCGCGCCACCGCGACACGCTGTTGCTGGCCGCCAGACAGTTCATGGGGCAGCCGCCGCTCCAGCCCTTGCAGACCGACCTCCACCAAAATACGCTGGGCCTCGGCGCGGCGCTCCCGGAACGGCACTCCCCGTAGCATCAACACGTACTCGACATTCTCCTGCGCCGACAGCACACCGATCAGGTTGTATTCCTGAAAGACAAAGCCAATCTTCCACAACCGCAGAAGGGTCCGCTTCTTGCGGCTGAGCCCGGTGATTTCCTTGCCCGCCACCTGAATGCGCCCGCTATCCGGCTCATCCAGGACTCCAATCTGATTCAGCAGCGTGGTCTTGCCCGACCCGGATGGGCCCACCAGGGTTGTGAACTCCCCGGCATCGATGGTGACTGACACCTCATCGAGTGCCTTGACGGCTATGGAATCCTGACGGTAAACCCGCGACGCTTTTTCCACATTGACGATGCTCATACCAGGCCCTCACTGTGGGTTACGCAGCCGGCGCAATGAAAACACCTCTTCATCGATCGGCAGGTCGAATTCAATAGAGTCAATCGTGATCACCGTGCGGGACTCGGGGTTATCGGCGTCCACCATCGTCCAGCGGGTGGGTATCCGCCGCCCATCCATGGTTTCGATCTGCTCATAGGTCATGCGTTTGACGATCTGATCGCGCTCGTCGTAGTAGGCAAGCGAAACCGGGATCGAGTCCTCCCGAACATTGAATTCAAGACGGCTCCACACTACCGAGGCATCAGGTCGGGGCGTCGAGACAACACGATACACAGGCACCTCACCGGAATCGTCGGTTTCGACCAATTCGTGGGTGTAGTCCTCGACGAACGAGCTTTCCTTGACCAGGTCGTCGTTGCTGAAGTTGGAGCCCATCCATGGCTGGAGCATCATCGACGGTGGGATCTTGATGGTGCGATCAACTTTGGGCAAGTAATTCCACATGGCATCGCCGATGCGCAGCGAGCCGATGCCGGCCTCTTTTTTGGGCGCGTGAATGCGAATCAACGTATGCTCCGGACGATTCATCCAGGCTTCCAGTTCCAGTGTGCGAGTCCAATACTCAGACTCGATCCGCATAGTGAAACGCCCGTGATTGCTGTCGGACCACAGAGTCTGTTCCATGCCTTCAATCAAGGAAACTGCCGAGGGAGGGCCCGCGATAAGCCGACCTGATGCGGCAAACAAAAGGAGAACGCTAATCCAGACTCTCATTGACTACTCCCTTTTCTACTATGAGCTACGGATCACCTTTGCCTGTTCCCCGACAGCGGAACCGCTTGTTGTTTTCCGAGGCGCTTTGACAACGATCACCAAGCCGACAATTGTGATTCCTATCCCGATCATCTCCAGTGATGTGAAAGTTTCGCCGAACAAAAGCATTCCGATAGCGAGACCGAAAACAGGCGTTAAAAAAGTAAACGAATTGAGGCTGTTCAAGGGCGCGCTGGCGAGCAAGGCATACCAGAGCACAACCATCATTGCCGTTGCCGGAATGGCCAGAACGAACATGGCCGTCGTAAATGACCAAGTCCAATCAATCTCGAAGCCCTCGCCCAAGCTCACGGATGCTATTCCCAGAAACACTGAACCTATGACAAGCTGGATGCCCATTGACCAATAGATATCATCGCTGCCGGCCTGGTATTTAAGCAGCACATTTCCAATGGCGGTTCCGATGGCTCCACCAAGAACATAGACGGCCCCTGAAAATCTGGCGTTACCAAACTCCATCTCTGGCATCGCTAGCACCACAACACCAATAAAACCAATCAAAAGGCCCACAAACACACGCCCGGTCACCACCTCTCGAACGATAAAAAACGAAAGAACCGCCGCAAACAGTGGTTGCGCATTGGCCAGAACCGTTGCAAGCCCCGGTCCCAGCTTGCCAGCACCGAGAAACATCCCTCCAAGCCCCATACCCGTGTAACTGAGGCCAATTACGGCCAGCATTAGAAGCTGGCGAAGCGAATAACTGGGCCGACCATCTTTTGTAAAAGCGATCAGAATCAGACACAACCCTGCCAACAATGCGCGTAAAGCGGCAAAAAGCAAAGGTGGCGCGTCCGGCAACCCCACCACAATAAAAGGAAAGCAGATCGCCCAAAGAAAGGCGACAAGAACCATCCCAGCGACTGCACGTATCGAAAGTGATTGGTTCACCAACGGCTCCTTTATCTACCCATCAAATGAGTAGAGCTTTTGTTCAAGCTTGCCGCCCCAATCCGCGCAATCGCGGCAAAAACCTGGGAGTGTTGTCTGCATAGTGTCTCCAGGCTTCCCCGAACGTTTCTTCGGCTTCCCGTTCCTCACTGATCGATAACCGTGAATACATCCAGAGCAAAACCGGGAACATCGCCAGGGTTAACAGAGTCGGCCACTGCAGCAGGAAGCCAAACATTATCAAGACAAAGCCGACATACTGTGGATGCCGAACATACGAATAGAGACCTGTCGTAGCCAGCTTTCGCTCTTTTTGCGCCGCGTACAAGGTTCGCCACCCGGCGGCAATCAAGTAAAAACCTCCACCAATAAACACCGTACTCAACAAGTGGAAGGGGCCGAAATGGGGAGAACCCTGCCAACCAAAAAGCATTTCAAGCAGGTGCCCGCTATCGTGGGCAAGCCAATTTACATCGGGGTATTGAGTCTGAAGCCAACCGGATAGAAAATAGAGTGTCAACGGGAACCCATACATCTCAGTGAATAATGCCACGAGAAACGCGCTGAACGCGCCGAAGGATCGCCAGTCTCGTTGGGTCTGTGGCTTAAAAAAACTGAAAGCGAAGAAAATAAAGATCACCGAATTTAGAACCACCAGCCCCCAAAGGCCGTAGTCGGACGAAGCATCAGTCATCGCGTTGGCCTCCGTTTTTGCCTTCTGGTTGATCGTGGTGGTTGTGGCCACCGTGACTCCCATGCCCTCCGTGCATAAACATATGAATAAACGGGCATGCAAGAAGGATTAACCACGGCAGAGCACCCAGAAGGTGAACCTTATGTTCGCCCCAGAGTAAAACCAAAGCGATAACCGCAAAAATTGCCAACGTAATCTTGAAACGCTTATCCATATAGAATCCCTTTGGGAAAAGCTTATCAGTGGGGCTTACTGGCTAGTAAGCCTCAAGCGATATTTGGTGACCTATCCCGTCCAAAGAAACGTCATCAATAATTTCCAGAGAGCCCGGATCAAGCACCCAGAGCCTGGCTTCGGCCCGACTGGTGATCAAAAGGCTGCCATCGACGGGAGAGACCGCCGCCCATTGTGAGATTCGAAGATAGATGGCAAGCACCAATTTACCTAGCAGTAGTTCAACACGCGGAACTGAAACAGACCTGAAAACAGACACAAGATGTGGATCTATTTGACGCAAATCACAAATGCAAGATAGATTCTTCGAGCATTAAGTAAGCCGTTTCAACCATTGCAAACCTCGAATGACGGACTCCAGATGCCGGAACCTATTTATGAGAACAGACGAATAGCAAACAGCCGGGCCAACGAACTCAACCGCCAATGCTACTGCATCACTCTTGACCGAATAGCCCTCAACAAGAGCCTCCACAACCAGCTTTCAGATGCTGGAAGCGAACTGTCAACGCTCCCGGAGTTCGATCACCTTTTTTCAAACACACCGGTTTTCGTACCCCGAGCCGACATAGCGGAGATGGAGAGGATCGTTCAGTCGATTGAAGCGGCCTCAGAGCTTCCCTCGTACCGAGAACGAGTACTTTCCTGGGCACCGGAAATCGCACAGTTCAATCCAGGGCCCATCGGGGCGTTCATGGGCTATGATTTTCACATGGGTCCCGACGGCCCCCGGCTGATCGAAATCAACACCAACGCCGGTGGCGCCTTCCTGAACCTTGTCTTGTCGAGAGCCCAGCGCAATTGCTGCGACCCATCTCAACAACCCACAACACCCCAGCAGCCGCTCGACGGATTCGAGGACGCGGTGTTCTCAATGTTCAAACAGGAGTGGCAAAGCCAGCACGACAATTTCGGGCCCAGTTGCCTGGCCATAGTAGACGATGCCCCAAAGACACAATTTATGTTCCCCGAATTCCAGTTGGCCCAACAGATTCTCCGAGCCAAAGGAATTGATACATTGATACTCGATCCACAGGAGCTTCAGTATGCCGGCGGTACGCTGACAGCCCGCGGTAAGCCCATTGATATGGTCTACAACCGCCTGGTGGACTTCGCATTGGACGCCGCGCCCCATGCGGCATTAAGGCATGCCTATCTGGATGGCGCCGTGGTGGTAACGCCTAATCCCCATGTGCACGCTGTGCTGGCTGACAAGCGAAACCTGGCCCTGCTATCCGCACCCCACTCCCTTCGAGACTGGGGGCTCAATGAGGCCGATGCAGGCTACCTGGAGAGAGCCGTGCCGAAAACCAGGCAGGTTTCGAGGAACGACGCGGCTGAGTTGTGGAGTGCGCGACGTCATCTGTTCTTCAAGCCGGTTGCCGGCCATGGCAGCAAAGGCGTCTACCGGGGCGACAAACTAACCCGGCGCGTTTTCGAGAACATCCTGAATGGTGGCTACATCGCCCAGGACCTTGTCCCCGCTGGAGAACGAACCCTGAGAATTGACGATGCAGTAGTCACCCGAAAAGTCGACATTCGGCTGTATACCTACGCCGGCAAAAGTATGCTGGTTGCGGCGAGGATATACCAAGGCCAGACAACCAATTTTCGTACCCCCGGAGGTGGATTCGCTCCGGTTTTTCAGGTGTGATTATTACCTTTTCAATGAGCCAATATTTGATCGCATTAATGAAGAATTCCAGATTTTTGGTTTAGCGAACTGTAGAACATTAAGTTACTTAAGCACGGTCCGGACCTATGAAGACATAGGCCCGGAGACCCCTCGGCGCTTATTCGTTGGTGAACGTCACAACATCTTTTTAAACTGCCCGTAGTCTCCTCCGGTACGCAGTACCAGAGTGATGTCGTTGTCGTTCCGATTTCTGAAGAACCAGCCGTGATTGCCGGTAAAGGCTGCTTCCAACTCGCCCTCGTCTTCAGGCACGCCCCGACCTTTTTCGTAGGAAATTGACTGACCACTTCCATCACCATGGGTATCGAAGTTGATCGGGCCACCCTCTGATACCCAGGAGAATCGGGCTGTAGCGCCTTCCTCCATAGTAAGTTTGAACTCTGTGCCTTCTCCCGGTGTGAGAACCACGCGCACTTCATCCTGCCACTGCGGTTCCACAACTTCTGGTGCAGGCGCAGGTTCTGGCTCGGCAGGTGCAACTTCTGCTTCAGGCGAGGGAGCTGGCTCCTTAACGGCTTCAGCCACGACAGGTTCTTTGACTTCCGGGGCCTCTCGCTCAGTTGAGGATTGAACAGCAACCATCTGAGCAGCTTGGTCAGCAGCAGCCTCTTCGGCGAGCTGCTCCTTGATCTCACCCATTTCAGTCAGGCCCAAAAGGCGACCTGCGCCGGTTGGGTCCAGGGCGTATTCGGCGGGCATGACCACGGTTACAAGCAGAACCAACGCCACAATTGCCGCAATGATGGTTGATCGAACCAGCTTGGCAGTGCTGGGCAGTTCTTCACGGTTGGGTATATCGGTGTTGTACATAAAAAAATCTCCAGAATCAGGCGACAAAGTAACCGGTAAGCTGATAGCCAAAGAGCAGAAAACCTGCACTCATCATGGCCACGTTGGCGGTGTAGGCATGGCGGAAAAAGCCGTCGGTTTTTCGCCAGAAGCTGATTGCAATCAGGATCATGGCCAGGGCGATCAACTGTCCAATTTCCACGCCCACGTTGAAGGCGAGGAGGTTCGGAATCAGGCCGTCCGGCGAGATGTCGTATTCGATGATCTTGGTGGACAGGCCGAAACCATGGAAGAACCCGAAAATCAACGTGGCGGCCTTGGTGTTGGGCTGGAAGCCAAACCACCGCTGATAGGCACCGATGTTGTCCAGCGCCTTGTAGACGATGGACAGACCGATAATCGCATCAATGAGGTAGCTGTTGATGCCCACGTTGAAGTACACCCCCAGCAACATTGTGGTGGAATGCCCGAGGGCAAACAGGCTCACGTAGATCGCGATGTGCTTCATCTGGTAGAGGAAGAAGATGACACCCAGCAGGAACAGCAGGTGGTCATAGCCGGTGACCATGTGTTTGGCCCCCAGGTAGATGAACGAAATAAGGTTTATCCCGGTAATTTCCTGGATGTACCCCTTGTCGCCCTGAGCCACGGCATGGGCGAGTACGTCGGTACTCAGCCCCAGCAAGCCCAAAGTCAGAAATATCCAGAGTAGGCGATTACCTGTGCTCGTTGAGGACACACCACGGCATCGGCCTGTCAAGTTTGACAACATAAAGACTCCAATCGAATGTGTTTTCTTGGGCCGCCTCAGCGGCAAGAATCAAGCGGAAAGGAGAGCTTTTGGAGGGCGTTCAAGCCGATAGCGCAAACTGCGGGGAGAACCTCCGACAAAGGGCACGGGCTGCCGGAGAACGGTCAGGCTTTGGGAAACAAACGGAACCCTGAGGTGGTCCACGGTCTCGTGGGTATGATTGCCAGCATCATGATGCACTGATGATGTCTCTGGCTCTTCGTCAAAATCATGGGTGTGTCCATGCGCACCATGACTGCTCGCTTGGCCGTCAAACTGCGATTCCCAGTCGCCTGCCAAGTTGGCCACACCATGAGAGAATGACTCGCCAACCACCGATAGTGACAGGCCCGCCAATGCAAGGAGTATGACGAGCGTTGGAAGCAGTTTTCTCGGGTGAATGGCCGAAATCATCAATCTACTGCGTCGAGTCTGTGGTTGGATTTCAACGAGAACGGAGGATACCATCCCCCCGTGGGGGATAGGAATTAAAAATGGTAAATGATCACACGCATCAATCTCACCCGAACATTATCAAACGTCTGAAGCGGGCAAACGGCCATCTTGAAAGCGTGATTGGCATGATTGACCAGGGACTGGCAGTGTGCCTGAATGCGCTTTTTATAGACTGTAGGCGACTCGGGCTGATGCGAGACGACTGAGACAATAGCCGCATGAATGTTTGGGCCTATCGCCCACACATGCAGATCACTGACTTTGGCATCGTCGTCTTCGACGGCCTGTCTGACGGTTTCCTCCATGTCCTGATGCTGCTCGTCGAGGAGGACCTTTGAGGTCTCTTTCAGCAGATGCCAGGACCAACGGGTTACCAGAATCGCACCGATAATCCCCATCATCGGGTCCATCCAGTTCCACCCGGCATATTTACCCGCCAGAAGGGCAACAATAGCAAGGACTGACGTCAGCGCATCCGCAAGTACATGAAGGTAGGCCGCACGGCGGTTGTGGTCATGGTGATGATGGTGGTGACCGTGATCATGGCCGTGACTGTGACCATGATCATGGCCTGCATCCCCCAGTATCCAGGCTGACACCCCGTTGACCACCAGGCCAATGATGGCCACAAAAATAGCCCCATCGAAAGAAATGGGGACGGGCTGAATAAAACGCCCGACGCTCTCGATGACCATGTAGAGCGCAAAGACAGCCAGCAGAATCGCGCCGGTAAAGCCGCCCAGCGCATTGACCTTCCCCGTCCCGAAAGAGAACCTGGCGCTGCCCGCGTTTTTCCTGGCATACGCATAGGCGAAGGCGGCAATACCCAGAGCCACCGCGTGCGAACCCATGTGCAGGCCATCAGCCAGCAAAGCCATTGAGCCATAAACGATCCCGGCCAGGATCAAAACCAGCTTTTGACCTATCCCCCCTGGGGGGATGGCATGAGAATGCTACTGTAGCCAGATGGCTTCAACAACCTTGACAGAGGGGGCAGTGTCCAATTCGGCATACTCTCACCCTCCCCCCGATGAAGACGAGTAAACCAAGGTGCTATCGCTTTCCAACATGGCTTACGATCTGGAAGACCTCATCAGCCCTGCGCTCACGGGGCCAGGGGTCATGTCGCTGAACCTGGTTGTGAGCTTTGCAGGGGGGCAGTCATGCCTTATCCGATCCGGTCCATGGCTCAGCGGCCCGGTGTTGCTTACAACCCTCCCGGGGTGCCGTCAGCGGCTCATGATGCAGCGCCTTCAACAGGCCAGCTGTCATAGCAACGATAACCAGCGAGAATGGCAGGGCCGCGAGGATGACCGCATCCTGGAGGACGGCAATACCTCCCGCCACTAGCAATACCGCGGTCAATACTCCGTTGCCAATGGCCCAGCCTGCTCTCGACGCCTTGGGAGGCTCAAGCTGCCCTCCTGATAAAATGATATTGACCACCAATGCGCCGGAGTCAGCAGACGTTATAAAGTAGATGCTGATAAGGAGCGTTGCCACCAGACCCATCAAAAATTTAATTGAGTCAGTCGTCTGCAGGTGCTCAATGGTCGCGAAAAGTGCATAGGCGATGTCTTTATTGACCGCCTCAACAATTCCGCCACCCCCGAATAGCTCGCTGTGGAGTGCAGCGCCCCCCATCACCGAGATCCATACAAAAGTCACCAGCGTTGGTAAGAGAAGAACCCCGAAAACAAACTCTCTCAGGGTTCGGCCGCGGGATATCCGGGCGATAAACAACCCGACAAAAGGTGACCAGGCCAGCCACCAGCCCCAGAAAAACACCGTCCAGGTCGATTGCCAATTTCCCGGTTCATTGGCGCCAACATAGAATGTCATGATCAATAGACTATCCAGGTAACCGCCAATTTCCTGCACCAACAACCCTGCCATGTAATCAAAGGGGCCAATAATCATAAAGGCGGCGAGTAAAATCAGCGTTAGCCAAAGATTTACCTCACTCAATATTTTCACGCCCCGCCTGACCCCAGAAACCACCGAAATCGTCGCGATTACAGTAACCACGGCGACCACCGACAGCTCCACCCAAAGAGACGCCTCCACGGAGAAAAGCCACTTGAGCCCCGTGCCAGTCTGACGGGCTCCCAGCCCCAGCGTCGTCGCCAGACCAAATACAGTCGCAAAAACAGCGAGCGCGTCAACGACGTGCCCCCAAAAGCCAAAGATTCTTTCACCAATAAACGGGTACAGCGCTGATCGAGGCGCGAGCGGGAGATCATGGCGATAGCTGAAGTATCCGAATGCAATCGCGACCAACGCAAAAATAGCCCATCCGTTCAGCCCCCAGTGGAAAAACGACAATTGAATTGCAGTAGACGCAGCGGAGGGAGTAAAGCCCTCCGAAGTAAAAGGGTTACCCTGAAAGTGCATGATTGGCTCGGCGATGCTCCAGAACAGCAGCCCCACACCCGTGCCGGCCGCAAACAGCATCGCCAACCAGGGAAAAAGCCGGTATTCCGGTTGTTCGTAGTCTTTACCAAGGCGCACGTTCTTGTAACGCCCCAGCCCTAGCCAAATAACAAATGCCGTCAGAAACGCAACCAGTGCCACATACCACCAGCGCAGCAGACCATCCACGTACGAGGAAACATAATCAAGCGCATACGCAAACTCAGACTGCCAGATCAGCGCGCCAGCAAGGGTCAAACCAATGGCGCCAATGCTGAATAGTGACGGCAAGATGGGTTGTTGGAGATGGCTATTGCCTTTTTCGTTCCACATGATGATTAGCCTTTTATTATGCCCTGGTCTGCCAATAGCGATGCTCGTATAAATTACGAAAAATGCTGCAGTTATTATCTGAATTCACGACCCCAGGAGAGCGGTACCAAGTCTCATCCTCAGCATCTCCTTATTGCAGGTAACAACGAGAACCAATCCCGACAGCAGCACCAACAACACACCCCAGATCAAATAGGTATAGAGCATCGGCATAAAAAACCATCCTGGCTCAGTGTTTATTCACAAGATTGCGGGGGGGACCCTCGATGAAGCCAACAATGTTTTCGCCAGTGGTCTTGAGGATTCTTTCGACAGCCTCTTTCGTATTGAACGCACTGTGGGGGGTGACGATGACGTTTCTCATGTGCTGAAGAACATGGTTGGCAAACAGCGTTTCCAGATCATGTTCCTTGTCAAAAAAAGAGCGGATCAATTCCACCTCTTCCCTGATGGAGGGCTCATCCGGCAGTACATCAAGACCGGCAGCCGACACCTTCCCATCCGCCAGCGCGTGCAGCAAAGCCTGGGTATCAACAATGGAGCCGCGAGCGGTATTAATCAGGACAACCCCGCGCTTCATCCGGGCGAACTCCCTGTCCGACAGAAGATGCTTGGCCGATTTGCTGCCAGGAACGTGCAGCGTCACAACATCGGACTGCTCAAGAAGACCATCCAAATCGACGTAAGACACGTTATATCGGTCCGCGAATACGTAATCCGGCTTGGGATCGCAGGCAAGAACGTTCAGACGAAACCCTTGCGCGATTTCCACAACACGCTTACCGATAGCACCGGTACCGATCACTCCAAGGGTTTTGCCTTGCAGATCGAATCCCTGCAGGCCTTTCTGCGAAAAATCCCCCTTGCGAGTGCGATTGATCGCCTCTGGAATCTTGTGGCTAATGGCAAGGAGCAGCGCAAAAACATGCTCCGCAACAGTCTGGTCACCGTAGACGGGCACATTGCTGACTGGAATCGCATTTCTGGTGCAATACTCCAAATCGATATGGTCGTATCCCGTCGACCGGGTAGCGACAAATTTCAGATGCTCAAAGCACTCAAGTACCGAACGATCCAGGGCTGAATGAACGAAGGGTGAGATGATATCGGCGTCCCTGTATAACCCAACGTTGTCTATTCCGAGTTCCTCGTCCGTGAAGACAACCTCATGATTGCAGCAGGCATGCTGCAAAATATCGCACTCCCACTTCTCTGCCTCAAAGAACACAATTTTCATTAGCTTTCCCTGGCCAAACTCATTTTTACTTCGACCTCAGCACTGAGAGCCACAGGATAGGGCTACCAGTGAGAGGTCATCGATATGGTCGTTTCGCGCCTAGACTTTCTCTCGACGCAAACGCAGGGAGTTCATTACCACCGACAATGAGGACGCGCTCATTGCAAAAGCGGCAAAGATAGGTCCTATCAGGATGCCAAAGAATGGGTAGAGCACACCAGCAGCCACCGGCACACCCGCACCGTTGTAGACCAAGGCAAAAAACAGGTTCTGCTTGATATTTCGCATCGTCGCCTGGGACAACCGTCTGGCGCGGACAATGCCATCGAGGTTACCCTTAACCAAGGTAAAGCCCGCGCTCTCAATGGCGACATCCGCGCCGGTTCCCATTGCAATACCAACATCGGCCTGGGCCAGGGCGGGTGCGTCATTCACGCCGTCCCCCGCCATCGCTACCTTGCGCCCCTGGCTCTGAAGTTCGCGAATGATGCTGGCCTTGTCCTCTGGCAGCACATCGGCACGAATCTCATCGATACCGAGTTTACCCGCCACCGCCTTTGCCGTGCGCTCATTGTCGCCAGTTGCCATAATTATGCGGAAGCCAGCGGCGTGGAGGGCCTTGAGCGCAGCGGGTGTCGTTTCCTTGACCGGGTCGGCTACACTGACAAGGCCTGCAACGGCGCCGTTAAGCACCACAAACATGACCGTTTCGCCTTCATCGCGTCTGCTATTGGCAACCTCCATCAGATGGCCACCGTCCAAGCCCAGCTCTTCCAGTAGTTTGGCATTGCCCAAAGCCACTGGCTTGCCATCCACAACACCCTTGACCCCCTTGCCTGTAACGGCTTCAAAGTCATCGGCCTTTCCAAGCATCACGTTACGTGCCTCGGCGCCTGAAACGATGGCTTCAGCGAGCGGATGCTCTGACCCTTTCTCCAGTGTGGCCGCAAGCCTGAGGACCTCGGTCTCGTCATGACCCGATTCCGGCAGCACCGCCACTAGTCTGGGCTTGCCTTCCGTCAAGGTACCGGTTTTATCCACAATCAAGGTATCCACCTTGGCAAAACGCTCCAGCGCTTCGGCGTTCTTAATCAGCACACCTAACTGGGCACCGCGCCCCGTAGCCGTCATGATCGACATAGGCGTAGCCAACCCCAATGCGCAAGGGCAAGCGATGATAAGCACCGCAACCGCAGACACGAGCGCATACGACAAAGCTGGTACCGGCCCCCAGATGGCCCACGCCACAAAGGACAGGGCCGCCACGGCAATAACCGCTGGTACGAACTTGCCGGCCACCATATCGGCAAACTTCTGGATAGGCGCGCGGCTGCGCTGGGCATTGGCAACCATCTCGACGATTTGACTGAGCGTAGTATCCGCGCCAACCCGGGTCGCCTCCATAACAAGGCTTCCGGTACCGTTGATGGTGGCCCCGGTTACTTTGTCTCCCTCCACTTTCTCTACCGGAACCGGCTCCCCGGAAATCATTGATTCATCGATGGATGAGCGGCCTTCAACAACCACGCCATCCACCGGCACCTTGTCACCGGGGCGCACCCGCAAATGATCACCGACCTTCACATCCTCCAGAGCAACCTCTGTTTCGGTTCCATCGGGCCGGATCAGGCGCGCCGTTTTGGCGGCCATATCCAGCAACGCACGTATGGCTTTACCGGTGCCCTCACGGGCCCTCAGCTCCATCACCTGGCCCAGCAGGACCAGTGTGACGATAACGGCTGCCGCCTCAAAATAAACGCCAACGTTACCCTCGGAGTCCCGGAAGCCTTCCGGGAAGATCCCTGGCACAAGGACCGCTACGATGCTGAATATATAGGCCGCCCCAACTCCCATGCCGATCAGGCTGAACATATTCAGGTTCATTGTCCGAAACGAGATGTAACCGCGAGCAAAGAAGGGCCAGCCGGACCATAGGATTACAGGAGTAGCAAGCACCAGTTCAATCCAGAGTGACAAACGCTCACCGAAGAAGTCGCGAACCGCCATGACACCGATAAAGGGAGTCATGGTCAAAATCAGCAAGGGCACTGAAAATGCCAGGGCAACCCAGAGCCGACGAGAAAAGTCCACCAACTCCGGGTTGGGCCCCTCATCTTCCGCGGTGGCCGATTCCTGCTCCAGTCCCATACCGCACAGAGGACATGCCCCGGGCTTTGTCTGTCGGACTTGAGGGTGCATGGGACAGGTGTAGACCACACCCGAATATCCAGGCGGCACGCGATCATATTTCCGGTCATCGCCTGACGGTTTTTCATGCTCTCCGGAACACTGGTGCGAATGACCGGAATGATGGTGCGAATGACCGGAATGGGAGCTCGTTCCGGCCTGCTCCATAGGCACAAGGTGCATTCCGCATTTGGGGCAGTCTCCCGGCTCGTCGGATACCACCTCCGGATGCATCGGGCAGGTATACTTCCCCCCTGCTTCTCCGGCTACAGTATTCTCGTCATTCTCGTCACGAGCGCTATTATGTTTTGCAGACATCGTCCGTTCATCCTTTCGTTTGTTCCAGGCCAGCCACACAGTGTTCGACCTGGCTCCCGGTAATGGAATTGCCGCATGATGGTTTATCATCTCACTACACCAGACTGAACTGAACCTGAAAAGCACTTCTGCGCTTTGCATTTTTTTGATCACCATCAACTTTTCGGTAAAGCCATTGCCCTGAGGTACACGTCAAACCGGACTTTCAGCTGAAATTCAGTCTTTGCCTATACTCTGTTCACCTAAAAAATATCACGGTTCGTTCGCTCCTCTTCAGAAACTGGGAGATACAAAAGATGGTCGGTCAGAGAATTATTCGTGTCGCGGTCAATGGTTATGGCGTTATCGGCAAGCGGGTAGCACAAGCCGTTGCGGTACAAAAAGACATGGTCATAGCAGGTGTAGCTGATGTCGCGCAGGACTGGCGAGTGAGGGCCGCGCTGAGTAGAGGATATGCCCTGTACGGCGCGACTGAAGAGCACGCCGTTGCTATGGGCGCAGCCGGGCTCGATGTTTCCGGCTCTCTAGATGACTTACTTGGAGCCGCGGATATCGTGGTGGACTGCACACCGAAACACCTGGCCAGCAAGAATATCGAAACCTACCGGCGGCTTGGCATCAAGTACATCGTTCATGGCGGCGAGAAACATCAAAGCACGGGCCATTCATTCGTTGCCGAGGCCAACTACGCCAGCGCTGTCGGCCGTGACTGCACGCGCGTCGTATCGTGCAACACGACGTCGATCATTCGTACCCTGTCAGCGCTCAAACGCCACGGCTTGCTGGACCGGGCACGGGGAACCCTTCTGCGCCGGGCCACCGATCCCTGGGAGAGCCACCAGGGCGGGATCATGAATACCGTCGTGCCAGAGCCGGAGATTCCCAGTCACCAGGGCCCGGACGCCCAAAGTGTCGACCCGGACCTGGATGTGGTAACCATGGCGGTCAAGGTTCCGGAGACACTGGCCCACCTGCACTACTGGTCCGTTCAACTGACACGTGAGGCGAGCAAGGACGAAGTGCTCGATGCGTTCCGCACCTCCTCCCGCATTGTTTTCCTCCGGAACAGCGACGGGCTAAGCGCGATCAACAGCGTCAAGGAGTTGATGGCCGACCTTGGCCGACCTCACGACAGCCTGTATGAAGTCGCGCTTTGGGAAGACATGCTCAAGGTGCAGGGTAATGAGCTGTTCTATGCCTATATGGTCGACAACCAGGCGATTGTTGTTCCGGAAACCATCGATGCCATACGCGCACTTACCGGGGCCGAACACGATGGGGAAACGTCGATCAGAAACACCAATGACAGCCTGGGTATCGGCTCTGTTGGCTTATAGATATGAACGGCAACCCCGGCGACGCCGCCTGTGAACCCGAGGACGGGGCCGTGAAGGATGTGTTCAGGCTGTTCGGTGAGGGAGACGAACTCTATGCGGAGATGATTCGCTCGGTCCGTGCTGCCACCCAGCGTATCTTTCTTGCTTCGTATATCCTGGCGGCGGACGAGGTGGGGACTGAACTGCTTGATGAACTGATGAAGCAGTCCCGCCACGGCCTCGACGTGCGCATTCACGTTGATGCGCTGGGCTCAAGCAGCGTTCTTACCCGAAAGCACCGACGCCAGCTCAGAGCCGCCGGCATCCGTCTTCAGCGCTTTCACCGCTGGAGTTGGCGGCAACCGATGCGTTACAACCGTCGCGACCATCGCAAGCTGCTGGTCATTGACGGCAAAACAGCGTACCTCGGCGGCTTCAACATTCATCGCGAGGGTTCAAGGCGCTTCTACGGCCCCCAGCGATGGCGCGATATGCATGTCTGCATCAACGGGCCCCTGGCCACAGTATCTGACACTCTGTTCAACGCCTTCTGGTGTGGTGACACGCAATGGAACCCAGACAGTCACACCGTCGGCGACAGCCGGATCATTCCCAATACAACACGAACCTGTCGCATCCAGCTACGGTGTGCCATCAAAGACCGGTTGGCCAGAGCGTCAGACAGAATCTGGTTGGCGACGCCCTATTTCGTACCGGATCGTGGATTACGCAAACAGCTTGCTCTCGCGGCCCGCCGGGGGGTCGATGTGCGGATTCTGACCACCGAAAAGACCGACTCGACCCCCGCACAATGGGCTGCCCGCGCCATTTACGGAGAACTACTGGAACACGGCGTTCGCATATTCGAGTACACGCCCCGGCTGTTGCATTCCAAAGTACTACTCGTTGACGAAGCCTGGGGCAGCATAGGAACCGCAAACTTCGACTACCGAAGTTTGTTTATTAACTATGAACTGACGCTGATTTCCACAAACGAAGCCTTGAATGGCCAGCTAAGAAACGAGTTCAAAACTGACCTGCAGGATGCCAGTGAAATCACTGGCATCCCCCGGAAACACCGCGGCTTCATGAAAGGCGTGTATGACACGCTTGGCCTGTTGCTACGCAAGTGGCTTTGACGTGGGCCGGCTTAGATCGGGGCTCAACTTGCTTGGTATGCCGAACCAAGGTCCCAGACACCCGGTGCGGCAATGATTAAAGACACAGCGAGTGCTTTGGTGCGAGTCGAGTCATACCGCCTTGATAATCTCCGACAGCCTATCTCTCACCTCACCCGCAATATGCTTGAGTTGCTCATTTTCGATCGCTGTCATGGATAACACGGGATCAACCGCACTGACTTCAACGCCCTCCGGGGTCTCGCGCAGTATGACATTGCACGGCAACATAGCGCCTACCCGGGGTTCCACGCCAATGGCTTCCCAAGCCATGGCTGGATTGCAGGCACCGAGAATTCGGTAGGCGAGCATGTCCTTGTCCAGTTTCTTTTTCATGGTAGCCTTAACATCAATTTCTGTCAGAACCCCGAAACCCTGATCGGCCAGGGCCTTGCGGGTTCGCTCATCCACTGTCTCGAAATCCACATTCTGAATTACGCGATTCATTGTGTAAGACATATACATTTCCTTTTCTTTGGGTAAACCGAGTGAGGCCTATAGTAGCCAGCCCTTCAATATCAACACCTAACCTTTTCAGAACCCATAGCGTACCCCCAGATACAGGTTATTGTTGTCCTCAAACTGACCGAAGAAGGTTTCCTCCTGGGCGCCGAAAAACAGGTTTCCGCCGGCTTCAACAGAGAGATGGTCATCAACCTGATAGCCCACCCGGGGGCAAGGCCCGCCGGTAGGCCTCAAACTCGCCCATGCGCTCAAGGTAGTATTGCAGGCCCAGGGTCAGGTTACGGGCAATTTCCTGCTCATAGCCGAGCAGCAGGCGCAGCTCGCTGTTGCGTACTGTGGGATCGTCGCCATCGCGGTCTGCGCGGGAATCGTAATAGCCCAGCTCGACGTTGCCGATGCCGGCCCCCACCGGCCCGCGCAGGCTGGCGCCGAGCACCGACAGCGGAGGAAACCTGGCCCGACCGCTGGCCGGATCAGCCCCGGCCGGGCTCTTCCAGAAGCCGTCGTAGCCGTAGAGCGCGACCTCGTAGGCGCCAAGGTTACGGTACAGCCGGGCGGCCCACTCGTCGTCTTCGAACGCGTCCGCCGGGCGGCCCGCCAGTACAACCGCATTGCGCCCGGTCAGCCGCCCTTGCCCTGTGTTGAAGAAAGAGAGACGGCGACCGTCGATGAAGCGATCCGCGTCAAACCGGGGGGTGTAGACAAGGTCAAGATTGGCCCAGCTGGAAAAAGCCGAAACCTTCAGCGCGTCCGAGGGCGCCTTGAGGTACTCCACATCGCGGCCGATAAAAAACGAAACCCAGTCCTTGGGAAACAGATCGTTGATGAACACCAGGTCGCCGGTTCCCCAGGTTAGTATCTGGCGCCCCAGCGTGATTGAACGATTCATTCATAGCATGATTGACCTGTATGTCGGGCGGCTAGCTGAATCGGTTGCCGCCCGGATTGTTTTAGTGTGAGAATCAGCACGGTGATCACCAACGCTTTACTTTTCCCCGTAAAGACTGTTGTAAATCGATCCTCGCGCTCTATCGCTACAATGTCGCCTTATCAGCGCCTGAGGAGCCACTTTTTGACAGGATCGCCTGCACTATCGAATGGGCATCACATTTGTTGGCCTGCAGCAGCCCCGATGTATCCAGGGTGCCACCATGGTTTTCATAGCCAAACGCCAGCGTCCGGTCGGGTCCGAGATCGAGAGGACGGCAGATTCCCAGCAAGGCCTCTGGGCGCATATGGCAGACGAACACTCTGAGTTTTGTATCGTGGGGAAACAGCTCGGCCCTGTAAGAAGTACCAGACTGATGTCCTGACTCGATTGGATCCCGGGGACTCCGGAATCGACCGGGCTCGAGAAGGCAGACCACACCACTCGAAAGCCCTCTCTGAGCCAGCGCTTCGGCAACCTCAAGGCAAACCCGGAGTTGATAGGCGCCGACAGCGATCAACTGCACATCACCGGCTTCACCAAGAGCGATGGCACCATCCCGGAGCAATTGCACAGCCTGACGGCCGTCAAAAACGGCAGGCAGTTTTGCCTTGGGAACCGTCATGGCCCAGAACTGCCCCTGGGTTCGAAAACACTCGTTAAGGCACGCCACAGCACTATTGCAGTCGGGAGGATAGACAACGCGGGCAGTGTCACTCATTTCTCCCATCAGGACTTCGCCGAAGGCCGGGTCCTGATGAGACTGCTCGTTCTTGCCGTTTTCCCAGAGGTGCGACGTCGCAATGACCGGCACGGATAACCATCGGGCGGGCCGACCGAGACTTTTCTGGTGTCGCGCAAAAATAATTTCCTGCCGAAGAGCGCCAATCATTTTCATGGCAAACGCTTCGTAGGACACCACCAGATTCATACCTCCCTTATTACCCAGAGCGGCGCTGACAACGGCCTCCTCATTCAGGGCTGTGATTACCGAGCCGTGAAGGGATTCCGCAAGGCCGGGCTCGGGCGTCAGGGTGCGATGCTTCAGAAGGTCAAGCGACTGGTTCATCTGATTACTACGCAATTCATCCGGGTTCCCCAGGCGAATACGAAGCGCCGGGTTGGCCTTTACAAGGGCAACAAACTGCCGATCAATCGCAACCATGGGCGACTCTGATACCGCCGTTTGCAACCAGACCGGTTCGGGTACAGTTTGCAGCTTGACGTCACGACAACTCAGCGGATGATCCTTTTCCGCAGGCCGATCGTCTGCCCGGTGAGTTGCCAGCACGTCGCGGGCGCCGTGAATCTCGATCTCGGGCACAAACAAACGGGCAATGGATTCGTTAAAGTGCCTGCGCGAGACCTCATCAAATCTCGGTATTGCCGGAAGCGGGGTACCATGCGCCGCGTTTGAACCAGCACCATAGAAACCATAGCCTTTGACCGTCTCGGCAATCAGATAGGGGAGCTTTACAGGGTACCTCATGTGGCCGGCGCTGACCTGTTCGCTGCACGCCTGAAGCCTCGATTCGGCCTCGAAGATGCCCCAGATAAAGGCCGCAGGATCGCGGCCATCAATGAGTATGGGGTAAAAGCCATTGAGTTCCAGGTGTTGCCGGAACCAGTCCACCCCCCCTTGCAGAAAAATGGTTGACCGTTGATCAATGCGGCGCCCGTTAGCAATCATCACCGGGGTCACCAGGCCACAGTCCTCGGCTCGCCACCAGCGGCTTGCCCAGTCGCTGCCCCGCTGCTCCTCAAATGCCCCATCACTGAGAAACGCGACCAGACGCTCCCCCGGCAGCGGCATGTGGGTGTATTGCAGTTCAGCGAAGCCCAGATATCCGCCCTCGATCAGCCCGCCGGCAGTGTGGGGGTTGACGTGACTGCCCAGGGGAACCCCCGGTGTGCCATCCGGAGTGACGGCGTAGCTGTAAAAGTCACTCACCAGCCGGGACAGCCCCACCTCGTCGAGCGTGTACCGAGCCTGCTGTTCTGGATGCAGATTGCCGAGCAGTATGTTGACGCTTTCGATAGCCGCCACACAGTGCCCCTGCCCCATCAGCCAGCTACGGGTCAGCCCCGCCAACGCGTTGGCGGCCGTGTAGCCAAGATAGGCAGGCACCATGTTCAGCGAACCACCGGTATGCCCCTGAGGATTTTCCTTGAAGTCATCCGCCGCCAGCGGCTGTCCGGACAGGTCCACTCTGCTGGCATAAGTCATGTGGGCTACCAGCCACATGGCCGCGTTGGTGAGGGTGTCTGCAGCCTCGAAAATAATCAGGGCATCGTCGAGCGAGTCATAACGCCCGGCACAAACGAGTTCCTGGCACAGGTCGAACACGCGCACCTGGGTCAAATCGGTATGTTCGATCACCCCGCGCCCTTTTGCCCAGTTGGCAAACTGGGGGTAACGCTGCCGGTATTGGGCAGCACGCTGCTGGATTCGATGTGAATCCTCAATGGAATAGCCGTTCATGATCTCTCCCTGATAACTCTACTGACGTTAATGGTGGCCTACTAGAAATCCTCGCCGTAAATATCCGGATTACCCCGGGTATTTGCCCGGTCTCACATCAAAGACGCAAAATGGATTGGTAGCCTGCCACATCCACCTCAAACCGGGTGTTCTGACGCAAGTGATCCTTCATGGCCTCCAGCGCATCAGGGTCTCCATGAATCAAGTTGATCGGCGTTTCGGTAGCGACAAACGTCAGGCACTCACCCAACCGATCTCATTGTACCCGGCGTCGAAAGACCCAAAGGGAGAAAATAAACAGCGTGACACCGATTACCAGCAAGGCGAGAGCCTCATCCCAGAGAACCGCCAGGCCGGCGCCTTTGAGGAAAATACCGACGATGATATCCATGTAATAACGCAGTGGACTCAGCAGGGAGAGGCTTTGCAGGAAAGGCGGCATGGCTTCTACCGGCGTCAAACTGCCCGACAGGAACATCAGCGGGAAAAGTCCGAAAAAGGAGAGCAGCAACGCCTGCTGAAGGGTCCGGCTGTAGGCGGCAATCAGTACGCCCAGCGCAATCGCACTGAGCAAAAAGATGGCGGTCAGCACCAGAAATAAAAGCAGACTGCCCTGAAGGGGCACATCAAAGACTCTGACAATCACCAAACTCGGAAAGATGGACAGTACGCCCATGATCAGCGTGGGTGTGACCTTGGCCAGGAACAGTTCCAGGGTGGAAATGGGCGTCACCAGCAGCTGCTCGATAGTGCCTCGCTCCTTTTCCCGGACAATAGAGGCGGCCGGGTGAATAACGCCCACCATCATACCGGCCAGAGCAATCATCGATAACACGATAAAACCCGATGTTGTCAGATCGGGGTTATACCAGATACGGATCAGGGGTACCGCGACCCCCTTCTTCCCGGCAGCAGGGAGCGCTTCGCGCTCCTGGCGCTGGACGATCTGCAGAGCATCATTGACGGCATTGGCGGCAATGTTGGAATTGGTGCCGTCCTGGAGCAACTGGAGCTGAGCACTCTTGCCAGCGAGAAGAGCACCTTCGAACCCGGCGGGAACGACCAACACCATGGTGGCATCGCCTTTCTCCAGGAGGTCAGTGGCGGTTGCCACACGGGTTTCCTGAAATTTCAGGTCGAAGGTTTCGCTCACCGCAAATTTCTGGATCAACGAGCGACTCAAGGCGCTGCGATCCTCGTCCACCACCGCCAGGGGCAGGTGGCTTACATCAAAACTGAGCGCAACGGCACAAATGACGACTTCAATGGTGTAAAGCCAAAGTATCAGGGTCAGTATCAACCGGTCACGAAAGAACTGCACGAGCTCCTTGCGCAACAAACCAAATAAGGCAATTCCCATCAGGCCACCTTCTGCTTCATTCGCCAGGCCGCGAAGACAAATACCAGGACCGTATAGACGATCAACATCATCAGATTTGGCAGAACGGCTTCAAGGCCGGCTGATTTCAGTACGATGCCCCGGGAGATTTCCATAAAATAACCGGCAGGGAAAAGCCAGCTATACAGTTGCAGGGCAAGAGGCATGGTGAACAGAGGGAACAGAAAACCGGAAAACAAAAACGACGGCATCAAGGTGACAATCAGCGTTATCAACATGGCCGCCAACTGGGTACGGACCAGGGATGAGACCAACAGGCCGATACCCACCGTGGTCAGCACATAAACGAAAGCGGACGTCAGCAGCAGTATCGGGCTGCCGGCAATGGGGACCTGAAACCAGGCAAACCCCACCACCATGACCATAAGAATCTCCAGGAAAGCCACCAGACCGTAGGGCACCAGCTTGCCGACAACAAACTCGGTTGAGGTGACCGGCGATGCATAGATCTGCTCAATCGTACCGGTCTCTTTCTCACGCACGATCGCTAGGGCGGTCAGCAGGGGTGGGAACGCCATCAGGATCACGGCAAATAACCCGGGGATGACGAAATTGACGCTGCGCAGGGAGGGATTGAACCAGACCCTGGCCTGGACCCGGACGGCGCTCTGACGCGGGGCGGGGAAATTTGCGATTACCGCCTCGGCATAGGCCGATGCCAATCGACCCAGAACAGGATAGCCGCCGTCCACGATCACCTGGACAGGCGCCTCGTCGCCTCTGAGCAGTTGCCGGGCCAAGCCGGCTGGAATCACCACGCCCATGCTGATGGTCGAGCTTTGCAGTGCCGACTCCAGATCGCGGAGATCGGTCGTTTTCTGCTCTAATTGAAAATACCGCGAGCTGTCGAAACGGGCTGACAGGTCGCGGCTTGCCGGCGTGTTGTCCAGATCGTAAATGCCCACGGCAACCTGTTCCACATCCAGATTGACCGCATAGCCGAACAGAAAAAGCATGATCAGCGGCATGATCACGGCCAACGCAATGGTAACCGGGTCGCGAATCAGCTCGCGACTTTCCTTGACGATGAGGGCGCCAAGCCGATGAGCCTTCATGGTCCCAACGCCCGGGAATTGGCCGTTCCCGCCTGTTCTATGGCCGCCGTGAAGAGCATCTCCACCGTGGCGTCGGCTTCGAGGCCGAGCGAATGATTCAGCGATGATCGGCTACCGTGTGCAAGCAGCCGCCCGTCCAGCATTAACGCCAAACGATCACAATAGGCCGCTTCCTCCAGGTAGTGGGTAGTGACCAGCACGGTCATACCGCTGGCGGCCAGCTCACGGATAACCCGCCAGAAACGGTACCGGGCGACGGGATCGACACCCGAGGTGGGCTCATCAAGGAACAAGACCCGGGGCCGGTGAAGCAGGCTGCAGGCCAGCGCCAGACGCTGGCGCAAGGCACTTGAAAGATCACCGGTGAGCTTGTCGGGAATATCTGTCAGCCCCGTTACTTCCCTGGCCCAGTCGATCGCAGCCCGCGCCGCGCCTCCGGCCAGGCCGTAGGCATTGGCAAAGAAGCGGAGATTCTCCCAGGGGGTCAGTTCCAGATAGAGTGAAAACCGTTGTGACATATAACCAATTTGCCGGCGCAATGCGGTGCTACCCCCGCCGGAGCTCACCCCGGCCACCCGGGCGTTGCCCTCATCGATGGCCACCAGCCCGCACAAGGCCCTGATCAGGGTTGTCTTGCCCGCCCCGTTGGGCCCCAGCAACGCAAGCAGTTCGCCAGATGGCGCCTCGAAACTCACCCGGTCAACGGCCTTGAAATGTCCGAAGCGGACGCTCAGGCCGGTGGCCACCAGCCCTTCCTCTTTTCCCCTGTCTTGCCGGGCCAATTCCGGAAACTGCTGCTCGCCGGCCCTCCTGTCCGTCCGCAGCACAAACAGATCCTCGAGCCGGGGCTCGGCCGCCGCCAGGTGGGTTCCCTCGGGCAATAACTCGGCGAGCTGGTTTTCAGCGATGTCCGCGTTCATCACCAGTCGCAGGTGATCCGGCAACCACTGCACTGAATGGACGCTGTCAATTTGAGCCAGGATGCCGGACAACTCCCGCAAGCCTCGTCCGGTATCTCCAGCATTTACAGTGAACACCCTTCCGGCGGCGGGCCTCAGCAGCTCTTCCAGCGACCCATCCGCAAGAACGCGGCCCTGTTCCAGCAGCAGTATCCTGTCGCAGCGCTCCGCCTCGTCCATGTAGGAGGTAGCCACAACCATGGTCAGGCCCTGCGACCGGAAGCGGTCGAGCATGGTCCAGAGATGGCGCCGGGACAGGGGGTCGACGCCGAGCCCCGGTTCGTCAAGGATCAGCAGCTCCGGTTCATGGACCAGATTGGTACATAGCGACAACTTTTTCCGCATGCCACCGGACAGTTTGGCGGCGGGCCTGTCAGTAAAGCGGCCAAGCCCCGACATGGATAGCAACCTTTCTGAACGCTCCCGATAGAGTTCGTCGGGCACATCCCGGATGCGAGCGGCAAAGCTCAGGTTTTCCTTGACGCTGAGTCGATCGTAAAGCGTAAATCCCTGGGACATATAGCCAATCCGGGCAGCAGCCTGCTTGGCCTCACGACGGGTATCGAAGCCCAGGACCCGGCATTCCCCCACAGTGGGGTCCAGGATGCCAGCCAACATCTGTAACAGCGTCGTCTTGCCAGCGCCATCAGCACCGACAATGCCCACTCGTTGGCCGCGATCAACGGAAACATCCAGTGGCTCGATGACAACATTGTCTCCGAATTGGCGGCCAAGGCCTTTGGCGACGATGGGTTCCGGGGAAGACATGACGGCTCAGCGCGCCGGAACCGAGAGGGTCGCTGGCCACTCGGCGTCCGGATCCCAGCGAATCCAGGCATCTGCCGGCATACCCGGTTTCAGAGCATCGGCCGGATTATCCAGCACCAGGGTAACGCCATAGACCATCCGAACTCTCTCGTCGGGCATGTGGACATCGCGGGGGGTGAACTGGGCGAAATCGTCAATCCTGCCGACTTTGGCGGAAAAGTCCCCGGGCAAACCGTCCACGCGGATTCTGGCGGGATCCCCCAAGCTGATCCGGTTGAGGATATCACCGGGGACATAGACCTTGAGTTCGAGCTGCTGCAGATTCACCATCGTGGCCAGCGGCTGGCCGGTATCGACAACCTCTCCCGTCTCCACCGCCCGGATCAGGATGGTTCCGGAGAGCGGCGCGGCAACCTCCGCTTTGTCCAGTTGCGATTCAGCCAGTGCCACCTGCGCCGCCCTTGCAGCCACCTGTTCTTCGGCGGCATCCTTCTGCCGCTGGAGAGACTCAAGTCGGCCCCGGGCCTCACTGACGGCATTTTCCGCCTGATCCAGATCACTCGAGCTGGCCAGATTGCGGGACCGCAAGTCCCGGATCCGCTGCCGTTGTTTCTCGGCATTCTTGAGATGATGACGCCAGGTGGTGATTTGGCTGTCGAAGCCGTCACGGACTTCCCGCGCCGAGGCCAGCTCGGCCTGTGCCGAGCGCAGGCGGTCTCTGGCATCGGCGGGGTCGATCACGGCTACCGTGTCGCCAGCCGAAACCTTGCTGCCTTCCGCGAGATGGTGCTCGATGACCCGACCGGCCACTTCGGCCGCGATCCGCACTTCCCGCCCCTCGATATGGCCATTGCCATAGACGATTCCCTGCGGCAAGGGCTCTTCCCCAAACAGAACAAAAACCCCATAAGAACCGCCGGCGAGCACCAACACCGCTATCAGAGACCAGAGCCAGGATTGGGATTTCACCAAACACTCCTTATGACATTACTGTTCAGGTTGGAGCCGGGATCAGGGCCACTGCCTCTCACTCCAGCCAATGAGATCGCCCACTCTAGCACTCGGCAGCCGCCGCGTCCAAGGTCGTTGCCGGATCTTAAGCGGCTCATTCAGGTCGCCCTCGAAGATGGCCGTCAGGGCATCGTCAAAGACGCAAAATGGATTGGTAGCCTGCCACATCCACCTCAAACCGGGTGTTCTGACGCAAGTGATCCTTCATGGCCTCCAGCGCCTCCGGATCACCGTGGATCAAGTTGATCGGCGTTTCGGGGGCTAAGTCACTTTGAGCCAGCCACTGTTCGATCTCTGTGAAATCTCCATGTCCGGAAAGCCCACTCAACACCTCCAGCCGGGCCTTGACCGGAATCCAGTCGCCGTGGATCTTGATCCTTTCCGCTCCATCAACCATTTTGGCGCCTCGTGTCCCCCCTGCCTGATAACCGGCAAAGATAACGGTTGTACGGTGCTGGCCGAGGAGACGTTTGAAGTGATGAAGAATGCGACCGCCCGTTGCCATACCGCTGCCTGCAATAATTACGTGCGGGTAGGCCTGGTCAGCCAGCGCCTTGGAGTCCTGGACGCTGCGGCTATAATGAACGGTGCTGCACATTTCGTGGCATTCTGAACTGCTCAACCGATGCTGATCTTCGTAGCGGCAGTAAATCTCAGAAACATCAATCGCCATGGGGCTATCCAGATAAACTGGCAACCTTGGAATTCGTCCCGCCTTCATCAGGTCGGTGAGCATATGCTGCAAGACCTGCGCTCTGCCCACGGCAAAGGCCGGAATCAGTATATTGCCCCCTTTGTCGACGGTTTCATTAACGATGTCTGCCAACTGCGACAACGGGTCCGCATCGTCGTGGCGACGATTGCCATACGTTGACTCCAGCATCAGCATGTCCAGAGCTGGCAGAGGCGCAGGTGGCCTCATGAAAATATCATTGAGGCGGCCCACATCGCCGGAAAAACCGACGCGTTTACCTTCCGCCTCGATGATGACACAGGCCGCCCCGAGAATGTGCCCGACCGGTCGCAGATGAAAGCGTATATCACCGAGCTGGATCACTTGGTGAAAGTCCACCGACTGAAACAGCTCCATGCAGGCTTCTGCATCCTCCTGATCATACAGGGGCTCCGGATTCTCATGCCTGCTGAGCTTATGGCGGCCGAGGTAATGTGCCTCCTCTTCCTGAAGATGGCCGCTATCGGCCAGCAATATGCTGCATAGCTCTCGGGTGGCATGATGGGTATAAACCGCCCCCCGGAAGCCCTGCTTGTACAACACGGGGATGTAGCCTGAATGATCCAGATGGGCATGGGTCAGAAGCACGGCATCCAGCGAGGCAATATCGAGCGGCAACGGTTGCCGGTTGCGCTTTCTCAGCCACTTGTACCCCTGAAACAGGCCGCAATCGACCAATACACGTGTCTGGCCGGTTTCAACCAGGAACTTGGAGCCGGTCACGGTTTCCGTGCCACCCAGAAATGTAATGTTCATCGGCGCTCACCCTCCACCTGATTGAGAAAATGCCTGACCGGCGGCACCAGCAACTCGCTGACATCGATCTCATTGCTGCTGTGTGGAACCGTGTTGGTGGTCACCAGCGTCTGCAGGCCGGTACCCAGAAGGTAGGTGTCCGAGGCCTCCGCAAAAATGCCATGCACCGCCGCACACAGGATGGCCTCCGTGCCTTGCGCCTTAAGTGCCCTGACACACTCGCCAATGGTGCGTCCGCTGGAAATAACGTCATCAATGATGACGGCTTTCCGGCCGTTATACGCCGAGATATCCGGCAAGGTGACTTCAACGCGCCGGTCACCCAGACGCTGCTTGGTGCCAATGACATAAGGATGGTTACTGGCCTGCGCGATACTTGATACCCATTGCTCACTTTCCGCGTCCGGACCTACCAGCAACAGACCGTTTTGCCCCCGTAGCCAATCCGCCAGCGCCGGTGCTCCCTGAACAACTTGCGTGGGTATGCTGTAGATTTCGTCAAGAGACTGGTACCTGTGCAAATGTGGATCAACGGTGATCAGCCAGTCGATATGTAAAGACAAAGACTGGGCAAACACCCTGGAAGTGACCGCCTCCCCTTCTTCGAAGCGTCGATCCTGGCGCATATAGCAAAGATAGGGCGCCACCAACCCAATCGACCTGGCACCGAGTTCCCGGAGAGTTTCAAAGAGAAACAGGAGAGCAAGGTATTTGGTGTCTGGATGCGTTAGGTCGGCCAATATTACGCAGTTCGCACCTTTGACTGATGTGAGCACACGTAAGTAGGACTCACCATCAGGGAACCTCCGCACCTCCAAACTTCCCGGCTCCAAGTTAAGCTGATCACAAAGCTTCTCCTGTAATGGGTGCGGGGTGAGGCTAAACAGCACATTTTTTTCAATAATGTCCACAATCATTCCTCTCGCTTTACAGTGAAGATTGCCGGCCCCATATCGTTAAACGCCAGCGCATAATCCTGCTGCCCCGGACTGTCACTGAGCAATTCATAGAGAGGCTCTCCCTTAGTGACTCTATCACCGACGGTCGCCAGTAGCCGCAGCCCTGCGGTAGAGCTGGCAGGTGCGCCTGCCAGCTTGGCGACACGGGCAAGCCGACGATTGTCGATAGACACGATTGTTCCGGATTCCGAGGACAGAACTGGACGCCGAAAACGGGCTTCACCTAAGCTCTTCAGTCCCCCCTGAGCCTTTGTTATGCGCTTGAACTGCTCCCAGGCAGAGCCGTTTTGAAGTAATCGCTCTGCTTTGATCATCCCCTCTTTCACGCCAAGACCATCGGCCAGATCGAATAAATGGCCAGCCAGCAAGATGGCGCGGCTCCGTAGATCCTCCGGCGCACCCCGCTTTCCCTGCAACACGGCCAAAACATCACGGGCCTCCTCTGTCGGCCCGATCCCTGCACCAACCGGCTTGCTGCCGTCTGTCGCGATGCAGCGTACCTTCAGCCCACAGGCCGCCCCAACGCTTGTGAAAAGAGAGGCCAGCCGGTCGGCATCGCCGGGCGTTCGAACCTTGGCCGTCTCCCCCACCGGAATGTCAATCACCGCATGGGTGGAACCGGCAGCAATCTTCTTGGACAGCACCGAGGCCACGAGCTGGCCCTCACCATCAAGGTCCAGCGCTCTCTCGATGCGAATCAACAGGTCATCAGCCGGGCTGAGGTTCATCGCCCCACCCCAGGCGAGACAGGCACCGGTTTCTCTGACCACACGGCGAATCTCGTTCAGCCCAAGCCTCACATTGGTCAGCGCTTCCATGGTGTCCGCTGTTCCCGCCGGTGAGGTGATGGCACGGGAGGAGGTTTTAGGCATTACTAAGCCTGCTGCGCTGACGATCGACACAACCAGCGGCGTGGTCCGGTTGCCCGGCAGGCCTCCAACACAGTGTTTGTCGAACACACGATCCACGCCTGGCCAATCGAGCTGTTGTCCGCAACTCACCATCGCCTGGGTCAAAGCAACAATCTCATCGAAACCTAATCTGCCACCCGCACAAGCGCTCAGGAAACAGGCTATTTCGACATCGCTGTATTTGTGTGCGGAGATATCGGAGACAATGCGGGCCATCTCAGCCGGAAGCAAGCTGTGTCCGAATACTTTCCGACGAACCAGACTCAAGGATTCGATATAGGGCGCATGATGTACTGAAACCAGGTCAGACTGAGCCACCCCGAGCCGCTCTATGGCGATATCTGAAAGCCCCGCATACCCTTTGGGAACCGTTTCATCAGACGAAATATTGAGAGTTGCGATGATGGAACGTCCCTGCGAGGAAATTCCCACCCTGGAACTGGCGGCGAATCCTTCTGAAAGGCACACATCACAATCATCACGCATGTAGACGACAGGCTCCTGATGAGTATTGATACCCATCTTGAAAACCCGTAACTGACTGGAAGACGCCACCATGTATCAACATCCTTTTCTGCGTTGAAGAATAATTTCAGTGTTCTGATCAGAGGTCGTTCATACGCCCTATCTGCCTGGCCAATCGCATAGCTTCGTTCTCTTCCATGGTTAGCAACGACTGCAGTAATTCTTTCGCCTCGGGAATTTCGGCTTTGTCGGCCATGGTACGATAAAGGTCCTCTATCTGATCATGGAAATCGAATACTTCTCTGCATATGCCCTCAAAATCCAGCTGTGCGTATGGCTCATCGCAGGTTCTGTGGGTCTTAATGGGATGGTGAGACAGGTAGTCGTAGACCCTTGTCTCCAATGCTTTGAAATCGCCCTGCGACTTGAATTCATTCACGATACGTTCCATTTCCGATTCATGGGTCGCCAGATAGTCCAGCAGCGCCCGTGCTCGCTCCTCTTCATTCTTCGTGGCGCAATGTGACAGGCATCGTGCAAGGTGAGCATGCAGATCCCGTGTCCAGTTAATAAGTTCTCCGAAGGTTTTGATGTCCATTTACCCGTTCCCCCTTGTTGTCATTAATCATGTCAGCAAACAGCAATTACCTACCACTTAAACTCATAAGCCTGAATTCACACTGAAAAACCCCAACAAAAGATGCAAAAAGAGTCGCTCAATAGCGTGGGCTTGATGAACATCAATTTTTCCAATTGGAAGTGTTCGTCTACCCTAAGCCGTCCAGTTGGGTGCGCTTTAACAGGAGTGCATTTACCGCAACAAGAGCGGAGCTTCCAGACATTGCGAGCGCCGCTACTTCTGGGCTTATCACCAACGGATAGAACACGCCTGCCGCCGCGGGAAAGGCGATGACGTTATAGCCCACCGCCCAGAACAGGTTCTGGTGCATCTTGCGCAGGGTAGCGCGCGACAGCTCGATGGCTCCCAGCACATCGTAGGGGTCGCTCTTCATCAGCACCACGTCAGCGCTCTCAATAGCCACATCGGTGCCGGCACCGATGGCGAAACCCACCTCCGCCTGGGTCAGTGCCGGGGCGTCATTGACACCGTCGCCCACCATGCCAACCTTCTTGCCCTGAGCCTGGAGCTCCTTGATCTTGTCTGCTTTCTGCCCCGGAAGGACATCGGCGATCACCATCTCAATGCCGAGTTCCCGGGCGATGCGCTCGGCGGTGGCCTGGTTGTCGCCGGTGAGCATCGCCACCTCCACCCCGCGTTCACGCATCTTTTTGACCATGGCAGTAGCGGTGGGGCGCGGCGCATCGGCAATGGCGATAAGGCCGACCAGCTTCCCGTCCTGGGCGACGTGCACCACGGTCTGCCCCGCGCTCTGCAGACGCGCGGCCTCGTCCTTCAGGCTCGCCATGTCGACCTTCTCTTCGTCCATCAGCCGGCGGTTGCCGAGCAGCACGGTCTTGCTGCCAATCTCCGCCCGCGCGCCCTTGCCCTCGATGTTGGTGAAGCCGGTCAGCGGATCAAGCTGCAAGCCTTCGGCCTTACTTTGTATCGCCTGGGCCAGAGGATGGTCCGAGCCCTGCTCCACCGTCCCCGCCAGTGCGAGGACCGCCTCCTCGGTGCTGCCCGCCACCACGACCACCTCGACCACCTGCGGCTCGCCCATGGTCAGGGTGCCGGTCTTGTCGAAGACCACGATATCCAGCCTGGTGGCATCCTCAAGTGCAGAGGCGTTCTTGAACAGGATGCCGTTCCTGGCGCCGAGGCCGGTGCCCACCATCACGGCCATGGGCGTGGCAAGGCCGAGGGCGTCCGGGCAGGCGATGACAAATACGGTGATAGTCAGGGTTACGGCGAGCAGCAGGCTTTCGCCAATCCACCAGAACCAGATAGCAAAGGTAAGCAGACCGATCACGATGGCAATCACGACCAGCCACTGTGAAGCTTTGTCCGCCAGCAGCTGCGCCGGAGCCTTGGAGTTCTGCGCCTCCTGCACCAGCTTGACAATCTGCGCCAGGGCCGTGTCGGAACCCACCTTGGTGGCGCGATACTTGAAGCTGCCGCTCTTGTTAATAGTGGCGCCGATCACCTTATCGCCGGGCTTTTTTTCCACCGGCATGGACTCGCCAGTGAGCATGGACTCATCCACCTGGGACTCGCCCTCTAGAACCTCGCCGTCCACCGGAATCTTATTGCCGGGGCGGATCACGACGATGTCGTCCTTCAGAACCTCAGCGGTGGGAACCTCCCGTTCCTGGCCATCACGCAACACCGTGGCCTTGGGCGGCGCGAGATCCATCAGCGAGCGGATGGCGTCGGAGGCACCGGCACGGGCGCGCATCTCCAGCCAATGGCCGAGCAGGATGAACACCAGCAGCACCGCCACCGCCTCGAAAAACTGCACACCCGGGAAAAAGAGCGTGGAACCGACGCTGAACAGGTAGCCAGTACCCACCGAGAGAACGACCAGCACAGCCATGTTGAGCACGCCGTTTTTCAGCGCGCGCCAGGCGGCAACAAAGAACGGCCAGCTTGGCCAGAGCACGGCGATGCTTGCCAGTAATAGCAACCATAGGTCTAGCCGCAGCCCGAAGGGTGGCACCGGTGGTTCGAACATCCCACCCATGGGCGAATAAATGAAAATCGGGAGGCTGAAGATCAGGCAGACCCAGAAACGGTTGCGCATGTCGCGCACCATTGCCTGCATGTCCATGCTGCCGCCGTGGCCCATCTCGTGGGCCATCTCGTCCTTGGCGCCGGTATGTTCGCCGTGTTCAGCAGGATGCGCCGTATCGTCGTGGCCGGTGTGGGAGGCATGGCCATCGTGGACGGGCGTGGACACAGCCCCGGCTTCGGTCGGCGGGTCCCCCGGGTCGCAAACGTGCCTGGGCAACTGTTCTCCGGAACAGTGATAGCCGCACTCGTGTATCCGGGCCTTGATAGCCTCAAGGTCCACCGTCGCCTCGTCATAGGTGACGGTCGCGCTGCCGGCCACATAGTTGACCTCGGCCTTCTTGACGCCGGGCAATCTCAATAGCTGTTTCTCTACGCCCCGGGCACTCAGTGCCGATAGCAAGCCGCGGATCTCCACAACGGTAGTTTTCATTCCTTGTTTCCCTTTCCTTATTTGCAGACCGGAGCTTTCGTCAGCCCGACGCGCGCCCGACACCGAGATGGCGATGAAGCCAATTGAAGATCGGGCAGAACACCAGCCCGACATAAGCGCCATATAGAAAACTCTCAATCAATCCGAGCAGAAATCCCCACCAGGTCAGCCACTTGAACGCCGGCAGCACCTGCTCGAGAAACGTGTGCATGTGCAGGCTTTGCGGCGTCACCAGTCCATAGATCACGCAAACGATGAAGGTGACCGCCGCAAAGAGGCCCAACGCCCAGGTAACCAGTCTTGTGTCAAGCATGTTCCGTCCTCCGTTAATGCCGATGGCCAGAACGTCTGTCCGGGTCGTTTTCCGACTTGTCCGGCGCACTATGTCCACCATGCCCGCCCCCGCCGTGACCACCATGTCCTCCGTGACCGAACATATGCATGCCCACGAAAACGATGCCAATAAGCACCGAGAACCAGTTTTCCGCCAACCATTCCATAAAGACCTCTCCAGTCTGCTGCTGTACCAGCTGCCTTTGCATTGCTTCAGGCCCGGGCATGGCATTTCCTGACGCAAGTCAACCACATCTGCCTGAATTCAAACTGAATTACCGGACCGAAACAGAGCACACCTTGATCTCGATCAAATTAGAAACAATGTCCTAAAATTGATGACGCATGCACTTGCCGGTTACTGAATTTACTGGAAACATGTTTTCTAGGAACACTCTGAGGAGAGAAAGGCATGAGCAACGAATCTTTCTCGGCAAGCATGCACCTTGAGCCTCAAAAAAGGCCTGCGGGGAAAAGCAGCATCATTCAGCTCAATCTTTTTCGAAAGGCGCTGAGATCTCTTCAGTTCGGCTCGTTATCACTTACATGGCCAGATGGAGAAAAGACGTGCCATGAAGGGAAGCAAGACGGTGTACATGCAGAAATGACAATCCTGCAGTGGCATGTCATTGATCGTCTGATCACCCACGGTGATGTGGGACTGGGAGAAGACTACATGGCAGGCAAATGGTCCACGCCCAATTTGCTTGCCCTAATGCGCCTTGTCACGGTGAACATAGTCGTTTTTGACCGCGCTTTACGCTCTAGCGTGGGGCTCAGGTTATGGCATTGGTTCAAGCATCGGTTGTTTTCCAATACGGTTAAGCGCAGCCGTGAAAACGTCCATGAGCACTACGACTTAGGCAACGATTTTTATCAGCTCTGGCTGGATAAGAGCATGACCTACTCCTGCGCCCTGTTTGGTGGCAACGAGTCCCTCTCGCTTTACGAGGCACAGCAAGCGAAATATGAGCGGATCCTTCAGCGACTGGCACCGGAACGGGGAAGCCGCATCCTGGAAATAGGCTGTGGCTGGGGCGGTTTTATGGAAGTGGCAACTGCACACGGGTGCCATGTAACCGGGGCAACCTTGTCCAGCGAACAGGCGGATTGTGCCCGCCAACGACTCCTTTTTGCGGAAGCATATTTTCCCCGGTGGCATGCTGCCTTCCAGAGAGCGTTTTGAAGCCGTTGCCACTGATAACGGCCTGGTGGTGAACGATGTGTTTCAGTTCGGACAGGATTATGCCATTACGCTGGAAAAATGGCTGGCGAACGTGGACGAACAGCTATCGGCGATAGGGGCGTTGGGGTACAGCGAAATGTTCATGCGCAAGTGGCGGTTTTACCTGGCCAGTTGCGCCGGCATGTTTCGGGCCGGGGGTATTAATGTCATGCAAGTGGAGTTAAGTCGAAAGTAGTCGCCCCGTTAGACCCGGGGCGTTGGCGACAGCGACTGATGATTATGCGACCGCTGAATCAGGGAGAAACTTAAGATGAATGAAGCCAATGTACCCCGGCGCCGCTTTCTGATTGCGGCCACCTCTTTTGCCGCGGGGGCGGGCGTGGTGGGTGCTGCCATCCCGTTTATTAACTCGTGGAACCCAAGCGCCAAGGCGCGAGCTGTCGGTGCTCCGGTAAAGGTAGATACCAGCAAAATTGAACCCGGCGCCATGATCACGGTGGCGTGGCAGGGTAAGCCGGTCTGGGTGCTGAGACGCACCAGCGAAAATTTGGACAATTTACGAGAGGCAACGCATCGCCAGGAATTGCGCGATCCGGACTCTGAGATCAACCAACAAGCAGATTATGCCAGGAATGAATACCGCAGTATCCGGGAGGACATCTTGGTGGCAGTGGGTATTTGTACGCATCTGGGTTGCATTCCGAACTACGAGCCGGAGGGCACGGAGGAGGTCAAGCATGCATTGTTTTTCTGCCCTTGCCACGGATCGAAGTTCGACCTCGCCGGTCGGGTCTTTAAAAACGTACCGGCACCCACCAACCTGATTATTCCACCACATCAATATCTTGATAACAATGTGTTGGAGATAGGCACCGATGCCACAACCGGTTAACGCGTGTCCGTCGATTGCAGGAATCATTAATCGATAAAAGGAAACAACCATGAACGATCGATTCCGCCCCTCCTTGTCGGATATACCGGTTTCACCACGTCAGATCACTCTGTATATAGGCATTGCGGTTGCGGGACGATTACAGTGTTCGGTCGCGACTGGAAGATATTCTCGGTAGTGAAACCCGCAAAGCTGTTGCCAAACACGAATTGATAGAACTTGCACACACCAAGAAAGGCAGGGAGCCCGCCTTCGACCAGCCGCTCACAAAAGCGGTGATTGGCCAACCGCGGTCCGTCCGACGGGGGCGGCAGCTAATAGAAGCGGACATCTCTGCCGCGGCTTCGGCAAAGATGGCTAAATTTGGCATTGAATTGCCCGACATTCGTTTTAAGCGGATCAACTACAATGAAAGCGTTCGCCAGAATGATCAGCAAACGCCAGCAGATTGCCGAGCGATTCCGTTCCGAGGGTGCCGGCGAAGCCGCTAATTATCGGCGACAAGGAAAAGGATTTGCAGCGCATTGAGTCTGAAGCCTATCGGGAAGCTCAAACCATTCAGGGGGTGGCGGACGCGAAAGCCACGGAAATTTACGCAGCGGCGTATAACCAGTCGGAAATATCCCGTGATCTGTATGACTTTGTCAAAACCCTGGAGACCTATAACCGGGTGATCGACTCTTCCACCACGCTGGCATTAACCACTGAAAGCGAGCTACACCAACTGTTGAATGGTATAGGCCAAAACCCCTGAGGAGGGCTTGATGAACAAGCTGGCGTCCACGATTCGTTGCCCCGTGTGTGATATGAAAAAAATCAATCGCTCGCTACTATGGAATTACCAGGGTATCAACCACTATTTCTGTTCGCGTCAGTGCCTGGAGCGATTTAAATCCCGCCCGCATCTGTTTGTGGGCGATCCTCAACACGGATTGTCGCCCAAGCAGAAAAATCAAGTGATTCTAAAAAAACGCCGCATGCGACTCCGCGAAATAATCAGCGATGACCTCAAGGCTGATTTGAAAACATCACTGCAGTCGCTGATGGGTATTGATGCAGTGGACTTCACGGATCAGGAGCTGTATGTGACTTACGATCTGCTGCAGGCTTCCCTGGAAGATATCGAAAAAACCATCGAACAGGCGGCAGCCCGGCTGTCAAAAGGTATGGCGGAACAGGTAAAACGCGGGCTGATTCATTACAGCGAGGAGTGTGAGCTCGACAATCTCGCACACCTGACCAAAAACAGTGACTGTCATTGAGCAAGAAAGCATGGGAAAAGGCATCAACTACACTTAGTCTACCTTTTTGCGGCGCGGTGTGGGGGGGGCGTTGCTGTTTCAGAGCTTCTGGGCATAACCGTCATCTACAGGGAACTGAGCCACAGCGAGTTCAAACGCTGCCTGAAGCAGGGTTGGTTAAAAGATCTGATGGTTGGTGGGTAAACCACTCGCGACAGCTTAAAGGAACCTTTTGAAAGCAAAAACAATTTTGTCACCCCGAGGGTCTATATCGATCTGGCGGAAGAGCTTGCTCCCTATGACGTGGATTATAAAGGCGTCATCTCCTATGGGCCTCTCGCCACGTTGATCGGCTGGGTCGCACAGGCGGTATTAACGTCATGCGAGTGGAGCTAAGGCGAAAGAAGGCGGCTTGAAGATCAGGGATCTATGTTAACGAGCGTTCACTTATAAGTGACACCGTGTCGGTCAAATATTTCATAGACTTCTCTTGCTTCCTCCGCCGGCAACATCACCCGGATCGTCTGCTCATCCTTATCAATATAGATCAGATCCTGTGGAATTTCGCTGCCAATAAGGTCGTCTCGCGTATTGTGTGCCTGATCCATGTTCTCGAACTTACCATTAATAGCTTTACCCATCTTGTTTCTCCTTGTTGTTTAGCTTCTGCATAAAGCATAGATAACACATCAATTTCTGTAAATTTATGACATTGCCACGGACCGAGCGCCGTCCTTGAAACCATTCGCGGAGGGCTTAAAGACCCGTAAGTCGCGGATGATCGCCGGCCAGCCACACGCCTGCGTAACAGAGCTGACCGCGATTCGTGTTGTGTGCGGAAAACTTCCTGAGGCCTCCTCGACCGCACCGTTAGCCAGTGGCCCTTGCCATTCGGATTATCTTCCCCTCGGTCGGGGTGACTCCGCTTTCTTTCAGGCGGATGTCTGATTAACGCAACAGTGAGAAAGTCAGAACTTGACCTGTCCCCACAACCAGGCCTTGTCCGTATCCACACCGCGACCATCCTCGGCATAGCTGGCGAACTTGGCACCCACCGTGTAATGTTTGTTGACTGGGTAGGCAGCCAGCAGCCCCAGCTCAGAGCCATAGCTCAAGCTATTGATGTCACTGCTGTAGTCATGAAATATGGCCAGCAACTTGACTCCCTTTACTGCGGCACCCGCCGATACGTAAAGATCCTGCAAGCCATCGTCCGGGGTGACCAAGAACTGGTCGGCCCAACCGTTCATTGCGTGAAGCGTAGCCAGAGGAGTCTGAAATGATCGGCCGTCGTCCGACTCCAGGGTTTCCATGCCCACCTTGACCGTAACGCCATACGCGGCGAGGCCCGCTTCCGCCAGCCAATAGGCGGCCTCAAAGCTTTGCGGGTTGTCTGCATAGTCCTTCTGGATTGCGTACTCCAGAGTGTACAGGACTTTGGCGTCTTCCGTTACATCGGTGCCACCAGTGAATCGCAAGCCAAAATTCTGGGTTGAGTTGACGTCTGCGGTGGTAAAGTCGAACAGATATCCGTAGGCGGTAAGGGTTCCGGCGGCCAACCCCTGATACTGAACATTAAGAATCGGCGACTGCATGGGGAAATTGCCATTCGGGCTGGCGTCCGAGAATATCCGGTTAGCATTGTAAAGATAGCCCGCTGTAATCGTCGTGTCTGGAAGCGACTCGTTGGCGCCGATAAAGGCATCGAAGGTCTGCTCATTCTGGCGCCAGCCAACTGTGCCTATAAACCGGTGATTGTCCAGAGCAAAGCGCTGACGACCATAGGTCAGTGTGGTATCCGGAAGGCCTTTGTAACGTACGTAAATTTGGTTGACTTCGGTTTCCGTCGGATCAGCGACCACTGAGTGATCGGTTGTATCATTAATGGTGCTATTGTAGTTCTCATTCCCCACAGCGGTCACATCTTCCGCCTCGGCAAACACCTCAAACCCCTGGAAATCACCAGTCCGGTACCCCAGTCGGGTTCGAACGGTGGAAGCATGGGCTTGATCGAGAGGGTTGTCCTGATCCACAAATTCGTAACGGTAGCGAACTTCAAGCGAAACCGCTCCCCCGGTCAAGGCGTCGGTAAGGGTCTGGGACAGGACAGGCGTCGCGGAAGAGGCCAGAAGTGAACCAATGGCCAAGGCCAGCAACGACTTCTGGTTTCTTTGGCCTTTCCTGGCAGGGAGCGGCGTTAGCATCGTTTTCATCCTAGTGGTACCTTCTGTGGCCGTATAAGGGGTGAGTGGAGTCAATGTTTCATTCATGAGTCGATAATTCAGTTTAGGGCGCCTATGTCCGCGGCAACCTTGATATCGGTCAGATTGAGCCTGACTCGCAAGGGGTACCTCCAAAAGCTCACAGACAAAACGAGCAGGACAAGGTGCCATCACCTCATCCGTCTCACAGAGCCGTCCCTACGGGCCTCGTTTGCGGCTCATTCCATTGAGATACCTCTGGGCTTGAAGGACTGTGCGGCGCTTATTTCCTCAAATCCTAGAAAAAGCCACCAATGATCATTTGCAGATTTAACAGCTGCCCCATAGTCAGCCTGCCAAAGGCAATGAACCCCAAATGCGGATCGGAGAGGCGGAAAACTCGACAGAAAAACGAGAACTCCAGTAGACCAGCAGGAACAACCCAGACTCGGCTCCAGTTCGGCGAGGCTGCTTAGTAAACCAGCATAATGCGACAAACAATTTGACGCCTCTCAGAATCAACTTGATTTGACGCTGAAGGATGCCGTAGCTCTGACCCTATACACAGCCTAGAGTAAATCTCGTGACCCTCCCCGGCAGCCTCTAGTTTATAGAATTACCCGCACACCCTAGGCACTCACAGCATTCTCCAGGGCTGAGAAGGCCGGCGCGCTGGCCAGACCCTACTCTGCCTCAAGCGGTTTCACTCGGCGTCCGGCTTGAACACCGGGCCATGGCGCAGGGTGTTGACGTCATTAGCATCGGCATACCCGCAAGCTATCTGAACAATCCTCTCGGTCGATAAAGGAAAAGCGGGAGTTGACGGTTTTCAGCCTGTTGACACGTTTCGACCCATAAGAATTGGCTATTGACTTAATAGTTACAAAACCATAAAGTTTCGAAATGCAATGCTAATCATTATCACTTGCATCCGGCAAATTCAATGATAACGGAGAACAACCGTATGTTTAGACCTTCCCAACTATCACTGGCTGTGGCGATCAGCCTGGCCCCAGCCATGGGCTCTGCCGCTGGCGATGACCAGCCCCAGACCCTTGAAGCCCTGGAAATCATTGGCGATGCGTCTGCAGCCCAAACTCTGCCGGGGTCAGGCTATGTAGTTGGCGATCAGCAGTTGAAAACCGAGGTTGAGGCCGACATCAACCAGGTATTGAAAACCGTCCCGGGCGTGTATGTACGGGAAGAGGAAGGTCAGGGCCTGCGCCCTAACATTGGCATTCGCGGTGCCACGGCCGAGCGAAGCAGCAATGTTACCCTGATGGAAGATGGCATTCTGATCGCGCCGGCCCCCTATTCTAACCCGGCCGCCTATTATTTCCCGACGCTGAAGCGCATGTCCTCGCTGGAAGTGCTCAAGGGTGCCCCGCTGCTGCGCTATGGCCCGCAAACCACCGGTGGTGTCGTCAACCTGATTTCCACACCCATTCCCGATCAGCGGCAGGGGTATATTGAGACCGTCACCAACGACCGCGGCTCCACCGACGTTCATGTAACCTACGGTGACACGGCCGGCGACTGGGGCTACCTGCTTGAGACCATCCAGCGCTCCGCGAAAGGCTTCAAGGAGATTGACCGCAGTAACCGCGATACCGGCTTTGATATCGAAGACTATGTCGGCAAACTGCGCTGGCAGGGAGAGCGCCAGAGCGTAACCGCCAAGCTGCAGTATTCCGAGGAAACCTCCAACTCGACCTATGTCGGACTGACGGATGCGGACTTCAACCAGGACCCCAACCGGCGCTACGGGCTTTCCAGTCCCGACCAGATGGATAATACTCACTCCGGTGTCAGCCTGACTCATCAGTTCGAGTGGAGCGACAATGTAAGCAGCACCACAACCCTCTATCGCAACGACTTCAAACGCAATTGGTACAAGCTCAGTGGCGCCGGAAACATCATCGACCAGGCAAACGCCGGTGACGCCAATGCCCAGGGTATTCTCGACGGTACCGTTGACACCAGCGGCCTGAATTACAAGAACAACGCCAGAGAGTACGTCTCCCAGGGCGTGCAGACAAACTTCGATGTAAACATTGGCAACCACGAATTCGACTTCGGCGCCCGCGCCCACGAAGATGAAATGGATCGCTTCCAGCCGGTGGATGTGTACGACCAGGTCAATGGCTCCCTGGTGTTCCAGAACAGCGTGGCCCCAACGGGCAGCAACAACCGCTTCGAGACCGGCGAAGCCCTGAGCTTCTGGGCACTCGACAAATGGCAGGCGACGGACAAGCTCAGCATTAATCTGGCCCTGCGCTACGAAGATGTGCAGACCAGTCGCACCCAATACGCGGATCCCGGCCGCACAACCATCGACAGCACCCGCGCCAATGACAGCGCTGAACTCCTGCCCGGCGCTTCCTTTACCTACGACCTGACCCAAAGCTGGCAGGTTCTGGGCGGCGTGCACCGAGGTTTCTCCCCTCTCGGGGGTGGTGCCAGGGCAAACGAAGAACCGGAAACCAGCAAGAACTGGGAGGCTGGCGTCCGCTACTTTGGCAATGCGTTCTTCGCGGAAGTGATCGGCTTCTACAGCGACTTTTCCAACAAGGCCGAAAACTGCTCCGTGGGCTCGCCGTGCAGCAATGGCGCCACCTCTGGCAGCTTTATAACCGGCGAGGCTGAAATTGCCGGTGCGGAATTCCAGCTCCAGACCGGCACCGAGGCGGGCGACTTCTACCTTCCGGTCAGCCTTACCTACACCTTTACCCAGGCGGAAATCAGCAAGGACAATGCTGCCTCTGGCCTGAAAAAAGGCGAGCAGCTCAAAGACGTTCCGGAAAACCAGATGAGCCTGCGGGTCGGCATGGAGCACCAGAGCGGCTGGGACAACTATCTGGTGACTACCTACGTCGATGAGATGTGTGTGAGCGCGGGATGCAACAACACGGCCACCGAACTGGACGAGACCGAATCCCTGTTCCTGGTCGACTTCATCAGCCGTTACGCGCTGACCGCCAGTGCCGATGTCTTCCTGAAAGTGGACAACCTGTTCGATGAACAGCAAATTGTTTCACGTTTGCCCGATGGCGCCAGGCCAAACATGCCACGTACCGCTTCGCTGGGGATCAGCGTTAATTTCTGATCAACAACCCAAGGCCAACTGATCGGCGGCGAGTTCGCCTTTGCATTCCCTCTCTGTCATAGCCCTGGTTTCCAGCCGGGGTTTTCTGGCTATGAGAGACCTAACAACCTAATCCCGACAGACTGCCAGACGACTCCACGTGCGCGTCGGTGCGCCCCTTTTTCAGGAATTGATTATTGCCAGATAGCTATGTACCCAGAAACTTCAGATGAGCTCTATTCAGAGCGGGGCAGACAAAAAAATGGGCAGATGAATATCTGCCCTAAAAACCTGAGTACTTCGTTAACTCGCAAGAACTATATCAAGCTAAACTGAACTCTAACTGAATTTTCCGATTGTTTTTTGATCGCAATGTTTCCCGTACCAGTGCCCTAATCAAGTGGTAAGCTTATTCAAGAACCCGCCATGCGGTCAAAATGCATATTGTAACCTCGCACGCACTTCATCTCCGCTAGCGCCATTGGCTTCTTCGCCATCCATGTAGCTCATTCCAAGTCGAACATTCTTGTTGGCGTAATAGTTAACGCCCAGTGTTGTTTGCTCACCGTCGGTCGTGGCCAGCCCCACATCACTGTATTTTCCGTCACCATCCTCAAAGCGGGCAACAACTTCCCAGGCTCCTTTGGGCGATGACGGTTTCACTCGCTTGAACGCCCCAGCCTTGTAAGGACGGCTTTCGCCGGTGACAACCCAACCAAGCTGTACGTAATAACCATCAACATCCACCTGACCTTCTTCGGAATCGAAGTATTCGGCCTGGGCATGGAAGGGCCCGGAAGCGCCGGCCAATTCCAGATTAAACGTATCGACCTCATCGGCCTGAACGTCGGCGTCACGCGTGGTATAGCCCGCGCCAAGATGAACAACAGCATTATTCGTTTGAACGGGTGCAAATGTGCCCCGCGCGGTTACTGCCGTGTTATTGAAGTCGTCGCTGCCATCGCCGTCTGCCTCGAAATAGCCGATACCGTAGGTCCAGTTGCTGCCCTTGCCGCTGAGCTGGATGCCACCGCTGCGACCGGGGGCATAACGCTCGGTCATGGCAGATCGCTCAAGCGCTGAGATGTCTTTCGAACTCGTTAATTCTTCCAGGCCGAATGGCTCTTTCTGTTTACCGATAGTCACGGTTGCAGCTGAGCCAAATCCCATGTAACGAATGTACAGGTCTTCAGCAGTACCGCCGTCGGCGCCATCACTTTCAGCGACGTTGAACTGGGTCTTGTACGCCCAGTCGCCAAAGTGGCCCTTGGCGTAGAGGCGTGCCCGGCGCACATCGAAATCGGTAGTGTCAACACCGTTGTCGTCAGACTGCGTGGCGTCGTAATCCCACTGAATGCGCCCGCCGAGCTGAAAAGACGCAGAGTTATCCGACACTTTCACTTTGATACCGCTGTCGGTATCGATCACAAGGTCTTCGCCGCTGGTCGTAACGTTTCCGGCCTGTGCAGCAGAAGCGGCAGAAATCGCCAAAGCCAAGCCCAAATATTTCTTGCTCATGATCTGTCTCACCTTTTTCGGTTTGCTTGTGTGTGTTGAAGCGCTATTAAAGTCTATTTGGCAAAGATTACAGAATGGTTACAGAGAATGCATCAAAACAGGGCACTGGTCCGGGCCGGTGACAGGTTCTGGGGCGCTAGGTGTTGGGTCGTTTTTCGGGGGCAAGCTCAGAATGTGCCGATTTGTCTCTATAATAATGATAAACAAGAATAAATAAGATGTGGCAAGACTTTTGCTAAATCATATTTGGAGCAATGAAACCCAACCGAAGGTATCCATTATGAAGAAGCAGTTTTTCACCAAATCCGGATTTATCAGTATCACTTTGCTTGCAGCACTTCAGGCTGCGCCCGCCATTGTTAGCGCTGACGTCAGCTCAAATGTGAGCGCCAGCAGCAACTATCTGTTCCGGGGCGTCACCCAGACAGACGGGGCTGCGGCTGTCCAGGGAGGGTTGGATTATGAGCATGCGTCGGGCTTCTACGCCGGTGGTTGGGGTTCCAATGTCGATTTTGGTGACGGCACCAGCTATGAGCTTGATCTTTATGCCGGATTCTCCGGCTCTGTGGAAGAACTGGGTTATGACGTTGGGTACATTTATTATGCGTATCCTGACGCGCCGGACTCCATCGACTTCGGCGAACTGTACGGCGAGATCAGTTATGGCATTGCGGCCATCGGCCTGGCCTACACGATCAACAGCGACACCAGTGGTGATGGGGTGTTCGTGCAGGGGGATGCCTATTACTACGCCTCTGTTGAGGTGCCTCTGGAGGACAGCTACAGTGCCGGTGTGACGCTTGGCTATTACGACTTCGCTGATGACGGCAAGGCTTCTGTCGGCGAGGCAAGTTATTCACACGTCGCCGCCAACGTTACAAAGGATGCGGGAAACTTCGGTTCTTTCAGTGTTAACGTGGAGTACGCGGACATTGAGTCAACCGACGCGCTTGGCTCTGTCAACTCGGATGATCCGAAGTTCTGGCTGGGTTGGAGCAGGAGTTTCTGATCGGCCAAGTGATCACAAGCAATTCAGATCCAGAATAAAAAGCCGGCCCAAATGACGGGCCGGTTTTTATTTATCATGCAAGAACCCACCATCGTGCGCCTGCCTTGACGCCCGGTGACTCGACATCCTCGCCCTTACCTCTGCCCCCCCCTGCCGCCAAAGCTCATTTCTTATCCGGTGCCTGAATTTCAAACTGTATTAAAGGTTTGTCTGTAAGGTCGTTCCAGATTCCCACGCAAAAATGCTGACTCACTGACCTCAGTCAAACAGCCAGGATGATACTGAATGAACAAACGATTGTTGTTGTGCGCGATGATAGTTCCGGGAGCCTTGGCCGTCTCTCCTATGGTGTCGGCCCAGGCAAAAGAGAGTGTGTCGCTGAAAGAATATCAGCAGGCCAAATCCAGCCAGGCTGTTTCCCTGAACCAGGCCATGGTGATGGCTTTCGAGAATAGCCCGGTATTGGCTTTGAGGCGGGCCGCGGTCTCGATACAGCAGGGACAGCTTGATCATGCCAGCCGCTGGGCGCCGAGCAATCCAGAGTTTGAGTTGGGGGCCCGTCAGGCCCCGGATCAGGCCGACGAGTCCCTGGAATATGGGGTGAGGGTTACTCAGGAGATCTGGATGGGTAATCGCGGCGACCTTGGGCAGTCGCGTGCCCGGAGTAATCTCACGTCCCGGCAACAGGAGCTTGAATACCTGAAGGTAGCCACCAAGGCGCGGGTGCGGGCCGCCTATTTCCGGATACTGCTGGCTCAGAAAGAGTTGGAAACCGCAACCCGTGCCGTTGAACTTATGCAACGCACCAAAGACCTGGTTGAAATGTCCGTAAAACAGGGTAAACAAACCCGGATTGATCTCAATACCGCAGTCATTGGGCTTGCCAGGGCCCGGAATCAAAAAGCCTCGGCGGAACAAAAGCTCGAGCAATCAAAAATTGACCTTACCGAAGTGCTCGGGGTGTCCCCCTCCGATGCCGTTGGGGTGACCGGCGAGCTTGATGTGACGCTCGAAGACCTGCCTCCGACCAGCCAGCTTGTCGAGATGGCACAGAGTCAGAGAGCGGACCTGAAAGCGGCGGCCGCCAGAATTGCAGCGGATGAATCTGGCCTTGAAGTTGCGAAAAGCCTGACGATTCCAAATCTGAAAGTCTTCGGATTTTATGATCGTGAGGAAGGCTCCAACCTTTTCGGTGCAGGGGTGTCGATGCCTTTGACCGTTTTTCATGATTATTCCGGTGAGCAGAGACAAGCTGCTGCGCGGCTGAAAACCTCCGAGCTTGAGGCAGAGGCTTTGCGCCTGGCTACAGAGCGTCAGGTTGTGTCGGCTGTGGCCCGGTACGAATCCACCGCCGTTCGGCTGCGCCAGATGAACGAGTCGATCCTGGAGCGTTCAGAGGAAACATTACAGTTGATGCAGAAAGCACTTCGGGCGGGCAAGGTCGGTGCCTCGGATGTTCTGGCGGCACAGGACAATCTCCTGTCGGTAAGGCAGGAATACGTTCAGGCGCAGAATGATTATATCGATGCCGTCCGGGCGCTGGAGATAAGCACAGGAGGTGCTCTGTCGATGTCAGCCGGTTCCTGAGGGTATGAAACTCAAAATTGACCGTTCTCTTAGTACCGTTCTCTAAATATTGAGGGTGAATGAATGATTCGCAATCTGAAGATACTGTTAATAGTTGTCGGCGCTCTGAGCTTGCAGCAGGCATACGCTGCCGGAGAAGCCGAGGGTGACCAGCACGAAAATGAAGAAGCCGAGCATGCCGGAGAGGAAAACCAGTCCCGCCAGATCCATCTGACGCCGGAGCAGACAGAGTTACTGTCGATTCAGACTGTGGCGGCTGCCAAGGGGCGCGCTGGCGCAATTGTTACGGCACCTGCCGAGATTCAGTATGTGCCGGACCGCGTGGCCGAGGTTGGTCCGCTGCTGGAGGGAAAACTGACAGGGTTGGCGGTTGATCTGGGGGATCGTGTCAATAAGGGGCAGTTACTGGCAACCCTGAACAGTGTGGAGCTGGCCCGGATTCGCTCCCGGTTAATCTCGCTGGAGGCCCGCAAAGAAGCGGCCGAGTCTGACTACAATCGTGAAAGGGAGTTGCAGGGACAGGGTATTTCCAGTGAAGAAGAGTTCCTGGATGCCAAGGCTGCCTTTCTTGAAACAAAAGCGGAGTACGATTCCGTGCGGGAACAACTGGCGGTTTACGGCAGCGAGTCGTCAGGTGACAGTGGGGGGCTGGCGCAATACGCGCTCCGCTCACCCATTGAGGGGCGTGTCGAGCAGATGCATGTTCGTCTGGGGCAAACGCTGAGTCCGTCGGATACGCCTTTCATCGTGGCGGATGCCTCGGTGTTGTGGGCCATTCTTCAGGTGTCCGAATCCGATATTGACCAGATTTCAACGGGAGACGAGGTTCAGATTTCCTCCAGGGATTCAAGTTCTGACCGGTTTCACAGTGGGCAGGTATCCTGGGTGTCGAGCATGCTCGATGAAAAGACCCGCACCATCCCGGTTCGCGTTGTGCTGGAGTCTCCCAGAGGCGACCTTCGCCCGAATACCTATGCCACGGCCAGAATCATGACGGAATCGGAGGCCTCACTGCCGCTGGTTCCGGATGATGCGGTTCAAACCATTGGCGATGACTCCGTTGTGTTTGTTCCGGGCGATGAGAAAGGGGCTTACAAGGCGGTTCCCGTCACGCTTGGCAAGGAGGCAAACGACTGGATCGAGATCAAGTCCGGCATTAGCGCAAACACGGAAGTGGTTTCAGTAGGCGCTTTTGATCTGATGTCGGCCATTACCGCCAGTGGCCGCAGCGCCGCTCACGGACACTAAACCCCGGGGGGAGCATGATCAACGCAATTGTGAATTATGCGCTGAACAATCGTCTGATGACGCTTGTTTTTGCTATCGCCGTGATCGTTGCCGGCGTATTTTCATTTCAAAAACTGCCGGTGGATGCGTTTCCGGACGCGACGCCGACCATGGTTCAGGTGTTTACCACCAGTCCTGGTCTGTCGCCGGTTGATATCGAAACGCTGATTTCCTATCCCGTTGAGATCAGCATGTATGGAATTCCCAAGCTGGAAAAAGTGCAGAGCACGTCGATTTTCGGGTTGTCGCGGGTGACCATCTATTTCGAAGATGGCACCGATATCTACTTCGCCAGGCGGCTGGTAAACGAACGGCTTTCCGAGGCCAAGCGCCAGATTCCCGAAGGGATGGGGCAGCCGGAACTCGGGCCCATAGCGAGCGGTCTTGGGCGCATCCTGATGTATTCCCTGGAAGCTGAGGATAAGGATCAATACAGCCTGCAGGAAATCCGCACGATCCAGGACTGGATTGTCAAGCCCCAGCTCAGAACCGTTCCGGGTGTAACCGGTGTGCTGTCCATCGGCGGCGAGGTAAAACAGTATCAGGTCAATATCGATGCGCAGAAGCTTCAGGCAAGGAACCTGACAGTGTCTGACGTTCGCGGCGCCCTCACCCAGAATAATCGGAACGTCGGCGCCTCTTTCATTACGCGAGGAGGTGAAGAGTATATAGTTCGCGGCTACGGTTGGGTTAATTCAGGTACCGAGGGCATCGAGGACATCCAGAACATCATTGTGTCCAAGAGTGAGGGAGAGTCTCCTATTTATGTCAGGGATGTGGCAGAGGTTAGCCTTGGACCGGCAATTCGCCGCGGCGCGGAGGTGTCCTCGGGCGAGGAGTCCGTGGGCGGCTACGTGATGAAGCTGATCGGAACCAACACCAGTCAGGTACTCGAGGACGTCAACGCAAAAATCGATGATCTGAACAAGTCACTTCCCGAAGGGCTGAAAATAGAGGCTTATTACTCCCAGGCGGAGTTGGTGGGCAAGGCCATAGGCACTGTCGAGAAAGCATTACTTGAGGGCTCGGTTCTGGTGCTGGTGTTCCTCTATCTGTTCCTCGGAAATATACGTTCCACACTGATCGTGGTGGCGACCTTGCCGTTGTCTGTGCTTTTCGCATTCATTGCGATGCGGATTTCGGGCCTGTCCGCCAATCTGATGAGTCTGGGGGGGCTGGCTATCGGCATCGGTATGATGGTGGACGGCGCCGTTGTGATGATAGAGAACATCTTCCGACATCTGGAAGAACGATCAGAGGAAAAGGTCAGTGTTCTGAGGCTTGTAGGTGAATCTGCCCGGGAAGTGGCTCGTCCGATTGTGTTTGCCATTGGCATCATTATTATCGTTTTTCTGCCGCTGTTTACGCTGCAGGGCGTTGAGGGCAAGCTGTTTTCGCCCATGGCCTACACCATCAGTTTTGCGTTGATCGGTGCGCTGTTACTCGCGTTGACGTTGGTGCCGGTTCTGGCCTCGCTGTCATTCAAGATGGGTGGACAACACAAAGAGCCGAAGCTGGTTCTGTTCCTGAACCGGCTATACAAGCCGGTGGTGAATACTGTCGTCAAAGCCCCTAAAATTGTAATGGGCGTGGCCGTCATTGCCTTTGCCGGCAGTCTCCTGCTGTTTCCCTATCTCGGGAGCGAGTTCGTGCCCACGCTCAGGGAAGGCACGTTCCAGATTCGCTCGACACTGCCTCCTGGAGCCAGTCTTGAATCCGCCATCAAGTATGGCAAACGGATTCAGTCCGTTGTCGATGAATTTCCAGAGGTCACCGGCACCTATGCCAGGATCGGTCGTGCCGAGGTGGGCGGTGATCCTGAACCCGTGAACGTTGTCGCGACGCTCGTCAATCTGAAGCCTCTGGATCAGTGGCGAGAAGATGTGAGCTATGAGGACCTTCAGAGCCGGATTGCGGAGTCTTTGGATGAGCGGGTTCCCGGGCTTGCCAACAATCTGTCACAACCGATTCAGCTCAGAACCGACGAACTCCTCTCAGGCGTTCAGGCGCAACTGGTTGCCAGCATTTTCGGCGACGACCTCGACGAGTTGGGCCGGATCGGCAAGGAAGTGGCGGCCCTGGCGAATGATGTGCCGGGGGCAACGGATGTGCGCGCTCAGCAGAGCGCAGGTAAAAAACAGATCGTTATTCGCCCCGACCGTGAAGTGCTGGCGCAGTTTGGCATCAGCATTGATAACCTGATGAGTACGGTCGAAACCGGGATTGGCGGTAAAGGCGCGGGGCTGGTCTTCGACGGTGTCCGGCGATTTGAGATCTTCGCCCGGCTGCAAGAGTCCTATCGCGGGTCCATCGATGAAATCAGAAAGCTTCCCCTCCGGGGTAATAGTGGCGAGCTCATCCCGCTTTCACGGGTGGCCGATGTTGAAATGTACGCTGGCCCCAAGAAAATTTCGCGCTCCAATGCCAGTCGGCGACAGTACGTGCAGATGAACGTACGTGGTCGCGATATGGGCGGTGTTGTTCAGGATTTGCGCAAGCGGATCGAGGAGCAAGTGGTCATGCCGCCGGGGTATTTCGTGGAGTTCGGCGGTCAGTTTGAGAACCAGGAAAGGGCCATGGCTCGGCTTGCGATCGTTGTGCCCATTACCCTGGCGCTTATTTTCCTGCTTCTTTTCTCGGCATTCAGTAGTCTGCGCTATGCGGTGCTGATCTTCATGAATGTGCCCTTTGCGATTACCGGTGGCATTGTCGCGCTGTTTGTGACGGGGCTTTACCTCTCTGTGCCCGCTGCCGTGGGATTCATCGCGGTGTTTGGTGTGGCCGTACTTAACGGCGTGGTGATGGTGAGTTACATCAACCAGTTGCGGGACGAAGGCTACGAAGTCATTGAAGCAGTCAAGCTGGGTGCTCAACGCCGTTTGCGGCCGGTTCTGATGACCGCCTCTGTGGCTATTCTGGGGCTGATTCCCCTGCTGCTGGCCGATGGCATTGGCTCTAATGTCCAACGGCCACTGGCAACGGTTGTGGTTGGCGGTCTGATCACTTCAACGCTGCTGACGCTGGTGGTGTTGCCCAGTGTGTACCAGTGGTTTGCATCTGAACGTCGTGACGTTTCAGTCTGATAGTCAGGAGACGGTTTATGTATGAAATAAAAGCGTATGTCAGAGAAGTGATGGCAGGGCATGTGGTTGATGCTCTGGCCAAAGTTAAGGGGGTGGCAAGTATTGCTGTCGTGTCTCTCAGCGAATTTGGTCATCTGGTCGGCGATGAGTCGCCTCTGGAGAAAGTGAAGATGGTCAAGCTGGAAATAGACGTAGCGACCGATGATGTCGCTGGTGAAGTTGTGGAACTCATTGTCAGAACGGGCAGAACCCAGGAAGGGCACCCGGGTGACGGCAAGGTGCTTGTATCCCGCCTGGTTCGGGCTGTTCGTATCGACGATGGTGCGACCGACGAGAGCGCACTTCAACCGGCATCAAACCAGCGCTTTTCCTAGATTGGATGGCGGCATCGTGGCCATGAGTCGCGATGCCGCTTCTCCCCGCCCTTATTGAGGAGCACTTTCAAGTTCCCTGAGCTAATGCCTTCCAAATTCAAGTTCATTTCAACCTTTTCACTTACTATCTCCACCTCTACCTACCTTGTCATGGGCGTCTCGCCCCCATGAATTGTGGCTAACAACCCCTTCGGGAGAAAGTCGATGAAGGCAAGCAAGCACTCGCCCAGGGCGTTGCTGTGTTCAGTACTATTGTCTATTCCTCTGTTCGGTCAAGCGGAGACTGTGAATTGGACAAATTGGCTCACTGGCCAGATAAGCAAGCATCCGGATGTCATGGCGGCGACAGAGCAGGCGGCAGCCCGGAATCAGGATGCTGAGGCAAGCGAACAACCGCTGTATAACCCGGAGCTGTCTGTTGGAGCAGACAGAACGGGCAGTGAAAACAACTTTGAGGCAGGGCTATCACAAACGATCGATTGGTCTGATCAACAGGGTGCGCTAAAGGACAAGGCAAAGCTGATCAGGCTTTCCGCTGAAGCTGATTTGAACGAGGCGGTTTTGGCACAAACGTCCGAGTCGCTGTTTGCGCTTGTCGAGTGGCGCGCGGCGACGCGTGCCGAAGAAATTGCGGAATCCCAGCAACACCGTCTGGATGCGTTGCTGGAGCAGGTTGAGCAACGCCAGCAGGCGGGCGACCTGGGGAGTACCGATGCAGAGTTGCTTTTTTTAAGCCTTTCTCAGCAGCTCAGTGAACTCGCCCAGGCAAAGGCTGCGGTTGATCAGGCGCAAGCCCGGGTCAGAGAGCTTCTGCCGGATTGGCGGCCTCAGGATGGGGGGATCCCCGGGCACATTTGGCCGGCTCTTGCTTCCAGGGTCGATAACGACAATTTGCTGGATCATCCGTCAATTTCTGCTGCCCGCGCGAGGTGGCAGGTGCTGCGGAGCGAAGCCGAGGTGGTCAGTCGCAGAGCGGCGGCATCTCCCACGGTCGGGCTGAGCGGAGGGCGTGATGGCGGTGAGAACCTGGTTGGCCTGACGTTCTCGATCCCTCTGAATGTCCGTAATAACTACCGTGCCGAAATCCAGGCTGCCAACCGACGATCATTAGAGGCCGAGGCTCGGTTTCAGGCACTTTATCGGAAGCAGCAGTATGGTCTGGCGGGCGCCCGAGCTGCCTGGAAGCAATACGACACCCAACTCAGCCGATGGACAGAACTCTCCCAGGGGCGTGTACAGCGAAGTGCCGATTTGCTTGAGAAGCAGTGGCAGGTCGGCGACCTCTCCACCTCTGAGTATCTCCAGGCGCTGGGCCAGCGCGCGGAGAGCCTGAAAACCGGTATTGAACTGGAAAAGCAGGCGCAGTTGGGCCTGATTGAGCTCTTGAGCCAGTCTGGCGAACTGATCACCCTCTTCCAATACTAGTCTGGAAACTGGATATTCATTATGAAAAAAACTCTGATTTCTGTATTCGCATTGACGTTGCTTACAGCCCCACTTTCTTTTGTACAGGCAGAGGAAGATGCTCATCAGGAAGTCGGTCATGATCATGCTGCCAGTGGCGACGATCATCAGGAAGTCACCGGTGAGGAGGGCGAGCATAAGGAAGATCATGGTGAAGAAGGTGAGCATGAGGAGGAAGGTGAGCATGAGGAGGAAGGTGATCATGAAGAGGAAGGTGATCATGAAGAGGAAGGGGGGCACGGCCACGAAGACGAGAACGGTGGCCATGAAGAAGCGGCCACCGCAAGCATCAATGCCAAACAGAAAGAGCTCGCCGGCATTGAAGTAGCAACCCTCGAAAGCAAGCACGTTGACTATGAAATCTACGCTCCCGGTGAGCTGCTGACCAACGGCTATACCAGCTATCACGTGTCCCCCCGGGTTGCCTCAGTGGTGCTGCGGCGTCACGTGGAACTGGGTGAGCACGTAACCAAGGGCCAGCCGCTGGTAACCCTGTTCAGTGAGACGGTGGCACAGGCGCAGGCGGGTTACAGGAAAGCTTTTCCTGAATGGAAGCGAATCAGCGGGCTGGGTCGTTCCGTGGTTGGCGATCAGCGGTTCAATACAGCGAAAGCCAACATTGAAGCAGCAAGGGCGACTCTGCTTGCTTACGGGCTGAACGATGATGACATTGGTGCGTTGAAGGCCAGCGGGGTGGATAGTCTCGGTGAATACATGCTCAGGGCTCGCGTGGATGGTGCAGTACTGACCGATGAGTTTGAGCAAGGACAAAGAGTTGAGGCTGGCCAGCCGCTGGTGACTCTTGCTGATGAGAGTGAGCTTTGGGTAGAAGCCCATCTGCCAGCAAGCTCCGACATTGTTCTAGAGAAGGGCGCGGAAGCCGAAGTCAGGGCAGCGGGTCGTGTGGGCGTGGCAACGGTGTCCCAGGAAGCCCACACCATTGATCCTGTGACCCGCACGCGGATTGTCAGGCTTGAGCTGGACAATCCTGAAGATCGTTTTCATCCAGGAATGTTCGCAGATGTGTATTTTCGTTTTAAGACCAGCGAGCCGGTGCTTGCCGTGCCGGAGACTGCATTGATGCGTGGCGCGGACGGCGACTGGACGGTCTATGTGGAAGAGGCCGAAGGCGAGTATGAACCCGTGGAAGTGGAACTGGGCCGCTCAATTGGCGGGCTCCGTGAGGTTTCCGGCCTGGCTGCGGGCCAACGAGTCGTTTTGCGGGGCGCATTTTTTGTGGCCTCTGAGATTGCCAAAGGCGGCTTTGATCCGCACAACCACTGATTCCGGGAGCCATTATGTTCAACCGAGTAGTCGACAGGGCGGTTCAGAACCGCCTGTTGGTTCTTATTGCGCTTGCAGTGCTTATCGCCACGGCCGCGTTTCAGATACCAAAACTGAATCTTGATGCTTTCCCTGACGTTACAAACGTCCAGGTCGCTGTTAATACAGAGGCGCCCGGACTTGCGGCTGAGGAAGTCGAGCAGCTGATCACCTATCCCATTGAAGCGGTGATGTATGCGTTGCCGGATGTTGAGGAGGTTCGGTCCATCTCCAAAACCGGGTTGTCTGGTGTCACCGTGGTCTTTAAAGAGGGCACGGATATCTATTTCGCGCGCCAGTTGGTGTTCGAACGGTTACAGGCCGCGCGGGAGCTGATTCCGGATGGCGTCGGGGTGCCTGAAATGGGCCCGAATACGTCCGGTCTCGGCCAGGTCTACCAGTACCTGCTGATAGCGGACCCGGATTCGGGGTACGACGCAATGGAACTACGCAGCCTGCATGACTGGCTGGTCAAGCTGTTGCTGATACCTGCTGAAGGGGTTACGGAGATCCTGTCGTTTGGGGGAGAGGTTCGCCAGTACCAGGTCAACCTGAACCCGGCGCGGATGCTGTCCTATGACTTATCACAGAACGACATCATGGAAGCTCTGGAGAACAACAACTCCAATGTCGGCGGTTGGTACATGGGCCGCGGGCAGGAGCAACTGGTTATCCGTGGTATGGGCTGGTTGGGCAGTGGCGAGGAGGGCCTGGAGCAGATCCGACAAGTACCCGTGAAAACCAGTGATGGCATTACGGTGACCGTGAGCGACGTCGCTCAGGTGACGCTGGGCACTGAGATTCGTCAGGGTGCGGTGACCATGACCCGGAAGGGTGAAGACGGTCAGGTTGAACAACTGGGTGAAGTGGTTTCCGGCATTGTACTCAAACGAATGGGGGCCAACACAAAAGCGACCATCGACGGCATCGAGGCCCGCGTTGATCGCATAAATCAGGCGCTTCCGAGTGGGGTTCGTTTCGAGCCCTATTACAACCAGGCGGATCTGGTGACCAAGGCCGTAGAGACGGTGACCAATGCGCTTCTGTTGGCTTTTGTGTTTATTGCGATCGTGCTTGCCCTGTTCCTGATGAATCTGCGGGCAACAACGCTCGTGCTGCTTTCAATACCGATTTCCATCGGGATTGCCCTGATGATCATGGCCTGGTTCGGTCTCTCGGCCAACCTGATGTCTCTGGGCGGCATTGCTGTGGCAATCGGCATGCTGGTGGATGGCTCTGTTGTTATGGTTGAGAACATGTTCAAGCATCTGACCCATCCTGATGCTGAGCATGACGCCCATCGGGATGAGTTGGCTGGAGATGACCCCGATCCATTGGACGCGTCACACGATGATCATGGCATTGCCCTTCGTCTCCAGGAAGCCGGCCGGGAAGTGGCGCGGCCGATTTTTTTCGCGACGGCGATTATCCTGGTCGTTTTCATGCCTCTGTTCAGCTTCGAAGGTGTGGAAGCCAAGCTGTTCCAGCCAATGGCAATCAGCATCATGCTGGCTATCGTGTCGGCGGTGATCGTCGCTCTGGTGGTTGTACCCGCGCTGGCATCATACATGTTCCGTAAGGGTATCCGGGAGCGGGAAAGCTTCATTCTAAAACCCCTGGAAAAGCTCTATCGCATGGGGCTTGCCTGGTCACTGAAGCATAGCCGCGTGGTTGTTGGCGCGGCGGCGGTTCTTGTTGTACTGGCGGCGCTGATTGTTCCACGACTGGGCACGGAGTTCGTGCCTGAACTGGAAGAGGGCACGATTAACCTCCGGGTGACCCTGGCCCCTTCATCAAGCCTCGATACGGCGCTTGAAGTGGCGCCGAAACTGGAGGCCATGCTGATGGAGTTTCCAGAGGTGACCTACGCCCTGTCCCGGGCGGGCCGACCGGAAATAGGCGGCGATCCGGAGCCCGTCAACAACATCGAAATCTACATTGGCCTCAAGCCAACAGCCGAGTGGACCAGCGCCAGTAATCGCTATGAATTGCAGGCCCTGTTTGAGGCGAAGCTCGAACAGCACCCGGGGCTACTGTTTAACTTTTCTCAGCCTATTGCAACTCGGGTTGACGAATTGTTGTCTGGTGTCCGCGCGCAGTTGGCCATCAAACTCTTTGGCCCGGATCTCAAGGTGCTGGCCGAGAAAGGCCAACAGATCGAAGCGGCGGTCCGAACTGTTCAGGGGACCCGGGACGTGGCCATGGAGCAGATTGCCGGTGAAGCGCAGTTGGTGGTTCAGCCAGACCGTCAGGCACTTTCCCGGTACGGACTCGCCGTGTCTGATGTGATGAGTGTCGTCCGGGACGGACTGGGTGGTGCCGCCGCGGGCCAGATCATCAACGGAAATGAGCGGTACGATATCTATGTGCGCCTGGCCAAACGTTTCCGGGAAGACCGGGATGCCATTGCTGATCTCAGGTTGCAGGCGCCTTCCGGAGCCTGGGTGAGACTCGGTGATGTGGCCGATGTGTCTATTGAGTCCGGCCCGCCCCAGGTGCGCCGCGACGACGTTCAGCGCCGTGTGGTCATTCAGTCCAATGTGCAGGGTCGTGACATGGGCAGTGTGGTTGCCGATATTCAGGATACCATCGCGTCAGAAGTGAACCTTCCCCCCGGCTATTCGGTGGATATTGGTGGTCAGTTCGAAAACCAGCAGCGAGCTCAGAAACGATTGACCATTGTGGTACCTGTATCTCTGGGGCTGATTGCGCTGTTGCTCTACTTCGCTTTCAGTTCGGTTGGTCAAGCGCTGTTGATTCTGGTCAACGTGCCGCTTGCCGTAATTGGTGGTGTCTTTTCGCTCTGGGTCTCCGGCCAGTATCTTTCAGTGCCCAGTTCCGTTGGATTTATCACACTGTTTGGTGTGGCGGTGCTTAACGGGGTCGTTATGGTCGAAAGCATCAATCAGCGAATACAGGATGGGTTGAACGTGGATACCGCGGTGTTTGAAGGTGCCGTCTCCCGTTTACGTCCTGTCTTGATGACAGCAATAACCTCGGCGCTCGGCTTGATACCGATGCTGTTGTCGACGGGCGTGGGAGCGGAAATCCAGAAGCCACTGGCCAGCGTGATTGTTGGTGGTCTCGTGACTGCAACTTTCCTGACACTCTTTGTTTTGCCGGTTCTGTTCGGTCGCTTTTCAAGAGCCAAGGTGAGTGATATCCAACGGTAAAAAATGGGAGAAGCCGCGCTGCGTCATCGACGGTTGCCTTTCTGGAGGTTTTCTAATCCGGAAGTGGCAGTAGAATGACAATGCTGGCTCCTCCGTTTTTTGAGGTACCCATGTTCATCTGTCCGAGGTTGTCTTCGACAATCTCGGACACGATGGACAATCCGAGCCCAAAACCGGCGACCGTTTCATCCAGCCTGGTACCCCTGTTCATGACAGTGGCTGCCGCCTCGGGAGAAATTCCGGGGCCATCGTCCGCTACTTCTATGGAGAGTCCTGATGACGTGCGGGCGATTGTAACGTCGACGGTTGTCTGGCACCACTTCCCGCCATTTTCGAGTAAATTGCCAAGTAGCTCTGAAAGATCCTGTCGCTCCATTGGCCAGCTGAAGTTTTCAGGTAAGTTGGTGTGGAGGCGAAAAACCGTGTCAGGGAAGATTTTTTCCATAACGGTGATGACACTTGCCGTGATTTCAACCGGCATGCACGTCCGTCCCATCTGTCTGCCTGATATGTCTGCTTTGCTCATCCGGTATTTCAGGGATTTGTCAAGCTCCCGCAAGTTAGAGGCCATAAACACAACATCCTCCCGGGACGGAGGCAAGGTATCGATATCCGACAAAATGGCAAGATTGGCAGAAATAGAGGTTTTGACCAGGTGAGAGAGATCGGAATTCAGGCGGCGGTGGCGGTCCAGCCGCCGGTTTGACAGCTCGAGCAAATCATTGAGCTGCCGGATCAGCGGACGAAACTCTTCCGGCACGTGAGGGTTCAGACGACTTTGTTTCCCGGATTGGAGCCGTCTTAGATCCTCTTTTATCTTACTGATGGGCTTTAACGTCAGATGTGTGGTGGTTCCAATCAGTGCCAGCAGTATCGCCAGAAGAACGGCCGAGGCACCGAGCAATGTCAGGTGGGCCTTCAGCGGTCGTTCAGAGAGCGCCCCCTCGGTTTCAAGAACGGTGATTGAGGCCAGCTTTCCAGTAGCAGTGAACGTACGTCTAAGCCCAAAAAGCGTGTTCGCGCCCTGCGCTATGTGAATAAAACCCTCGGGCTTATCCACAACGCCCTGCATTTGGCTCAGGTCAAAGTTGTTGCTCGTCAGGACGCTCCCGCCTGCCGTTTCGATGATGATGGCATGCCCCAGAAGCATTTCAAACTGATGGATCATGTTCCTGAGGTCGTCAGTTGTCGGGGACTCGGCTTCAATGATTGCCTGAAAGTTTTCCAGCTCTTTACTCAGGTGTTGTTTCCTGGACTCGTCCGATAGTTGTTTTATCACGTAGGCATGTGAAAAGAATATCAGGGTGAAATAGACGAGGCTGAAAACAGCCCCATACTGAATGGCTGTTCTTCGGATACTCTTTGGAGCTGGCATATGTTGACCTGGTTCGTTCGGGCGTTCAGCCAGTAGGATCTTTTTCGAAGAAGTAGCCCTGGCCACGCAAAGTCTTGATTTTATTGCCCCCTATTATTTTTCTGAGCCTGGCTATATAGACCTGAACAACATTCCTGGTGGGACATCTTTCAATGTTGTAGAGGGTTTCAACCAGTTCATCCTGTGAAAATACCCTGTCTGGTGAACGCAGGAAACACTGCAAAAGGCGGAATTCAGTGGCTGTCAGTCTGAACTCTTTCTGGTCGGGCGTGGTCAGCGTTCGGTAGCTGGCGTTGAGACGAAATCCGTCGACACTGATTTGATCTGTTGTTCTGCCATCCTTCCTTCGGATAATTGCATTGAGCCGGGCTTTCAGTTCATCAAACTCAAACGGTTTGGGAAGGTAATCGTCGGCACCCGCGTTCAACCCTTCTACTCTCTCAGTCCAGTTGGAGCGTGCGGTCAGAATAAGGATGGCCTCTTTTTTCCCGTTTTTTCTCCATCTTTGCATTAAAGACAGTCCATTTTCATCGGGCAGTCCGATATCGAGAATAACGGCCTGGTAGGAGCTTGTTTCAATCAACGAGTCTGCTTCTTTGCCGGTTTTGGCGACATCGACTGTGTAGTGCGCCTGCGCAAGCCAGTCCGATATTTTTTTGGCAAGTACCGCATTGTCTTCGACAATCAGAATTTTCATTTGTAAGCGCCGTTTTTCGAGGTGGGAAAGTTTCGCCAGTCTGCCATGGATTGTACCAGTAACGGCAACTCCCCAGAAAAACAGCAACCCGTTAAAAATGGGGGGTTACCGGTCGACTTTTCAGTTTGATTTCAGTTACACCGGGTAACATTAATGCTCGAGCTACAAACGCGAGATGCTATATATACATGGCTTTAGGAGCAACCTATGAGCGATAGACATTTCTGTACAGGTGTGTCCAGGCGCCGCCTCATCCAAGGAGCTGCCACAATGGGACTTCTTGCCGGTTTCGACAGCTTGTTACCTGCCTATGCTAGAGGACAACTGGACAACACGAATGCCTTTCACACTGTGCGTAATGGTGCTGACATCTACGACCTGACCGTCGCGAGAACGCCTCTCAAGATAGGGGGCAGAGTCTCGGAACAGCCCATCACCATTAACGGCACGCTGCCGGCACCCCTCGTGCGCCTCAAACAGGGGCGCGAGGCAATCTTGCGTGTCACCAATACGCTACCGGAGGCAACGTCCATTCACTGGCACGGTCTGATTCTGCCGTTTCAGATGGACGGAGTTCCTGGCGTCAGCTTTCCCGGCATCATGCCCGGCGAAACTTTTGAGTACCGTTTCCCGGTCGAGCAACACGGCACCTACTGGTACCATAGCCACACAGGCCTTCAGGAACAGCTAGGCCACTATGGGCCGATTATCATTGATCCTGCCGAGCCGGAATCGGTGGCCTATGATCGCGAATACGTTGTGGTCCTCTCCGACTGGACCTTTGACTCTCCCGAGGACGTATTCCGCAAGCTTAAAGTGGCAGAAGGCTACTATAACTACAACCAGCGCACCGTTGGCGACTTCTTCAAGGATGTTGAAACCATGGGCTGGGATGCTGCGTGGAACAAAGCCGGCATGTGGGGCAAAATGCGAATGAGCCCCCGGGATATCCTGGATGTAACCGGTTCTGAATATACCTATCTGATGAACGGATCGCCTTCCGCCAGCAATTGGACCGGGCTGTTCCGTCCCGGCGAGAAAATTCGCCTGAGATTCATCAATGCCTCGGCGATGACCTTCTTTGATGTCCGTATCCCGGGACTCCCGATGACGGTTATTTCCGCTGACGGCCAGCCAGTGCAGCCCGTTGAAACGGATGAATTCCGTATTGGCGTGGCGGAAACCTACGACGTGATCGTACAGCCAACCGGTACGGCCCACACCGTGTTTGCCCAGTCACAGGATCGGTCGGGGTATGTGCGCGGAACGTTAGCCACCCGCAAGGGAATGGAGGCGCCAGTACCGCCCATGTATCCGCGAACCGAGCGCGGTATGGCCGCCATGGGCATGGGCGCGATGAGCATGGGCGCCATGGGCAAGGACGGCGATATGAACATGGACAGCGGCATGGACATGGGTGGCAAGATGGAAATGATGTCAGGCAGCAACGACAAAGCCCATGGCCAAATGATGATGAATGGCGCCGACTCGGGAATGAACAAGATGAGCTCGGACAAAGCAACGATGAATGAGGTCCCGACGGCGGGTCGGCCGATATCCCATGGCCCTGATAATCACGGTCCCGGGGCGGCCATGGTGGCTTCCAGCCCGCAATCGCGTCTGGATGACCCTGGTGTAGGCTTTGAAACAGCCAACCATCGGGTGCTGACTTATTCCCAGTTGCAGAGCATTGAGGGCTGGCCCGACAAGCGCCCGGCCGAACGCGAGGTGGAACTGCACCTTACCGGCAATATGGAACGTTACATGTGGTCGTTCGACGGCAAAAAGTTCTCTGAAGTCGATGGCCCGGTCAAGTTCTACCATGGCGAGCGCCTGCGATTGATCCTCGTCAACGACTCGATGATGGATCACCCCATTCACCTGCATGGCATGTGGATGGAACTGGAAACCGGTGCAGGTGAATATCGTCCACGCAAACACACGATTTCCGTCAAACCCGGCGAGCGTGTATCCGCGCTGATCACAGCGGATGCACCGGGTGACTGGGCTTTCCATTGCCACCTTCTGTACCACATGGACGCAGGCATGTTTCGTGTCGTGTCGGTCGTTTAACGGGATAGGGGATGAACATTATGATGAATCGCATCAAGTGGGTTGTGGGTGCCTCAGCCTTAACGCTTGCCTCGGGAGCCGGCGCCGCCGGTACTGGCGTTCAGGCCGAACCGGACTGGACGCTGCCGATACACGACAACCAGGTGTTTGGCCAGGTTCTGTTTGACCGGATGGAATACCAGCGTGACGGCGACAACGAATTGGCCCTGTGGGACGCCCAGGCCTGGATTGGTAAAGATCGCAATCGGCTCTGGGTCGAAACGGAAGGTGAGACTGATCTATCCAGCGACAGCGGCGACATCGAAAATTTTGATGTGCAGTACAGCTATCGCTTCGATCGCTTCTGGGATATACAGACAGGATTGGGTGCCCAGACAACGTTTGGCCCCAGCCCTAATAAGGAGCGCTATTCGGCCATTGTTGGATTGCAGGGACTTGCCCCCTACTGGTTTGAGGTAGACACAAATCTCCGAGTCACCGACGACGGTGACGTGTCATACGATCTTGAAGCCGAGTACGACTGGCTGCTGACCCAAAGGCTCATTTTGCAGGGCCGCGGCGAAACGCTCGTTGCCTTCAGCGATGTTGAGGAGTGGGGCGTCGGTAGTGGCATCAATAATGTGGGCCTGGGGCTCCGTCTGAGATACCACTTTTCGAGGGAGTTTGCGCCCTACGTGGGTGTTTCTTACACCCGCTTTCTGGGCAACACAGAGGACCTTCGTGAGCGCGAGGGGGAAGACGTCGAGTCCTCCAGCTTCGTGGCGGGCGTCCGGTGGTGGTTTTAGTAAGATATTGCCCAGTAGAAAAAGCTGCCCCCTTTGTGTGGGTCAGCTAGAGACATCCTCCCATTTGGAGGATGTCGTTAAAATCGTTGCCAACCCTCATGTTCGGCTCAATGACAAACGGCCGAGCTAAGGCCCGGCCGTTGTATCGGATCATGAGATTACACGTTAATCAGTAACTGATATTGACCATAGCTACGACCTTATAGGTATCCTCCGGGTCATCTCCGTAGAAGTCCCCCATGAAACCGTAAGAGCCGCGGAGGCTGATGTCATACAAGCCAGCAAACTTTTTCCCAACCTGGGCAGCCACTTCAGTACCAAGACTTGAGCCGTTGGCCTGAGCTGCGCTGTCGGGCGCGTCATCGGCAGCGCGGAAGTAACCGGTGCCGTACTTCAGATAGTAGTCGTTGGAAAGCTCCTGATCACCCGAGACTATCAGCCCCATCAGACCGTATCCCTGGTAAGCTGCGTCATAAACTGACTTGGCCCCCTGGGAACCATTGTTGTAGTAGTAGTCTGTTCCGAAGATTTGCAGATTGCTGCTATTCAGCTCCCAGCCTGACTGGTTTGCCGCGAAGCGATCTGCACCATTGCTGCTGTCATCAGCCGGAATGTAGATGCCGTGAATCTTGAGGCTTGCGTTACCCCAATGCCTCTGGGCATACAGATTCAACATGTACGTGTCGCCATCTGTTGCGTCAGAGTCACGCCCGGACGACTTTTTGTAAAGTACCGAGCCGCTATAGGCCATTTTGTTATAGGTAAAATCGGCGTAGGCACCGAAATAGTTGTCATCCGTTCGAGCCGCCGTACCATTCAGAGCATCCGGACTGCTGTTGCTGATCTGAGCTCCGGTAAGGCCGTAGTGGAAAACCTCGCTGGGATGAAGTTCGGCACTCAACATGTAGAAGTCCACGTCGTCCGCAGAATCTCTATCGTTTTCTTCCCACTTGAACCAGCCACCTGTCAGCGTGGCCATACCAACATTGCCCGCAAAGGAGACGCCATTCATGTCGTCGTTGGTAACAAAGCTCTCGTACTTGCCGAAGCCATACCCCTGGATGCCCGCTCGCACCTTCCAGTCGCTGTTCGGCACCTTCAGTTCAGCGTAGGCATTTTTGGTCTCAACGCCAACGCCGTCGGCGCTGAGTTTGCCGCAATCGTCACCCTGGCAGCTTCCCTTCTCACCCCAGGGAGAATCGACCTCACCGTACCAAACCAGGCTCACGTTATCGTTGAGGTCGCCGGTGATCTTTGCACGCAGGCGCTGGTCAACAAAAGCAGTACTGTTATCGTCGGTCGTATCTAGGCTTTCTGAGGTCGCCTGCAGGCGGTAATAACCGTTCACCGTGAAGGGGGAATCGCCTTTCTTGAGCTCTTCCACTTCAGCCGTCAGTTGATTTATTTCAACCTTCAGGTCTTCTACGGTCGGTGACGCACGCCCGACCGGCTCCGCGGCCAACGCCGGTGTTGCTACTAAAGCTATCGCCAGCGGAGCGCTTATTGATTTGAAGATTTTGCTCACCTGAAACTCCTTATTTTAATTTTCATATCGACAACGATTTATTGCCTCAAGGTGGATGTGCCAGTTAAACGGCACTTAATCTTGACGCACAAAGCTTGTAGTGGTCAACTGAAACGAACCTGAATTTTCAGCTAAATTTCATTTTCCCGATTTTCGTACTGACATCCCCACCCGTCAGACTGTCAGACCTGACGACGCATCAAAGAGGCTATTTCGCACCCAGCGCCCATCTTGGAGAGGTGCTATGATTGCTCACTATTGAAAGGCATACTGGGCGCCAAGCATGCAATCCGACCATTTGGCGCATGAAATCGAGATGGCCGCAATGAACCGACGAGTTATCTCCTTGCTGCTGCCGTTGTTTTTGGGTGGACCGGTTCTGGCCATTTCCGAATTATCGGGTGGTCAGGAGGCCGCTGCGATGAAGGGTTGCGATTTCAACTTCGGCTGCCTGAAGTTATTAGATTGGCTGGATAGATTATGCATTGTTCACGTCGACCATCACGTAGAGGCTGGTTCCTGTTTTTTTTAATCTGGTCTGTCAGCTTTTTGCTGCATTTTTTTTGGGAAATGATCCAGGTGCCTTTCTTTACAGGGATGATGGAGGCGTCCCATGGTGCGGTCGTCTGGCTGTGCACGCGGGCGGCAATCGGCGATGCCAATATTGCACTATTTGCCTATGGCGTCGCCGCAGCGGCAACTAAAGATGGCTTTTGGATACAGGGGCGGTGGCGCCGCCATGCTTTAGGAGCGTATTTTGCTACCGGTCTGCTTATAACCATAGTCTTTGAAGCATGGGCCACAGGCGCAGGCCAGCGCTGGAGCTACAATGATTCTATGCCCCTGTTACCCTTTATTGGCACAGGTATTGCGCCTCTAGTGCAGTGGATTATCGTTCCAACAGTCTCGCTCTTTGGTCTGCGTTGGCTCTATAGAGGCTGGCTTGATCTCAGACGTCAGGGCGGTGATTACTCTCGGCAATAAATAATGGGCTTCGGCCATCATGCAAACGGCCCTACAAACACTTGCGCAAATACACCCAAAAGGAGTGTGACAGTCAGCGCTATTATCAGTACGGCTTTCAACCAGATATCAGTTCTAGCCACCACGACATTCCCTTGCCTGTACATCGGCACAACGAGGCGCAGATAAACAGCCAGCGAGAGTACGCTATTGATGATCGCCACCACTGCCACCCAGGTGTACTGCACGTCGATGGCTGCGGCAAACAAAAGGAACTTGCCGACAAAACCCGCCAATGGGGGAATCCCAACCAGCGACAGCAAAAAGATCACCATAGCGATGCCAATAAGCGGTTGAGATCGACCCAATCCGTCAAAATCGTTCAGAGTCCGTCCGATATTGGCGGCAACGGCGAAAGCGCCCAGATTCATGGCCGCATAGGCGGCAGCAAACAGTATAATGGATGGCAGAGCAAGTTCACTGGCGCCGACTGCCAGGATACCCAGAAGGAAATAGCCGGATTGGGCAATCGACGAATAGGCCAGCAGCCGAACGACGTTATCCTGCACCAGCGCGGCCAGATAACCATAGGTCATGGTCAGAACAGCCAGCCCGGCGATGATGGCGGTCCAACCACTTTCCGGGGGTAGATCGCGAACCACCTGAGCGAGTGCGAACAGAGCACCGATCTTGGGCACCACTGACAGGTAGGCCGCTATTGACAGTGGCCCACCCTCATAGGCATCTGGCGCCCAGAAATGGAATGGAACCAGCGAGGCTTTGTAACCCAGACCGACAACCACCGCCACGAACCCAAGAAGAACCGCCATTGGCATGGTATCCATACCAGGAAGATCCGCGAGTAACGTGGATCCCGCAGCGCCGAACCAGTAACTCAGGCCGAAAATCATGATCGCACCTGTGACCGAGGCGAACACGAAAAACTTCATGGCGGCCTCTGTGGCAGGGTCGGTATCCGGGTAGGCAACCAAGGCAAAGGTGGCCAGGCCAGTTAATAATGTACCCAGTACAAGGAACATCGTATCACCCGCGCCTGCCAGAACGAGCGCGCCGATGGTGGCAAAGCAAAGCAGGCTGTAAACCGTGCCCTCTCGCACGGTGCCTCTCACATCCACTCTCGCCAAAAATATGGCGAGGATGGTGGCCGGCAGCAGAATGAGTTTGGCCCACACACTGAGGTCGTCAACCCGGAAACTGCCACCAAACACCGTTGTGTCCTCACCAATCAGACTGACGGTCAGACCCGTGGCAACGATCAGACCGCTAACTGCGACCAGCAGCGCAATTTGCGGCCTACGCAGCATTTCCGCGATCAGCGCACCGACAGCCGTCAACAGTACGGCAATTTCAGGAATCAACAGTGCAAGATCACGAGCCATCACAGTGCCAGCGCCGATGTAGTGCGGTGGATGATACCCAGCACCCAGGAGGGTGCCACGCCAGTGCCGACAGTGAGCACCAGCAATGGCCCCACAGCAAGCCACTCACGAGCGCTCAAATCAGGCATGGACTGCCAGCGCTGCCGGGGCTCGCCCAGAAAGGTTTCCCGCAGTGCTTTGAGAAACGTACCGGCAATAATGGCAATACCCAAAATCACAACCACCGCGGCAGGCGAAGCGCTTAAAGTGGCAAGAAATATCTGAAACTCGGCCGGAAAGTGCGCCAGCCCGGGCAAGCCCAGCGATGCAAAGGCCGCCAACACAAAGGTCCAGCCGAGCATTGGGACCGTCTTGAGCAACCCACCCAATTCGCCCATTTCACGGGTGTGGGCACGGTCCTGGATCATGCCCACCAGCAAGAACAAGGCACCGGTAACCAGTCCATGGCTGAACATCTGCAATACCGCACCATCCAAAGCAACAGTTCGCACCGAGGGATCCAGAGTTATTGCCGCCACGGCCACACCGACAATGACATACCCCATGTGGTTAACCGACGTATAGGCGACCAAGCGTTTCAGATCACTCTGGGCCAGAGCGGCAAAAGCCCCGTAGAGCGCGCTGACAACACCGAGAACAAGAACAACAACGCCCGCTTCACGGAACGCATCGGGGGTCATTTGCAGAGCAAATCGAACCAGCCCGTAAGTGCCGAATTTCAGCATGACGCCGGCGAGGATGACGCTGCCGACGGTCGGCGCCTGCACGTGTGCGGCGGGCAACCAGGTATGCAGCGGCACCGCGGGGATTTTTACCGCAAAGGTGATCAGCATAGCGACCAATGCCCACATGGCCGCCGCACCCTCCAAGGGGGGATTCTCAATCCAGGCTCGCATGTCGAAGGTCGGTTCGGGGCTGCCCAGATAAAGCCCGAGGATAGCAAGCAGAAGCGGCAGACTTCCCAGCAAGGTGTATATAAAAAACATCAACGCTGCCCGTTGCCTGTCTTCGTGGCCCCACCCGGCGATCATGAAATACATGGAGACAAGGGAAACCTCGAAGAAGACGTAGAACAGGATACCGTCGAGGGCTGTAAAGGTACCGATAGACGCAGTTTCCAGAAGAAGTACCAGAGCAATATAGGCGCGCGGACGTTCACGAAGCGACGACGTATAGATCACAGCAACCAGGAAAAGAACAGCGCTCAACAGCACCAAAGGCAGACTGATCCCATCAACTCCAACCCGGTAGGCGGCACCGATGGCCGGTATCCATTGCAGCTCTTCGACCTGGGAAAAGCCTGCACCGCTCGCACCCTGAAACCACATGGACAGAGCACCGATCAGTGTAAGGGCGGCGGTAATAATCGCTATGACGTGTACCGTACGCGTTGCGGGCTTCGGAAGACACAGAATCAGCACCGCGCCGACCAGCGGCAAAAACAGGGTGAGCGAGACAAGTGGTAACATGAATATGGGTTTCCTCTAAAAGCTCGTCGATGAAGCAAAAAGCAGAACAGCCAATGTGACGGCGATTGCGACCGCACTGATCGCCAGGCTGTGGTGGATGAGGCCGCTTTGGAGGTTTCGGGCTCGTGCACCCAGTGCACGCACAGCCGCCACCAGGGCGAAAATCAGGCCGTCGATACGGCGTTCATCTCCAAACCGCACGTAGGTCGCGACCCTCAGGCTCACTCTGCCCACGCAAAGCACAATCTTGAACAAGCCCCGCTCCGCTCGCTCGCCCGCAGAGGCAAGGAAGAGACCGGCGCGCCCAAGAGAAAGCACAGCTTCATACAGACGCCCTTCCAAACGCTCACATCCTCGGGCCACAGCCATTGCGGGCCTACCGACCCAGACCGTAAGCCCACCGCCAACGGAAAGTCCGCGTCGCGCCCACGGATAAACCGGCCCTAGCAGGCGGGGAGCCGGCACGAGCCAGCCCAGGCCGAGGCCGCACGCGGCAGCAAGAAGCCCAAGGAGCACGGCCAATGTGCCTGCGGTGACGGCGGGCAGATCAAGAACGGCCTCGATGGGGCCGAAGGCCAGGCCGAGAATCGTGGCAGGGACCGCCAACCCCCAAACGCCCAAAGTCATCCAGGCACTACCGGCAACCGGGCGGGTTTCTCCGGAGCCTCGCCATAGCAGGCACAAGGCCCGGGCCATATAGCCGCCGGTCAGCAGGGCACCGGCCAGCGCCAGGGGGCCGAGCCAGGCGGTGCCCTGCGCAGACAGGGCGGCGGCGATTACCGCGTCCTTGGAAAAGAACCCACTCAGTGGCGGGATACCGGCCAGTGCCAGCGCTGCCAGCACAAAGCCGGCAAAAGTCCAGGGTCTGTCACGACCAACACCCTCCAACTGATCGAACCCGGTACCCCCGCGGGCATGCTGGAAGTCTCCGGCGGCAAGAAACAGGGTGCTCTTGATGGCGGCGTGGGCGAGCAAATGCAGGAGGGCCGCCAGCGGAACGCCGGCTCCAACCGCAACCAGCATCAAGCCATATTGACTGGCAGTGGAAGCGGCAAGCAGGCGTTTGAGATCACGCTCGGCAAGTGCAATAACTCCGGCCGCCACCGTGGTAACGCCGCCGACAAGTCCGACGACGAGCAACACCTCCGGTGTCAGCAGCGGGGCCGAACGGATCAGCAGGATGGCACCCGCCGCCACCAGGGTGGCCGAGTGCAGCAGCGCCGAAACCGGTGTCGGCCCCGCCATCGCGCGCATAAGCCAGTCCTGCAAGGGGACTTGGGCCGACTTACCCATGGCGGCCAGCAGCAACAAAAGCCCCGCGGCAGTCGAGGCACTGCCGCCGGCCTCCAGGGAGGCGGCAATCTCGCCGGTACCGGCCGACCCAATCAGCATAAATACCGCCACGTACAAACCCAGATCGGCGCTACGAGTGTAGAGGAAAGCGCGACCGGCGGCATCCGCGGCCTCGGGTCGCTGGAACCAGAAGCCAATCAGCAGGTAACTGCACAAACCGATCAATTCCCAGGCCGCCAGCAACAGAACCCAGTCGCCGGACAGCACCAACGCCTGCATGGCAGCCAGGAACAGGGACATTACGGCGTAGAAGCGGCACAGGCCGGACTCCCGCTTCATATAACCAACTGCATAAATCAGCACGAACGTGCCTACGGTGGCCACCGCCACCGTCAACAGCGCTTCCAGAGGTCCGGCAACCATTCGAAGCGGCATGTCTGGCAGCCCCGGCAGAAGCAGGGTTTCGGCCTGCCCGCCGGCGACCCGGGTCAGTAACCATAGACTGCCGCCCAGACTCAACGTCGCCCCGCCGAGAACCAGCGCCGTGGAGCCCCGGCGCAGGACCAGCAACGCCATGGCCGCGATCAGCGGTGGCATTATCGGTAGAAGCACTGCACTCATCCTTTCAGGTCCCCGGCTTCTTCCATTTCAACCGAGCCCTTGGCCCGGAAACGCGCAATCGCGACACCGAAGCCAACCGCCATTTCGACCGCCATGACGGTCATCACCACCAGCACGAACATCTGGCCGGAGTAGCTTTCGGGGTGCAGAAAACGCCAGAAGGCGACCAGGTTCACCAACGCGCCCGCAAGAATCAGCTCCACCCCCATCATGATCATAACCAGATTGGTCTGGGACAACGCGCCATAAACACCAATACCGAACAGGATTGCACCGGTTACAAGCGCCACGATCAGGACGAGAGTCATTCCGTATCCTCCTTGTCAGCACTATTGGCCGTCGTTTGCACCGGTATCGCCACCGCCGTGGCCGCAATCATCGCGGTCAGGATAGTGATACCGGCGGTTTCGAAGATCAGCATGGAACGACCCAGCAATTCCATGCCCAGCGCCCGTGTCTGCATCGCCGCATCCGGCGCCTCGGCCGTTACAGGTCCCCAATCGGCCCAAAACGCGACCACTATCGCAACACCGGCAGCGACCACGCCAGCGCCAATTGAAAAGCGCTTCTGGTGGGTCATATCCATGCCCCCCATCCCGCCCGGGTCCATCATGAACATCACCATGAAAATGGCCATGATGCTCATCTCCGTCGCCATCATCATGATCTGCAGCACGCCCAGGAATTCGGTCTGCATCGCCAGGAACATGCAGCCGACGGCAGTCTGAGAAAACAACAGCGCCAGCGCGGAACGCACCATGGACGATGTGCGAAACACCACCACGCCGAAGCCGATGGCGGCCAGCCCGAAAACGGCAACAAAAAAAGCCTGAGCGTACATTATGGAACCACCAGAACCAGTAAACCGACAACAATGATATTGAGCAGTGCCAGGGGAATCCCCAGGGTCCAGCACCACCGCATCAGATCCGCCTCGCGAATGCGCGGCAGATAGCGACCGGCCAGGAGCATCGACACGGCCACGGCCAGGGTCTTGATCAGGCTCCAGGCCCAGGGCGGCAGCAGCGGCCCGTGCCAACCGCCGAGGTAGAACACCGTGGTCGCGGAAGCCAGCGTGATCACCAGCGTCAGCCTGGCCAGGCGCAACACCCCCAGGCGCACGCCGGTGTATTCCGCGTCCACACCCCCGCCCAGTTCCCCGGGTGCGGTTGGCAGATCAAAAGGCGCACGAAACGCCAGCGCCATGGCGGCAATGAAAAACAGCACGAAACCAAGCGGCTGATAGACAATGTTCCACAAGCCGCCTTGGGAGCCAACGATCACCGTGGTCACCAGGGATTCGGCGCGCATCGCCACCGCAGTGATGGGCATGACAATGAGCATGGCGTAGGCGATGAGCTGGCCAAGGAATCGCCAGCCGCCGATCATGGCGTAGGCGCCATTCGGGCCCCAGCCGGCCATGATCAGCGCCACCAGCACATAGGCAAGCGCCGCGTTGATGAACAGCGCACCGGTAGCCAGATCCGCGATCACCAGGGTCGGCGCCAGCGGCAGAACCGCCGCGCCAAGCACCGCGACGATCAGCAGTAGCACCGGCGCCGTCTCGAAAAAGACCCGGTCCGGCGTGCGCGGTACAATGGATTCACGACCGAGGTGCGCCAGGCCGCTGAGTAGGGGCGCGGCCGGACGCAGGCGGCCCGTTGTCGTCCAGCCCTCGACCACGGCGAGCAGCCAGACGCTACCAAGCAACGCAACCAACACGATGACGAAGTTCACGAGATCACCTCCCAGGGCGAAAGGTCAAGTGATCCGACCGCCACCAGTGCGTCGCCCAGTTCCCGGCCCTCGACAAGCTTTGCGACCAGGCCGATATGGTGACTGCAGGCGGTGTCCAACCTGTAGGATTTCACCTGGCCGTGTTCCAGAATCAGGCTCAGTTGAGCCTCGCCGCGCGGGGTTTCCACGGTGGCCTCACCGGTGCCTGATCCACGCCCGATGTTTCGCAAAACAGGTAGCCCCGGCTCCCCGGTTGCCTTGATGTAGTCGAGGCTCGTGATGATTTCGTCCAGGCGCTGCCACAGGCGCGCCCAGGCATCTCCGGCGTCGTCAGCAGCGCGCGCCACGGGGCCACTCAGGCCCCCAGTGCCCGATGGCAGTATGCCGATCCCCTTCAATCGCGATTTGAGCAAAGGCGTTCGCCCAAGACGAGCCGCCAATGCCTGCAGAGCGGGCGTCAGTTCCAAAAGCCGTTTTCCACTGGCGCGGCGGATCTCCAGTTGCAGGGTTGCGGCACGATCCGTCAACCAGGCGAAGCCGAGCTGGCGCCCCGTTTGCGCCAGCCAACCCAGGTGACTGGCGATGCGCTCACATTCAAGCGCCACGGCCCGGGCCTGATCGGTTGCCGAATCGTTCTCAAGACCAGCCGCCCGCTCGATTGCCAGGCAGGCCAGCAGTCGGTAGCTCACGCTGGCCAGTGGCATGGCCGACGCCAGGCGCTCGATAAAGGTCTCGGCGTCGATCTCCTTGCCTTTTTCACTCTCATTGATCATGCCCACCAAGGATGTGGCCTGTCCTTCTGTTACGCCGTCACCGTCAAGAGTCAGCGTCAACTTGAGCCCACCAGGCAGACCGGGGAAAACCGGACCGAACGGCACCTCCATCCAGTCCATCGCCAACCCGTCGGCGCTACGAGGCAGGTCCTTGGTCACTTCAATCATGGACATGAATCCCGAGGCGCCGTGGTCATGCCCACCATGATCATGCCCAGAACCTTTCTCCTCCGCGTCGCCGTCGGACTCATCGTGCTGGTGCTTGTGTCCGTGATCATGATGGTTTTCGTGCGAGTGCTGATGACCCTCGTGCTGCTCATGATCGTGCTCATGCGAATCATGATGTTCATGGCAGTGACCATGATGACGTTCTTGTTCATGGTGTTCGTGCTGCTGCGCATGATCATGATGCTGGTGTTCGTGCTCATGGTGCCGGTGCTCGCGATGATCGTGCCCATGGTCATGGTCATGCTCGGGGGCCGGCTCCCCTGCCTCCCGGGCGACCAGGTCCATGCCACACTTGGGGCAACTACCCGGCTCGTTCTGGACAACTTCCGGGTGCATGGGGCAGACATAGTCGATCCTGGCGTGCAGAACAGCGGCGTCGAAATCCTCGGGGGAGTCTGAGAATGCGCCCTTGGCCAGCGCGCGCTTCAACCAGTCAACCGCGTCGATCAGACCGGCTTGCGAAACACCCGCGGAAAAATCAGCGTCCGGTAGCGTTGACGGCGGCTGTCCGCCCAAAATGACAATGGCTCGCGGCCTCGGCATCTGCGCATAGAGCACCGCCACGGCCTCACTCATTTTCTCTGAAAGCTCGCCGATAATCAGGAGCACGCTCGCATCGCGAGGTGTCGCGGTGATGCGCATACCTGCCGCCGTCACATCCAGGCCATGGGACAGTGCCACTTCAGGCCCCGGGACGATCAGGCAGCTCAGGTTGCCCGCGAGAGCCCGGGAAACCCACTTCTGAAGTACCGTGAACCCCCCCTGCCGCTGGCGCGCGCCCGTAATGGTCATTGTTGGGTCAGAAATCATTGCCGCCTCAATGCCCCCTGACTCCAGCCGTAGAGCAGACCAAGAAAGAGAATGGCAAGAAACACGCCCATGTCATACAAAGCGACTAACCCTACTTCCCTGTATACAACAGCCCACGGGTACATGAACGCCATCTCCATGTCGAAGGCCAGAAAGAGCAGCGCGTAGCCGTAGTACCGTGCGTGATAGCGGCCCCAGACCGGGTCCCGTGACAACACTCCGGAACTCGCTGGCACGTCCTTGCCCGGCTCCCGACGCGTCGGGCCCATGGCACGGGCAATCCCAAACAGGGCCAAAACCGTAGCTGCGATGCCAAGCACCAAGGCAAGCAGCAGACCGTACTGCTCCAAAATACTCATCATCCAATCCTCAAGTCGCGCAACGGAGTCTGCACTCCGATAGCGTTCTCCAGAGACAAGATCAATATGCCCTTAACTCGCTTCTTGGTTCCGCATGGGCGAACCGTACTTCCCGAGAAAACAGAGGCTAAAAACTCACCCGCAGATATCCTTACTCCAGTCCATGATGCTTCCCTTCATATACCTTGACGTTCCTTATCTTGCCTCCCTCATTGAGCAATTCGAAATCATTTCCAGACAAAGGCTTTATCTTGTTACAGGAATAGTCGCGACCATAGACAGATGTGCAAAATTTACCGTCTTTGACCTCCCATCTTCCGATATAGTGGGTAAGGTTTCCCTGCTGTTCGCGATATTTGGTCATTCCATAGATCGAACCATCAGGATCATAGTACTCATGAAAAGTTCGAGTGCGAAAATTGTCCTGAGCATCTCGGAATTCCATTTGCACCGTGTTTCCGACGACAACATCTGCGACATCTTCGCCAGAAAGAACTTCTTCAGCGTGCAAAAATGGCGCTTGCAAAAAAGTCAAAAATACGAACAGTTTAAAATTTATTGCTTTCATCTGGTTATCTCCCAGTTTCTTTCAATTATTGTGATCATACGAACAACAGCCTTAAGTCGTATCGTAGGATTGTGAAGAAAGCTCAATGTATCAATTGCATTACAACAGTCCACTTATTTTCCACTCCGCTCAACTGGCCAGTCACTAAAAGCGATGAAGTAGAGCAAAACCAGATTGACGATGGGGATAAGTATCAAGACCCCCATCCACCCCGGATATCCCGTGCGCTGGCAAATACGCCAGGCCGGTATCACTACCACAATGCCAATCACCAGCATCCAGAGCCAGTGACCTGCCCACATTGTGTTGCCAAACATATCACCTTCCATCACGGTGCTGTCCTCCCGGTTGACTACTGATTAGTGGTGATCATGGGCATGAGATTCATCATGTCCCGAATGTCCGGTTTCCTGGAACCTTTTCAGAAAAAACTGCTCTGCTGCCGCAATAACAACCATCGTGCCAACCGCAACGCCAATCACAAACGGGTCAGAGTTCAGTTTGACCCAAACAAACCCTCCGAGTACGAGCAAATCCAGGAGGATGGCAACCGCTGGCACCCACGCCTTTGCCTTCACATCGTGGCGCAAATAACGAAGGACTCCCCAGTGAATGGCAATATCCATTACCAAATAGAATACGATACCTAATGCTGCAATCCGGGAGAGATCAAAGAAAGCCGTCAGAACCAGCCCCAGGACCACGGTGTACACCAACGTGTGCTTTTGGATACTGCCCGGCATACCGAAATGACGATGGGGAACCAGTTTCATTTCGGTTAACATCGCAAGCATACGTGAGACCGCAAAAATACTGGCCAGAATACCGCCGGCGGTGGCCATCATGGCAATGGCAACGGTGAACCAGACCGCGTACTCTCCCAGAGCCGGGCGCGCGGCGGCAGCAAGCGAGTAATCCTGCGTTTCGATGATTTCAGCCAGCGACAGGTTACTGGCCACAGCAAAACCAACCAAAGTATAAATCACCACGCAGGCCGCGATGGAAATAATGATGGCCCGCCCTACATTCCGCTTGGGATCTATGACTTCAGAGCCGCTGTTAGTGATCGTAGTAAAGCCCTTGAAGGCCAGTATTCCAAGTGCCGTCGCACCCAGGAAATTACCCGTTGCTCCGGCTTCGCCCGTGCTTGAAAAGTCGACCAACAGACTGTCGGCAACCCATACACCCACGACCCCGAAAATAAGTATGCCTCCGATCTTCAGGATGCCTATGAAGGAGGCCACCCCCTGAATCATTCGGTTACCGAGCAGGTTGATCAGAAACGCTGCCAGGATCAGGGACACGCCGAGAATGGGCACCATGCGACCGCTTTCATCGCCACCGAACAGCTGCATGGTGTAGGAACCAAAGGTGCGCGCAAGAAAGCTCTGGGCGATCACCATCGAGAAATACATCAGCAGAGCGTTAAACGCCGTCGGCAGCCGGTTTCCATAAGCCTTGTGAAGGTACATGCCAATCCCACCAGCTGACGGGTAGGCATCGGAAATTTTAATGTAGGAATAGGCACTGAAGCTGACGATTACCGCCGCAGCCAGAAACGCCAGCGGAAAAAGAACACCGGTCATCTGCGCCATCTGCCCGGTAAGTGCAAAGATACCGGCGCCGATCATGACGCCGGTACCGAGCATAACGGTTCCCGCGAGTGTGAGACTGCCTTCCTTATAGCGAGTGGTTCTATCTTGCTCCCTGCTCATTTAACCTCCGGTTATTTTCGTTTCATGGGCGGGATCTTTGAACAGCAAAACGGATCATGCTTGGCATTGGCACGAACGTTGTCATCTGTAAATCGATACCACGCCAGCTTCCTTTGAGCCCACCACCCCGCCTTCAACCGGCCACCATGTGCTCCAATCACCTCCAATAACTCGTCGGTAGACCAATGAGTCCCATCGAAGGTAACGTCTAACAGATTATTTGGCTTGCGTTCGGCAAAATCAACACAGGGGTGATGATTGAGTTCGTGAATAAAGTCAGACCATTCACTCTCTTCAAAACCTTCCACGACAAGTTTCCGTCGCAGCAGGAACTGTTCCTGGTTCGATGCTTTATGTGCTTTAGTCATGGCGGGCCCCTCTTCGCCTTATCATTTCCCCTCAATGACAACATGCGGACCTGAACTGCGACTGAAAATCAGTGAAGGTTTTCGATGAAATTGATGTACATCAAAAAGAGAGCCAGGACAAAACCTGGCTCGTTATCCCAATCAGAACGCGATGCGGGCACCGATGACGGCAAACCAGTCTTCTGTACCGCCGCCTTCGGCTTTAGCGAGATCTGCGGTATCGCCGTACTTGCGCTCATGCACCACGCCCACGTAAGGCGAGAACGCACGATCGATCAAGTCATAGCTTAACCGGAGGCCAGTTTCGGTGGAAACCAAGCCTTTACCCACGCCAATTTCCTCGTCCTCGCTGAATGCTACCGTTGCATCCAGCGTCGCAGACAGGATCCAGTAGTTAGTGAACAGCAGCTCGTATTCCGCGTCGATCTCGGCAGACGAATCACCATCCTTGCTAACATACAGGTTGGCATCGACTTCAAACCATTGTGGGGCAAGCCCAGCGACACCCAGCACGGCATAAGTGCGATCCGGCCCTTCAGGGGTGTCGAAGCGAACACCCGCTTTGGCGTCGAAGAACTTGGAGATGGGGATCTGGCCGACCAACTGGTTTTCCAGTGTTTCGTAGGCCTGTGCCTCTATCTCGTATTCCCCGGTTGTGAGCAGCCGGACTTTGAACTCGTCGGTGCCATAGAAGGCATCCGCATTCCAGACGCCCAGTTCCTCATCATCATCGCTGTATCGGTACTCAAACTCCTCAAATTGAACACCCCAGGCTGTGAGCGGTTGTTTACGAGCGGTGGTATCGGAAATCATTTCCTGAGCTATCACCGTCGTTGAGAAACCAATAGAGGCAAGGAAACTGACTGCGGCAAGTGATCGAATACAGCTCATGCCTCACCTCCATCTTCAGCAACAACGCCTGTCTTGGCCTGCGTGGACTCAGGGCCACCCTCAACAATCACCTTGCGGAACATCCCGGCAGCCGCATGGTAAGAAAGATGGCAATGGAACGCCCATTGGCCTGGCTCGTCAACCTCGGTTTCCATGTACACCGTAGTGCCCGGGTTCACGCTAACGGTGTGTTTGATCGGGTTCCACTGACCTGCGCCAACATCAAGGATGGACCACATACCGTGCAGGTGCATGGGATGAGTCATCATGGTTTCGTTCACAAACTTGAAACGGACCCGTTCACCATATTTGAGACGAATGGGATCCGCGTCTTCGTATTTAACACCGTTGATACTCCACGTGTAGCGCTCCATATTGCCGGTCAAACGAAGCTCGATCTCCCGAGTCGGTTCGCGGTCTTCGTACAACGGGTCCTGAGCCTTCAGATCAGCATAGGACAGGAACTTGCCACCATTGGCCGCCGTCGGCACAAGGCCACTGCCCTTGGCATAGAAGGGATCGCTGGGACCGCCTTTTCCCATCGCCATGGAACCATGGTCCATGCCGGACATGTCAGAGTGATCCATTCCTTTCATGTTGGAGTGATCCATTCCTTTCATATTCGAATGGTCCATGCTGCCCATGTTTGAGTGGTCCATTCCGGACACACCTTCTGAGCTGCCCATATCCATGTTTCCATGATCCATGCCTGCCATGCTGCCATGGTCCATACCGGGCATACCGCCCATATCCGCCATGGTCAGTCGGGCAGCTTCACGCAGTTGCGGCACGGCCGCTTCCATACCCTCTTCGGGGGCCAACGTTGCCCTGGCATAGCCGGACCGCCCCATGGATTCAGCAAAAATGGTGTAGGCCTGCTCATCTTTCGGACGGACGATCACATCGTAGGTTTCCGCCACACCGATCCGGAACTCGTCCACACTAACCGGCTGAACGTTGTTGCCATCTGCCTGCACAACCGTCATGTCCAGACCGGGGATCCGGATATCAAAGTAAGTCATCGCCGAAGAGTTGATAAAACGCAGCCGAATGCGTTCGCCCGGCTCGAAGATCCCTGTCCAGTTTTGGCTTGGTCCTTTGCCGTTGATCAAGCCCGTAAAGCCATGGATATCCTCAACGTCCGCTTTCATCATCCGCATGCCACCCCAGGCCATACGGTCACTGACGGTGTTCATCAGGCCATTTTTTGACACGTCCGAGAAAAACTCGCCAACGGTTTGCTGCTCGCGATTGTAGTAATCCGGCATCATTTTCAGGTTGCGCATGATGCGGTCACCGGAATGGGGGTGCTTGTCAGTCAACTGCACCACGTATTCACGATCGTAGCGGAATGGCTCACGGCCCTCGGGCTCGATGACAATGGCACCATAGGCGCCGTCCGGCTCCTGAAAACCAGAGTGGCTGTGGAACCAGTAGGTGCCTGCCTGCTGGATAGGAAATTCATAGGTGAATGTTTCACCCGGCTTGATACCTGGAAAACTGATACCTGGCACACCATCCTGGTCGAAGGGAAGGATCAGTCCGTGCCAGTGGATCGAGGTCATCTCGTCCAGGTTGTTGGTCACGTTGATTTTGACGTTTTCACCTTCCTTGAAGCGCATCACCGGTCCCGGAGATGCACCATTGTAGCCGATACCTTCTTTCACGAAATCGCCGGTATCAATTTTAACCCGGTCAACCGTCAGGCCGTATTCACCGGCCATGACCATGGCCGGCATCAGCAGGGTCAAAAGCCCTGTCAAAAGGCGTATCTTCATCTGTTTTATTCCCAACTGCACTTCATTGGAGCTAGGCTGGAAAGCCTTCACCAGCCCTTGCAATCGTGCGGCGCTCAGCACACTGTATTATTCGAAATTTACGTCACCGTACATTCCTGACTGGTAATGGCCCGGCACGTTACAGGCAAATTCGATATTGCCTTTATCAGAGAACTTCCAGACAACTTCCTTGCTCTGCCCGGGTTCCAGTAAGACGCTGTTGGGATCGTCGTGTTTCATGGAATGACCATTGCCCATATCCATGTTCATCATGTCGTGGTTCAGCTTGCCGCCCTGAATCACGCCATGCTCAACCATCATCATCATTTCCTTCTGATGGGCTTCGTGCATATCCGGGGTGCCGATGTTGAATTCATGCACGAGGTTGCCCTTGTTCTCTACCACAAAACGCACCGTTTCACCGGGTTTCACTTCGATCGCTTCCGGCTCATAGTAGTTGTCGTACATTTCAACCGTGATCGTGCGGGCAGCTTCGGACGCTTTAGCAGGTTCTCCGCTGCTGGCTCCGTGCCCACCACCGTGGGCTCCTGCTGCAAAAGCACCCGCTGACATTGAAAAGGCCACACCCGCTACCAACAACTTTGATACATTCATACCATCTTCTCCTGTGAAATCGTTCAGCAACAATTAATTGTATTTTCAGGACACTTGATCAATGTCCAGAATCGTTACATAAGATCGCTTACCAACCTGAATTCTTACTGAAAATTCAAAAAAATTTATTTAGGCTGAATTCAGGACTACTAAAGACATTACGTTGAATTCACAGTCGCCGCTCAGCAAAAAGGAAAAAAAATGCGTTTACTACTGGTTGAAGACGATCAATTACTCTCACGTAGCCTTTTGCATCAACTTGAAAAATCGGGGTTCAGCGTGGACCCTGCGTATACGGCAAAAGAAGCAATAACTCTGGGTGAACAGGAAGATTATCGGGTCAGCATCTTGGATCTGGGGCTGCCCGACGGCAACGGTTTAGATGTTTTAAAAAAGTGGCGCGCAAAGAACATTGCCTTTCCCGTACTAATCCTGACAGCACGAGATGACTGGCATGATAAAGTGGCTGGATTGAAGGCCGGGGCAGACGACTACCTTGCGAAACCCTTTCAGACCGAAGAGCTAATAGCGAGGCTGAATGCTATTGTTCGCAGAAGTGAAGGGAGAACACATTCATTGGTTAAGGCAGGTCGCTTTGTTCTGGATGAGAATCGTCAATATTTATCGGTGGACGATGGAACTGAACATCCACTTACCGGCACAGAGTTTCGTCTCCTGCGCTGTCTGATGAGTAAGCCGGGCCATGTCTTTTCAAAAGACCAATTGCTGGAGCAGCTTTACAGCCTCGAAGATAGCCCGAGCGCGAACGTTATCGAGGCATATATTCGGAGGCTGCGAAAACTGGTGGGAAATTCCACAATATCAACCCGACGCGGACAAGGCTATATGTTCAATGATCAAGTTTAAGAAACCTGCTTCTGTAAAAGGCGCCCTGCTTGCACTGCTGCTGCCCGCAGGTGTTGCCTTGATGGGAATTGCCTGGTTCACACATGGTGTTTTACTCGAGAGAATGTCCCGTGAATTTATCACGGACAGGCTAAGAGAGGAGGTTTCGTTTTTAGAGCACCAGATCCGGGACAGTGACGGAGCCTTCGACGAACTCAAGACGGGCGATTACTTTCAGCGCGTCTTCCACCATGCTTTTGTGCAACACTCCGATTCCAGGACCATCATTTCGCCGGAATCGTGGAAGCCGCTCCTGGCGCCGCTAATCAAATCGGAAAAAGAAGGCACTATTCGGGTCGAGAATTCTGAAATAACAGAGGGTCCAGCCGACATTTTGGCGTATCGAAGTTCCTTCGTCGCAAACGAAAAATCGTTTGTGGTTATCGTTGCAGAAGATCTCGGCGCATTGAAGAATAGCCAGGCAGAGCTACATGCATGGACAGCAATCGCATCTCTTTTACTTATCTCGTTACTAGTTTGTGCAATCTGGTTCGGAATCAATCTATCCATGCATTCTGTCACACGACTCAAGGCGTCGCTGAAAAGACTTCAGGATGGGAGAGTCTCACGTATAAATATGACTGTCCCCGAGGAGTTCCACCCTCTCGTCGAACAGTTGAACCAGCTGCTTGACTCACTTGATCAACGATTGGAGCGCTCGAGGAATGCGCTGGCAAACCTATCCCACAGCGTTAAAACTCCGATTGCGTCTGTCCAACAAATTCTCAGCGACACTTCTACGCCGCTAGATAGCGAGTTAAGGCAGCAAATAGCTGCGCGTCTCGGAGATATTGACAAACAACTTGAAGCTGAAATGCGCCGCAGCCGGTTTGCTGGGCCGCAGGTAGGAAAAAGCTGCTATCCAGTAGAAAAAGCACGGGACCTTCTGTGGATGATGGGAAGACTATACCCGGCAAAATCATTTGAGTTATCAAGTTCTCTCCCAGAGAATAGCCGTTGGCCAATTGAAGAATACGACCTATCTGAAATACTGGGGATCGTGCTGGACAATGCGGGGAAGTGGTCACATAGAGAGGTGGAGCTAATATTGGAACAACGCGGCCCCTCAAAACGAATTGTCGTGACAGACGATGGTCCCGGCGTTGAGGAAGCTGAATTGAGCAAGCTTGGTCAACGAGGATTAAGGCTGGACGAGCAGACTCCGGGCCACGGGCTCGGCCTTGCAATCGTTCAAGACATTGTTAGCCGGTATGGTGGGAAGATCGTCTTTTCAAATCGCCCACGGGGTGGATTAAAGGTCACGATTGAATTTTGAATTCACGGAAGTTAACGAGTGGGTTATCGCGCCTGAAAAACTCTGACAACTCTACCCTTAGCAAGAACCAACGCAGTCAAACAAGTACGATTTGCCACATAACCGCACTGGCCTGACGGTGGCAACCATTCAGCGGGACCACATGCTCGATGTCGATCTCATTGCTGTTCTGGATGACTGGCAAGCCCCCGATACAGTAGACGCCTGGTAGCGTTACACTAAACGCAAATCTACAGGTGTTGATGATGAGCGCAAAGCGATACTCCGAAGAATTCAAGATCGAGGCGGTGAAGCAGGTCACGGA
>NZ_QTKT01000005.1 GCF_018424605.1 Marinobacter lipolyticus | reverse complement strand
CCCCCAGTGAGCCCGCCCCCGTGCTGATCAACAGATTGCTCAGAGAGACCGATTCGAGGTCACCGTTCAGAGCCGTTTCCAGCTCGGCGTCACCGGCCGGCCCGGTCACCTCTGCGTTCAGCTGCGCGTTGTAACGGCCGCCCCGGTACTGCAGATCGCCCTGCAAACGGCGAAGGGTGACCGGGGGCTGTTGCATGTCTGGCAGCAGGCTGTACCAGGGGAAAGCCTCAAGGGCGAGACGCAGATCCGCGGTCAGCACGTCCGCCCAGCTAACGTCGCCGGCGAGTTCAGCCGTTCCCGGCTGCGGCCCGCTGTCAGGGCCGCGCAACCGCAGCGTTACCCCGGTGGCACCGGCGGTGGTTACCTGCCCCCGCAATTGCACCTGAACCGGCCCTTCGCTGCCGGGGAGTTCGGCGCTTGAACGGGTGTCGAAGCCGTTCGCAAGACTGCCGTCCAGGGCCAGTCGCCAGTTCTTCAGAGTCAGCGTTGGCGGCAGCGCATCCAGTGCCTGGAATTCTGGCGATGCAAGCTCCAGCCGCAGCGGCAGGCGCTTGTCCAGGGGAGCACCACGTCCCGTGGCCGTGGCATCCAGATAGCCCTGGCTGCGGGCGGCCAGCCTGAGGTCTTCAGCACTGCCTGTGAGGTCCAGGGCAATTTGCCAACGCTCGCCCCGGGGCGGCGGCAGAGACACCTCCACCTCGAGGTCCAGGGGCCAGTCACCCCGGGTCTCCAGCCGCCCGGAGGCGTCCACCGCAATCTCATCCAGACGGTAACTGGCCTGCCCGATGACCCAGTCCGGCCCCGAGCCGCGGGCCTTGAGTTCCAACCGGTCCCAGATCCTGGCGTCGTTTACCGTAAAACTTCCCAGGCGCACATCACCGATGCGGATTCCGACCGGCAGGTTCACCAGCGGCAGGCTGATGTCCTGCCTTGGCTCGTCCGGCTCCCCGGAGGGCTGCAGCCGCAAACGGATGCGATCGGCGTGCAGCGTGTCCAGACACAATTCCTTGCTCAACAGGCAACCGGGGGACCAGTCCACAACCACGGCGTCCAGCGACAGACCGGTTCCGTAGCCCTGCCAGCGCACGGAATCCGCGTGCCAGTAGCCGAACAGCGAACCGGCATCACCCTCCACGGTCAGGCCCGGAACCTGATCGATCACCCAGGCCGTGCCGGTTTCCGACCGCAGCACCAGCAACAGCACGGCCACCAGGAGCAGTGGCACCAGCACCATCGCAAGCAGAACCACCAGCAGCCAGAACCGCCAGCTACGCGGCGACTGGCTGTTATCCCGGTCCTGCCCGGTGTCGTTATCTGTTTGCGTGTCGGTGTTCGTCACAGCTCCGGCCCCATGGAGAAGTGAATACGCCAGCCGCCGCCGAATTCCTCGTCGAGCCCGCGAGCAACGTCAAGACGCAGCGGGCCAACCGGGCTGACCCAGCGGATCCCGATACCGACGCCGGTAGCCAGCGGGTCCGGCAGGTCGTCTATCGCATTGCCCTCGTCGACGAACGCCGCCACCCGCCAGTTCTGCTTGAATTCGTACTGATACTCGACACTGCCCACCATCAGATATCGACCGCCCACCGCGACGCCGTCCTCATCCTCCGGGGACAGGGTTTCGTAGCCATAACCCCGCACACTCTGATCACCACCGGCGAAAAAGCGCAACGACGGCGGCACATCATCAAACTCGTTGGTGGCAACGCCCCCAAGCTGGAAGCGCGCCAGGAAACGGTGCCTGGCGGCCAGGGTGTACAGCCCCCGCGCAAGAAAATTTACATGCAGGATGTCCACATCGGAGATCACCGCCCGGTGGGATCCGGTGACATCCACCTGAACCCGGTACCCCTTTGAAGGGTCCAGCGGAGAATTGGCCTGGAGCTTGGAGTACCCCAGCCCCGGCAATAACAGGCTACTGGTTTTGCGATCGTCCTCGCCGATGCGGAAGCGCTCACCCTCCCAGCGGATAGAAGCAATCTGCATCCAGTCGTTGTCCAGCTGATGCTTCCACTGCTGGCCCAGGGTCAGCAGCTCCGACTCCACGTCTTCAATGTCCTCACGCTGGTAGCCGGCCCCCAGCCGGATGGAGTCTGTCATGGGGGGATCGAGCGGCAGCTCATACCAGGTAGTGATGTTCTGGCGCGGGGCCGACAATTCGGTTTCCACGCCCCGGCGATGGCCCATGGGATTGATCCAGTGCTCCAGCCAGTTGCCGCGAAACCGCGGGCCCACATCCGTTGAAAACCCCACCCCGGCGGCCACCGAGCGTGGCGGACGGGTGGTCAGCCCGACCCGGACGGGGATGACACCATCGCGGGCATTGCCGGGGGAGGCATCCACATCCACACCGGAGAAATACCCGCTATTGGACAGATCCTGGCTCAGCCCGGCGATTTCATCGGCGTGAAACGGCTGCCCCGGCTCAAAGGTAACAAACTGCTCCAACAGGCTGTTCTCGAAGCCGTGGCCGTCTTCGAAGGTGACCTCGCCCAGCCGGTAGCGCTCCCCACTGCGAAATCGCAGGGTGATATCGGCGATGCGGTTCTCCGGGTCCACCTCAAGCTTTCGGATGACGAATTCACCGTCGAAATAGCCCAGCCGGCGGGCCCGGTTCTGGATCGACTGGCGCAGACCGGTGTACTGCCCATGGTTCAGGATGTCGCCCTCCGCCGGTGATTCAGGAATCGCCTCGCGGAAACTGCCATCGTCCCCTGCCGGCCCCTCAATCACCACATCCCGCGAACGGATCCGCACCGGTTCACCGGGAATCACCGTCAAAGTCAGGACCGGAAGATCATCCTCACCATCTCCACCCGACACGTCCCAGTCAATGATCGGGCTGTAGTAGCCCAGGGCCCGCAGGGCCTCGCGCACCTGCTGCATTGCGGTGCTGGAATAGCGACGCAGATTCGCCGCGGTGCGGCCTTCCACCTCGCCGAGGAACACTTCGGCATTTTCCTGCAGCTGCGGGTAGTCGCCTTCCACGTCTACCTCCACCTGATTGGCCAGAACCGGGGCGGCCGACAGCAATAGCGCTGCAAGAAGCAAAAAGCGACCAGCAATCCGGCGGTGTCTGTGGTGGGGTAACATCCGTTTATAAGTCGTCTTTGTTATGGGGGTAATAACCTGCGTGTCCGCAAGTCTAACGGATTGACCTGGCCGACCACTAGCCACGCTCTTTATGCCAATGGCTGATACCGGCAACGCGCCCAAGATCAACGGAGATCCAATTCAACAATAACTTCTTCGATAGTAACAGGCGCGACGGGTTCCCGCCCGCCCCCAAAGGAGATCGACAATGACCAGGGATCCCATTGGCATAGCCCTGTCCATGATGAACCGGCTTGCGGCCAATCCCCTGCTGGACCGCTTCGGATTGCGAAGGTCCACGGAAACGGCCGCCTACCATGGCACGCGCATTGGTTTTCGCACTCTGACCCTGGCCGGCCGGGAATTCAAGCGCGTGTCCAACTGGCTGCCAAGAAAAAGACTTCCCGGGAAGCCGGCGCCGGAGCTGTTTGACCTTACGCTGGATGAAGACCAGCAGATGATCGTCGACAGCCTGCAACGGCTTGCCCGGGACACCCTGCGGCCGGCGGCAGACAGCGCAGACGAAGCCGCTGCCATGCCCGCAGAGGTGTTCGAAACCGCCTCCAGCCTGGGGCTGGCCCTGTATGCGGTGCCGGTTGAGTTTGGCGGCGTCGCGGAAACCCTCTCACCGGTGACCAGTGTGTTGATTGCCGAACAGCTGGCGTGGGGCGACATGGGGTTGGCGATGGCTCTGCTGGCACCTTTCAGCACGGCCCAGGCCATTACCCGCTGGGGCACCGGGGAACAACAGTCGCGGTATCTGCCGGCCTTTTGCGAGCCGGAACCTCCGGTCGCCACCATCGCGATCGATGAGCCACAGGCGCTGTTCGACCCGCTGAACCTGACCACCCGCGCCGACGCCACACCACAGGGCTATCGACTGAACGGTCGCAAGCATGGGGTGGTACTGGCCGCGGAAAGCGACCTGATGCTGGTGGCCGCCACGCTGAACGGCCGCCCTCGCCTGTTTATCGTCGAAACCCGCACCGCCGGCCTCCGTTGCCAGACGGACCCGGCCATGGGGCTGCGGGCCGCCCAGCTGGCGGCGGTTTCCCTGAAGGATGTCGAAGTGCCGGCGGATGCGTTGCTCGGCGATGACGACTTTGACTACGAGGCCTTTCTGGATATGGGCGCCATGCTGCGGTGCGGGCTCGCCATTGGCACCGCGCAGGCAGTGCTGGACTACGTCATCCCCTATTGCAACGACCGGCAGGCATTTGGCGAACCCATCAGCCACCGGCAATCCGTGGCCTTCATGATCAGCAACCTCGCCATTGAAACGGACAGCATGCGCATGCTGACCTGGCGAGCCGCCAGCCGCGCGGAAACCGGCCAGGGGTTCCATCGGGAAGCCTGCCTGGCCAAGCTGCTGTGCAATGAAAAGGCGATGGAAATCGGCACCAACGGTGTCCAGCTGCTCGGTGGCCATGGCTTTGTGAAAGAGCACCCGGTCGAACGCTGGTACCGGGATCTGCGATCGGTAGCCACTCACAACGGCGGCGTCCACGCCTGAACCTGACTCGACAGGAGCACCCTCTCATGTATCTGGAGATTCCCAAGAAGTTTGCGCCCATCGTGAATCAGGCGCAGCAGGTGGCGCAGCAGGTTTTCCGCCCGATATCCCGCAAATACGATCGCGCGGAGCACGCCTACCCGAAAGAACTGGACATGTTTGCCTCCATCATGGATGGCATGAACGACGGCGCCCCCCACAGCGGTGCCGGCGCCGGCAAACTGGCCCGCTCCGGCGCCAACGGCCCTCCGGGAAACAAAAACGGCACCAACATGAAAACCGTACTGGGGCTGACCGAACTGTGCTGGGGCGATGTCGGGCTGGCGCTGTCCATTCCCCGCCAGGGCCTCGGTAATTCGGCGATTGCTGCGGTTGCCAATGAGGAACAACTGGCACGGCTGGGCAACACCTGGGCGGCCATGGCCATCACCGAACCCGGCGCCGGTTCGGATTCTGCCGCCATTCGAACCACCGCCACGGAAGACGGCGATCATTACGTCATCAACGGAGAGAAAATCTACGTGACCGCAGGTGAGCGCGCCGATGCGGTGGTGGTGTGGGCCAGCCTCGACCGCAGCAAAGGGCGGGCCGCCATCAAATCGTTCGTGGTGGAGAAAGGCACGCCCGGCATGACCCTGGAGCGGCTTGAAAAAAAGCTCGGCATCCGTGCCTCCGACACCGCCGCCATCCGCTTCGAAAACTGCCGCGTGCCAAAAGCCAACCTGCTGGGCGACCCTGAAATCAGCGTCGACAAGGGGTTCGCCGGGGCCATGCAGACCTTCGACAACACCCGTCCGGTGGTGGCTGGCATGGCCATCGGGCTGGCCCGCGCGGCGCTGGAGCGTACCCGTCAGATCGTCGCCGGCTCCGGCATTGATCTCGAGTATCGCCTCCAGACCTGGACACAGCCGGCGGTGTGTCGCGAGCTGCAGCTGCTGGAAGCCGAGCTGGAAGCCGCCAGGCTGCTTACCCTGCGGGCCGCCTGGATGGCGGACAACGGTCAGCCCAACTCGAAGGAAGCCTCCATGGCCAAAGCCAAGGCGGGCCGGGTGGGCAACGCCATTACCCTGCGCTGCGTCGAGCTGTGCGCCAGCCTGGGATACGGCGAGACCGAGCTGCTGGAGAAGTGGGCGCGGGACTCGAAAATTCTGGATATTTTCGAGGGCACCCAACAGATCCAGCTGCTGATCATCGCGCGCCGCTTGCTCGGGAAGTCGTCGGCTGAGCTGAAATAAGCTAACCTGTGAGAAAATTCACAGGAATTCAGGCACCTGAATGCTGAAGATCAACCGCGACAACCTCAAGAAAAGCCACCAGACGATCTGGCTCATCATCGACTTTGCGATGCTGGGCCTGCTTATCCTGAATCTGGCACTCATTATTTTTGATTCCATCTACGCCTTCAGTGCCATTGAAGGCTTTTTCGAAGCGCGCACACCGGGCTTCCACAGCCTTTACGAACCAATCCACGAAAACTTTCTCTTCTACGACCTGATCTTCGTTGGCATTTTTCTCACCGAATTCTTCGTGCGCTGGGGCTACGCGGTGAAAGCCAGCATTTACGACCGCTGGTACTTCTACCCGTTCATCCACTGGTACGATCTGGTGGGCTGTATTCCCGTGGGCAGCTTCCGCTTCCTGCGGATTCTGCGGGTTATTTCGATCATTTACCGCCTGCACCAGTACAACATCATCGACGTCACCAGCACCAAGCTTTACCGGTTCTTCAATTTTTACTACGAAGCCTTCATGGAAGAGCTGTCCGACCGGATCGTGATCAAGGTGCTGTCCGGCGTTCAGATGGAAGTTCGCCGCGGCTCCCCCCTGTTCGAGCGCATTCAGCACGACATTATTTTCCCGCGCCGCGACATGCTGACGAACTGGATATCGGATCGCGTAGCCCAGGCGGCCCAGGAAGGATATGTACCGAATCGCGGGGCGCTGCGCAGTTACCTTGAGGACCGCGTGGACACCGCGCTGAAAGAAAATCTGGAGCTTTCCCGGCTGAGATTCCTGCCGGTGGTGGGCCCCACCATTCAGGAGACTCTGGAAGAAGCCGTCGGCGATATCGTCGCCAATGTCATTCACCAGATTCTGGAGGATCTGGCATCGGCCTCCAATCATGCCTTCATCGAGGACATCGTGAACGTGATGATGCCCGACCCGGAGCAGAGCCACGGACGCTCGCCGGAAAACGAAGCCCTGATCAACCTTATCCTCGAAATTCTGGACGCGGTGAAGGCTCAGGTAAGGGTCAAACACTGGCGGGAAGAATTACCCTAACGACGTCAGGAGTCGACAGCCATGCCCTCATCTCCCCCGGCCCTGCATTACCGGCCCGCTCACGAACTGGTCGCGGAGCTCCGTAACGGCGCCCTGACCAGTGAAGCCGTGACCCAGCACTTTCTCGACCAGATACGGCGCCACAACAGCCGCATCAATGCGGTTGTCACCCTGGACGAACAGCAGGCGCTGAAACAGGCACGGGCCGCGGACGAAAAGCGCTCTGCCGGTGCCACTCTGGGCCCCCTGCACGGCTTGCCGCTTACCCTGAAAGATACCTGGGAAGTCGCCGGCATGACCTGTACGGCCGGCGCACCCGCGCTGCGAAATCACCAGCCACAACATCATGCCGATGTGGTTCAGCGCCTGGAGGATGCCGGTGCAATCATCATCGGCAAGACCAATGTACCGATTTACGCCAACGACCTGCAGAGCTACAACAAGCTGTTCGGCGTAACCAATAACCCCTACCACACCGGTCACACCCCCGGAGGCTCCTCCGGTGGGGCCGCCGCCGCGCTGGCCGCAGGCATGACCCCGCTGGAGGTGGGCAGTGACCTGGCGGGTTCGATCCGCACGCCCGCCCATTTCTGCGGTGTTTTCGGTCATAAACCGTCGCGGGCGCTGGTGTCGTTCCGCGGCCACATTCCCGGACCGCCCGGCACCCAGTCACGCCCGGATCTCGCCGAGGGCGGGCCGTTGGCACGCGGCGCCAAGGATCTGCAGCTGCTCCTGGAGGTGATTGCCGGCCCCACGCCTCTGGATAGCCGCAGCTGGACTATCAACATGGAGCCTGCTGCCCTCTCCTCGCTGGACCAGGCCCGCGTCGGCCTTTGGCTGGAAGATCCGCTGTGTCCGGTCGAACAGGAACTGACAGACGGCTACCGCGCTCTGGGGCGGGAACTGGAACAGCGGGGCGCTTTGGTGGCCCAGGCCCGGCACCCGCTGCTGGATCTGGAACACATCCTGCCGCCCTACTTCAATCTGCTGGGCAGCCTGCTCAGTACGTCCCTCAAACCCGCCCAACGTCGTCAGATGCTCTGGGTCGCGCGGCTTGAGAAGTGGCTGAAATTACTGGGCCCGCTGACCGCCTTTGTCGGCGAATACGGCCGCGGTGTAAACCAGCCGGTGCATCAGTGGGTCGCGGTCAGTGAAACACGGGAAAAGATGCGCGCGGAAATCGGCAGCCTGTTCGACGAGTTCGATGTGTTGCTGACGCCGGTCACACCGACCACGGCGATACGCCATGATCACAGCCATCCGGTGTTCAAGCGCCGCATCGCCGTGGCGGGCAAGCCCAGGGCTTATATGGACCAGTTCTGCTGGATTGCCTTTGCCACGCTACTGGGGCTGCCGGCCACCTCGGTGCCTATTGGGCGCAGCAAGCAGGGACTGCCTTACAACGTGCAGGTGATTGGCGCCCCGGGTCGAGACCTGACCACCCTGCGGTTCGCGGAACTGCTTGAGCAGGAAGGTCTCGCCGGGTTTACTCCGCCTGACGGATTCTAACCATGGGGGTAAACTGGTTCCGACGTCAGGAATTCGCCAGACGTGCCAACCGCTCGCGAATTTCCTGTCGGCGGCCCTGATCTGCAATCTCACGCCCGTTGCGATCCGGCGCAGCAAGAGCCCGCTCCAGATACTCTCTGGCGCGGGCCTCCTCACCCTGCTCCAGCAGGTAGTCCCCGAAGAAAAAGTTCGGATCAATCCCGTCGGGGTTGATGGCCAGCGCCTTCTGCAGATATCGGCGCGCCTTGTCATCGTCCCCGAACCCCAGGGGCCAGCCGGGCACCTGATAATACAGCGAGCCCAGTGAGGTATAGGCCGAGCCTTCCAGCGCCGTGGCGTCAATGTCCAGCGCCTTTTCCAGCTGGCGGCGAGCGTCTTTCACCATGCCCAGTGCGCCCAGCCCGCCCTTCGCACCCGCCCAGGTGCTGAGCACGATGGCCTGCCAGATGCGCGGCTCGGCACGATCAGGGTTGGCAGCTACCAGCTTCTCGGCATCCTGCACCAGTGCCTCGAAGGCCTTGATTTTCTGGTCCCGGGGCAGTTGATACTGGATTTCGGCCCAGCGTTGCTGGATGCCAGCAAGGTCTGCCTCCATGCTATCGGCCCAGCAAGGCATGGCCAACGGCAGTAGCAATAACAACGCAATCATCAATCGAGGACTTTTCATGAGGAGGCTCCGGATTCCAGAAAGCGCCGGATGACCGGCAGTTGTTTGAACATAGCCCTGTCGACCAACCGTGGCAGCACGCTGTTGAGTATCACAAACAGCCGCTCCGGCCAGCCCATGAAGCAACGGCGCTGATCGTGGGCCATGGCATGGACAATGGTGCGGGCGACCCGCTCCGGTGAGTCCACCGCATTGCCCAGTGCCTGATTGAGGCGGTTGACCACATCGGTGTTCATAGACGTGGCGGTCGCACGGGGCGCTGCATACAGCACCTTGATCGGGGTGTCAGCCAGCTCCCGGCGCAGGGCTTCAGTGAATCCCCGCAGCCCGAATTTGGTGGCACAGTAGGCGGTGTAGCCTGGGAACCCGATGCTGCCAAAGGTCGAGCCGACAAACACCAGGGCCCCCTCGCCCGCCGCGCTGAAGCGCGAGGCAAAATGACGAGCCACCACCATGGGGCTGCGCAGGTTAACCGCCAACTGACTGTCGATGGCCGCAACCGACGTCTGCGCCAGTCCGGCAAACCGGTTCTGCCCGGCACAGTGGATAACGCCATAGATATCGGGCCAGACATCCGTGAGGGCTTGAAGCTGCTGCTCCAGATCCGCTGCCGCCAGATCCAGCTGAACCCCGGAAGCACCCTCGGGCAACTGCAAACCTTCAGACTGCCGCGAAGCCACCAGCACGCGCGCGCCTTCCTCCAAAAGCGCAACCATCAACGCCTGACCAATGCCGCCGGTTCCGCCCAGCAACAGAAAACGCCGATCACGCAGCTGCATGGTCGCTCTCCTGCTGCTTTGCGACTGCGGCGGCTGGCAACGGAATACGATGCAGCATGTCGCCGTACAGCCGGTAAACCACCCGGGCTGCGTCGATGATTGCCTGCTGGTCACCAGGGTCTTCAATGCTGTTCATCAGATCCCGGAAAAACTCGAAATGCCCCTGGTCCAGTTCACCGTGGGAATAGAGGTAACTGAAAGCCTCGTCCGGAAGATTGAGCTGCTGCTGGATCTGCTGCGCCAGAGGTGTGGCAAGTTCAATGGATGTGCCTTCGAGCACCTGGACCATGCCGAAGAAAGCCGCCGGGTTCCCACGATCAATCTGACGGTAGAGGTAAGCCACCATCAGCTCGATCGAGAGGTCCGGCTGACTGGCCCGGCGCTCCTCCCGATCCGCACCGCAGGCCTGCAGATCGTTGAGTATCCACTCGTGGTGGCCATACTCTTCTTCAATGTACTCCACCAGCGCCTTGCGGACCGCTTCCAGCCTATCGGGCAGCCGGCCGCCACAGGCCATCATCAACGGGACGGTGTGTTTGACGTGGTGGAAAGCCTGGGTCAGGAACCACCGATACCCTTCAAGGGTCATTCGCCCCTCGCGAACCGCCTGAATAACGGGCGCCTGTGTAACGTGACGGCGTGCCGCCGCGGTTTCGGTCTGAAGTCGGTCGAAAAATGCCATGGTGAATCCTCCTGGCTGGCTGAGATCAATAAGATGACTGTTGGTGATGAGGTGGGAGAGATCGCCCTGGACGCGATGCCGCATCAGCCTTCCATTGACCGTCAGATGGCCGCGTTCAGCCGACAATGGGTCGCGTAGCAGGTAAAGCTTCGATAACCGGGCGTAATCCGGTAGCTGGTCATTCAGTTTGCGAGCTGCAGCCATCAGTTGCTGCCCGAGGTGGGCACCGCTGTGAGGGCTGTGAATCAATGCGCGCGGCCTGCTTTCACCGTCGCCGAACACCATCGCCTGTCGCACTCCGAGATGTTCAACCAGTTCGCTTTCCAGCCACTCCGGGCTGATGTTGCGACCAAAACCGGTAATCAGCAGGTTCTTGGAGCGGCCATCCACCGCCAGAAAGCCCTCATCCGACAAGCTTCCCAGGTCACCGGTGTCCAGCCACGGAGCTTTCGGTGCCGCGTCGCCCAGATAGCCCAGAAACGTATTGCCGCGCACCAGAATCCGGCGCTGGCCGTCGACACGAACGTCGACATGGCCCAGTGGCCGTCCGGCGAAACCCGGGCGGCTGTCTCCGGGTATATTCAACGCCACCACCGAACCACACTCGGACAGACCGTAGCCTTCGAACAGGGGCAAACCGAGTGCGTGTGCTCGCTGCAAAAGCTCGGGAGCCACCTTGCCGCCACCAACGGCCAAGTAACGGAAGGATTCAGTGTTCAGAATCCCCTCCTCCGCCCCCTGGACCAGTATTCTGGCCAGCTCCGGCACGAGGATCAGCGACTCGGGTTGCCAGTGGTTGATGGATGCGATCAGACGGCTTGAGTCCACGCCGCTGCTTCCCGTCATACCCAGTGACATCATGGGTTCCAGCCGAATCGTGGAACCTGCCAACAACGGCAGGTAAACCCCGGCCACGTTCTCCAGCAACGTGGCCAGGGGAAGGAGGCAAAGATGGTAGGCCCCTGCGTGCGCCTCCAGCCGCGCTTCCAGGGCACGTGCGGTTGCAGCCAGATGCCCCTGAGAAAGACAGACACCTTTGGGTGTACCGGTACTGCCCGAGGTAAAGGTTATTCTGGCGGTATGTGCCGGTACCCCAACGGCCATCGACGACCCACACAGCATGATCATCGACACCCCGTGCCCCAGGGACTCCCGGCCGGTTGCGTCATCGGACCAGAGCATGGCCTGTATGCCCGCAGTCTGTATCAGGTGGTCCCGCTGGCCCGGTGAGAAAAAGGGGGGTATCGGGACGCACACGAGACCGGCGCTCAGGCAGGCCAGATCTGCAATCACCCAACCGGGCGTGTTGTCGCCAGATAAACCGATGCGGGTGATGCCGCGAGCGCGCAACCGGGCGGCAATCGACTCCACCGCCCCGAAAAGCGACGCGTAAGTATAAAGACGGGAGCCACAGGCCAGGGCCGCGGCGTTGGGGCGCTGGGCGACTACCTGTCGAAACAGGTCAGGCAGTGTGGCCATAGCCACCTCCCGTGGTGGGCAGCGCGCGCTCTGTCGCACTGGCGCTGCGCTCAACAGACTCAACCTGACGTAACAAGCCTGCGGCCCGCAGGCTGTCGACGCTCTGCGGCACGTTAATCGCCAGTACTCTGGGCTGACATTGGTAATACGTGCCCCAACTGCGGGCTGCGCCCACTAGCCGGGCGGGGTCCGCGGCACCGAGATCGGACAGCCCGATACCGATTTGCCGGAACCCGTTCCGCAGCTGGGTGGTACCGGTGCAGACCACCCATTCCCAACCGGACTGCCGCAACCAGACCGCCAGCGACGCAAACAGGGGCCGGCTGATTCCGGACTCAACCCCCGCCAGGTGCGCGATTTCAACCACCGCATTCCGGCTTGCGCAAGCCTCGGGCAGGCAGGCCTCAACGGGTGCATCCAGATAGTCCTCCAGAAACAGCCTTTGCGCGGCCGCGCTCCGCACGCCAACGGCGGCCAGCAAGGTGCCATGCCCGGAGACAAGCGCCACCAGCGGCGGCAACTGCAGGTTTGGACGCGCACCGTAGGCCTGCTGAAAACGCCGACGGATGAAATCAGCCGCCCGGTGTTCGGTGGCGGAACCCACACGCAGTTCACACAGATGGCGGTTCCCGGAGCGCACAACCGGCCTGGCTTCTCCGGACGCGAGATCAATACTGGTCGGCATGGTCAAACAGTCGGTCATAAAATTCCCCCCTTGACTGATCTCCAGACTAAAGCGCGAGACTTAAGGCTGGCTTAACAGGAGGAGAGGGTTTTCTTAAGCCGGCGTTAAGCTTTCTGTGCCAGAATTAGGCGAATTCCCACCGCTCACGGAGCGAAAACGAATGCGCATTCTGCTTGTGGAAGACGATCACATGCTGGCAAACACCATGCTCACCATGCTGCGGGATGAGCACCATACAGTGGACTGGCTGGACGATGGTCAACAGGCGCTGAATGCGCTCACCGGGGAACATTTTGACCTGGCCGTACTGGATCTGACGCTGCCCCGCCTCGACGGACTGGATGTACTGGCACGAGCTCGCAGCCAGGGCACACGCACGCCGGTGATCATTCTGACCGCTCGTTCGGGGCTGGAGGAAAAACTGCAGGGCCTGGACGCCGGCGCCGACGACTACCTCACCAAGCCGTTTGCGATGGCCGAACTCAAGGCCCGCATTCGAGCGGTTACCCGCCGAGGCACCCCATCTGACACCACCGGTCTGTGCGTCGGAAGTCTCTCCCTGAACCCGGATTCCGGTCAGTTGACCATCGGCAGCCACTCGGTCAGCCTGCCCCGGAGCGAGGTCCAGATCCTGCATTACCTGATGCGTCACCCGGACCAGGTAGCCACGCGACGCCGGCTGGAAGAACAGCTCTACGGCTGGGACCACGGCGCTGAAAGCAATGCGCTGGAGGTTCACATCCATCACCTTCGGCGCCGGGTGGGTAAAGCCGTGATCCGCACCATCCGGGGCGTGGGGTACCTGCTGGACAGCGAGCAGGCAAGGCTCTGCGGAGCGCCGGCATGTCCCTGACCCGCACCCTTATTTTACTGGTAGCGTCTTTCGTGATGCTGATTGCCTGCGCTGCGGCAACCTGGAGTTACGTCGAAAGCAACCACGAACTGGAGGAGCTGTTCGATGCCGAACTGGCCCAGAGCACCCGGATCGTCCAGGGACTGGTGCAACATCTGGCCTCCACCCGCACTTCAGAGGAGCTGGCCGCTGTGCTGCGGCAAACACTGCAGCTTCCCCATGGGGCTCTCGACGAGGGTGACTATGATGAAATTCTTCCGGATGGCACCGGGCACAAGTATGAAAAGAAGCTGGCATTTGAAGTCTGGAGTGCCAACGGCACACCGATTCTGGACACCCTGACGGCCAACGACGATCAGGCTCTGAACCCCGGTTACGCCTGGTCCGAGGCAACGGGCTTCCAGTGGCGTACCTTTACCCTGAAAGATCCACAGACCGGTTACTGGATACGCACCGCGCAGCGGGAAGACATCCGCCAGGAGCTCAGTCAGGAACTGGCGTTGGGAAATATCCTGCCGTTGCTGGCGGCGATGCCCTTACTGGTGATTGCCGTGGCATTCGCCATCCAGATGGGGTTCCGCCCCTTGCGCAAACTGGAGAAACCCATTCGCCATATGGACCCGGTCAACATTCATGCGCTGGACACCCGCCACGCCCCGCGGGAAGTCAGTGGCCTGGTAGGTGCGGTCAATGGTTTGCTTACCCGTCTGGATGATGCCCTGGAACGGGAGCGCCGCTTCTCCGCCGATGCCGCCCATGAACTTCGCACACCGCTGACCGCGTTACGACTGAACCTGGAAAAGATCGACGAACGCCACCCGGGCGAGTTTGCCGATCTCACCGCGTCAGTGGATCGCATGGTGCACCTGGTGGAGCAGATGCTGTTACTGAGCCGGTTGGAGTCGGGCGCCAGCGCTTGCCCGGAAGACCACAGCCTGTCCGACATCGTGGCCCAGAGCATTGCCGATGTCGCGCCGCTTGCGTTGCAGAAACGGATTGAACCCTCTCTCGAGGATCGTACCAGGCCAGCCATAATCCGCTGCCAGGCTCCGCTGGTTAACACGCTGATGCGGTCGCTGCTGGCCAACGCCATCCAGTACAGCCCAGCGGGTACGGCAGTGGACACCCGCCTGGAGACCTCCGCTAACGGATACCGGGTGCTGATCTGTGATCAGGGCCCGGGCATACCGGAACCCGCCCGGGAAAAAGCCCTGGGGCGATTTACCCGTCTTGACCAGCGCCAGGGCGCAGGCGCTGGCCTTGGCCTGGCCATTGCCCGCCGGATTGCCGAAATGCACGGAGGCAAGCTCACACTTCTTGACCGACCAGACGGTCAGTCGGGCTTGTGTGTCAGCGTGTGGTTTCCCCACGGTCACTAGTTCGAATCAGGTCGGCAGCCTTCTCCCCAATCATCACCGAGGGCGCGTTGGTATTACCGCCAATGATGCTCGGCATAATCGAGGCATCCACTACCCGCAGGCCTTCCATGCCGTAGACACGCAGCTCGGGGTCGACAACCGCCATCGCGTCCACACCCATCTTGCAGGTACCCACGGGGTGATACACGGTATCGGTCCGGGCTCGCAGCACCTCCCTGATGTCCTCATCCGTGGTGACGTTCCCGGTGAACGGATCACTGGTGATGAACCGTGAGAGTGCCGGGGCTTTCATCAGCTTGTCGGTCATCTTGTAGCCTTTGACCATGGTCTCCAGGTCATCCGGATGGTCAAAGAACCTGGGATCGATCACCGGCGGCGTCTGCGCCGAGCGATCCCTGATCGACACGGTCCCGCGGCTCTTCGGGCGCAGCAGGCAAACGTGGCAAGAGAATCCGTGGCCAGCGTGTAGGGTGCGGGCGTGATTGTCGACCAGCGCCACCACAAAGTGCAGCTGGATATCGGGTGCCCGCTGCCCGGGATCGGTTTTCAGAAAACCGCCGCCCTCGGCAAAATTGGAGGCCAGCAGCCCGCGCCGTTCTTTGCGGTAACGCAGAAACTGCCGGACGCCGTGCAGGCCGCCTTTCAGGGACAGACCCAACAGATTGGCATCGCTGGATTTGTAGCCAAAGATAAAGTCCGGATGGTCGTGCAGGTTTTTGCCGACCCCCGGCAGATCGTTGATCAACGGCACACCCGCTGCTTTCAGCTCTTCGGCATCGCCCACCCCGGAGAGCATCAGCAACTGCGGCGACTGGAAAGCACCGGCACTCAGGATGACTTCTTTGCGGGCGCGAATCTGCCGCAATTGACCGTTCTGCAGAATCTCCACACCGACGGCACGCTTACCCTCGAAGACAACCCGCTGCGCCAGCGCCTGGGATTCCACGATGAGATTAGAACGACTGTCGAGGTGAGGGAGCACGTAGCCGCGGTAGGTACTCCAGCGCTCGCCATTGAGCTGATTGACCTGGTAAAGGCCAACCCCCTCCTGTTGCGGACCGTTGAAATCGTCCGTTAGCGGGTAGCCGACCTGACGGGCCGCGTCCAGATAGTGCTGCTGGAACGGGTTGTCACTTTGCAGGTTACTGACTTTCAGCGGTCCATCGGTGCCGTGCCACTCGTTATTGAGTGTTTGATTGCCTTCCGATTTCAGGAAATACGGCAATACCTCATCAAATCCCCAGCCCTCGTTACCCAGGGCGGCCCAATGATCGTAATCACTGGCATGGCCGCGGATATAGGCCATCGCATTGATGGCCGAGGAGCCGCCCAGTACCTTGCCCCGGGGCTGGTACCCCCTGCGGCCATTGAGCCCCGGTTGCGGCACGGTTTCAAAGGCCCAGTTGTTGATCTTCTTTGGCACCATCGCCACCACCGCTGCCGGCGTCTGGATCAACCAGCTGCCGCCCTTGTGCGATCCGGCCTCAATCAACGCCACGGTGGTCGCCGCATCTTCGCTTAACCGGCCGGCCAGGGCACAACCGCTGGACCCACCGCCGACAATCACATAATCCACTGTTTGCATGACCGCTTACCTGTAACATTCTTGTTCTGGGGAAGGCATCGTCAAAGTCTGCCGATGTTGGCAGAGTGTGGGAAGGGGAAACATTTCAGAAGGTGAATTCAGGCCACTTTTGCGGAGAGATCATCCAGCGGAGGAACGGGCAGGACACAAAAACAAAAAAAGCCGGTCAAAGACCGGCTTTTTTAATGTGGTAGCGGGGGCAGGATTCGAACCTACGACCTTCGGGTTATGAGCCCGACGAGCTACCAGACTGCTCCACCCCGCATCAAACTGGTTGTTTCCCGGGGTAGCCCCCGATCAACGAGGTGCGCATGATAAGGGGCGAATCGGAGTCTGTCAAAGGAAACCGGCAGTTTTCTGAATACCTAGCGCTCCAGAATAGCCGTAACCCCCTGCCCGCCCGCGGCACAGATGGAAATCAGCCCGCGGCCACTGCCCTTCTGCTCCAGCAATTTGGCCAGGGTGGCCACAATGCGACCGCCGGTGGCGGCAAACGGGTGGCCCGTGGCCAGGCTGCTGCCCTTGATGTTCATCTTGCTGCGGTCGATGCTGCCGAGGGGCTTGTCCAGCCCCAGGCGCTGCTTGCAGAACGCCGGATCTTCCCACGCCTTGAGAGTGGAAAGCACCTGCGCGGCGAACGCCTCGTGAATTTCGTAAAAGTCGAAATCCTGCAGAGTCAGGCCCGCCTTCGCCAGCATCCGCGGTACCGCATAAGCCGGTGCCATCAGCAACCCTTCCTTTTTCTCCACAAAGTCCACGGCAGCGACTTCGGAGAAGGTCAGGTAGGCCTGTACTTCCAGGTTGTGCTCTTCGGCCCACTCTTCACTGGCCATGAGCACACAGGAGGCGCCGTCGGTCAGCGCGGTGCTGTTGGCCGCGGTCATGGTGCCGTTTTCGCGGTCAAACACCGGCTTCAGGGTCGCCAGTTTTTCCAGAGTAGTGTCCGGTCGCAGGATGTTGTCTTTGTCGAGGCCCGCCAGTGGCGTCATCAGGTCCTCGAAAAAGCCCTCTTCGTAGGCTTTCGCCAGTTTTTGGTGGCTCTCGAACGCCAGCTGGTCCTGCTCGTCCCGCGGGATGCTCCACTCGCGGGCCGTGACCTGGCAGTGCTCGCCCATGGACATGCCGGTGCGGGGCTCGCCGTTCTGTGGAATTTCCGGCGCCAGGTGCCCCGGGCGGAAGCGGCTCAGAATCTTCAAGCGCTCACCGGCGGTTTTTGCCCGGTTGAGATCGAGCAGGATCTGGCGCAGGCCTTCGCCCACACCGATCGGAGCGTCGGAGGTGGTATCCGTGCCGCCGGCGATGCCGCACTCGATCTGCCCCAGGGCAATCTTGTTGGCCACCAGAATGGCCGCTTCCAGACCGGTGCCGCAGGCCTGCTGAATGTCATAGGCCGGCGTCTCCGGTGCCAGGCCGGAGCTCAGCACCGATTCCCGGGTGAGATTGAAATCCCGCGAGTGCTTGATAACAGCGCCGGCAACTACATCGCCCATGCGCTGGCCCTGCAGGCCAAACCGATCCACCAGGCCCCGTAGCGCCGAGGTAAGCAGTTCCTGGTTACTGATCTTGCTGTACGCGGTGTTGGAGCGGGCAAAAGGCACGCGATTACCGCCAATAATGGCAACGCGTCTGACCCCGGCCGGTGCCGGCGTTTTCGTTTTGGCTGCTGAAGAGCCGGTGGCAGGAGTCGCTTTCTTCTGTGCGGTTTTCTGAGCCTGTGCCATGATGTGATCCTGTATTAACGTGTGTATCCATTGCGGAGCAGTCTAGCGCCAACAGCTTTTGGCTCATTGGCATACCTGACACCCCGGTGACGGCATTGAGTCAATCCAAATGCGGCCTGAATCCTTAACCTGTAGGGCAATTCGTAACCGTTAAACACATTACAAGGAAGATCGTATGTCTGACCTCTACCTCAAATTCGTCAATACGCCCGTCGGCAAAACCACCGCTCAGACCCTCGGCCTGCCTTCGCCGGTTCCGCTCACGCGCTGGAAGCGGCCGGACCAACCCTTCATCGAAGGCGAAATTCTGGTCGGCGCCGCCTCCGGCGCGAAAGCCATTGCGGCGATTGGCAGCGTGCTGGGGGCCAGTGCGGCCAAGGTACATCACGCAGACGGTACAGATACTCTGAAGGATTCGGCCAAGGCTGGCAACAAGGCCCAGCCTCTGTCTCTGAGTGGCGACATCGACCAGAAATTTTCCGCGCTGATCTTCGACGCCACTGGCATGAAAGACACCACCGACCTTCGCGCCGTGTACGATTTCTTTCATCCAACCATCAGAAAACTTGGCGGCAACGCCCGGGTGCTGGTGATCGGCCAGGACCCATCAACCTGCCGCAAGCCGGCCCAGGCCGCCTCACAGCAGGCGCTGGAAGGGTTTGTCCGTGCCGTCGGCAAGGAAATCGGCAAGAAGGGCGCCACCGCTAACCTGCTGTGGATAGCCCCCGGTGCAGACAAACAGCTGGATTCCAGCATTCGCTTTTTCCTGTCGGCACGCTCGGCGTACGTGTCTGGTCAGGTTGCCCGGATTGGCAAAGGCACACCGGCGCCTGCGACCAACCCGGTCGCCCCGCTAGCGGGCAAGGTGGCGCTGGTGACCGGTGCCTCCCGCGGCATCGGCGCGTCCATTGCCGAAACCCTGGCCCGCGACGGCGCAACAGTGATTGGCCTGGACATTCCCCCGGCCATGGAAGAGCTGCAGAAAGTGACGGACGCCATCAAAGGCAAGGCACTGGCGTGCGATATTACCGATGCCGCCGCGCCGAAGCTGATTGCGGACTTTGCCGAGGAGCACTTCGGCGGCCTGGACCTGGTTATTCACAACGCCGGCATCACTCGCGACAAGACCCTGGGCAACATGCCCGAGCACTTCTGGGACATGACCATCGCGGTAAACCTGACCGCCGAAGAGTTGATCGATGAAGAGCTGATGCACCGCGGACTGCTGCGGGACAATGGCCGTATCGTATGCATCTCATCGATCAGTGGTATTGCCGGCAACTTCGGCCAGACCAACTACTCCTGCGCCAAATCCGGGGTGATCGGATACGTGGAGTCCCTGGCCAAACAGTTGAAAAACGGGATCACCATCAATGCGATCGCGCCGGGCTTCATCGAAACCCAGATGACCGCCGCCATGCCGATCACCATTCGAGAGGCCGGGCGCCGCATGAACAGCCTGTCCCAGGGCGGCCAGCCGGTGGATGTGGCCGAGGCGATTGCATGGTACTGCAACCCAGGCTCCAGTGGCGTCAACGGCAACGTTGTGAGGGTGTGTGGCCAGTCGTTGATTGGCAAATAAGGCACGCCGGCACCTGGTTTGTTGGATCACGCCTCTGGCTGATCCGACAAACCAGCCATTCAGACACGCAAAAAACACCGCTGGCCGCCTGGCCCGGTGATCAATACAAACTCAAGGGGAAAAATGGTGGGTGGTACTGGGATCGAACCAGTGACCCTCGCCTTGTAAGGGCGATGCTCTCCCAGCTGAGCTAACCACCCGGGAATAAAAATGGCGGAGCGGACGGGACTCGAACCCGCGACCCCCGGCGTGACAGGCCGGTATTCTAACCAACTGAACTACCGCTCCGCATCAACTCCAGCTGTATGGCCCTGAGACCTGCAGTACTGAAATCTGAAACCGGATGGGGTGATCCGGTGATGCTAATGAAAGATGGTGGGTGGTACTGGGATCGAACCAGTGACCCTCGCCTTGTAAGGGCGATGCTCTCCCAGCTGAGCTAACCACCCAACTTTCATGCCTCCAAAGCGCTCGAATCCGCAGATTCTTACGCTTCAGATTCACTTGCTTCTTTCGAAGTATGCCGAGTCAGCGTTGCTGTCTCAACCAAGTGAGACGCGCATTTTAAGCATTTGTCTGACGGTGTCAAATGTTTTCCGGAAATTTTCTGAAAAAAGCGGCAAACGCCTAAAAAGCGGGCATTTTTTAACCAGACGTCAGGGGGCCTCGCCCTGGCTTTTTCTGCCTTCGACCACCCGCAACGGCGGCCCTTTCTGACCCGCGTCCCGAGCTTTTCTCTGCAGCGACAACTCGCTGACCCTGAGCTTGCGGTCACCCGGCAGGGCTTTCTCCGCAAGGGAGCAATTGACCTGATCCATACGACGCCTGAGCGCCCTCATTGTCTGCCGCAACGAATCCTTGAACGACATACCTTTTTACCCTGTGTGCCATATCCAGACACAGTGTAGTAATGCTTCCGGGTTTCCACAATTGTGAGGGTGATCACGCTCCGGGTCGTTTCGGCCAATCACCGCTGTCAGAAAATCCACCAGCCATCGGACGCTTCGGCTTCCGCCCGGCGTTGCCGGTCGTTTTCAATGGCCGCGTACTCTTTTTCCAGCTGACGGATTTCCTGGTCGGTTTCCAGCGGCACTGTGGGGCCGCCCCCGAAGGGCCAGAACCAGGAGGGGGAATCGTATTTACCCTCTTCTTTCAGGCGCTCGATTTCCAGCTCACGCTCTTCTTCGAGCAGCTCCATTTTGCGGGCATAGTCGAAATCCTCGTTCACTTCGGCTATGGAGACGGCGGCGTGGTTTGGCGCCAGCAAGTCGCTGTTGAGGAAACGGGTGGACACCAGCTCATCTGCCTGCATGGCGTATTCCCGGGTCACCAGTTGCAGGTCCCCCTGTGCCAGGCCGTGCTCCGGATCAAGGTCCGGGTGGGGCTGATCCGGCGCTGCCAACTCGTTATAGCGCAGGTAATAGATCCGTCCTGGCTCGACCTGCAAGGTGGCATCGGCGATGAGGCTGAGACTGAAAGAGTTCAGGCCTTCCAGCCCCAGCAACGGACGTCGCATGGCGATGTGGCGCTCCCCCGGGCTGACCTCAAGCCAGGTAAAGCTGTCATTGCGGATGTTGAAGTAGTGCTTGTCATCCACGTAGACACTGGGCGCTTCAATCTCATCTGCAGCCCACTGGGAATGGGTGCGATAAAAATAGATCAGGGCATTTTTCTGGTTCCACTGATCGTTCTCGATATGAACAAAATCGTGGCCGGATACCGGATGCAAAAACGAGCCGACGCTTTTGCCAATGGACTGGTACACGGTACAGCCGGATACCAGCGCCGCCATTAACAGAACCGCGAGGGGAAACCTCAGTGAATGAAAGATTCCAGGGCAAGGCGCCGGCGAACGGGGGCGTTGAGCAGAAGGCAGTCGGGTTTTCATTGTTGTGCACTCTTCATCCTTTTGCGAGTTGCCCGATGATAGCAACTGCAAAACGGCAGAACTGAGAGCTACCGCAAGGGATGAATACAAACCGTTACAAAGCGCTGGCGCGACAGCGGAGCGGATCGGTCACCCGCCCCGGACCAGCGCAACACTGCCATTAAGCTGGCGGCGTCAGTGACCTAGCGGCCAGCCGCCTGACTGCGCAAACTGTCGACCTGCTCGGAGAGCCGCACCAGGCGAGAGGTCAACTGAGCCCGCGAGGCGTCGATCGAATCCACCGTCTGTTTCAGCGTGCGTAATTCGGCGCGCACGGAACTGACCGCAGAGCCATCGGCCAGGCCTTCCATGGAACGCTCAAGAGCACCAATACGACTCTCGAGACCGTCGATCCCCAGCTTCTGCTCCCGCTCAAACCGCTGGATTCGCCGGTCCACCAGCTGATCCACGCCTTCCAGCGCCGTATTCAGCTCCGTTAACCGCTGATCCGCCTGCTCGGTGGATTCCGTCAAGGCTACCAGCCGCTGATCCACATCCGTGCGCAAGTCAGCCAACTCGCCGGACAACGAAGACTCAAGCGACTCCACGGAGGACGCCAGCTGTTCGCGGGCCTCTGCCTGCTGCTGCAACTCAACAGCAAATGATTCCAGGCGCGCCTGCTGGTCGTCCAAACGCTTCTTGTTGCGCTCATTGGCGATCACCCACAGCTTCCGAATTTCGCTGTCTGCGGTATCCAGACGTTCGCCCTGCGCTGTCAGCTTCTGCTCCAGCGACTGCCCGCGCTCTTCAAGGTTCTCCCCGGTTTCGGACAGATCCCCCTCGAATCGGGCCAGCGCCAGCTTACTTTGCCGCGCCCAGTAATCTGCTTCCTCGAGCTGACTTTCCAGTGCTTCTATCTGCCTGGACTGACTGAACCAGCCGCCCGCGGCGACCAGCGCCACCAGAACCAGCGCCACCCAAACGCCCCAGGAACCACCGCGCCCGTTGCCACCACCGGAGGATTTTGCCGTTTTCGGGGTGCGCGCAGCCCCGCTGCCACCAGCCTCGCTCTTTGTGCCCGCCGGCCTGTCGGTCGCTTCCGGCGTTATCGGGGCGCTCCCCGAACGCGGGTCGGCTCTCAGCTCATCGTCATCTGGACGGATCGGTTCCATTACTACTCCCGGAATATGGACGGTTCGGTTTATAAGGCCCGATAATACCCGTAGTCACCGGATCAATGAAATGCACGGCCAACAGCACCGCATTGGTTTGCATGGTAAGTAGCCAAAACATACAATGGCCGGCTTTCCAATTATCACAGGACTGTTGCATATGCAGCCGCTTGTAGGACTCATCATGGGCTCGAAATCCGACTGGCCCACCATGGAACACGCCGCCAACATGCTCGACCAACTCGGCGTCGCCTATGAAACCAAAGTCGTTTCCGCCCACCGTACGCCGGATCTCCTCTTTGAATACGCGAAAACCGCCGGCGACCGCGGCCTGAAAGTGATCATTGCCGGCGCCGGAGGCGCTGCTCACCTGCCGGGTATGGTGGCGTCCCAGACATCACTGCCGGTACTGGGCGTTCCCGTGCAATCCAAGGCCCTGAACGGCCTGGATTCGCTGCTGTCCATTGTGCAGATGCCCGGCGGCATCGCCGTAGGCACGCTGGCCATCGGCAAAGCCGGCGCCACCAACGCCGGGCTGCTGGCGGCACAGATCATTGGTACCTTCAGCGACGACGTGCGTAAGGCTGTTGATGAGTTCCGGGCGACACAAACGCAAACCATTCTGGACAATCCGGATCCGAGCGATCAGTAACCTGGCAGGAGAACGCAGATGAGAATTGGTGTACTGGGCGCCGGCCAACTGGGCCGCATGCTGGCACTGGCCGGTTACCCGCTGGCCAAGACGTTTGTTTTCTACGACATGTCCGGCAGCCCCAGCGCCGGCCTGGGCGAGGTCATCATTGACCGGGAAGGCCAGTATCTGGACGACTTTCTTTCCCGGGTGGATCGCGTCACCTACGAATTCGAGCACCTGCCGGTGGAAGTGGCTGAGAAAATTGCCGCTCACAAACCGGTGCACCCGTGCCCCCGCGCCCTGCAGGTCTGCCAGAACCGGGAAGCCGAAAAAACGCTGTTTGGGGAGCTCGGCATTCCCACGCCGCAGTGGAAAATCGCCGACAGCGCGGAATCCCTGAAAGCCGCCGCCGAGGCGCTCGGCTGCCCGGTGGTGGCCAAATCCAACACCGAAGGCTATGACGGCAAGGGCCAGGCCGTGCTGAACAGCCCGGAAGAAGCGGAAGCGGCCTGGGCCAGCATCGGCCACCCCAGGCTGATGGTGGAGAAGTTCGTCGACTTCCAGCGTGAGGTCTCGATCATCGCCGTACGTGGCGAAGACGGCGCCCTGGCGTTCTACCCCATGGCGGAGAATACCCACTATGAAGGCATCCTGCGTTACTCCGTTGCACCCGCGCCGGGGCTGGAGAAACATATCCAGGAAGATGCCGAGCGCTACATCCGGGCGCTGTTGAACGAATTGGGCTACGTCGGCGTACTGACTCTGGAACTGTTCGAGACCGCAGATGGTCTGGTGGCGAACGAGATGGCACCGCGGGTTCACAACTCAGGTCACTGGACCATCGAAGGCGCCATGACCAGTCAGTTCGAAAACCACATCCGGGCCGTTAGTGGGCATGCACTGGGTAACGTGGCCCCTCGAGGCTACAGCTGCATGATCAATATCATCGGCGAGCACGGAGATGTTGAACGGATACTGGAACTGCCCTACGCTCATGTTCACCTCTATAATAAAGGGGAACGCCCGGGCCGGAAGCTCGGTCACGTGAACATCCTGGCGGACAGTTACGAAGAGCTGGTATGGCGGGTGAAGAATTGCGCGCAGTTTCTGCCCGGCAGTCCCGAGTTTAAAAGTTCTTTAACACCAAAGGGTTGATATAGCTCAGAGCGCCCTTATATTGGTCTGACGAACATCAACATAAACAGAGAGACAGGGAGAACGACCTCATGGCATTTGAACTTCCCGCACTGCCTTACGAAAAGAACGCACTGGAACCGCACATCTCTCAGGAAACCCTTGAGTACCATTACGGCAAACATCACAACACCTACGTGACCAAGCTCAACGGCCTGGTTGAAGGTACTGATAACGCCAACAAATCGCTCGAAGACATCATCAAGAGCGCCAGCGGCCCGCTGTTCAACAACGCCGCTCAGGTCTGGAACCACACCTTCTACTGGCACTGCCTGAGCCCGAACGGCGGTGGCGAGCCTACCGGCGCGGCGAAAGACGCGATCGAGAAAGCCTTTGGCTCCTTCGAGGAATTCCAGAAAGAATTCAACGACAAGGCCGCCAACAACTTCGGTTCAGGCTGGACCTGGCTGGTGAAAAAGGCAGACGGTAGCGTTGCCATCGCCAACACCAGCAACGCCGAGACACCGCTGACCGGTGCCGACAAGCCGGTACTGACCGTGGATGTCTGGGAGCACGCGTACTACATCGATTATCGCAACTCCCGCCCGAACTATCTGGAAGCGTTCTGGAAGCTGGTCAACTGGGATTTCGTAAACGAAAACCTGGCCTGATTCAGGCACTGAACCCAGGCAGGGCCTACCCTGCCGTCGAAAACGCCCGCTCTGATGCGGGCGTTTCCGTGTCTGGCCTACAAAAACCTTACAAATTGATACACCTACGCCCTGAAATCTTTGGAAAAATTGACGATACTGAGTGCAGCGACGGAAAACTGAACCATACTGAAACAACAACCATCAGCTTCCGGCCCGAAACCGCCCCGATACCCTCGGGTCAGAATCAGTCGTAACGGATCATCAGACCGAGTCTTCATGCAAAACACCTTCGAGGTAGAACATCGCCTGAGTTACCGGGTATTGCGCTGGGTTTTGGGCGTTGCGCTGATCAGCGGCATTATCATCAGCGCCATTCAGGTGGCCCTCGATGCGGGCCGCGTGTCCCGCTCGGTGGACGTACAGGCCAGCCAAACCATCGCCCTGGTCCGTGACGCCGCCACCCAGTCGGTGTTCAGCATTGACAACGAACTGGCACAGCAGGTTGTCGACGGGCTGTTCGCCCAGGAAGCCATCAGGTTGGCCCGCATCACGCACCCGGACGGCGAACCTCTGGGCAATGGCGAACGGCCGCTGCAGCGAAGTGCATTCCGACCGATTACCGATCCGATCTTCGATGCGGAGCGACGCTACCGTGAGGCCCTGTCGCGGCCTGGTAACCCGGACATCATCTACGGCTACCTCGATATCCATTACGACACCGCCTTTGCCGCCGGCACCTGGCTCGAACGGACTTCTGTGACCTTCGCCTCCGGCATTGCCTCCGCCATCATCCTCGGCATGGCGCTGTTTGTGGTTTTCCATCTGCTGCTGACGCGTCCGCTGTTACGGATCGTGCGGTCGGTCAAACAGGTCGACCCGGAGCAACCGGATGATCGGCTGGTCGCACTGCCTCCGGGCCATCACACCGACGAACTGGGGCTGTGGGTCAATGCCACCAACAACCTGCTGGTCGCCATCGGCGACACCCAGAAACAGCACCGGGAAGCCGAAGACCGCGTCAACCGCCTGGCCCGCTATGATCAACTGACTGGCCTGCCCAGCCGCGACACATTCATGGAAATGCTGCAGAAAGATATCCACGATGCAGGCGAGCGCAAATCCGTACTGGCGCTGACCGTGTGTGGAATTGACGACTTCAAATCGGTGAATGAACAATGCGGCTTCCGCACCGGCGATGTTCTTCTGCAGGCGGTCGCCGACCGCCTGACCCGGAAGCTGGGCAGCAACCGGTTCACGGTGTCCCGGCTTGGCAGCGACCAGTTTGCCATTGTTGAAAAGGGCCTGCGGGACGGCTACCAGGCGGCCGATACCGCCGACCAGATACTCGCCTGCGTCAACCGCCCGATGGTCATCGATGACCAGACCGTGACCATGACGGCCACCCTGGGCGTTGCCCTGTTTCCCGGCGACGCCAGCAAGCCCGACCGGTTGCTGCAGAGTGCCGAGCAGACCATGGCACTGGCCAAACAACACGGCCACAACCACTTCCAGTTCTACGTGGCCAGTATCGACCAGGAAATTCGCGAGCGGAAACAGCTGGAAAAAGATCTGGCCCAGGCTCTGGGCAACCATCAGTTCCACCTGGTTTACCAACCCCAGATCAACCTGGAAACCCGTCGGATCATTGGCGCAGAGGCGCTTATTCGCTGGGAACATCCGGAGAAGGGCCTGGTGCCACCCGACCACTTCATCCCCATTTCAGAAGTGAATGGCAGCATTGTCGAGATCGGTCAGTGGGTACTGGACCAGGCCTGCTGGCAGGCCGCGCGCTGGGCCGAGGAAGGCATGCCATTGCGCATAGCGGTCAACCTGTCGGCCGTTCAGCTGCGACAGGCCAATATCGTTGACGACATCCTCAGTACACTGAAGCGCCACAGAATTCCCGCCGGAAGGCTGGAGCTGGAAGTGACCGAAACCAGTTTCATGACCAACCTGGAAGACGCTGTGGCAAAACTGCACCGGCTGAGCAAGGCGGGCATCAGTATTGCTGTTGATGATTTCGGGACCGGCTATTCCTCGCTCACCTACCTCAAGCGGATGCCGGTGCAACACCTGAAAATCGACAAACAGTTTATCCGTGACCTGCTGGTCAACGAAGAGGACACGCGTATCGCCAACACCATCATTGATCTGGGCAGAAGCCTGAATCTCTCGGTGGTGGCCGAAGGCGTCGAAACCGCGGAACAGGAATACTACCTGTCCCAGCGCGGATGCAAGCTGGCACAGGGCTACTTCTTCAGTAAGCCTTTGTCACCCCACGATTTTGAGACCTTTGTAGCTGGCTTTCACCGAAAATTAGTTGAGAATAACGCCTGACCATCGATCACCGGGCAGCCGCCCCGATTCACCCCATTCCGTTCAAGGAGTCGTCATGGGAACCACTCTCATTGGTATTGCCGTCATTGCGGTTGCCATTTTCTACATCATTTACCTGTATAACCGGCTGGTGTCATTGCGCAACCAGTTCCGCAACGGCTTTGCCCAGATTGATGTGCAGCTCCAGCGCCGCCATGACCTGATCCCGAACCTGGTGGAATCGACCAAGGCCTATATGGCTCACGAGAGCAACACCCTGACCGCGGTGATGGAAGCGCGCAACAACGCCGTGAGCGCCCAGAAGGATGCCGCCCGGGACCCTGGCGAAGGCACACGGATGCAGCGCCTGGGGTCGGCGGAGAACCTGCTGACCAAGGCCTTGGCCAACTTCTACGCGGTAGCGGAAAACTACCCCGACCTGAAAGCCAATGAAACCGTCCAGCAGCTGATGGAAGAACTCTCCAGCACTGAAAACCGTGTCGCCTTCGCACGCCAGGCCTACAACGACGGCGTCATGAGCTACAACATTTTCCGCGAGCAATTCCCCAACAACGTGGTGGCCGGCCTGTTTGCGTTCAAGCCGACCGCCCAGCTTGAACTGGAATCCCCCGAGGCCCGCCAGGCACCGAAAGTGGCGTTCTGAGGCCGTTAACCATGGCTCACCCCGGTTTCTTCCAGCGCCAGGCCAGTGCCCGGCGCAACACCTCTGTACTTGTCCTGCTGTTCCTGGTGGCCGTTGCGCTGATCACCCTGTCGGTCTGTGTGGTGGGGTATTTCGTGACCCGCAGCGAAAGCTCGGCACTGCCCTTTCAACACTGGCTGGCAAGCCAACACGGGGCAATGACGGCAGCGGCCGTTGTCCTGTTGATTGGCGTTGGTTCCCTGGTGCGCTGGGTCGATCTGGCGGGTGGCGGTGAACGGGTGGCTAACATGGTCGGCGCCCGCGAAATTGACCCGGACACCCGCGACGGGGACGAGCGCAAGCTGCGCAATATCGTCGAGGAAATGGCCATTGCCAGCGGCGTGACCGTGCCGCAGCTGTATGTGATGGACCAGGAAACCGGCATCAACGCCTTCGTCGCTGGCTACACACCCAGTGAAGCCGTGATGGTGGTTACCCATGGCGCACTGACACAGCTGACCCGGGACGAACTTCAGGGCGTGGTGGCGCACGAGTTCAGCCACATCCTCAATGGCGACATGCGGCTCAATGTGCGGCTGATTGCGATACTGGCAGGCATCCTGATGCTCGGCCAGATTGGCGGCTTCCTGGTGCGCGGGGCGTTCTACCGCGCCCACCGATCGGTACGGTCCTCCCGGGACGGGCGCGGCCAGGCAGTGATGGGCCTGATTGGCCTGGCGCTGTGGATCATTGGCTACATCGGGGTGTTTTTCGGCCGCCTGATCCAGGCCGCCGTCTCCCGCCAGCGGGAAACCCTGGCGGATGCTTCGTCGGTGCAATTTACCCGCAATCCTGAAGGCATCGCCGGCGCGCTGTACAAGATCGGTTTGAAAGGCGGTTACCTGGACACCACCAGCCACGCCAGCGACATGAACCACATGTGTTTTGGCGAGAGCGCACGCATGAGGCTGTCGTCTCTGCTGGCCTCACACCCGCCCGTCGACGAGCGCATCAACGCCATTGCGCCCGGCATGCTGGCACGGCTGCGCAGCCGCATGCGGGATACCAAGGCCATGCCTCAACGCCAGGAACGCCGCCAGACCGAATCCCCCGGCGTCGGCGCTAGCCAGGCGTCGGGTTTTGCAGGCGCTGCCACCGGTCGTTTTTCGGGCCGTGTCGGTCAGGTGTCCGAAGCGGGAGAAAGCTATGCGGTTTCCCTGCTGGCCGACATCCCGGCAACCTTCCGCAGCCTGCTGTATACCCGGGCGGGCGCGGTACAGCTATGTTATGCCCTGCTCGTCCACACCCTGCCCCGCCCCCAGCGGGATGAAGCCCTTGTGCAGCTTCCCGCGCACCCGTTGCTCAGGCCACAGACGGATCTGATCGACAAGTTTCTGCCCACGCTCGACCGGGTCGGGCCGGCCCTGCGGTTCCCCGCCCTGGAGCTGGCCATGCCGGCGCTGCGCAAACTAGATCCAGACGAACGCAAAGGGCTCCAGAAAGCCGTCGCCAAGCTGATCGGTGCAGACCGCAAGGTCACCCTGTATGAACTGGCTATGAGCAGCTTTCTGGAGCGCCATTTGTCGCGCGAGTCAGCACGGGTTGTCCCGGTGGCCTATCGCCGCTACGAAGAGGTTCTGCCATCACTGCAGCAGCTGTTCAGCCTGCTGGCCCGCGCCGGCTCACGGGATCCGGCAGGGGCGGATAAGCTCTATCACCAGGCAATGGCTGGCTTTACCGCGCCGCAGACGCCCGGGCCGTTGATCCCCCGGGTCTCCCTGAAAGCGCTGAGAGAAGCCCTGCAAACACTGAACCGGCTGTCGCCGCTGCTGAAACCGGCGATCATTGATGCCTGCGGTCACTGCGTGACCTACGATGGCAAGGTGGACGTTACCGAATACGAAATGATGAGATTGGTGGCGGATCAGCTCGATTGCCCGATGCCGCCACTGACCGCCTGATTACCGGATACGCTCGGTTCCCGGGGTGAACAGAGAATCGATCTTGGGCCGCTCGGAAGGTGCGGGCAGGCCCAGCTTTTCGCGCACGCCCAGATTGATGTCCCACAGCCCGTCGTATTTTTCCTCGGTCATGGCGATGGCATCGCCCTTGCCAAACATGATCTTGGGCCGCAGGAAAACCAGCAGGTTACGTTTGACCCGGCGCTGGGATTCGGAAGAGAACAGCCGACCCAGGACCGGGATGTCCCCCAGCAGGGGAACCTTGCTGCGGCTGATTTGCAGGTCGTCGCGGGTAAGGCCGCCAAGCACTATGGTCTCGCCGTCATCGGCCAGCACGGTGGTTTTGATTTCCCGCTTGTTGGTGATGATGTCAGACGCATTCTCCACGCTGTCTGCGATGTTCTCGGTGGTCTGCTCCACCACCAGACGCACCAGGCCATCGGCACTGATGGTCGGCGTCACTTTCAGGGTCAGACCGATGTCTCGGCGCTCAATGGTGGTGAACGGGTTGGTGGTACCGTCACCGGTCACGGTGGACTGGCCGGTTCGGAACGGCACATTCTGACCGACGATGATCTCGGACTCCTGGTTATCCAGGGTTAGAATGCTCGGCGTCGACAACAGATTGGCCGCGGCGGAACTGGACAGGGCCTGCAGCAGAACACCCCAGCTCAGACCATCCTCGTCGCGCTGCCCCGCACCAACGGTAAGCCCCCCGACCGCGGGAGTGATCGCAGAGTCGGTGAGAATGGCGCTGAGCACGTCACCCAGGCTGCGACCCACGTTGCCAAAGTTACTACCAATAACCGGCGTGGATTCACCGGACTCGTCGGCCACGGCAATCTGCACCCCTAGATCTTCACCAACCTCGTCACTGATTTCGACAATCGCCGCCTCAATCAGCACCTGGGCACGGCGCACGTCCAGCTGGTTAACAATGAGTTCCGCCTCCTGCATCAGCGACGGTTCACCACGTACCACCAGCGCGTTCAGGCCTTCGTCGGCGAACACTGAAAAGCTGGTGTTGCGACCACCGGACCCACCCGAGCCGGAACCGTTGCCGCCGGAGGCTTCCTCAACCAATTGCCCCATCACGCCACTCAACAGCTCGGTCAGATCCTTGGCATTGGCGTGCTTCAGGCGAATCACCTTGGTGGTCCCGCCGGTGGCGGAGGGCTGGTCAAGCTTGCGGATCAGGTTACGCATCTTGTCACGGAAGGTTTCATCGCCGCGCAGAATCAGCCGGTTACTGCGCTCGTCTGCAGTCACGCTGTACTTACGGGCCACGTTCTCACTGCCGGCTTTGCCAAGCTCATCCGGCGCCAGCTCCTGCAGCAGCTCGACCATGTCTCCGACCCAGGCTTCATCGAGCTGGATCACCTCCACCTCGTATTTCGACGGGCTGTCGAGCTCGCGGACAATCTGTTCGATACGGCGGATGTTGGAGGCGTGATCGCTAACGATCAACGCATTCGCTGCAGCCACACCGGCCAGATGGCCGTACTTTGCCACCAGCGGGCGGAGGATGGGCACCAGTTCCAGCGCGTTGGCGTTGTCGATCTGGATGACCCGGGTAATCAGTTGCTCCGAGGGCGTTTCGGCAAACCGGTCCAGGGATTCCGCAGACTGCTTGGCATCGACCTGCTGAACCACCTTGATCACCTCTTCACCGGGGATCGCGGTAAAGCCGTGAACCTGAAGCACCGCCAGGAACAGATCGTAGATTTCATCCTTATTCATCGGCGCACTGGAAAGCACGGTGACCTTGCCCTTGACCCGGGGGTCCACCACAAAACTGTAGCCGGTAATGTCGGCCACCTGGGTCACAAAGGCGCGGATATCCGCATCTTTCAGGTTCAGTCGCCAGGTCTGGTCCTGCCCGTAAGCAGCCGACATCAGTGGCATCAAAAGGACCAACGCTATGGCCCGCATCAGATTTGTCTTGTGGTTATACATCTGGCGATTTCGTCCTGTTATCGATGAACCCGTTCAGCGCCACTGCTCGGGTATGGCATAGCTCACGGTCAGGATGGTCCCGTCCCGTTCAATTTCAATATCCAGCTGGGACTCCGATCGCCAGCTTTCGAGCAGAGCTTTATCCTGCTCCACATCACCGAGGCGTTGCCCGTTTATGGCGGTAATGACATCCCCGGCTCTCAGGTTGACGGCATTGAGCATGGCGTTGGAGCCATCGTACACGTAGCCGCTGCTACTGCCGTCGTCGGCTGGTCTCAAGCCGTAGGTAGCGAGCGCTTCAACGCCCAGGCTGTCGAGCTGTTCCCGGGCACTGGCAAGAAATTCGTCGGGTGACGATTCTGCCGCGTCCTGCGAGTCCTCCGCAACCAGTGAATCCGCGTCGGTTGTCTCATCAAAGGCCAATGATTCGTAGCGACCGTTGCGACGAATCAGGATACGCTCAGCTTCCACTTCCGCCAGTTCGGCATTGCCCGGCAGCGTATCACCCACGCGGTAATGCGCGGTTTCACCATTACTTCCAGCAACTATAGCACCAGAGTCTTCCGGGCGCTCCGCCAGCATGACGCCTTCCAGTCGCAATTGCAGCCCGGTTTGCGGCGCCGAACGGCGAACCGCTTCAGCCACCCGTGTCTCACCCTGGGGCCGGCCGAAGAATTCATAGCCGGCAATGGGCATGGACAGCGCTCCGCGAGCCCTGGCACCACTGGCACCTCCGGCATCCGGGCTGGTCGCCACCGGCTGTTCGTTCCAGGCGATCAGCCACGTCATTTTCGCCAGGGCGACGCCCAGGTAGAGCACCAGCGCCACCAGCAGTACGTTTGCCAGGATGCGGGCCACACGGGCCTGGGCGCTGAAGGAAAAGGCCCTCATCAGAAGCCTCCCGGAAGCAGCGGCTGGCGAACGCGGAAAATGACATCCCCGGGCTGGGCGGAACCGGACCAGGGCTGGTCGGCCAGATCCACCATGCGCTTGTAGACCCGCAGTTCCAGCATGCCGTTCCACAGAATATTGGCGTCAGCGGCCGGGCCATCGCCGCCCTGCTCGCGCACCACCAGAGCCAACCCGCCGTCGGTGGTGTCCAGCTCCGCAGCCATCGGCGGGAACTCTGCCTGCCCGGTCTGGCTACCCATCGGCCAGGTGACCAGACCGCCATCCCAGCGACCGGTGCCGCTGGCGTTGGTGAGCCGGTTGTCTTCCCAGCTGACCTGCAGCGCATCAATCAACACTTCGCCTTCGATCATGGCGCCGCCACTTTGGCGGATCAGATCTTCAAACTCGGCCACCGTGATGCGACCGGTGGCGTCCAGATACACGTTGCCGGGCCAGCCCAGGGTGAGATCACCGTTGATTGACGACTGGGCCGAGGCAATATTGAGCGCCACCGGCAGTTGCAGGGACGTCAGCGAGGGCCAGTCCAGCTCCCAACTGCCACGCACCGGGAAGCCGGCGACCACCACTCCGGCGGCCCCGCTCCATACCGTGCCCGAGACCTGACGCACCTGAACCTGTTGCGGCAAGGTGATGCGAGCCGACGCGTGATGCCAGAGCCACCCCGCCGGCACCCAGATCACCAGCGCCAGCAGATAAACAAACACACCCATCAGCACAAGCAGAAAAACCTTGCCGGGGCGCAGGAAAGCTTTGGGTTCGGATTCAGTCATTCGGCAACACGTTCGAAATAGGCTGGTTGCCGAGTCTAGCAAAGGGAATTTGGCAGGTCATGAACCAAATGCACACGGGCATAAAAAAACCCGCACATTGCTGTGCGGGTTTTCGGGCTCCGGCAGGCGGAGGAATGAATGGGGGCTTACATCATGCCGCCCATGCCTCCCATTCCACCCATGCCGCCCATGTCCGGCATACCACCGCCGGCTTTTTCGTCTTCCGGCTCGTCCGCAATCATCGCCTCGGTGGTGATGATCAGGGAAGCCACGGAAGCAGCCGCCTGCAGCGCAGAACGGGTGACCTTGGCAGGATCCAGGATACCCATTTCCAGCATGTCGCCGTAGGCTTCGGTGGCGGCGTTGTAGCCGAATGCACCTTCGCCGTCGCGGATCTTGTTGACCACCACGGAGGCTTCGCCACCGGCGTTGGTCACGATCTGACGCAGCGGAGCTTCCATGGCACGACGCAGGATGTTCACACCGGCCTTCTGCTCTTCGTTGATCGCGTCAACCTTGTCCAGAGCCGCAATGGCGCGGATCAGGGTTACACCACCGCCCGGTACGATGCCTTCTTCAACGGCAGCGCGGGTGGAGTGCAGCGCGTCTTCAACGCGAGCCTTCTTCTCTTTCATTTCCACTTCAGAACCGGCACCGATCTTGATCACGGCAACACCGCCGGCCAGCTTCGCTACGCGCTCCTGCAGCTTCTCTTTGTCGTAATCGGAGCTGCTGTCTTCGATCTGCTTGCGGATCTGCTCAACGCGGGCTTCGATATCCGCCTGAGCGCCAGCACCGCCGATCAGCGTGGTGTTTTCCTTGGTCACGTTAACGCGCTTGGCAGTACCCAGATCATCCAGAGTGGTGTTCTCCAGAGTCAGGCCCACTTCCTCGGAAATCACGGTGCCACCGGTCAGGATGGCGATGTCCTGCAGCATTTCCTTGCGACGGTCACCAAAGCCCGGCGCCTTGACGGCGTTGACCTTGACGATGCCACGCATGTTGTTCACCACCAGAGTGGCCAGCGCTTCGCCTTCGATATCTTCGGCGATGATCTGCAGCGGCTTGCCCGCTTTGGCGACAGCTTCCAGCACCGGCAGCAGTTCGCGGATGTTGGAGATCTTCTTGTCGACCAGCAGGATGTACGGGTCATCCAGTTCGGCAGACATGTTGTCCTGGTTGTTGATGAAGTACGGGCTCAGGTAACCGCGGTCGAACTGCATACCTTCAACCACGTCCAGCTCGTCTTCCAGGCCACGGCCTTCCTCAACGGTGATGACGCCTTCCTTACCAACGCGCTCCATGGCGTCGGCAATGATCTTGCCGATGCTCTCGTCGCCGTTGGCGGAGATGGTGCCAACCTGCGCGATGTTGCGGTTATCGTCGCACGGCTTGGACAGATCGCGGATGGCTTCCACAGCGGCGATGGTCGCCTTGTCGATACCACGCTTCAGATCCATCGGGTTCATGCCGGCGGTAACCGCCTTGATGCCTTCGCGAACGATGGCCTGGGCCAGAACGGTCGCGGTGGTGGTGCCGTCACCGGCGGTGTCGTTGGTCTGGGAAGCGACTTCCTTGACCATCTGGGCACCCATGTTCTCGAACTTGTCTTTCAGCTCGATTTCCTTGGCCACAGACACACCGTCTTTGGTCACGGTGGGGGAGCCGAAGGACTTCTCCAGAACCACGTTACGACCTTTGGGGCCGAGGGTTACCTTGACGGCGTCTGCCAGGATGTTAACGCCTTCAACCATGCGCTTGCGGGCGCTGTCGCCGAATCTAACGTCTTTTGCTGCCATGTCTTCAATTCCTGTTCGTTAAACCGAAATCGTTGAATCAATCGGATGAATGAGATTTCGTGCCGGTCGCTTGCGCGATCACTCAAGCACGCCGTAGATGTCGTTCTCGCTCATGATCAGGAGCTCTTCACCGTCAACCTTTACGGTGTTACCGGCGTACTGACCGAACACCACGGTGTCACCCACCTTGACCGCCAGTGCACGGGTCTCGCCGTTATCGAGGATGCGGCCATTGCCCACGGCAAGCACTTCACCCTGGGACGGCTTCTCCTTGGCATTCCCCGGCAGCACGATGCCACCTGCGGTTTTCTCTTCTTCTTCCTTTCGGCGTACGACGACACGATCGTGTAGCGGACGAATTTTCATTGCTCGGTTTCTCCAATAGTCAGATTAATGTGGCAATGACATTGTTGATGTAAGTCGGACCCGCAATGCGTGATCCGACAAATTGCCCGGCTTGATAACCAGCTGTTTTCAGTGGAAATCAGCCCGCAGCGAACTTGTGTGTCCTATTTGGGGTAGGCCGTAGAGGTTTTCAACACCCCGGAACAAAAAATTTTCACTTTTTTTCGATGCGGTTTCGATCGCTTTCGGTCTGATCCTGGAACTCCCCCTCGATGATGTCGCCGTTGGCATCCCGATCAAACGGACGCTGGCGGCCGAAGGGGCTCTCTTGCCCGGTAAACGGCCCCTGCCCGCCGCCGGCACGAAAATGAAAGCCGCCGGCCTGCCCCGACATCACCATGCGCTTCATCGCCTGGGCAACAAACCAGTGACGGGTGCCGGGCAGCAGGCACAGGAAGCCCACGGTGTCGGTAATAAATCCCGGGGTCAGCAGCAGCGCGCCACCTACCGCCAGAATCAGCCCCTCGGCCACCTCTTTGGCCGGCAGCTCACCACTGTTGAGGCGCTGATTCGCCCGCAGTAATGTGGCCAGCCCCTGCTGGCGCAACAGCCACGCACCCACTACGGCGGTCAGCAGCACCAGGCCGATGGTGTTCAGCACGCCGATGATGCCACCGACCTTGATCAGCACCGCCATTTCGGCGATGGGCATAATAATGAAAAGAAACAGGAAAACGGGCAAAATGCCTCCTCATAACAACCACGCAGACACACAGAAAACGTAAAACCACCTGAGAACTTAGTTAGGGCAAAACATGAAACTTCAAGATTCCGTGATTGCAATCACCGGCGGCGGCCAGGGCCTGGGCCGCGCCATGGCCGAATACCTCGCTGCCAAAGGCGCGAAACTGGCACTGATCGACCTGATGCCGGAGAAGCTCGACGAAGCCGTTGCCGCCTGCAAGGCCGCCGGCGTCGAGGCTCGCAGCTACGTTTGTAACGTCGCCAAGGAAGAAGACGTTGAGAAAACCTTCGAAGCCATTGTGAAGGACTTCGGCCACCTGAACGGTCTGGTCAACAACGCCGGTATCCTGCGCGACGGGCTGATGGTCAAGGTGAAAGATGGCCAGGTGGAAAAGCGCATGGAGCTGTCCCAGTGGCAGTCGGTGATCGATGTGAACCTGACGGGCGTGTTCCTGTGTGGCCGTGAAGCCGCTACCCAGATGATCAAGAACGGCGATCAGGGTGCGATCATCAACATCGCCTCTATTTCCCGCGCCGGCAACATGGGCCAGAGCAATTACTCCGCCGCCAAGGCCGGTGTTTCTGCTCTGGTTCCGGTCTGGGCAAAGGAGCTGGCCCGCTACGGCATCCGCTGCATGGGCATTGCCCCGGGCTTTATTGAAACCGAGATGACCGCCTCGATGAAGCCGGAAGCGCTGGAGAAGATGACCGCCGGTATACCTCTCAAGCGCATGGGCAAGCCGGAGGAGATTGCTTCGGCTGCAGCGTTTATCTTTGAGAATGACTATGTGTCTGGTCGAATGATCGAAGTAGACGGGGCTTTGCGGCTTTAGTCGTTGTGACTCCCTGGCCGGCCCTCTTAAACCGGGGGCTGGCCTTTGATGTGGGGGCTGGTCCCGGGGTGGGGGTACCTTTTCTTTCGGAAAAAGAACTCGCTGCGCTCAGACACCTTTGTTCCTGCAGAAAAGGTACCCCCACCCCGTGACCGACCTGACTTTTGGATGGCCTTCTGCTTACTGACCAAGAATACGCGTCACAGTAGCCACCGTAGGTCGGATTAGCGAAGCGTAATCCGACAAAACAGCCCGAACAACCCAACACCCCTGCAGCCCCAGACAAACTCACGGCTGCCACTGGAAGCTTCGCATGGCAACTCGACCGTTGAGAACTTCCACTCCCTCTTCCCGCAATCGGTGCACCTGAGTTTCGTGCGGATCGGAGCCTTGTGGGAAAGCTATCTGGCCGTTACTGCGAATAACCCGGAACCAAGGGATTGAATGGCCGGCCGGCAGTTTACCCAACGCGCGGCCCACGAAACGTGCCTGTCGACCCAGGCCGGCCATGTCGGCGACCTGACCATAGCTGGCTACGCAGCCCGGAGGTATTGCAGCGACCACCTGCCAGATTTTTTGTTCTTTTGTGGGTTCAGGCATCGTTGTGCTCGCGGGTTAAATTGAGTTGTCGGATTACGCTGCACTAATCCGACCTACGGTGGCGGTTTTCTTCGAAGTCGAGTCGGTCACGGGGTGGGGATACCTTTTCTGCCGGAATAACGGTGTCTGAGCGAAGCGAGTTCGTTTTCCAGAAGAAAAGGTGTCCCCACCCCGGGGCCAGCCCCACGCTCAATGAGAGCCAGGAGCCGGCACCGCTTCCTCATTCCGCGGTGCCAAAGCATCCAGCCGAGCCCCATGGCGGATCATGAAGAGGGCCAGAAGGATCGCAGGCACGCCCATGAAGCCGGCGACCAGGAAGAACTGGGCGTAGCCGAAGTCCGCCACCACAATGCCCGAGAAGCCGCCGAGGAATTTGCCTGGCAGGGTCATCAGGGAGCTGAACAGCGCATACTGGGTAGCGGTAAACGAGGCACTGGTCATGCTGGAGAGCCAGGCGATCAGCGCCACATTGGCGATGCCGCCGCTGAGGTTATCGGCGCTGACCACCGCCGCCAGGGTATAAATGTTTGGCGGGTACTGCGCCAGGAGCACGAACAACAGATTGGTGGCTGCTGTCATGACCGCGCCCAGCAGGAGAATGTTGCGAACCCCGTAGCGCATCACCATCACGCCACCTACCAGGGAACCGGCAATAGTCATGAAAAAGCCGAAGACCTTGGTTACGTCCGCCACCTGAACTTTACTGAAACCCATGAAATCCAGATAAAACGGATTGGCCATCACCCCCATGGCGATGTCCGAAATCCGGTACACCGCGACCATCAGCAGGATCAGGATGGCCAGTTCTTTGTAGCGGCGAAAAAAATCCAGGAACGGGCCGGCGACGGCGGCGTAGAACCAGCCGATGATGCGAGCGAGCCGGGGATTCAGATGGGCGCGTTTGCTGGCCTCCTGCTCGATCTTGTGGGCGATGTCCTGGGCCGCGGCAAAATGGTTCACCGCAGGCTCACGCACCAGCAGCACGGTGACCGCCCCGACGCCCACCAGTAGCGCCATCACTTCGTAGGACACCTGCCAGGACCAGAACTCGGCCAGGTACAGGGCGCCCGCCCCGGCTACCAGCAGCGCCAGCCGGTAGCCAAAGATGTAAGTGGCTGCCAGCGCAGCCTGCAGGCGTTCTTCGGCAATCTCGATGCGGTAGGCATCAATGGCCACATCCTGGGTGGCGGAGGAAAACGCCACCAGCAGCCCGCACAGGGCCATCATCTCCGGTGCCGCAACGGCATCCACATGGGCCATCAGATACAGCCCGGTGGCGATGCCCGCCTGGGCCAGCAGTATCCAGCTACGGCGCTTGCCCAGCAGCCGGTCCAGCAGAGGCAGTTTGAGCCGGTCCACCACCGGCGCCCAGAACACCTTGATGGAATAGGTGATGCCCAGCCAGCTGAAAAAGCCGATGGTGGCCGTCTCGACACCGACATCCGCCAACCGCGCGTTCAGGGTGGAAAACACCAGCAGGAACGGCAGGCCGGCGGAGAACCCCAGGAACAGCAGGGCAATGACCTGCCAGCGGGTGTAGGTGTAAAGCGCGTCCTTGAACAGGGCCAGGCGGGTTCCGGAGTTGATGGTGCAGCCCCCGGATCAGTCGCGGAAGTTGTTGAACTGCAGCGGAATCTCAAGCTCCGCTTCTTTCAGCAGCGCGATCGCCGTTTGCAGGTCGTCGCGTTTCTTGCCGGTCACCCGCACCTTGTCACCCTGAATGCTGGCCTGAACCTTCAGTTTGGCGTCCTTGATCATCTTGACGATCTTCTTCGCCATGTCGGTTTCGATGCCCTGCTTCAGCAACAAGTGCTGCTTGACCAGCTTGCCGGACTTGCTTTCGCCGTCTTCGGAAATGGCCCGGCTGTCAATGTTGCGCTTGGCAAACGCCATGCGCAGCATGTCCAGCAGTTGCTCCAGCTGGAACTCCTGCTCGGCGCTGATGGTAATGCCCTTGTCGTCACTCTCGATATCCGCTTCCACATTCTTGAAATCCCAGCGGTTGCCCAGCTCCCGCTTGGCCTGATCCACCGCGTTGGTGACTTCGTGCATATCGATTTCTGAAACAATGTCAAAAGAGGGCATGGTCGTTATTCTCCATAAACCGTTAAGGGTATAATCTGGCCGTTAAAATAAGGGCAAAGCATAGCAAGCCCCGCACCTTACCGCATCTGACAACGGACTGGTAAAAGTAGATAACAATGCCAAATCTGGATCTCCCCATCCTTGTAGTAGACGACGCAAAGTTCAGTAGTATGGTGGTTGGCCGCACCCTGCGAAATGCCGGTTATCGCGACGTACGCATCGCCAACAACGCCCCGGCGGCGCTGGCACTGATTGAGCAGCGCCCGGTCAGCGTGCTGATTGCCGACTGGCTGATGCCGGAAATGGACGGCCTGGAGCTGACCGATCAGGTGCGCCAGCAGGACGAACAGAACAACCACTACACCTACGTTATTCTGCTCACCGCCAGGGAGAGCGTGGAAGCGCTGTCCGAAGCCTTTGATCGCGGCGTAGACGATTTCATCTACAAATCCGACATGACCAAACAGCTGATTCCGCGGATCTTTGCTGCCGACCGCATGGCCGACCGTCAGAATACCCTGTTGCGGGCCAATTCCCTGCTGATCGAGAACAACCGGGAGCTGGAAGCCACCAACATCATTGATCTGGAAACCGGGCTGTGCAACAACAAATACGCCCGTGAGCGGCTGGCTAAAACCCTGCGCCACGCTGAATCCCGCAACGGCTCCACCGCCTACGTGCTGTGCGGCATCCGCAACTGGCAGGAACTCAAGCGTAAACATCCGCCCTCGGTGATGAGCGAGCTGGCCATCGGTATTGCCCGGCGCCTCAGCCATCTGATCCGGCCCATGGACGCGCTGTGCCGGGTTGGCGACAATCAATACGCCATTGTGGCCTACTTCCCCACCAGCGATAACTGCACCGCCACGGCGTTCCGCCGGGTGTTTGACGGCATCAACCACAAGGCGCTGAAAACCACTGCCGGCTACATCTCTGTCGAGGCGGGCATGGTGCTGTGCAAATCCGACGCGCAGGCCGGCACACCCACGGTTCAGGACGTGGAACGCGCCGCGGTTCAGGGGCTGGTGGATGCCTACGAGACTCGCCGGTTCACCGAAACCGCACCAGAAATGAAAGCCGACGCCTAAAAAACAAACAGTAACACTGGGACACACTTCACAAACAGACTTGCCGGCGCGAAAGCCCTATTCTGCAATTGTGGATTTAAGCAGTATCCGCCCAATGGCGGAGGAGCCGTGTAGTACCTCCGCCGCCGTTTGGGTAACGATCCACCGGATTAACGAATTTTTCAGGCACTTTCGTTCTTTCCTTAAGTTTTGATTTCAAGCCAGCTCACATGAGCTGGCTTTTTTATTGCCTGCTTCCGCTATACTCTCGTGACAAACACTACAACAACATGCGCTGTCACCATGAAAACCCTCGGAACCGCCTCCGTGGCGGCCCTGCGCCAGTACGTGCGCGCCGCCAACGCCAACGGTATTGACACCCACACTCTGCTCGCTGACTGCGGGCTGGACCCGGCAATCCTCACCAGTGACGAGGGGCGCATCAACGGCGAACACTTCCAGGCCTTCATCCACCGCCTGTGCGAGCAAACCGGCAACCCGATCCTCGGCCTGGAAACCGGCGATTTCGTGCAACCGGGCTCTTACAGCGTTTTGGGCTACATCACCATGAGCTGCGCCACGCTCGGCGAAGCCGTGATGCGCATTACGCCGTTCGAAAAACTGGTCGGCGACATGGGCACCACCCGCATCCTGCAGGAGGGCGACTACCTGCGCCTGGTGTGGACCTGCAATTACGATGACCCGCTGATCCGGCCGCAGATGGTGGACAACGTGTTCGCCTCCTGGATCAACTACGCCCGTTGGCTGGGTGACCAGCCAGAGGCCGGTCCGGCAGAGGTGGAACTGCAGCGACCTTCGCCCGGAACCGATTACGAAGCCGCTTACAAACATCGGTGGCACTGCCCGGTCAGGTTCGGCGCGCAGCGGGATTCGGTGCGACTGCACCGGGATCTGCTCACCCTGCCCCTGCGCCAGCCCGACCCGCTGCTTCGCAAAACCCTGGAAGCCCACGCCCTGAGCCAGCTCGCCGCGCTGGAAAGCGACACCGACCTCACCTCGCGAGTGAAATACGCCATTCAACAGCAGCTGATGCATGGCATTACCCGGCAGGACTTGGTGGCGGAGCAACTGGGCATGACCAGCCGCACACTGCAACGCAAGCTGAGCCAGGAAGGCGCGGCGTATCAGCAATTACTGGATGAGGTGCGACAGCAGATGGCGGAGGACTATCTGCAGAATAGTAAACTGGGAATTCCGGAGATTGCCTTGCGGCTGGGGTACAGTGAAACCACGTCGTTTCACCGTAAATTCAAAGCGGTAGCGGGAAAGACGCCCGGAGAGTTCCGGGCGTCTAAAGCGGCCAGTTAAAGCTTGCGGCCCTTGCCAGCGGCAATACGCAGCCGCAGAGCGTTCAGCTTGATGAAGCCTTCCGCGTCTTTCTGATCGTAGGCACCCTGATCTTCCTCAAAGGTGGCGATCTTCTCGTCAAACAGCGAGTCGTCGGACTTGCGGCCAACCACGTCCACGTTGCCCTTGTAGAGCTTCAGACGCACGGTACCGTTGACGTAATGCTGTGTCTGGTCGATCAGCGCCTGCAGCGCTTCACGCTCCGGTGACCACCAGTAACCGTTGTAGATCACTTCGGCATACCGCGGCATGATGCTGTCTTTCAGGTGCGCCACTTCACGGTCCAGCGTAATGGACTCGATGGCACGGTGCGCCCGCAGCATGATGGTACCGCCCGGGGTTTCGTAGCAGCCGCGGGACTTCATGCCCACGTACCGGTTCTCGACAATGTCGAGACGACCAATGCCGTTCTCACCCGCCAGCTTGTTCAGGGTTTCCAGCACCACATGGGGCTTCATGTCCTGACCGTCGATGGCAACAATGTCGCCCTTTTTGTAGGTCAGCTCAACATAGGTGGGCTGATCCGGCGCGGCTTCCGGAGACACACTCCAGCGCCACATGTCTTCCTCGGCTTCTGCCCACGGATCTTCAAGGTTGATGCCTTCGTAGGAGATATGCAGCAGGTTGGCGTCCATGGAGTAAGGGGACTTGCCCTTTTTCTTCTCCACCGGAATGTTTCGCTCGTCGCAGTAGGCCAGCAGCTTCTCGCGGGAATTCAGATCCCACTCACGCCAGGGCGCAATCACTTTCACACCCGGCTTCAGCGCATAGGCGCCCAGCTCGAAACGCACCTGGTCGTTGCCCTTGCCGGTGGCACCGTGGGAAATCGCGTCGGCACCGGTTTCATTGGCAATGTCGATCAGGCGCTTGGCAATCAGCGGGCGAGCAATGGAGGTACCAAGCAGGTACTCGCCCTCGTAGATGGTGTTGGCGCGGAACATCGGGAACACGTAATCACGCACGAATTCCTCGCGCAGATCCTCGATGTAGATCTCCTTCACACCCAGGGCTTCCGCCTTGGCACGCGCAGGCTCCACTTCCTCGCCCTGGCCGATGTCGGCGGTAAAGGTCACCACCTCACAGTTGTAGGTGTCCTGCAGCCAGCGAACGATGACAGACGTATCCAGGCCACCGGAATAAGCCAGCACCACCTTCTTGATATCAGACATACCCTTGCTCCAAATCCTGAAATCGGGGTCAGTAAAATAAGGCGCATATTGTACGGGAGCGTGGGGGGAATGGCTATTGAACTGAAGTCACTGAAAGGGACGGGTTAATTCGCAGAGAGCAGCTTACCCGCTGACACCGGTCCCGCCTGACCAAAAAACAGACGGTTAAGCTCACCACTGCGCTCCATCGCCTGCAGTGCCTGGGCGAATTTCTCACCGTGGGCGGGATTGCTGCCACTGACGGAGCGGTACATCATCGCCGGCTGTCCCGTCACATGCTGCCGGTAACGGAAGTCACGGAAGGTCAGTCCCCGCTGCTGGATACTGCGCAAAATGTTGTGATCGCTGGCGAGGACTGCCGAGATGCGCTGCATCTTCAGCAGATCGATCGCCTGGGACACGCTGGACACCGGCACTTTGACCACATCCTGATCATACTCGAAGGCCTCGCCCAGATACGTGCCGCGAATAAAGGCGACCCGAGTTCGACCCAGCTTATTCAGATTCAGCGGGTAATCGGTATCTGCCATCGCCAACAACAACAGATTAACGTCAATAACCTTCCCGACCGGCACTGCCTTCTCATCCAGCTCGGGGCTGCGAAACAGAAAGGTAAATCCCACCTCACTGTTGGAAATTTCCATGATCACTCGCCGCAACGGGCGCAATTTGGTACGGATCGGGATTCCGGAAATGTCCGATAGGCGGCGAGCCAATTCCACCAGACTGCCCTGCTGCTGGCCTTCGGCCGACTCATATGCCCAGGGCCAGACGTCGGGCAGTGAAAACATCACCGCCTCCGGCTCGGCACGAGCCACGGCAACGCCAGTCGCCAGCAACGCAGCCAGGAAGCCGGCACAACAACGGAGCAGAAATCGGTACATAGACGGCCATCGCTCAGCTGGAACGTGTAAAGCAAGTATAGTTAAGCGGGCAAAAAAATGGCCCGTTTTACGGGCCATTTTCACTGCACATCCGGTTCAGACCGCCTGCTGCTGGTTCACCACCTCTTCGCGGATGCCGTCCCAGCCGTCTTTGATGGAGCGAAGGAGGTTGGCCACTTCGTCCAGTTTGGTGATGTCGTTTCTCATGCTGGCTTCGAGGAGGGTGCGCTCCATATACTCGTAAAGCGATGCAAGACGCTGGGCCAAATCGCCGCCCTTCTCCAGATCCAGGAACTCCCGCAGACCGCCGACAATCTCAATAGCCTTGGAGATCAACCGGCCTTTGCCTTCGTAATCTTTCGCCTGCATGCGGGCCTTCGCCATGTTGATCCGCTCCAGCGCGCCGTTGTACAGGAGCTGAATCAGCTTATGGGGATCAGCATCGGTGATGCTGGTCTGGGTGTTGATACGCTGGTATTGCTGAAGACCGTTCATAACGTGACCTCTTGGGATTTCAGCTAAAACTATTTCTGGTTGTTTTGCGGAGCCAGAGCTGCCAACTGCTGGGCAACGTAGTTCCCGCTACTCTGGATCTGTGAAATAAGCGAGTCCGCTGCGGAAAACTGCTTGATCAGGCGCTCCTCGTAGGATGCAATACGCAAATCCAGGCGATCACGCTTGTCCTGGATATCCTGCAACGCAGCGTTTAACCCTTCGGTGCGAGTTGCCAAAGCCCCGTCACTGGCCAAAAAGTCGGTCACGGTATTGACGGTGCGCTCAGCAATGCCCTCAACACCGTCCTTTTCCGCGAACAACGCCGTCATGGCTTCCGGATTCGCCTCAAGCTGTTCCGTAAACTTCGCCTGATCAAACTCCAGCTTGCCCGTGCTGGGATCGGTTTTGATCCCAACGTCTGCCAACATTCGCACCGGTGAACTTTCCAGCCCCTCGGGGATGGTAGTCAACATTCGGCGGAGCTCACTCTGGATACCGCGAACTGTCGAATCTCCACTGAGAATACCGCCCTCACCGGAAACCGAATTGAAGCCTGAGAACTTTTTGATCACGTCCTGCAGGCCGTTGAACTTGTCAACAAACTCCTGCACCCGGCCGGCCACGGCTTCCGAGTCCTGCTCCACCTTGACGGTGGATGTACCCACAGACTTGACGTCAAAGGTCACGCCGTCGATAACACCCTCAACGGTGTTGCCGGACCGAGTGATCTCAATGCCGTTTATTTCCATCACCGCGTCTTTGGCGGCGACGGTTTCTTCCATGTTCGCAACAAACTGCGTCAGATCAGCATCTGCACCAGCAACGGACATTTGAATTGCGTTCTCAGCGCCGGTCTCTTCCGAAGACAAAACCAGGCGAAAGCCCGACCCCGTATCAACAATACCCGCAGACACGCCAGCATTCGCCTCATTGATAGAAGCTGCCAGCCCCTCGAGGGTGTTGTTGGTCTCGTCGACTGTAATGTCAGTTGCGACGCCACCAACATTCAAGGTCAGCGTCCCTGTCCCTACTGCGGTTGCATCCCGGTCCGCAAAAACGTCAGACGCCAATGACTGAGCCTGGGCAAGTTGGGTTACTTCGAGACTGTAGGAGCCACGGCTGGCCTTGGTGGGATCCACCGATACTCCTGCAACCCCTTCATTCGAGGACGTTGAGGTAAACGCCTGAAGTCCCTCGGCACTGCTCAACTTCTCCATAGGAGCCCGCAACGCCTCAACGGCACTGCGAAGCGACCCGTACGCGGAAATCTTGGCCTGAGCCTGAGACTGCTCCAGATCCAGCCGCTGCTTTGCTGGCGCTCTTTCTGCGTTGACCAGCTGATCTACCAGGTCATTGCTGAAAATGCCGGAGCCCGCTCCCAACGATGTAATAGATGCCATGATTCCGCCTCCTGAAAGGCTGTGTGACTCGGTTACTCTGTATAACGGCCAAAAGCGGCAAAACTTTGCCTTTATCCATCGGCCTTTTGTTACAGAGTGTAAAATCCAAACCTGTTAAACGCATAAAGCCGCCGGACCCTTGCGGGTGCGGCGGTGCTGTAAAGCCATTACTCAACTAAACCGCAAGCGGCAAGGTATTACACCTTTGCGTTGAATAACGTCAGCGGTTCGTCCTGCTGCAAGTTCTCTGCCAACCTCAACGCCACGTCGTCCGGAATCTGCCGAATAACTTCCTGGGTGTCCTGATCCACCACACGCACGATGGTCTCACCCAGCTCATTATTCACTTCGAACTTCAGATCCCGCTGGACTGTCTGAACATAATCGTTCAGTTGGGTCACGGCATCGTCCAGCTGCTCCCGCTGCTGATCATTCCTCGCTTCCAGCCTGGCGGCTTTCGACGATTCCTGGATCTGGGAGGGCTGCACCGACACTGACCGGCCAGCTGACGAAGCTGCAAACTGAGCGGAGGCATTGCTGCCTTCGTTCTGAGGTGACGCGGGCGCCCGAGCCGGAGCTTGCTCACTGGAGCGTACCAGCTTCAGATCCGGGCTGTTCAGGTTCACGTCATTCATAGCTTACCTCGCTATCCTCTAACGGCGTGAAGCTACCCCTTCAGATCGAAAGGGTAGCTGCCGTCACGATGCCCCGATTACTGCAGGAGGGACAGAACCTGGTTAGGACGGGCGTTGGCCTGGGCCAGAACCGAGATACCGGCCTGCTGGAGTACGTTGGACTTGGCCAGCTTGGCGGATTCCGATGCAAAATCCGCATCGAGAATTCGGCTCTTCGATGCTTCAGCACTTTCCACAGATGCAGCTAGCGTGTTCAGGACACTGTCCATGCGGTTTTGAGCCGCACCGAACTCCCCTCTCTTTGCGTTAACGTTGTCCAGTGCGGTATCAATATCGTCGATCGCGGTTTGGGAGGTCGTCGCGTCAGTCACATCTTGCGACTGAGGAACAGCACTCGTTGCACCTGCTGTAGCCAAGTCCGCAAAGCCTACCGTGACAGTATCGTCTGCAGTTGTATTCGCGCCAACTTGAAAGTCCACATCAGTCGCGGCACCGCTCAACAACTTGATACCGTTAAACTCAGCAGAATTAAGTGTGCGGGTAATTTCCGCTGCGCGATCATCCATCTCTTCCTGAATTGCCGCGCGCTGGTCGGCCCCGTTACTACCGTTGGCAGCCTGAACAGCCAACTCTCGCATCCGCTGGAGGTTATTTACCACCTCATCAAGAGCGCCTTCAGCCGTCTGGATCATTGAGATTGCGTCATTAGCATTTCTTGAAGCAACAGTCTGGCCTCGAATTTGAGAGTCCAAGCTCGTTGCGATCTGCAAGCCGGCCGCATCATCTTTGGCAGAGTTAATGCGAAGACCAGAGGACAAACGTTCCAAAGCCTGAGCATTAAGACTCTGAGACTTATTCAGTTGATTCTGAGCATTGATGGAGGCGATGTTTGTGTTGATACCGAGAGCCATATTGCTTCTCCTTCGACCGATGTCGTTATTTCATGGAAAAGGTCTGGCGCCCGTTTTTTGGTTTGAAGCGCCGCCCTGTTACCTCACTTAACGGCACCCCTTTCTCATCCTTTAGAAAAATCTTCAGAGATTTTGTTAATCATTGTAAAAAGAGCCAAAAAAGCGGCAAACCACTTCCGCGAACCGCAAAAACCGATCTTCGCCACCCACAACCCCATTCCAATAAATTAATAATTATCAGTATTTTAAAAACCTAAAGACTAACATGGCACGGCTTTCGCTTTGCTCTCGTCAAACGGCAATTCCATGAATGTCCGCCGGCAATGCGTTCCCAATCTTGATCGGGCACGGGGTTACCGGCACCTCAGAGCAGGGAGAAATACTATGCCTCAGATCATCAACACGAACATCGCGTCGCTTAACGCACAGCGCAACCTTAATGCATCCCAATCTGATGCAAATACCGCGCTCGAGCGCCTCTCGTCTGGCCTACGCATCAACTCCGCTAAGGACGATGCAGCGGGGCTCGCCATATCCGAACGCTTTCAGTCGCAGATTACGGGTCTGAACATGGCTCAGCGCAACGCGAACGATGGCATTTCCCTCGCTCAGACTGCGGAAGGCGCCCTGGACGAGATTACCGCTAACCTGCAACGCATTCGTGAGTTGGCAGTGCAATCAGCTAACGGCTCCAACAGCCCCTCAGACCGGGAAGCTTTGAACTCTGAGGTCCAGCAGCGCATCGCTGAAGTTAATCGGATCGCAGGCCAGACTTCCTTTAACGGCCTCAATGTCCTGGACGGAAGCCTTCTTACTCAAACCTTCCAGGTCGGCGCAAATGCCGGCGACACTATTAGTGTTAGTGGTTTTGATAGCCGTGGCAGCCAGCTCGGCTCCGTTATCGGGCAATCAACAAATATCCTCGACCTGACCGACGGAACCGACTCACTTGAAGATATCTTTGCAGACGGACGCACGGCTGACTTTACGGTCACCCTCACTGACGCAGACGGCAACGATACCGTCGTAAGCGTCAGTGAAGCCCGTTCATTGCAGGATGCGCTTGGACAAATCAATGCCCAAACGCCAACCACAGGCATTTCCGCCAATATGAACCGTACAAACGACGAACTGATATTTTCATCACAGTTCGGCGAAGACTACGCAGTGAATTTCTCAGTTGACGGCGGTACCAACCAAGACATCGATCCGGATCCGGCGGCAGACACAGTCACGTTGAATGACACCGACATTTCCACCCAGGACGGTGCAGACCTGGCGATGATCCTCACAGATTTCGCCATCGATAGCATCAACGGCATCCGGGCCGAGCTCGGCGCGGTTCAGAACCGTTTTGAATCGACCATCGCGAATCTGAGCACCACGTCTGAAAACCTGTCGGCGTCCAACAGCCGCATCCGCGATGCGGACTTCGCTGCTGAATCCGCCGAGCTTGCCCGTACCCAGGTGTTGCAGCAGGCCGGTCTCTCCGTGCTGTCGCAGGCCAACGCACGGCCCCAGCAGGTTCTGCAGTTACTGCAGGGTTAATAAGAAAGGCAAGAGGTGTCCCATGCAAGCACAGCATCACATTCAGGCTTCAGAATCCCGGCAGGCGCATGTGGCGCGGCTGGTGTTGCAGGCAAACCTGGCCTATGGCGAGTCCAACAGCGGGGCCGGGTCGTTTGTTCAACGACTCAATGCGCGGCATGAATCCCGCAGCTACCTGGATGAGGCGCTGGCGCTGGAGCCGGATCACGCCGGTGCGCTGGGCCTGCTGGGGCGGGTGGAACTGGATGATGGTCAGCTTGAGAAGGCCCATGCGCTGTTCAACGCCAGCCTGACCCACCAGCCGGATCAGGCGCAGCAGTACGCCAACCTCGGCTACTGGGCGATGAAGAGTGAACGCCCGGCGCTGGCGGAGCAGTATTTCCTGCAGGCGCTGGAGCTTGACCGGCAATCCGCCGCCGCTTTTTGTGGTGTTGCCCACGCCAAACGGCTGCAGGGGCAGTTTGATGTAGCCTACCTGCATTACCGCAAGCTGCTGGAAACCGGCGCCCAGTGGGAATCGGTCTACAGCGGCATGATGACCTGCGCCGCACAGCTGAACGTGAACAAGGCCGACGCCACCCTGGCGCAGGATGCCATCGCGCTGCTGAACAAAGACGGCCTACCCCATCAGGAACTGGGTCAGTTTGTGGCAGCCATCATTCGCCAGCAATACGATCTGGACAATCCACAGGCCCAGATTGTGCTGGATGCGGCCAGTGAAGACGAGCTGCTGATTCTGGCGCTGGAAAAAACCTTGATGCCGGACCCGGCGGTAGAAGAGCTGGTCACCCTGCTCCGTCGAGCCGTGATTGCTGAAGTGGCGCATACCGCGGAACTGAGGGAAGAGCTGCAGCCACTCACGCTGGCGCTGGCCCGCTACGCCGACCGCACCGGCTACGCCCTGACAGCGGACGAAGACGAAGAGCGCCTGATCGACACCATCAACAACAGCATCAGTGCGCAGCTTGCAATGGGTGAACCCCAGGACGCGATCACCGGGTCTCTGCTGTTGAGCGCCCTTTACAGCGCGCTGTTCCATCAAGACTTTGCGATGGATCTTGGCCGCTGGAGCCTGGTGGACTGGCCTCTGGCGATGCAGCCGGTACTGGCCGCCAGCTACTACGACCGCGCCGCCGAAGAAGCCATCAAACAGAATTTTGACGAGAAAGCCGACGAGCTGTGCCTCGATAAGGCTGACGTGCCCCAGGCCTGGCCGAGCTGGTCACAACTGGCGTACCGCGCGGAAAGCAGCCTGAAGGTGCTAATGGCGGAAGAACTCAGACTCGCCACCGACAACCTGCCCGCCACACTGCGGATCATGGTGTGTGGCGCCCAATCCGGCCAGCGTGCCATGGAACTGGCGCACTATCTGGACGATGTGGAAGTCATCGCCGTGGACGAGTCCCTGGCCAACATCGCCAAGGCCTCCCGTATGGCCAACGACATGGGCATCGACAACATCGTTTTCTGGCCCTGGTCCATCGCCCAACGATTTGTTGCCGATGGTCACAAGGTGCATTGGGTGGAAGTGGGGCGCCTGCCCTCCACGGCGATGACCGAAGTATCCCTGGCGGCACTGGTCAGTTCAGCCACCCAGAACGGCGCCGTGGTGCACATGCACACCGCCGTGGCCGAGCAGACCGAGGGTGATCGCCGCATTCGCCAGTTGATCAGCCAGCACAAGCTCTCGCCCACCCGCACCGCCCTGCGTCAGCTTCGACGCATCGTGCTGAACAACAAAGAGGACGGCGCGTGGCAAAGCCTGCTCAACGAGGAAGACTTCTATTCCCTCGGCGGCTGCCGCGACCGCTGGTTCCGTCCACAGGACATTCACCAGCTGAAAGAAATGATGGCACTGGTGAGCAACGAGGTGGAGTGGAAACTGATCAAAGCACGGGATTCCGATGGCCATAGCCTGGCGACCGGGCCAGTACAGAAACTGGTGCAGGCCGAGGCGCTGGGCAGCGAGGTGCTAAGCCTCGTGGGTCAGGGGCTGAGCGTGTACTTCATGAAGCGGCGGTGAGGGGGTGTCGGATTACGCCTGCGGCTAATCCGACCTACGGGGGAGGTGGCAGTGGCAATAGTAGGTCGGATTAGGCAAAGCCGTAATCCGACACCGAGGCCGGGTTACATATAAGGAATCAACGACTCCCCATACAGATGCAGATCCTCCAGGATCTGCATTTTTTCTGGCGCCAGCGCCGGATCCGCTGCCAGCCGCTGCAACTCATGCCCGTAGGCCTCCAGTGAGCGCCAGCCCTTTTTCGGCTGCATCAGACGCTGGCTGCGGAAGCTTTCCCAGCGTTCCACTTCCTCGCCCATCAGACTGCCAGGATAATTCCGGGCACGATAACGGAACAGCATTTCCGGCAACCGCTCGTCGTCAAAGCGCACATCCAGTTCACCCAGGGTTTCTACCGGCTGCTGCAGCACCCAGTTCAGTTTCTCGCGATCGGTCTTGCTGATAAATCCGCCGGCATACAGCTGCTCGTCCGGATCGGTCAGGTCGCTGCCCTCAAAATCCTGATTAAAGGCCTCGGCAATGCGGGCCGGCAGGTCCGGGGCTTTCCTGAGCATCGCCAGATGGGCACGAAGTTGCTCACCATTGAGCTGCAACTCATCCAGCCGTTCCGGTGACAGGGTCGAGAGCATCGTCGGCGGCGCCAGTACCGGGCATTTGTTCAGTTGCACACCCTTGAGCGGAAATCGGCTTTTCCCCTCCCCCAACTCAGCCTGAGAAGTGAATACCCGCTCACGAATCTGGTCAACACTGGCGTCGATCAACTCGCTGGGGTCTTCCCGCAAGTCGTAAACAATCACCAGGTTCTTGTTGGTGGGGTGCTCGGCCACCGGAGCGACCATGGCGCAGCACCCGCGAGACGCAGGGTATTTGGCCGAAATGTGGAACACCGGCTTCAGGGTGGCGGTGTCCAGCATCGCCCGGGCGGAGTGTTTGTCTTTGTTGTTCAGCACAAAATCAAACAGCTTGGGCTGCTTGTCCTTTATCAGCTTGGCCACGGCAATGGTGGCTTCCACGTCAGACATGGCATCGTGCGCCGCCTCGTGGGCGATGCCATTGGCCACGGTCAGCTCTTCGAGGCGAAAGCTCGGGTTGCCGTCTTCTTTGCGCGGCCAGTTGATGCCCTCCGGCCGTAACGCGTACGTCAGCCGCACCATATCAATAATGTCCCAGCGTGAGTTCCCATTCTGCCACTCACGGCCGTAGGGATCGCGCAGGTTGCGGTACAGGGCATGGCGGGTCACTTCGTCATCAAAGCGCAGGCTGTTGTAGCCCACCACGCAGGTGCCGGGCTGACTGAACGCTTCGTTAATCTGCGCGATAAACTCGGCTTCGGGAAACCCGTCTTCCAGGGCCTTCTGGGGGGTAATGCCGGTAATCAGGCAGGCTTCGGGCGATGGCAGGTAGTCGTCCGCCGGTTTACAGTAAATCACCAGCGGGTCTTCGATGATGTTCAGGTCCGCATCGGTCCGCACACCGGCAAACTGCGAGGGACGGTCATGAACCGGGTCCACGCCGAAGGTTTCATAATCGTGCCAGTAGAAAGTGCGGATCACCGGGAAAGCTCCTGCGTCAGGTTAATGGACCAGACGCAGTGTAGTGGAATCCGACAATCAGAACATCCCCGTGCCGCGGTCGATGTAGTGGGTCTGCTCCCGCGGAATTCCGTTCTGGAACACTGTGGTTGCGTCCAGGGTCATGCTGGTCGGCAGATTGAGAAACACACCTTTTCCGGCCTCAATCACGTTACCGCCTTCGGGGCTCTGCCAGTTCACACCTTCGCGTTGGAACGAAAGAAAAAAGTCGTTGGTGAATTTGGCGGGGTCTCCCTCAGCGTCTGGCGCGTCGCCAATGTCCAGGGTGCGCAGAAAATTCAGGGGCGCGCACTGACCACCGCCGTCAACGCTGCAATCGGTGGCCGCGTCGGCAATGCCGAAATGGGTGGCGCGGAAATTGGTGGCGTTGGTGTTCGCATCAAACAGGGTTGCGGGCGTGATGGTGCCATCTGCCTGCTCGATCTGTAGGCCGATATTGCCGCTGAACGATTCCATATCCGACGAGAAGGTACCGCGGGCCTGTTTGAAGCCCATGCGGAAACCGGCCAGTTGGTTATCCACTTCCGCCAGTTCAATGTAGGGTTTCAGGCCGACGAACGGAACCGCATCGCCCTTGCTGTAAGTCTGCCCGTCAATGCGCTGAACGCCGTCTTCACGGGCAATATGGCCCAGCGCAACATTGCTGGCCTGAAAATCGGCTCCGCCATCAATGCTCCCGAGAGTGACACTGTCCGCGTTCACGCGGGTTTCCGCATCAATGGTCAGCGACATGCGCGTGAACTGATGAGTACCGTCATCCAGGTTCTCGATGCTCATGAATCCCTGCCCCTGCACCTCACTCATTTCCTGCTCGGAAATAGGTTCCAGCTCTGCCTGGGCAACGGGCACCATACCCAGGCAAGCCAGTGCAAGAACAGCGTATCCGTACGCGTTCTTTTTCATCGTTCTGTGTCTCTGATTGGTGTTGTTTGAGCCTGCTACTGCGTGTTCCGACGCCCGGCTCACTGCCTGCGGTGTTTTTTATGGAGTTCGTGCCCGCTTGGACAGGCGGCTGCTCTGATGAGCTTTGTAACGATATGTTTCTTATTGGCCGCAAATGCACTATAGCTCAGGCACTGAAGCCAATAGAGTGAGCGCCGTCACATTGGGGGATTACAAAACGACAAGGAAAGGGGGAGTTTGATGTGGGTCACAGATGATGGAAAGGAGTATGAAAAGAAGTGCGGAACGCCCTCCCCCAGCAGGAGAGGGCGCAGAGAGATTCAGTCCTGCTGCCAGCCCTGAACCGCTTCTTTACCGTGCTTCTGACGCCACTCATTCAGCGTCTTGTGATTGCCGCCACGGGTTTTCACCACTTCACCGGTGTGCGGGTTCTTGTAAGTCTTCAGGGGGCGCTTGGCGCGGGTGCCGGTGGATGTGTCGGCTTTCGCTCCGGCTACCGAAGGATCAATGGCACTCAGAATCTGCAGTACGTCTTTTGGTGCCTTATTGTACTGCTTCATCAGGTCACGAACTTTATTCTCGAATTCCAGTTCGCTCTTCAGAGCCTGATCCTGTTCCAGCTGGGCCAGTTCTTCAGAGAGCTTTTCCATAAGCTGTTTTTTCTGGTAGTAATCGTTAATCTTCGCCATGAATAAAAACCCTTATGTTTTATGACCAAAAGTCGTCACAAATAATAAGTTAAATACTGTCATTTAGCAAAGCTATTTATTTACCAAGCGGTAATAAAAAACCAGCCCGAAGGCTGGTTTTAAATAGCAAGAAACCAAATACTATTTACAGTCTTAAATCGGCTTCGCCCAAGGGAAGTACACCTTTCAGGTCGAAGAGCACGCCGTTGTCTTTCAGATAACCCCGAATTTCTTTTGAAGACAGTGCAGCGTATTCCCGGTGAGGCACGGCAAGAAGCACCGCGTCGTAGTGTGCGTTTTTCGCATTATCTATTAAAGAAACACCGTATTCATGCTCGGCTTCATCGTTGTCTGCCCAGCAATCGGTGATATCAACCGTACAACCAAAATCACGCAGCTCTTTAACCACATCAATTACGCGGGTATTACGCAGATCCGGGCAGTTTTCCTTGAAGGTAAACCCCATCACCAATACACGGGCATTGGCAATGGTATGGCCAGCCTTGATCATCGCCTTAACCAATTCCGCCGCCGCATAAGGGCCCATATTGTCATTCACGCGGCGCCCGGAAAGAATAATCTCCGGGTGATAACCAATGGCCTGGGCCTTGTGGGTCAGATAGTAAGGATCCACCCCGATACAATGCCCGCCCACCAGGCCCGGCTTGAACGGCAGGAAGTTCCATTTGGTGCCCGCGGCAGCCAGCACTTCATGGGTATCAATCTTCAGGCGGGAGAAAATCATCGACAGCTCGTTCATCAGCGCGATGTTCAGATCGCGCTGGGTGTTTTCGATCACCTTGGCCGCCTCCGCCACTTTAATTGAACTCGCTTTGTGGGTTCCCGCGGTAATGATACCGGCATACAGTGCGTCTACTTCATCCGCAATCTCCGGAGTTGAGCCGGACGTCACTTTCATAATGGTGGTAACACGGTGCTCTTTATCACCGGGATTGATTCGCTCGGGGCTGTAACCCGCATAGAAATCCTGGTTGAATGCCAGGCCAGAGACTTTTTCCAGAACCGGAACACACACCTCTTCGGTCGCACCGGGGTACACCGTGGATTCATAAATAACGATATCGCCCTTCTTGAGCACTTTGCCCACACTTTCGCTGGCCTTAACCAAAGGCGTTAAATCCGGCGTTTTGAACTCATCAATGGGCGTTGGCACGGTCACGATATAAATCTGGCAATCACGAATACCGTCCAGGGAATCCGTAAATGACAAATCACCCGCCGCGGCCAACTCCTCAGAAGACACCTCCCGTGTAAGGTCCACGCCGTCTTTCAGTTCGGCGATTCGCTTGGCGTTAATATCAAATCCGACCACCTTACGCTTTTCACCGAATGCCACAGCCAATGGCAGACCCACGTATCCCAAGCCAATAACGGCAATTGTCTTCATCATTTAGCTAATCCTATTCATTCGAGCGTTAAAGGCACTATTGAGGAATCATTATCCCTGTTAGCCCTAAACCTTGGAACCTGTTCTTCAGTGCCCGCTTGGCGGCCGGATCACCGTGCACAATCCGGATCTCCGATGGCGGCAGGCCGATACCTGCTACGAAACGAAGCAAATCAGCCTGCCCTGCGTGGGCCGAATAACCACCCACCTGGTGCACCTGCGCGCGAATGTCGTATCGTTCGCCGTCCAGCTCTACCCAGCCGCCACGGGGTCCATAATTCAGAATGTCACGCCCAGGCGTGCCGGCCGCCTGGTAACCCACGAACAGCACATCGTTGCGCTCATCCCCCAACATCGCCTTGAGGTAATTCACCACCCTTCCCCCGGCGCACATGCCGGAACCGGCCAGCACCACACAGGGCCGGTTGGTACGGGCCAAATAATCCACCGCTTCCAGATGATCCCGGTGATCGTCAATGACTGTCAGTTGCTCGAACGACAACGGGTGGCGACCTTCGCGAACCAGTGCCATTGCCTCATCATCCCAGTATGGCCGTAGCCGGTCATAAATCCGGGTGAACTCCGCAGCCAGAGGGGAATCCACCACAATTTCCAGGTTATTCCAAGTTAAAGGCTGATTTGTCGGATTACGGCATTGCCTGATCCGACCTACAGGTTCGCCTTCTTCACCGTAAGTCGGATTAGCGTCGCCCCGCGACGCGTTATCCGACTTCCCGGCATCAATGGAATCATCCCCGAACTCCTCAATCAGGCTTTCAATCTCATACAGCAACTCCTGCGTACGCCCGATACTGAAGGCAGGCACCAGCACCGTACCTCCATCCGCCAGCGCATGCTCCAGTATCGCCTTCAAGCGGTAACGCCGGGTTTCCCGATCTTCGTGGTCCTTATCACCGTAGGTGCTCTCGATGACCAGGCGATCGGCCTTTTCAGGCGGCTGAGGCTCCGGTAGCAGCGACGCATGGGGCGCACCGAGATCCCCGCTGAACACGATACGCTCCCGGGCGGAACATGCATGGGCATCGCACTCAACATACGCTGACCCCAGAATGTGCCCGGCCCGCTGTAACCGAACCTGCAGCGCAGCGTCGTCCTCATCAAACACCGAATGCCACTGGCCGTAGGGCACTGCCACAACCCGCGAGCGAATCAGGCCAAGAACCCGTTCGATCAGAGCACGGTCCCGGGTAAACCCAATTTTGAGCGCATCCTCCAGAATTTCCGGCAGCATGATCGCGGACGGTTCCGAACAGATGATCGGCCCGTCAAAACCGGCAGCCAGCAGATAGGGAATACGCCCCACATGATCAATGTGAACGTGGGTTACGATCAACGCACGAATGTGCTCAATGGGAAAATCGATGGCGAGATTATGGGCGCCTGAGCCATGGCCTTTTTCCTCGCCCTGGAACAGCCCGCAATCAATCAGAACGCCTGAATTACCGACGATGAGTTCGTGACAGGAGCCGGTGACGCCTGCGGTGGCGCCGTGGTGTTTGATATCAATCATTACAACGTCCGTGTTTAAGAGGGAAACTTATCCGGGAAAAGCTACACCGGTAATCGACGAACATTGCCTTCATTCGTCACAGCAGGTGGCTGCGTAGACCCCACACACCAAACCAGATCCGCCACCTCACCATTCGGCGCGTACCCGGTAGGTGCCGTACGCAGCACCTCCACCACAGAGCGGCAGTCAAAGCTCTGGCTAGCCCGCATCAGCTTATCAAGTGTAGCTTCCACCTCCGTCCACGACATGGAAGCTTCCCGCGCCATCATAATGCGCGGGTGGGCGGTACCCTGCGGGTCGTCGCCGATCAGCAGCTCCTCATACAATTTCTCGCCGGGGCGCAAACCGGTGTATACCACCTCCACGTCACCATCGGGATCGTCCTCGGTTTTTTCTTCCAGACCCATCAGGTGAATCATCTTCCGGGCAAGGTCGGCAATTTTCACCGGCTCGCCCATGTCCAGCACAAACACTTCACCGCCGACCCCCATGCTGCCGGCTTGCAACACCAACTGGCTTGCCTCCGGAATGGTCATGAAATAGCGGATGATATCCGGATGGGTCACCGTAAGCGGGCCACCGTCACGAATTTGATCGCGGAACAATGGAACTACGGAGCCGGAGGAACCTAGCACATTGCCAAACCGCACCATGGAAAATACCGTGTTAGTCTGGCGCTGGGCCAGGCCCTGTAAAACCAGCTCCGCCAGGCGCTTGCTGGCCCCCATAACATTGGTAGGCCGCACCGCCTTATCAGTGGAAATCAGCACAAAGCGCTCAACATCTGCGGCCACTGCTGCTTCGGCTGCATGCCAAGTGCCGAACACATTGTTCTGAACACCTTCGATCACATTGTGTTCTACCAGAGGTACATGCTTGTACGCCGCGGCGTGATAGACAGTCTGAATTCCAAAGGCTTTCATGACGGTTTCACAGCGGCGACGATGCGAAACACTCCCCAGAAGGGGGTGCAACTCTACCCCGAGCCCCTCGACTAAGTTGATGGACTGAAGTTCCCGCTCAATGGCGTACAGAGAGAATTCCGATTGTTCGAACAGCACCAAAGTGCGGGGCTTGTGACGAAGAATCTGGCGACACAACTCGGACCCGATGGAACCACCGGCGCCGGTTACCATTACCGCCTTCTGATACAGACTGTCCGCGACAATGGCAGTATCAGGCCGCACTGGGTCACGACCCAACAGATCCTCAATTTCCAGATCACGAATATCATTAATACGTGCCTGACCGGCCACCAGCTCGGACATGGAAGGCACCGTTTGCACCGGCAAGGAGAGAGGCTCAAGTTGTTTCAGGAGCGCCTTCCTATCCACTCGGCTATCCGCGTCCAGTGCCAAAAGCAAGCGCTGAACCCGATGTTTGGCCGCGTGCTTAGCAATGTGATCAACACTGACCACCGGCAGACCATTGATCATGGCCTTATGATTGGCCCGCTCAAAGGTAACAAACAACACTGGACGGTATTCGGTACCCTGGCTCAGAGCAGAGGCCAGCTGCATGCCAGTCTGACCCGCGCCGATTATAGCAACAGCCTCCTTGCGGCGTTGGCGGGGGTGATTTACCAGCATACGCACACCAAGGCGAGAGCCACTGACAAACAAGAAAGCCAGGGCGCCGTATATGACTGGCACCGAGCGCGGAACAAATACCTGCAGGAGGTACCCAAGTACAATCAGAGAAAGGCTGGAGAGAGCCACGCCATAAATAATGGTCAGGAAAGCCTTGTCACTCAGATAGCGGATGACCGCACGGTACAACCCCAGACGGATAAACGCCGCGATTGTAAAAAAAACAGTCACGGCTGCGACAACTACCTGATCCCAGTTTGGCACCCACAGATGTTGCTCCAGGCGCAAAGCGAACGCAGCCCAGATAGCGAAAAAAAGAACCACCATGTCAGAGACCACCGAAATGATTCTTTTCTGATATCTGGGGAGATTAAGAAACGTCTCAATCACGCTCATTACAGAAAGTCCCGATTAAGTTCCATCACGACGTCCGTCATCACGTCACAGGTTTTATTTATTTCTTCCCCGGTTAGTGTCGGATGGACCAAAAACATGAGGCTGGTTTCACCGAGCTCCCTCGCAGTCGGGAGTGGCTTCTCCGGGCGCCAACTGGTGTTATCAAATGCCCTTTCAAGATAGACCTCAGAGCACGAGCCTGAAAAACAGGGAACACCGTTCTCATTGATTGCCCTCATTATGTCGTCCCGATTGCCCGACTCAACAAAAACATAGCATTTGTAAGCGCCGTGCTCGACACACTCCGGCACCTCCGGCACACGCATCCCTGGTAAATTCCGGGCCGTTTCCCAGATCCTCCTGGCATTGTTCAAACGGATACTATGCCACTCATCCATTCGCGTGAGCTGCACACGGCCAATCGCCGCTTGCATTTCTGTCATCCGCCAATTAGTGCCGAATGAATCATGCAACCAACGGAACCCCGGGGGATGCTCCCGCTCATAGACGGCCTCCCAGCTCTTGCCATGATCCTTAAATGACCACATTCGGGACCAAAGCGCGGAGTCATTGGTAGTCACCATACCGCCTTCTCCACCAGTGGTCATGATCTTATCCTGGCAGAACGACCAGCACCCCACATCGCCAAGCCCACCGACCGACCGCCCACTGTACTTCGCGCCGTGGGCCTGCGCACAATCTTCAATCAGAAACAGTCCGAATTCGTCCGCCAGTGCCCGAAACGCTTCCATTTCACAGGGCCAGCCCGCCAAATGCACACAGACAATTGCTTTGGTCTGCCGTGTCAGAACCAATCGAACAGTGTCTGGAGTGACGTTTTGTGAATCACGATCAACATCCGCAAATATTGGTGTCGCTCCGGCTGTTACGATAGCCGAAACGGAAGCCAGAAAGGTTCGGGATGTAACAACGACTTCGTCTCCGGGCCCGATACCGAGCCCCCTCAAAGCCAAATCCAGCGCTACCGTGCCGTTCGCAACTGCAATGGCGTATTCCGTCTCAGCGAACTCTGCAAATTCCCGTTCGAACTTGCGCCCCTCCTGACCAGTCCAGTAATTGACTTTATTGGACAAAAGAACGTTCTTTACGGTACAGGCTTCCTCTTCAGTGAATGAGGGCCATGGCGAAAACGATGAACTCAACATACTTGACTCAAATTAGGAGATTTTTCGATTAAGAACCCGGGCCGGGCTACCAATCACAGTCGTGCCAGCAGGAACATCACGGGTAACCACTGCGCCCATACCCACAACCGAAAATTTACCGACCTCAACTAACTGCTTAACGGACGCAGAAGCTCCAATCCAGCTCCCAGCACCTATCTGTACACCGCCCGCCAACACCGCATTAGGGCTGATATGAACGAAGGCATCAAGCTGACAGTCATGCTCGATAACAGCACCAGTATTGATAATGCTGCCCTCACCCACCATCGCGCAAGCATTTACCACGGCATTGGCAAAGACGACAGAGCCCGCCTTTATCAGGGCGTAGCGACTGACGTGGGCCGCAGGATGCACAATGGTCACCAACTTTGCGCCAAGCCCCATCAGCTGTTGCTGCTTCTGCCTTCGAATTCGGTTATCACCGATTGCGACGACTATCCCATCAAACCCGCTCATTCTGGCAAAAAGCTCAGCATTCCCCCCCTCAACCGTCCAAGGACCATTTGACTCGAGATTTGGCCAGGCATCATCAAAAAAGCAAACCTCTTGCCAGCCACTTAACTCTGCAGCGTCTGCAACTACTTTACCGTGACCGCTGGCTCCCAATATAGCAAGGCGCATCATCAGTCTTTGTTCCCCGTAAAACGAGACATTGTCACCTCACCTTCGCCCCTGATCCCATCCCGAATCAGCACTTTCTTGAGAGTGAAAAACAAAATTTTCAAATCCAACCAGAGACTACGGTTATCCACATACCAGACATCGAGTCGGAACTTTTGCTCCCAAGAAATAGCGTTGCGACCATTTACTTGCGCCCAACCCGTTAAGCCAGGCCTGACTTCATGGCGGCGGTATTGCATCTTGGAGTAGAGAGGAAGGTATTCCATTAGTAAAGGGCGAGGGCCTACCAAACTCATTTCACCTCTGAGCACGTTCCATAATTCAGGCAATTCATCGAGGCTAGTTGAACGCAGAAATCTACCGAATTTCGTCATACGCTGATTATCAGGAAGGAGTTTACCCTGCTTATCTACGCCATCCAGCATGCTTCGGAACTTAATCATCAGGAAAGGCTTACCATCCTTTCCCGGGCGAATTTGACGAAAAAAGATGGGAGAGCCGAGCTTTCGACGAACCTGGACAGCGACAATAGCAATAACCGGCGCTAAAAGTAAAAGACCGATTCCAGAAGCGATAATATCAAAAAGTCGTTTAAGCATTTAACCCAATGACTCTTATGACCATGAAATTAATGTGGCTTGAAATGATAATGGCCGGGCGCAATTGCAGATGCTTGTTGAGCACGGTCAGCTACAGCTGACTCCAACACTTCAATTAACTGGGCCGCCAATACCTCGCGGTCGAAGTATGTCTCTGCCAAATTTCGCGCAGCTAGCCCTGCTTGCACCAGCCACTCTCGATTATGCATCTTTTTGTCCAGTGTTTCTGCAACCTCATCAATTGACTTTTGCCACACGGCTAAACCGCAATCGCGTGCGTTAATCAGTTCATGCATCCATCCACCATGGTTAACCAAAATCGGTTTGCCTGCGGCCAAGGCATCAAAAAACTTATTAGCTGAATTTGCCCGAGCTTCTGGCAAATCGGTAACAAGATTGGACGCAACCGTTGCAGCACTCAGCAAGCCTGGCATCTTTTTCTTGGGCAAAGGATCCTCAATGAAAAGATTCTTCTGAAAGACTCCTGCCTTAAACGCAGCGTCTTTCACGTTAAATCTCTCTGCCCCTTCTCCCACAAGGAGAATACGAACATCAGATCCTCGGGCCAGTAACGCTCTTGCTAGATCCACCATATAGTCAACGCCATTTACTTTACCGAAGGTGCCCGCATAGACCAATAGTGGTTTCTGTCCCAACCAATCTCTTTCAGCGCGAAACTTCTGCGCCGCGTCCGCATCATAGGAGAACTCCTGAATGTCGCTACTGTTGGGGATGACAGCAACTTTCTCAGCAGGGTAACCACTACGCACCACACCCTCTTTCATCCCTGGCGACAAAGCAACTACCGCAGACGAGTTTTTGTATGCCCATCGTTCTAACCATTGTGCTGCGAAACGCAGCAGAGGATTATTTAGCGCCCCCATTGCAATCGGCATTTGAGGCCAGAGATCACGGACCTCAAAGACCATTGGAATCTTCTTTTTCCGGGCGGCAGGTATAGCCGGTAGCGCAATGGTCAACGGTGTACTTGTCGCGAATATCACATCTCCTTCCAGCTGGATCGTTTTTCGACGAGCAGCTTTGGCGAAGGACAAAAACGCTGAAATGCGCTCCTTATAACTCATATGGTTCGAATAGGGTACGGGATACCAATGAACATAAATCCCGGCTTCTTCAGTGTCGAACCATCCTTTGCACTGGCTGTTAGATTCGCGGAAGCTAGTCACTATGTGAACTTCATGCCCCGCCCTGACCATACGACGTGCCATTTCATAAGAGCGAGTACCACCTGCCATTTCCGGAGTATTAAAGTACTGGTGTAAATAGATAACCTTCATTAAGGCTTCTCCCCCTTTAACAACTTAGAACAATACTCTCTAGCGATAGCTGCCCAAGAAAATCGATCGCGATAATACGCACTAACACATTCATCAAGGCGTATTCTAGAAGCCTCCAAAATCGCTTCTGCAATCGACTCACTCGAGGAAGGATCACACCTTCGCCCGTGTTCTTCACCCACCAACCCATCCACCCCTTGTCCGCGAGTGTAAACAACTGGCATTCCACATGACAGCGCCTCTATGAATACGAGACCAAATGTTTCATGAAACGAAGGGACTACCAAAACTCCGCCGCCGCAATATTCAGCGGCTAAGCGTTCCTTGCTCACTATACCGTAGGTATTGACGGACATATTCGATAGCAACTCAGCGTCCTTAATAGTTTTATCCAGAAACTCAGGATCTACTGCGCCAAAAACATCAAACTGTACTTTAGAAAACGGCCTTTTCTCTGCCAATAAGATCAGCGCCTTAATCAAGCCCACTAGATTTTTATTCGGACTATCATTACCAACAAAAATAATCCTAAGCACGCTGTCTTGAAAGGCCACGTTCCGAGATCGATAAACTGGATCAATCCCGTTCGTAATTACCGAACTCTTATCACAAAATTCGTTACCATAGATATTCTCAAAGTTTTCCCTCATCGCAATGCTTGGAAATATTACCGACTCGGCATTCTTCAATATTAATCGGCCACAGCTCTTCGAAAAAGGAAAGTATCTCAGATAGAAAAAAACATCACTGTTTCGCACGGTCACAATCAATCGTTTCTTGAAAAAACAAGAAAAAGCGAATCCAACAACCCCATCTGAGAAAAGCGTGTGAGCATGAACGAAGGTCGCCTTTTTTGCGAAGCTACGAACCTCACTATTTCGTAAAAACACCAGAAACTTAAAAATTCCTTTTAACAATATGAACGGACCAATAATACGTGGAACTTTTGAGAAAAAATAATATTTTACACCAGGACTGTCCGCCGCATTCAAAGTTGATCCAGGTTTTGCGGCACATAGCACAAGTTGTTCATTGACGGCGTAAGTTTTACTTAAAGATAAAAACAAATCATTATACACTGAGGAGCCGACAGCATAATTCGCAACGTGAATAATATTCAATCAACCTCCATTTAACTATTTATTGACCCAATTTAGCATAGTTTCACCAAAAAATAAAAAATATTAATATATTTCACAATAAACACTTACACAAAAAAACAGACCAATAACCTGGGCGAAGACTGATTAAATCGTAATCTAATTTTTACCATTTAAGCAATATACCTATGGGACCAGTGACGAAATTAACAATATAAGACCTTCATAACCCGCGCACTAACCCTCTTTAATATCACATCTAAAACAGACAAGATTCATTATCACTCCAGAACACCTTTAAAATATTGATTCTGCACCAGAGGATAAAGCTTTTTCCACGACTACGCTCACCCAAGTTGTTTATAATAAACAAAAATTACTTATACATTCCTGACTGGTGGAGCTTACCTTTTCCGCATTGATTTATACTACCCCTAAAAAAACCGCACCACCACTAAGAAGGCGTAGCCAAAGGTGAAATCGGTACATTATACCTTTTAACGAAAAATAAAACGCCTCGCCGGATAAATTGTTAGTGGATCTAAATAAATGCGGAAAACTAAAAATCAAAATGAATATAGAGTTTAACTTCAGGAATTTCTGAGCCCGAATTCAAGCTCTCTAAGAGAAGCGCTCAGTCATTAGCCAACGAATAAATCTCTGACAGTTTTGTTTTGAATGATTCGCTGGATAACTCATGAATTCTCCTTGGACTTTGCGCGGTCGTTTTAGGTGAAACCAATTCCAACCTGACATCTAGAAGAGCTCCAACCAACTCTTTAACCGAATCTTCTTTGAATACACGGCCCCAACTAGCGTACTGAGCTGTATCCGGCAAACCGCCGACATCGCTCACCACAACCGGCAATCCCATTACAGCTGCTTCAGCCACAGCAAGCCCAAATGATTCTTCCTGCCCTTTTACAGTATCGATCCTAGATGCTTGTACTAGCACATCATTTGCAGCGTAATAAGCTGGAATATCTGCGTGAGCTATATCACCAATGAATGATATTTGTGAGTCCAGACCAAGCATCCTTACCAACCTATCGAGCTCATCTCGCAGATCGCCACTTCCGATGATGGTCATTTGGACCGGAAGCCCTTTGTCCCGCAACTCTCCAATTGCCTCGATAACTAGGTCATGACCTTTACACCTTATCAGACGGCCAACGCTCAGAACCTTAAGAGATGCCGCCGAGGTCTTTGCTGCAGCATCACCTGGTAGCCTTCTCGAAAAGAAAACCTCGTTAACGGGGTTTGGTAGTACGTGTACTAGCGACGAGGGAATACGCATCAGTCTAATCGCCTTGTATCTCAAGAAATGAGAGGGCGTTATAACGGAAACAGAAAATTGGCATTCGGAAAAATCAAAAGCAGCATGATATGCTCTAAACCAACTGTGAGATCTTCTGACATCAGTTCCATGCAGACTTACGACGAGGCGTCCTGTGTAACGAGTCTTTTTCAAAGCTAGAACTGTTTCCGGCACAGACCAACCAAAGTGACAATGCACAACGTCGGGGGAAAGCTTCTGTACAGCCTTTTGAATCGAACGAACGCCTCCAATTTGTCGCCAAAAGCCAAGTCTATACAAAATTTTGATTAAAAAACTGAATCTAAAGAAAAATAGGAACCTAAAAGACTCGACTGATTCAGTTACAGACTTCTTTCGGTAAGGAACTCTAGAAATAACCAAGACCGTTTTCGATATCTGCGAAGAAATCGATACCTGATCTCGTACGAACGTTTCTGTAACACCAGAAAAATCATGCACAACGTGAAGAATGCGCATCAACCTTTTCCTTATACCTAGCTAAAACTGTTATTAAAAAAATATATAAAGGAAACACCGTGTTATGATAAAAAAACGGAGCCACAAAGCAGTACAAGGTTAGACAAAACCCAAAGACCAAATAAATAAAATTTAACTCTAAACGCTTTGCAAAGAAAAAAGGACAATAGACTAATAAAAGCAGCAAGATCACGCCAACAACACCATACAACCTCCAAATATATATCCATTCATTATCCACGGTTATAAATGACTCAAGCCTAGTCGGCCCGATACCAAAAATCGGGAACTCATTTCGAACGATTATGTCAAGAGATTCTCTCCAGTTATCAAACCTTGTCAGCAAACTACCATCTGACAAAGGATCTAGTACGGCTAGCAATCTAAAGAAAACACTTTCGGCAATAGCAAAATTCAGATAACTTGAAATTAAGGTGAAAAAGGTTAACAAACAAAGAGTAAAAAATAAGCTAAAGCGAAGAAGCATAAATAAAACAAAAATAAGAGATATTCCTAAAACGCTGCGTGACATCGTAATCGCAGAGCTCAGCATCAGGAATAAAGTTACGAAAAATAAAACAAAAATTTTATTTTTTCCTCCATACCAAAAAACGTAAAGAGATAATCCCAGCATGAATAACGCCAATCCGAAGGCATTAGGATTTCCAACCATCCCTATTGCCCGAGGATAAGGGTAGCCATCTAGAAGAGTGAACGCGTGAACATTTGATACATATGAAATATAATATGAATTGACTCCTAATGGATTAAACCACTGGATAATGCCTAACGCCAAGGCACCAACGGAAATCCAAGTGATGGACTTTCGAAATTGCATCCACTCTTCGAAACTTCGACTACTGGAACTAGAGACCAAATAAATCACTAATGAATATTTAACGAAACGAATAATTTGATTGAGATCTTGAAAACCAGCCGTCCAACCTTGAAAAAGGCCGTTAAATACCGAGCATGCCCACACAACCGAGAACAGAAAAATAATAAATAAAATGAAGAGTTCAAGCTTGGAAAAATCTATTTTATTATTAGCCATTAAACAACGGTAAAAAAATATACTCAAAAGCAAAGGATCTTCTAACCTGAACGCAGGCCCGAAACCAAGCGAAATCTCTGGAGTAAAAACTACGGCAAGTAAAAGATATATCATGAAAAGTTACGCTTCAAAAAGCTATAAATACGCTTCCTCTTGCTTAACGCATGACTTTCATAACCGCTAAATTCCTCGTTAGACATCATATCGTACATGACTTCCAACCTCTCAAGCACATCTGTATCTTGAGTTGATGATGTTTTCAAACTCGCGGCCAAAGCCGAAAATATCCAGGCCTCAGAACGAACCATATAGCCATGATCGATAATACGCCCATCCAATGAGAAGGCATCTGCATAGTAACCGGAAGGCAACAGCAAGTCGTTCAAGAGAGATATGTGTCGATTCACTATATCATCGGACTTTGGAAACTTACTTCTAACTAATGGATGAGAAAACACTGATATCACTGAAACATAGCCCCATGTTTGGTGGAACCCTCCAGAATACTGATCTCTATTATAATAAGGGACAATCTGAGTCGCGTAGAGAGAATAAATATAACTCACTACTTCTAGCGCAATACGCTCTTGCAGCTCACTCTTATAAATGTCGTTGCTGATAAGATGGACTTCGGCCTGTTGGAGCGCGTGGTAGTTATCTATTTTTTCTTTTGTATATACATCCAAATCGTTTCTATCTTGATCATTATAAAACCAAACAGCCCCCTCTACTTTGAGGTCTCGATGTAATGCGCTATCCAAAAACTCAAGTAACTCTTCAAAAATTTTGACTTCTTGCTCACTTTGTTTGGTAACACCTAGACACGCTCCGAGTGCAGAAGCAGTAAATGATGTACCGTTGTAAACATACAGTTCATGCGAGTTTTCTGGAGAGTAAGGTGTGTAGGTACCTCTTGCAGTTTTCTGAATCGCGTTTACAATCCAATTGACTGATTTATTTAGGCTAGGGGATACATTAATCGCGCCACCAATCCTCGCGTAGTAGCATAGCACCAAAGCAGCATACTGTTCAGGTGACGTTGGCATACCTCTCTTATGAAGCAAACCGAAATTAAAATCGTATCCTATGTCAAATCCACCATCGGATTTCTGAGCATTGACCAGAAGCTCAGCTAAGTGATCTGCACGGTTCAACCATTTACAGTTTTGCGTCACCTCATAAAGTCGGCAGCATCCTAGCAACGCTTGGTAAAGCGTTTGCGAACAATGTTCAACATAAACGGGGCGCTGAATAAATCGCTTTATCGCTTTCAACATTCGTTCACCATTCTAATTAAACGAGCAGGGATGCCACCATACATTCCACCGGATTTTAGTTTTCCTTTCACCAAAGCTGAAGCACCAACAATAACTCCCGCCTCAATTGTTGATCCAGCAGTTATTACCACATTTGCCCCGATCCAGCTACCTGCTCCTATTTTTATGCGCTGCGAGATACCATCAGCAAAACGAGCGCTTCCATTCTTCATTTGATGGTTATTGGAAACAACTTTGACACCTGCGCCAAACATCACTTCTCTTTCAATAAAAACACCTTCACCAATACAGGAAATCCAAGAGCCTGTACCAATGAAAACATCATCCCCAATCGTTAAATTCTCAGGATGCTCAATGACCACGTTCTGGGCAACTTGAAAGTTTTTTCCAATACTTTTTATTTTTCTACCATACCACCAGCCTCTTATCCGATTTCCCGAAATATCGTTGGGCAATCGATTCATGATACTCTCAAAAAAGGCACACGGGAGACAGCTTAAAAATCGAAAAATATCATAAATAACAAACTTCACAATTCGGCCCCATATACAAGAAAGTAAATAAGAAAAACGAATATAAAAATAATGCTTTGGTGAAACCAAGCGCTGTTGCCTAATGTTTTTGATACAATGTATGTCAAGCCAAGCTGTCCACTTAACGTCGCTAGCGCTTTCGCAGCAATTAGCCCTTTGATTCCATACAAAGGAGCAAGTAGTGCTATTGAGAATACCTGCACTAAAATCAGTGCCATTGAATTAAAAAAGTGCAGCCGCGCTTCGCTCTTTGCGAGGGAGTACATACTATTGACAGGCCCCAGACAACCAAGCAAACCGACTAATGATAACAATACTAATATTTCAGAGTATGAGGCTGCCCAAGAGCCAAAAAAAGGAAGGATCAGCTCATTTAACCCATAAATAAGAGTAAATACGAAAACTGACAAACCAATGGTCAATCCTCCTACAACAATATATCGACGATATTCATCCTGCCCCTTTATCTTAACGAAATACCTCAGTATTACATGTGACATTTGCTTGGGCAGAAAGGTCACTAGTTGAGCGATAGTTACAGATACAAAATATCCAGCCAGACTCTTTTTATCAAAGAAAAGCAAGATGTAAATCTGATCGATTCGCATATAAACAAAAGAAATAACCCCCGAAAAGTAGCTATATCGGAGAAACGATCTAATTTCTTCCATTTCAGGCTTTATAACATCAACAAGCTCGCTTTTCCCCAAAGGGTCGTTCGAGAGAACAAGCAGCAGGACCATAATTTTTATTAAAACAAGAACAACCAAAAGGCTATCGACGCTTACATTTAATCCAAACAACCACAAGCAAAAAAGGATAGCCGACAAAGAGAAAACTTGGTGATTCACATACAATTGGTAAACCAAGTTCTTTTCATATCCAGCTAAGCGTTGTGCGTAAATCTCTAAAAACCCAGATAACGAAAAGTATGCTAACACCAAAAGCAGAACCGTGCTTTGAGACAAACTTTTATAAGCAACAGCATCTTTGAAATTAAAAATGTATGAAAACAATGTTAGAAAGAATCCAAAAAGCATCAAAGCTAAGCTTATTCTAAAAATATAGTTAGCGAGCCAAGCTCTTTTCGCTTTATTCATCGTTGGGTAAAACCGCGAATAGCTTAACGGTGTACCAAAGATACATATAGAGGTTGCGAACTGCGAAATAAGGAGAGTCGTTGCCAGGGTAGCTATCAAGTCAGCACCGTCAGGCTGTTGACCCAACATAGCCGTACGAAAATAAGACAAAGGCAGAACCAGAGCGACCATCAAAGTGCTTAGAAGCAAGTCAAATTTTCTTCCAAACTTTACATCAATCATTGGAAGTCACTTGCGATACAAAGGACTCCCAACAGAATGATTTTGCCATATTTTCTCTATGTGCCTCTTTGTCACTTTTTTCAAGTAGTACAGCGTTCTCCCTTAGAACTTCATTAATCTTATTACCCAGCCCGGCGGCGGACAACGATTCAGATTGATAAATTCGTCCAAAGTCTCGAAAATCATCGAGGGCGTTTATGCAGCTTACACCATTCGACTTGAAACCAATAACGGGCGTCAAAAAATATAAGCTCTCTAAAACGACGTGCCCGAAAGATTCAAAGAATGTTGGTAAGACTGTAGCTTCAGAGTCTGAGTATTTTTCAACGAGCTGCTGTTTAGACTGATAGCCGAGAAATAATATTCTCGAACTTAAACCTGATTCGTTAACCTTTCTTTCAAGATCTTTTCTGGCTGGCCCATCGCCTACTAACCACAATGCTGCATCACCTTCAACGTGTTTCATTGCTTCTAGTAGAATATTGATATTCTTCCTAACATCGAGTCGTCCGACATATAAGAGATATCTACTGGTAGTTTTTCTCCCCACCTCTCTTCGGCTCAAATCTAAAGACTCAAAAGAACAACCTGGACGCACATGTTCAAGCGAAACTCCTCGGTAATAGTTTTCAATAGATTCTCTTATTGACTCACTGAATACAAAACATCGAGCGCGCTTTAAGACAATCCTCTCTATACAATAAGTTATCAGATACTGAATACGCCAATCTATAAATTTTAGGTTTACTGACAACGGCCGCACAGGATACATATCCATCTTTACAAATGTCGGCGCCACGAATCTCACCTTCTTTCCGAAGAATAGGCATAGCCCAAAGGCAAGAAACAGGTCTCTAGAAATGATGACATCATCTTCATTAGGCCTGAGGGTAAAGCCTAATTTCAAACCAACGTAAATCAGGTATAGCTTTTTAAAGAGGCTGCTTTTACCACGATATGGTCTCAGCGAGAATTCTACCTCACCGGTCATTCCTACCCTCGTCACCCTACATCCTTGAGTTACTAAGGTTTCCCGAATTTTCTTGAGTGTTGTCTCCACACCGCCACTATTACTTGAGAAGTTTTGGCTTACTAGAAACACATTTTTTTGATGCTCAGAAATCACTTAAATATTCCAATCAAAGTTTTGGCATGATGCTTGGCTGCTCTTAAACTGGCTGCACAAGATCCGCCTTGTTAGTAATGATATCAGGAGACATTTTGTGGTAGCTGACAATCCTACAGTACTTAAAACTCACAGATTATTTCTCATTTGAAACAGGTAAGACAGAGACTTGGCGCCCCAACTTCACCGGAAAATAGGATCTTTAAAGTTCCGCGTTCGCGCTCACTGACCTTTCCCGTCACGTTTCGGAGACCTTCTCCCTCACTAAACCTATGAATTCAGTAAAAAACGCAAGGAAAACGCCTCCCAGTATCCCGAGCACGGCGGAGAGAACGACAATAAGCCGGCGAGCAGGTCCGGTGCTTTCACCGCTCCGCCGGCCTACTACAAGCGTCTCCGCAGGCACAAGCGAATCAAGTTCTGCTTCAAGTGATAGCTGCTTCTCTATAGATGCAGCTATGGCCTCGCCTGTCTCCTGTCCGCCTTCAAGCATAGCGATAGTTCCGCCCAAAGATTCAATACCTTTTTCTAAGCTTTTTCTCAGTTTAGCAAGGGCCTGTTTCTGATCTGTCGTTATTCGTTCAATAATTTGCTGGTGGCTGCTAGCGATAAGCTCTTGAGTAGATGATGATGCCTCTGAAACAATTCGTACCAAACCGGTATTTTCAGGGTTACTTGCTGAAATTTTAAAGGGCAGATTCCGGTCATGCTCTGCATGATGGGTGGCCCTCAGGTTCGGTACCCAAAGATTTTCGAGTTCGGCGATAATGGTGGCGGGCTTTTCTATATATTCGCCGCTCGACTTCTGAGCCAACTTCACAAGTGAAACGTATTGATATCTGTCGGGTGTCATCAGTGCGTAAACCAAACCAGCAATAGTGACGAGAACAAAAAAACCAAAAAACACTCGCCGGTGTTTCAGGAATATGGTGGCTACGTCAACTAAGCTAGTTTCGTATCCAGTTTGACGTCTACGTTCCGGAATATTTTCCATCAATATTTGTCCGCTCTTTGCTCGTGTTGTTCGTGCAGGCACGCTACCGCCCCACCGGCCTTTTTTAGTGCGTCAGGCGCAAGCGGTTCTCAGTGAAAACCGGCTTGCTGGGGTATGTGCGTCAGTTAGGATTTTCGGATTCTACGGGATCTTAAAGAGATTTACAGTTACTCACTGTCAGGGGATCCTTGAAACTGTCGTGCGAATGGTAAAATCCTGTTAATCACGGCCGAATAACCGATAACGGCACTGAGATCGATTGCTGCTTCTGTAAAAAACCGATCAAAACTATGGCTCGCTCCTCCCCATCGTAACCCTGGAAAATAGCATTCAATCCTTGAAATGGCCCCTCGTTCAATCCCACTGGCTGGCCCGACTTTATATCCCCCTGTTCTGCAACAATAAGCAAGCTATCCTTGATGTGCTGTATAACTTCATCACCAATCGTCGCTGGCTTGTGAGCAAAGCTGACCACACGCAATACACCACGGGTAGAGCGCAATTTCGACCATATTGGATCCGTTTTTTTGAGGTTGACGAACAGATAGCCCGGAAATAACGGCTCTAGCTTTTTGGCGCGTTTGCCAGCCTTGATCTTCTCAACGCTGATTTTTGGGTAGAAGCATATTATGCCCTGATTTTGCAGGTGTTCCAGTGCACGGTCACCTTGGGAAGGCTTATGTTGCAGGGCGTACCAGGTCATAGGGGCACTCTAACCATCGGTTGGAAAATTGCTGGCGCAATTGTACCACTTCCGCATTCCGGATCGGATGGGTCAGAAGGTCCAGACCACAGGAATAATACCTATCGCCACCACCGCCACCAACAAACTCAACGGCACCCCAATCCGCACATAGTCAGTAAACCGATACCGACCCGGTCCATACACCATCAAATTCGTCTGATAACCCAGCGGCGTAATAAAAGAGGCGGAGGCGGCAATCATCACCGTGACCGCAAAGGGCAGCACGCTGACACCAAGCTGATCGGAGGTAGCCAGCGCAATCGGAAACATCAGTACCGCCGCCGCGTTGTTGGTGATGACTTCAGTGAAAGCAGCGGTCAGCAGATAGATCAGCGCCAGCATGACCCAGGGCGAAAACTCGCCAAGGCCCATCAGGCTTTGCGCGACCCATTGCGCCGCGCCCGTCTCGGTCATAGCACTGCCCAAGGCAAAGGAGGCCGCGATCACCACCAGCACCGGCAAATCCAGGCTGCGCCTGGCGCGACTGGCGGTGAGGCAACCGGCCACCAGCATGGCTCCGGCGGCCAGGAAGGCAGCTTCCAGTATGCTGAGCAGGCCGCTGGCGCTGGCGATGACCATCAGCAGCAGAATGCCCAGGGCCCGCGGGGCTTTGTGAAAATCCGGCGGGGTGGAGTCGTTCAAGGCGCTGACCAGCAGAAAATCCCGGCGGAAGCGGTATTGCTCGGCGAATTCGTGGCTGGCTTCCAGCAACAAAGTGTCGCCCATTTTGAAGGTGATGTCCCCCAGTTTGCCCGGCACCCGTTTGCCCTCTCGCGACAGGGACAGGATCACCGCGTTGAAGCGGGTCCGAAAACGGCTGTCGCGGATGGTTTTACCCAGTGCCGGAAATTCCTGGCCCAGTACCACTTCCACAAGGCAGCGCTGATGGTTGGCTACTTCCAGCTTGTGCACGCTGCCGTTGGCCGGCTTCAGGCCTTGAATGCGCCGCAGTTCGCTGGCGCATTCCGGGGCGCCCACGAAATAGAGCTTGTCTCCAGCCTGCAGGGTTCGGTCTGGCTCCACGGCGGTTATCAACCGGCCGCCGCGGTCAATTTCCGTGAGGTAGCCATAATTCAGCGCCCGCAGACCGGCTTCGGCAATCGTCAGGCCCACCAATGGCCCGGGGCTGTCCACTTCCACTTCCACCCCGTATTCCCGCACCTGTTCCAGCTCCTCGGTCACGCCGCCGCGATCGGGCAGTAGCCGCCCAGCGAACAGCACCAGGAACGCTCCGCCGACAATCAACAAAGGTATTCCAATCCACACCAGATCGAACAGGCCCAGATGGATATCCAGCTGGCTCTGCAGCAGGCCATCGACCACCAGGTTGGTGCTGGTGCCGATCAGGGTGCAGGTGCCACCGAGGATGGCGGCGTAGCTGAGCGGGAGCAGCAATTTGGAGGCGGGTATGCCCAGGCGCTGGGCCCAGTCCTGAATAGCGGGGATGAACATGGCCACCACGGCGGTGTTGTTCATAAAACCACTGAGCAAACCGGTGGGTGCAATCATCCGCAATTGGGCGCCGCGGGCGGTCTGCGGATGACCGAGCATCCGGCGGGCAATCCATTGCACCGCACCGGTTTCTTTCAGGCCAGCAGCCACCACGTAAAGGACAGCAATGGTGACGACGCCCGGGTTACCAAACCCGGCCAGCGCCTGGGCCGGGGCTAGTATGCCGCTGACCAGGAGAAACGTCATCGCCGCCACCAACACCAGATCCGCCGCCAACCGGGTGAAGATCAGCGTGCCCAGCACCGCGGCCAGGGTGCACAGGGTGACAATTGCATCCCATTCCATCCTCGGTGCGCCCCGCTCAGACCTGAGTAATCAGATTGCGCTCAAGCAGATAACCGATCAGCTTGTCTACACACTGATCGACGGACATCACCGAGGTATCCAGCCGCACTTCCGGCCTTTCCGGCGCTTCGTAAGGGGAATCAATGCCGGTGAAGTTCCTGATCTCCCCTGCCCGGGCTTTTTCATACAGGCCTTTGGGGTCGCGCTGTTCACAGGTGTCCAGCGGTGTGTCCATGAACACTTCAATGAACTCGCCGGACGGCATCAGGTTGCGCACCAGCAACCGGTCACTGGTAAAGGGGGAGATGAACGCACTCAATACGATCAGCCCGGCGTCGGTAAACAGTTTGCTGACCTCGCCGATGCGCCGGATATTCTCCACCCGGTCCTCGTCGGAGAAGCCCAGATCCTTGCACAGGCCGTGGCGCACGTTGTCGCCGTCCAGCAGGAACGTATGGTATCCACGGTTGTGGAGGGCCACATCGAGCGCGTTGGCGATGGTGGATTTACCCGACCCGCTGAGGCCGGTGAACCAGAGCAGGCAGGGTTTCTGGTTTTTGTTAACGGAACGTTCCGCGCGGGTAATTTTATGGTCGTGCCAGACAATGTTATCAGCCAAGATTCTTTCCTTAGATTCCGGGTGTGTCCGTTAATGCTGGTTGGCTAGCAGCCGTAGGCAACGAACCAGGGATTCAGCACATCTTCCTTGCCATAGTGTAGTGGCTTTCCTTCCAGAGTCTCCACTTTTCCGCCGGCGGCGACCAGCACCGCGTGGGCAGCGGCGGTGTCCCATTCGCAGGTGGGACCCAGGCGGGGGTACACATCTGCCCCGCCTTCGGCAATGCGGCAGAATTTCAGGGAGCTACCAGCCTGCACAAGCTCGTGCTCGCCGAGTTTTTCGATGAACTCGCGAGTGCCTTCGTTCAGGTGGTTCTTACTGGCCACGACGCGTTTGACCTTACCAGGTTCGGCGGTGCGTATTGGCCGGGTCTCACCCTGAGCGTCACGCTTACTGGCGCCCTCACCTTTGGCGCCCCAAAAGGCCTCATTCAGGGCGGGCGCAGTCACCACGCCCAGCACCGGCTCGCCGTTCTCGATCAAGGCGATGTTGACGGTGAATTCCCCGGAACGCTGGGTGAATTCCTTGGTGCCGTCGATCGGATCGATCAGCCAGAAGCGCTGCCAGTGCTTGCGCTCTTCCCAGGGTGCATTGGCCTCTTCTTCCGAGAGCACCGGAATATCCGGGGTGAGCTTGCCCAACTCTTCCACAATCACATCGTGGCTGGCGACGTCTGCGGCGGTGATCGGGGATTCGTCTTCCTTGTACTGGACTTTGAAGTCGGACCGATAAATAGGAAGTATGCGCTCACCGGCTTCGTCGGCAATGCGGACAATATCGGGGAGGAGGTGGCTGTATGGCATTCGGTGCGTCCTGCAGGTGAAGTTTGCAGTAGTTTAACGGACTCTTGGAATGGGTGTTAGAGGTGGTTGACGGATTGCGCTACGGGAATACGACACCAGACCGACCTACATCAATTCTTGCCCTGAAACTTTCAGCTAAGCTGAATACCAGCACACACTGAAAGGATTCAGCCATGAAACTCCGCTTCCTCGGCGGCACCGGCACGGTTACCGGTTCGCGCTATCTGCTGTCCGATGACAACCACCGCCTGCTGGTGGACTGTGGCATGTACCAGGGCGTGAAAACCCTGCGCAAACGGAACTGGGCGCCCTTTCCCGTCGAGCCTTCCACCATTAACGCAGTGGTACTCACCCACGCCCACATTGACCACAGCGGCTACCTGCCGGCACTGGTCAGGAACGGCTTCAAGGGTAAGATCTTCTGCACCAAAGCTACTCACGAACTGTGCAAGGTGCTGCTGCCAGACGCCGGCTTTCTGCAGGAGGAAGACGCGAAATACGCCTTCCGCAAAAAATTCTCCAAACACGAGCACCCGGAGCCGCTGTTTACGGAGAAAGACGCCTGGGAGGCACTCAAACACTTTGAATCGCTGCATTACCACGAAACCTTCGAGCCAGTAAAAGGCATGGAGGTGATGTTCACCCCGGCTGGCCATATTCTCGGGTCTTCCTGCGTGCATGTGACCCATAAACCCAGTCAGCGCACGGTGGTGTTCAGCGGCGACGTGGGCCGGCAGAACGACGTGATCATGCGCCCGCCGGAACCCATCGCCACAGCGGACCTGCTGATCTGCGAATCCACCTACGGTGACCGCGCCCATGCAGAATCCGACCCCGAGGAAGACCTGGCCCGCATCATCACCAAAACCGCCGGCCGCGGCGGCATCGTGCTGATCCCAGCTTTCGCGGTGGGCCGTGCGCAAATGCTGCTATACCTGATCCTGAAAATCATGGGCGAGAAGCGCATTCCCAAGCTGCCGGTGTTCCTGAACAGCCCCATGGCCATCAAGGCCACGGAAATCTTCTGCAAGCACCACAAGGAACACAAACTCAGCGCCGCTGAGTGCCAGATGATGGACGACCAGACCCACTTCGTCCGCACCGTGGAAGAGTCCATCGAACTGGATTCCGCCCGCTACCCCTGCGTGATCATCTCCGCCAGCGGCATGGCCAGCGGCGGTCGAGTACTTCACCACCTGAAAACACTACTCCCCAATCCTCGCAACAGCGTGGTGTTTGCCGGATTTCAGGCCCCAGGCACCCGCGGGGATGCACTGGTGAACGGGGCGGATTCTGTGAAGATCCACGGCGAGTACTGGCCGGTGAAGGCGGAGATTTACAATATGGAGACGCTGTCGGCACATGGGGATTACAACGAGATCCTGGCGTGGCTTGAGCAAGGAGCGTTAAAGCCAGAGCGGGTTTATGTGACCCATGGGGAGATGGTGGCTAGTGATGTGATGCGGAAGCGGATTGCTGAGCGGTTTGGGTGGGAGGTTGAGGTGCCGGAGTTGTTTGATGAGGTTGGGGTGTAGGGATTGGATAAACAGAGCGAACTCACGCATTAACTATAAGCTGATTCAACTCCGCAGCGAGTTCCGTTACCTCGGAAAGTTTCCATGCATCCAAAACCGAGGGTATGTGGCTTTACCCACCTCTTCGGCATAGCTTTTACTATCGGCCCTCATGTCGATGTAATAATTTGACACTACTTGGACCCAAAGAAGCCAACTAGAAAACAAGGCAACAGACAGAATCAGAACAATTGTCGAGTGAAGCCCAAACCGTTTTCGCATTCCCGTGCTCGTCAATGCATTGGATTTAACTGGAACAATAAGCGCCCAAAACATTATTAGGACAAACAACCCAATGAGCATTGAGCCCGGAGCTAAAAAGACTGCAGACACACCCCCATGAAACAAAGTAGCAGAAACCGATGCAGTGAAGGCCACTAGGGAGTACATAAATTCATCAGAGGTTTTCCCTGTAGCACCGCTCAAGACAGCGGCCCGGACTACCCAAAAATAACGAATCGCCTGCAGAACCAACAATCCCAGAAACAGAAGCAACAACCAACCATACTCTGCTGCCCAGAGAAGATACATGTTATGCGGGTGGCCGAACTTTAAACTGGAAGCGTAGTCGGTGGTCAGCGGCTCCACTGTCAGCCACGACTGGGGCCCCAAACCGAACGGAAAGTTCTGCAGACTCCTTTGCCAAGCTTCCAGGAACAGTGGCAACCGCCCTGATGCTCCAGAGTGAAAAACCCGAAGCTGGTTTTCTCCGTCATATAGCGCAGAAGGAATAAGTATTGATAGGAGAAGCCACAAGAATATCCCCACTGCCAGTTGTAGCAGAAGGGCTTTAAGCCACAGCGATGCCCTCTTCCCGAAGAGCAACGTTGCCAAAAAAACACCAAATGCAATCCCGAGCAGAGACCCTCTGCCCATACTCTGTATGAGAACCCACCACCACAATCCCGCTCCAGCCAGCACGAATAGGCGCCAAGTTCGCTTATGTTTTAGCGGGCCTATCAAGACTGCAAGGGGAAAGAGGGGAAGACACCAAGTGGCAATGTGACTCCAGTAACGAATACTGCCAAAGCCATGTGGTATATGGCTCCCGAAGCCGGGGTTGCCATCAACTAGCGCAAACAAGTAAATATTGACGCAACTCAATCCATAGATAGTACAGGCAGCAACCATACCGATTAGAAAAGACCGGACGAAAACCATGGTCATGCCCGTACCTTTCAAAAACAGACCAACTAGATTCATGGTTAGGAAGAAAAACGCGTACATTCCGGGCTCAGCCCACACATACGCATTCTCTCTAAACGGAAGTGCAAGTAGCAGAAATGCAGAACAGAGCAGAACGGTAGGGAATAAAAGCTTTGCTAGGCAGGACACTTCTAAAGGGCCTTTCAGGGCCCATGCGATGATAGAGGAAACACTTAACACACCTACTATTATTGCAAATGTAAACCGCTGACTAGCATATGACCCCAGGTTCCCTGGAACCAGGTACTCACCGAAAAGGACGAGAATCAGAGAAAAAACACCTACTCCGCCGAACGAACAAGTCATAAAAGACAATGCTTTTACGGACCAATCACGGCTGGCGTCATATACTCGCCGTTGTTCCATGAGCTTTCTCGCCATACAAAGTCGGAACTTTTCACACAGTTGAGCACTAGCAAACGCAAAACGGCCCGAGGCAATACACCATCGGGCCGCTTGATCAAAGCCAGACTGTCATACGTCTGGCGTCGATTATTAAGATCTTTCAAAACCAGTGTTAGAGGCGCCACAGGTAGCCGGGCTTCCGCCATCAACTACGATGTCCCAATTAATGGCCTGCACACTTGCGTTGGGAACCATAGTAACGTCACATCCGCCGACTTCAGCTGAACCACTGATATTGATAGCTGCAGTGTTTGCGGTAAGAGTCGGCGTGCCATCCATGAATTTGCCTTGCTGCAGGGCATAGGTTTGCGGAAGGTCACCGGTAGCCTGGAGCTCTGCAATAGTGTCACACGAATCCAGCGCCTGCATTCTGTTAACACATGAGGCAACAGCGACCTGAACCGGGCGAACAGATGAGATGCTGTCTGTCCACTTGGTGCGGGACACGTAATCTTGATACTGCGGAATGGCTACGGCAGCGAGAATACCGATGATGGCCACAACGATCATCAGTTCGATCAGAGTGAAGCCTTTTTGCGCGTGATTCATTTGAATGTTTTTCATTATTCGACCTCTGTGTTTGTCGTTTGTTCAAACTCGAGATGGCATCGGGGACCGGTGGAGCTATGCCCTGCAACCGGAATGAGCCTGCACGGGTATAAGCAGCCTGCGTGCCAAGTTAACAGAATAATTTAGACCCCTCTGTTTTCAGTGACTTGAGGATGTCACGTGACCTGCATCACAGAGGCTTCAAATGTAAAAAAACGTCAATCACCGTCACTGAGTGACAAATTTGGTCATACGGAGAGATCTCTGAACTGACCGGCTTTGTCAGAATTTGCATGCACTGGTTCCAGCTTTACAGTTCGTGACTTTCCAAACGATTGCCGGCCATCTAAACTCTTGTACATTCACTCTCAGCTGAGTTTCAGCCACTTACGCAGCACTCTTTATACCCTTTATGGCAACTAACAAAAGCAATGTAACGCTCACAGGCCTCGCACGCCGATTCGTCGAGGACGGCCTGCTTGATGAAGCAACCGCAAAAGACGCCTTTCTTCAAGCTTCGCAAAACCGCATACCGCTGATCACCTATCTGGTTCAGAACAATCTTGCGGACAGCCGCGGATTGGCTTTTTCGGCCGCCATGGAATTTGGGGTGTCGGTGTTGGATTTGGGAGCATTCCTGCCGGAAATGCTTCCGGAGAAAATAGTTGATGAGAAGTTGGTTCGAAAGCACAACGCCCTTCCCCTGTACAAGAGAGGAAACCGGCTCTTTATCGCTGTTTCGGATCCTACCAACATTCAGGCTCTGGACGAGATCAAGTTCAACACCGGCCTGAGCACCGACGCGGTTCTGGTTGATGACGCCAAGCTAAGGGAATCCATAGATAAGTATCTCGAGTCTCAGGACACCACCATGGGCGACCTGGACGACGCAGATCTTGAGGGCGTGGAGACTGAAGGCGGTGATGGAGAGGACGATGGGGCTGTATCCGCGACGGAGGTTGATGATGCGCCCATTGTCAAATACGTCAATAAAATGCTGCTTGATGCTATTCGCGGCGGCGCTTCCGATATTCATTTCGAGCCTTACGAGAAGATCTATCGTGTACGCTATCGAACCGATGGCATGCTGAAAGAGATGTCACGCCCTTCAATCAAGCTGGCACCAAAGATATCCGCCCGCGTGAAAATCATGGCGCAACTGGACATTTCAGAGCGCCGGGTGCCCCAGGACGGCCGAATCAAGATGAAGCTGTCCAAGACGAAGGCGATCGACTTCCGCGTGAATACGCTCCCTACCCTCTGGGGCGAAAAAATCGTTCTGCGGATTCTGGATCCCAGCCAGGCCAAGATGGGCATCGATGCACTCGGCTATGAAGAGGATCAGAAGCAACTTTATCTCGACGCACTCAAGCAGCCGCAAGGTATGATTCTGGTAACCGGCCCCACCGGTTCCGGTAAAACCGTTTCACTCTACACGGGGCTGAACATCCTCAATACCGCTGAGATAAACATTTCAACTGCGGAAGACCCGGCAGAAATCAACCTGGAAGGCATCAACCAAGTCAATGTGAACACCAAGGTGGGGCTGGGATTCGCGGAAGCGCTACGCGCGTTTCTGCGCCAAGATCCAGATGTCATCATGGTCGGTGAGATCCGGGACCTAGAGACCGCAAATATTGCCATCAAGGCGGCCCAGACAGGCCACATGGTTCTATCCACCCTGCATACCAACAGTGCTGCAGAAACGCTGACACGGATGATGAACATGGGCGTACCCGCGTTCAACATAGCCACATCGGTCAGCCTGATCATCGCCCAGCGACTTGGCCGACGACTCTGCGCAGCCTGCAAAGAACCCCTGAAAGTTCCCACCGAGATCCTTTTGGAGGAGGGGTTCACACAGGAACAAATTGATACAGGCTTCACATTGTACCGCCCCAAGGGCTGTGATAAATGCAATGGAGGATACAAAGGCCGCGTCGGTATTTATGAGGTGGTCAAGATTACAGATGAGCTGGCCAACATGATTATGGAAGAGGCCAGCTCCATTCAAATTGCAAAACAAGCGCAGGCGCAAGGCTTCCGGAATCTTCGCCAGTCCGCCCTAAGAAAAGTAATTGAGGGTGTGACCAGCCTTGAAGAAGCCAACCGCGTGACGAAGGATTAAGCATGGCAGAAAAAGCACAAAAGCTGGAATCGTATGTTTGGGAAGGAAAAGACCGCAAAGGTAATAAATCCAAGGGGGAGCTGGCAGGCGCCAACCTCGCGCTGGTAAAAGCGCAACTTCGCAAACAGGGCATTATTCCGGATAAGGTGAAGAAAAAGCCAAAGCCCTTGTTTGGCGGCAGCAAGAAAATCACACCATTTGACATTGCCATGTTGACTCGCCAGCTCGCGACTATGATGAAGGCAGGTGTACCGCTGGTGCAGAGTTTCGATATTGTTGCGGATGGTCTGGAGAACAAAGGTCTGCAAGAGCTAGTGATGAATATCCGTAACGATATTTCGTCCGGCACCAGTTTTGCGGGCGCATTGCGTAAACACCCGAGGCACTTTGACGATCTTTACTGCAACTTGGTTGATTCAGGTGAAAAAGCCGGTGCGCTGGAGCAAATGCTTGATCGCATTGCGACCTATCTGGAAAAAACTGAGCTTTTGAAAAAGAAAGTTAAAAAGGCAATGACCTACCCCATAGCCGTAGTCGTAGTCGCAATAATCGTTACGGCTATCCTCCTCGTAAAAGTGGTGCCTCAGTTTGAAGCTCTCTTCCAGGGATTCGGCGCCGATCTCCCTGTTTTCACACAAATGGTCGTCGAACTGTCTGAGTGGATGCAAAGCTGGTGGTTTGTTGTTCTGGTATCCGGCATCGGCCTAATTTTCGCGTTCAAAGAGGCGAAACGGCGATCCCAGCGTTTTTCAGATTTCGTCGATAAGGCTACTCTTCGCATTCCTGTGATGGGGGAAATCCTCGACAAATCCGCTGTAGCTAAATTCGGTCGCGTTCTCTCAACGACATTCGCCGCTGGTGTTCCACTTGTTGATGCTCTGGACTCAGTTGCGGGGGCTACCGGCAATGCCGTCTATCGAGATGCCATTCAACAAATCAAGAATGATGTTTCCAGTGGCACGCAGCTTCAGGCTTCAATGCGACAAGTCAACGTTTTCCCCGTAATGGCTGTCCAATTGACGGCCATCGGCGAGGAGTCCGGTAATCTTGATGAAATGCTCAAGAAAGTTGCGGAGCACTACGAGGCAGTAGTTGACGACATGGTTGATAACCTCACCGCCCTGATGGAGCCTATGATTATGTCGGTACTTGGCGTACTCGTAGGCGGCCTGATTATTGCCATGTATCTCCCTATCTTCCAGATGGGTTCGGTCATCGGTTAATCTCTTTTGCCGTGGTGTCGGGTTGCCCTGCGCTAACCCGACCCACAGTTTCTTATCTCCTGTATTTCGGATTCCCCCATGCAAATTCTCGAGGCCCTGCTGGCCACGCCCTGGCTGTTATATCTCACGGTTATCTTCTTCTCCCTCTGCATCGGCAGCTTCCTCAACGTCGTCATCCTGCGCCTGCCCAAAATGATGCAGCAGGAATGGCGCTGTCAGTGCGAGGAATTTCTCGAACTGCCGCACGGCCAGCGCAAACCGGAAACCCAGATCACCCTCTCATCCCCGGCATCCACCTGCCCGTTCTGCGGCCATCGGATCCGTGCCTGGGAAAACATTCCGGTGATCAGCTACCTGGTGCTGGGCGGTAAATGCGCGGCCTGCAAGACTCGCATTTCTCCCCGCTACCCGATCATTGAAGCGCTGACCGCGGTATTCTCGGTAGTGACCGTGGCGCTGCTTGGGCCGTCAGAGTCTGCTCTGTGGGCGCTGCTGCTGGTATGGTCGCTGGTGGCGCTAACGATGATCGATTTCGACACGCAGTTGCTGCCGGACAGCATTACCCTGCCGCTGATGTGGCTGGGGCTGGTGCTGAACTATTTCGGGGTGATGACGGATTTCCAGAACGCCTTCTGGGGCGCAGTGGCCGGTTACCTGTCGCTGTGGTCGGTGTACTGGCTGTTCAAGCTGGTGACCGGCAAGGAAGGCATGGGCCATGGTGATTTCAAGCTGCTGGCCGCGCTGGGGGCCTGGCTGGGCTGGCAGTTGCTGCCGGCGGTGATTCTGCTGTCCTCAGTGGTTGGCGCGGTGGTAGGCATCAGCCTGATGGTGTTCCGCCAGCACGGGCGTGAGGTGCCGATTCCGTTCGGGCCGTACCTGGCGGCAGCCGGGTTGCTGTGCCTGTGGTTTGGCACCGACATTCAGCGCTGGTGGTTTGGGTTCCTGGGGGTTTGATGGAAGTTATTGGCCTGACTGGCGGGATAGGCTCCGGCAAATCCACCGTAGCGCGCATCTTCGGTAAGCTCGGCGTGCACTGGGTGGATGCGGACGATGTGGCCCGCGAAGTGGTCGAACCCGGCACACAAGCGCTGGCGCGTATTGCCGCGCATTTCGGCGAGGGCATTCTGCTGGACGATGGTGCCCTGAACCGCGCAAAACTTCGCACCGTGGTGTTTGAAAACCCCGACGAGCGCGCCTGGCTGGAGGCGCTTCTGCACCCGGTGATCCGCGACGAGCTGATTCGCCAGCTGCATTCGAAAGATACCGACCCAGGCTATGCCCTGCCCTACGTGTTGCTGGTCTCCCCGCTGCTGCTGGAAACCAACCAGCACGAGCTGACCGCCAGGGTGGTGGTGGTGGATGTACCGGAAGAGATTCAGATTGAGCGCACCATGGGCCGGGACACCAACACCCGTGAGCAGGTGGAGCGTATCATTGCCGCCCAGATGCCACGGGAAAAGCGACTGCAAAAAGCGGACGAAGTGGTCGATAATACTCAGGAATTGAGCGACGTGGAACGTCAGGTTGGTGAGATACACAAAACGTTTGTGGTGGCCTTTGGGTAAGCTGCTGAGCAAGGCAACGCTGACTGTCCTGGGATTGGGTTGTATTTTTACCGTAGCGAAAGTGCAGGCTGCCGAGCCCGTCTTTGTGGTGCAGGATCCTGCCGTCAGTGACGTGCTTTCACCAGAAGCGCTGCCACCTGCCTTTTACGACTTTACGCCCGACGAGTACTGGCTGGAGCCCAGGGATTCCTACTGGCTGAAATTCAGCAATTGGGTGCTGCGACAGGAGCGCACCCAGGGCGCGCGCATTCAGTCGCTGGGCATCTGGGCGGATCGCACCTTCTCCGGCGCCGAAACCGGGCTACCCCACAACGAAAGCTACCTGCGGCTCGGCTTTGCCACGGAATCCGAATACGGCGACCCGGCCCAGTTCGATCCGGAAGCCCGGTTCCGCCTGGACGTGCCCACGGTGGAAGAAAAGCTGCGGCTGGTCATCGAGAGTGAAAGCGATGAACTGATTCCCCTGTCAGAACGTCGCCGTGACCGCCAGTTGACTGAAGATGAACGCTCGGAGACCGAAGCCACCGGTGCGCTGCGTTACCTTTCCGAGGTGGGCGACGCCATCAATCTGAGCAACGACGTGGGTGTGCGCCTGCGCTTTCCCACCGATGCGTTCTGGCGAGCGACCGCGGATAAAACCTGGCAGCTCGACGACGACTGGGCCCTGGAAGCGGAGCAACGGCTGTACTATTTCCATCAGGACGGCTGGGGCGCGCGCAGCGCCATTGGGGTCGGCCGTGACCTTGGCAACGGATGGGATTTCCTGTCGGCCAGTGAATTGGAATGGATACACGACGATCGCAAATTCGAGATGGCGCAAACCTTCAATTTCTTCAAGCGCCTGAACAACCGCGCTACCCTTAACCCGCGTCTGGGTATTCTCGGCGAAAGTCAGCCCACCTGGCGGCAAACCAACCTCTTCGCGGATCTCACCTACCGCTACCGCCTGCACAGTGACTGGCTGTTCGGCGAGATCATCCCGGCGATGGAATTTCCCCGCGATGAAAGTTTCAAGGATCGCGGGTCGCTTATCCTGCGCATCGAACTGTATTTCTCAGGCAGCATCGACCGACAATGACCTACAGCCCCCAGGACGCCCTGACACTAACCCCGATCGCCTATACCCGCTCCTGTTTCAGTGACAAGTTCGGGGTACCGCGCCAGCCGGGGCTGACCCGATACGCCCGCGCGGACCTGGTGATTGAAGCGCCGTTTGATCGCGAAGACGCCTTCCGCGGCCTGGAAACCGCCAGCCACCTGTGGCTGACCTTCCAGTTTCACGAAGCGGTACGGGAAGACTGGAAACCGGTGGTGCGGCCGCCGCGCCTGGGCGGCAACCGCAAGATGGGCGTGTTCGCCAGCCGTTCCCCTTTTCGCCCCAACAGCCTGGGGCTATCAGTGGTGCGCAACGAGGGCCTGTGCCGCCGCAACGGACGGCTGGTGCTACAGATCCGCGATCACGACCTGATCGACGGTACGCCGATTCTGGACATCAAACCCTACCTGCCGTTTTCCGACGCCATTCCCGACGCCGCGCTGGGCTGGGCAGACACGCCCCCCACCGACCGCCTGCCGGTGGTCTTTCTGGACGAAGCGGATGACCAGCTTGCCCGACTGCCCGCCGAGGACTACCCCGACCTGCGGGAACTGATAGCGGACGTGGTGAGCTACGATCCCCGGCCTTCGTTTCGCCGCGGCCGGGAAGAAGCGCGTATCTACGGAGCACACCTGTACGATCTGAACGTGCGCTTTCGCTTTGTACAGGATGTGACCGGAGAACGTGTCGAAGTGCTAACTGTCTGTTAAACTGGCGACTCTTTGGGCAATTGTTCATCAGTCACAGGGAATAGGTGTCTTGCCTCTGAACCGGTTATTCAAACGAATAGGTGTACGGCCACTGGCGGCGCGGCTTCTGGTGTATGTGTTGTTGTTCAGTCTGGTGCTGTCGCTGGCGGCTACCGGGCTGCAGATGATCGGCGAGTATGAGCGCCGCACTGAGGACCTCCGCTCCACGCAGCAGAAATCCGCTGAGCTGATCTCCGGCACCATGAGCAACAACATCTGGCTGATGAATTTCAGCGAGGTGGCCAACAGCCTCGACGACATGCGCGCCATGCCGGTGATTCAGCATGCCCGCGTGGTCACCTCCAGCGGCGAGGAATTCAGTACCGGCACCTACCCCGAAGGCCGGGTGATTACCCAGTCGTTTCCGCTGATCTTCGATCGCCCTTCGTTTCCCGGCTCCCGTAATCTTGGCACGCTGACGATCACCTCGTCGGTTGAGCAGGTACACGACGAGCTGATGGATCGGGCGTTGCTTACCCTGCTGTTCCAGTCGCTTATTGTGACCCTGGGCACCCTTGGCCTGCTCCTTATTGTGCGCCTGACCCTGACCCGCCATCTGGAGACCATGGCGGATTACGCCGCCCGGCTGAACCTGGACGCCCTGATTGAGCCGCTGAAGCTGCGGCGCAAGGCTCCGAGAAGCGCGGATGAACTGAGCGAACTGGAGCAGGCGCTGAACACCATGCGTCTGCAGTTGCTGGAAGACACCCGTTCGCTGCGCCAGACCACCCTGCAATCCCAGGGCGAGCGCGACGAAGCGGTGCGGGCCAATCACGCCAAAAACCAGTTCCTGGCCAACGTCAGCCACGAACTACGCATTCCTCTGCAATCGGTGCTTGGCTATGCCACCTTGCTGGGCGACACCCCGCTGGATCAGGAACAGCGGGAATACGTGCAGACCCTGCTCAGTGCCTCGGAGAGCCTGTCGGCCATCATCAATGACCTGCTGGATATTTCCAGTATGGAAGCCGGCAAGCTGGTGCTCGACGACCTGCCGTTTGATCTGCGGGAAACCCTGAACGATCTCGTCCACATGCTGGGCACCCGCGCCCGGGAGAAGGGCCTGGCGCTGGAACTGCGGGTGGACGAGAACCTGCCCTGGGCGCTGCGCGGCGATCCGGTGCGCCTGCGCCAGGTTCTGCTGAACCTGACCTCTAACGCCATCAAGTTCACCGATTCGGGCCACGTGCTGATCAGCATCGAAGTGCTCGGCCGCAAAGACAACCGGGTGCGACTGCGACTGGCGGTGGAAGACACCGGCGTGGGCATTAACCCCGAAGACATCCCGCTGGTGTATGAGCCCTATGTGCAGCTGGGCCAAAGCTTTCAGCGCCAGCTACCCGGCGCGGGTCTGGGGCTGACCATCTGCCGGCAGCTGGTGAAGCTGATGGAAGGCTCGATGGATGTGGAGAGCCGCCCCGGCGAAGGCACCACCTTCTGGGTGGAAGTGTCGCTGCCGGTGGCGCCCGAGAGCACCACCCGGGTCCGCCCCGATACCCGCATGATTGCGGGCAAGCGCATACTGGTGGTGGACTCCTACGAGCTGTCCCGCAAGATCACCCTGGAAATGCTGTCCCGTCATCAACTGCACATTGAAGCGGTGAAGGCGGCAGGCGAAGCGCTGACCTCGGTGCGACTGGCAGCAGATAACCACGAAGCCTATGACGCCATCGTGCTGGATGGATTCGTGCCCGATATGGACAGCGATCTGCTGTGCCGGCAGATCCGCAGTAACCCGCTGTGGGGCGACACCCGCCTGCTGGTGCTGTCGTCCAACCCCCAGCGCGGAGACGCCGAGCATTTCCGCCAGGCCGGCGCCGACGCCTTCCTCAGCAAATCGCTGCGGGAGTCCTGCCTGACCCCGATCCTGCATCAGCTGTTTGCCGACCGTGCGACCGGCGAGCGCCGCTTCCTGACCCGCTTCTCACTGCAGGCAGTGAGTGACACCTCCCGCCGCCGGGAACTGCCCTGCGGACGCATGAAAGTGTTGCTGGTGGAGGACAACCCGGTCAACCGCACCCTCACCCGCCGCCTGCTGGAAAAACTGGGTTGCGACGTGATGACCGCCAACGACGGCGAAGCCGCCGCAAGTCTGTGGCAATGGCACCCGTTCGATCTGGTCTTTATGGACTGCGTGATGCCCCGGGTAGACGGCTTCGAGGCAACCCGACGGCTACGCCAGTGGGAGATCGACAAGGGCCGTGAGCGGGTGCCGGTGGTGGCGTTGACCGCCAGTGCCATGGAAGAGGACGAAGAACGGTGCCGGGTTGCCGGGATGGATTCCTTTGTTGCCAAGCCTGTCAATATTGAAATGTTGCGGGCAGTGCTGGAACAATACTGCAAGGTGTCCGCGCCATCCTGAGGTCACCGCGGCAACCATTTACCGGCACAAAACGAAGGTCGTCATGAACGTAGAATGCCCCAACTGCAAGAAATCCGTGGAATGGAGCGAAGACAATCCGTTTCGCCCGTTCTGCTGCGAACGCTGCAAACTCATTGACCTGGGCGCCTGGGCCAATGAAGAGTATCGGGTTCCTGCCCAGAACGTCTCGCCAGAGGATCTGGACCAGCTTGACTCCCTTGACGAGAACACCCGTCACTAAGGCACTGTTAACAGGGCCTTACCCCATTTTAAGTTGAGCCGCCTGCTCGCTCCCGTTACCATGCGCTCACCTGAACCTATCGTGAATGCTGGCATGTGCCGGCTTCCCATTCCGTTCAATGACCCATAAAGGTAGAAGAATGAAAGTAACCCGTATGTCCGTTCTTGCCCTGTCACTGGCCGCCGCACCGGCTTTGGCAGCTGATCTCGACCTGAGCCTGACCAACGATTCGGTCAAGGGCCAGGTGAATTTCTTCGGCGTGAATTCTGACTTGCAGTTGGGTACCGGCTACACCTACCACGAGGGCAGCCGTCACATCGGCAACGTGGATTTCCACGCTCAGGGCCGCACGGCGCTTGGCAACCTGCCAACCACCGCCGGCATCGGTATGCGCGGTTTCGGCTGGGAAGACGATGATCTCGACGGCGGCGCCGTAGCCCTCGGTGGCTTCGCCACCGTGAACATTCCGGACGTACCGGGTCTGTCGCTGACCGGCGGCCTGCACTACGCCCCCAGCATTCTGTCTTTCGGCGATTCCGAAGACCTGACCAGCCTTGAGCTGCGTGGCAGCTACCGGGTGATCCGCAACGCGGAAGTGTTTGCCGGGTACCGCTACCTCAACACCGACCTGGATTCCCCGCTGCGCGGCGACGTGAATCTGGACGAGGGTGTGATGGCGGGTATGAAGATTTTCTTCTGAGCCTGAGTCATCATCGCAGTACCGGAACGGGCGCTTGAACAGACGCCCGTTTTCGTTTCGTGCCCTGCCTCACTCTTTACTGCCCCTGCCCTTGCTAGACTGCCTTCACATGTTTCGGGAATGGACTGTCACTGGCATGACGCTGCAATCACTTTGTACTGATATATTCTTCACCCGTCGTTACTCCCGGCGGCTGCCCCTGCTGCTGTCCGCCGTGCTGATCGCCGGCTGTGGCGGCCAAAGTGCGGTGGATGAAGCCGGCTCCCGCGGGAACTCTTTCCCACCCGCAAAGAACGCGTTGGACGACTTCAATTCCGGCAGCACCGGTGATTCCAACAACACCAATGGGCTCGCCGCCAACGAGGTGCGCGTGACCATGGAGGTTCCCGCCGCCGTTGCCCCGAACGGAGAGCCCACCCGCCGCAATCTGCGGATCGTGACACCCGACCGGATCGCGGTGTATCGCACTGACACCAGCCTGAGCAGCCTCGGTTCCGTGAACGTAAGCCGCCGCACCGAAGACAACGGCCGGGAAGTGATCACCTTCGAGAATGGCCTTCCGCTGGCGCCCGATGTTGTGATCGAAGCGGCTTACGGTAACACCCGCATGCGGGCGCTGGCCGCCGACTCCGACCGTGACGTGAAGGTGAACCCCTTCTCCGAGTACCTTGTCACCAACACGCTTACCAGCTACAGCAATGAGCAGTTCCGGGCCATTCTCGACTGCGTCAACGACGCCGGCGGCGAGCTGTGCCTGAATAAGTATGTGTGGTCGACCCTCGCCGATCAGGTCCACGATTTCGAGATCGACATTCCGGGTAACTTCAGCCTCGGCCAGGCCCTGGACCTGCTGGATGAGCGTGGTGACTTTTCCCGTTACGTCGACAGCATGGCCGATTACGCGGTGCTGGACGAACAGTCGTCCGGGCGCATCAGCGCCAGCTCGGCCGACTATAATTCGGTGTTCCTCGGCATTGAGCTGGGGCAGACATTCCGCGAATCCACCCTCGCCGGGTCCGGTCAGTGGGGGGTGCGCACGGCACAGGAAGAGAGCATAACCGACGCCAATGGCACCGGGTACGTCTATCCCGCGCTTACCCTGACCACCTTTGATGCCTTCAACATCCGCGTGACGTCGCTGGCCAACGACATTCCCTATGACCGGGAAGCGTTGATCCACCGCAACGGCAACGACTTTTTTGCCAGGGGTTCCTCTTTCTGGGACCTGAACACCCACGCATCCGCTCCCGGTGCCGCTACCCTGGTAGAAGGCACTCGCCTGCTGGCAGGCCGCGCGCTTTACCAGAGCGTGACCGGCCAGGGCAGTTCCGAAATCATCGGCTGGACCCGTAACCCTTATTATCTTGACGGATTTGTCAGCGCCACCGGCGACAGCAATGAACCACCTGACCGGGTGCTAAGCGGATACTTCAGCGCCGGCAAGGCCATTGAATTGGAGTCGGTATCCGGGGAACTGAAACGCCGCGCCACCCTCGAGAATCATTACCTGTCGGTGCTGGAAATCAACCTGCTGCGGGAACAGGGCTTCAGCCTGGACAGCCTCGATGGCAAAACCTACAACGTGGTGTTCCTCGCCTCCCGGTTCGGCGACACCAACGAGCCGGTCATTATCGAATCCGGTGTAGGTAGCTGGACGGTGAACGGCACCGATGTCACTCAACTTATGCCCACGCGCACCATTGCCCGGGACAGCGACGGCACCGTCAATGGCCCCGTCGCCGGTAACCGCGATGCCACCTGGACTGTTCGCACGCGTCCTTCCCGGCTCAGCGTTGGTGACCGGGACATTGGCAGGCTGAACCTGGAGATCGGCAGTTCAGCCGGTCAATTCGGTCGACCGGACCTTGGCATCGGCGCCAGCAACCCGAACGGTTCCCTGCTGGCGTTCAACCTGGATAACGGCGACACCGGTGACGGCCTGCTGGTGGCCGCGGAGCAGGCGACAGCCGCCCCCACCAGCGGGCGCTACCGGTTGCAGGGCTTTGCCATGGGCCTGGAAGACGGCCGCAACCGGCTCCGGCATTTCGATAACACCGTGCTGACCATCAACGACGCCGCCACCGCCACACTCGAGCGCAGAGCCCTGGATGTGATCCATTCCGTGAGTGATGAAACGGTGTCGGCGCCCTTCCCTGTGGATGAAGAGGATCTCAGCCTCGCCTACACCGACGGCGGCAACGGCCGGGTGACGTTTACTGCCGGCAACCTGACCCTCGACGGGTTCGTGGTCGATGAGCAGGACCAGATCTTCCTGCGCCTGAGTGACACCCTCGGCGGTGAACAGAGCCAGGGCCTGGTGATGGCAACCCGGTTGCCAGACTGATTGTCGGGTTAGCGCCCGCGCAACCCGACAAACGTCACCCATTTAGCCTATGCCCACGTATAACCTGTTATAATTCAAGTCATATCGAATGTAACGAGAGGTTGTATGTCGGCAGGTATCCGGGCGTTTTCGCTGGTTTTCCCTTTGGTGGTTTTTGCAGTCTGGGGCATTTTTCACACACCGGATCCAGACAGCACATACGGTGACAGCGACGACGATGGCTCTGAGCTGGTTCTGTCGTCCCTCCCTTCACTGCCGTCATGGGCCGGCGCAAAGCTGCCGGATTTTTCCCGCTACCGTGACAGCACCGAGCGTAAGGCCGCCTTCTTTTCGTTCCTGTATCCACGCATCGTTCTGGCCAACTCCCGCATTCTGATCGAACGGGCGTATCTGGATGCCCTGTCCCAGCAGGAAACCCTGAGCGACTCCGAACGCCAGTGGCTGAAAGACCAGGCTCAGCGCCTGCGGGTGGACGAAGAGCCGGGCAGTCCGGAGCTGTTCGAACGCCTGCGCAAACGCCTTGATGTCATTTCGCCATCACTGGTGCTGGCGCAGGCGGCGAACGAATCCGCCTGGGGCACCTCCCGTTTTGCTACCCGCGGCAACAATCTGTTCGGCCAATGGTGTTTCTCCAAAGGCTGTGGACTGGTTCCGTTGGGGCGCGTTGAAGGCGCCACCCATGAAGTGGCGAAATTTGCCTCCCCCTACCGATCAGTGCGGGCCTACATCCAGAACCTGAATCGCCACCCCACCTACCAGCAACTGCGCGAGGCCCGTATCAGGGCGCGAGACAACGGCGAGCTGGCAGCCGGCACTGCACTGGCCGCGGGCCTGATCGGCTATTCCGAACGCGGCGAAGACTATGTAGAAGAGATCCGCAGCATGATCCGCTACAACAATCTCAGCTACTTTGATCTCGCATTCAATGACACGGTCGGCGATGGCGACAGCGAGACACTCAAAGAACTGGCCTCGACCACCGATGAAGCCAGCCTGCTGCCGTCGCGTCGCAAGCAAGACCAGGCCGACTGACGCCTTATTCGGGGACGATCGAACATGCTCAATTTCCTGCCCGCACCGCTGAAGGGATCTCTGGCGGTGCTGTTGATTCTACTGAACACCCTGACCCTGTTTCCGGTGCTGATGCTATTTGCGCTACTGAAACTGGTGATACCCGTCACCCCGGTCCGTAAACTCTGCACCCGCGCCCTGAACGGCGTTGCGTTTATCTGGATTGGCTTCAATAACCGTTTTCTGGACCTGCTCCACTGCATCGAATGGGACGTCCGCGGCGCGGACAACCTGAGCCGCGAGCACTGGTATTTTGTCACCTGCAATCACCAGAGCTGGGCCGACATTCCGGCCATCCAGTACGTTCTGAACAGCCGGATTCCCCTGCTCAAGTTCTTCCTGAAGAAGGAGCTGATCTGGGTGCCGTTTCTCGGTGTCGCCTGGTGGGCGCTGGACTTTCCGTTCATGCATCGCCACACCAAGGAGCAGATTGCCCGCCGCCCGGAGCTCAAGGGCAAGGACATCGCCGCCACCCAGGCAGCCTGCGAGAAGTTCCGTTACACACCGGTCACTATCTTCAACTTCATGGAGGGCACGCGTCTGACGCCGGCCAAGCACGCGGCCCAGAAATCCCCCTACCAGCACCTTCTCAAACCCCGTGCCGGCGGCACTGCCTTCGTACTTGGCGCCATGGGTGACATGCTGCACACCATGCTGGATGTCAGCATTGTGTATCCGGATGGCCATTCGGGATTCTGGGACTTCCTGTGCGGGCGCACCGGGCGCATTGTGATCGACCTTCAGGTGCGTGAGATTCCAGCGCGTTTTCTGGGTATGGATTACGAAGGCAGCCGCGAAGTGCGGACCGATTTCCAGCGCTGGGTCAGCCAGCTGTGGGCGGAGAAAGACGCCCGCATTGATGCCCTGAAGAAAGAAACCGAAGGCAAGCAAAGATCCGTAGGTCGGGTTAGCGAAGCGTAACCCGACTTGCTTGGTTCAGAGCAGTCCCAGCTCCCGGGCGCGTACGATCGCCTGGGTGCGGGATTTCACCTCCAGCTTGGCATTGATTCGACGCGCGTGGGTTTTCACCGTGTGCAGAGAGATATGCAGCCTGTCGGCAATTTCCTGATTGGAGAGACCCCTGGCAATCAACTCCAGCACCCCCTGCTCACGGTCGCTGATGGGTTCCGCCAGAGGCGCCGCCTTGACCTTGGCCGCCGACAGCCCATAAAGCTCCCCAAGGGCACGGGTGAACTCACCTTCGGGCAGATGCTGGTAGACTTTTTCCATCAGCTCGCTCATTTCCGAGCGCAGTTCGGCAAAGGGGCTGATGAAATGCTCCCGCGACGCCAGGCTTACCGCCTGGGACAACAGCTTCTGGGCAGCCCCGACACCTTTCTCACGCAGAGCCACCATGCTCTCCAGCAGCCTGAGATGCAGATCCACCGCAAAAGGGGTGACCCGACTGCCAGTCAGGCGAACTTGTCTGAGCGTGTCTGCAGCCTTCAGATGATCGCCGCGGGCCAGCTCGATGCGAACCTGAAGGGAATCCAGCAAGCCCGGCATCATTGGAATCAGTTCCGGGACACAACCGGTGGCGCGGTAGGGTAACAACCGCTCCATAGCATGGCTGGCGCTTTCTATGTTGCCGGTTGCCAACCAGCAACTGGCTTTCAGCGCCTCCAACACGGGAAAATACACCGATTCGTCCACTTGCCAGGCGTGCATGGTGCGCTCCGCCCGCCCGATCCACACAAACGCGTCTTCCAGACGGCCCTGGGTACGGCAGATCAGCACCCGCAGCGCCATCGCCAGTAACAAGCCGAGATCACGGGTCTGTTCAGCGTGCCGCCCGCAGGTCACCAGCAGACGATCCGCCTCGGCTTCGCGACCCTGATGCCAGAGCACCAGCACCAGATTCAGCTGCAGGCGGGTTTCGCCCACTCGGGTGGGTCGCGACGCTTCATTCATCACCGTATCAAGGCCGGTGCGAAGCAGCTGCTCCGCGTGTTTCAGAGAGCCCTTGCCAAGTTCGATCCGCGCGTGGGCGTACACCGCCAGAATCTCCGCGCCCGAATCCTCCGCCTCCCGGGCCAGGCGTGTGGTAGCGCGATTGGCTTCCCGCGCCTCGGCAAACCGGCCGGCGGCACAGAGGGCGCTTGAGCGTACAATCTGGGTCACCAGTTGCCCCTGGGTAGACAGCGCCTCGGCCGTCAGCGCCTGATCGGCGACTTCCAGGGCCTGCTCCACCTGCCCTTCACCACGGAGGATGAACGCCCGTAGCGCGTTGATGCGACCGGACATGGCCTCTCTATCGGCCTCCGATAAACCGTCAAGCAGTGCTCTCGCCTGGCGGAACTGACCGCCGATAGCGTGTACCCAACTGTATACCACCCGCAGCCGCGCACTTTGCTCAAGCAACCCCAGTGGCAGCGAACGACGCAACCGCAGCAAGGATGCCGTATCCTGCCCGATCAGCAGGGCTTCCGAGCCTTCGGACGCAATCCGCACGGCCTCTTCTGCATCCTCCGACATCAGGGCATAACGAAGGGCCTCGGGCAACTGGTTACGCTGACTGAACCATCGGCTCGCCGCCAGCGCCCGGTCTGCGGCGCCATCCAGAAACGAGCTTCTCAGCCATTCATGTAGCAGCGGGTTGAGGCGAAACCAGCGCCCCCGCCCCGGCAGCGAACGCAGGGGTAGCCCCGCCTCGGCGGCCACCGAAGGCCGGAAGCCCGCGTCGCAGAAATGATCGGCCAGACAACCGAAAAGATCGTCCGAGATCAGGTCCATCTCCGCCATGACACGCAATGCCCGCTGCTGGGGAGGTGTCAGCCTCGCCATCACCGAATCCCGGAGAAAGCGCTCGACACTGGTGGTTTCCTGAATCGGCACCCGTGACTCCGCCAGCGCCGACAGCTCGCGCTGATAAAGCGCCAGCGGGGTGATCCATCCGTCGGTGACAGAGTAAAGGTGATCAACCGCCAGCGTAGTGAGCTGACTGGTGGCCAGCGCGCGACTGTAAAACTCGAAGGTTTCCTGCCTCGACAGTTCCAGCGATTCAGGACCAAAGCGGGTAAAGCGACCTTCCAGTTCCGACTTGTGAGTTTGGAACGGCAGGGGCTTGCGAGATACCAGAGCCAGGGAAAGGCCTTTCGGCAAGTCGGTGACGACCTGCTCGAGCAGTTCAACCACCACGGGATGACTCAGGCAACCGAGGTTGTCGAGGACCAGAACGCCGTTTCGTTCCTCGTGTCGCCAGTAGTCATCGGCCAACAGCAGCGACAGGGCTTCGCTGTGGTCCATGGAGGACGGGAAATGCAGATTGTCGGAGCGCGCCCGGGGATCGAGGGCGATGCCAAGGAGGGTCATCAACCTCGAGGGCTCGTTATCCTGGGCGGTGAAGGCAATCCATTTCACCGATTCCTGGGGCCGGCCTGACTCGTGAAGCGCAGCTAGCAGTGCGTGCGATTTACCGTACCCGCTGGGGGCTTCCAGACAGGCGACCGAGCCAGGTTCCAGAGCCGCCTGGATGCGCGCATTCAGAGCCGGACGCTTCAGATCATCGGAGGGCGGAGACGGAATCCGCACCCGCTGGCGTAACAGATCTCTGACCAGTTCCCCACGATATCCGCCGGTGGCAACTGACTGGAACTCATCGTTGGCGGCACTGCCATCATCAAATGGTTTCACACTTCGCCCCGTTCAGGTCCGGATCACGGGCAGCACCCTGTCAGGCCGCTGCGCTTCCGGAAAATGCAATCTGTGCACATTTCTGCGGGTACCGTCTTCGGGTACGCCTTTAGTATGAGAGAGAGGTTAAACCAAATGCGGGGTAAGCTGCAAAACTTTGACGTAACAGACTGTTTTGCGGTGTCGAATTTACAGCGCGGACGTATCAGAGGGTTTTCTGAGGACAAAAAAAGCGGCGGGCCTGAGCCCGCCGCTTCCAGCCGAACGCGTCGTCTTACCGGGTACCGGCGCGACGCAGGGCCGCAGGCGTGTACTCGCGGGAGTTACGCTCGACACCGAAGGTGTACGGGTCGTTCTCTTCGTTGGTCAGGCCCAGGGCCAGATACCGACCAGAGAGCAGATCATACAGAACTTCGATGGCGTACCAGGGGATTTCCTGATCGTAGAACTGCATGGCGTGGGCTTCGGCAACACGCCACAGCTCGCCACGGCCATCGTAATGGTCGATCACGCTGGCCTGCCAGGTGTCTTCATCAATGTAGAAGTCACGCTGGGCATAGATGTGACGTTCACCTTCCTTGAGGGTGGCGCGCACGTGCCACACGCGGTGCAGCTCATACCGGGTCAGATCCTGGTTAATGTGGCCTGCCTTGATGATGTCATCGTAGGACAGGTCACGATCGACCAGCTGGTAAGAGTTGTACGGGATGTACATCTCTTTCTTGCCGACCAGCTCCCAGTTGTAGCGATCCGGGGCACCGTTGAACATGTCGAAGTTGTCTGAGGTACGCATGCCGTCGGCCGCTGTACCCGGCCCGTCATAAGCAACCTGCGGGGCACGACGGACGCGACGCTGACCGGCGTTATATACCCACGCACGACGCGGCTCGGCGACCTGGTCGAGGGTTTCATGAACCAGCAGTACGTTACCCGCCAGACGGGCCGGCGCAGTGATGGCCTGCTTGAAGTAGAACAGAACGTTGGGATCCTCATCCGGAGCGTAGTCCTCCAGATAGGCGCGCCACGTCAGTTCGTCCTGGAACTTGACCACACTGTAAGCCCCGCCCTCGGTCGGTGTTACCTGACCCACGTTACGCTGTACAGAACCGCCACGGTAGCGGGTGATGTGGTTCCAGATAGCTTCCACACCGTTGTTCGGAATCGGGAACGGCGTGGCGTCCTGATAGTTGGCAATACCGTTGCCATCCTTGATCAGTTCGGCGCTGGTCGCGTTCTTTACGGTCTCGTCCATCACCGACTGCGGATAGGCCGCAGTCCGACGGGTCTGGTAGACCGGGATCTTGTAGTCGTCGTACTTGCGGATCATCGCGACCTGCCCGGGGGACAGCTTGTCGGCGTATTCGTCGACGTTGCTCTGATCGATAGTGAACTGCACTTCGTCGTTCGGGAACGGATTGATGTAAATGCCATCATTGTTGTAGCCAGCCGGCGCCTCGGTCAGACCACCATCCCACGCCGGGATGGCACCGCCGTTACCGGCTTTTTCCGCGCCCATCGGGGTCAGGGAATCGCCAAGTTTGGCCGCTTCCTCTGCGGATACTGCGCCGAAGGCATTGCCCGCAAAAAGAGTTGCGGCAATGACACCTGAGGCCAGTAGTTTCTTGTTCAGTTTCATTTAAATTACCTCGTTAAACGAATTCGTTCCGGTTCAGAAGGAGTAGGAAACGCTCGCACTCACGAAATCACGGTCGGTCAACTCGTTATACGGTTTGCCGCCGAAAAAGTTTGTGTAGCCGATGTTACCGGTAATCTTGTTCTGGTAGACGCCCTGCAGCGATACACCGATTGCCTTCTGGTCTTCATTGAACGCACCACCCGGCTGCGGACCATAGCCCTCCACGTCATGGCTCCACGCCAGCTGTGGTGACAGGTTGATACCTGCGATGGCGTTCGGGTAATCCCAGACCAGACGGGTGCGGTAGCCCCATGAGAAGTCTGTCACGAAGCCATCCTGGGTGCAGTAGCTGGCGTTGATGTTCAGAGCTGCACCGGTTGCGCCGGTGCCATCACAGGCGCCGCCCGGCAGCTCACCGATACCGAAGGTACCTGAACGACCGTAACGGGCTTCGTCCTGGTCCGGCAGATCGTGAACGTAGGTCGCGCCGAATTCAGTGATCAGCGACAGACGGCTGGCGCCCATTACCTGGTCAAAGAACTTGATCAGGGTGAACTGCGCCTGAGAAACGTTGAAGCGGTCGTAGCCTTCCACTTCCTGGCCGCGCAGATCCGCACCGCCCGCCTCTTCTTCACGCTGGACCTGCAGCAAACTGGCCGGCTCGCCGGTTTCCGGGTTGACCTGCTGAAGGCCACCGTAGATCAGCTCGAACGCGTTCCACTGGATCGGCATGTTGTCGCGGAAGGAATATTCCGCACCCAGCGACCAGCCACCCGGTGTGGTGGTGTTGATGCTGACACCGTACAAGTTGATGTTTTCCGGGTACTCGATGAAGTAGGACGGGAAACGCTCACCTTCACGGTCGTCACGCACGGTACCGCTGACGTACGGCAGACGGCTGTTGTACTTGATGTAGTAGAAACCCAGCTCGGAATCGTTCAGCGCAGGCACGTACCAGCGCAGTGCCACACCGAACTGATCCCGGGAATCCGCTTCCTTGTCGCCCAGACGCGGCGCAATGAAGCCCTGCGCCAGAGCCTGCGAATCGGGCAACTGACCGGCCAGCAGAACCGGACCACATCCATCGGCGGCAAAGTCGTTGGTGGAGAAGAAAGTACCACAGTCATCCGGACGAACAGGCTCCCAATCGGCCTGCACGAAAGTTTCCACGGTGACGTTTTCGGTCACACCGGCGGACATGTAGAACATTTCAACCGGCAGCAGAGCGTCTTTCAGCTCGGAACCGGGCGCACGAAAAGCCGGCACGTCGACCGGGTTGATTACGTTGATGCCACCCTGAATGAAGGTGCTCTCACCCCAGCTCAGTACCTGCTTACCGTAGCGCAAACTGACCGGCACGTTACCGAAGTACCAGTCGGAGAATACGTAGGCGTCGAGGATTTCGCCGCCAGAGGCGTTGTCTTTGGCTTCGTCGTTCAGTTCACGCTGCTGGCCTACGTCATCAACGGCGCGGTCGCCGTCTTTGAGTTCAAAGTCGTACCAGTAGCGGCCACGCAACAGGCCACCGACGCGAGTCAGGTACTGGCCGTCAACGTTGTAGTTCAGGAACAGTTCACTGTTGCCTTTGGCCACGTGGGAAACCACATCGCCTTTTTCGAAGTTGAGGTTGCCGTCGTCGTAGTTGTTGGTTGAAGCGCCAACGGTGGTGTTCGCAAATTCAGGACCGAGGTTACCCTGGGCGATCAGGCGACGGTCACGCTCCTGTGTCCGCCAGGTAGCGCCGTATGACAGCGTGGTGTTGAACTGGGCTTCTACGTCCCCCATGTAAAACGAATAGGCAGCTGCCTGACCGGACATACCGGCTGCAACCGCTACGGCCAGCGGCAATTTGGTCCACTGCTGCCATTGTTGTGTTTTTCTTGTCATTGGAAGGCTACTCCATTGTTGTTCTGAGTCGCTGCTCTGATTATTGGTGTTCACGATGTTTGGAGGCTTCATGCACAGTGCTCGTGATGTTGGCACTATAGCTAACGCCCTCGGGCGCTTTGATCAGTCAAAAGTATGATTTTGCTTTCACACCCTTTTTTAACCGCCGGGTTCCCTCGCACAGAATCACTATAGACAACAAAATTGAATGCAACCACCTTGTTTATTGACCCCTTTTCCGCGGCGTCAGCATCCTTAACTTGGGTGCAAGCACAAAGGGGCGCTTTTCTCCCCGGGAAACGCTACAAGCACATCCCTGTGCGCTTGTTCTCCGGCCATCCATGGCCTCCGACTTTCCCGGGGAGAAAAGCGCCCCTTTGCGCCCCTGCTAAGAAAGGGTCTTCTTGCAAGTCGCTTGAAGGTAACTCAAGGCTTGATGGGGAGGGGGGAATCTCTCTCCAAAACTGTGCGGAGCCATGGATGGCGGAGCCCAAGCGTCACATGGATGTGCCGAAGGAGCGTGTTTTGGAGAGAGATTTCCCCCTCCCCAAAACACCAAGATCCGTAGGTTACAGCAGCTCGATAGCCATCGCAGTCGCTTCGCCACCACCAATACACAGCGCTGCCACGCCTTTTTTCTTGCCGTAGCGCTGCAGCGCGTACATCAGGGTGACCAGAAGACGGGAGCCAGTAGAACCCACCGGGTGCCCCTGGGCGCAGGCGCCACCGTGGATGTTCACTTTCTCCGGGTCCAGGCCCAGTTCGCGGATTGGCATCATGGCTACCATGGCAAAGGCTTCGTTGATCTCGAACAGATCGACATCTTCCTTGCTCCAACCAGTCCTGGCGAACAGCGTCTCAATAGCGCCAACCGGGGCACAGGTGAACTCCGAGGGATGCTGAGACTGCGTGCTGTGGCCAACAATGCGGGCCAGCGGCTTGAGACCACGCTTCTCGGCTTCGGATTCGCGCATCAGCACCAGCGCCGAGGCGCCGTCGGAGATGGAGGAAGCGTTCGCCGCAGTCACGGTACCGTCTTTGGCAAACGCCGGGCGCAGGCTCGGAATCTTTTCAATATTGGCGTTGTGGGGTTGCTCATCGTCTTCCACCACCACATCGCCCTTACGGGTCTTCACGGTAACCGGAATGATTTCGTCCTTCAGCAGACCCTCTTCGATAGCCTTCTTGGCGCGGGTCAGGGACGTGATCGCGTACTCGTCCATCTCTTCACGGGTGTATCCCTTCTTGTCCGCCATTTCCTGAGCGAAGGCACCCATCAGGCGACCGGTCTCGGCGTCTTCAAGGCCGTCCAGGAACATATGGTCCTGCGGTGCCTGACCCGGCCCCATACGGTAACCCTTGCGCACACCCTGGAGTACATAGGGAGCGTTGGACATGCTTTCCATGCCGCCGGCTACCATAATGTCGTTGCTGCCGGCCTTGATCAGGTCGTGGGCGAACATGGCGGCCTTCATGCCAGAGCCGCACAGCTTGTTGATAGTGGTGGCACCGGTGTGGTCGGGCAGACCGGCCTTGCGCATGGCCTGACGGGCCGGACCCTGCTTGAGGCCGGCGGGCAGCACGTTGCCCATGATGACTTCCTGCACATCCGCCGGCTGCAGTCCGGCGCGCTTTACCGCTTCAGCAATGGTGATGGCGCCGAGTTCCGGAGCGCTGACGTCTGCCAGGCTGCCCTGAAAGCCGCCCATGGGGGTCCGTACGCCGCTGACGATCACTACGTTGTCTGTGCTCATAACTGAATCTCTCTTTGATTGGTTACGTGTTTGTTTGGTCGATTGGTCGGGTCACGCTGCGCTGATCCGCACTACGGCTTGTGCGCCGCTTCCAGATATTCCCGGGACTGCATCTCCAGCAGCCGCGATTCGGTCCGCTCGAATTCGAAGCTCAGCCGGCCGCCGGCATAGAGCTCGGTGATGGCCGCCGCTGCAGAGATGATGACTTTGACGTTGCGGTCGTAGAACTCGTCGATCATGTTGACGAAACGACGAGCCTGGTCGTCCTTGTCACCACCGAGCACCGGGACATTACTGATGATGATGGCGTGGAACTGGCGGGCCAGCTCGATGTAGTCATTCTGGCTACGCGGGCCGTCACACACATCCTTGAAATCAAACCAGACCACGTCGTCGGCGTGAGCGATCGCAGGAATCTTGCGGCCGTTGATCTCCATGGTTTTGCTGTGCTTGGCGGCTTCGACCGCAAGGGCATCGTAACTCCGACGAAGGCTGACGTCGGCCTCATCGTCCAAGGGGAAGTGGTACAGCTCAGCCTGCTCGAGGGTACGCAGACGGTAGTCCACGCCACCATCGACATTGACCACTTCGGTGTATTTTTTCACCAGTTCGATGGCCGGCAGGAAGCGCGCGCGCTGCAGACCATCTTTATAGAGGCCGTCCGGAACGATGTTGGAGGTGCAGACGAGGGAAACGCCGCGACTGAACAGGCCATCCATCAGCGTGGCCAGTATCATGGCGTCGCCGATGTCGGAGACGAAGAATTCGTCGAAACAGATCACCCGGGTTTCGTCGGCGAATTTCTTCGCCACCAGATCCAGCGGGTTCTTTTCCCCTTTCAGGGATTTGAGTTCGTGGTGAACGCGCTGCATGAAGCGATGGAAATGCACCCGCATTTTGCGATCAAACGGCAGCGATTCGTAGAAGGTGTCCATCAGGTAGGTTTTTCCGCGGCCTACCCCACCCCAGAAGTAGAGTCCCTTGACCGGCTCCTGCCTGCCCTTTTTCAGTTTTCTGCGAAGTTTTGCCAAACCGGTCTGACGTTCGCTTTCGGCCGCCACCAGTTTGTCGTAAAGTGACTGCAGTCGCTGGACAGCATCGGCCTGGGCCGGGTCTTTCTGGAATTCCGGGCGTTCGAGATCCTGCTGGTAGCGTTGCCAGGGGGTCATTTGAGCGGTCATCAAGGCTGTTCCCGAAGTGTGGACGTTCATTTACGGCGGCGTATTGTGGCCGATTTTCGGCGTTTACGCCACGCCAGCGCCGGCCCGACGGTGGATGCCGCCGCCGGCGGGATGGCTGTACGATGCAATACGACGATTGGCGCAGGCTTTGCGGATGGGCGCAGGCGACTTGGAACGTTATACTCCGTCAAAGAGTTGAGCTCTTCATCTTGTTAAAGGACGACATATCTTATGACGAACCTGATTCTGGCAGCCATTGCCGCACTGGTTGTTGGCGTTGTCATCGGCGTACTGGTGGGTCGCTCGGGGCAGACGACCAATCTCCGCCAGCGGCGCGTGGAGCAACAGATTGAAGAACTGCGTAGTGAGTACACCCGCTACCAGGCTCAGGTGAATGAGCACTTTATGGAATCCGCTCACCTTTTACGTCGCTTCAACGATGCCTATCGCGATGTGAATCAGCACATGGCGCGCGGTGCGAACCGGCTGTGCAATGATGAGGACTGGATGGATGAGCTGGAGCAGGAAGCCTCCCGCGCCCGTCTCGAGGGTACCAGCGACAGTGGCGTAGAGCCGCCCCGTGATTATGCGCCCAAGGCTGGCCCAGAAGACAAGGGTACCTTGGCCGAGGATTTCGGACTCAAGAAGGGCGACAAGCCCTCTACTTCTCAGGCCTGATTCAGCTTGGGCCGTCTGGCCCTCGACATTTTGTGAAGCGGCTGACTGGCTTGTTCCTTCCAAAACACGCTCAAGCACATCCATGTGACGCTTGGGCTCCGCCATCCATGGCTCCGCACAGTTTTGGAAGGAACAAACCAGCCAACCGCCCAACCTCTGGCGTTAGCTTCCCCAAGGCCTCTCTGATCGTTACACCGGGTTGTCGCAATCTATGAACCGGTGAGTTACCCCGAACTCTTTTTCCAACGCCTTCCCCAGCGCCTTCACACCGTATCTTTCCGTTGCGTGATGACCGGCCGCGTAGTAGTGGATGCCGCATTCGCGCGCGGTATGCGTCGTCGGTTCTGAGATTTCCCCGCTGATATAGGCATCCAGCCCCGCTTCCAGAGCAATATTGATAAAGCCCTGCGCCGCACCGGTGCACCAACCTACCCGCTTGATCTGCGGCTTGCCCTCGCCCACCCATAGTGGCTCCCGATGGAGCTTTTCAGAGATCTCCTGACCAAACTGTTCCGGGCTCATCGCCTGTGGGAGTTCGCCTTCCCACACCAAACCACCGAGCGGTCGCGGGTTCTGGATTCCCAGAACATCGGCAAGTTGGCGGTTGTTGCCGTATTCCAGGTGATCATCCAGCGGCAAATGGTAGGCGACCAGGTTCATGTCGTGGTCGAGGAGCTGTTTGATGCGCTGACGTTTCATGCCCTGGATACGCTGATCTTCGCCTTTCCAGAAGTAGCCGTGGTGGACGATGATCATATCCGCGTTGGCGTCGATGGCGGCATCAATCAGGGCTTTGGAGGCGGTGACGCCAGTGACGATGGTTTTGATCTCGTCTTTGCCCTCGACCTGGAGGCCGTTGGGGCAATAGTCCTGGAAGTTTTCTGGCTGGAGCCATTGCTCGATGGTTTTGAGAATTTCGTTGCGGTGTGCCATGCAGTCTCCGCCTTTCTTCAGACTTTGGAGTTATCGGCCAGCAGGGAGGGGTGTTCCGGGAAACGCTACAAGCACATCCCTGTGCGCTTGATCTCCGGCCATCCATGGCCTCCGACATTCCCGAAACACCCCTCCCTGCCGGCCTCTATCTAACCTGAAAGGTTTACAGAGCTCTAATACCCTCAATCAAAGCATCATTCTGCTCTGGCGTTCCTATCGTGATTCTCAGGAACTCACTGATTCGGGGCTTATTGAAGTGACGCACAATGATGCCCTGCTCTCGCAGGCCTTTGGCCAGCGCTTCGCCAGCCTGTGTCTTATGGCGGGCAAAAATGAAGTTGGCTTTCGAGGGCAGCACTTCAAAGCCAAGGCTTTCCAGTGCACTGGTGACGCGCTCGCGCTCGGAAATCACGCCATCGCAGCATTTCCGGAACCAGGCCTCGTCTTCGTAGGCGGCCTTGGCGCCCGCCAGGGCCAGGCGGTCCAGGGGGTAGCTGTTAAAGCTGTTTTTGACGCGATTCAGGGCTTCAATCAAATCCGGATGGCCCACGGCGAAGCCGACGCGCAAGCCGGCCAGTGAGCGGGCTTTGGAAAGCGTCTGCGAGACCAGCAGGTTCGGATAGTTGTCGACCAGTGTGATTGCACTTTCACCGCCGAAGTCGATGTAGGCTTCATCAACCACCACCACACGGTCCGGGTTCGCCTGCAGAATCGCTTCCACGTGCTCCAGGCCGAGATAGCGGCCGGTGGGTGCGTTCGGATTCGGGAAGATCACGCCGCCGTTCGGTTGCCGGTAATCCGCCGGATTGATCTCGAAGGTGTCCGTGAGCGGCACGGTCTTGCCTTCAATATTGTAGAGGCCGCAGTACACCGGGTAGAAGCTGTAGGTGACATCCGGAAACAGAACCGGCGCGCCATGCTGGAACAGGCCATAGAAAATGTGGGCCAGCACCTCGTCTGAGCCGTTGCCCAGGAACACCTGCTCCGGATTGACGTTGTGGTAACCGGCAATGGTCTGGCGCAGGCTTTCGCCTTCCGGGTCCGGATAGAGGCGAAGGCTGTCGTTCAGTTCGGCCTGGATGGCTTCGATGACTTTGGGCGACGGGCCGAACGGGTTTTCGTTGGTGTTCAGCTTCACCAGGTTGGCCATCTTCGGCTGCTCACCCGGCACGTAAGGCACCAGGTCGTTAACCAGCGGACTCCAGAATTTACTCATTTGTCACCTTTAACGCGGTATTCCGCGGAGCGGGCGTGGGCCGTTAGCCCTTCGCCGCGAGCCAACACCGATGCCACCCGCCCCATGCGATCAGCCCCTGCGGCACTGAAACCGATAATGGACGAACGCTTCTGGAAATCGTATACCCCCAGCGGCGAGGAGAACCGCGCCGTCCCGCTGGTTGGCAACACGTGGTTGGGGCCGGCGCAGTAGTCGCCAAGAGCTTCGGCGGTGTAGCGCCCCATGAAGATGGCGCCCGCATGCCGGATCTCCTCCACCAGAGCTTCCGGATTCTCCACGGAGAGCTCCAGGTGCTCCGGCGCGATCCGGTTGGATACCTGGGCAGCCTCACTGAGGTCAGCCACCTGGATCAGCGCGGCGCGGTCGGCCATGGACGTGCGAATGATGTCCGCGCGCTCCATGGTCGGCAGCAGCTTGTTGATGCTCGCTTCAACCGCATCCAGGAAATCCGCATCCGGGCTGATCAGGATGGATTGCGCCTGCTCATCGTGTTCGGCCTGGGAAAACAGGTCCATGGCAATCCAGTCCGGATCGGTTTTGCCATCGCAGATCACCAGGATTTCCGACGGGCCGGCGATCATGTCGATGCCGACGGTGCCGAACACCTCGCGCTTGGCGGTGGCGACAAAAATATTACCCGGCCCCACGATCTTATCCACGGCCGGAATGGTTTCCGTGCCGTAAGCGAGCGCTCCCACCGCCTGCGCACCACCCACTGTGAACACGCGATCAACGCCGGCAATCGCCGCAGCCGCCAGCACCATGTCGTTCACCACGCCATCGGGCGTTGGCACCACCATGATGACTTCGCCCACCCCGGCCACTTTCGCGGGAATGGCGTTCATCAACACCGACGACGGGTACGCCGCCTTACCGCCCGGAACGTACAGCCCGGCGCGATCCAGCGGTGTCACCTTCTGACCCAGCACCGTGCCGTCCTCATCTTCATACTGCCAGGACTTCTGGTTCTGCCGCTCGTGGTAATCGCGGACGCGCTCGGCGGCCTTTTCCAGTGCCGCACGCTGATCCGGGGGAGTCGACTCGAGCGCCTGTTGCAGGCGCGCCTGATCCATTTCCAGCTCGGCAACACTGCCCACCGTCAGGCGATCAAACTTCTCGGTAAACTCCAGCACCGCCTGGTCGCCGCGGGTTTTCACCTCATGCAGGATATGACGCACCGACTCGTTCACCTGATGATCCACACTGTCGTCCCAGGCCAAGAGATTGGCCAGTGCACTATCAAAGTCACTTTGGGAGGCGTTTAATCGTTTGATGCTTACGGTCATGAATCAAATCCTGTATGGGATCAACGGCTTTGAAATGCTTGAATCTCTATGCCCACTAGTGGAGTGCTCTGCATAGCTGTCCAGAACAACTTTAAGTCAGACGAAGGGATCGGGTAAGGCTTTCCAAAACTGTGCGGAGCCAGGGATGGCGGAGCCCAAGCGCCACATGGATGTGCTTGAGCGTGTTTTGGAAAGCCTTACCCGCTCCCTTCAGCCCCAAAACTCAAACTGGACAGCGGTTACACCGAAGCATCCCTACGCTTTTCTACGGCAGCAGACATCTTCTCGATTATGGGGTTAATCTGGCCATGTTTCATCTTCATGGACGCACGATTCACCACCAACCGGCTACTGATATGCTCGATCAGATCCCGCGGTTCAAGGCCGTTGGCCTTGAGGGTATTGCCGGTGTCGACAATATCGACAATCTCATCCGCCAGATCCAGAATCGGCGCCAGCTCCATCGCGCCGTAAAGCTTGATGATGTCCGCCTGACGACCCTGCGCTGAGTAATATCGCCGCGCCAGATTCACAAATTTAGTGGCCACTCGGATTCGACCAGCCGGCGCCGGCTTATCCTTGGGGCCGGCGGTCATCAAACGGCAGCGGGAGATGTTCAGGTCCAGCGGCTCGTAGAGGCCGTCCCCACCGTGTTCCATCAGGACATCCTTACCCGTTACACCGAGATCTGCCCCGCCGTACTGAACATAGGTCGGTACATCGGTAGCGCGGATGATCAGTACCCGCACGTTGGGAGCCGTGGTGGGGAACACCAGCTTGCGGGATTTCTTGATGTCGTCGACCAGCTCAATGCCTGCCTCTGCCAGCAGAGGCAGGGTTTCATCGAGAATGCGTCCCTTCGACAAAGCGATGGTGATGGAGTCGGTCATTGGTCCTTCCGGTTGCCAGGCCACGCTGTTGGCGAGGCCGTTTCAATCATGCTGGTAGGCGGCGGATGCTCGCGCCCAGCAGCTGCAGCTTCTCTTCAATACACTCGTAGCCGCGGTCAATGTGGTAGATACGGTCCACAATGGTGTCACCGTCGGCCACCAGGCCGGCGATCACCAGGCTGGCTGACGCCCGCAGGTCGGTGGCCATCACCGGTGCCCCGGTCAGATGCTCAACACCCTTGATGATGGCGGCGTTACCCTCAAGGGTAATGTCCGCCCCCATGCGGATCAGCTCCTGCAGGTGCATGAAGCGGTTCTCGAACACCGTTTCCACGATGGTACCGGTGCCTTCGGCGACCGCGTTCATGGCCGCAAACTGGGCCTGCATGTCGGTCGGGAAGGCCGGATACGGCGCCGTGCGCAGGTTAACCGCTTTCGGCCGGTTGCCCTTCATGTCCAGCTCGATCCAGTCCGGGCCGGTGGTAATGTGGGCACCGGCCTCTTCCAGTTTGAGCAGCACCGCTTCCAGCAGATCCTCACGGGTGTCTTTCAGCTTTACCCGGCCGCCGGTCGCGGCCGCCGCCACCAGATAGGTGCCGGTTTCCACACGGTCCGGCAACACGTTGTAATGGCAGCCGTGGAGACGCTCAACACCGTTGATCTCGATCGTCGCGGTGCCATGGCCCTTGATGTCAGCGCCCATGGCGATCAGGCATTCCGCAAGGTCGACCACTTCCGGTTCACGGGCGGCGTTTTCCAGGATGGTTTTACCATCCGCCAGCGCCGCCGCCATCATCAGGTTTTCCGTACCGGTCACGGTCACGGTGTCCAGGAAGATGTGGGCCCCCTTCAGGCGACCGTTGGTTTTGGCCTTGATGTACCCGTTCTCGACCTTTACTTCCGCGCCCATCAACTCCAGGCCATGGATGTGCAGATTCACCGGGCGACTGCCAATGGCGCATCCGCCCGGCAGTGACACTTCCGCCTCTCCGAAATGGGCCACCAGCGGCCCCAGCACCAGAATCGACGCCCGCATGGTCTTGACCAGCTCGTACGGGGCGTGGAAATGCTTGATGGTGTTGGCGTGCACTTCCACGCTCATTTTTTCATCAATCAGCAATTCAACGCCCATGCGACCGAGCAGCTCGATCATGGTCGTCACGTCGTTCAGGTGTGGCAGATTGCCCACAGTGACCGGCTCGTCCGCCAGCAGGGTAGCGGCCAGAATGGGCAGCGCGGCGTTTTTGGCACCGGAGATCCGGATTTCGCCATTCAGGGGCTTGCGGCCCCCGATCAGAAGTTTGTCCACAATCGTTGTCCTGTAATTGGCGGGCTGCAATCAGCCCTGGCGCGCGGCCCACTCAGCCGGTGTAAATGCTTTCGGGTGCAGAGCGTGTATGGAGCCGTCCATGATCTGCTGGAACAGCGCCTTGTTGATCAGTTGCTGCCGCTTGATGGTCGGCAGGCCTTCGAAGACCTCCCCAACCACAACGACCATGTAATGGGTGCCATCGACCTGAACCTGAACCTCACAGTCCGGCAGGGCCTGCTTTACCAGCTCGGTAACTTCGGCGGCTTCCATAGAAAATCCTCGGGTGTTTTAAAATCAGGGGCGAGATTGTAACCAATTCCGCGGCCCGGGTCAGCCGGGCGTTTTTTCACGGAAGCCTGGAAACTGATCATCCAGGTTACTGAGGGAGGCGAGAGAGGCCAGCCGGTCGCTGGCACCGGAAAACACCAGGGTTTTGCCCTGGCTCGCCGCCTGGCGCTGCCAGCACAGCAGCAACGACAGCACCACACTGTGGGCGGCACCCATGGCGGTCAGGTCGACGCTCAGATCACCACCGGCGGCGGCGATCAGCGATTCACCCTGCGCTCGCACCGGAAGGACATTGAGCGGACCGATATCTCCGCTCACTGTCAGGGTGTCACCGGCAATCTCAACCCGGGCCGGGGCCACGGTCATGACTTGTCGACTTCCTCTTCCAGATTGAGGGATTTGACCGCATCGCCCCAACCATCGATCACCGCTTCAATCTGCCCGCGGTTCTGCTCCATTTCCTGAGAGAAACGATCGCGGAAGGCAAGACCGATGTTGATGCCTTCGACAATGACGTTCTCCATCATCCAGCGGCCATCGTCGCTCCGGTACATGGAGTAGGTGACCGGGTACCGGTTGCCGCTGGCGGTCTGCACCTCCATCGCCACCGACGCCCGATCACTGTTACTGGCGTTGATCTCCGCGTCTTTCACTTCGATGGTGAAGTCATCGGCACTGACCAGCGCCTGGGCGTAGCTGTCGAACAGGCTGCGCTTGAATTTCTCGACAAACTCATCGCGCTGCTCCGGAGAGGTCTGGCGGGCGTAACGCCCCATAACGCGGGCCGCGATCCGCCGGAAATCCACAAACTCCCGGAGCTCCTTGTCCATGCTGGTGTAGAAGGCTTCGGGATCACGCTGGTACAAGCCTTTCTCTTCATTGAGCTTGTCGACCAGGCGCTGGGTATTCTCGTCCACGTATTGCACCAGATCTTCTTCCGGCCCGGCGTAAGCAGGCATTGCCAGCGCTGCCATCAAAAAAGCGACAACAAGCATGCTGTGTCTGATCAGAACCATGTGTTTCTCCTGTGACATTCGATCCTTTTCTCTCGTTATTTGCCCGACGCAAAGTTGGTGATCAGGCGTTCGAGATTCATGGCCGACTGAGTTGAATAGAAGCGGTCGCCCGGCTGAAGCGACTCCATATCTCCGCCAATGGAGATATCAATGTACTGCTCCCCGAGCAGGCCGGATGTACGTATGACCGCTGCGCTGTCGGCGGGGATATTATCCACTTCGGCGTCAATCGCAAGCTCTACACGCGCCTGCAGGGTTTCCCTGTCCAGGGTCACGCTGCGGACCGAGCCGACGGTCACCCCCGCCATGGCCACTTTCCCCCGGGGCGCTATGCCGCCCACATCGTTGAAGTTGGCATACAGTGTATACGTGTCGGTGTCGCTTTTCGGTGACAATCCGCTAACCTGCAACGCCAGAAACACCAGCGCAGCGAGACCGGCAATGATAAACAGACCCGTAACAATTTCAGTGGTTCTTTGCGCCATGTCCTGCTCCCGATAAACGCTGTTGAATTCCCTGCCTGATAAACCCGCGCACGACTCGTCAGAAATCACCAAACATCACGGCGGTGAGCACAAAGTCCAGACCCAGCACCGCCAGTGAGGAATACACCACGGTTTTGGTGGTGGCCGAGCTGATTCCGGCCGATGTCGGCACACAATCGTAGCCCTGGAACACCGCAATCCAGCTGCACACGAACCCGAACACCACGGTTTTGAACACGCCGTTGAGCACATCCTCGGTAAAGCTCACGGATGCTTGCATATTACCCCAGAATGACCCTTCAAAAACGCCCAGCCATTCCACCCCTACCAGCATGCCACCCCAGATACCCACCATCGAGAAAATGGCGGCCAGGATGGGCAGGGCAATAAAACCGGCCCAGAGCCGCGGCGCAATAACCCGACGCAGTGGATCGACACCCATCATTTCCATGCTGGAGAGTTGCTCGGTGGCTTTCATCAGGCCGATCTCGGCGGTCAACGCCGAACCGGCACGCCCGGCGAACAGCAATGCGGTCACCACCGGCCCCAGCTCCCGTACCAGCGTAAGCGCAATCATCTGCCCGATGGCCGCTTCCGAACCGTAATCACTGAGAATGGTGTAGCCCTGAAGCCCCAGCACCATGCCGATGAACAGGCCGGATACCACAATTATGGCGAGTGACAGCACCCCGACGGAATACAGCTGACGCACCAGCAGCGGAAACCCGACCGACGGGCGGGGCACGCCAACCAAAACCCCGGTGAGAAACCGCCCCGCCCTTCCGACGGTCGCGATCACGTCCAGCCCCAGGCGCCCGAGCGCTGCTATGTTATCCATCATGCCGAGCCTCCACCCAGTCCCCAGTCCGAGCCGATATCGGCGGCCGGGTAATGGAACGGCACCGGCCCGTCGGGCTGACCCTGCAGGAACTGCTGCACGCGCTCCGACGAATGCTGACGAAGCTCGTCCGGCGTGCCTTCACCGATGACCTGACCGTCGGCAATGATGCAGGCGTAATGGCAGATACTCAGCGACTCCGGCACATCGTGAGACACCAGCACGCTGGTCAGCCCCATCGATAGGTTGAGATCGCGGATCAGTTTGACCAGCACCCCCATGGCAATCGGATCCTGGCCGGCAAAAGGTTCGTCATACATGATCAGTTCGGGGTCCAGGGCAATGCTGCGGGCCAGCGCCACCCGGCGGGTCATGCCCCCGGAAAGCTCGGCGGGCATGAGTCGGCGAGCGCCCCGCAGCCCCACCGCTTCCAGCTTCATCAGAACTATGTCGCGAATCATGTCGTCCGGCAGCGACGTGTGCACCCGCAGCGGAAACGCCACGTTCTCGAACACGCTCAGATCAGTGAACAGAGCGCCACTCTGGAACAGCATGCCCATTTTCTCGCGGAGGGTGTAGAGCGCCTTGCGCTTCAACTTCGGAACCGACTCGCCGGCCACCAAAATCTCTCCCGAATCCGGCTTCAGTTGCCCGCCGATCAGCCGCAGCAAGGTGGTTTTTCCGGTGCCGCTCGGCCCCATGATAGCGGTGATTTTGCCACGGGGAATGTCCAGGCTAACGCCGTCGAAAATGCGTCGGCCTGAGCGGGAGAACACCACGTCCCGCAGCGTTATATAGACGCCTGAATCCATATCCGTTCCCTTTCAAACAGGGGGTAACAGTATGCGAAGCCGGCGGCAAGCTCAATCCGCACAGAGTAAAATGTCCTGATGGCAATGATCAGTTTCCCTGAACAAAAGCCCGGTGGCGACGGGAAGTGATATACTCTCGCCAACCCGAACAGTCTCCCCATGACGACAAGGTGCAAGCCGGAAACAGCATGAGCAACAGCAGCAAGCCCACAGCCGACATCGCGCAAACCTACCGGAACTCGGCCATCCGTGCGATCGACATCGAAAAAGACGCCATTGCCGCGCTTTCCGATCGCATCAACGACCATTTCGTGCGCGCCTGCGAGGTCATCATGGCCTGCAAGGGCCGGGTGGTGGTCACCGGCATGGGGAAATCCGGTCACATTGGCAATAAGATCGCCGCCACGCTGGCAAGCACGGGAACACCCTCATTCTTTGTCCACCCGGGCGAGGCCAGCCACGGCGACCTTGGCATGATTACCGGGCAGGACGTGGTGCTCGCCATTTCCAACAGTGGCAACACCAGCGAGGTCATCACCATCCTGCCGCTGTTGCGCCGCATGGGCGCGCCGCTGATTTCCATGACCGGCAATCCGGAATCCACGCTGGCCCGTGAGGCGGTCGCGAATCTCGACGTCTCCGTGGCGCTGGAAGCCTGCCCCCTGGGCCTGGCGCCGACCTCAAGCACCACCGCCACACTGGTGATGGGCGACGCCCTGGCCGTGGCGTTGCTGGAGGCCCGGGGGTTCAGCGCCGAGGACTTTGCGTTCTCCCACCCGGGTGGCAGCCTGGGGCGTCGCCTGCTGTTGCGGGTCTCCGATATCATGCACACCGGCGACCGGATTCCGCGGGTGACCGGCGACACCACGCTCAGCGGCGCGCTGCTGGAAATTTCGCGCAAGGGCCTTGGCATGACCACCGTGGTTGATGACACCGGCGCACTGACCGGCGTGTTCACCGACGGCGACTTGCGCCGCACGCTGGACAAATCCATAGATGTACACACCACCCCCATCCGCGAGGTGATGACCCATAACGGCAAGACCATTGAGGCCGACCACCTGGCCGCCGAAGCCCTGAACATCATGGAAGAACTGAAAATCAACGCGCTGCCGGTAACCGATGGCGACGGTCGCCTGGTGGGCGCCATTAACATGCATGACCTGCTGCGCGCAGGCGTAATCTGAGGAGCCGGCCATGACTGACTCCATGCGGCCTTGCTGGCCCGAGGCCATTCTGCAGAAAGCCGCCGGTATTCGCCTGCTGGCGCTGGATGTCGACGGCATCATGACCGACGGCAAGCTGTTCTTCAGCGCCAATGGCGATGAACTCAAGGGCTTCAACATCCTTGACGGTCTTGGCCTCAAACAGGTGATGGCGGCGGGTATTACCGTGGCGGTCATCACGGGGCGCTCCTCCCCCCTGACCCAGAAACGCATGAGCGATCTGGGCATTCCCCACCTGATGCAGGGCCGGGAAGACAAAAAAGTAGCTCTCCAGGAACTGGTGGATACCCTTGGGGTGGCCGCCAATGAAATTGCCTATATGGGGGACGATCTGCCCGACCTGCCGGCCATCCGTTTCGCCGGGCTTGGCATCACCGTTCCCAATGGCTACTGGCTGGTGCGGGAGCAGGCGGATGTCTGCACATCGCTACCCGGCGGCAGCGGCGCGGTACGGGAAGCCTGCGACCTGCTGCTGACCGCCTGCGGACAGCTGGACCGCAGTCTGGCACCCTACACTCCAGCAACGTGAAGGCACTTACAGGATGAGTGGCAATCTGGTAGCGGCAATGACACTGGCGAACCACCCTCTAATGAGGGCGTTTGCCCTCGGCTGTGCGGCGGTGGCCCTGTTCACGCTGATGTGGCAGAGTGACGAACCAAAAGAACCGGTGGAGGCCGCGGCACTGCGCGGACAGTCCGAACCCGATGGCTTTGTGGTGAAAGGCCGCTTCATGTCCTTCGACGAGACCGGACGGCTGACGGTTCGGTTTGAAAGCCCCCGCATCGAACAGTTCGAGGACCGCAATCTGGCCACCATGGAATCACCCCGGGCCCTGGTCTTCGGCGAAGGCGAGCCGGACCCGTGGCGAATTACGGCCGACTCCGGCACCGTCAGAGACAGCACCGAAGTGGTGGAACTGGAAGGCAACGTGAAAGTGGTTCGCCGCACCGAAAACAACCGGCAGGCTACCCTGACAACCTCCCGGCTGACGCTGAACAACGTTGACCGCACGGCCTATACCGATGCTCCGGTTGAGCTGACCGACTCGTTCAGCGTAACCCGGGCCATTGGCATGAAAGCCTGGATGGACGACCGCATACTCGAACTCGACTCACAGGTGGAAGGACGCTATGAGCCTGGCCAACAAGCCAATCCGTAACATTGTCGCCGTAGTGGCAGCGCTGCTGTTGGCCGGCCCGGCGGCGGCATTCAACCTCGACTCCGATCTTCCCATTACCGTCAACGCCGACAACGCGCGGCTGGACGACGGCCGGGGCATCGCCACCTACACCGGCGACGTCATCATGACCCAGGGGGAAACCGAACTGACCGCAGACCGGGTGGTACTCTATCGGGATGAAGCCGGCCTGCAGCGCATAGAAGCCAGCGGACGCCCGGCCCACTACCGTCAGCCGGCACAGGATGGTCAGGGCCGAACCGATGCCCGCGCCCTCAACATCACGTACTCGGCCCCCGACAGCCGGCTGACCTTTGAAAACGAGGCAGTGATTGAACAGAACGGTAACCTGTTCCGCGGCGACATCATTCATTATGATAGCGTCGCACGGGTCGTTACCGCCGAAGGGGCCGCCAGTGACAACAACGGCCGCGGCCGTGTCGAAATGGTTATCCAGCCACGCAGCCAGAACAGACAGGAATCGGATGGCAGTTCTCAGGGCCAGTAATCTGGCGAAAAGCTACAAGCAAAAGAAAGTGGTCATTGACGTTTCCCTGGAGATCCGCAGCGGCGAGATCGTCGGCCTGCTGGGCCCCAATGGCGCGGGCAAGACCACCTGCTTCTACATGATTGTGGGCCTGGTGCCGGCGGATCACGGCCGGGTGACCATCGACAGCCAGGACATCACGCCACTGCCGATGCACGGTCGCGCCCGCAAGGGCATCGGCTATCTGCCTCAGGAAGCCTCGGTGTTTCGCAAGCTGACGGTGCGCGACAACATCATGGCCATACTGGAGACCCGCAAGGACCTCGGCAAGGCAGACCGCGACGCCAAGCTTGAGGAGCTGCTGGAGGAATTCCACATCACCCACATTCGCGACAGCGTTGGCATGGCCCTGTCCGGCGGCGAGCGTCGGCGGGTGGAGATTGCCCGTGCCCTGGCCATGGAGCCGGCGTTTATTCTGCTGGACGAGCCCTTTGCCGGGGTAGATCCCATCTCCGTGAGCGACATCAAGCAGATCATCCGTCACCTGCGCGACAAGGGCATCGGAGTGCTGATCACGGACCACAACGTGCGCGAAACTCTCGACATCTGTGAGAACGCCTACATCGTGTCCGGCGGCCACATCATCGCCTCTGGCAATTCCGCGGCAATTCTGGCGAACCAGCAGGTGAAAGAAGTGTATCTCGGCAATGAGTTCCGGCTCTGACCAGACGCCCAATTGTCATGATGAAGACAAGCAAGTACACTCGGCAAAGAACTTGCTTGTTATGGCAAGTAACTAGCATACAAAGATTTTTTCGCAAGCAGCCACACAACCGGTGTTATCGGGTTACGGATCCTGAACCATGGTTATGAAAGCGTCATTACAACTGAAGATGGGTCAGAGCCTGACCATGACGCCCCAATTGCAGCAGGCGATCAGGCTTCTGCAGTTGTCTACCCTGGACCTCCAGCAGGAGATCCAGCAGGCGCTGGATTCCAACCCCATGCTGGAAACCCCCGAGGACGACGACGTTGCTGACGGCAACGAGAGCAGCCCGGAGAACGACAGCGACGACCAGGGCGAGGAAACGGCGGCTGCGACCGAATCAGCTGCCGATTGGGACGAATCCGAGAACGGTCCGGACTGGGCCTCGGAAAACGACATCCCGGATAACATCCCGGACGACCTGCCGGTGGACACGGCCTGGGATGACATCTATCAGTCTGCGCCGGCACCGGCGGCCCGCAACGACGACGAGAACGACAGCGATTTCGAAACCCGCAACTCGCCGGCGGAAACCCTGCAGGACCATCTGGAGTGGCAGCTGAATCTGACCCCCATGAGCGAGCGTGACCAGGCCATTGCCCACGCCCTGATGGATGCCGTTGACGAGCGTGGCTACCTCACCTCCCCTATCGAAGAAATTCATTCTGGACTGGCGGACGACAGCGAAGACGACCCACTGGAACTGGACGAGGTGGAAGCCGTGCTGCACCGGCTCCAGCACTTTGACCCGCCTGGGGTTTTCGCCCGTGATCTGCAGGAATGCCTGCTGATCCAGCTGAATCAGCTGCCGCCGGACACGCCGTGGCTGTCGCAGGCCCGCCTGGTGATCACCCACTACATCAACCTGCTGGGCAACCGCGACTATGCGCAGTTGCTGCGCCGCAGTCGCCTGAAGGAAGATCAGCTACGGGACGTGCTCGCGCTGATCACCGGACTGAATCCGCGACCGGGGGACTCCGTGGACCGGGCCGAGCCGGATTACGTGATCCCGGACGTGATCGTGCGCAAACACAACGAACGCTGGCGCGTGGAGCTGAACCCTGAAATCGCCCCGCGGATACGGGTCAACGCCAGCTATGCTTCACTGATCAAGCGCGCGGACAGCAGCGCCGACAACACCTACCTGCGCGACCAGCTGCAGGAGGCCAAATGGTTCATCAAAAGCCTGCAAAGCCGTAACGAGACCTTGCTTAAGGTGGCCACGCGAATTGTGGAGCATCAGCAGGGCTTCCTCGATCATGGCGAGGAAGCGATGAAACCGCTGATCCTCTCCGACATCGCCCAGGCGGTGGAAATGCACGAGTCCACCATTTCCCGGGTGACAACCCAGAAGTATATGCACACGCCTCGCGGCATTTTCGAGCTGAAGTACTTTTTCTCCAGCCACGTCAGTACCGACGAGGGCGGAGAGTGTTCCTCCACCGCAATCCGTGCCATGATCAAAAAACTGATTGCGGCAGAAACTCCGAAAAAGCCGTTGAGCGACAGTAAAATTGCAGCCATGCTAGGAGAACAGGGCATCAAAGTGGCCAGGCGGACGGTAGCCAAGTATCGGGAGGCTATGCACATTCCGCCCTCCAATGAGAGAAAACGGCTGGTTTGACCCGCAAGGATCCGCCGGCGGAGCAATGCGCCGGCACACCGCCGACCCGCGACAGGGCCGGCACGATGACAACAGGAGACGCCTATGCAACTCAATATTTCAGGCCACCATGTAGAATTGACCCCCTCCCTGAAAGATTACGTGTCAGGCAAGTTTGAAAAGCTCGAGCGCCACTTCGACCACATAAGCAACTGCCAGGTTACGCTGGAAGTTGAGAAGGTGCGCCAGCTTGCGGAGGCGACCCTCCACGTCATTGGTGGTGAAATTCACGCAAAGGCAGAAAATGAGGATATGTACGCGGCTATCGACGCACTGGTCGACAAGCTGGATCGGCAGATCCTCAAACACAAGGAAAAGAACGTCGATCGTATGCACGGCAACGGCGCCCGCTAAGGCACTGTTTGCCAGCGTGCAAACTAATCGAGCTGCGGCACGGCTGAACGTGCCGCAGCCTTTTTTTTACGGAACTCTTCACGGAACTACAGTCGATCCATGAGCGACACGTCCCTGACTATCGAAACCATTCTCGCACCGGAGCTGACCCTGTGTCGGGTTCCTGCGTCCAGCAAAAAGCGGGTCCTGGAGTTTATCGCCGAACAGGTAAACCATCAGGATGAAACCCTGAGCGAAACCCAGATCTTCAATAACCTGATCTCCCGCGAGCGGCTGGGCAGCACTGGCATTGGCCAGGGCATCGCCATTCCCCACTGCCGATTGGAAGGTCTGGACCGGGTGGTGGGCGTGCTGCTGACCCTGGAGGAAGGCGTTGGCTTCGATGCCATCGACAACCAGCCGGTGGATCTGGTGTTTGCCCTGATCGTGCCCAAAGAAGCGACCAGCGAACACCTTGAGCTGCTCAGCCAGCTTGCCGAAAAGTTCAATGACCGGGGCTTCTGCGACCAGCTCAGACAATGCACCGAGGCCAGCACGCTCTACAGCCGGATGACCGAAAACCCCGGCTGACCACTTCCAAGCAGAGGCAACAGGCGATGAAACTGATCATAGTCAGTGGCAGATCCGGGTCGGGAAAGAGTACAGCGCTGCACGTGCTGGAAGATCTGGGTTTTTACTGCATCGACAACCTGCCCATCGGCCTGCTGTTCCCCCTGACCACCGAGGCGGCCAACCACAGCGCCTCCCCCGGGCGGTTGCGGAAAATGGCGGTGAGTATCGACGCCCGCAATCTTGCTGGCGAACTGTCGAATTTCGAGACCATCTATCACCAGTTGCACGAAACCGGCGTCACCGTTGAAATCATCTATCTGGACGCCGATGAACAGTCCCTGCTGCAACGCTTCCACGCCACCCGCCGCAAGCACCCGCTGAGCGATGACAAGACCTCGTTACGGGAAGCCATCGGCAACGAGAAAAAACTGCTGGAGCCGTTATCCAAGCTGGCCGATCTCTACATCGACACCACCGGCCTGTCCATGTACGAACTGCGGGACATGGTCAAACAGCGGATTGTCGGGCGCAAAGATCAGGAACTGGCCCTGCTGTTCCAGTCGTTCGGCTTCAAGCATGGGGTGCCGCTGGATTCCGATTACGTATTCGATGTGCGCTGCCTGCCGAACCCCTACTGGGACACCAGTCTGCGCCAGTATGTAGGCACTGACCAACCGGTCATCGAGTTTCTGGAGAAAGAACCCCTGAGCCGAAAAATGGTCGCGGACCTCACGGCCTTTCTGGAGAACTGGCTGCCGTCTTTCGCCGACAGCAACCGCAGCTACATGACCATTTCCATCGGCTGCACCGGCGGGCAGCACCGCTCAGTTTATGTGTGCGAGCAACTCGGCCATTACTTCCGCACCAAATACAATAACGTCCAGGTGCGGCACACCGAGCTGCCACACCTGCAAAGCCGCGAGCAGGCCTGATCCGCGATGATGCGCAGAACCATCACCATCATCAACAAGCTGGGGCTGCACGCGCGCGCCACCGCCAAACTGGTGGCGACCGCCTCGGCCTACCAAAGCTCCGTGCGCATCAGCGGCAAGGGGCGGGAAGTGGACGCCAAGAACATCATGCAGGTCATGATGCTGGCGGCCAGCCAGGGCACTGAGGTAGAGCTGATCGCCGAGGGTCCGGACGAACAACTGGCCATCGAAGCCCTGACCGAGCTTATCAACGACTATTTCGGCGAAGGTGAGTAATCGGCCGTTGGCCGGTTTGCTGTGACATTCACCTACAACTCTTTCTCACCTGTGGCGCCTAACTCCGCTATAATGCGAAGGTTTTCTGACTGTGGGTGACCCATGACCGATATTCTGGAAAAAAGCCAGGCCCGACAGCGCCTTCGCTCACTCAGCGAAGCGCTGGACAGTGGTGCGCTGAAACAGGTCGCGCGCATCCTGAACGGTGGCCTCAGCCCCAGCGATATCGCCCACCTGCTGGAATCGTCACCACCCCGCCAGCGGGCCCTGCTGTGGAATCTGGTCGACAAGCAACTGGAAGGCGAAGTTCTCCAGTACCTGAGCGACGACATCCGCGGCTACTTCCTCAGCCAGCTCAACGCCCAGGAACTGGCCGACATCATCGAGGACTTTGAGTCCGATGATCTCGCGGATTTGCTGCAGCAACTGCCTGACACGGTGATCCAGGAAGTCCTGGACACCATGGACGAGCAGGACCGGCAACGGGTCGAGGAAGTACTCTCCTACCCGGAGGACACCGCCGGCGGCCTGATGAACACCGACACCATCACGGTGCGACCGGACATCAGTATCGACGTGGTATTGCGCTATCTTCGCCGTCACCGCAACCTGCCGCCGATGACCGACAGCCTCATCGTGGTCAGCCGGCGCGATGAGTTCATCGGCATGCTGCCTATCACCAAGATGCTGGTGTCGAACCCAGCGGCGACCGTGCGGGAGGTCATGGACACCGACATCGAGCCGATCCCCGTGTCGCTCTCGGACACCAAGGTGGCCACCCTGTTCGAACGTTACGACCTGATCTCCGCGCCGGTGGTCAATGACGATGGCCACCTCCTCGGCCGCATCACCATCGATGACGTGGTCGACGTTATCCGCGAGGACGCCGACCATTCGTTGATGAGCATGGCGGGTCTGGATGAAGATGAAGATACCTTCGCCCCCATTCTGAAAACCACGCGACGCCGGGCTATCTGGCTGGGTATCAACCTGCTGACCGCGTTCACCGCCTCGGCGGTCATCGGACTGTTTGAAGAGACCATCGCCAAGGTGGTGGCCCTGGCGGTGTTGATGCCGATTGTCGCAAGCATGGGCGGCATTGCCGGCAGCCAGACCCTGACTCTGGTGATTCGTGGCATGGCGGTGGGTCAGATCAGCGGCGCCAACGTGGCCTGGCTGCTGAACCGGGAGTTTGTTGCCGGCATCCTCAATGGTCTGCTCTGGGCTGCAGTAGTGGCGACGGCGGCCACCCTCTGGTTCCAGGACATTCTGATCGGCGCGATCATCGCCGCGGCGTTGGTCATCAATCTGGTGGCCGCCGCCCTGGTCGGTACCGTGCTGCCGCTCTTTCTCAAATCACGCAATATCGATCCGGCACTGGCCGGCAGTGTGATCCTGACAACGGTGACCGATGTGGTAGGCTTTATGTCTTTCCTCGGCCTGGCCACCATTTTTTACGGGTAATCCGACCTACAGGCAACACTATGACAACGCATCAGGACGACAACGACGCACCGGAATACCTGGGCCCCAGCAAATCCCAGCTGAAGCGGGAGATGCACGCCCTCCAGGACCTTGGCAAACGCATGCTGGAATTGAGCAATGACCAGCTCGACACCCTGACCATCAGCGACACGCTGCGGGCGGCCATTGAAGAGTCCCGGCGCATCCGCCAGAACGAAGCCAAACGCCGGCACCTGCAGTTCATTGGCAAGGTGATTCGTCAGGAAGACGACCCTGACGCGCTGAAGCGCGCCATTGACGCATTCGACGCCGGCAGTGAGGAACATACCCGTCGCCACCACCTGGCAGAGCGCTGGCGCGACCGCATGATCAGTGACGGTGATTCGGCTGTGGGAGAGTTCGTGGACTATTGCCCGGGCGCCGACATTCAGCATCTGCGCAACCTGGCCCGCAATGCCCGCAAGGACCTGGAGAAGCAAAAAAACACCGGGCAGGCGAAGAAACTGTTCCGCTACCTGCGCGAGTGCATTGACGAGGTATCCTAGACCCCGGCGGGCTAGCGGGTCACAAGACGCCGGTGCTCCCACACCGGCATGCGGCTTCGCACATTGGCCAGATGATCGGCATCCAGCTCCGCAGTAATCACACCAGGGCCTTCGTCGATTTCCGCCACCACTTTGCCCCAGGGATCACAGATCAGACTGTGACCATAGGTGCGGCGGCGCTCGCTGTTCTGACCGCCCTGCCCGGGCGCCACCACCCATACCTGATTCTCGATGGCACGGGCTCGTATCAGCGCGTGCCAGTGGGCATCGCCAGTCTGCCAGGTAAATGCGCTGGGCAGGCATACCCAGTCCACCTGCTGTTCCCGCAACGCCCGAAACAGCTCCGGGAACCGCAGGTCGTAACAGATGGCCAGCCCCAGGCGGCCAACCGGAGTTTCGACGCTGACGACGGCATCGCCCGGCTCGAAGGTATCCGACTCACGATACTGGCCATGGGCGTCCTCGACCTGGGCGTCAAACAGATGGATCTTGTCATAGCGGGCAACCTCCCGCCCCTGATCATCAAACACCAGACAGGTGGCGCGGACCCGGTCGTCAATCGATGAACCGTCGGCGCGGTCTGCCAACGGCAGCGAGCCACCCACGATCCACATTCCCAGAGCCCTGGCCTGCTCTGCGAGGAAGCGACGGATGACCGGCTGTCCTGACACTTCCTGCCGGCCACAGGCCACCATCTGCGAGGTCGCCAATACGGCAAAGTTTTCCGGCAGCAGGGCCACTGCCGCGCCGCGGCGAGCGGCTTCTGCCAGCAGCCGGCGGGCCTGGTCAAGATTGGCCTGAAGATCGTGGGTGCTTACCATCTGGATGGCGGCAACCGTGCGGCTCGAAGGACTGGACATGGCATACTCCCGCGTGTTGTATAGGTGTGCGCCGGTAGTTACTCGCCGTCGCCGAACACCCGGCGCAGGTTAACCTCCGGCTCATCCCAGCTACCAGTAACACTATAGGATGCACTGGTCAGTTTACTCAATGGGTCACCGAGTATCTTGTCGAGTACGAACAACGCGCCGCCAATGGGCGCACCGGCGCCCATCAACAGGGCGGCCAGTGGCAGGTTCTGGGTCAATGGCAGCACCACCACAAGCTGCATGTCCAGACTTTCCTGTGTCATGTCCGTAGTGCCGGACAGCCTGAACGCTCCGGAGGGCCCGACAACCTGCAGTTCCGGATCCCAGCTGAGCAGGCCCCGGGTAAGCACCGCCTTACCGGAAATGGCATCGAACGCAACGCCGGCTTCGTAGAGGTCGGAGAAATCCAGCCGCAGGCGACGCCAGAGCGTGTCCGCGTTCAGCAGGTTGAACACCCGGAACAGTTGCGCGGTATTGTTGCGCTCGAGGATCACCCCGTCGTCCAGCCGCAGGCTCACGGAGCCGCTCAGCTCTTCCAGTCCGATATCGTTGGGGCGTCCCGGCCAGTCGAGGTCCAGCTCAATGGCGGTTTCTTCATTACGTAACGGCATCTCTGCGCCGAACAGATTACCCAGATCGGCGAGGGTTCCCCCGTTCATCTCGCCGGTGAAGCGGGTGGTTTCCCGGTTATCAACAATGCTCCAGACCATCTCACCGATCAGCTTCAGGGAATTAAGCTGACCTTCGATGTCTTCCACCTGCAGGCGATACGGTTGCGGTCGCAGGCGGAACGACCAGGCACCCAGATCATCCCCGTTGAGACTCAATTGCGCGATGCGCACGTTGATGTCCGGCCAATCGCCCAATCTCAGCGCACGGAAGGCTTCCAGTTGCTGGTCGATCGTGAGCGCGTCCGGCTTGCTTTCGGCACTGTCATCGCGAGCCAGGCGCAGACGCTGGACATCAACGGTGATGGGTTGGTCGCCCGCGGGTACCACAATCCTACCGCTCGCCCGCTCAGACTGCGTGTTGATAACCCAGCGGTCCCCCAGATCACTGGCACTGATCTCGATATCGGTCAGCAACTGGCGCCCCAGCCATAGCTCACTGAACGCCACTTCATAACCACTGTCGCTGCGAAGCACATCGACCGCCAGCCGATTCTCCCAGGTGGCGGCGATGCCCACCCCGTTTTCCCGGGCCGGATCAATGGTAATTTCCAGAGGTACTTCCTCGTCCGCCGTTTTTGCCAGCGGCTCCGGCCAGCTCACCGATGTGCCTTTCAGGTTGGAGCGCAGGGTAATGACAGAGGCCGTGTCCGCGCCTACCTCGAGTGTGGCGGTGTAAGTGGACTCACCCTCCAGCCCCAGGTTTGCACCAGTCTCCAGGCCGCTGCGCTCGAACAGTTCGGGAAACCTGACCCGCCCCTGCTGGACTATGGTCAGCGATTCACCGCTGCTCCCCCTTTCGAAACTCACTGTGACCGGCTCATCCATCAATCGGGCACTGACTGGCTCACCGGAAAACCCGGTCTCGGTGCTGAAGCGGACGGTGCCTTCCACCTGCTCCCATATCAGCCCGGCTTCGCGATAGGTGATCTGACCGTTGGACGTTGAGATGGTGGTGTCCACTTGCGGCCCGGCCGGCCCTTCCTCCCCGAGGGGCAAGCTCAGGTCCAGAGCCAGCGCATAGTCGCCGTCAATCCCGACGCTGTTGCCGGCATCACCGGCCATGTCACCCAGCGGGCTGTTCTGCAGCCAGTAGGCAACGGCAGTCCCCGGCATGCGTGCCGCCGCATCCACCTGCAGCGTGAGACCGCCATTTGCGGGCGTCACCCGCACTTCGCTGGGCGCCAGCGCCAGCTGTCCGGTGGTTGCCTGATCGAGGGCCACCCGGGTCAGACCGTCGTGTATGAAAACCTCTCCGCTGGCGTTCTCCACCGCCGGCCAGCGCTCGTCGTAGCGAACCCTGGCATTGTCGAAGCGGTAGCGCATGGACGATACAAACGAACCCGGCGGAGCATCCCGGTCAATCTGACCGTGACCGTAGTAGACGCCGTCGGTAATGTCTGCTTCGGTGATCGCCGTGGTCAGCCACGCATACAAATCCGGATCGACGGTCCTGACCGGTACAAAATCCGCCAGCATCCCGGCGTTGCCGTCGCGGACACCCACCCGCAGGCTGAGGTTGTCCTCGCCGTCGCGATCCAGGCGCAAATCAAAGGCCCCGTTGAAGCTTGGGTCGCCGCCGTATTCCATCTCCAGCTCGTCGGACCATACCCTGGTCACGCTGTCTTCGAGCTGCCACGCGACCCGCCCCCGAAACCGGGAAAGCAGCCAGTTGTCGCCGAACAGGTTCGGAAAGCCCAGCGTCACGCCCGTGCTGTCGGCCTCCACATAGCCCTGATGGGCTGTCATCACCAGTTTGCCATCAAGCCCCCGAAGCTCTGGCGCCCCCTGATAAGGCTCCACCGTGAGCGCGTCGAGAGTGGCCGACAGATGGAACCAGTCGTCGGAATCCTTGTCCAGGCGGAACCGGAGGTCATCAAGCTGCCCACCAGGGCGATAGTTCTCCAGGGCGCGCTGCGCGATCGACGGCAGCAAATCCAGATTGCTCATGACCCGGCGCAACGGGCGCAACGGAACGTCATCGGCCACAAGCTCGATACCCCGTTCCCGCTGCAGGATACGAAGGCTGAAAGGCGAGACCTGATCGCCGTCCCAGGTCCACTGCAGATTGGTGAGGTGAATTTCACCGGCATCCGCCAGGCTCTCGAGATCCACCGGAGCGGCCTGGGTAAGTGCGTTTTCGCTGCGGCGCCAGCCAAAGCGGGCGCGGATGTTTTCCAGCGGGGCCAGAGAAGCCTGACCAACTCCCAGTTGCAGGTAAGGGGTTTCGACCGATCCGGTCGCCTGTTCCAGCCGGCCATTGCGGAACGTGAGCCAGGCCTGGCCGCCGAGATCAAACCCCTCGACCCGGATGTTCCGCCAGGCGTATTCCTCGATCAGGCCGTCGAACAGGCGCCCGGAATTCACGTTGACGTGCACCTGCCCGTTGAAGCCACCTCTGAAAAAGTGCTGGCCAAGCAGGCTGAAACTGGCGAGCTGCTGGGTGGTACCTGGTTGCATGGCCCGCCCTGAGGCGTGGAACAGGCCGCGCTGATAGACCAGATCCAGTTGCGGGATATCCACAAAGCGGATCTTGCCATTATTGTCCCGTATGCCGAGATTAACCCGGGTAATCCTGACACTGGGATCAGACAGCCACGCCCCGGCCCGGTCCAGCCAGAATTTGAGGTCGTTGGTCACCGGTTCGGGCAGATCCGCCCCCTCCACCGACACTTCGCCACGGGGCGTCTGATTCAGGGTAAGTTCCAGACCATCCGCTTCGAAATCGGCAAACACGATGCGCAGGCGGAACAGCGATGCCAGGGTGTCGAGGCGGATACGCAGGTGTTGCAGCGAGGCTACAAGGTCATCGCCCTCATCGCTGCGGACGTGGAGGTTGCGGGCTTCCAGGGAGGGGTCGAGCCAGTTCCAGGAAGAACTCAGCGAGCCGATGCTGATGTCATGACCCAGCTCCTCCGACAACCGGGACTCGATGTCGCTGCGGAAATGATCAATGTTCTGGGTCAGCTGGCGACCAACGCCGGCGTACAGAGCCAGCAGCACCAGCGCCACCAGCAACAGCCACCAGACCAGGCCGGCCAGTCTCGACACCAGCCGGATCGGGGTATTCTCCGGATCCTGGTCAATGCTCATGGGTGACATCGCCTGAATAGGGTCAGACTGCAACCGGCTTACAGCAGAACCACGTCATACTGTTCCTGGCTGTAGAACGGCTCAACCTGAAAACGAATGGTTTTCTCAATGAAGGTTTCCAGGTCAGCGACGTTATCGGATTCTTCATCCAGCAGCCGGTCCACCACACTCTGGGAGGCCATCACCAGATAACTCTCGGCATCGTAGGCGCGGTTGATGCGCAGGATCTCGCGGAAAACCTCGTAGCATACGGTTTCACTGGTTTTCAGGAAACCACGGCCATCGCAGATCGGGCACGGTTCGCACAGGACCTGTCCCAGGCTTTCGGTGGTGCGTTTACGGGTCATCTCCACCAGACCGAGCTCTGAAACGCCGGTAATCTTGGTCTTTGCGTGATCCCGTTCCAGCATCTTTTCCAGCATCCGGTGCACCTGGCGCTGGTGTTCGGAATCTTCCATGTCGATAAAATCGATAATGATGATGCCACCGAGATTACGCAGGCGCAGTTGCCGGCTGATGGCGCGGGCCGCTTCCAGGTTGGTCTTGAAAATGGTCTCTTCGAGGTTGCGGTGACCGACAAATGCGCCGGTATTGATATCGATGGTGGTCATCGCTTCGGTCTGGTCAATGATCACGTAACCGCCGGACTTCAGCTGGACCTTGCGGCTCAGGGCCTTCTGGATTTCGTCCTCGACCGAGTACAGATCGAAGATCGGGCGCTCGCCGGGGTAATACTCCACCTTGTCCGAGAATTCCGCGACAAATTCGCCGACAAACTCCATCACCCGCTGGTAACTCTCACGGCTGTCAATGCGCACCTTCTCGGTCTGCGGCCGGATCAGGTCGCGGATGGTACGGATGAACAGCGGCAGATCCTGATAGACAACCGCCGGTGCCTGCACCCGGCCAATGCGTTCGTGAATGGACTGGCTCAGGCGATGGAGGTATTTCATATCGCCGATCAGATCCTCTGACGCGGCGGCTTCGGCGGCAGTTCGGATGATATAACCGCCCTGCACGTCGGTCTGCTCCCCGGCGGCGGTTTCCACCAGGGATTTCAGGCGCGTGCGCTCGTTTTCATCTTCAATGCGCTGGGAAATACCGATGTGACAGACCCCGGGCATGAACACCAGGTAGCGGGAAGGGATGGACAATTGGGTGGTGAGGCGCGCCCCTTTGGTACCGATCGGGTCTTTGGTGACCTGCACGACGAGGGACTGGCCTTCGCGCAGCAGCGTGCGGATATCCGGCACCACCTTCGGGCTATCGTTCCCCGAATCGGATGACTGACCGTTGACCACATCGGAAGCATGAATGAAAGCGGCCCGCTCCAGACCGATGTCGACAAACGCGGCTTCCATACCGGGCAAGACCCGGACCACCTTCCCCTTGTAGATATTGCCGACAATGCCCTTGCGACTGGTGCGCTCGATGTACGCTTCCTGCAACATGCCGTTTTCGACAAGCGCCACCCGCGTCTCGACCGGGGTAACGTTGATCAGTATTTCTTCACTCATTGCGATCCCTTTCCCATCGATGGGGGCCAGTCAATACGAGCCAGTCAATGCCAGGTTTGCCAGACCGGGTAACCAGCCTGCGCCAGCAGTGCTGCGGTCTCCTGCAGTGGCAAACCCACCACCGAACTGTAACTGCCACGGATTTCCTTAACAAAAATACCACCAAGCCCCTGAATTCCATAACTTCCCGCTTTGTCCATCGGCTCACCGGTTGCCACGTAGGCCTGTATTTCCTGCTCCGAGAGCGAGCGGAAGGTGACGTCAGTGGTGACCACGCAGGCGGTACAGACACCGTCTCGGACCAGTGCAACGGCGGTCATCACCTGATGGGTCTGCCCGGACAACCGCATCAACGTCGCGCTGGCATCGGCCGCATCCACCGGTTTGCCGAGGATCTCGCCAGAGAGGACCACCGACGTATCGGAACCAATCACCAGCTCTCCGGCATCGCCGGCCGCCGCGAGGGCTTTTTCCCGTGCCAGACGCTCGACATAGGCCGACGCAGGCTCGCTGGCTTGTACCGTTTCGTCGATACCCACCGGGCGGGTGATGAATGTAAGGCCGATCTGGGACAGCAGTTCGGCACGTCTCGGGGAGGCAGAAGCCAGAACAAGGGTATGCACGGGAAATTCCTATCCCAGTTTACGATTCAGGTTGTCCAGCAGAATACAGACAACCGGCCACACCAGAGCGCTGGTCAGGGCCGGCCACAAGTAGCTGAACCCGGCGTCTTCGGCGCCCAGCGTCTGCTTGATGAAGTGCACCAGCATCTGATTGATGCCCAGCAACAGGAACACCATCAGGCATTGCTGTGGCATGGGGTACATACGCAGGCGCTGATGGATGGTGAGCACCAGGAACGCAATCACCGCCATCGCCAACCCGTTGACGCCCAGCGGCGTGGCCTCAAGCACATCCAGCAACAGGCCGGCACACCAGGCCAGCAGGATGCCGAACTGGGCAGGCGCGCGGAACGTCCAGTAGAACACCATCAGCCCGAGCCATTCCGGGCGGAATTCGAACCAGCCCATGGGAAACAGCGAGATGCTGAACACCAGCGCAAGGATGAGGCTGAGCGCGAAAACCGGATAACTGATTACGGATAACATCAGCGCACCTCGCCTGTGCCGGGTTCAAGACCGATATTGACGGGCGGGTCTTCCTGACCTGGCCCATTACCGTCGGCATCGGGCTCACCATCGGGAGAGAACACCACCAGCACCAGGCTGCTCTGATTCAGGCGGGCCTTCGGGGTGGCTTCAATATTCACAAATGGCTCACCGGGTTCCTTGGTGATACGGGCGACTTCCGCCACCGGGTAACCTTTGGGAAAACGGCCGCCAAGGCCGGAGCTTACCAGCAGGTCACCCTCGCGAATGTCGGCGGTGTCCGGCACGTGGACCAGCTCCAGAGAATTGATATCACCGTTGCCAAGGAGAATGGCGCGCAGGCCATTGCGAACCGCTTCCACCGGTACCGCATGACTGCTGTCGGAAACCAGCAACACCCGGGAGGTGAAACTGCTGGTCTGTTGCACCTGCCCCATCAGGCCATGGGCATCAAGGATGGCCTGACCTACGGTGACGCCGTCACGGCTGCCTTTGTTGATGATAACTTCGTGGGAAAACGGATCGGGCGACACGCCGACAATCTCGCCAACAATCACCCGGTCGTCCAGCACCTCGGAGGAATTCATCAGGCGCCGGAGCTCGTTGTTTTCGGAGGCCAGGGCCGCGTATTTGAGCGCCCGCCGTTCGAGAATCAGCAAACGGGCCTTGAGGTCCTCGTTCTCTGCCAGAAGATCGTCCCGGGTGGTGAACAGGCCCGCAACCCAGTCCTGCAACTCGTAGGGCGCATTGCCCAGCCAGTGCACCGGAGCCAGCCCGGTTCCGATGGCACTGCGTACCGAGGTGACCCTGTCGAAACGGGCATCCGCAACAATCAGCACGGCCGATATGACAATCACCAGCAACAGGCGAAAACCCGGAACGGGGCCTTGAACAAAGATGGTTTTAATGGCTGCGCCCCCCGCCATTATTTACCCGGCAGATACGACGACCGCCGCAGTGGTAGTCCACTTGCGGCGGTCGGGGGCGGAGAGGTGTCAGGCGAGATGCCGGTACCACGGTTTTACCCCTCCTGGGAGAACATTCCGATCCCGCCGCGGTCGATGACTTCCAGTGCCTTGCCGCCGCCACGGGCAACACAGGTCAGCGGGTCTTCGGCGATGATCACCGGCAGGCCGGTTTCCTCACTGATGAGCTTGTCCAGGCCGCGCAGCAGGGCGCCACCACCGGTCAGCACGATGCCGCGCTCGGCAATGTCAGACGCCAGTTCTGGCGGCGACTGCTCAAGCGCACTTTTTACGGTCTGAACGATCTGGGCCAGCGACTCCTGCAGTGCGTCGAGGATTTCTTCGCTGTTCAGGGTAAATGCCCGGGGTACGCCTTCGGCCAGGTTACGTCCGCGCACGTCGATCTCGCGAATTTCCAGCCCTTCGTAGGCGCAGCCGATTTCGTGCTTGATCCGTTCGGCGGTGGAATCACCAATCAGGCTGCCGTAGTTGCGGCGCACGTAGGTCACGATGGCTTCGTCAAATTTGTCACCACCAACGCGGACCGATTCGGCATAGACAATGCCGTTGAGGGAGATGATGGCGATTTCGGTGGTGCCACCGCCAATATCAACGATCATTGAGCCGCTGGCTTCTTCCACCGGCAGGCCGGCACCGATTGCGGCGGCCATGGGCTCTTCGATCAGGAACACTTCGCGGGCGCCGGCGCCGAGGGCGGATTCACGGATGGCCTTGCGCTCGACCTGGGTGGACTTGCTCGGTACGCAGACCAGTACCCGCGGGCTTGGCGTAATAAAGCTGTTCTCGTGCACCTTGTGAATAAAGTGCTGAAGCATTTTTTCGGTGACCACGAAGTCGGCGATCACGCCGTCTTTCATCGGGCGGATGGCCGTGATGTTGCCCGGGGTACGACCCAGCATCCGTTTGGCTTCGGAGCCGACTGCCGCGACCATTTTCTGGGAACCGCTGGTACGGATGGCCACTACGGAGGGCTCATTCAGTACGATGCCGCGCTCACGCACGTAGATAAGGGTGTTGGCGGTGCCCAGGTCGATGGACAGGTCGCTTGAGAATAAGCCTCGGAGTCTTTTAATCAACATTCGTGTAGTTTCAACCTGAGAGTTGCAGTCGCAGAGAAAAGATGCGGCAACTTTAGCAGCGAGCACCCCGGCAGGCAAGGCACGATCGGGCCCTGAGCCTATCGGTTAACACTTTGCCACAAAAAGCCACACCCTCCCGCTGTTGCCGGAATCTGTTACCATATCGCCTCTGTTTTTGGCAGTTGGTGCAAGAGCTGCCGGGAACGATCTTTCCGAAACACGCTGTGAATACGTCCGTGTACGCTTGGGCTCCGCCATCCATGGCTCCGCACAGTTTCGGAAAGATCGTTCCCGGCAGCTCCCATATCTTGAACACCCTGCCACTTAAGTTACTGAAATTTCACCTACCCTGGGAGGCAATGTGACCATTTCCCGCAAGGACATAGAGAAAGTCGCCGTGCTCGCCCGCATTCGCGTGGACGAGGAGCAGGTTTCAGCCCTGGAGACGGATCTGGGCAACATCCTGGACCTGGTCGACCAGCTCGCCGCAGCCGACACCGCCAATGTCGAGCCGATGGCTCACCCGCTCAATGCCGTCCAGCGCCTGCGCGCGGACGAGGTGACAGAGACCAACCAGCGGGAAGCCTTTCAGGCCATCGCACCGGCGACCGAGAACGGCCTATATCTCGTGCCGCGGGTCATAGAGTAAGTAACCAGAATTGAGCGATCGGACGAACAGCGACTCAAGCAGGACGTATCATGCATAACAAATCGGTAGCAGAGCTCTCGCGGGAGCTGGAAAGTGGCAAGATTTCCAGCCTGGAGCTTACCCAGCAGTTTCTTGACCGCATCAAGAGTGAAGACGGCCAGTTCAACAGCTTTATTACCGTCACTGAGGAACAGGCGCTGGCAGACGCCAGGTCGGCAGACGAACAGCGTGCGGCGGGCAAAGCCACGCCGTGGACCGGGGTTCCCTTTGCCCACAAGGACATTTTCTGCACCAACGGTGTTCGCACCACCTGCGGCTCAAAGATGCTGGAGAACTTTGTACCGCCCTACGATGCGACGGTCACCGAGAATTTCCGCCGGGCCGGTGCGGTGTGTGTGGGTAAGACCAACATGGATGAGTTCGCGATGGGCTCGTCCAATGAATCCAGCTATTTCGGCGCGGTCACCAATCCCTGGGGCCTGAACCAGGACGAAAAACGGGTGCCAGGTGGCTCCTCCGGCGGCTCGGCGGCGGCAGTCGCGGCACGGCTGGTGCCGGCGGCGACGGCAACCGATACCGGCGGTTCCATTCGCCAACCTGCAGCGTTGTGCGGCATTACCGGTCTCAAGCCCACCTATGGGCGGGTTTCCCGCTACGGGATGATCGCGTTCGCGTCCAGCCTTGATCAGGGCGGCACCATGGCCCGCACGGCGGAAGACAATGCCTTGATGCTGAATGTGATGGCGGGGTTTGATCCCAAGGACTCCACGTCCATCGATCGCGACGTCCCGGATTATACCGCTACGCTCAATGAGCCCCTGAAAGGCCTGAAAATCGGCCTGCCGCGGGAATATTTCAGCGACCAGCTCAGTCCGGCGATGGAGCAGCAGGTCCGCAATGCGGTGACGGAGTACGAGAAACTGGGCGCGACGGTGAAGGAAGTGTCACTGCCGAACGCAAAACTCGCCATCGCAGCCTATTACGTGATCGCTCCCGCTGAGGCCTCCGCCAACCTGTCACGCTTCGACGGGGCTCGCTATGGCTATCGTTGCGAAGCGCCGAAAGACCTGATGGACATGTACACCCGCACCCGCGCCGAAGGCTTCGGTGCCGAGGTGAAGCGCCGGATTCTGGTGGGCACCTACGCGCTGTCCGCCGGCTACTTCGACGCCTATTACCTGAAGGCGCAAAAAGTCCGCCGCTTGATCCAGCAGGACTTCATCAATGCCTTCAAGGAAGTGGACGTGCTGATGAGCCCGACCACACCTTCGCCTGCCTTTATTCAAGGCGAGAAAACCAGCGACCCGGTGACCATGTACCTGGAAGATGTGTTCACCATCGCCATTAACCTGGCGGGGGTGCCGGCCATGTCAGTCCCCGCCGGGTTCGTGGACGGCCTGCCGGTCGGGCTGCAGATTATCGGGGATTATTTCTCCGAGGCCCGACTGCTGAACGCCGCCCATCAATTCCAGCAGGTGACCGACTGGCACCAGCGTGAACCACAATAAGCCCGGGACAGGAGAACGAGTATGCAATGGGACGTTGTGATCGGGCTGGAAATTCACGTTCAGCTCGCCACCAAGACCAAGATTTTTTCCGGCTCCAGCACCGCCTACGGCGCCGAGCCTAACACCCAGGCCAATGCGGTTGACCTGGCCATGCCCGGCACCTTGCCGGTACCCAATGAGCAGGCTTTCCGCTATGCAGTAATGTTCGGCCTGGCGGTGAACGCCGAGATCGAACGTCGTTCGGTGTTCGAGCGCAAGAATTACTTTTACCCGGACCTGCCCAAGGGCTATCAGACCACACAGCTGGAACGGCCGATCGTAGGGCCAGGTTATGTGGACATTGATCTGGCCAACGGTGAAAGCAAGCGTGTACGCATCCACCACGCCCACCTTGAAGAAGACGCAGGCAAGTCTCTGCACGAAGACTTTCACGGCATGACCGGCATCGATCTGAACCGTGCCGGTACGCCTCTGATTGAAGTGGTCACTGAACCGGATATGACCAATGCGGAGGAAGCGGTGGCGTTTGCCAAGAAGCTGCACGGCATCGTGACCTCGCTGGGCATTTGCGACGGCGACATGTCCCAGGGTTCCATGCGGTTTGACGTCAACATCTCGCTGAAACCGAAGGGTTCAGAGACGCTGGGCACCCGCACCGAAACCAAGAACCTGAACTCTTTCCGTTTCATGGAGCAGGCCATTGCCCATGAGGTTGAACGGCAGATGGACATCCTTGAAGACGGCGGCACCATTGTGCAGGAAACCCTCCTCTACAATGGCGACCGGGACGAATCCCGTTCCATGCGCACCAAGGAGGAAGCCAACGATTACCGCTACTTCCCCTGCCCCGACCTGCTGCCGGTGGAAATTGATGAGGCCTTTATCGAAGACGCCCGCAACCGCCTTCCGGAGCTGCCGGATGCGCGCAAGGCGCGCTTTATGGACCAGTACGGCCTGAACGACTACGACGCGGGCCTGCTGGCCGGCGACTCGAAACTGGCCGCGTTCTTCGAGGAAGCCGTGAGCCATGGCAAAGACGCCAAGTTGACGGCAAACTGGATTCAGGGCGAGCTTTCCGCGCGACTGAACGCCGAGGAAAAATCGGTGGCAGAATCCCCGATCACCGGCGCCCAGCTTGGCTACCTGGTGGTACGCATTGCCGACAACACCATTTCCTCCGCCGGCGCGAAAAAGGTGTTTGAAGCACTGTGGTCCGGCGAGAGCGATAACGTAGACGCCATCATCGATGCTAAAGGGCTGAAACAGATGTCAGACACCGGTGCACTGGAATCGATGGTCGACGAGGTGCTTGCGGGCATGCCGGATCAGGTGGCCCAGTACCAGAACGAGGAAGATCCCAAGAAGCGCAAGAAGATGCTGGGTGGCTTCATGGGGCCGCTGATGAAGGCGTCCAAGGGCCAGGGGAATCCGAAGCTGTTTAACGAGATTCTTGTTAAGAAGCTTGGGGGTTAAGGGATTATCTCTGGGTTTTGCCTGCAAGGCATGACCCTAGCCTGCCTGGCCTGGGGAGGGGCGTGCTTGATGCCCCTTCCCAAAAACCGCTACGAGCACATCCATGTGCGCTTCTCTCCGGCCATCCATGGCCTCCGAAATTTTTGGGAAGGGGCACCAAACACGCCCTACCAAGCTCGACAATCATCGCCAAAGGCAACGCTCGTCGGATTATGCTTCGCTAATCCGGCCTACAAAATGTGAGTTCGTTGGCACTATCGCGAAATTCGAAGTCCTTGGCGGGTGGACCATACATCAGCTACGTCGCAGGGAAAATCCGGTGAGGCTCAGGGTGGGCAGCGCCGCTAGGGCCAATCGGCGGCTCGAATGCGCACCGAAGATATGCTGCCGATCTGCGATAAGCGCGACCAAATGGGCCACAGACCCCGGCCACATCACCACCACCATGCCCGGAAATCTAGTGGATGTGCTGAAACAGGAAGGCGATACTGTCACCCAAGACCAGGCCGTGCTGATTACCGAAGCGATGAAAATGGAAAGCGAAATTCACACCAGCGTTGGCGGCACAGTGCAAGCGGTCCACGTCAGCAAGGCTGACCGGGTAACCCCGGGCGAAGTTTTGATCGAGATTGCCTGACAGACAAAAGGAGATACCATGGACCACATTGTTCGCGGCGTATTGGATTTTCGCAAAAACGTCTACCCGGAGCATAAGGATCTTTTCGGAGCCCTGGCCGACAGCCAGAATCCAGACGTGCTTTTCTTCACCTGCTCGGATTCGCGCATCGACCCGAACATGGTGACCGGTTCTAATCCCGGGGACCTGTTCATCTGCCGCAATGCCGGTAACGTGATTCCGCCCCACAGCAACGAAACCGGCGCGATGACCGCCTCCATCGAGTATGCGGTGGCCGTTCTTAACGTGCGCCACATCATCGTCTGCGGTCATACCGACTGCGGCGCCGTGAAGGGCGCGCTGAACATTCCGGCGCTCAAGGGGCTGCCCCACGTCAAGGAATGGCTGGGGCATTGTCGCTCGGCCATGGAAATCGTGCGGGAGCGCCACAACATTGCCGCCGATGAACCACTGGACCCGAAATACCTGAACGAAGCCATCGAGGAAAACGTGCTGCAGCAGGTTCAGCACCTGCGCACCCACCCGGTGGTGGCGGCGAAGCTGGCCACAGGCAAGATCGAGATCCACGGCTGGGTCTACGACATCAAGTCAGGCAACATTCGCTGCTGCGGTCGCGACAGCGTCGAGTTCAGGCACTTTGATGACTACTACGCGGATATTATCGCTAACGTCGGCAACGACTGAGCCAGAACGACGAAGCCCCGGAATCATCCGGGGCTTCGTGCTTTCAGGGAGCAATCGGCGCGTTCACACCAGCACAGCCCAGAGATCGTGTTCATCAGCGTTCTCGACCACCGCCTGAACGATCTGCCCAGGCTGCAGTTCGGTTTCACCGTTCAGATACACCATGCCGTCGATTTCGCGGGCATCGGCTTTTGACCGACCAATCGCGCCTTCCTCATCGACCTCATCAATCAACACATCGATGGTCTGGCCGATTTTTGCCCGCAGCCTGGCCGCGGAAATTTCTGCCTGTTTGGCCATAAACCGGGCCAGACGCTCCTCCTTCACCGCCTCCGGAACAGCGCCTTCCAGCTCATTGGCTTTCGCGCCATCCACGGCGCTGTAGGTAAACGCGCCAACCCGATCCAGCTGGGCCTCGTCCAGCCAGTCCAGAAGGTACTGGAAGTCTTCCTCGGTTTCGCCGGGGAAGCCGACGATAAAGGTCGAACGGATGGTCAGCTCAGGACAGATTTCCCGCCATGTGCGGATACGCTCCAGGGTCTTGCTGTCGTGGGCTGGGCGCTTCATGGCCTTCAACACCCGCGGGCTGGCGTGTTGGAACGGGATATCCAGATACGGCAGGATCTTGCCTTCGGCCATCAACGGGATGATGTCGTCGACGTGAGGATAGGGATAAACGTAGTGCAACCGCACCCATACCCCCATCTCGCCCAATGCCTCACACAGTGACTGCATTTTGGTTTTCAGCGGCCGCCCCTGCCAGAACCCGGTGCGGTATTTGGTGTCCACGCCGTAGGCGGAGGTGTCCTGGGAGATCACCAGCAGCTCTTTGACCCCGGCATCCACCAGGCGCTGGGCCTCGTCCATGACATCACCGATGGGGCGGCTCACCAGATCGCCGCGCATGGACGGGATGATGCAGAAGGTACAGCGGTGGTTGCAGCCTTCAGAAATCTTCAGGTAGGCGTAATGCCTGGGGGTCAGCTTGATGCCCTGGGGCGGGACCAGATCGGTGAACGGGTCGTGTTCTTTCTTGGGGGGTACAAACTGATGCACCGCCCCGACCACTTCCTCATAGGCATGGGGGCCGGAAACCGCCAGCACGCCGGGATGGGTGTCGCGGATCTTGTCCGCTTCCACGCCCATGCACCCGGTGACAATGACCTTGCCGTTTTCATTAATGGCTTCGCCGATGGCGTCCAGGGACTCCTGTTTGGCAGCGTCGATAAACCCACAGGTATTCACCACCACAATGTCAGCGTCGTCGTAGGTTGGCACTACGTCATAGCCATCGAGCCGCAGCTGGGTCAGGATGCGTTCGGAATCGACCAGTGCCTTCGGGCATCCAAGGCTGATAAAGCCGACTCTGCCACTGCCGGTTACGGAGGTTTGGGGCTTGTCTGTCATAAACTCTGTCAGGTTTCCGTTCAGATTGAGGGGCAAGTCGCCCACCGGGATGTCGAGCCGCACAGTCTACCTCACGGGATGGAACGCCTGAAGCGAAACAGGGGTAAATCCTGATCGAAAATTACGCAGAACATACGCCTGGCCCGCAAAATCTTTGACGCCCTGTTCAGAAACGTTTCACAAAACTGACACTAACAACGACAGACATCTTGCTGATCAGTAATTAAACAACTAAACTTTCAACTGGTTATAGATAAAACTGTCCATATAAAAAGAGTCAGAATGAAACCAGTTGCTACGAAACAGAACCTTCGCAATCAACAACGCGTCGATGTCTCGGCCGATGCCGTCATTGAAAAAACCGACGGCAGCTATCTTGACTGCAAAATCACCAACCTGTCGCGCTCCGGCATTATGATTTCCTGCACACAGGCCACCATCAAAGAACTGGTACCCGGGCAGAAAGCGCCGATTCCCGGCAACTGGATTCCGGTGAAAGCAAAATTCTCCGTGCCGGTCGTGGCAACCCAGCCCGTGTCCGTGATTGCGGAAGGTAACATCGTTCACCTGCGCCGCATCGCCCGGGACGAGTATCAGGTGGGCATTCAGTTCGCCGAGTTCGAGGGCAACGGCTACGACTATGTAGATGGCTACGTCAGCAAACTGCTGGCCTCGTCCACCACCCTGTCCTGACATCCCGGGGCGCTCCCCCATAGAACCGCGAACATGCTCGCGATATATTCTTATAGCACCAAACTCTAGTTGCATACCTTCTTATACCCTAATGGCCTCTGGTATAGTTGCGCTATTCACACGCAAAGCCCATTCGGCACGCAAGGCGGCAACAGAGTACGATGACCACATACAATCTGACCCATCTCAAGCAGCTGGAAGCTGAAAGCATCCACATCATCCGGGAGGTCGCAGCCGAGTTCGATAACCCGGTGATGCTCTACTCCATCGGCAAGGACTCCGCGGTCATGCTGCACCTGGCCCGCAAGGCCTTCTACCCCGGCACGCCACCGTTTCCTCTGATGCACGTGGACACCACCTGGAAGTTCCGCGACATGATTGAATTCCGCGACCGGAAGGTGAAGGAATACGGCCTGGACCTGATCGTTCACAAGAACGAAGACGGCATCCGGCAGGGTATCGGGCCGTTTACCCACGGCAGCGCCAAGCATACCGATGTGATGAAAACCCAGGCCCTCAAACAGGCACTGGACAAGTACAAGTTTGATGCCGCCTTTGGCGGTGCCCGTCGGGACGAAGAGAAGTCCCGCGCCAAGGAACGGGTGTACTCGTTCCGCGACGAATACCATCGCTGGGATCCGAAGAACCAGCGTCCGGAGTTGTGGAACACCTACAACGGCAAGATCAACAAGGGCGAAAGCATCCGCGTTTTCCCGCTGTCCAACTGGACCGAGCTGGATATCTGGCAGTACATCTACCTCGAAAACATCGAGATTGTTCCGCTGTACTACTCCGCTGTACGGCCCGTGGTCGAGCGGGATGGCACCCTGATCATGGTGGACGATGACCGCATGCCGCTGAAGGAAGGCGAAAAACCGATGATGAAATCCATCCGTTTCCGCACCCTCGGCTGCTACCCCCTCACCGGCGCCATTGAGTCCGAAGCCACCACGTTGCCTGAGATCATTCAGGAAATGCTGCTGGCGACCAGCTCCGAGCGCCAGGGTCGCGTGATCGACCACGATTCGGCGGGCTCCATGGAACAGAAAAAGCGGGAAGGGTACTTCTAAGATGTCACACCAGTCTGATCTGATCGCCGAAGACATTCAGGCCTACCTGAAGCAACATGAGAACAAGGAACTGCTGCGCCTGCTGACCTGCGGCAGTGTCGACGATGGCAAAAGCACCCTGATCGGGCGCCTGCTCCACGACACCAAGATGATCTACGAAGATCATATGGCCAGCCTGAAAACCGACAGCGCCAAGATGGGCACCACCGGCGAAAAGCTGGACCTGGCGCTGCTGGTCGACGGCCTGCAGGCGGAACGGGAACAGGGCATCACCATTGATGTCGCCTACCGCTATTTTTCCACCGACAAGCGCAAGTTCATCATTGCCGACACACCGGGCCACGAGCAGTACACCCGCAACATGGCAACCGGCGCCTCCACCGCCCAACTGGCGATTCTGATGATCGACGCCCGCCACGGTGTGCTCACCCAGACCCGGAGGCACTCGTACATTGCCTCATTGCTGGGCATCCGCCACATTGTGGTCGCCATCAACAAGATGGACCTGGTGGATTTCAGCGAAGAGCGTTTCAACGAGATCAAGGACGAGTACATGGCCTTTGCCGCCAAGCTCGGCCTGAAGGACATCCGCTTTGTGCCGATCTCGGCCCTGGAAGGGGATAACGTGGTCAACCGCAGCGAGAACACGCCCTGGTTCACCGGGCAGCCGCTGATGGAAATCCTGGAGACGGTGGAAGTTTCCCGCGACAAGAATCTGGAGCATTTCCGCTTCCCGGTCCAGTACGTCAACCGCCCCAACCTCAACTTCCGTGGGTTCTGCGGCACCATTGCCTCCGGCGTGGTTCGCCCCGGAGACGCAGTCATGGCCCTGCCCTCGCGCCGCACCAGCACCGTGAAGGAAGTAGTGACCTTTGAAGGCAACGTGGACGAAGCCTACATCGATCAGGCGGTCACCCTGACCCTGACCGATGAAATTGACGTCAGCCGCGGCGACATGCTGGTCAAGACGGAAGACGAGCCGGAAGTCGGCAACCGTTTCAACGCCAATATTGTGTGGATGACGGACGCGCCGCTGGAAACCGGCCGCCTGTACGACGTCAAGCTGGGCCCGACCTTCACCTCCGCAACGGTCAAGAAGATCCATCACCAGACCGATGTGAATACGCTGGAGCAAAGCACCAACCCGACGGCACTGCAACTGAACGAAATCGGTTTGTGCGAGCTCACCCTGAGCCAGCCGGTGGCCTTCGACGCCTATCCGCGCAATCACGCCACCGGCAGCTTCATTGTCATCGACCGGCTGACCAACGTGACCATCGGCGCCGGCATGCTCGCCGGCACCGCCAGTGATGTGGAATCCCTGGAGCCGGTCAGTGCCGAAGAACGCGGACGTCGCCTCGCCCAGAAGCCTGCCATCATTGCCTGCAACGGCAAGAAGGCCCAGGCCCTGGCGCTTGCGGTGGAACGTGCACTGTTCGACCAGGGCAAAACCACCGTCGTGCTCAGCGAGGACAACGCCGGTGACCCGGACGACCGCCGTCGCACCGCACAGCTGTTGTCAGCCCATGGACTCATTGCCGTCGCCGTAAACCTGGGTACAGACGTGGCCAGTGCGGCCGTGGCGGCGGACAGCGATGAGCAGATCCCGGCTGCGGTGAATGAACTGGTGCAGGATCTGGTTCGCAACAAACGGATCTGATACATCCGCTTTGGCGGATTCACCGCACCCAGAAAATCGGTACAATGCCAGGCCCTGAAGGTCCGCCTTCAGGGCTTTGTTTGTTTACCAACCAGGAAAAGCGATCTCATGGCCATCAAGCAGCTTCGCACTCTTTTCGCCAGCCAATACCAGCCCGGACAACCGGCACGGATCCGTCCAGGCGAGGCGCTGTCCGAGCCCGGTGGCGACTATGAAGGTCTTCACAAGCAGATGAAGCGCCTGTTCAACAGCAAGCCTGGCAAGAAATACGGGCGCTTCTCGGACGACATCGGCGAAAGTCCGTTCAGCAGCTGGCTGAAGGATTACCTGGAAGACAAGCAGTCTTTTGCCGCCTTCACCGATCGCCTGTTCGGCCAGTGGCAGGAACTTCTCAACGGCGCCCAGGAAGAATTCGAAGGCCACCTGATGATCGTGCACGAGGCGCTCGCCGACTCGGAGGTGGTCTACCTGCTGGTGATGGAAAACGACAGCGCCATGCGCTTCGATGCCAAGCAGACTCTTGATGCCACGGACATCCTCAGCCTGTCCCGCCTTAACCTGGCGGTGCGCATCGAGCTCGATGACTGGCGCGGAGACAACCCCGGCGAGAACTACCTGACCCTGGTGCATTCCCGGGGCACCGGTGAAGGCGGCGATCTGTTCATCAAGCTCTGCGGCTTCACCAATCAGGTGGATGTGGAAAAGGAAACCCTGACCTTCCTGGATGCCGTGGAAGCCTTTGCGAAAACCTCCGAGCCGGAGGAAGCCGGCAAGGTGCGCGCCCGCGCCTATGAATTCTGCAAGGAACAGCATGCACTCGGCGAGCCGGTGGCCATCGAGGCACTGTCCGGTTATCTCGACGAGAGCCAGCCGGAGCGGTTCAAGGAGTTCGCCTCCCAGACCGCCGAGCTGCCCGAAAGCGGCGTCCTGCACCCCGACCATCGCAAGGTCAAGAAACTGGTGCGCATCGCGGGCTCGGGCGGCGGCATGAGCGTGTCTTTTTCCTCAGACCTGGTTAACCAGGCAGTCTATTACGACCGGGACAAAGACGCTCTGACCATCACCCGCCTGCCCAAGGCCCTCAGGGAACAGCTGCAGAGATACCTGGAAGACCGAAGTTAATACCGCCAAGGAGGCCCCATGGAATTACGCACGATGCGTTGCATTATCCTATTGGTCATTACGTCAGCATTGGCAGGCTGCGCGTCTCAACCCGCAGCGGACAGTACCCGCCAGTTGCACGTAGCCACACCAGAACACTATAACGTATGGGTGTTCGACATGATGCTTGAGCGCACTGGCGAACCGGTCAGGGCTCAAAGTGTTGGCAACGTCGGTTGTTGCTGGAAGGGAGAATCGGGCGCCGGCGGTCAGGAGATAACACTGGCGCATTATCCGGAGCAGCTCTGGGTACACTGGTTTTCGTTCGCAGAACAGGCGTTCTACTCCCGCATGATTCACCTTCCTGCCGGGTTGAACCGGTCCGGGGGGACGAACGAGCTCCAGAGTATGACCCTTGGCCTCGCCCCCGGCGGCACCATCGTTCTCTGGCACCCTGGCCATGACGGCGACCCAAATGAGATTGCACGCCTCCAGGCCCAGGAAATCAGCGGCGATCCGGTGGATTTCAGGCAGCGAACCCAGCGCTATAACAGACAGCATGCCGACCATGTGGAGCGTTACGGCCTGCAGCTGGAGCGCTGGTAACCAGCGGCTTAGTCCGGCTTCAACTCTGCCGTTGCGGCATTGCCCGGCAATTCATCCCATCGAGTGCGATGCTTCCTGAGCTCCCGCACCCCCTGCATCCAGCCCACGCCATCGATCAACTCGCCGGTGGCGGGGTCAATTGGCGGGTATGGCAGATTGCGGTCGTCGCAGTAGCGCTTCACGGTGGGCTGGCACCAGCAGAATAACAGGCGGTTGTATTCGTCGTCCGGCAACCGCCTGACGTCGTACAACCCTGCCGCTTTGCGCTGGCGCTGTGCTTCGGCAAGAATAATCGCACAGGCCGCCGACACGTTCAGGGACTCCACCATGCCCATCATGGGAATCACGATGTGCTCGTCCGCCTGGTTCGCGGCATCCTCGCTAACCCCATCCACCTCGTTACCCAGAATCACGGTACAGGGCACCGTGAAGTCCACCTCCCGGTAATCAATCGCGCGCTCGGAAAGCTGTGCGGCATAAAGTTTATGCCCCTGCCCTTTCAGCGAATCGATGGCGCTGTCCATGGTGCGGTGGGTGTGGGTAGTCACCCAAGTGTAGCTTCCGCCAGCGGTTTTTCGAAAGGCGCGGAAACCGTCCCGGGGCCACACTGTGTGCATGTGAGCCAGGCCAAAGGCGTCGCAGGAGCGGATGATGGCCGACAGGTTTCGTGGCTTATGGACCTGGTCGGTGAGTACGCTGAGATCCGGTTGGCGGGTATTCAGGGTTTGTTTGATTCGGGCTAGGCGTTCAGGGGTCATAGTCTGTATCGGATTGCTCAAAAAACCGGATAATACCACAGCGGGACTAGCAACAAGCCAAGACAGAGGTGGTTGCGGATTGATCACCCCGTTATAATACGCAGTTCCTTTTTGCTGGCGCCTTTTCCTGGCCACCCAGTTCCCGGCGCACCACCCATCAGATTACGTGAGACCCATGGCCAAAAAGCTGTACATCAAAACCCACGGTTGTCAGATGAACGAGTATGACTCGGCCCGCATGGCCGACCTGCTCAAGTCCGGTGAAACCGTCGAAATGACGGACACACCCGACGACGCCGACATCCTGCTGCTGAACACCTGCTCCATTCGGGAAAAGGCCCAGGAGAAGGTCTTCCATCAGCTCGGGCGCTGGAAAAAGCTCAAGAGCAAGAAGCCGGATATGATCATCGGTGTCGGCGGCTGCGTGGCCAGTCAGGAAGGGCAAGCCATTCTCGACCGCGCGCCCTACGTAGACATGGTCTTCGGCCCGCAAACCCTGCACCGCCTGCCGGACATGATCACCGAAGTGCGCGCCAAGGGTAATGGCGTGGGTGTGGTGGATGTCAGCTTCCCGGAGATCGAGAAGTTCGACAACCTGCCCGAGCCCGGCGCCGACGGCCCCTCAGCCTTTGTTTCCATCATGGAAGGCTGCAGCAAATACTGTACGTTCTGCGTGGTGCCTTACACCCGCGGTGAGGAAGTCAGCCGCCCGGCGGATGACGTGATTGCAGAAGTCGCCCATCTGGCGAGCCAGGGCGTGCGGGAAGTGAACCTGCTGGGCCAGAACGTGAACGCCTACCGCGGCGAAACCCACGACGGCGACACCATGGATCTGGCGGAGCTGATTACCCTGATTGCGACCATCGATGGTATTGATCGCATCCGCTACACCACTTCACACCCGGTGGAGTTCACCGACGCCATGATCGAGGTGTACGAGCAGGTGCCGGAACTGGTCAGCCACCTGCATCTGCCGGTACAGAGCGGGTCGGATCGCATCCTGGCGGCGATGAAGCGCGGTCACACGGCGCTGGAGTACAAGTCCAAGCTGCGTCGTCTGCGCAAGATTCGCCCGGACATCAGCTTCTCTTCCGATTTCATTATCGGCTTCCCGGGTGAAACCGAGAAAGACTTTGAAGACACCATGAAGCTGATCAACGACATCGGTTTCGACATGTCATTCAGTTTTGTCTACAGCGCCCGCCCTGGTACCCCGGCGTCCGATCTGCCGGACGACACGCCGATGGAGGTCAAGAAGCAGCGCCTGAGCATTCTTCAGGACCGGCTTAATCAGAACGTGATGGACATCAGCCGCAAGATGGTGGGTTCGACACAGCGCATTCTGGTGACCGGTCTGTCGAAAAAAGACCCAGGCGAATACGCTGGCCGGACCGAGAATAACCGGATCGTGAACTTCCGACATGAGAATCCGGCGGTGGTCGGCAACTTTATCGATGTCGAGATTGTTGAGGCTTATCCCAACTCTCTTCGGGGCGTTCCTGTGGGCTCTGAGCTGTTTTAAACTTGGGCTCGCATGCATCGGGGCAAGGTGCATGGCGAGTGATGGGCTTTCCCTCCCAAAAACCGCTACGAGCACATCCATGTGCGCTTCTCTCCGGCCATCCATGGCCTACGAAATTTTTGGGAGGGAAAGCCCATCACTCTCCGCAGAGTTCAAACGTGCCTGACTGAAAAAAGTTCAAGGACGAATTGAGACTTTGACGAAGTCAGCCTACTTGTTTTTCTCGCTGAAGGCCTGCACATAGATTGATCAGGGAGAGGGCCGGAACGGCTTTCCAAAAACGTGGAGCGCCAGGGATGGCGCGACCGAGCCCTACAGGGACGTATTTACGGGCGCTTTTTGGAAAGCCGTTCCGGCCCTCTCCCGTTGCAACCAAATCAGATATACCTACTCCCGAGAGCAACCAGGGGAGTAAACAAAACGGAGCACCTTTGAAAGCCAACGATTCCAGACAATTTGACCTGCATCCAGTCGATCAGAGCCGGCTGACTACCCTGTGTGGCCAGTTTGATGAACACCTCAAGCACATTGAGCGGCGCATGCAGGTCAGGATTGGCCGCCGCAATCACCACTTCCGGGTGGAAGGCGAAACCGAGCACGTGGCCGCCGCGGTGGAAGTCATACGGCACCTGTACCGTGAAACCGAAGCCACCAACGACATTTCTCCGGATACCGTTCACCTGTTTATCCGTGAGACCGGTTTCGAGCGGCTGCCGGAAGACGTACCGTACGACGGTGCGGTGACCGTTATCAAAACCCCCAAGCTGCAGGCCAAGCCGCGCGGGGTCAACCAGCAGAAGTATGTGCACAGCATCCGCACCCATGACATCAATTTCGGCATTGGCCCGGCCGGTACCGGCAAGACCTGGCTGGCGGTGGCCTGTGCGGTCGAGGCGCTGAAGGACGAGCAGGTCAAGCGTATCCTGCTGGTTCGGCCCGCGGTGGAAGCCGGCGAAAAGCTCGGCTTCCTGCCGGGTGATCTGGCCCAGAAAGTGGACCCATACCTGCGCCCGCTTTACGACGCACTGTATGAAATGCTGGGGTTTGAGCAGGTCACCCGACTGATCGAGAAGAGCGTGATCGAAATCGCGCCGCTGGCGTTCATGCGGGGGCGCACCCTGAACAACTCGTTCATCATTCTGGACGAAAGCCAGAACACCACCCGCGAGCAGATGAAGATGTTCCTGACCCGCATTGGCTTCGGATCGACGGCCGTGATTACCGGTGACACCACCCAGGTGGATCTGCCCCGCGGCCAGAACTCCGGCCTCATCCACGCCGCCGGCGTGCTGAGCAAAGTGTCCGGCATCGGCTTTACCCGCTTCGAAGCCAAGGATGTGGTTCGTCATCCGCTGGTGCAGCGTATTGTGGAAGCCTACGATGCCCTTGATGACGGGAGCGTAAGCGGCCAGTGAATGAACTGACTGTCGATCTGCAACTGGTGCTGGAAGGCCCCGGCATTCCATCGGGAAGCTCGTTCGAACGCTGGGCCCGCAAGGCCTGGCTGGGCGATGGCCCATCGGAGGTCACCATTCGCATCGTGGGTGATGACGAGTCCGGCCAGCTCAATGGCCAGTACCGTGGAAAAAACGGCCCCACCAACGTGCTGTCCTTCCCATTTGAAGCGCCAGCGGGTATAACAGTTCCGTTGGCCGGAGATCTCGTCATTTGTGCTCCGGTTGTAGAAAAAGAAGCAAAAGATCAGCACAAAGCGCTCGAAGCCCACTGGGCTCACATGGTGGTGCACGGCATGTTGCACCTTCAGGGCTATGATCATATTGACGACAATGATGCCGAGGCCATGGAAGCCCTCGAAGTCCGGCTGCTGGCGCAGCTCGGGTATGGCAATCCTTACGAATCAGAGGAAACGGAAAAAGACTCATGAGCGACGATCAGTCGAGTCGCAGTCAGGGCAACAAGTCCTGGCTGGAGCGTATATCACAGGCCTTTTCCAGCGGGCCTGAGTCCGTAGAGGACGTGCTGGAAATCCTGCGGGACGCCGAGTCCCAGAACATCATCGACACCGATGCCATGAGCATCATCGAAGGCGCCATGCAGGTCATCGACATGCGCGTCGATGAAATCATGATCCCCCGTTCCCAGATGGTTACCGTCAAGGCCTCCCAGGACCCGAAAGAATTTCTGGGCGAGATCATCGCATCCGCCCACAGCCGTTTCCCGGTCATCGGCGACAGCCAGGACGACGTGATCGGCGTGCTGCTCGCCAAGGATCTTCTGCCACTGGCGCTGAATAACGAGCTGGACTGGAACCACACCCGCGAAATTCTCCGGCCGCCCACCTTCGTCCCCGAAAGCAAGCGCCTGAATCAGCTGCTCAAGGAATTCAAGGAAAACCGCAACCACATGGCGATCGTGGTGGATGAATACGGCGGCACCGCCGGCCTCATTACCATTGAAGACGTCCTCGAACAGATTGTGGGCGAGATCGAAGACGAGCACGATTTCGATGAAGAAACCCACATCAAGGCCCGCGGCGATGGCACCTTCGCGGTCAAAGCCGTCACGCCGGTCGACGATTTCAACGAGTTTTTCCAGACCGAGCTGGACGAAGAAGAGTTCGACACCATTGGTGGCGTTGTGCTCAAGGAATTCGGTCACCTGCCCAGACGGGGCGAATCGGTTGCATTTGGCGGGCTGCAATTTACTATTGCGAACGCCGATAACCGAGTCATCCGTCTGCTGCAGGTAACCCGAAGTGAGCAATAACGAGACCAAAGCCCGAACGACCGACACCCCCCTGTCCGAAAACCGCTGGCTGCTGGCCGTCACGCTGGTGGCTGCCGGCGCATTGCAGACGCTGACCTTCTCGCCCTTCCACTGGTGGTGGCTCGGGCCGGTTTCCATTGTGTTGATTCTGCTCGCCTGTGTGCCGCTGGCATCCCGGAAGCTGTTCCGGGCTGGCTGGCTGACCGGCCTCGGCCTGTTCGGCAGCGGGGCAAGCTGGGTTTACATCAGCATCAGCGAGCACGGCAACACCTCGATTCCGATCTCTATTCTTCTGACGTCGCTGTTTGTCGCCGGGCTGGCGCTGTTTCACGCGCTTGCCTTCTGGGGCTGGGGCAAGCTGGCAAAGGAAAGCCGGGTGCGGCGCCTGCTGCTGTTTCCCGCGGTGTGGATCCTTGGTGACTGGGTACGCGGCTGGCTGCTCACCGGCTTTCCCTGGCTGTACCTCGGTACCGCCCACGTCGATGGTCCCCTGGGCGGGTTTGCACCGGTTGTTGGTGTTCACGGGATCACCTTCTGGATCACGGTGTCCGGGGTGGCGCTTTACGCCTGTTGGTGGCTGGGACTGAATCGGCGCGCCGGAGCTGCCGCTCTCGTGGCGATCGTCGCGCTCCTGCCCTGGGTCAGTGGCCCGCTGGTTGCCAAAATCGAATGGACAACCGTCAGCGATAAAACCATCACGTTCGCCTCCATGCAGGGCAACATCCCCCAGCAAATCAAATGGGATCCGGATTTTCTGCGGGACCAGATCGTGGTGTACCTGGGGCTCACCGAGAACGAGTGGGATACCGACCTGATCCTGTGGCCGGAAACCGCCATTCCCATTCCCCAGGACAGTGCCGGCAAGATCATCGAACACATCAGCGAGCAGCTGGGTGACAACAGCACCCTGATTACCGGCATCCCCTGGTACGGGTTCAGCAACCGGATTGAAGACTTCACGTTCCACAACAGCATCATGGCCATCGGCAACGGCGAGGGCATGTACCACAAGCAGAAACTGGTGCCTTTCGGCGAATACGTGCCGCTGCAGCAATGGCTGCGTGGCCTGATCGGCTTTTTCGATCTGCCCATGTCCAGCTTCAGCCGCGGACCGGCCAATCAGTCACCGCTGATGGCCAACGGCAACCGGATCATGCCGTTTATCTGCTACGAGGTGGCCTATCCGGATTTTGTCGCCCACAACGCCCGCAACGCCGACATGCTGCTGACCATCAGCAACGACGGCTGGTTCGGCGATTCCATCGGCCCCCTGCAACACCTGCAGATTGCGCGGATGCGGGCACTGGAAACCGGCCGCTACATGCTGCGTGGCACCAACAATGGCATGACCGTGATTATTGACCAGCACGGTCAGATCACCGAAGCCATCCCCCAGTTCACCCGCGACACGCTGCGGGGCGAAGTGTTCGCCGCAAGCGGAAACACCCCGTACATGCTGTCCGGCTCCTGGCCGGTGCTGACCCTGGCGCTGATCCTAATCGTTTTCGCCAGAGAGCGGATCATCCCCAGGCCATAGATCGGGTCATTCCGATTTGCGGGGCCAGCGGCTGGTCACCCGCTCGTAATAGTGGGAGCCACAGGCCTCGCAGGGTTCCAGATGACTGGTCGCGGTCAGGCAGCGCATGTGGCTGCAGTTCAGGCACTGAAACATACCGGCGGTCGCCACTTCGCCGGAAATGTAATGACCTACCTCCTGGTTCTCCAGCTTCTGCCGCAGTTCCAGCGTGTCCACCAGCGTCTTGTCCGCCACCGATAGCAACTTGTCCGAGAGCTCGTGTTCCAGCAACGCAATGTCCAGCTGCAACCACTCCTTCAAGCCTTCGCCGGTCTCTTCGACAAAATGCAACAGATGCTGCAGATCCCGCTGAAGGTATTCCCCCAGCAGATCCGCCTCCTCCCGGGTCATTTCTTCCAGCTCGTACTCAACTTCGACCGCTTTGCGGATTTCTTCTTCGAGGGTCTGCAGGGACGTCTCCTGCATCTCGTTCAGGCGCGACTGCACCCGTTCCAGCATGCGGTCATACACTTCCAGGGCTTTGCCTGAGAGATGGCTTCGTTCTGGTGCTGTCATAGTAACTCCCTCACGCCGGATTCAGCTGCAGGGTATGCAAGCGCTGTCGGGTGCGGCTTCCAGAGACTGTGCGCAGCAAGGACGCTGCGCCCAAGCCTACAGGGATGTAGTTCCGGCGTGTCTCTGGAAGCCGCACCCGACAGCGCTCCCCCCCACAGTGTAAGTCTGGCACAGGAACGGGAATTTGGCAGACTACCTGTTGCGCCTTGTGTGCGTTAGAATGTCCGGCCCGCTCCGGACATCGTTTTGATACAGGGTTTTATTTTTCACACAAGGTAATTTCGGCAATGGCAGGAATGGACGAGCAATACAATCCACGTGACGTAGAACAGAATGCCCGCACGTTCTGGGAAGAGAACGAAACCTTCACCGTCAGGGAAGAGCCGGGCAAACCGAAATACTACTGCCTGTCCATGTTCCCCTACCCGAGCGGCAAGCTCCATATGGGCCACGTCCGCAACTACACCATCGGTGACGTGATCTCCCGCTATCAGCGCATGCAGGGCAAGAACGTCATGCAGCCCATGGGCTGGGACGCCTTCGGCCTTCCGGCGGAGAACGCCGCCATTGCCAACAAGACCGCGCCTGCCAAGTGGACCTACGCCAACATCGAATACATGAAGAACCAGCTCAAGCAGCTGGGCTTCGGCTACGACTGGAATCGTGAACTGGCCACCTGCCGGCCCGATTATTACCGCTGGGAACAGTGGTTCTTTGCCCGACTATACGAGAAGGGCCTGGTGTACAAGAAAATGTCCACGGTGAACTGGGATCCGGTGGACCAGACCGTTCTGGCCAACGAACAGGTCGTGGACGGCCGTGGCTGGCGCTCCGGTGCTCTGGTTGAACAGAAAAAGATTCCCCAGTGGTTCATTCGCATCACCGACTACGCCGAAGAACTGCTGAATGATCTGGATCAGCTGGAAGATTGGCCCGAGCAGGTCAAGACCATGCAGCGGAACTGGATCGGCAAGTCCGTGGGCACCGAACTGACCTTCCCGCTGAAAGACAGCGATGACGGCCTCACCGTGTACACCACGCGCCCGGACACCCTAATGGGTGTCAGTTACATGGCGGTGGCCGCAGAGCATCCGCTGGCGAAAGCAGCCGCTGAACGCCATCGGGACGTAGCGGAGTTTGTCGAGGAATGCCGCAACAGCAAGGTGGCGGAAGCCGAACTCGCCACCATGGAAAAGAAAGGCATCGACACCGGCTTCAAAGCCATCCATCCGCTGACCCAGGAAGAAATTCCGGTCTGGATCGCCAACTTCGTGCTGACCGATTACGGTACCGGCGCCCTGATGGCGGTTCCCGGCCACGATGAGCGCGACCACGAGTTTGCCCTGAAATACCGCCTGCCGATCAAGCAGGTCATCGCGGCACTGGATGGCCGGGATATCGACGTTCAGGAGAAGGCCTTCACCGAGAAAGGCACACTGGTGTCCTCAGGCAGATACAGCGGGCTGACCAGCGATGAAGCCTTCGAGGAAATCGCCAACTATCTGGAAGAGCACGCTATTGGCCGTCGTACCGTAAATTACCGCCTGCGGGACTGGGGGGTGTCACGCCAGCGGTACTGGGGCGCGCCGATCCCGATGATGACGCTGGAAGACGGCACCGAGCGCCCGGTTCCGGACGACCAGCTGCCGGTGACCTTGCCGGAAGACGTGGAAATGGATGGCGTGCAATCGCCAATCAAGGCCGATCCCGAGTGGGCGAAAACCACCTTTGCGGGGCAACTGGCAACCCTGGAGACCGATACCTTCGACACCTTCATGGAGTCGTCCTGGTATTACGCCCGGTTCTGCAGCCCCAACTACGACAAGGGCATGCTGGACCCGGCCGCCGCCAATTACTGGCTGCCGGTTGACCAGTACATCGGCGGCATCGAACACGCCATCCTGCACCTGCTGTACGCCCGCTTTTTCCACAAACTGCTGCGGGACGTGGGGCTGGTAAACAGCTCAGAGCCGTTCAACCGCCTGCTTTGCCAGGGCATGGTGCTGGCCGAAACCTATTACCGCGAGGACGCCAATGGCGGGAAGACCTGGATATCACCGGCCGACGTCACCGTAGAGCGTGATGGCAAGGGTCAGGTGGTAGGCGCGACCCACAAACAGGACGGCCAGCCCGTCGAAGTGGGCGGCGTTACCAAAATGTCCAAGTCCAAGAACAACGGCATTGACCCCCAGGCGATCATCGACCAGCACGGTGCGGATACCGTGCGCCTGTTCATGATGTTCGCGGCACCGCCGGAACAGTCCCTGGAGTGGTCAGACAGCGGCGTGGAAGGCGCCCATCGCTTTCTCAAACGGCTCTGGCGCATGGTGAGCGAGCTGGCCTCCGGCGGCGACGTACCGGCACTCGATACCAGCGACCTGACCGACGCCCAGAAAGATCTGCGCCGCAAGACCCATGAAACCATTGCCAAGGTCAGCGATGACATCAGTCGCCGGCTAACGTTTAACACGGCTATCGCCGCCGTGATGGAGCTGCTCAACGAAGTAGGCCGGCTGGGAGACGATGCGCCACAGAGCCGTGCGGCCCGCCGCGAAGCACTGGAAGCGGCGGTGCTGATGCTCTCGCCCATCGTGCCCCACATCTGTCATAACCTCTGGCGGGCCCTTGGCCACCACACACCGGTGGTCGACGCCCCGTGGCCGGAAGCCGACAAAAGCGCCATGGTCCGCAGCCAGATTCAGGTGGTTCTCCAGGTCAATGGCAAGGTCCGGGCCAAGGCCGACGTTCCGGCAGACATCGACAAGGCGAGCCTGGAAGAAATGGCCCTGGCGAACGAAAACGTGGTCCGTTTCATCGAGGGCCAGACCGTTCGCAAGGTGATCGTCGTGCCGGGCAAACTCGTGAACGTGGTGGCCAACTGACATGACCAGCAGCCTGACCCTCGCCACATTCGTTCGCATCAGCAGTATCACGATGCTGTATGCCGTTATGGCGGGGTGCGGCTTCCAGCTTCGTGGAGCACCTCCGGTTCCCCCGGGGCTGCAGCCCCTGGCGGTGACCTGCGTTGAGCAGATCCCGGCACAATTGTGCCAGTCGGTGACCGAACAACTGGAGCTCGGTGAAATCGATGTGCGCCCTCCGGCGGAAGCCGATTACCTGCTGCGCCTGAGAGGATTCCAGCAGGATCGTCGCGCCAGTGCCATCACCGTGCAGGCGGCGGCCGCGGAGTATACCCTGCGCCACACCGTGCAGATTGACGTATTGACCCGCGATGAGCTGCCGCTGATCGCCGAAACCAGTCTCTACAGCAGCGAAACCTACCGCTACGACGAAACCAACGTGCTTGCGAAGCAGCGCGAGGAAGAGGAGCTTCGGCTGCAACTCTACGAGCGACTGGCGCAACAGATTATCTTCCGGCTCGCTCCGCTGAACGAAGCGCGCATCGCGGAGTTGCGCAAAGCAGCGGAGCGGGAGCAAGAGCAGACCGAAGAAAGCCGCTGACTATGAAAACCCAGCCGGCCCAGCTCCCTCAGCTCCTGAAAAAGTCCCTGGCACCGGTATACCTGGTGTCCGGTGACGAACCGCTGCTGGTTCAGGAGTGCTGCGACCAGATTCGCGCCGCAGCGCGGGACGCCGGCTTCCATGACCGGATGACCTATCACGCCGACCATCAGCTGGACTGGAGTGCGGTGGGAGAAGAGTTCGGTGCGCTTTCCCTGTTTGCGGAGCAACGCCGCATTGAAATCCATCTGCCCACCGGCAAACTCGGCGATGGTCGCGCGGTGCTGGAGCGGGTGCTGCAGAATCCACCGGATGACATCATTCTGCTGCTGATCAGCGCTCGTCTGGACGCGGCGGAAACCCGGCGCAAGTGGTACAAGGAACTTCAGAACAAGGGTGTGCACGTGCCGGTCTGGCCGGTGGACGGCGACAAATTCGCCGGCTGGCTGCAGCAGCGGGCACGAGCACGGGGCCTGCAGCTGACACGCGGGGCACTGGATATGCTCGCTGAACGGCTGGAGGGAAACCTGCTTGCCGCCAGCCAGGAACTGGACCGCCTGGCCTTGTTCCGCGGCGACAAAACCATCGACGAGGAAGCCATTGAACAAGCGGTGCAGGACAGCTCCCGTTTCAACGGCTTCGAACTCGTTGCCGAACTGCTTGCCGGGCGCGCCGCGCACGCGCGCAAGATGATTGGCGTACTGAGGCAGGAAGGCGAGAACCCACTGGGATTGCTGGCCGTGCTGACCCGCGATCTGAATCTGACGCTGGAACTGAGCGCCGCCCTTGGGCGCCGGGAAGCACCCGCTGGTTTCCTCAAGCAACGCGGTGTGTTCCAGCCCCAGCGGGCCCGCACCATCGAACAGGCCGCCCGTCGCCTTTCCCGCCTCCAGCTGCACAAGGCACTCGAACTGTGCAGTCAGATTGATCGGGCCACCAAAGGCTTCGAAACGGCCTCACCCTGGCACTTCCTGGAAGATATGGCCACCCATCTGAACCGATCGATCTGATCCAGATCAAGCCTGCCGCCACTGTGTCGGCGGCGCTATTGACAGTTTTTCCCGTTCCGGAGCATTGTATAAGCATCATCAGACAACGGAGGTGCTTGGTATGAATTTTCAGGACGATCTCAGGAAACTCGCGGACAAGATCAGACAGTACCGCGACGAAGCCCGGGTTCAGCTACACCTGGCGCGGGAAGATGTCAAAGACGAGTGGGATGATCTTGAAAAGGACTGGGAAAAGTTTCGCAACAAGCTCGATAGCGTCATTCATGATGCGGAAGACGCCAGTCACGATGCCAAAGAGACCGCCCAGCGACTCGGTGAAGAGGTCCGTGCGGGCTATCAGCGCCTCCGCGACCGCCTGAAGTGAAGTGTTAACTGGTTAACACAATGCTACAAAACGAGACAACAGAGACTCTGTTTCACGGAGTCTCTGTGCCATACTTCACAGTGTAAGTGAACCAAGTGTCATTTTATTGACCGCCTCTGGTTATCCATTAACCAAAGGTGGCCCGAATGGCAAAGGCACTTGCCGGCACTGCGAGGTATAACAAGCCATGAATAGAACAAAACTTGCCACCCTGACATTTTCTCTCTTGCTCCTGCCACCGCTGGTGATCGGCCAGAACACCCGGTTCAGTGACCCCGATGCCGTCGCCCGTGACCAGTTCTGGGGCACCCTGTACGCCGGAGGAGGTACGTCCTTTTTCTGTGATACCCCGTTTTCCAGTAAGGGCTTCACCATGACCGAAGGGCACATCTACCCACTGTCTGTGGTTCGCAGCTCCCTGGGCTGTGGCACGTCCCGTCAATGCAGTAACGACGATCGCTACCGCCAGATTGCCTCCGACCTCCACAACATGGTGCCGGTTTCCAGCCGCGTGGAAATGCGGCGGCGCAATGCCCGTTATGACCAGTTGGGCGCTGGGGCACGGGAGGACGAATGCGGCAACCGGGAAAGCGCCCAGTTTTTTGAACCACCCGCGCCGGTCAAGGGCGATGTCGCGCGTACCGTCGCCTACATGGTCGATACCTACGACCTGCCCTGGGTTGGCACCTCCACCGTGTTCAAAAACTGGAACCGGATGGATCCACCGGATGATCGTGAACTCACCCGTCACCGCCAGGTCAGCGAACTTCAGGGCAATGACAACCCGTTCATCGCACAGCCGGAGCTGATTGAAAGCCTGTAACCCACCAGCCTGGCCATCCTCGATAAAAAAGGCAGATCCCGAAGGATCTGCCTTTTTTATCGGAAAGGTCTGATCGCGAGGGATCAGAACTCCTCGGCGGTGAGCGCCATCATGGCGTCACTGCCACTGCGGATGCCTTCCGCCAGAGACACCGTCTTCGGTAACAAACGGTCAAAGTAGAACCGAGCCGTTTTCAGCTTGCCGGTGTAGAAACCGGAGGTGTCACCCTCGGCTTTCGGCGCGGCCGCCTTGACGATCTTCGCCCACATGTACCCCAGCGCGGTCAGACCAAAGAGGTCAAGGTAGTCCACCGAGGCAGCCCCGATGGCGTCAGGGTTGTCGCCGGCCTGCTTGATGACATGCTCGGTAACATCGGAGAGGCGCTCAAACGCGGCTGCCAACGGCTCGAGGTACGGACGCAGATTCTGGTCGCCGCTGTTCTCCTCGATGAACGCTGCCACATCGTTGGCAAACAGTTCGTACAGCTTGCCCTGGCTACCCACTACCTTTCGGCCCATCAGATCCAGCGCCTGGATGCCGTTGGTGCCTTCGTAGATCTGGGTAATCCGGCAGTCGCGCACCAGCTGTTCCTGACCCCACTCGCGAATGAAGCCGTGACCACCGAACACTTGCTGCCCGATGATGCACGCATCCAGGCCACGATCGGTCAGAAACGCCTTGGCAACCGGAGTCAGCAACGCCACCATGCCTTCGGCATGCTTGCGGCGTTCGTTGTCCTCGGCGTACTTGGAAATATCCAGCCACTGGGCAACGTAGGTCGAGAAGGTACGACCGCCTTCCACGTAGCTCTTCATGGTCAGCAGCATACGGCGCACGTCCGGATGCACCAGAATCGGGTCGGCCGCTTTTTCAGGCTGCTGGGCACCAGTCGGTGCGCGGCTCTGGATGCGCTCAAGGGCGTATTCGCGAGCACTCTGTAGCGAAGCTTCCGCTGCGCCGATACCCTGGATACCAACACCCAGGCGCTCGTAGTTCATCATCGTAAACATCGCCGCCAGGCCCTTGTTTTCCTCGCCCACGAGCCAGCCTCGGGCACCGTCGAAGTTCATCACGCAGGTGGCCGAGCCCTTGATGCCCATCTTCTTCTCGATGGAGCCACAGCTGAAGCTGTTGCGCTCACCCAGCGAACCGTCTTCGTTCACCAGGAATTTCGGCACCAGGAACAGGGAGATGCCTTTCGGACCCTTGGGCGCGTCCGGCAGCTTGGCCAGCACCAGGTGGATGATGTTCTCCGCCATGTCGTGCTCGCCCCAGGTAATGAAGATCTTGGTACCTGTTACGTTGAAAGAGCCATCGTCGTTCGGCTCGGCCTTGGTGCGGATAATACCCAGATCGGTACCGGCGTGTGGCTCGGTCAGATCCATCGCGCCAGACCAGACGCCGGAATACATATTCGGCAGGTACTTTTCTTTCAGTTCCTGGCTACCGTGGGCATCCAGCGCCAGACAGGCACCGGCGGTCAGCATCGGAGCCAGGCCAAACGCCATGTTAGCGCCCTGCATCATTTCCTCGAACTGGGCAACCAGCGTCTTGGGCATGCCCATGCCGCCGAATTCCGGGTTACCGCCCAGGCCGTTCCAGCCACCTTCCACGATGGTCTGATAGGCTTCCTTGAAGCCCTCCGGGGCAGCAACTTCGCCGTCAGTCCACTTCGAGCCCTGCTCATCACCTTCGCGGTTCAGGGGTGCCAGTACACCACTGGTGATTTTGCCGGCCTCTTCCAGAATGGCATCGGCCGTATCCGGGTCCACGTTTTCCGCCACTTTTGGCAGTGAGGCCCAGAGTGCCGGGGCATCGAAAACTTCGTTCAGAACAAAGCGCATGTCACGTAAAGGTGCCTGATAATCAGCCATCTAAAAACTCTCCAAAATCCAGTCAGTCTGTCGGCGCGCCTCCAGCGGTCGGCTGTGGCGCTCCTCTCGGCTATGTGTCCGCTCAAGGTTATTTTTATAGGTGCGTATTCTACCCTATTGGCGAGGCTAACTCATGAAAAAAGCCCGCCTCCGGGGAGAGCGGGCTTTCTGGGTCTGCCTGCCCGCGCCTTAGATGGCGAAGGCGTCTTCCGGCATGTCCATCAGGCTGTCTGCGCCAGCCAGCATCATTTCTGCGTGGCCCTTGGCGCGCGGCAGCATGCGCTTGAAATAGAAGCGCGCTGTCTGAACCTTGGCGTTGTAGAACGTTTCCTCGGTGGTGCCCTCGACCATCTTGTCCAGCGCAACCTTGGCCATACGCGCCCACAGATAGGCAAATACGGCGTAACCAGAGTACATCAGATAATCCACAGACGCCGCACCGACTTCTTCGCGGTTCTTCATCGCGGTCATGCCGATCTTCATGGTGAGGTCGCCCCACTCCTTGTTGATCGCTGCCAGCGGTTCGATGAATTCCTTCAGCTGTTCATTGTCGGCGTTTTCCTTGCAGAACACGTGAACCTGCTTGGTGAAGCCTTTCAGGGATTCGCCCTGGGTCATCAGAACCTTACGACCCAGCAGGTCGAGCGCCTGAATGCCGGTGGTGCCCTCGTAGATCATGCCGATACGGGCATCACGTACGTTTTGCTCCATGCCCCACTCGGAAATGAAGCCGTGGCCACCGAATACCTGCATGCCCAGGTTGGCCGCTTCGTAACCGATTTCAGTCAGGAACGCCTTGGCAATCGGAGTCAGGAAGCCCAGGGCTTCGTCAGCCGCCTTACGGTCTTCCTCGGTTTTGCCGCTGTGAACAATGTCCGCCTGCTGCGCGGTCAGGTAGATCAGCGCACGGGCGCCTTCGGCAACCGCTTTCTGAGTCAGCAGCATCCGACGCACGTCCGGGTGAACGATGATCGGATCGGCAATGCCTTCCGGATTCTTCGGGCCGCTCAGCGAGCGCATGGCCAGACGGTCCTTGGCGTAGGCCAGGGAACCCTGGAAGCCCAGCTCGGCGGCGCCCAGACCCTGGATCGCGGTACCGATACGAGCCGTGTTCATAAAGGTGAACATGCAGTTCAGGCCTTTGTTCTCCGGCCCGATCAGCCAGCCCTTGGCACCATCGAAGTTCATCACGCAGGTGGCGTTGCCGTGGATGCCCATCTTGTGCTCGATGGAACCACAGGAAACAGCGTTGCGCTCACCGGAAGATCCGTCGTCGTTCGGCAGGTTCTTGGGCACGATGAACAGGGAGATGCCCTTGGTGCCTTCAGGTGCGCCCGGCAGGCGCGCCAGCACGATGTGGACAATGTTCTCCGCCATGTCATGCTCACCGGCAGAGATAAAGATCTTGGTGCCAGTAATGTCGTAGGTGCCGTCGGCGTTGGGCTCTGCCTTGGTGCGCAGGGTGCCCAGATCGGAACCACAGTGCGGCTCGGTCAGGCACATGGTGCCAGTCCACTCGCCGCTGATCAGTTTGGTGAGGTAAGTCTGCTTCTGCTCCTCGGTGCCGTGGGCCTCAATGGTGTTGGTCGCACCGTGGCTCAGGCCGGGGTACATGCCCCAGGACCAGTTGGAGGTGCCAACCATCTCGCTCATGACCAGGCCCAGAGAATGAGGCAGGCCCTGACCACCGTAGTTGGGATCGGCAGTCATGGACGGCCAGCCGCCCTCAACGTACTGCTGGTATGCTTCCTTGAAGCCGGTCGGCGTTTTAACGCCGTCTTCGCTCCAGGTACAGCCTTCTGTGTCACCCACCTGGTTCAGCGGAGACAGTACCTGCTCACAGAATTTGGCACCTTCCCCGATGATGGCGTCCACCATATCCGGAGTTGCATCCTCGGCACCTTCCAGATTGGCGTAGTGCTGCTCGCTATCCAGCAGCTCGTTCATTACGAATTTGATGTCACGCAGGGGCGCTTTATATTCAGGCATGTAATCCACCTCAGGTTTTCGGTCGCATCTGCAACGCTGGCTGCAGAACTTGGCCTTGGGGTTTGCTCAGACACCGTGACGCTGTCGCGCCACAGCCTTAATTAAACACTTGTTTGAAACATACGTTTAGAGGCACAGAATTGTCAATAGCCGGGCCCGAAATTTGTGTTGAGTTTTGTGGCCGACGAGGGCCCCGGGAAGGGGTGTGCAAGAAGGGGTTACGGGGAAAAGTAAATCGAATCAGGCCATTATTGAGCGCGAGCGAATGACCTCCGGCTCATTCATCCTTGCGACCGACTCATAGGCATCTCGAGCCTGGCGCATGACGCCCGGACTGTCCCCGTCCTCTGGCGACATCAGCTCGCGGGACATTTCCGCCTGGGCCTGTAACATGGCCTGCATCGCCTGGGCAGCGACGGCCCGATCCTGGGCTGCCGGCGCCATAGCGGCGGCACGGACCACCCGCATCTTTTCGATAGTGGCCTGCGGATCGCCCTGCACCGGCGCAACATCAATGGGCACTTCGCCCCCAACGGCGTATTGCGCGCCGTCGGGGCCGCGTTCGTAGACATAGGAAATGGCCCCGGCGTACTGACCGCCCACCGCCTGGTGAGCCGCCTCGTGCGCCCTCACCTCCCGATCCCGCGCCTTGAGTTCAGCCAGCTCCCGGAGCTGCGCCTCGTCCAGCATCTGGCCTTTGTTCGCGGCCTCTGCCTTTCGCTCGCCGGCAGCCCTGTCTGGCCGCTCCCTGCGCGCTTTGTCAGCGCCCGCTGATTCCGTCGGGCGGCTGACGTCACCCGCGACAGCCGGGCGGCCGGAAGCAACGCCATTCAGCGGGGGTGCAGACGCAACAGAGGGGGAAACACCGGATATCATGGCGTATGGGGATCAGCGGTAAAGGGTCGGGGGCGGAATCGCAAGGCCCGATCAGGCCTTGAGATCCAGCAGCGTGCCAAGCGTTTCGTCGGCCGTTCGGACGACCTGGGCGGACGCCTCGACGCTGCGCTCATAGAGCTTGAGATCGACCATCGGTTCGATCAGGGAGCCGGCGCCTTCAGCGGTGCCTTGCGGACCATCAACTCCGCCACGGGCAATCTTGCGGGCTGCGTTTTCCATGCCCATCATGCCGTCCTGGATGCCCTGTATTCCGATACCCAATGTGTTGTTGATCATAATCAGACCACCTGATGACCGATAATTGACTTAAGTAAGCCATAAAAATGGTCAATTTTCAAACAAAGGATCGATATTGAGGTAACGAGCCAGATCTGCCGGCACCGGCTTGGATTGCCAAGGAATAACCCCCAGGCAGGGCGCGGCGAGGTGCATCAGCAGATAATTCAGGGTTTCCTGCTCGCAGCTCATGGGCTCCTGGTCCGGGCGGTTAGCCACCCATCCCGCCAGCGTCAGGCCATCGTTTCGAATGGCTTCAGCACTCAGCAACGCGTGGTTAATGCAACCCAGCCTGAGTGGCACCACAAGAATAACCGGCATGGACAGTTCCCGCGGCACGGCCGAGTAGGTTTCGCGATCGTTCAGCGGCACCCGCCAGCCACCGGCGCCCTCGACCAGGAACAGATCCGCGGGGCGGATCTGCAGCCCACGACAAAACCCCACCAGACGCTGCGCCGTCAACTGGCGGCCGGCCATATCGGCCGCCACATGGGGCGCAATCGCCGGCTTCAGGGCAACGGGATTGACCTGATCGTAGGGTAAGGGTTCGGTCATCGCCGACTGCAGGATCAACGCGTCTTCGTTGCGCAGTCCATAAGGAGTATCCTCGCAGCCCGACGCGATGGGCTTCATCGCCATGGTGTGCTTGCCCAGCGCCCTGGCGGCCTCAAGAATGGCCGCGGAGGCAACCGTTTTGCCTACGCCGGTGTCGGTTCCGGTTACGAAGTAGCTTCTTCTCGCCATATCTCAGTGTCCATATGAAATCCAGCATGCGCCGTAGGATGCCACAACTTTACCGGACGGCGCCCGCGGATAATGCTCCAACATTGCGCGAACGCGACCGGGGGCGGTCATAGTGCGGCGACGGTCGTCGCCCTTGTAGACCGCTCCGAGGTGTTTCAGTTCGCGGATAAGTTCCAGTGGCGAATCGTAGCCAAGCACCACGGTTTCCGTGTTCACGGCCGCGCCCGGCAACCGCGCACAGGCATGACCGGTGACAGCCGCCCGGGTTTCGAAACGGTTCACATGACGCCGCCCCGGATCCGCCTTCTCCCAGGCCTGCGCGAGCTCATGGAGACTGCCATCAAGCAGCGTGGAGCACTGCAGCATCCCACCGCGCGCCAATACCCGCCGGCACTCGTCAAACACCTGATCCGGGCGGTCGCACCATTGCAGCATCAGGTTGCTGAACACCACATCGAAGGTGCCGTCGGCAAACGGCAGGCGCTCGGCATCTGCCTGCGCCCAATGGACCTTTCGGTCAGCCCTCGTCCGCGCATACTGAAGCATGCCCGGAGACAGATCGACAGCGCTGATGCGCGCGTCGGGGTAGCGACGCGCCAGTTGGCGGGTAAAGTAACCAGTCCCACAACCCAGATCGAGTATACGCAGCGGCTTGGCATCCGGGCGCCCCACTGGCAGGCGCTCCAGCATCGCCTTGCCCATCAGGCGCTGAAGCCGGGACGCCGACTCGTAGGTATCACTGGCGGCGCCGAAATCACGGGCGATCTCATGCTTTGGAGCCGACGCCCCCGAAGCCGGCAGCGCTGTCATACTGATTTCCATCACGCGGCCCCGACCGGCTCGTCCAGAAAGTCCGCAATTATTTGTTGGCACTCCATGGCCGCTTGCTCCGCGGGCCAGTGCGCCATGCCACTGACTACCCGGGCGCGGTGGCAACCGGCCAGATCCTGCCAGTCCGACCAGGGTCGGACCACGGCATCCTGCTCACCCAGCAAGTGCAATGCCGGCGTTGTGGAGCCGGCCCAGAGTGCACGCTGATCTCCCGATCGCAGCCAGTCCAGCCCCTTGTCGAGGCTGGCATGGGACACTGGCACGCCTGCTTCCAGCCAGGGCTTCAACCGTTTTCGGGCCTGCTGTTCGTGGCGATCGCCGTTAATCATCAACAACAGAAAGTGGAGCCAGTACCGCTCCGGGTCTTTGGCAATGCCCCGGGCAAAGGCTTCAAACTCCCGCTGCGGCATACCACTGGCCCAGCCTTCGTCGACGGTAAAGCGAGGAAAACCGCCGGAGGTCACCACGGCAGTTACCGCACCGGTCTGTCGTTGTGCGGCAGCCATGACGATCTGCGCCCCCAGGGACCATCCCAGCCATACCGCCGGTTCCGGGTAGCGGCCCAGCAATTCGTCAGCCACATCCGATACCGAATCGCAGGAAGACATCAGCTCGTCATCCAGAGTGACCGTGATTACCTTGCCCGGCCACTGGTCATAGAGTCCCGAGAGCATTTCGCAACGCACCCCCCAACCACCAACGACGACCAGGGTGCCAGCTCGCTGTTCATTCATGCCATTTGTTCCGGGTACGGGCTATCCATAGCGGTAATGAACGAGCGGCAACTGCCAAGGCCTGCCAGCAACCTGTCAACATCCTCAAGAGTGTGGGCCGCACTCAAGGTCACCCTCAGACGGGCTTCACCTTCGGGCACGGTAGGAGGGCGAATGGCCGTGACCAACAGACCCTGGGCCTCGAGGGCCTCACTGAGTGCAAGCGCGGCCCAGTTATCACCCACCATGATGGGCTGGATCGGGGTGACCGAATCCATCAGCTGATAGCCAAGCTGCCGGGCACCGGCGCGGAACCGGTCAATCATGCGGTCCAGATGCGCCCGCCGGTCGTTCGAGCGCTCGATCAGATCCAGACTGGCACAGGTCGCAGCCGCCAGCGCCGGCGGCATTGCGGTTGTGTAGATATAGGTACGCGCCTTCTGCACCAGATAGTCCGTCAGAACCGGTGGACCGGCCACAAAGGCGCCGCTGGTGCCAACGGCCTTGCCCAGCGTGCCAATCACCAGCGGTACGTCGTCTTCCGACAAGCCCTGGGCCACCACACTGCCCCGCCCCTCAGGGCCGAGCACGCCAATGCCATGGGCGTCGTCCACCACCAGCAAGGCATCGTAGGCACGGCATACGGTTGCCAGCTCCCGCAGCGGCGCCACGTCACCGTCCATGCTGAAGACGCCGTCGGTCACCACCAGCTTGTGGCCCGTGGTCTTTGCCAGCATCGCCTCCAGTGCCGACACATCGCCGTGCCGGTAGCGTTTCACCGTCGCGCGGCTGAGAATGCAGCCGTCGATGATCGAGGCATGGTTCAGACGATCGGAAAAAATCGTATCACCCCGCCCCGCCAGAGCCGAGATAACACCCATATTGGCCATATAACCGGTGGAGAAAAACAGCGCCGAACTGCGTTGCGTAAACGCGGCGAGACGTTCTTCCAGACGGTGGTGAGCGTCATGGTGGCCGCAGATCAGATGGGAGGCGGCACCGCCAAGCCCGGCGTCCGGCAACGCCTGGCGAAGCGCGTCAATATTGCCGGGGTGGTTCGCCAGGCCCAGGTAATCATTGCTGCAGAACGACAACAAAGGCCGCCCACCAACGGTCAACTCGGGCTGCTGGGGACCAGAGACAAGCCGGCGGCTACGGTACAGGCCTGCCTGCTTGCGCTGTTCAAGTTCTGCCGCAAAATCTCGCACTTGGTCAATTCCCGGGCAAAGGTTCTCAGGAGGCCGTTTTATGCGGATTCACGGGTGGCGTCGTAGAACATGTGACGGGTCGCCTCATACTCTACCGCTTCGGCAATCGCTTCCTCTTCCTGCGCTTCGGTGGCGCACTGTTCGCGCTGCTCTGGCCGGATGCCCAGGCGACGGAACAGCGCCATGTCGGCGTCAGCCTCCGGATTGGAGGTGGTCAACAGCTTCTCGCCATAGAAAATCGAGTTGGCGCCAGCCATGAAACACAGCGCCTGCATTTGCTCGTTCATGTTTTCGCGACCGGCAGACAATCGCACGTGGGACGCCGGCATCATGATGCGGGCAACCGCGATGAGACGCACGAAATCGAACGGGTCCAGGTCTTCCACGTCTTCCATCGGCGTGCCTTTTACCTTCACCAGCATATTCACCGGCACGCTTTCGGGGTGGTGCGGCAGATTTGCCAGCTGCATCAGCAGGCCAACACGGTCGTCTTCATCTTCACCCATGCCCATGATGCCGCCGCAGCAGACTTTCATGCCGGCTTTGCGCACGTTGTCCAGGGTGTCCAGGCGATCCTGATAGGTGCGGGTGGTGATGATGTGGCTGTAGTACTTCTCGGAGGTGTCCAGATTGTGATTGTAATAATCAAGCCCGGCCTCGGCCAGGTCGGCCGCCTGGTCTTCCTTCAGCATGCCCAGCGTCATGCAGGTCTCCAGACCCAGTGATTTGACCTGACGAACCATGTCGAGCACATACGGCATATCTTTTTTGGTCGGGCTGCGCCAGGCTGCGCCCATACAGAAACGGGAGGCACCCTTGTCGCGCGCTGCCTTCGCTTCTGCGACCACCTTCTCAATTTCCAGCAACTTTTCCTTTTCGAGGCCGGTGTTGTAATGACCGCTCTGAGGACAGTACTTACAATCCTCCGGGCAGGCACCGGTCTTGATGGACAACAGGGTGCTGACCTGGACTTCATTGGGGTCAAAAAACTCCCGGTGAACACTCTGGGCACGGAACAGCAGGTCATTGAACGGAAGCTGGAACAGTTCGCGGGCTTCCTGCAGAGTCCAGTCGTGGCGAAGGTTGGTAGCGGTCATATTGGGTCCCTGTTAACCTTTTCAGGCTTACTGGTTTACGGATTTACCGAATGATAAAGGGACTGGATCTTCTGTCAACCTTGATGCAACGAAAGGTTAACAGAGCACGAACGGCAGGACACTGCGTTGCCTGCCTCGATCGCAGGGCAATCAACGGCTTATGCGCGGGCTGCCAGGGCGATTTACCGGTGAACCGCTGGCACTGCCAACGCTGCGCCCTGCCGCTGGCGATCCCCTCCCCCGACCTGACCTGCGGCGAATGCCTGCACATTACGCCGCCTTTCTGCCGCACGCTGGCACCCTGGCGCTACCAGTACCCGGTGGATGCCATGATCGGCCGCTATAAATATCGCGGTCAACGCAAGTTCGTGCGCCCGCTGGTGGCCGGACTGGCCACCTACCTCGAACAGCACTTGGGCGCCAACCCGTTGCATACCCCGCAGCTGATCATCCCCGCCCCGATGCATCCGAAACGCCGTCGCCGGCGGGGTTTCAACCAGGCCGACGAGATTGCCGAGGTGCTGTCGCGCCAGCTGTCGATCCCGTGGTCCGCCCGGTGTGTCACTCGTAGCCGGCAAGCCAGGCCCCAGCGAGAACTGGGTCGTGAGGAGCGCCTCGCCAACCTGCGGGGCGTCTTCACCGTTACCCAGGAGCTGCCACCGCGGGTCGCCATCGTTGACGACGTGGTAACCACCGGTGCCACCGTGCGCACCCTGGCCGAGGCGCTGCAGGCAGCCGGTGTGGAGGACATTCAGGTGTGGGCGCTGGCACGGACCCCGGGCTAGAGCCCGCCGGCGACGTGCCGGGCGATGGCCAGGCAGGAGGTCAGACCGGGCGACTCAATACCGAACAGATTCACCAGCCCGGGGATGCCATGCACCTGCGGCCCGTCGATCCGGAAATCCGCGAAGCCACCCCCCGGGCCGCTGAGCTTGGGGCGAATGCCCGCATAAGCAGGCTGCAGGCGGCTGGCATCCAGCTTCGGCCACCACTGGTGGATGGACTCGATGAATCCGTCGACCCGCGCAGCGTCGACGGTGTAGTCCTCACGGGCCACCCACTCCACGTCCGGACCAAACCGCGCCTGACCGGCCAGATCCAGCGTCAGATGCACCCCCAGCCCGCCAGGCTCCGGCAGCGGGTACACGAGGCTGCTGAAAGGATGGCGCCCACTGTAGGAAAAGTAGACTCCCCGTGCGAGCCATTGCTGTGGCCGGGCGGACGCAGGCAAACCGAGCCATTGCCGGGCCAGTTTCACCGCGCCCAGCCCCGCCGCATTCACCACCGACCGTGCGGTCAACTGACACGGGGCGCTCCCACCGATACTCAGGTGATGCGCTCCCGCTTCTGAGAGCGCCGCCTCGACAGGCGCTCCGGTGACCAACTGCCCCCCGCGGGCTTCCACATCCGCCAGCAGGGCGAGCATCAATTCATGACTGTCAACGATGCCGGTCAGCGGCGAGTAAAGCGCGGCACAGGCATCCACCTCGGGCAGTGCGGCTCGTACCGCAACCCCATCATGAAACTGCAGCGTCACGCCATTGCGCCGGGCCTGTTGCTGCAGCCGCCGAAGTTCCGCAAGGCGACCCGGCTGGGTGGCGACAATCCATTTGCCGGTTTTGCGGTGGCCGATACCCCGCCGCTGGCAATAGTCGTACAGCAGGCGACGACCGTTGACGCACAACTGCGCTTTGAGCGAATCCTGCGGATAGTAAAGCCCGCCGTGAATCACTTCGCTGTTGCGGGAGGAAATCCCCTCACCAAAGTGCCGGCCGGCTTCCAGCACCAGTACCTCGCGCCCGCGAAGCGAAAGCTCCCGCGCTACGGCGAGCCCGACCACCCCGGCTCCGATCACCACCGCGTCAGCCGCGAACGTTTCTGTTTTAACCATTGCACCCTGCCTTTGCGGCTCAGCCTGACCCGGTGAGAGTATCGCAGAACGGGAACAGGCGGAAAAAGCCCCTGGCCCCGGTGCATTCGCATTACGGCAGCGGCGCAGAAACGCTATACTCACCCAATACGTTGTTGCAGGGAGCAGATGCGGGATGTCGGACAGGAAGCAGTTTTTAGTCGTAATGCTGGTCGCCGCGGTTTTTGTGGGCTGGCTTGGGTGGCGAGGGTTTGAAGTGATCAGCCTGAACCAGAAACTGCAAGCAGACGAACTGGTGGCGAACTATCCATACCAGCACCGTGTTCTGCGGGTAGAAGGCTCCACTGCCATCATGAGCTCCCTGCGCTCTCACGACACCTCGACACGCTATGCACTGACGACGATCTTTCCGACCATGGGACGCCTTGGCGACGACGACCGGCGCTGGCAGCACGCGGAACGGAAGCTGGCGAGGGTGCAGGCACGCGCCGGCGATATCGTGCTGAGCTCCGGCGGGGTCAATCGCGTGCGCTGGGAGCTCGACGAGAACTGGTACCATCTTAACAACATGCAGGCCCGCTCAACGCAGGCCAAGCAGTAGACAAGGCCCTGATCCTGACTTTATGACCGAAACCTCCAGCCATCCCTACGACGCACTGACCCCGGATACCATTCTGGACGCCATGGAGAGTGCGGGATTTGTCATTAACGGACGGCTGTTTGCTCTCAACAGCTATGAGAATCGCGTTTACCAGATCGGCATTGAAGACTCCGCCCCGCTGATCGTGAAGTTCTATCGGCCCGGTCGCTGGTCGGAAGCGCAGATCCGTGAAGAACACACCTTCACCGCCGAGCTCACCGCAGCGGACATTCCCGTGGTGGCGCCGCTCACCCTTCCCACGGGCGATACTCTCGGGCGCTGGCAGGAGTTCCTGTTCGCGGTGTTCCCGCAACGCGGGGGGCAGGCCCCCGACACCAGCGTGACCGACACCCTGTACCGGCTCGGACAATGGCTTGGCCAGCTTCACAATGTGGGCGGGAAAAGCAACTTCGAGCATCGCCCGGCGGTGGATATCCTGAACGGCATCAGCGAGAAGAACCAGCTACTGACCGACGGCAACTGGATTCCCGCGGACCTGCGGCCGGCCTGGGACAGTCTGATTCCCGATCTGTTTGACGCCTGTGCCCGCCGCATTGACGACGCCGGCGAGGTGGCGAGCCTCCGGCTCCACGGCGACTGCCACGCCGGCAACATACTGTGCCGAGAGGAACAGATGTTGTTCGTTGACCTCGATGATTGCCGCAGTGGCCCAGCGGTTCAGGATCTGTGGCTATTGTTGAACGGTGACGATACCGAGCGCGGCGCGCAGTTTGGCGAACTGCTGGAGGGGTACGAAATGTTCCGCGAATTCAATCGCCGCGAACGCCACCTGATCGAGCCTCTGCGCTGCTATCGTCAGATCGCCCACTGCGCCTGGCTGGCCAAGCGCTGGGACGACCCCGCCTTTCCGCGGTTTTTTCCATGGTTCGTCCAGCCCAGGTTCTGGTCGGATCAGGTACTGGCGATGCGGGAACAGCTGGCCGCATTGCAGGCACCCCCTATCAATATCCCCGGCCAATACTGAGGCCGTCTGCATTATCCCGGAGACTTTCCAATGAGCGAGAAAGAAGCCAGATTCACGGCCCGCAGTCTGATTGCCACGGCCATCGGCGCCGTTGTCGCGACCGTTGTGGTGCTGGAAGCCAGCGGCCGAATCGATCATGCCACAAACAAGGACAACGTGCCGGTGGGTGAATTTGAAGCCATCCATGTGACCCCGGGTGAAGAGTTCCGCATGTCACCGAAATCGTCCGAACTTCATGCCGTCTGCGAGCAGGGCTATCTGGCGATTGCCGCGGATGTGGATCCGGACTTTCGCGGCATCGTAGTCGACTACAAGAACCGGGGCGTGCGCTGCAGCCGCGGGGCCGTACCGGAGGCAACGGGAGGCCCGGCCAAGGATGAGTGACCAGCGCAAGCCTCCAGTCCAGGAAACCGACCGTCTGTTTGCCACCGAGCGCAACCCGGAGGATTTCCGCTTTGATGCCTCGGTCGCGCGGGTGTTTCCGGACATGATCCGACGCTCAGTACCCGGTTACACCACCATCATTCCGATGATCGAAGTGATCACCGAGCAGTACGTGCAGGCTGGCAGCAACTGCTACGATCTTGGCTGTTCACTGGGGGCATCCACCCTCGCCATGCGCCACGGTATTCGCTTTATGGACTGCCGGCTCACCGGGGTCGATAATTCCGCAGCGATGATCGAGCGCTGCGAGCATTACATCGCACTGGATGATCATCCCCTGCCCGTCGAGTTGCGCTGCGAAGACATTCTGGCGACCCCGCTGGAGAACGCGTCGGTGACCACCCTGAACTTTACGCTGCAATTCGTGCCGCCCGATGAGCGTGCCGGCTTGCTGACACGGATTGCGGAGGCGACTCGGCCCGGCGGCGCGCTGATCCTGTCCGAAAAGATCCGCTTTGATTCGCCACAGGAGCAGGACGCCCAGACCCGGCTTCACCACGAGTTCAAGCGCGCCAACGGCTACTCGGACCTGGAGATCAGCCAGAAGCGCTCGGCCATCGAGCAGGTGCTGATCCCAGAAAGTCTGTCGGATCATCGCCAGCGCTTGCTGGACGCCGGTTTCGATCAGGTCATCGTCTGGTACCAGTGCTTCAATTTTGTCTCCATGCTTGCGACCCGTTCCCCGGCCTGAGGAGTGACCATGGCAACTTTCAACTGGCGGGACTGCTACCAGCCTCTTCTGGATGAACTTGAGGACAGTGGCCTCGGCCGATGGCGCGAAGCGCTGAGCCTTCAGCTTGAGCGGCGTTTCGAGGACAACCCCCACGGCGACATCGCCCGCTGGATGGCGGCATTATCACAGCTACCCGCCATCAGCGAACCGCAGGTCAGCCTCGACTCCGCCGCGATTACCCTGAGCACCGACGCCCCGCTGACAGACGATCAGAGCACACAGCTGGAAATGGGGCTGCGCGGGCTGATGCCCTGGCGCAAGGGGCCGTTCGATTTTTTCGGCACCTTCGTTGATACCGAGTGGCGCTCCGACTGGAAATGGGAACGGGTTGCCCCCTACCTGTCAGATCTGCGCGGACGACGCATCCTGGATGTTGGCTGCGGCTCAGGCTATCACTGTTGGCGGATGCTCGGTGAGGGTTCCGGCCGGGTGATCGGCATCGATCCTGGCCTGCTGTTCCTGTTCCAGTTTCTCAGCGTGAAGCACTACCTTCCCGCGGCTGCAGTGGACCTGTTACCGGTCCGCATGGAAGACCTTCCCGCGGGCCTGGAAACCTTTGACACCACCTTCTCCATGGGGGTGCTCTATCACCGCCGGTCGCCGCTCGATCATCTGCTGGAACTGAAGGACACGCTGCGCCGGGGCGGCGAACTGGTGCTGGAAACACTGGTGGTGGAGGGCCCGGAAGGGTACAGCCTGATGCCGGAGGATCGCTACGGACAGATGCGCAATGTCTGGTTTTTGCCCAGTTGCGACACCCTGCTTCGCTGGCTTGACCGCACCGGATTCCGCAATGCCCGGGTGGTGGATGTGACCGACACCACCATTGAAGAACAGCGTCGCACCGACTGGATGCGCTTCAATTCCCTGGCAGATTTCCTGGATCCCGACGACCACAGCAGGACCATCGAGGGCTACCCCGGCCCCCGACGAGCGACCATCATCGCCGAAAAGCCCTGATGTTCCTCTACCGGAATCAAAAAACCCGCTCGAGAGCGGGTTTTTTGTTGGTCGCGGCTTACTCGCCGAAGGGGTGGCGCAAGGTAATCGTTTCGACCCGATCCGGACCGGTCGAGATGATGTCGATCGGTGCCTCAATCTGCTCCTCGAGGAAGCGAATATAGGCACGGGCGTTCTCCGGCAGCTGCTCCAGTGTCGTCAGCCCGACGGTGCTTTCCTGCCAGCCCGGCAGCTCAGCGTAAACCGGCTCGATGTCATCGTAGGTATCGCAGCCGATGGGCGGGCGGAAAATTTCGCCCTGCGGCGTCTTGTAGCCCACACACACCTTGACCGTATCCATACCGTCCAGCACGTCCAGCTTGGTCAGACAGATACCGGATACACTGTTGATCTGGATGGCGTGACGCAGCGCTACCGCATCAAACCAGCCGCAGCGCCGGGAACGACCGGTGGTGGTGCCGATCTCGTTGCCCTTGACCGCCAGGTGTTGCCCCATATCGTCAAACAGCTCGGTCGGGAACGGACCCGAACCAACCCGAGTGGTGTAGGCTTTGGTGATGCCCAGCACGTAATCCAGGAACAGCGGACCAAAGCCGGAGCCGGTAGCGGTGCCGCCGGCCGTGGTGTTGGACGACGTGACGTACGGATAAGTGCCCAGATCGATGTCCAGCAGCGAACCCTGGGCACCCTCGAACAGAATGTGCTCACCGCGCTTGCGGTAATCGTGCAGCATGTCGGTGACATCCGCCGCCATGGGCAGAATCTCCTCGCCCATCTGGCGCAGTTCCGCCAGCGCCGCATCAATATCCTCGGCCTCTTCCTTGAAATACTCGGTCAGCACGAAGTTGTGGTAGGACATGATTTCCCGCAGCTTCTCCTCGAACGACACCGGGTTGCACAGGTCGCCGAGACGCACACCACGGCGGGAGACCTTGTCCTCGTACGCCGGGCCGATGCCGCGGCCGGTGGTACCGATCTTCTCGTTACCCTTGGCGCGCTCCCGGGCCTGATCGATGCGAACGTGGGTGCGCAGAATGATCGGACAGGCCAGGCTGATTCGCAGGCGGTCGCGCACGGCCACGCCGTTGGCTTCCAGCTCACGCACTTCTTTCAGCAGCGCTTCCGGCGACAGCACAACGCCGTTGCCAATCATGCAGTGGACGTGCTGACGGAGAATACCGGAGGGAATCAGGTGCAATGCGGTCTTCTTGCCCTCGATGACCAGCGTGTGCCCCGCGTTATGTCCGCCCTGGAAGCGAACCACGGCAGAGACCTTGTCGGTCAGCAGATCAACAATCTTGCCTTTGCCTTCATCACCCCACTGGGTGCCCAGCACAACTACGTTTTTACCCATGATTCTCTCTCAATTCAGCTCAGTTGATCCACGACCCACTGGCCGCCACGCTTTACCAAAATTCTGTCGCAGCCCCGGGCAGCGGGATCTACGTCTGTATCCTCGGGCAATGCCCGTACCACGGTTTCCGTCATTCGCAGGCCGGAAATCACCCCTTCGAGTGCCGGATCGGCATCGGCCGGCGCCCATATTGCCCCGGCTCGGCGGGTAATACGCTCACCCAGGGACACCAGCGCGCGGATATCCAGACTGAACCCCGTTGCCGGGCGGGCCCGCCCGAAATCGCTGCCGATGGCGTCGTAACGCCCGCCTTTGGCCACCGCATCGCCGTGACCCGGCACATAGGCAGCAAACACCAGGCCGGTGTGGTAGTTGTAGCCCCGCAGTTCGCAGAAATCGAAACCGAAGCGGATCTCCGGAAAATCGCGGATCAGCATGTCCGCAACGCGCCCCAGCTGATCCAGCGCGGCGGTCAGCGCCTCGGGCGCACCCGCCAGAATGCTGCGGGCTTCTTCCAGCGCCTCCGGGCCTCCGCTGACCCGCGCCAGCGCCCGCAGGCGACCGCCGGCAGAGTCCGGCTCGCAATGGCCCAGCAGCGCATCCAGCTCAGGCACCGACTTGCGGGCCATGGCACCAAAAATAGCGTCGGAGGTTGCCCGGTCAAACCCGGCCTCACTCATCAATGTCTCGTAGATCGACACATGGGCCAGATCCAAGTGCACCCTGGGCAGGCCGGAGACTCGCAGCGCCTCCAGCATCAGGCTGATCACTTCCAGGTCCGCCGCCTCGGAGGCACTGCCAAACAGCTCACAACCGGCCTGGATCGGGGTGCGCCCGGTCAGCATATGCCGCGGACGGGTATGCAGTACATGGCCGGCATAACACAGGCGGGTGATTCCGTCCTGGCCGAGGGTGTGGGCATCAATGCGTGCGGCTTGCGGCGTCATGTCAGCGCGCACACCCATCATCCGCCCGGTCAGCTGATCGGTCAGCTTGAAGGTTTGCAGCTCCAGATCGTGCCCGGTGCCGGTGAACAGGCTTTCGAGGTATTCGATCAGCGGCGGGATGACCAGCTGGTACCCCCAGCGCTGACAGGTGTCCATTACGTCCCGGCGCAGGGATTCAATCTGTCCTGCCAGTGGCGGCAGAATGTCTTCCACGCCATCCGGAAGTAACCAGCGATCAGATACTGTCATGAGATTCCGTTGTCCGTTCTGCCCCGCGTCGGCCAGAGGCGGCGGGAGTGCACAGGATTTAGGGCGAAGCCGGGAGCAGGAGAGAAACCCGACCCAAAACCGGCAGAATTTTACACTGTTGCCAGACACAAAAAAACCGGAATACCGAGGTATTCCGGTTTTGCACGCTGGTGATGGCGTTTAGCGGGCGCCCTGTGGGTCCTTGAGGAAACGCAGGAAGTCGCTGTCAGAGTCGATCACCATGATGTCGTCTTTGCTGGAGAAGGTGTTCTGGTATGCCTGAAGACTCCGGTAGAAACTGTAGAAGTCTTCGTTCGAACCATACGCCTCGGCGTAGATCCGGGCGGCTTCACCGTCACCTTCACCGCGGGTCTGCTCGGCCTCGGCAAAGGCCTCGGCCAGCACCACCGTACGCTGACGATCGGCATCCGCACGGATACCCTCAGCCAGCTCACGACCCCGGGAGCGGAACTCCTGCGCCAGCTTTTCACGTTCGGTTGCCATGCGGCGGTATACGTTTTCACTCACCTCGCCCGGGAACTCGATCGCCTTGACCCGGATATCGAGAATCTCGATGCCGAATTCCGAGATGGCGGTTTCGTTGGCGCGGTCACGCAGCGTGTGCATCAGCTCATCGCGCTGACCGGACACCACTTCCACCATGGTGCGAACACCGAACTCATCCCGCAGACCGTTGTCTACCCGGGACTGCAGCAGCGACTGGGCGCGGTACTCGTCGCCACCGGTGGCACGATAGAACTGGTCCACATCGCGGATTTTCCAGGCGATGTAGGAGTCCACGTCCAGGGGTTTTTTCTCGATGGTCAGATACTGACGGGAGGGCAAGTCCATGGTCAGCACGCGAATATCGAACTCGCGAATCTGGTCAATCACCGGCACCTTGAAATGCAGCCCCGCCCGCATGTCGGTCTCGATCAGCTCACCAAACCTGAGCTTCACGCCCCGGTGGGTTTCCGGAATGATGTACACGCTCGACAAAACCAGCAGGACGACAATGAGGGCGCCTGCGAGGCCCACTACACCTTTGGGTCCCATAATTATCTGCTCCTCCGAATACCGGTTTCCTGCCGCCCACGCAGCTCCTGGATGACCTGATCGGTCAGGGTCTGGATGTTGACCTGCCCATCAGAACCGTCTGCCGACGAGTTGCTGCCGCCGGCCATGCGGCCCTGGGTCAGCCGATCCAGCGGCAGATACATCATGTTGCCGCTGCTTTCGGTATCCACCAGGACCTTGCTGGTGCTGGACAAAACACTTTCAAGCGCCTGCAGGTACATGCGCTCACGGGTTACCTCTGGAGCCGCCCGGTAAACATCAAGCATGGCGAGGAAACGGGAGGTTTCACCATTGGCCCGCTCGATCACCTCCTGCTTGTACGCCAGCGCTTCTTCGATCATCCGTTGGGCCTGGCCCCGCGCTTCCGGAACCACCTTGTTGCGGTAGGTCTCGGCTTCTTCCTTCACGCGTTGCTCGTCTTCCCGCGCCCGCTGAACCTCGCGGAACGCATCCTGAACGGCATCGGGGGGCTGGGTGCTCTCCACGTTGACCCGCACAATCTCGAGACCGGCGCCATAATCCCGCAGGAATGTCTGCAGCCGCTGCTCGACCCGAACCGCGAGCTCGGCCCGGCCTTCGGTCAGCACCTGATCCAGGGTGGAACTGCCCACCTCGTGGCGCAGGGCACTGTCAGTGGCGAACGCCAGTGCCTCGTTGGAGTCACGGATATTCAACACGTAGGCCCTGGCATCGCCAACGCGGTACTGCACCTGCAGGTCCACGGTGACCAGGTTTTCATCCTGGGTCAGCATCTGCCCGCTTGATTCCGCGGTGCGCACGTTGGTTACGCGAACCTTGGTGACGTCATCAATCAGCGGCACCTTGAATCGCAGGCCGGGGCTTTCGGTGCGGCTGAACTCGCCAAAGCGCAAGACAACGGCGCGCTCCTGTTCATCGACGGTGTAGAAGGACTGGAAAATGATGTAGCCCACCACCAGGATACCGGCGAGAGCCAGGATGGCACCGAAGCCGCCACCGCTGCCAGAGGACGAACCGCCGCCGGAGCCACCGGAGCGACTGCCCTTGCCGCCCAACAGCTTGTTGAGTTTGTCGAGACCCTTTTTCAGCGCCTCGTCGAGGTCTGGCGGACCCTGATCATTGCCGCGACGACCACCACCGGTTCCCCAGGGATCGTTGTCGTTACGGTTACCACCCGGTTCATTCCAGGCCATAATGCTCTCCGTTCCTGACTGATAGAAATTGCTGCAAATACTAGGGATTTATAAGCGCCCCGGCAATAGCGATACCGATTACTCTGTGCCTGTGTCCAATCTGAGATCCTGTTCCCGCATGTCCGCGCGGCTCAGTAACTGCAACCAGTCACGATTCTGCAGGCGCACTTCCAGAACCGTGTCGCCGCTTTCCCGGTGCTCTTCGCTCAACACCGAGCCGGCCTCGTGCAGCAGAGCACGCAACTTGCCATCCTGCGGCCCCAGCAACACGTGATGATGCACCACGTCCTCGGCGAGGCGCTCGACAATGGCATCGAACAGCCCCTGAATACCTTCGCCGCTGACCGCGGACAACCACACCCGCACCGGGATACCGTCCTCATTGCGCTCAATTCGCGGCGTGAAGTCGTCCAGAAGATCAATCTTGTTGAAGACCTGAAGCGTGGGGATCTCATCCGCGCCGATCTCCGCCAGCACCTCCTCAACCTGCTCCATGTTCTCATCCCGACGGCTATCATGGCAGTCGATGATATGCAGCAGCAGGGTGGCCTGGGTGGTCTCTTCCAGGGTCGCGCGGAACGCCTCGACCAGCTTGTGGGGCAGATGGCGGATGAAGCCGACCGTATCCGCCAATACGACCGGACCGATATCCGGAAGTTCCAGGCGGCGCAACGTGGGGTCCAGCGTCGCAAACAGCTGATCTGCAGCGTATACGGAGGAAGTGGTGATATGGTTGAACAGCGTTGATTTACCCGCGTTGGTATAGCCCACCAGAGACACCGTGGGAATGTCCGCGCGCTTGCGGGCCCGTCGGCCCTGATTGCGCTGGCGGCGCACCTTCTCCAGACGCTTGTGGATCGACTTGATGCGTTCGCGCAACAGGCGGCGGTCCGTTTCCAGCTGGGTTTCACCCGGCCCTCTCAGGCCGATACCGCCTTTCTGGCGCTCCAGGTGGGTCCAACCCCGGACCAGGCGGGTCGACATGTGCTCCAGCTGGGCCAGCTCAACCTGCAGCTTGCCCTCATGGGTACGCGCCCGCTGTGCAAAGATATCCAGTATCACGCCGGTACGGTCCAGCACCCGACACTTGAGTTCGCGCTCGATATTTCGCTCCTGCGAAGGGCTGAGCGCGTGATTGAACAACACCACATCCGCCTCGTTGGCGGTGACGGCATCGCGGATTTCCTCAAGCTTGCCCTCCCCCACGAACAACCGCGGGCTCGGCTGCTTCCGGGATCCGTTCACCAGACCTACGGGCTCGACGCCCGCGGATGTGACCAGTTCACGGAACTCATCCGGGTCTTCGGTCTCTTCGTGAGAGGAAAAATCAATGTGGACGAGAATCGCCCGTTCACCGACATCGGGACGCTCAAACAAGTGGCAAAAACTCCTTGGTCATCAAATTCTCAGGGGCATAAAAACAAACACCCGCGCCCCTCGGAACCGCTAAGGATTCGTCGGAAACGCGGGTGGCAAAAACCGGTAGGTCCGGGCAACTCAGTCTTCTGCCTCACCCTCTCCGCCGGGTGCCTGCGGAGGAATGCGAACATTCCGTGCCGGAACAACGGTGGAAATCGCGTGTTTGTAAACCATCTGGCTGACAGTGTTTTTCAGCAAAATCACAAATTGGTCAAAGGATTCGATCTGGCCCTGCAGTTTGATGCCATTGACCAGAAAGATGGAAACCGGAATGCGTTCCTTGCGCAAAGCATTGAGGTAAGGGTCTTGTAAGGAATGCCCTTTTGACATGTGTTTTCTCCTGTTTATAGGTAAGTACAGATCGTCATTTTTCAGAATTAAATGTGGTGCGAAGTCTGATATTTTTCAAGGCTGCCTCAGTGATATGTGGGTCTTCACTGTTCAGCCATGTTACACCGGACCACTTGCGCAACCAGGTTAACTGCCGCTTGGCAAGCTGGCGGGTCGCTGCCACCCCTTTGCTGACCATGGCGTCGTAATCATCCTCGCCTTCGAGATGCTGCCAGGCCTGTCGGTAACCGACGCATCGCATGGAAGGCAAGCCAACACTCAGATCTCCGCGGGCCATCAATGCCCTCACCTCGTCGAGAAAACCCGCTTCCAGCATATTCAAGAAACGCCGGCGGATCCGCTCGTGAAGGACCTTTCTGTCAGACGGAGCAACAGCAAGCTGCACCACAGTATACGGAAGCGACGGGGTTTCGTCTGCCTGCCAATGGGTGAAATAGGTGTAATCCTCGACATTTCCGATAACGGGCTGCGATTCCCCGGCGCCGGCGCTCTGGGACTGCCAGAGTTCAGAGATGGGCCGGCCGGTCAGGCGAATCACCTCAAGCGCCCGCATCAACCGTTGCCGATTGTTCCGGTGGATCAGCTCCGCAGCCACCGGATCCCGGGCCCTCAACTCTTCGTGCAGAGCGGCCCAGCCCCGCGTTTCCGCCTCTTCGGCCAGCGCCCGACGCAGCGCCGGATCGGCCGACGGCAGATCGGACATGCCATGGAGCAGCGCCTTGAAATACATCATGGTGCCGCCCACCAGCAGCGGAATTCGACCCGCCCGGGTAATCGCCGCCATGGCCTCCAGAGCATCGCGCCGGAAATCGGCGGCGGAATACCGCTCCGCCGGATCGCAGATATCAATCAGCCGGTGGGGGGCGCGAGCGAGTTCCGCGGCCGAGGGTTTGGCCGTTCCGATATCCATGCCGCGATAAATCATCGCGGAATCCACACTGATGATGTCGCAGGGCAACTGGTCGCACAGGGCCATGGCCAGGTCGGTCTTTCCGGATGCCGTCGGCCCCATCAGAAATATCGCGGGCGGCAGCGGGGGCTGCGCGGCAGGGTGGTCACTCATGGCGGCTTCAGCGACCTCTCAGGAACAACTTGTCCAGTTCCGACAGCGTCACCACCGTCCATGTCGGTCGGCCGTGGTTGCACTGGCCACTGCGCTCGGTCGCCTCCATATCCCGCAACAGGGTGTTCATCTCGGGAATCGTCAGCTGCCGGTTTGCACGTACTGACCCATGGCAGGCCATGGTTCCCAGCAGCTCATGGGTGACGGCTTCCACGCGATCACTCTGGCCGTTCTCGATCAGATCCGCGAGCACATCCCGCACCAGCTGCTCGGTATCGGCACCCCGCAGCAGCGCAGGCACCTGGCGAATCGCCAGGGTTTCCGGGCCGATTCGCTCCACCTGGAGGCCAAGCTGCTGCAGCTCGGTAACATGGCTTTCCGCCAGCGCCGCCTCTTTTTGGCTGACTGCCAGTGAAACCGGCACCAGCAGGGGCTGGCTTTTCAGATCCTGCGCTTCCAGGGCTCGTTTCATGCGCTCGTATGTGATGCGCTCATGGGCGGCGTGCATATCCACCACAATCATGCCCTGCCGACTCTGGGCAAGAATGTAGATGCCGTGGAGCTGGGCAATGGCATACCCCAGCGGTGGCTCTGCCTCGCTGTCCACCGGCGGCGTCGGTTGCCCGGCGGCCAGCTCATGGGGCGGGGCGGCGCCGGCGTGGCCGCTCCTGTCCAGACCACCGCCTTCATTCAATGACTGGTAAAAGCCCATCTGGTCCCGCGCCTGCCACTGGTGCTGGTGTTGGGCAGTTGCCCCGGGAGCGCCCGCGGGACTGCGATCGAACACCGAACCGGTTTCGCCCCAACTGCGTCCACCGAAGGCCCCGCCTGCGGATTCGGCGGCGCCTCCGGTGGACGCGGCGGTGCCGATACTTCCGGGCACAGCCATTGCGGCACCTTCACGCACCTCCGATTGCGCCACAGCGCCCCGCAGATGGTCATCCGGGCGCACGTCCGCGAGGGCTTTGTGAAGCGTGCGAAAAATAAAATCGTGCACCAGGCGACCATCTCGGAAACGCACTTCGTGCTTGGTGGGGTGCACGTTGACATCCACCGTCGCCGGATCCACCTCGAGGTAGAGCACGAAAGCGGGGTGGCGGTTATTGTAGAGAACATCCCGGTAGGCCTGGCGCACGGCGTGGGCCACCAGTCGGTCGCGAATGACGCGACCGTTGACGAAGAAATACTGCAGATCGGCCTGGCTGCGGGAGAATGTCGGCAACGCCACCCACCCCCAGAGCCGCAGCCCGGTCGCCTCGGCGTCAATCACCACGGCGTTGTCGATGAACTGCTGGCCGCACAGGGCGCCAATCCGGCGCTCCCGATCCAGCGGGCTGGCCGCAGGGCGCAGACTCTGAATCACCCGCTGGTTGTGGCGAAGGGTGAATCCCGCATCGAATCGGCTCAGAGCCTGACGACGGATGCATTCGTCCACATGGTTGAACTCGGTTTTTTCGGTGCGCAGGAACTTGCGCCGGGCCGGGGTATTGAAGAACAGGTCCCGCACCTCAACGGTGGTGCCGACCGGGTGGGCCGCCGGCGAGATGCGCGCGTCCATGTCACGGCCTTCCACCTCCACCCGGGAAGCGGCCTCTTGCGCTTCGGTGCGGGAGGTGAGCGACAACCTCGACACCGAACTGATACTGGCCAGCGCCTCGCCACGGAAGCCCAGGGAAGAAACCGCCTCAAGATCATCAAGGCTTTCGATCTTGCTGGTCGCGTGGCGACTGAGAGCCAATGGCAGGTCCGCTTCGCCGATACCGAAACCGTCGTCCCGCACCCGAATCAGCTTTACACCGCCCTGCTCAATGTCCACGTCGACGCGGCTGGCACCTGCATCGAGGGCGTTCTCCACCAGTTCCTTGACCACAGAAGCAGGACGCTCCACCACTTCGCCTGCAGCAATCTGGTTGGCAAGCCGTGGTGACAGCAATCGTATGGCGGGCATAGTTCGGGAAAACCTCTTGTTCAGGATGCGGGAATGCGAATGGTCTGCCCTACCATAACACGGTCGTCGTTCAGCCCGTTAAACCGCATCAGCTCGCTGACCGTGGTCTGGTTCTCCCGCGCCACACCCGACAGCGTGTCACCTCGGCGGATACGATACTGCCCAGCGGTATTACCGCCCTGGCGGCTAGCCTTCTGGTACGCCAGCAGGGTACCCGGTGGCGGTGTTTTCGAGAAATAGTCGTGAATACCATCGAACACCGCGTTGGCCAGCTTGCGCTGGTAGGCGGAACTGGCCAGATTGCGCTCCTCCTGAGGATTGGAGATGAAGCCGGCCTCCACAAGCAACGACGGAATGTCCGGAGATTTCAGCACCACGAACGCAGCCTGTTCCACACCCGGCTTATGCAGTTTGGTGACATTACCCAGCCTGCCCAGTATCGAGCTGCCAACACCCAGGCTTGAGTTGATGCTGGCGGTCATTGACAGGTCCAGCAGCACGCCGGCCAGCATTTCGTCGCGGCCACTGAGAGACACCCCACCGGCACCGCCGATGAGGTCGGAGCTGTTTTCACTTTGCGCCAGCCAGCGAGCCGATTCACTGGTTGCGCCCCGCTGGGAGAGCGCAAAGACCGACGCGCCCCGCGGCTGCGGCGTGCGGAATGCGTCGGCGTGCATCGACACAAACAGGTCGGCGTTGTGCTTACGGGCCAGCAGGGTGCGCCCTCGCAGGTCAATGTAATAGTCGCCGGTACGGGTCAGCTTTGCCGTGAAGCCGGGTTTCTGGTTGATCAGGCTTTGCAGGGTTTTCGCCATGGACAGCACCACGTCTTTCTCGCGGGTACCCCGGGGACCGATAGCGCCGGGGTCCTCCCCACCGTGGCCGGCATCGATCACCACGATGATGTCCCGCTTGCCGTTGGGGCTCTGGGTGACTGTTGGCTGCGCGGCTTTCTGGGTTTTCAGCCCGCCTTCATCGATCAGATCAACCACCAGCCGATGCCCGTACTGCTGGTTGGGCTCGAGCTGGAAACTGCGGGGTTTGATATTGCTTTTCAGATCCAGGACCACGCGCAGGTCATCGCCATTTCGTCGAGCGCTGCGAATGCGCTGGATCGGGCTGCCGGACAGATCGAGCGCGGAGAAATCGGTTTTCAGATCGACATTCTTCAGGTCGATCACCAGCCGCGATGGGGCGCTCAGCGAAAACACGTTGTGATCCACCTTGCCGGCGGTATCCAGCACCAGGCGGGTATGGTCCGGTGCGGGCCAGATCCGCGCTCCCTCCACGCCGGTTCCGGCCAGTAGCACGCCGGACCACAGCAGCAGTGCGAGCGCGCCACCAGCCGTCAGACACTTATGCATTGCCTTGATGATCATCATACTGCCTACCCATTGTTGTTCTGGCCCGCTATGGCGCGGGCGTATCCGTTGCAACCGTGTTCAGGGCCGTCAGCATGTGACGACCGGAGGGCGTACCCGCGACAATATGCGCGGAACGCCCCTCTCCCTGCCGGACAAGGGTAATTTGCAGGTCCGGCACAGGCAGCACCCCCTGTCCCCGCTCCGGCCATTCAATCAGACACAGGGCGCCACCCTCGAAATAATCGCGGATCCCCATGTACTCCAGCTCTTCCGGATCGCCCAGCCGGTAAAGATCAAAGTGATAGGCCGCCGGTGCAAGGTGTTCGTAGGGTTCTACCAGAGTGTAGGTCGGGCTCTTGACCGCACCTTCATGCCCCAGCCCGCGCATGACGCCGCGGCTCAGGGTGGTTTTTCCCATCCCGAGATTGCCTTCCAGAAAAATCGTCACACCCCGGCCGGTGTTCCTGACCAGATCCGCCAGCCTGAGTCCGAACGCTTCGGTTTCCGCCTCATCAGCGAGGAACAACCGCAGCTCAGGTTGTGTTGCTTGCATGACCACCTCGACTCACCGTTCAATGCCTGCTGTGAGCAAGCTCCGCCTCTGCCAGTAACTCCGGCAGCGCATCAATCACATCCATCGGCAACAGCCCCATGTACCCGCGACGGCTGGACGCCCTGTCCGCTGCCGCCAGATGCAACGCGACACCCATTCGTGCCGCCAGCGCGGGGTTTTCTAGCTGACCATACAACGCGCCGATGACACCACAAAGTACGTCACCCATACCCCCGGTTGCCATCCCGGGATTGCTTCCACTGACGATATAGGGTTGCGGATCTCTGTCGCCGTCGACCAGGCTACCCGCCCCCTTCAACACGATCGTTCCACCATAAACCTGGCGCAGCTGCGCAATCGCCTTGAGACGGTCTGCCTCAACCTCCGCAACCGGGCACTCCAGCAGCCGGGCCGCCTCCCCCGGGTGGGGCGTAAGGATGTGCGCTTCGTCCTGCACCGCCACTCGCGTCGCCATCAGATTCAGGGCATCTGCATCCAGCACCCGGGGTTTACCACTGGCAATGACCTGTTGCAGCATCTGCTGCCCCCACGCCCCCTGGCCAATACCGGGGCCACAAACGATGACATCAGCGGCTTCTACCAGCGCAGCCAGCTCGGAACCGTGAACCAGCCCCTGCACCATGATCGACGGGCATCGCGCCAACGCCGGGGCCACATGTTCTGGTCGCGTGGCCAGTGTTACCAGGCCCGCGCCCGTGCGGGCCGCGGCCTCCGCGGCAAGAATTCCAGCGCCGCCGAACCCCCGGTCGCCCGCCACCACCAGCACGTGGCCGAAACGCCCCTTGTGGGCTGTCACCGGTCGTCGCGGCAACGAAGTCTTCACCGTGCGCCAGTCAGCCCGGCGCGCCAGCGGCAGTTGACCGGCGCCCGTCAGCCAGACTTCGGTCCCCAGTGGCTCGAAGCAGACGTCGCCGGCGGCCTCCGGGCCCTGGCCGGTAAACAGCCCTGCTTTGAGGCCGATGAAGGTCACCGTCAGATCGGCCCGCAGGACGTCGCCAGCCGCACCGCCGGTACTGGCATCCAGGCCTGAAGGCAGATCCACCGCAACCACCGGCACGTGCATCGCCAGACAGCGGCGAATCATCTCCGCCACCGGCTCTCTTGGCGCTCCGGTGACCCCGGTGCCGAGCATGGCATCGACAATCAGCCCCGCCGAGGCAAACTGCTGATCGCGCTCGGCGCCTGACAAGGCCTCCAACTCCAACACCTCGACCCCGTCTCCGCAGGCTTTCTGCCAGGCTTTGCGGGCATCGCCAGCCAGCTTCTCCTGCGGCAGAACGGCGAGGCAGGTCACCGGCAGGCCATGCCTCTGAGCGGCGGCCGCCACCAGATAACCATCGCCGCCGTTATTGCCCGACCCGCACAATACCAGAATCCTGCCAGGCTCGGGCCACCGCTGTATCATCCGCCGGAACACCGAGGCGGCCGCCGATTGCATCAGATCAAAGCCATCAACACCCTGCTGATCGATCACATAGTGGTCAATCTCCCGCACGGCATCTGCAGAGTAGAGCTCTTCTGGTAGAATGTGGTGATCCGTCGGAGGCATATTACCCGCGCTCCAGGCAAAGAAATCAGTTTAAGAGAATTGGCCAGATACCTGTAAAGCATAGCAAAACACAGAAAAAGGTCATAACTTAATCAGATTAAACTTCCGTACGCTCATTCTGTTTGCGTGACCATGACCGTGAAATCGACCGAAGCCCTTGAAAACCTGCCAGATTCCATTCGCACCTGGGCTCGGGAACTGGGTTTCAGCGACGCCGGCATCACCTACCCCGATACCGGCGTGCACGGTGAACGCCTGCGTAGCTGGCTCGCCCAGGGCTACCACGGCGAGATGACCTACATGGGCGACCACGGCGACAAGCGCTACACCCCCACTGCGCTGGTACCCGGAACCCTGCGGGTAATCTCCGTACGCATGGATTACCTCGCATCCCCGGACAGCCCGAAAGAAGCACTCACTGACCGGGAACGCGCCTATGTTACCCGCTACGCCCTGGGCCGCGACTATCACAAACTGATGCGCAAGCGCCTCGCAACCCTGGCCAAACGCATCGACGACGCCATCAGCGGTCACGACTATCGGGCTTTCGTGGACAGCGCCCCGGTTCTGGAGCGGGCCCTTGCCCAACGGGCGGGCCTGGGCTGGATCGGCAAGAACAACATGCTGATTCACCCCAAAGCCGGCTCGTTTTTCTTTCTCGGTGAAATCTTCACCAGCGCCCCACTCCCGGTGGACGAACCGTTCGAGACCGACCACTGCGGCAGTTGCAGAGCCTGCCTCGAGTTGTGCCCGACCGATGCCTTCGTGGGCCCCCATCTGCTCGATGCCCGTCGCTGCATCAGCTATCTGACCATCGAGCAGAAAGGCAGCATTCCGGAAGAGTTGCGCCCGCTGATGGGCAACCGGGTGTTCGGCTGCGACGACTGCCAGCTGGTATGTCCCTGGAACAAATTCAGCAAGCCAACCCAGGAGCCGGATTTCCAGCCCCGCCACGGCCTGAACAATAGCGAACTGGCCGAACTGTTCCTGTGGACCGAGGCCCAGTTCCTCAAACGCACCGAAGGCTCCGCGATTCGCCGCACCGGCTACGAAGGCTGGCTACGCAACCTGGCCGTCGGCCTCGGCAACGCGCCATCCACCATCCCGGTCATCGAAGCTCTGAAACAACGGGCAGACCATCCTTCCGGCATGGTCCGCGAGCACGTCCGCTGGGCCCTGAAGCAGCACGGCCTATAGCTTGAAGAAGGTTTCCCGGTAATGGCGCAGCTCGTTGATGGAATCGCGAATGTCGTCCAGCGCCAGGTGACTGCCCTTTTTCTTCACACCCGCCAGCACATCCGGCCGCCACCGCCGCGCCAGTTCCTTGATGGTGCTGACATCCAGATTGCGGTAATGGAAATAGCCCTCCAGCTCCGGCATGTACTTCACCAGAAAGCGGCGATCCTGGCCGATGCTGTTGCCGCACAGCGGCGATTTGCCCGGCGCTACATACTGTTTCAGAAACTCGATGGTTTCCTGTTCCGCGTCCCGCTCCGACACGCTGCTCTCTTTGACCCGCTGGGTAAGACCACTCTCGCCGTGGGTCCGTGTGCACCACTCGTCCATCGCATCCAGCAGGCTGTCCGGCTGACGGATGGCGATCACCGGCCCCTCGGCCACCAGGTTCAGCTCCGAGTCGGTGACGATGGTCGCCATCTCGATGATTCTTTCTTTTTCCGGATCCAGACCGGTCATCTCCAGGTCGATCCATACCAGGTTGTTCTCGTCCACCATGTGTTCTTCCTCGAAACCGTCGGGTTGGTGCAGGGTACTGGCGGGTGCCACGGTCCGGGACTGTCGGAGGCCATGGATGGCCGGAGATCAAGCGCACAGGGATGTGCTTGTAGCGTGTCCCGGAGCGTGGCACCCGCCAGTGCCCGTAAAGTCAGATATATTCTCAGAGGTTGATGCCGATCATGCGGGCTGCGATCCTCAGGTTAGCGTATGATGGCACAGCAAAACCTACCCTTCATCAGGATTTCAGCAACTTCTTTATGGCAAAACGGCGACTGAACAAACAGCAGCAATGGCGGATCAAGAAAATTCACGCGGAACGCACCGCGCGGGTGTCCCGTAAGGAAAAGGCCATTGAGGAGCTGACGGAAGCCGGTGAACTGGGGCCCGAACAGCAGGGGCTCATTATCGCCCATTACGGCCAGCAGCTGGACGTGGAAGGACTGGAGGGGGACCATCAGGGCGAGGTGGTACGCTGTTTTGTGCGAGCCAACATCGACGGCCTGGTGACCGGCGACAAGGTGATCTGGCGGCCCGGTAAAAGCGAGACCGGGGTCATTGTTGCCCGCTGTGAGCGCACCAACCTGCTGCAGCGCCCGGACAATTTCGGCGCACTGAAACCCGTCGCGGCGAACATCGACCACATCATTCTGGTGATCGCGCCAGAGCCGGAGCCCCACGACAACCTGATTGACCGCTATCTGGTGGCGGCCGAAAGCACCGACATTCCCGTGGTCATCCTGCTGAACAAGACCGATCTGCTGACGGACCTGAACCAGCAGGCCATTGATGAACTGCTGGAGCGCTACGAGACATTGGGCTACAACGTGGTGCGCACCTCCGCGATGGCCTCAGGCAGCACGCCGTCACCGCAGGTGGAAGATCTGGTGCGAAATCAGACCAGCGTGTTTGTGGGGCAGTCCGGCGTGGGGAAGTCGTCGATCATCCAGACGTTGCTGCCGGATGAATCACTGCGGGTTGGCGCACTCTCGGAGAGTACCGGTAAAGGCACACACACCACCACCACCGCGAAACTGTTCCACCTGGCGATCGGCGGTGACCTGATCGACTCTCCGGGCATCCGCGAGTTCGGTCTGTGGCACATGACGCCCCAGGAGCTGGAGTACGGCTTTCGGGAAATTCGCGACCTGATCGGCCAGTGCAAGTTCCGCAACTGTCGCCATCTGGGGGATCCGGGCTGCGCCATTGATGCAGCCGCGGAAGAGGGACGTATCAGCTACCCGCGCCTGAAAAGCTTTCACCGCATTCTCAAAGACATGACCGAGCAGCAGGCCCGCGGGCTCAAGCTGGACTGAATACCGCTCGGGCGGTTACCAGTTCAGCTCTCCCTCCGCAGGCTCTTCCCGTTCCTGCATCCAGTCGCCCTGCTCCAGACTCTCCATCGCCTCCTCCTGCTCCGCTTCGGTCGGCGCGGTCAGGTCAATCAGCGGCTCATCGCTTTGCCCGGCGTTGCTCTGGATACCCTCGGCGGTTTTCTTGTTGAGTACGATGATGGAAATGCGGCGATTGACCGGCGCGGTGGGGTCGTCCTTGTCGAACAGCACCGAATCACTCAGCCCGACCACACGGGCGATCTGCCCGGCCCCGACCCCGCCGGCCACCAGCGCCCGGCGTGCGGTGTTGGCACGATCGGCGGACAACTCCCAGTTGGTGTACCCCGGGCGTCCGCCAAACGGCGTAGCGTCGGTGTGGCCGGTAATGCTCAGCTTGTTGGTGACCGCCCCCAGTGGTTTGGCGAGCTCGAACAGGATGTCCTGGGAGTAGTACTTAAGCTCGGCGCGGCCGCTGTCGAACATCGGGCGCTGGGAGCGGTCGACGATCTGAATTCTCAGCCCTTCGCTGGTGATGTCGATCAGCAGCTGATCCTTGAACTCCTGCAGGGTTTCACTCTGCTCAATGCGCTCCTGCAACTCCTGGAACAGCTCCTCCATCTGCCGCTGCTCCAGGGTCTCGGCCAACTCTTCAACCACCTGGTCCTCGATCTGGATATCGCTGCGCTCAAGATCCTGGGCGCTCTCGTTGACCACCGAAGCGCTACCTTCCAGATCCACCGGGTTGGGCGATCCACCCTCGGTAAAGCCGACCGGGTCCTTGAAATAGCCTTCCACTGCCAGCTTCTGCTCTGGAGTGGCGGTGGCCGTCAGCCACAACACCAGGAAAAACGCCATCATGGCGGTGGCAAAATCGGCGAACGCAACTTTCCAGGAGCCGCCGTGATGGCCGGCGGCAACCTTTTTTTTGCGCTTGACGATGATCGGTTGTTCTTCCACTAACCTGCTCCAACAGCCCCGGGGTTGATTACGTCGGCTTCGTTACTTCAGCTACGCTACTTCGAGCGAACGTGATCGTTAAGCTCCTGGAATCCAGGCCGCTTGTCAGTGGGAAGCGCCTTGCGCCCGAACTCAATGGCCATCTGCGGGGCCTGACCGGAAACCGTGGCCACCACAGAGGCTTTCACGCACTCGTAGGCTTTCAACTCGTATTTCGCGGCGTGCTCGAGGGCGATCGAAGTGGGACCAACAAAACCGTAGCCCATCCAGATGCCCAGGAAGGTCCCGACCAGCGCGGCTGCGACGCTCAGACCAATTTTCTCGGGGCCTTCAGTCAGGAAGTTCATGGTGATCACGATGCCAAGCACCGCTGCCACAATACCCAGCCCCGGCAGGGCATCGGCAATCTTGTTCACCGCGTGTGCCGGCTCTTCCAGTTCGTGCTGGCGACTGTCAATTTCGTTCTCCATCATTCCTTCCAGCTCATGGGTGGCCATGTTGCCGGAACTGATGATGCGCAGGTAATCGGTGATAAACGCCAGCAGGTACTTGGATTTCATGACGGCGGGATAGCGGGTAAAGATCTGGCTGGATTCGGGGTTATCGATATCCTCTTCGATGGCCATCACGCCCTGTTTGCGGGATTTGTCGAAAACGTCGTACAGCAGGCTGAGCAGGTCGACATAAAACGCCTTGTTGTAGGGCGAGCCGGTCAACAGGCGCATGCAGCCCTGAAACACCTCTTTCACCGTATGCATCGGGTTGGCGATGATAAAGGACCCGACGGCCGCGCCCCCGATGATCAGAACCTCTGTCGGCTGCCACAACACCGCAAGGTTTCCGCCGTGGAGAACGTACCCGCCGAGTACACTCGCAATGACTACAACTGCACCGATTATAAGCAACATGGGAAGAGCACACGCCTTATGTAGTAGTTTTGACTGACCCGATCATAGCAAGCGCCGATGCCAACCGCGAAGCTGAGAAACAATTTCTATACACGCGGCTGTATTTGGTAAACTTCGCGCCTTTGAGCGCAAAGGATACGGTTTAATGTTCGACAAGCTTTTTGTTCTGAGCCAGTACATCACCCCGCAACTGGCGGTTTCCCGGCTGGCTGGCCGACTCGCCGACAATGACCGGGCACCGGCGCTCAAAAATCGTGTCGTGCGCTGGTTTATCGACCGCTACGGCGTAAACATGAGCGAAGCTGTGGATTCCGATCCCGAAGCCTATCCGAGCTTCAACGCCTTCTTTACCCGCGCGTTGAAGCCGGGCCTGCGTCCCATTGATGACGGCGAGTCGGTGCTGGTCAGCCCCGTTGACGGCGCCATCAGCCAGCTGGGCCAGATCACCGGCGACCGGGTGTTCCAGGCCAAGGGCCAGTCGTTCAGCCTGACCGAGCTGCTCGGCGGGGACGAACAGAGAGCACAGGTCTTCAACGAGGGCGAGTTCGCCACCATTTACCTGTCACCTAAAGATTATCACCGCATCCATATGCCTCTGGCGGGAACGCTGCGGGAGATGGTCTATGTGCCGGGCAAGCTGTTTTCCGTCAATCCGGTGACTGCGGAGAACGTGCCCAATCTGTTTGCGCGCAACGAACGGGTGGCCTGCATTTTCGACACAGAGGCCGGCCCCATGGCCATGGTACTGGTGGGTGCAATGATTGTCGGCAGCGTGGAAACCACCTGGGGCGGCGTGGTCGCTCCGGGCACGGGCCTGGTGACCACCACACGCTACGACGATCAGCCGGACATCTGTTTCGAGAAGGGCGAGGAGATGGGCCGCTTCCGTCTCGGCTCCACCGTGGTCCTGGTCATGCCGAAAGGCGCCGTCCGCTGGAACGAAGGCGAAGCGCCCGGTGGCACTGTGCGCATGGGCGAAGCCTTCGGCACCGTTACTTCCTGAAAGCTGCCTTCCCGGCCCCGGTCAAACCGGGGTCAGGCGATTTCCAGCGGAAACGCCAGCACATCCGAGATATCACTGGTCCCGAGTTTGAGCATCAATAACCGGTCCAGGCCCAGGGCGACGCCGGCACAGTCCGGCATACCTGCCTCAAGGGCCGCCATGAACGACTCATCGATGGCCATCACCGGCTTGCCGGACTGGCGACGGAGCCGGTTATCCGCCTCGAACCGCCGGCGCTGCTCACCGGCATCGGTCAGTTCCCAATAGCCGTTGCACAATTCGATCCCTTCCACATACAGCTCGAAGCGATGCGCCTGGGCCACTCCGTCCTGCACGCTGACCCGTGCCAGGGCTGCCTGCGATTGCGGGTAGCCGGTAATGAATACTGGCCCGACCCCGGCCAGCGCGGGCTCAACCAGGTAGCTCATCAGCAAATCCAGACACCCGTCACGCCCCAGCGCCATGACCTGTTCCGGCTCCAGCCACTGCTCACACCGCCGCATCAGCTCGCGATCCGTTGCTACAAACGGATCCAACCCGGCGAACTGCAACAGCGCCTCGCGGTAACGCAGCACTTGCGGGCGCGCGCAGCCAAGCCAGCCCACCACAAGATCGCTGACCTCAGCCATCAGATCAACGTCGGTGAAGCCCGGGCGGTACCACTCCAGCAGGGAAAATTCCGGATTGTGGCGGCCGCCCCGCTCGCCATCACGGAATACCCGGGCGACTTGATAGATAGGGCCGGAGCCGGCCGCCAGCAATCGCTTCATATGATATTCAGGCGACGTTTGCAGCCAGCCTTCACCGGGCGCACCCGCGACCGGGGTCAACTCGGCCGGCACCCCATCCAGGTTGGCATCGGTCACGCCGTGGCGCCCGAGTACCGGCGTTTCCACTTCCAGCACACCCCTGCGCGCAAAAAAGCCGCGCAACCAGGTCAACTGGTCTGCACGGCTTTTCAGGGCGCTCAGTGAAGCGCGGGGCTGCCACTGCGCTGCGTCAGACACGGAAGTAGCCTAGCTGCTCTTGACGCGGTTCACGTATTCGCCGGACCGGGTGTCCACTTTCAGCACTTCGCCGATGGTGATGAACAGCGGAACGTTGACCACCGCGCCGGTCGACAGAGTGGCCGGCTTGGAGCCGCCCTGGGCAGTGTCACCTTTCATTCCCGGGTCGGTATCAACCACTTCCAGCTCGACGAAATTCGGCGGCGTAACCGACAACGGCGAGCCGTTGTACAGAGTGACGGTGTACACGTCCTGTTCCTTCAGCCACTTCAGGGTATCACCCACCGCCTTGGCGTCGGCGGGATACTGTTCGAAGGAGCCGTCAGTCAGCATGAAATGCCAGAACTCGCCATCGGTATACAGGTACTCCATGTCCTGATCGATGACGTCCGCCGATTCAAGACTTTCGCCGGACTTGAACGTACGCTCCCAGACCCGGTTGCTCATCAGGTTACGAAGCTTGACCCGGTTGAAAGCCTGGCCTTTGCCAGGTTTTACGAATTCGTTTTCCAGAATCACGCAGGGATCGCCATCCAGCAAAACCTTAAGACCGCCGCGAAATTCGTTGGTAGAATATGAAGCCATGAAATGTTCACCCGAAAAGATGCAATTAAAAATTCAAAGGTCGCTATGATACAGCGAACCCCGGCCCGTATAGAAGCCCGCCAGTCTGATAACGACGAGCGAAGCTGGCAGCAACTGCTGGCCGGCTCAGTCACCACCCCCGAGGCATTGCTGGAACGGCTGGGGCTTGATCCGGCGCAATGGCTGGCAGGCGCCGAGCAGGGCCACCGGCTGTTTCCCATTCGGGTACCGGAGCCCTATCTCAGTCGGATGACCCGGGGCAACCCGGCGGACCCCCTGCTGCGCCAGGTACTGCCACTGGCCGAGGAAGGCCAGGCTGCTGCCGGCTTTGTTGCCGACCCGCTGCAGGAGGCCGGCGCCACGGCCACCACCGGGTTGATCCGCAAATACCGCAGCCGCGCCCTGCTGATGGTCACCGGCCAGTGCGCGATCAACTGCCGCTACTGCTTCCGGCGCCACTTCCCTTACGAGGATCACCGGCTGTCACCAGCCGACCGGGAACAGGTGGTCCGGACACTGGCACAGGACACCCGCATCAACGAGGTCATTTTCAGCGGCGGCGACCCGCTGGTGGCCAGCGATCGGCTATTGGCGGCCTGGGCCGAGGCGATCGGCAACATACCCCACATCCGGCGGTTGCGGATTCACACCCGCCTGCCGGTGGTAATCCCCCAGCGCGTGTGTGATACGCTGGAAGCGTGGTTGTCGGCCACCCGCCTGCAGACCGTGATTGTGCTGCACATCAATCACCCCGCCGAACTGGATCAGGTTACTCGCCGGGCCCTGCGCCGCCTGAGCGCCTGCGGCGCCACCCTGCTGAACCAGAGCGTCGTGCTCAGAGGCGTCAATGACAACGCCGGGGTGCTCTGCGAGCTGAGCGAGGCACTGTTCGAGGCCGGCGTGCTGCCCTATTACCTTCACGCCTTCGACCCGGTGGCCGGCGCCCATCATTTTGACGTCAGCGACGACGAGGCCCGCAGTCTGGTCCGGACCATGCTGGGAGACCTACCCGGCTTTCTGGTGCCTCGGCTGGTCAGAGAGACCCCGGGTAAAGCAGGCAAGACTCCCCTGGACCTGTTTGCGTGACCGATTCGGCAAAGATGGCCTAAAATCACTTGTGAAACTTTGTCAACGCGTGAATTTCTCGCTTTTTGTTCTGCTTTTGCTATTTTAGAGTTCTATTTTACTAACGATAAAAAACTGTATTTACGGCGTTTTCTGACCAGTGGGGTTCTCCTGTAGCCAGTGCCCGCCGTATCTGACAACATTTCGGGTACCAGCTGTGCCCCTTTTACCTGGCGTGTACTCATGGAAGGAAAGACTCTGAAACCCGACCTTCGGGTTCCCGAACAGAAAACAGCAAGTCTCTCGTTCTGCGAGACCTCTCCAAAAGCCTTCCGGGACTGGATCAAACAGCTCCCGATGGCCAACATCGGAGAGGCGTCCCGCCAGCTGTATCACGCCATTATTGAACTGAATCATCTGTTTATAGCACCGCAGCAGCGGTTCCAGTTTCTGGAGCTGATACGCCCGAAGATCCACTTTGTCTGCACTGAGCTGTCACGCCACTACCTTGGACTGGCCGTAGCACTGCCAGAGAAGCAGCGCAAAATCGCCAACCTTTCCCAGGCGCTGCAACTGCATTGTGCCAGCGGCTACAAACTCTGTGTGCTGGAACTGCTCGACAACGGTGGCCTGGACAAGAACCGCAAGGCGGTCGCTACCGCCACCCATCGGGCCATTTCCGAACTGGCGGCCACCATCGTCCGGGCACACCAGCTGTATTGCCCCAGCCCAGCCCAGAGCTGGCTGGAATGCCACCGACTGTTCCGGTTTGCGCACCGCAACAAACTGGCCAACCTGACGGTGGAGGACGATACCCTTATCCACCGCCACAGCAGTACCGTGGAAGACAGCTACAAACGGGTACTCCTGCTGGGGTGCGCGCGGCCTAATCAGCTACGGCAGAATGAGTTGCTGCAGACCTACGAGCTCTTCGAGACCTGGACCCAGCACACGGAATGCGGCCCGGATATTGGCGAAGACAGCCTGTTTGTGGTCAATATGGAACGCGATACACCGCCGGTGTACCGCAGCCTGCTGGAGCAGAAACCGGGGGCTGACACCTTTGGCTTTGACACCCGCGAACTGTCGCGGATGCTCGCAGAGGCCCTGCATTCGAGCACATCGAAAGCCCGCGGCGGCGACAAGCCTGCATCGCCACTGCAGTTACCGCACCGCGTCAGCGAAACCCTCCTCACCCACCTGAGCCAGGCGCTGGGCATCCTCGCCAAACGCAACTTCAACCGCATCGCCAGCCAGGGCACCCTTGAGGTCTGTGTCGGGCTGTCCGCTGCACACTTCTTTATTGCCGGTGAGAAGCACTTCAACGAGTTCGTCCGCGGCAATGATAACGGTGATGAAGAGAACCTGTTTATCCGCGCCTCCCGCAAGAAAGAGGACGCCTGGGCGGGTGCCCACGATGCCGGCCCGGCAGAGGATCGGCTGTTGTCGGCGGACACGCCGATCAATTTCCGGGGCAGCCATGGCCAGGCCGCGTCGGCCAGTGTCGACAAGGCCCGCCCACCCTCGCATCAGGCCCTGCTGATCAACACCAGCCCCGGCGGCTATTGCGTCGCCTGGGAAAGCAATGTGCCCCCGTCTCTGCAGGCAGGGGAGATTCTCGGGGTGCGCGAACAACCCAGCCACCCCTGGAGCGTCGCCGTGGTGCGCTGGCTCCGCCAGGTTCGCAATCAGGGCACCCAGATCGGCATCGAGCTGCTGGCACCCAGTGCGTCACCCTGCGGTGTCCGGCTGATCCAGAAGGTGGGAAACAGCAGCGAATACCTGCGCGGTCTGCTGCTGCCGGAAATCAGTGTCGTCAATCAGGCCGCCACCCTGATCACACCGCGCCTGCCATTCCAGTCCGGCAGCCGCATCTCCCTGCTTCACGACGGCCGCGAAGACAGTGGCCAGCTGCTGCGCAAACTGTCGGCCACCGGCAGCATCAGCCAGTTTGAACTCAAACTGCAGAATTCCGGCTCCGCGGCCACCGGTACGACGCCACCTTCAGCGGGCACCAACGAGGATGAATTTGACTCTCTGTGGCCCTCCCTGTAGCTTCAGGAGCTCCGGTGGCGCTGACCGAGAGTCGCTTCCACGGCGCGCCCTACCGCACTCTCCACGGGTATCACGAGACGTCTGACGAATGCAGAAAAAGAACACGACCGTACACCTTCTGATTCTTGACCCCTCACAGAACGACGCAGAATCTCTGGTCAGCCTGCTGAGGAATTCCGGGAAAGCCACCCGGGCTCACCGCATCACGTCCGAAGAAGATCTGGAAGAAGCCCTGAAAAACGGGAGCTGGGATCTGCTGCTGGCGCGGGACGTCGAGCAGGAGTTTGGTGCAGACGACGCGCTGGCGATGATACGCCGCATGGACAAGGACATTCCTTTCGTTCTGCTCACCGGCGACTACAGCCGGGAACAGACGGTGGCCATGATGCGGGCCGGCGCTCGTGACACGGTGCAGTTCGACTACACCGATCAGCTGGTGCTGGTGGTCAACCGGGAGCTGTCGGCCCTGGAGGATCGCCGCCGCCGGCGCGTGCTCGAATCCCATCTGCGGGAAGCCGAGCAGCGCTGCCAGCTGCTGCTGGAAAGCTCCAAAGACGCCATTGCCTACATCAACGACGGCATGCACATCTACGCGAACCAGTCGTACATGGAATTCCTCGGGTACGACGATATTGATGACCTGATCTGCATTCCCGTGCTCGACACGCTGAACCCGGAAAGCCAGGACAAGTACAAGGAGTTCATGAAGTCGTTTACCGAAAGCGGTGAAGACGGCATGACCCTGACCTGCACCGCCCGCCGCAGCGACGACCAGGAGCTGAACGTGGTGATGTCCGTGTCCGCCGCCACCTACGACGGCGAGGCCTGCACCCAGATTGTGCTGCAACCGGAACACAGTGACGCCGAGCTGGAAGAGAAACTGCGCCAGATCAGCAGCCAGGACCTGCTTACCGGGCTGTACAACCGTCAGCACCTGATGGATGCACTGGGCCAGGCGGTGGCCAAAGCCGGCAAGGACAACGAGAACGGCGCGCTGGCGTATATCGCGCTGGACAACTTTATGAGCCTGAAGAGCCAGGTAGGGATTGCCGGGGCGGATCTGCTGCTGGGTGATCTGGCCAACATGCTGCGGGAACACGCGCCGGAGAACGCCATTCTGGCGCGGCTGAGCGACGATGCATTCTGCCTCCTGTGCCAGCCAGGTGATGACAAGGCATTGGCCAGCCAGTGCGAGAGCCTTTGCAAAGCGGTGGAAGATCACCTGTTCGAAATCAACGGGCGTACGGTGCAGCTGACCCTCAGTATCGGCGTGGCAGCGATCACCGAGAACTCACCCAAGGCGCCGGATGTCATGGGCCGGGCCCACACCGCGTCGGCCGACCTCAAGAAACAGGACGGCCATGACCAGGGCAACGGCGTACTGATCTACAATCCGGCGGACTACGAGACCCTCGACGAGAGCAATTCCGCCGAGGCCATCCAGAAAGCGCTGGACGAAAACCGATTCCGCCTGCTGTTCCAGCCGATCATCAACCTCCGGGGCGAAGGCGAAGAACATTATGAGGCCTTTGTGCGCATGCTGGACAAGGAGGGCGAAGAAGTCTCTCCCTACGACTTCCTGCCACCGGCCGGCCCCTCGGACATGAGCATCAAGATCGATCGCTGGGTGATTCTGCAAACCATCAAGCAGCTGTCCAGCCACCGCTCCCGCGGGCACGATACCCGGCTGTTCCTCAACATCACCGCGGAAACCCTGGAAGACAAAACCTTCACGCCCTGGCTCAGCGTGGCCCTCAAGGCCGCCCGCCTGCCCGGCGACTCGCTGATCTTCCAGATCCGCGAAGGCGATGCCAACAACTTCATGAAGCAGGCCAGGGAGTTTGCCAAATCGGTGCGCGAGCTCCATTGCAAGGTCTCGATCTCTCAGTTTGGCTGTGCCCTGAACCCGTTCAACACCCTCAAGCACATCGACGTGGATTACGTGAAGATCGACGGCTCCTTCACCGAAGAAATCCAGAAGAACGAAGAAGCCAAGGAAGAGGTCAAGGAAATGGTCAAGAGCCTGCAGAGCGCCGGCAAGCTGACCATCATCCCGCTCGTCGAGAATGCCGGTGTGTTGGCAACGCTGTGGCAGGCCGGGGTGAATTACATCCAGGGCTACTACCTGCAGGCGCCGGTACCGGAAATGAACTACGACTTCGGGGATCACTGATCCCCGGTCGTTCAGAGCCCCTGGTTGCTTTCGCTCTCGCGGAAGCCGATCAGGTACAGGATCGCGTCCAGCCCGAGAGTGGATATCGAGTGACGGGCGGATTCCTTGACCAGTGGCTTGGCACGGAAGGCTACGCCTAATCCCGCCTGACTCAGCATCGGCAGGTCGTTTGCACCATCCCCCACCGCGATGACCTGCTCCCGGGAGATGTGCTCCTTGCGGGCAATTTCCAGCAGCAACTCCGCCTTGCGGTTACCATCCACGATCCGACCAGACACCCGGCCGGTGACCTTGCCGTTCGCAATCTCCAGCTCGTTGGCATAGATGTAATCAATGCCCAGCTTGCTCTGCAGATGACGCGCAAAGTAACTGAACCCGCCAGAGAGGATGGCGGTGCGGTAGCCCAGCGACTTCAGACTGCGAATCAGATGTTCTGCCCCTTCCGTCATTTTCAGACGCGCGGCAATACCCTCCAGCACGGACTCGTCCAGCCCCTTGAGCAACGCCAGACGCTCGGCAAAGCTCTGACTGAAATCCAGCTCGCCCTGCATGGCTCGTTCGGTGATCTCTGCCACCTGATCGCCGACGCCGGCTTCCCGCGCGAGTTCGTCAATCACCTCGGCTTCGATCAGGGTGGAATCCATGTCAAATACCACCAGCCGGCGGTTTCGACGGAAAATGGAATCTTCCTGGAAGGCAATATCCACATTCATCTCGCCGGCGATGTGCAGGAAATCCGCCCGCAACTGCTCAAGGTCCGAGGGTGTGCCGCGCACCGAGAACTCGACACAGGCGATGCGGTTCTCCGACGGATTCAGTGAGGGGCGGGCAGACAGCCGACTGATGTTGTCGATATTGAGACCATGACGTGCGGTGATGGCCGACACCCGGGCGATCTGCTCCGCCTTGATATCCCGCGACAGCAGCGTAACGATGTAGCAGGCGCGGTTTCTGGCCTCGGCCCAGGTCTGGTATTCGCGCTCGGTGATCGGCGCAAAGCGCACCTGCAGGTCCAGCGCATGCAGGCGGAACAGCAGATCGCGGATAACCGGGGACGATTTGGAGGCGTCCGGAATCTCGATAAGAATGCCCCACGTGAGATGATCGTGGATCACCGCCTGGCCAATATCCAGAATGCGAACGTCGTACTGCCCCATAATACCGGTGATTTCAGAGGTCAGGCCCGGCTTGTCGCGTCCTGAAACGTTGATCAGAACCAATTCACTCACTGTCGGTGAACTCCTCTTCAGCCGTGTTACCGGCGGCTGCGATTACGTCAATGCCATCCACCCGCTGCAACCCGCGGGGGAGCTTGTGGCCACGACGACCGCGCTCACCGAGGTAATGCTCCAGATCACTGAACTGCAGGCCCATCTTGCGCTTGCCGGCGCGAATTTCCAGATTGTCGTCTTCGGCAAACACCGCCACCGCGACGACGTACTCCTCGCGGTTCTGCACCCGCGCCGAGGGAATGCTGATGATCTTGTTGCCTTTACCCTTGGCCAGCTCCGGCAATTCACTGAGCGGGAAAACGAGCATCCGCCCCTCGTTGGAAATGGCGCCCAGGAACAGCGGCTTGTCGGTCGCCGGCACCACCACCGGCGGCATAATTTTCGCGCCCTTGGGCACGCTGACGACCGCCTTGCCGTTGCGGTTCTTGCTGATCATATCCTCAAGGGACGTCACGAACCCATACCCCCCGTCGGTGACCAGCAACACCTTGCGCGTGGGGTCCCCCATCAACAGCCCGGAAAACGCCGCGCCCGAGGGCGGATTGATACGGCCGGTCAGCGGCTCCCCCTGCCCCCGGGCAGACGGCAGACTGTGGGCCATCAGCGCATAGGCGCGCCCGGTCGAGTCAAGGAAGACGGCCTGCTGGTTGTTTCGCCCCTTCGCCGCCATGGCGAAACGGTCGCCGGACTTGTAGCTCAAGCCCTCCGGTTCAATGTCATGACCCTTGGCGGCGCGGACCCAGCCCTTTTCCGACAGGACCACGGTGACCGGGTCGTTGGACACCAGATCCAGGTCACTGAAGGCCCGGGCTTCCTCCCGTTCGACGATCGGTGAACGCCGCTCGTCGCCAAAGGTTTCCGCATCGGCCTGAAGTTCCGCTTTGATCAGTTCACGCAGACGATCTTCCGATCCCAGAATGGCCTGTAGTTCGTCGCGTTCGGCAGACAGCTCATCCTGTTCACCACGGATCTTCATTTCCTCGAGCTTGGCCAGATGGCGTAATTTCAGCTCCAGAATGGCTTCCGCCTGATCCGCCGACAGGCCAAAGCGAGACATCAATTCCGCCTTGGGCTTGTCCTCGGTGCGGATGATCTCGATCACCTCATCGATATTGAGGTAGGCGATCAGCAAGCCTTCCAACAGGTGCAGCCGTGCCAGCACCTTGTCGAGACGGTGCTGCAGGCGACGGGTGACAGTGGTGCGACGGAAACTCAGCCACTCCGTCAGCATGGTTCTCAGGCCCTTGACCCCGGGCCGGCCATCGTTACCGATGACGTTGATATTCACCCGGTAGGTTTTCTCGAGGTCGGTACTGGCAAACAGGTGCGCCATCAGCCCGTCCAGATCCACCCGGTTGGAGCGCGGCACAATCACCAGACGCGTCGGGTTTTCATGGTCGGATTCGTCCCGCAAGTCCGCCACCATCGGCAGTTTCTTGGCCTGCATCTGCTGCGCAATCTGCTCCAGCACCCGCGCTCCGGACACGTGATGGGGCAGATCGGTGACGACGATTTCACCACTTTCGCGCAGCCACCGCGCCCGCATCCTCAACGAGCCGCGGCCGGTCTCGTACATCTGGCGGATATCCTTGCGGGGGGTGATGATTTCCGCTTCGGTGGGGAAATCCGGCCCTTTTACGTGCTCGCAGAGATCGTCCACCGTCGCGTCCGGCTGATCAAGCAGGCGAATACAGGCGGCGGTGACTTCCCTGACGTTATGGGGAGGAATGTCCGTTGCCATACCCACGGCGATCCCGGTGGTGCCGTTCAACAGCACGTGCGGCAGCCGGGCGGGCAACACCGACGGTTCCTCCATGGTGCCGTCGAAATTCGGTACCCAATCCACCGTGCCCTGGCCCAGCTCACTCAGCAACACATCGGCGAACGGCGCCAGCCGGGATTCGGTATAACGCATGGCCGCAAACGATTTGGGGTCATCCGGAGATCCCCAGTTGCCCTGGCCATCCACCAATGGGTAGCGGTAGGAGAACGGCTGCGCCATCAGCACCATGGCTTCGTAGCAGGCGCTGTCACCGTGCGGGTGAAACTTACCCAGCACATCGCCCACTGTACGGGCGGATTTTTTGTACTTGGAAGTGGACTTGAGCCCCAGTTCGGACATGGCGTAGACAATGCGCCGCTGAACCGGCTTGAGACCGTCGCCGACGTTCGGCAGCGCCCGATCAAGAATGACGTACATGGAATAATCGAGGTAGGCCTTTTCCGTGTAGTCCCTCAGCGAAACCCGCTCAAAGCCTTCGTCCGTCGTCTGAAACTCTGGCATGGATGCCTCTTTTTACCTGTTGTGAATTCTGCCGGCGCTTGCTGCCCGTCAACCGATCACTGACCGGTCCGGATTTGAGGGCACATTATATGGACGCAAGCCGCGATACACCAATAACCACCACGCAATAGTTGGCATCGCGGCCACTACAAATGTCCTCGATAGCCATTTCCAATAGCGGAATTCCCGCATGGAGACTCTGTAATGCTGGCCGTATGCTCGCCAGACGTGGATAGATGACCGTTTTTCACCCTGAGCAAGCGGAACACTATGAAACCGAATATGAAAGCCTGCGGGCAAGCCATGGTTACCGCCCTTGTCAACGCGGTGCTCGCCCTGGCACTGATGCTACTCGTGGAATTCGCCATCAGCGGCACCTTTCAGGTAGCCGAACCCTATCTCTGGGCGGGCGTGTTGATCTGGCTGGTCATTTTTGTCGCCCAGTTCTGGCGTCAACGCCATCTCTGTCGTTCCGACGACCAACGCGTAATCCGAGGAACACAGGAATCTACTGACCTGCCCTGACACTCGTCGCTCATGGCATTACAGGCCCTTACAATTTGTATCCGTGAACCCCACCGTTGCGCTGCTATCTTTAGGGAAGTGTTCTCTCACTTTTCGAAAAGGTAAGCAGCCTCATGAATCTGAGCACCTCTCTCGGCCTGCGGACCAAGATTGCCCTGCCCTTTGCAATCTCCGCCATCGCGCTTGTCATCATTGGTCTTTTCAGTGTCCGAACGGCGCAGAATCTGGTCGCCGACACCGACGACATAGCCGACCGCTACCTCCCCGCCGTGAGTGAAGTGCTCAATGGCGACCGCGACCTGTATCAGGCCCTGGTCGCACAGATGGAAGCCATTGACGCTGCCGCCACCGGTGAGCCGGGTGGCGGCTTCGAAGACGAATTCAACGAGAACGTACAGCAGGCCAAAGACCGCATGGCAGAAGCCGCCAGACGGCTCGCAGGCACCGGCGTTGCCCCCATCATGACGGGATTCGATTCGGCGTTTCAGCGCTGGGAGCAGTCCGCCCGCAACACCATGGACATGGCATCCGCCGGAAATGCCTCGGCCGCCAGGACCCGCCTGAACGAGGAAAGCGCCCCACGCTACTCGGCACTGAGGCTCTATTATGACAAGGTCGGCGCCCACGCCGATGAACTGGCCCAGGGGCGTGCACGGGAGGCTTCCTCAGAGGGCCAGAGCAGCTCGGTGTTCATCCTGACGATTACGGTGCTCGCGGTGATCGTCAGCATCGCCCTCTTCCTCGCATTCATGAAGATGATCATCAAGTCCATCACGGTGCTCAGACAACAGCTCGATAACATCGCCCAGGGAGAGGGCGACTTGACCCAGCGCGTCCCCGTCGAGACAGACGACGATCTTGGCCGGCTGGCCACCAGCTTCAACCAGGTACTGGCCAATCTGCAGACGATGATCGGCGCGATCCAGCAGCTGAGCAGCCAGCTCGATGACGGTGCCCGGGAGCTGGCGACGGCCGCGCGGGAGAACAATGACGGCATCAGCAAACAGACCGACTCCATTTCCATGGTGGCCACGGCGGTCAATGAAATGCAAAGTGCCATCGAAGAGGTGGCCGGCAACGCCTCCCGCGCTGCCGAGGTAACCCGGGATGCCCAGGAAAAAGGCAACAACAGCGCCACCATTATTCGTAATTCCTCTGAGCAGGTGCAGAGACTGGCCGCCCAGATCAACAAAGCCGTGGAAGTCATTCGCAGGCTGTCCCAGGACTCGGAAAACATCACCTCGGTCCTGGATGTCATCCGCGGCGTTGCCGACCAGACCAATCTGCTGGCCCTTAATGCCGCGATTGAAGCCGCCCGCGCCGGCGAGCAGGGCCGCGGGTTTGCCGTGGTGGCCGATGAGGTGCGTACGCTGGCCAAGCGCACCCAGCAGTCCACTGAAGACATTCAGACCATGATATCGGCACTGCAGAACGGGGTGTCGGACATTGTCTCAGTGATGGAAACCGGCAGTAAGGAAGCCGTGGCCACCGAGAAACTGGCAAGTGAGGCGGAAAGTGAGCTCAACGGCATTCTTGTCGCTATGGCAGACATCAGCGACATGAACACCAGCGTGGCCTCGGCCACGGAAGAACAGACCCAGGTGGTGGATGAAATCAATCGCAGCGTGACCGAGATCAACGACCTTGCTGCAGAGAGCGCCAAGCGCTCAAAAGGCATTGACGCCATCGGCAAATCCCTGGCGGGCTTTGCCGATGAACTCAAGGGGCAGACGGGCCGGTTCCGGGTCTGACCCGGAACCGGCAGCTAACGCCAGCAGTGAACCTTACTGGCGAATGCCTTCTACTGAAATTTCAATGTGCACGGTTTCCGAGGCCTTGCCCAGGTCCATCGGAATGCCGAAGTCGGCGAGCTTCAGCTCGGTTTCCGCCTCAAAGCCCATGCGGTAGCCGCCCCAGGGGTCGTCACCGTGGCCCAGCAGCTCCGCCTCCAGGGTGATTTCCCGGGTGACGCCCCGCAACGTGAAATCACCGATGATATCGGCTTCGTCGCCATCGTCATCCAGCACAATTCGCGTGCTCTTGAACGTGGCTTCCGGGTACTCGTCTACGTACAGGAAATCCTCACTGCGCAGGTGCTTGTCGCGTTCGGCGTGATTGGAATCCACGCTGGCGGTATCGATGGTCACCTCCACAGAGCTGTTCTCCGGATTCTCGGCGTCATAGGTGAACTGACCATCAAAGTCGTTAAAACGTCCGTAGAGCCAGCTGTAGCCCAGGTGTGAGATCTTGAACGTGACAAACTGATGGGCGCCTTTGGTGTCAAACGCATAAGTACCACTGTGCTCGGACGCCTGAGCGGCGCCGATCAGTGACATGGACACGGCAGAAGCCAGCAGAAGTTTCTTCATAATGCATTCCCTTTTGTTGAGATTGCCCGCGCAGGGGCGTTCGATAGTTGATACGCAAATGCAGCGTCAGCGGTTGCTGCCCAGCATCCGGCGCAAGGTGTCGTCTTTGTCCAGAACGTGATGCTTGATGGCGGCCAGCCCATGGGCGCCGGCGAGAATGACAATGGCCCAGGTACTCCAGTAATGCACCTCGCCAGCAATGTCTTCCATGCCCTTGATCCGGCCCGTCAGTGAGGGAACATCAAACCAGTTGAACACACTGATCGCCGAGCCATCCGCGGTTGAAATCAAGTAACCGCTGACCATCACCACAAACAGCAGAACGTAAAGCAGGCCGTGGGCTACGTGAGCGAGCCGGATTTCCCAGCGCTGGTGACTCGGCAGCGGCCGTGGCACCGGGTTGGCCACGCGCCAGATCACCCGAAAAACAACGGCCAGGAACAGCAGGATGCCAACGCTGCGGTGAATATCCGGCCCCAGCCGGTACCACTCATCGTAGTAGGACAGCCCCACCATGTAATAGCCCAGACCGAACAGACCGAACACCGTCACCGCCACCAGCCAGTGAATCGCTATGCTGACAACACCGAAGCGGGTCGACGAATTACGTATCTGCATGAAAAGAAAAACCTCGTTCCCTGATTGGTGATGTTTCCTGATTCTTGAGTCTAGAAAGCCCGGGCCGCAAAACCAACCGGAATGTTTTGCATACGAAAGTCAGTTTTTCTGACCAACTATCCCACGTAAAGTTCAGCCGGCACCCGGCGCGGGCTGCATCCCGGCAAAGCGTTAAGTCTAAGGTCTGATACGGGTAATACGGATTGTTGAAATCCATCAGCAAGATAGAATTTGCACATACTTAAATACCCGCTTGGGTGACTCATTGACCGGAAGGCATAAACATGGAATTTGAATTCGACGAAAGCGTTGTAATCCCCAGCAACAACTGAACCGCCAGCGGCCTCCCAATGGCCGCTGCGGCCCTTTTCCCGGCCCGGATCGATCCCTCGCTTATCGATCATTTCCCAGTTTTTCACATTAACTGGTGGCAATATCCCCGCATTTTTGGCAATCTCCCCTCATCACAGGGCCACGTGACATTTTCTTAACAGGCACCTGTATTCTCTGTTTACAGTTCGACCAGCTCACGCTGCTGTCGTTGCATTCGTCAATAGACCAGAACCGCCTATGTCGCGAACCCTTCCTGAAACGTTGGCAGCACCGGATGTTGATTTGCTGTCCCCCATGCTCAACAAGGAAGGTGACTCTTGGACCGCGGACTATCAGGGCCTGACCCTGCGCACGGCGCTGCAACCCATATTCAGCATTTCCCACAAGCGGGTGGTGGGTTACGAAGCACTGATTCGCGCCTTTGATAACGACAACGCCGCCGTTCTGCCCCTGCACCTTTTCGGATTGCCAACCTCAAGCGCGGAAAACCTGCTGCTAGACCGGCTGTGCCGCTACCTGCACATCCGCAACTACACCGGCTTTCACGATCAGTTGAACTGGCTGTTTCTGAACGTGTCTCCCCAGGTTGTAACCAGCGGCACCCAGTCCGACTCCTTTTTCGGTCAGCTGCTGGAGAAAACCGGCCTGCCCCCGCATCGCATTGTGATGGAGATCGTGGAGCAGCCCACCGATGACGCCGACCGTCTGCGGGAAACCGTCGCCTACTATCAGAAGCTGGGCTGCCTGACGGCGATTGATGATTTTGGTGCCGGCCATTCCAATTTCGAGCGCATCTGGAATCTGTCACCGGACATCGTCAAGCTTGATCGCAAACTGCTGACGCGGGCGACCGAAGATCACAGGGCCAGGCAGATCCTCAATGGCATTGTGTCGTTGCTGCATCAGTCCGGCTGCCTGGTGTTGCTGGAGGGGGTGGAGACGCGGGATCAGGCGCTGATCGCCATTGATGCCGGGGTCGATTTTGTTCAGGGGTTCTATTTCAGAAAACCGAGCACGCTGTTGGCGGACATCCCGACACAGGCGGACGATTTCGATCATCTGCTCAGCGAATACAAGAGTCAGAGCCAGGTCAGGAGAGACCCGACCCAGCAGCTCACCCAGTTTTTTACGGGTTACTTCCAGGCCACCATCGAAAAGCTTAACCAGGGCATGGCCATGCCGCAGGCGTGCGCGCAACTGCTTGGCCACCCGACGGTGTCCCGCTGTTATCTGGTGGACAATAAAGGCGTTCAGATCGACGACACGCTGGTCTCCGATGCCATGGCAAACAGCCTTGACCCCAGATTCCGGCCGCTGGAGAGCACCACCAGTGCGGACTGGTACCGCCAGCAATACCTCCGCCAGGCCATCGCGCAGCCAGAGCGCCTGCAGGTGACCACACCCTACCTGTGTATTACCGGCGCCTATATGTGTGTGACCCTATCGCTGGGCTATTACTATCGTGGCGAGCTGCGGGTACTGTGCTGCGACATTCTGGCCAACCCCACCGACGGCATCAGACGCCAGGGCTGATGCCGTAGACGAGGCTGATCACGGTGACGGTCAGCAGCCCGATGAACAGGTTCATGGGCAGGCCCACTTTGACGAAATCCGAGAAGCGGTAACCGCCGGGGCCAAACACCATCATGTTGGTCTGGTAGCCCAGCGGCGTGGCAAAACTGGCCGATGCCGCCATCATCACCGCAATGACAAAGGGTTCTGCGGGCACCCCCAGGGACGTGGTCATCGACAGCACCACCGGGATAACCAGCACCGCCGCCGCGTTATTGGTAATCACTTCAGTCAGCACCGACACCGTGACATAGACCAGCAGAATGGTCAGCAGCGGATGACCGTCACTGACGCCCAGAATGCCCTCGGCCACATACCCCGCCGCTCCGGTCTGCTCAAGGGCCGCACCCAGTGCGAAGGCCGCAGCGATGGTCAGCACCACCGGCACATCCACCGCCTTCTGGGCCTGCCCCACCGAGCAGCAGCCACTGAGAATCATCAGCGACGCCCCCAGCAACGCCGCGTTAAGCATGCTTAAAAACCCACAGGCCGCTGCCCCCACCAGGACCAGCAGGATGCCCCAGGACAGCCAGGCGCGATCATGCCGGGGTGTTTCGGTTTCCAGATCGTTGATCAGCAGGAAATCCTTGTTGTAACGCTGGCGCGTAACGAAGGCCGGGCGCGCTTCCAACAACAGCACGTCACCGGGCTTCAGACGGATATTGCCAAGATTTCCGGACACCCGCTCACCGCCCCGGGCCACCGCCAGCACCACCGCACCGTAGCGGTCGCGGAAACGGGCGTCACGGATGGTCGAACCCAGTACTTCCGACTGCGGCGACAGCGCCGCTTCCACCAGCCGGCGTTCAGCGCGGTCCTTGCTCAGGCTGGGCTCATCGTCGTGAACGGAGGGGACGATACCGTTGATGCGCAACAGATCCGATATGGCCTGGGTATCCCCGGCGAACACCAGCCGGTCTCCGCCCTGCAACCGTTCCTCGGAAGGAACCGCCGTGACCACGCTGCCATCGCGCTCGATTTCCACCAGATACAACCGTTCCAGCTCCCGCAAGCCTGCTTCACCGACGCTTCGACCCACCAGCGGACCGTCGAAAGCGACGGCTACTTCGAGGGTGAACTCGCGCATCGAGCCGAACTTCTGCTGATCCTTGCGGTCCGGTAGAAAGCGCGGCAACACCAGCAGCATGACCGCCACACCGATTACCGCCACCGGCAGCCCCACCGCCGTGATGGAGAAGATAGAGAAGCCCTTTTCGCCGGTCAGTTGCTGGTATTGCCCGTTGACCACCAGGTTGGTGCTGGTACCGATCAGCGTCAGGGTGCCGCCAAGAATGGCCGAATAGCTAAGGGGGATCATCAGTTTGGACGGGGCGATACCAATCTTGCGGGACCAGGCGTGAATCGCCGGAATCATGGTGGCAACGACGGGGGTGTTATTGAGGAAGCCGCTCAGCAGCGATACCGGAATAGCAATGCGGGCCTGCGCCGAGCGCACACTGCGGGGTGAACGCAGCAAATGGTTGACCACGAGATCGACGCCGCCGGAATGATGAATACCCGCAGCCACCACGAACATGGCGACCACGGTGATCAGACCGCTGTTACTGAAGCCGGCCAGGGCCTGATCGGCGGAGACAATGCCACTGGCACTGAGCACCACCAGCACCCCCATCATCACCAGATGGGGGCCGAACCGGCCCACACTCATCAGTATCAGCGCCACACCTGCCAGACTCAGCGAAAACCAGCCCTGCCAGTCCATACATCCTGCATCCTAACGATAAAGGACGCAGGATAACGGCTTTGCCGAATACTTAGAAAGAATAAAGGATGCTTTTTAAAGCACTTTCAGCAATATCAAACTTCGATATCGGCCATATTGCCGTAGGTTTCCAGCCACACCCGGCGGTCAGACGCACGCTTCTTGCCCAGCAGCATATCCATCCGGCTGTCGGTGTCGTCGCCGTCCTCAATGGTCAGCATGACCAGCCGGCGGGTATCCGGCGCCATGGTGGTCTCGCGCAGCTGCAACGGGTTCATCTCACCAAGGCCCTTGAAACGGGTGGTCTGGATCTTGCCACGGCGGTTTTCCGCGGCCAGACGATCGAGGATGCCCTGCTTTTCGTGCTCGTCCAGTGCGTAGAAGGTTTCCTTGCCAAGGTCCACCCGGTACAGCGGTGGCATGGCCACAAACACGTGCCCGGCAGCAACCAGCGGGCGGAAGTGTTTGACGAACAGCGCGCACAGCAGCGTGGCGATGTGCAGGCCATCGGAGTCCGCATCCGCCAGAATACAGACCTTGTTGTAGCGCAGGCCGGCGAGGTCGTCCGAACTCGGGTCCACGCCAATGGCCACCGCAATGTCGTGCACTTCCTGGGAGGCCAGAATCTCACCGGAATCCACTTCCCAGGTATTGAGAATCTTGCCCCGCAGCGGCATGACCGCCTGGAACTCACGATCCCGGGCCTGCTTGGCGGAACCACCCGCCGAGTCACCCTCCACCAGGAACAATTCCGAGCGGGCAGTGTCACTGCCGGAGCAGTCGGCCAGCTTGCCGGGCAACGCCGGGCCCGAGGTCACTTTCTTGCGCGCCACTTTCTTCGACGCCCGCAGCCGCTGCTGAGCGTTGCTGATAAACAGTTCGGCCAGGATTTCCGCCACATCGGTGTGCTGGTTCAGCCACAGGCTGAAGGCATCCTTGACCACGCCGGAGATAAACGCCGCCGCTTCCCGGGACGACAGCCGCTCCTTGGTCTGTCCGGAGAACTGGGGTTCCTGCATCTTGAAGGACAGCACGTAGGCGCAACGCTCCCAGATGTCCTCCGGCGACAGCTTGACGCCCCGGGGCAGGATGTTGCGAAACTCGCAGAATTCCCGCATCGCCTCCAGCAGACCGGTGCGCAGGCCGTTGACGTGAGTACCCCCCTGCGCCGTCGGAATCAGGTTAACGTAGCTCTCCATCACCGCTTCGCCACCTTCCGGCAGCCATTGGAGGGCCCAGTCTACCGCTTCCTTGTTACCGGAAAAGCTGCCGGTGAACGGCTCCAGCGGTACCGCCTCAATGTCAGCCAGCGCGGTGCGCAGATAGTCCCGCAGCCCGTCTTCGTAACACCACTCGTCCTTCTCGCCGGTTTTCTCCTGCACGAAAGTCACCGTCAGCCCCGGGCACAGCACCGCCTTGGCCCGCAGATTATGGCGCAGGCGACTGACCGAGAAATTGGGACTGTCAAAATACTTGGCGTCGGGGGTGAACTTCAGGCGAGTGCCGGTATTGCGCTTGCCAACGGTGTCCACTACTGCCAGCTCGGTGGCTTTTTCACCGTCCGCAAAGGTCATGCGGTGCAGCTGGCCATCGCGCTTGATGGTGACTTCCAGGTGCGTCGACAGCGCGTTGACCACCGACACCCCGACCCCGTGCAAGCCACCTGAAAAGTTGTAATTGCCCTGGGAGAATTTGCCGCCGGCGTGCAACCGGGTAAGGATCAGCTCGACCCCCGGCAGCCCCTCTTCCTTATGCAAATCCACTGGCATGCCGCGACCGTCGTCCTCCACACTCAGCGAGCCATCGCTGTAGAGCACCACATCAATCCGGCGGGCGTGCCCGGCCAGCGCCTCGTCCACACTGTTATCGATCACTTCCTGCGCCAGGTGGTTGGGACGGCTGGTGTCGGTGTACATGCCCGGACGCTTGCGGACCGGATCAAGACCACTCAGGACTTCAATGGCATCGGCGTTGTATTGTTGCTGGCTCATAGGCAGGAAGGAACTCCGCGGATTTGTTATCAAACTGGCCCATAGCTTAGGGATTCGCGGAGAAAGATCAACGGTTGTTTTGTGCCGGTGTGATGGGACGATCAGCGCTCGCGGGTCAGGGTCTTTATACCGGCGCCGGACACGGTGAGCCGCTTCCAGTTCGCGGGCGTCACCGCCATCACTGCGCAGGGCGTGGTCAGCACCTGGGTCACCATGGCATCGGCGGCCGGCTGCCGGACGCTGACGCGAACTTCCAGAACGCCATCGCGGATCACCGAATCCTCCAGAGTAATGCCGTAGCCTCCTGTCGTTTTCTGCCCCAGACTCACCAGTAGCAGATGCTCGCGCTCGAAATCCACGGCTTTCAGGGAGTCCAGGGGTAGATTCCGGGTGGGCAGGCCGGACAGCCGTTCTACCTGCGCCACGTTATCGAGGTAAACCAGACCCGGCGCTGCCAGCCCGCAATGGTCCGACTGGGTCAATTGCCGCACCAACGGCGCACCCTCCGCCGTTTCCGAATAATTCGATGCGCAGCCGGCTAAAAGAAGACTCAAAAAAAGGGAGCCTACAGCTCGACTGACGGGAAGCTTCACGATGGACCTCAAGGTTCTGCACTCCTCCTGCGCACCGGCTCGTCGCCAGCAGGGACGGTTCTCAGGCGGTATCCCTTGAAGCCAATTCGTGGCCCCCCGAGTGAACTAATTGCGGGCCGCTGAAAGCTCGTGCTCATTCTCAGAGAACTCAAGGACTCATCACCAATCTGCAAAGGTTGTGGTAGTCCGTTAACAGGGTACTCAGCACAGGCTTCACCGCTTTCACAAATCAGCCCATTATTATCGATGTCCGTGCCCGCAACCAGAAAGTAGCTACCTGGTTCAACGTCGCCAAATTCAAAACTGTACTGACCGCCATTGGCCGTAGCCACCGTCTGATACCCCGTGGACCGGCTCTCATCATCAGAGACCAGCAACACGTAATGCCTGCCCGCGTTGCGTTCATCTCCTGGATCAATGAGCCTCGCGTTGACGGAGATGGATAGTGTTCTGTCAGAGCCATCTCCCTGATAGTCTATTCGCAGTTCCGCAGTATCGTTCTCGGCTTGTTCGAGCAACGCCTCATTAAGGCTCACCGTAATCGACGAAGGTGGCGGGGAACCTATCTGGAGCTCCTCCCCCAGCTCCAACCAATTTTCGCCAGAATCAATTCCGGTTACAACGAAATCCGCACCAGAGGGGTAGCGGTTCAGCGAGAGTTCCTGCTGATTGTTCGCTAGGTTAAGCGCAACAACAGGTGGCGAGGAAGCGAGCACCGCAGGAATCGCCCCATTGAGGGCAGCATCGACTGATTTTACAGCATTGATCAGGCCCGCGCCGTATTCGAATTCCTGACCAACAACGTCTGTCAGTTCGCCAGCCAGCAGAAGAGCAAAGAAGTCTTCTGCATCTAAAGCAGCATTTTCTGCCTTCATCAGGGCAAACACCCCTGACACATGCGGAGCAGCCATAGAGGTGCCTTGCAGTAGATTATAACGGGGTTCAAAAACGCCGTCGTCGTCCGAGCCCCAGGTACTCAAGACCAGATCAGCACTATTATCTAAGTTGGCATCGCGGCCCGCATCTCCTCCGGGTGCGACAAGATCGACGGAAGGACCAACATTCGAGTAAGAGGCGCGTACTCCCGCCCCATCTACTGCACCCACACCCACAACATTGTCGAAAGCGGCGGGGAAAGTAGCCTCGTCAGTACGCTGATTACCAGCTGCAGCTACCACCAACTTGCCGGCGTTATGGGCTGCATTGATAGCATCTTCCAACTGGTCGTTGGGGCCCACACCGCCAAGACTCAGATTGATCACGTCAATTTCTGGCCTCGAAGCTGCCCAGGCGATGGCATCGATAAGGTCACTGAGTGAACCCGTGCCACCTTCGCCTAAAACGCGGACAGGAATCAGGTCAGATTGGTTAGCGACCCCCACGCCCCCTTCACTGTTATCTACCCCGGCAACGATACCTGCAACGTGGGTTCCGTGAAAACTACTGCTAGTCTGACCATCTCCGGGATCAGCGGGGTTCTGATCGCGGCCCGGCTGATTGTCCAGATCATTGTCGGAACTAACGTAATCAAGTATCTGGCCACCAATGGTAAGCACATTATCCTGAAGATCCGGGTGCCAATTACCGATGGTATTCGGCGAACTGCTGAACAAACCTGTATCCAGAACCGCCACGCCAACGCCCGATCCGGCACGAGGGGCGGCTTGCCAGGCCACGGGCAGATTAATCAGCGGATAATGCCATTGGCGATTATAGAGGGGATTGGTAGCCGGCGAGAGGCTTTGAACGCGATATAGATAATTTGGCGAGGCAGAAACCACGTCAGGTTGTGTTTGCAGTTGACGAATCCAATCCATGGTTTCGGACCGGGCATTAACCGTCATGCTCATCGACTGAAAAACAGGGCGGCGGAGGTGCCACACTCCCGGCCGAAGTTCCCTGGCCGTTTCCGCTGACAGGGCCGTTGCCATTGCCTTCGCGCTGTTTCCGAATGTGTGTCCAGCGCTGGCCGTGACCACGGCCTCACCCGGAACAAATTCGGGCTCTGCGTAAGACGTATTCATTACACTACTGGCGTTTCGGTCTGCGCCTATCAACACGTAGCGGAACGGCCCCCCAGACTCCGCACTTACACGTATCACGTGTTCGCCGGCTGGGGATTCGATAATGTGAATGAATGGCTGTGGGGTGGCCAGATCATTACTGTCGAACACCGCTCGGTTACTGCTATCAAAAACCTGCAACCGCGGCTGCGGTTGACTCACGCGGGAGTCACTGAAAACTTGCAGCGACACGCGGTCACCAGGACGGAAGTCTGCAGCGTAGTAATCCTGGTTATCAGCCTCGAAATCAAATTGGGCATTATCTCCCGCCCTGAAGGGGTATGTCCCCGTCTCTGCACTCAAATACCCGCCTACAATCCCCGTTACGGGAAGTAGTTGCGCTTCATCATCACAGTTATTGCTCGAGGCTTGATTCAGCCTTAAATCGTCGGCTGTATCGACGTCGACCCGGGTTTGACTTTCTATTTCAATGACACCACTTACCTGTACTGCTGAAGCACCAATCGTGCTTTCCCCAATATTGGCAGTTTCGCCCAAACATCCGGAGGAGCTACTGGAACTCCCGCCTCCACCACCTCCGCACCCAACCAGAAAAAGAGCGCTTAGTAATAAAGTCAGGTGAACACCATGCAGCCCATTCATTGTTCTATCCAGCACCTGTCATCGAAGAGAATTGTATTAACAGAAACATACACCATATAAATTACTATTAGATCACGCTTTGTGTTGTGGTTACGTTCCAGATCTTTGCCCGGATGCAAAAAACCGCCGACAGGTTACCCCAGCGGCGGCTTCCGATGTGTTAACTACAGCCGGTTTACAAAGCGTAGAACAACATGGGCACGAATGCGGTCAGCAGCAGTGTGGGCCCCATCACCACCAGCGGCAGCAGCAGGCGCTCATAACGATGCCAGAAGGAACCGGTACGTTCCGCCGCCAACACTTCGGTTTCGCCGACCACCTGACGGGTCAGCAGATGGTTCAGCGCCACCGGCGGGCTCAGATAACCCAGCTCAAAGGCCACCAGGCACACGATCCAGAAATGCAGCGGATCAATACCCAGCTGGATAGCAGGCTGGGCAATCGTTGCCGATACCAGGATAACCGCACCGAACGGGTCCATCACCATGCCGATCACGGTGAGCATTACCACGATCACCAGCATCGCAATCCACGGGCTGGTCAGATCCTCCGGGAACAGTGTGTGTACGATGTCCGAGCGCTCCAGGATACCGCCGAGGCAGATCGAGAAGCCGATCAGCGCCAGCAGCGCGCCAATATGCACGGCAGAGTCGCTGGCCGCCGCGGTGCTGCGGGTCCAGAATGCCCGGGCGCGGCTTTGCCCCTCGTCCCGGCTGTCCTTACCGGCATCCAGGTAGACCAGTGCCAGCATGACCAGCGGCAGGATCATCGGCGCGCTGTATTCATTGAAGCCCAGGCCCAGAATTACCCAGATGCCGAGGATAACCGCCAGGGCTACCGCCGCGTATGGCGCTAGCGGCCTGAACTGCCTAATGGACTCGCGGAAGGCGCCCGGCGCCGGGCGCGGCCGCCAGTTGCCCTGGGTTTTGCAGACGATCACCGAGAACAGCGTGGCCGAGAACATGAACACCCAGAAGCCCCAACCGTACATCTCAGAAGTGGTGACTTCCTTGTTGAGCGCCGCCACCACCACAATCAGCAGGCAGGGGTTGAGCACCACACCCAGACTGCCCGACATGGCGGTTGTCGCCAGCGACAGCTGGCGACCGGCGCCGGCCCGACGCAGCTCGTCGTAGACCACCCCGCCCACAGCCAGAATGAAGATCCCCGATGCCCCGGTGAACGCGGTCGGGAATGCGGTGGCAAAGATCATCACCGAGGCCAGCATGGGCGCCGGCAGCTGGAATGGCTTGATGGTGTTGAGCAGCAGTTCGGGTATCCGCGTCTGCTTCAGTGCCATCCCCACCAGTACATACAGCCCGATGTTTATGAACATCGACGACAGGTTCGTCATCATGTTGAAGTAAATGGCCAGGCCTGATGAGTAGCCGTCCACCAGGAAGAAGTAGCTCATGGCAATCAGGCCCATGACGCAGTACAGCGGCACCACCAGACCGGAGGAAGCGCTCAGGCTTCCCGGCTTCATACGCTCGGGAACGTTTACGAAGCGCACCAGGTTGATAATCATGAACAGCCCGAACACCGCCGCCCAGGCATACTGAAAGACGATGGTGTCCTCGGTGCCCGGCGAATTGGCGAGCCTGCCAATGTACGAATAGAGCGAGAACACCATCAGCCCGTTCACGGCCAGTTGTGCGCCCTGGCTCAGGCGCCATTCGGCCCGGTTACGGGGCAGGCGCAGCGCAATGTGATCCGCGTCCAGTGCAGAGATCGCCGCGGCCATGGCGAACATGGCAATGAACAGGAACTTGGTCAGCTCAATGTTTTCCAGCAGGAACGAAGCGAACCCCTGCTCGACCGTTTTGAACACCGACAGCGCCGCCGTGGCGTGTTTCTGGTTCTCCGCGAACATCTGGTGCTTCTGTTCGCACAGGGCCAGATTGCGCTCCAGCGACTCGCGAATGGCGCCGGCATCCGGCGGAGAACTGAACAGATCATCCGGGTCGGGTTCGTACGCATTCATCCGTTTGCGCACTTCCGCCTCAACATCCATTGTCATGTTGCAGGTCGGCTCAGTCGCATCCGGATTGAGCAGATAGTAGTTCGGCCAGGTTTGCTCCCCCACCCAGAGCATTCTGGAGTGGAGGGAGTTGCCCATGCCAAGCAGCAGGGTGAAGATCAGCAGCAGCAGGAGAATGACCCCGTGCGACCGGTGCACGGGGTACAGAGTTCTCGACCCTGCTACGGAAATTGCTCGCCAGTTCATGAAGGATCAGCCTTGGTTATTATTCGCGATCGCTTGCGGTGCATTCAGACGCAGACGGGTTGCTGGCACAGCGGATCTTGCTGAGCAGGCTCATCATTTTGGGATGATAGACCTTGTCGGCTCCCTCAGTGCCATCCCGCAGCTGCAGGCGGTTATCACGGAACATTTCCTGATAGCCCTGAATATCGCTGTCCGGAATGTTGATCCACTTGTCCTCAGGAATGGCCTCTTCCTGGCCCTGAATCAGATTCATGGCCTGGCCATACATGCCCCAGGCCACTTCCCGGGACTTCTGCGCGGTTTCACTGTCCAGCACGCCTTCACGGGCGATCACCTGGATGGTGAGCTGGGCCAGCGGGTAATCCACAATGCCGCCGCCGTCGCTGATGCCTTTATAGAGTTCCAGAGCCTCGTAGGCGAAGGCGGGGGCGTAAGCGGTGTCAACCGAGCCATTGTTGAACTTGCCGGCAAAATTGGTGATGTCGGAGGGCACTACGGTGGCCTTGACGTGATTAACCATGTGAATGGCATCTTTCTGGTAATCCAGGGTTGCCATCCGCTTGCCGGCGAGTTCGCCTGCGGTATCGATACTGCGATCGTTTACAAACAGGTAGCCGGCGCCCACCGGCACAATACCCAGCACCTCATAGCCGTTGTCTTTCATCAACGGCGCAGCCTTGGGCTGCGCCAGAGTGGCCAGCACGGTTTTCAGATCGTCGTAGGTCGGGATAGCCCCGACCGCACTGATGCTGCCGGTGAACCGGTTGAACGGACGGGTACGCAGATCCGTGGCCGCCACGGCATCACATTGCCCGGAGTTGAAATCGCCGACGGCAACCCCTTCATCGGTGTAGGGGCGCAGTTCGAAGTCAACGCCGTGAGCCTTCATCTCCAGCGCGTAGTCTTTAACCATATTGAACATGTCACCGTTCGCACCGATGACATCGAACACACACATCTTGACCGGTGCTGCGGAGGCGAGCGGAGCCGCCGCAACGAGTGACAAGGCAACGAGGGATTTACGGAACATAACTGACCTCCGGGTCATTCTTGTGTTTGTAAGGAATTTCATTGGTCTGTGCCGGACGACCGCTTACAGCAGATCGTCCAGGTTCATGGTTTCGACTTCCGCCGTGCTTTCCGGGCTCATTTTGCCGAAATGTCGACGGGGCGTCCGATAGCCATAGTTGGCGGTCCAGTGCTTGTCGGACGAGAACTGAAGAACCCTGCGGGCAACTTCATCCACCAGCCGGTAGTCGTCCCAGACCTCGATGGTGTTTTCGGCTTCGGCAAACCGCGCGATGACGTCGGCCAGCACATCAGGCCGGCCGAAGGTTTCCGCGGCCACGGCCTCCAGAGCCATCGAAGCGCGGAAACCGGATTTGACGGACAGCTCCGAGCTGTTTTCCAGCACTTCCCACGGATCCGGTGACAACGCAGGACGGGTGTCCGGCAGCAGCAGCCACACCAGGCTGCGGATAGCGTTCGGCAAACCACCCCACTTTTCATTGTCGAGGCAGGTGGCCGCTCGCTCGGCCTGGGGCGCAATATTGCGCGGCACGCCCGCCATGGCGCCGGAGTTGGCGTCATTCACGATGGCCTGCATGCCGGTGAGGAGGCCCAGCAGGAAGGTCAGCTCATCCTGCGGTTCAAACAGAAACGGGCATTCCAGCGGCTCGGCGGCGGGATCAAATTCGTAGGCGGCCATGGCGCGCTGGAACGCGATGTAGCGGCGCTTGGCGGTTTCAGCGTTCAGGCGCTTGGCACGCTCCCGGGCGTCTTTGGCGGCGGGAACATTGCCGGCGTAATCTTCGCGCAGATACTCCAGCTCCGCCTCCCAGGCCTGGTATTCCGAGCAGTTGGCCGCCAGCAACATCAACAGCGAACCGGTGCTGTCCGGCGCTTCGGTCACCCGTGAGAAGGAGTAAAGCAACGGGTCAATGCCCTCCCCCAGCGCACACGCCATTTCCGGGTCAGACATCTGCATGACGTAGGGAGTCGCCTCCCCTTCGGAATAATTGGAGAGCACCACACCGGTGGTGGTGTAGATCGGATTGGCCGAGCAACCGGCCAGCAGGGCCAGGGCAGTGAGGGTAAGCAGTTTGTTGCGCATGGCGACCATGCACCCGACGGGTTTAACCAGTGAAGAGATCATAATTCGCCTTGAGTTCTGCGTTGTTTTTATACGTCATGGGTGGGAGAGGTTTCCGACCCATGCACCTTCGACGGATCAAAGAATGCGGCGATTCTTGTCTGACAAAAATGGCTCGAATGCCGATCCGGTTATGCCGATCAGGCCAATGGCCGGGCAAGAAAGGAAGGTTGCGAAATTATTTTTATACAAAACAATAACTTCAGAAAAGAGTTATGTGGCGTACATTTGTACCAATAGTGAAACATTTTGGTGGGATGTTGTGTCCGATTCGGCCGCGAACTAGTCCGCCAGCCCCATCATCGCCACCACCTGGTCGGTCAGACCATCCAGGCTCAGCCCGCCGTCGGGACGATACCAGGTCACCGTCCAGCTCAGGGCGCCGGTCAGCATCCGGCGCACGACAAACGGCTCGGCCTGCAGGCGGCCTTCCTTCTGGACCGCTGTCAGTACATCCAGCCACAGCTTTTCATACACATCTCGCAGTTTCAGCACGTCCTCGCGCGCAGGCTCGGACAGGCTTCGCCACTCGAATACCAGCACCGCCATGGCCTCACCGGTCAGGCCATTAATCGATTCAAGCTCCGCCCGGATCAGCGCCCGCAGTTTGTCCCTGGGGGCATCCACCGCATCCATGGCCGCCTGCATCAGTGCGGTGTTCAGGCGAATGGTTTCAACCATCACCGCCTTGAGAATGTCTTCCTTGGTGCGGAAATGGTGAAACAGGCTGCCGGACTGTATACCCACCGCGGCTGCCAGATCCCTGACGGTGGTGCGCTCATAGCCCTTGTCCCGAAACAGGCGGGCGGCTTCTTTCAACAAACGGCCACGGGCACCGGCAGGGTCAGAAACCAGATTATCGGCGATAAGGGATCGAAGGATAGCGTCTTGAGTCACAGGCTTTTCCATACAAAGAAACAGGACCTCGATTCTACCCGCAATTTGCCTGTTTACAAACCAAGCGCTTGCTTGGTATTGTCGTTTTATCGTAAGCCAACCTCCGTCCGGGCAGCGTCATCGCTCCCCGCACGGCCAACGGTCACAGGGCACATACCATGGCAGATTCTGCAAAAACCGTTCGCATCGGCTGTTCCGCCGCGTTCTGGGGCGATACCGAGACCGCAGCGGCCCAACTGGTTCACAAGGGCAACATCGATTACCTGGTGGCGGATTATCTGGCCGAGATCACCATGTCGATCATGGCCGGCCAGAAAATGAAAGACCCGTCCCAGGGCTACGCGCGGGACTTTGTGCAAACGGTGATGGCGCCTTTGCTGGGGGATATCAAGGAAAAAGGCATACGCGTGCTGGCCAATGCCGGAGGGGTGAACCCCGTGGCCTGCCGCGACGCCCTGCAGTCGCTGTGTGACAAGGCGGGGGTGGAGCTGAACATTGCCCTGGTACTGGGCGACGATCTGCTGACGCAAAAGAAACAGCTGGCGGAAGCCGGTATTACTGAAATGACCACCGCCCAGCCAATGCCGCCGATGATGGTCAGCCTCAACGCCTACCTCGGCGCACCGGGCCTGGTCGCCGCTCTGGAGCAGGGGGCGGACATCGTCATTACCGGCCGGGTGGCAGACAGCGCTCTGGTGCTGGCGCCGCTGGTTCATGAATTCGGCTGGCGCTGGAGCGACTATGACAAGCTCGCTCAGGGCAGTCTTGCCGGGCACCTGCTCGAGTGCGGCGCCCAGTCCACCGGCGGCAACTTCACCGACTGGCAGGAAGTGGCCGAAGGCTATGCCGATATGGGCTTCCCCATCGCCGAGGTCAGCGCCGACGGTCACTTCCACATCACCAAACCCGCAGGAACCGGCGGCAAGGTAAGCCGCGGCACCGTGGCCGAACAACTGGTGTACGAAATCGGTGATCCCCGCGCTTACCTGCTGCCGGATGTCACCTGCGATTTTACCGACGTTGAACTGACGGAAACCGGCGTCGATCAGGTCAGCGTTCGCGGCGCCCGGGGACTGCCGCCGACCGACAGCTACAAGGTGTCCGGCACCTGGCCCGACGGCTTCAAATGCACGGTCACCTTCCTGCTCGCCGGCATTGACGCCAAAGCGAAGGCGCAAACCGTGGCTGATGCGATTCTCGCCAAAACCGCCCGCCTGTTCCGGGAGCGCGGCCTGCCGGATTACACCGACACCAGCGTGGAACTGCTGGGCACTGAAGCGACCTACGGCGCCCACGGCCAGCGCCAGGATTGCCGGGAAGTGGTGGTAAAAATCAGCACCGCTCACCCCAAGAAGGAGGCGCTGGTGCTGTTCTCCCGGGAAATTGCCCAGGCCGCCACCGGCATGGCGCCGGGCATTACCGGCATCGTGGGCGGCCGCCCAACCGTGTGGCCAAAGATCCGTCTGTATTCCTGCCTGGTGCCGAAATCCGCAGTAACGGTCTCGGTGGATCTGGCTGGCCACCAGGGCAGCGTCGAGGTTGAGACCACCGGCGGCTTCGACCCCTCGCAACTGGCAGAGTCGGTAGCGAATCCGGAATTGCCGGCAACCGACACCACCGCGCCCCTGATCGATCTGGCCTGGGCCCGCAGCGGCGACAAGGGCGACCATAGCAACATCGGCGTGATTGCCCGTCATCCCGAGTTCGCCCCTTATATTGAAGCGGCGCTGACCGAATCCGCCGTAGCCGACTGGATGACCCATACCCTGCACCCGGAAACCGGCAAGGTTACCCGCTGGGCCCTGCCCGGCTTCCATGCCTTCAACTTCCTGCTGGAACACAGCCTTGGTGGCGGTGGTGTCGCCAGCCTGCGGATCGACCCGCAGGGCAAGGCCTTCGCGCAGCAATTACTGGAATTCCCTGTGCCCATTGCCCGGGCCGTTCTGGAAAAAGGACAACGTTCATGAGCTACCAATCTGTTTTGCGCCCCGGCCTGTTCAGCGGGCAGACCTTCATCGTAACCGGCGGCGGCTCTGGCATTGGCCGCTGCACCGCCCACGAACTGGCCGCCCTGGGCGCCCGTGTCGCGCTGGTGGGCCGCAAGGCGGAAAAGGTTGAGGCCGTCCAAGCCGAGATCAGCGAGGACGGCGGCATCGCCACCGCCCACGTGTGCGACATTCGTGAAGAGGAATCCGTCAGGGCCACCGTGGCTGCCATTCTGGAAGCACACGGCGGCCTCAATGGTGTGGTCAATAACGCCGGCGGCCAGTTCCCCTCGCCCCTCACCGGCATCAACCAGAAAGGCTGGGAGACCGTGGTGCGCACCAACCTGACCGGTGGCTTTCTGATGGCCCGAGAAGCCTACACCCAGGCCCTGTCGAAAACCGGCGGAGCCATCGTCAATATCGTCGCGGACATGTGGGGCGGCATGCCTGGCATGGGTCACTCCGGTGCAGCCCGCGCCGGCATGGTCAACTTCACCCAGACCGCCGCGGTGGAATGGGGCACGTCCGGGGTTCGCGTCAATGCCGTGGCCCCGGGCTGGATCGCCTCCAGCGGCATGGATAACTATCCGGAACACATGAAACAGTGGATTCGCAGCCTGGGCGACAACGTACCGCTCAAACGCATGGGCACGGAAAGCGAAGTCAGTGCTGCCATCTGCTTCCTGCTGAGCCCGGGCGCCGCCTTTATCAGCGGCGACTGCCTGCGTATCGACGGCGCCGCATCCCAGGGCGGCCGGGTATGGCCCTTCCCCAAAGCCAAGAACAACGAACCGTTCAACGGTTTTCACCGCGCCACCACCCCCAAAGTGCTGGGCGACGACTGAGGAGACAGCCATGCAGGTGATCGAATCCACCGTCAGCCCCCACTCGGATGACTTTCGCGCCAACGTCGACGCGATGGAAGCCCATATCGCCACCTTCCGCGCGGTGGAGCAGAAGGTGTTGGACCTGGCAGAAGCGGCCCGCGAGAAATTCACCAAACGAGGAAAACTGCTGCCCAGGGATCGCATCAACCGCTTGCTGGACCGCGGCACCCCGTTCCTGGAACTGTGCTCGCTGGCCGGCTACAAGATGCACGACGACAAAGACGGCAGCCTGTCCGGCGGCGGCATCATTGCCGGCATAGGCACCGTCAGCGGCATCCGCTGCCTGGTCGTAGCCAGCAATAGCGCCATCAAGGGCGGCACCATCACCCCGGCGGGTCTGGACAAGACCCTGCGCCTGCAGCAGATCGCCATGGAGAACAAACTCCCAGTGGTGTCCCTGTCCGAAAGCGGCGGTGCCAACCTGAACTACGCCACGGACATTTTTGTGCAGGGGGCCCGCGGCTTCGCCAACCAGGCGAGAATGTCTGCCGCCGGCATTCCACAAGTGACGGTTGTCCACGGCAACGCCACCGCCGGCGGTGCCTACCAGCCGGGCCTATCCGACTACGTCATCGCAGTGAGGGACCAGGCCAAGATGTTCCTCGCCGGCCCGCCGCTGCTGAAAGCCGCCACCGGCGAAGTCGCCACCGACGAAGAACTGGGCGGTGCCGAAATGCACGCCCAGGTCGCTGGCACCGCCGAATACCTGGCCGAAGACGATGCCGACGGCATCCGCCAGGCCAGAAACATACTGGAAGCCCTGCCCTGGAATGAGCAGTTACCACCTAAACGGGAACTGCAGTGGGAAGAACCGCTGCATCCCGCCGACGAGCTGCTGGGTGTGATACCTGCGGATTCCAAAAAACCGTATGACGTCCGTGAAATTCTTGCCCGCATCGCCGATGGCTCGAAGTTCATGGACTTCAAGAACGAATTCGACGACCAGACCGTTTGCGGCACCATCCGCATCGAGGGTCATTCCGTCGGCATCATCGGCAACAACGGCCCGATCACCCCGGCCGGTTCGGCCAAGGCAGCCCAGTTTATCCAGCTCTGCGACCAGGCGGGCACGCCCCTGCTGTTTCTCCACAACACCACCGGTTTCATGGTGGGGACCCACTCGGAACAGAACGGCATCATCAAGCACGGCTCGAAAATGATTCAGGCCGTGGCCAATTGCCGGGTGCCAAAAGTCGCAATTGTGATCGGCGGTTCCTATGGTGCAGGTAACTACGCCATGTGCGGTCGCGGCCTGGACCCGCGATTCATCTTTGCCTGGCCCAACAGCCGCACCGCGGTCATGGGTCCCGCTCAGGCTGGCAAGGTGATGCGCATTGTGGCTGAAGACAAGCAACGCCGCAGCGGCATCGAACCGGATCCGAAGACACTGGATTTTCTGGAACAGGCTACGGCCAAGAAACTCGAAGACGGCTCCACGGCCCTGTTCGGCACCGCCCGGCTGTGGGACGACGGCCTGATCGACCCGCGGGATACGCGGAGAGTGGTGGCGCTGGTTCTGGATGTGTGCCGAGAGGCCGAGGCGCGGCAGTTGCGGCCTAATACGTTTGGGGTGGCTCGGCTTTGATTTTGGTTTGAGCTTGGGGGAGCCCGCCTCGTGGGTGTCTGGTTTGAGTGCAGGAACCGTTTGGAACGTCCTGTCCAAAAACCGCTACGAGCACATCCATGTGCGCTTCTCTCCGGCCATCCATGGCCTCCGAAATTTTTGGACAGGCCGTTCCAATCGGCTCATCCGGGCCAAGCGATAACTCCTTTGGGGAGCATGATTTTCTAGAACGTCACAACAGAACACGTTGACTGTAGGTCGGATTAGCCGCAGGCGTAATCCGACAACCAAAGCCCAGCATGATCCGCCAATCTGTCGGATTACGCCTACGGCTAATCCGACCTACAAAGGCACAAAACTTTCAGCATGCAGCATCGAATTCGCAGACTAAGCGGGTGCGGGGGCAGGCTTCCAGAAAATGTCGGAGGCCATGGATGGCCGGAGATCAAGCGCACACGGACGTGCTTGTAGCGTTTTTCTGGAAGCCTGCCCCCGCACCCGCCACCCAAGCTAACGGACCTGCACCTAAAAAGGCAGGCACGAACTAGACATCAGTAGGAGAACAAGAACATGAAATTCACCGCCGAACACGACGCCCTGAGAAAAACCGTCCGCGACTTCGTGGAAAAAGAAATCAACCCCCATTGCGATGCATGGGAAGAAGCCGGGGAGTTTCCGATTCACGACGTCTTCAAGAAACTCGGCAACCTCGGCCTGCTCGGCATTCAGAAGCCGGAAGAATACGGCGGCATGGGGCTGGATTACAGCTACAACCTGGTCGTGGCGGAAGAATTGGGCATGGCCCATTGTGGCGGTGTGCCCCTGGCCGTGGGCGTGCAGACCGACATGTGCACCCCCGCGATTGCGCGGTTCGGGTCCGATGAACTCAAACGGGATTTCCTGACACCCGCCATCGCCGGCGACATGGTCGGCTGTATCGGTGTCAGTGAAGTGGGCGCGGGTTCTGACGTCGCCGGGATGAAAACCACCGCGAAGCAGGACGGCGATGATTACGTCATCAATGGCTCCAAGATGTGGATCACCAACAGCCCCAAGGCCGACTTCATCTGCCTGCTGGCCAACACCTCCGATGACAAACCCCACAAGAACAAATCCCTGATCGTGGTGCCGATGAACTCGCCGGGTATCTCTTTCAGCCCGCATCTGAACAAGCTGGGCATGCGCTCCTCCGAAACCGCGCAGATCTTCTTTGACGACGTGCGCGTTCCCCAACGCAACCGCATCGGTGCCGAGGGAACCGGGTTCATGATGCAGATGCTGCAGTTCCAGGAAGAACGCATGTGGGGCGCCGCCAACGTGATCAAGGCGCTGGAGAACTGCATCAACATGACCATCGACTACTGCCGCGAGCGCAAGACCTTCGGCCAGCCGCTGATCGACAACCAGGTCATTCACTTCCGCCTGGCCGAGCTGCAAACCGAAGTGGAAGCCCTGCGCGCCCTGACCTATCAGGCCTGTGAACTGCACATTGAGGGCAAAGACGTCACCCGACTGGCCTCAATGGCAAAGCTGAAAGCCGGCCGCCTGGGCCGTGAGGTGACCGACAGTTGCCTGCAGTACTGGGGTGGTATGGGCTACATGTGGGACAACCCGCTGTCCCGCGCATTCCGGGACGTGCGCCTGGTGTCCATCGGCGGCGGTGCCGACGAAATCATGCTGGGCATCATCTGCAAAATGATGGGAACCCTGCCGGGCAAGCGCAAAGACTAACTTTGGCAGAAGGACTGGCAGGCAGGAGGGGCTTTCCGGGACACGCTTTAAATACGTCCCTGTACGCTCGACGGCAGCATCCCTGCTGCCGACGGTCCCGGAAAGCCCCTCCTGCCTGCCAGCCCCCGGACACTTTACGTGGAGTCTTAACATGAGCCAGCTACCACACTGCGAAACGCTGCTACTGGAAAAACAGGGCCCCGCCCTGCACGTCACCATCAACCGCCCAGACGTGCGCAACGCCATGAGCCTTCAAATGGTGGCGGAACTGTCCACCGTGTTCGCGCAGGTCGAAAACGACATGAGCATACGCGCGGTGGTGATTCGAGGTGCCGGCGGTCATTTTTGCGCCGGCGGTGACATTAAAGACATGGCCGGCGCCCGGGGTCAAAGCGCGGCCGACGGCGAGGCCGATCCGTTCTACCGCCTGAACCGGGCATTCGGCCAGATGATCCAGCAGGTCAACGAATCCGCCAAGGTCGTCATCGCCATCACCGAAGGCGCGGTGATGGGCGGCGGGTTCGGACTGGCCTGCGTCTCGGACGTCGCTTTTGCAGGGCCAACGTCAAAATTCGGCATGCCGGAAACCTCTCTTGGGGTGATTCCGGCGCAGATCGCGCCCTTTGTCGTTGAACGCATCGGCCTGACCCAGGCCCGCCGGTTGGCGCTGCTCGGGCTGAGAATCAGTGCCGAAGAAGCCTGCGCTCTTGGCATTGTTCACCAGGTGGCTGCGTCGGACGAGCATATCGACAAATTGCTGGACCAGGCTCTCGAGCGAGTTCGCTTGTGTGCCCCCAAAGCCACCGCCGAAACCAAGGCGTTGCTCCACCGCGTTGGTCATGAATCCATGGGTGGCCTGCTGGACAGCGCTGCCGAAAAATTCGCCGCCGCTATCCGAAGCGATGAAGGCGCCGAAGGCACCATGGCCTTCATGCAAAAACGTGAACCAAAGTGGGCAAGCCACTCCGAATGACAGCGGGAGCGCCTATGGCGGGGAAGCGCTTCCAGAAAATTTCGAAGGCCATGGATGGCCGAAGAGAAGCGCACACGGACGTGCTTGTAGCGGTTTTCTGGAAGCGCTTCCCCGCCATAGGTGCGGACAGGCACCATTACAAGAGATCAGCACCATGTTAAAGAAGCTCCTCATAGCCAACCGAGGCGAAATAGCCGTCCGGGTCATCCGCACCGCCAAAGCCCTCGGATATCGCACCGTAGCGGTCTACTCCGAAGCCGACGCCCGCGCCCTGCACGTGCATGAGGCCGACGAAGCCGTGTGCGTTGGCCCGGCTCAGGTCGGCGCTTCCTACCTGAACGTGGACGCCATCTCCGACGCCGCACGGAAAACCGGCGCCGACTGCATCCATCCCGGGTACGGCTTTCTCTCCGAAAACGCCGGCTTCGCCAACGCCTGTAAAGACGCCGGCCTGGTCTTCGTCGGGCCTCCTGCCGATGCCATTGACCTCATGGGCAGCAAGCGCCGCTCCAAGATCGCCATGCAACAGGCTGGCGTGCCCGTTGTGCCCGGCTACGAAGGGCCCGTCAAAGGTAACAACGCCAGTGACGACGAACTCATCGCCGCGGCAGCGGACATCGGCTACCCGCTGATGATCAAAGCCTCTGCCGGCGGCGGTGGCCGCGGCATGCGCCTGGTGCAGCAAGATGCTGAACTGGCGGACAACATCAAACGCGCCCGCTCCGAAGCCAAACAAGCCTTCGGCGACGACGAACTCATCCTCGAAAAAGCCGTCATCGAGCCCCGCCATGTGGAAATCCAGGTCTTTGCCGACCGCCACGGCAACGCCGTGTACCTTGGCGAGCGGGACTGCTCGGTGCAACGTCGCCACCAGAAAGTGGTGGAAGAAGCGCCCTCCCCGTTCGTGACGCCGGAACTGCGCCAGGCCATGGGCGAGGCGGCGGTGAAAGCCGCACTGGCCTGCGGCTACGAAGGGGCCGGCACCGTCGAGTTCCTGGTGGACAAGGATCGCAATTTCTACTTTCTGGAAATGAACACCCGCCTGCAGGTGGAACACCCGGTCACCGAGCTGATTACCGGCCAGGATCTGGTGGCCTGGCAACTGGCGGTGGCCGAAGGGCAGCCCCTGCCCCTGCAGCAGGACGAAATCCGGCTCAATGGCCACGCCATCGAAGTGCGGCTGTACGCCGAAGACCCGGCCCACGATTTCATTCCGCAAACCGGACCGCTGCTGGCCTTTGCACCCGCCGAGGGAGAGGGCCTGCGATACGACACCGGCGTGCGCTCCGGCGACGTCATCACCCCCCACTACGATCCCATGCTGGCCAAGGTCATTGCCTGGGGCCAGACGAGGGACGAGGCCCGCCGCCGGCTGATCCGCGCACTGGAAGACACCACCGTGTTCGGCGTCACCACCAACCGCTATTTCCTCAGCCGCATTATCGCCAACGATACCTTCGGTGCCGGGGAAGCCACCACCGCGTTCCTGCAACAGGCCTTTCGGGAGGATCCGTCGCTGGCGCCGTTTACCCCCGGCATCCGCGAGCTCGCCATGGCAGCCAGCATCCTCGACCATGGCAGATCGGGCCAGAGCGCCTGGAGCAACGCCCCGGCGACGATGACACCGATGAAGCTGGACACGGGCGACGGAGCTGTCCAACTGCTGGTGCGCAAGGCCGGCGATACAGTGTCTGTCAGCCATGGCGACCGGCAGTATCAACTGATGGTGCAAAGCCTTGGCGATGGCCTGTTATGCATCATCGACAACGGGGTACGTCAGCGTTGCCAATACCACCGCGACGGGGATTCCCTATATTTGCAGGCGTTCGGGCAAGCCTGGGCGGTAAGGGACATTACCCACCAGCCAGCCGCCGGCGCTAACGGTGCGGGCAGCGGCAAGGTTCAGGCCTCCATGGACGGCGCCATCATTGATGTATTGGTCTCAGCCGGTCAAACCGTCCAGCAGGGCGAGACACTGGTTATACTGGAAGCCATGAAGATGGAACACCCGGTCAAAGCAGACCGGGACGGTGTGGTCGGCGAGGTGCTGGTCACCCGCGGCGATCAGGTCAAGCGCAGCCAGTTGCTGGTGAATATCCACGCTGGCGAGGCGACGGAACAGGAGGCCAACCCATGAACAGTCTGAACAAGCGAACTGTATTTATCACCGGCGGCAGCCGGGGCATCGGCCGGGCCATTGCCCTCGCCTGCGCCAGGCAGGGGGCGAACGTGGTGATCGGCGCCAAGTCCGACACCCCGCACCCGAAACTGCCGGGCACCATTCACAGTGTGGCGGAGGAAATTCGTGACGCCGGCGGGCAGGCGCTGCCGCTGGTACTGGATGTACGGGACGAAAACCAGGTGCGGCAGCGGGTGAATGAGGCGGCCGAGCACTTCGGGGGCATTGATGCGCTGGTGAATAACGCCGGCGCCATCCGGCTGACCGGGGTGGAGAAACTCAAGGCCAGCCGCTACGACCTGATGCATCAGGTCAACGCCCGCGCGGTGTTTCTCTGCAGCCAGGCGGCCCTGCCCTGGCTGAAGGCTTCGGACAACGGTCATATCCTGAGCCTGTCACCGCCGCTGAACCTGGACACCAAATGGTTCGCGCAGTATGGCCCATACACAACCACGAAGTACGCCATGACCATGCTCAGCATGGGGATGGCGGAGGAATTCAGGCGCTACGACATTGCCGTGAACTGTTTGTGGCCGAAAACCCTGATTGCCACGGCCGCCATCGAGTTTGAAGTGGGCGGACCGCAGATGATGGCCCAGGGCCGCAAGCCGGAGATCATGGCGGATGCCGCCGTCAGCATCCTCAATCGACCGGGCACCAGCCTGACCGGGCAGGCCCTGATTGACGAAGACGTCCTGCGAGAGGACGGCGTAACCGATTTCGAACAGTACCGATTCGCCGCCGGCGACAAGCCGCTGCTACCGGACCTGTTCCTGGATTAGCCCCGGAGAAAGACGGTGTCCCGGGGCCACAACAAAACCACAACTCAAAACCCTTACGGATAGCACCATGAGTCAAGACAACGTTTCAGCCCGTGACATCGTCCGCAGCATTCCCGGCATCGTGCGCCGGTTTCCGGCCATCGCCAAAGGCTACTATTACTACTCGATCAAGAATGAAAACAAGGAACTGACCCTCGGCGTCCTGGTGGAGCGTAATGCGGAGAAATACCCCTCCCGCCCTGCCATTGCCTACGAGGATCGCAGCATCACCTGGTCCGAGTTCAATAACTGGGCCAACCGCATTGCCAACTTCCTGCTGGCCCAGGGGCTGGTCAAGGGCGATGCCATCGCGGTGTTTCTGGAGAACCGCCCGGAACTGCTCGCCGTGGTCGCCGGCGCCGCCAAGATTGGCGTGTCCTGCGCCATGCTCAACACCTCCCAGAAAGGCAAAGTGCTGGAACACAGCATCAACCTGATCAAGCCGCGCATGGTGGTGGTTGGCGAGGAGCTGACCGAGCCATTTGACGCGGTGAAAGCCGATCTGCAGACCAACCATGGCACGCCGTTTCTGTTCCTGGCGGACGCCAACACCCAGAGCATGTTCGGCGACGCACCGGAAGGCTATGTCAACATGGCAGAAAAGGTGAGCGCCTACAGTGGCACCAATCCGGTGCTGAGCAACCCGCCTAAAATGGGTGACACCGCCATTTACCTGTTCACCTCCGGCACCACCGGCCTGCCGAAGGCTGCACCCGGCAGCCATCGCAAGTTCGTGAAGGCCTACGGCGGCTTCGGGTTGATGTCCCTCGCCATGGAACCGGAAGACGTCCTGTACTGCACGCTGCCTTTGTACCACGGCACCGCGCTGTTGGTGTGCTGGGGCTCGGTGCTGGCCGGCGGCTCGTCCATCGCCCTGCGCCGCAAGTTCTCAGCCAGCGCCTTCTGGGACGATGTGCGCCGCTATAAAGCCACCACCTTCGGCTACGTCGGCGAACTCTGCCGCTACCTACTGAACCAGCCGGCCAGCGACCAGGACCGCAATCACAGCCTGACCAAAATGATCGGCAACGGCCTGCGCCCGTCCATCTGGAAAGAGTTCAAGCAACGCTTCGGCATCGAGACCGTGGCGGAGCTCTACGCCTCCAGTGAGGGCAACATCGGCTTCTCCAACTTCTTTAACATGGACAACACCGTGGGCTTTTCCACGGCGCCCTACAAACTGGTCAAGTTCCACGACGGTACCCGGGACCCGATCCGCAATCGCAAGGGTTACATGGAAGAAGTCCGCAAGGGTGAACCGGGCCTGCTGATCGGCGAGATCACCAAGAAGTGGTCGTTCGAGGGTTATACCCAGAAAGACGCCACCGAGAAATCCATCCTCCGCGATGCCTTCAAGAGAGGCGACAGCTGGTTCAATACCGGTGATGTGCTCAAGGAAATCGGCTGCGGCCACCTGCAGTTTGTCGACCGCATGGGCGACACCTTCCGCTGGAAAGGCGAAAACGTGTCGACCACCGAAGTCGAGAACATCCTCGATGGCTCCGGTATGGTGGAGGAAGCCATCGTCTACGGCGTGGAAATCCCGAAAACCAACGGCAAGGCCGGCATGGTGACGCTGGTGCCCCAGAGCAACGGCAGCGAGTTCGACATCAACAAGCTGTTCGCCTACCTGAAGGAGAACTTGCCGGCTTACGCCATTCCGGTGTTCGTCCGCGTGACACACGCCATCGAGAAAACCGGCACCTTCAAGTACCGCAAGGTGGATATCCAGAAAGCGGGCTATTCCCTCGGCAAAACTGGCGAAGAGGTTTATGCGTGGTTGCCTCGCACAGAGGGGTATACCAAGCTTGATAAGAAGCTGGTATCCGAGATTGATGCGGGGAAGGTAAGCTTCTGACTTTGGAGGGGCCTGATTCTCCCGGCCCCAGCCTGCTTATTGAGGGGGCTGCGCTGATGGGCGCCCCCTCCCAAAAACCGCTACAAGCACGTCCGTGTGCGCTTCTCTCCGGCCATCCCTGGCCTCCGAAATTTTTGGGAGGGTGCGCCCACCAGCGCATTCGGACAGCTCAGTTATGTCCCGACTTTTAGCACCACCTTCCCGGTAGCACGCCGCTCGGTCAGGGCCCCCAAAGCTTTCGCGTAGTCTTCGAACTCGAACACTTCGCTGATCTTCGGATCGATCTTGCCCTCGGCGTAGAGCTTCATCAGCTCCATCATGTTCTGGGCGCTGGCCTGCGGCTCGCGCTGGGTGAAGCTGCCCCAGAACACACCGACCACGGAACAGCCTTTCAGCAGCGTCAGGTTGGCGGGGATCTTGGGGATGTCGCCGGCGGCAAAGCCGATAATCAGATGGCGACCGTTCCAGGCCATGGCGCGCAGAGCCTGCTCGGTAAATTCACCGCCAACCGGATCGTAGATAACATCCACGCCCTTGCTCTTGGTGAGCTTTTTCACCGCCTCTTTCAGGGGCTCTTCGGTGTAGTTGATCAAGTCGTCAGCGCCCGCCGCTTTCGCGACCGCCAGCTTTTCCGCAGAACTGGCGGCTGCAATCACGTGAGCGCCCATGGCCTTGCCCAGTTCGACTGTGGCCAGACCGACGCCGCCGCTGGCCCCCAGCACCAGCAGGGTTTCACCCGGCTGGATGTTGGCGCGCTGCTTCAGGGCATAGTAGGACGTGCCGTACACCATGGAGAAGGCTGCTGCTTTTTCGTCCGGCATGGCGTCAGGAACCGGCAGCAGGTTCTGCTCCGGCGCGACGATTTCTTCAGCAAAAGCACCATAGCCGGTGAGGCCAGCAACCCGGTCACCTGGCTTGAAGCGGGTGACTTTCTCACCCACGGCAATCACTTCACCCGCCATTTCACCGCCCGGTGAAAACGGCAGCGACGGCTTCAACTGGTACTTGTTCTCGATGATTAGCGTGTCCGGGAAGTTCAGGCCGGCCGCCTTTACGCGGATTTTCACGCCGTGGCCCTTTACCTCAGGACTGGCAACCTCTTCGATCACCAGCTTATCGGCTGGACCGTACTCTTTGCAGAGGATGGCTTTCATTCAGTGACTCCATTGTTATTAGCAGAACGGAATTGGGGGAAGCGGAATTGCCGCATTTGATGTCCATCAAGCTAAACAGAGTCGGGGCATGAAGCAAATAAAGATATCTTATTCAGCCGCATTAGGTTGGCTTATAACAGCCTGCCGTTAAAGCATGGTGCCAGCGTAGGCAAGCGCACCAATAAGGCCCACGGCCGCAATCACCAGTCCTGTCCGCACCACAGGTGAAAAGGCCGCAGGCTTCGAGCGGGAAACGGCCGGATCATCGTGGTTCACCAGTTTCTGGTCCTGGCTCGACTGGCGAATCAGTTCGATCATTTCCTCACACTGGCGGCGGGAGAAGTCCATCGGATTGAAACGGTCCAGTCCGTGGGACGACAGAAAGCTGCGCACGTCGGCGGAGGCCGGCACGTATTTCATCGACCAACTGGAAAAGGTGCGCCCCGTCAGCGGTTCTTCGATCAACGTGCGGACGTTGCGGTGCCGGTCATCGGACAGGATACGCTGGTAGGTTTTGCGAACCTCCGCTTCCTCGCCTTCCAGGTATTGAAAGAAATGATCGTCGCCGTAATACAGCCCGCCGACCAGTTCGGTTTTGGCGTTATTCCGCCGCGAGGTCATCAAAATTCTCGCCACGTGGGGTTCCACACCCTGCTCGACCGGCTTGGCTTCAAACGTGGCTTCACTGGCGTAGGCCAATCGCATCAGGGACATGGGCGGCTCCGTACTTCTTGTCATCGGTAAGGTGAACTTCAGATACGTTTGATGGCCCGTTTACGGATCACTTACCGCCGGGCCTCGGGGATGAATCCCCACTGGATTTAAGCTATCCTTCGCGCACTCAAACCGGCCGGTCCGCCGTTGTTTCCCGCCTTTCAGGGTCTGCTATGTTCGACATCATCTATCTTCTTGAAATGATTGGTATCGTGGCGTTTGCCATTTCAGGAATGATTATCGCGCGCTCGAAAAACATGGACCCTGTGGGCGTGTTCACCATCGGCTTTATCACCGCCCTGGGTGGCGGAACGCTGCGTGACCTGATGATGGACAACCACCCGCTGTATTGGATCAAGCATCAGGAACAGCCGATTCTGATCCTCGCCATGGCCATCGTCTTCAGTTACTGGCACCGGGCGGAACGCATTCGTGAGTCAAGGATCGTGTTTCCGGATGCCATCGGCCTGGGAATTTTCTCCATCCTCGGCGCCCAGTTGGCCCTCGACCTTGGCCATTCGTGGTTCATCGCCTCCCTGCTCGGGGTGATGACCGGCTGCTTTGGCGGCGCTTTGCGGGATACGCTGTGCAACGAAGTGCCCTACATATTCCGCAAAGATCATATCTACGCGTCGATTTCCTTCGCCGGGTGCTGGCTCTACTTTGTCTGCCAGTGGTTTCTGGAAAATGAAACCCTATCGCTCACTGTTGGCCTGCTGTTCATCGTCATCGTGCGAATGCTGGCGGTGCGCTTTGACATCCGACTGCAGCGGGACCCCCACCCCCACAGCTGACAACACACCGTAACGATGAACTGTCAATCATCCCTTGGCCTGAGACCTCTCACCCGGTAAGATTGCCGTTTTTTCGCCCAATTCAGTTTTACCGATCCTGATCAAACCCTTAACCCTACCCAGCACTCAGTGAGGCAGACCCCCGTCATGCTTGAGCGACTATTTCAGTTAAAAGCCCATGGCACCAATGTTCGTAGAGAAGTGGTGGCTGGCATAACCACCTTCCTGACCATGGCCTACATCATCGTGGTCAACCCCAGCATGCTGCAGGCAGCCGGCATGGACTATGGCGCGGTGTTTGTCGCAACCTGCCTGGCGGCCGTGATCGGCACCCTGATCATGGGCCTGTGGGCCAATTACCCGATCGCTCTCGCCCCCGGTATGGGCCTGAACGCGTTCTTCTCGTTTACCGTTGTCGGCAGTATGGGTTACAGCTGGCAGGTGGCTCTCGGGGCAGTCTTTATCTCAGGTTTCCTGTTCTTTTTGCTGAGTATTTTCAAAGTCCGTGAATGGATCATCAACAGCATTCCGCTGTCACTGCGCTTTGGCATCTCCGCCGGTATCGGTTTCTTCCTCGCCCTGATCGCGCTGAAAAACGCTGGTATCGTGGTGGATAACCCAGCCACCCTGGTGGGCCTGGGCGATGTCAAAGTCCCGGAAGCCCTGCTGTTCTTCGGTGGCTTTGCCCTGATCTGCGCACTGGCCTTCCGCCAGGTGACCGGTGCGGTGATGATCGGCATCATTGCTGTCACCGTCATTGCGATGATGCTGGGCATGGTGGACTACAACGGCTTTATTTCCACACCCCCCAGCATGGCGCCTACCTTTTTGCAGCTGGATCTTGCCGGCGCACTCAATATCGGCATGATCAGCGTGATCTTTGCGTTCCTGTTCGTGGATCTGTTTGATACCTCCGGCACCCTGATTGGTGCCGCCCAGCGTGGCGGCCTGCTGGATAAAGACGGCAAGCTGCCGCGGCTTGGCCGCGCACTGATGTCGGACTCCGTGGCCACCATGTCCGGCGCCGCGATGGGCACCTCCACCACCACCAGCTACATCGAGTCCACGGCAGGCATCTCCGCCGGCGGCCGCACCGGACTGACGGCCGTGGTCGTTGCCGCCCTCTTCCTGGCTTGCCTGTTCCTTTCGCCGATCGCCAGCGTGATTCCGCCCTACGCCACCGCGCCCGCGCTGCTGTTTGTCGCTGTGCTGATGACCTCCGGCCTCAAACTGATCGACTGGGACGATGTAACCGATGCCGCGCCGGCGGTGGTGACCGCGCTGATGATGCCGCTGACCTTCTCCATCGCCAACGGCATTGCACTTGGCTTCATCACCTATGCTGTACTGAAAGCCCTGGCTGGCCGCTGGTCGCACCTGAACGCCAGCGTGGTGATCATTGCCGTTGTTTTCGTTCTGAAATTCATGTTCCTGGACGCGGCGTAAGCCGCCTCCAGCGTTTTGCGGATCATTTATGGATTACTTTTCAGAGAGCATCAAAAAAGCCATTCGCACAGTGCCTGACTGGCCCAAGCCCGGTGTCGCCTTCCGTGACATTACCACCGTGCTTCAGGACCGCACCGCGTTCCGTAAGCTGATTGACGCCTTCGTGCACCGCTACCACGGCCAGAGCATTGACGCCGTGGCCGCTGTAGACGCCCGCGGGTTCATCATTGGTTCAGCACTGGCCTACGAACTCAATGCCTCACTGGTGCTGGTACGCAAGAAGGGCAAACTCCCCTTCGACACACTGGTGGAAGACTACGAACTGGAATACGGCACCGCCTCGGTGGAACTTCACAAAGACGCCTTCAAGCCCGGCGACAACGTGGTGCTGGTGGACGATCTGATTGCCACCGGCGGCACCATGCTGGCCGCTACCCGGCTCATCCGCCGCATCGGCGCCGAGATCGTGGAAGTGGCCGCAATGATCGACCTGCCGGATCTCGGTGGCTCCCGCAAGCTGCAGGAAGAGGGGCTGAAGGTTTATACGGTGTGTTCTTTTGAGGGGGAGTGACCCCCTTGTTCAGCTTCTGTAACCTGGACCTTATCCAGCCGGCTTCGAAATCAAAGCCGGTTGGATTACCTTTCTAACGTTACCAACCCTCCAGCGGAATTCCGTGCTTCTCGAGGTAATCACCATTGCGCTCGAAATAGTTCACGCTTGCTTTCTCAAACTTCGAAGAATCACCTTCAATTTCGTTAGCCTGCAAGCGGGCTAGTTCAATCTCATTGCCGACTTGGTTCTTCGCCCAAACCACGATCCTGCCACCTGGTGCCAAACCAAACGTCAGGATGTTCCGTGGCGCTTCGAACCTGCCCTTGGCGGTTACATAGGTCGCGGGATTCTGCATTTTGTTGTGCCAGTCGGGGGGTATTGATATTAGGCGCTGATAGATTTTCTGCTCCGCATAGGAAAACCACTGTACCCCTACATAGTTTGGGAAGAGCTCCAAACGCCCTCCCGGGCCTCTAGGTCCCCCTTCCCCAACCCAACAACATGATACGAAGCCCGGAGCTTGGTGCCATGCAGATACGCCCGACTTCTCGAACTCCATAAATTGTACCCAGATGTCATAATGCTTGGGAGCAGCTACCTGAAAGTACCAAGTGGTATCTGGCATCTTGGATGGTGTTGCGCTGCAGCCAACGCAAAGCAGAATTAGTATAACCAGACCTCCTTTATGCATGAGATACATGGCCTCTCTCCGGTTCTATATTTGGATGAACAATTCTATTTCTATGGAACGTCGGCCTGAACGGGTGCATTGTCTGAAATGGGAACTCATAGTTTACGTGCATGTCTTTAATTAGTGATTTCATCAGGTTGTAATGATCTGAGTGGTGAATATACCGCTGAAGAAGCAGGTCTAGCCGGCGCTGTTCCAAAACAATAGTGTCCTCCCCTTCCGCGATTCGGCGATTGCACTCTTCCAAAACCCCTTTCAGCTCGTCAGGTAAAGAACTGTCACTCATACTTTCACTAATCTCGGATAGCGGCACCCCAGCTTCTTGAGCAAGTCCATGCATAAGCCCCAGCGAAACTTTTGAGTAATCGCCCAATACCAATCGCTTCATTCTCAAGCTAAGCAGTACTTGCCCATCTGGTAGAGGGTGCTCGAGCCTCTTTACTTCAATTTCCAGACTTGGATCTTGGCCACTTGGTAGGGAAAGACTTAAATCTCCGATCCAACCAGCCTGCGCCACTTCACTCCGCAACGCTTCTACGTTGTCCCACTCCATTGTCTGATTGGGCCAACGAGCCTGACTCCCCCGAATGCCCAGCACTGGCGTCAGCAAAACATCTTCGACTTGACTGGCTGGATAGCCGCCCCCTATGTCTGAGTGCGCACCGGGCAACGCAATCTCCTGAAAATTCTCGGGTAAGTTCCCATCCATATCCCTGAGGCTGTTCAACGAAAAGTTGGCTCTCTTTTCGTGACTTGCTGTCAAATGAACAGCTTTGCCAACGGCAAGCGGGTCCAAGAAGAGATTAACAGGATATGTGCGCTCGTTACCTGGAGCGACGTCGAGCTCTGGCAAATTGACGATGCCTGCCACAGTATCGAACAAGCCTACGAACCGCACTCTGGAACTAGCCGGCCAAGCAATGCCTTCGGAATCTAACGCGGTGCCTAGAACGCCTTCTCGCTCCTTCAGAATTTCGTTCACAGCATGCCTTGCCGCAGCGGCTCCCCGGCTAAACCCGAAAAAGTCGACGGTTAATCGATAGGCTCTGCCTTCGCTGTTGGCATCTTTTATTTGTAGGGCAAGATTGAAAAGCAATCGCTTAACCTGCTCAGGCACACCTGTCTCCCCCAACCCTGTCGCCATACCAATCACCGAGTCTTCACCACCTGTTTTCGTGCCTGCGCCGGGGGAATATACCTTGATGAAAACCGTTCCAGTCTCATCCTCTGACTGGCCAGAGTCCCGATACAACTGCCAAAGCTTCGCAACATTCGTCGGTGCACCGGCATAACTTTCCCCCATCAACAGGCGAAGCCGCTCCTCGCACTCGGCGCGCTTTGAAGGGTCTTCCCGCATGGGTGCCAGACATTGCTCTTCGACCTGGCGCTCAAATTCGCGGATGTTGTCGACGTTGTTCAGGGTGCCATCCGTGAACAGGCCGGCAACAATTTCCAGTGGCGGTTCTTCAGAAGGGCTCTGCTTTTTCGGCCTCACATCTGCCACTACCGGCACTGCCGTCGCCATTGATGCCGCCGTAGCGGTGCCGGATGCGCGATTGTGGGGGTCAGTTTGCGGCCTGCGGTCTTCCTGTTTGATGCGCTGCTGCCGAACTTCAGAGTCAATATCACCGGCCCGGGCACCGCCGATGCCTACGGCGGATTTCAGATCCCGGGGTTTCAAGCCGTGGCGGTTGAGTGCGGCTACCGCGCCCTCCACGCCGGGGCAGGACATCGGCGTGCCCCGGAATACCCAGTGCCCTTGTTCCTCCCGGGAATCGTCAGGCCTCCATGTCACCACCGGTGAGAACAGCTGGCTTTGTTCAGAGTCGCTGTACACCAGCAACAGCTCGCCCGCCGCTACTCTCGAACATAGCTGCGCTTTCCGCGTGGGCATGTTATCGCCGTATGCCATCAAACCATGGGGTAACGCCAGGCGCGCCCGCTCGTGGGAATAATAGGAGGAAAGTACCGAGCGGACCCTGTCAGCCGCAAAAAAGGGGGATTCAATCAGCGGCAGGTCCTGTGCCGTGAGATCCCGGGGGTATTTGAGTTGCATCACTGTCCCTGTTGATTTCGTTTACCTGAGCATCGATCCGTCGACACCCGACCGCAGGAAACCTAAAGAACTTTGGCAGTTAGTGCAAGGAAAACGGTTTCCGGTTTAGACTCAGGCAATAGTTCAAGGAGAATTTTGCATGCCCGACTATCAACATCACTGGAAGGATGGCACCCCGGTTCATCTGCCCCTGGGCAAAATTGTCTGCATTGGCCGCAATTACGCCGAACACGCCCGCGAACTGAATAATCCCGTGCCGGACGAGCCGTTGCTGTTCATCAAACCGTCGACGGCAGCGGTGCACATTACCCGGCCGCTGGATTTCCCCCGGGATCGGGGTGACGTTCATTTCGAGACCGAGCTGGCCGTGTTGATTGGCCGACCGCTCACTAACGCCTCCGCCACTGAGGCGGAAGCTGCCATTCTTGGCTACGGTCTGGCCCTGGATCTTACCCTGCGGGATGTCCAGAGCAAGCTCAAGGAGAAGGGGCAGCCCTGGGAGCGGGCAAAGGCGTTCGACGGCGCCTGTCCACTGTCGCCATTTGTGGGTGTCGACAAGGTGCGCAAGAATCACCTCACGTTCACCCTGGATATCGACGGCCAGCGCCAGCAGACCGGGGATACCCGGGAAATGCTGAATCCCGTGGTACCGCTGATCGCCTACATGAGCAGTCAGTTCTCGCTGTTGCCCGGTGACGTCGTGCTCACCGGCACGCCGAAGGGCGTCGGCCCGCTGGTGGCAGGCCAGACCCTGTCGCTGGAACTGGAAGACGCCCTGTTTGTCGAGACCACTGTGCTCTAGGGCGCGTTAGGGTACTCTGGTCCATCAGCCCGTCAGGACGTATATCAGGCATGGCAAAAAAACCCGTTACTTCCCGCAGTGGACGATTCATCAAGCTCGCCGGCATGACCGCTTCCGTGGCCGGTCAATACGCCGGCCAGCGGGCGCGACGTCTGTTTCGCAGTGAGGACGACAACGAAGGCGCCCGTACCGAGAGCTATACCCGCATGGCCGATCAGATTGCCGACACCCTGGGCGAACTCAAGGGTGCGGTAATGAAAGTCGGGCAGATTGCGTCCCAGACCCAGGATTTTCTGCCCAAGGAGTTCTCCGACGCCCTGCAACGACTGCAGAAAGAAGCGCCGCCCATGCCGTTCGAGGTCATTGTGGCGCAGGTTGAATCTGAGTTGGGCCGGCCGATATCCGAGCTGTTCGAATATCTGCAGGAAACGCCCTACGCCGCTGCCTCGATCGGCCAGGTGCATCGCGCCCGGCTGCACGACGGCACCGATGTCATCGTGAAAGTCCAGTATCCCGGCGTGGACGAATCCTGCGACAGCGACCTCAAACAGCTGCGCCTGGCGCTAAAGCTGGGCGGTCTGCTGAAGATGCCGAAAGAGCACGTGGACCAGCTGTTCGGTGAAATCCGCGTGCGCCTGAAGGAAGAGCTGGATTACGAGAACGAAGCCCGCAACCTGGAGGCGTTTCGCCAGTTCCATACCAAGGACGACTGGATCGTGATTCCGCGGGTGTTTTCCAGCCACTCCTCACGGCGGGTGCTGACCATGGAACTGGTCGAGGGCGACCACATCAGCGCCATTACCCCTGGCAAGTACAGCCAGGAGACCATCAACCTGATCGGCCATCGCATCTTTACCATGATGGCAGACCAGCTGTTCCGCTTTCAGTGCATTCACGGCGATCCGCACGCAGGCAATTTCGCCTACCGCCCGGACGGCTCGATCATCCTCTACGACTTTGGCTGCGTGAAAAAACTGAAACCGGAGATCATCGAGGCCTACCGCAAGGCACTGGTGTCTGCGCTGGAAGAGGATTACGCCGCCCTCGACAGCCACCTGATTGATCTCGGTGCGCGCGTGGAGTCGCAGCCGGCGGTAGATGAGGCGTACTACGCCATGTGGCGAGACATCCTGATTGTGCCGTTCAGCCAGGATGAACCCTACGACTTTGCGGAATCCGACATCCACAAACGGGTCGCCGCCAAGACCACGACCGTCTTCAAGTATCTGGACTATTTCAAGCCGCCGGTGGAGAGTATCTTCATTGACCGGATGATTGCCGGACATTACTGGATGCTGAAGCGGCTGGGAGTACAGGCGGCGTTTCGCACTGAACTGGAGAAGTACCTGCAGAGCTCAGAAGTATCCCACCAATCGCCCCAAAAGTAGCACAAGACACCAGCCAGACAGGGATAGCAAGGCGCAGAGTTTCAGCCCGGGGGACACCCCCCGTTCCGCATAGACAGCCAGCGGATAGCGGGCGGCCACGAAAGCCGCATTGGCAAGGGACAGCAGGAGGATCGCCATTTTCCCCAGAAAAAAGCTGGAAGCGAGATAGTCGGAAGCGCGGGTCACAAAGAGCAGGAGTCCGGTGGTCAATGCCACGGTCAGGCCGGTAGCCACTGTCGCTCTCAGCGCCCGCCAGAACCACACCAGCGGCAGCTTTGGCCACAGCCCGAGAATCCTCAGGTCCAGTGGCACGATACCGCCCACCACCAGCGCTATCCCCAGCAGGTGGCCGGCATTGACTAGCGGGTAGAGCCAGACAGATTCCCGCAGGGCGACGGCGGGAGCGGTCTGCTCCAGAAGAATGGCGATTTCCTGCACGCGGCGCCCTGGACTCAGGAGCGCCGATCGGGGTAAAGGTTGTACTCTTTGCCGTCAATCACCAGACGCTCGGCCTTGACCAAGCGCTCTCCCTCTCGCGCGGACCGGTGACCATGAACCGTTACTGTCCGACCGTCAGACAGCAGTTCCGCGGTGAGACCCACGCGCTCATTACGCCACGGCTGACCGACCTCGATCACCCACTGCTCACCATCCACATCCAGCGTCACTTCGCCGTGAGGGTTACCAAGGCGCTTGCCGGTGACGGTACCGGTAATCTCGAATTCCTGATCGGTCGCCCAACCCCAGCCATGATGGGCCGTCGCCAGGGTGGAACCCAGAACAAGGAGTGTAAGGAGCGGGATGGAAACCATTGCGCGGATGTGCTGAAACATGACCTGCCTCCTGCATCGGACTGTCATCTGAGCGTAGCCCAGTTCCAGCAGCTGAGACAGCGTCAATACCCGAAGGTTCAGGCTAGCGCAGGCCGGCCACCCACTCGGCCACGCCCTCACAGGCACCCTTGCGGATAATATGGGCCCGGGAGACGGACGCCGGCTCGCCCGGATCGATAACGGTGATGGGCACATCAAAGTCCGTTTCGTACACCAGGCCTGCGGCCGGGTAGACCTGCAGAGAGGTTCCAACAATCAGCAGGTGATCGGCGGTACGGACGACCTCCGCCGCCTTTTCCAGCATCGGAACTTCCTCGCCGAACCAGACGATGTGAGGACGAAGCTGGGCGCCCTGATCGCAGGTGTCCCCGGGGCTGATATCGCGATAGCCGATGTCATACACCAACTCCGGAAAGCGGGAACTGCGAGCCTTGGTGAGCTCACCGTGCAGATGGATCACGCTGGAGGAGCCACCACGCTCATGCAGGTCATCGACGTTCTGGGTGACCACAGTAACGCGGTAGCGCCGTTCCAGTTCGGCCAGCAGCCGGTGGGCCCGGTTCGGCTGTGCGGATTGAAGCTGGCGGCGGCGTTCGTTGTAGAACCGCAACACCAGCTCCTGATTGCGGGCAAACGCTTCGGGCGTGGCCACATCGTACACACTGTGCTGCTCCCACAGCCCGCCGTTGTCCCGGAAAGTGGAAAGCCCGCTTTCGGCGCTGATACCCGCGCCGGTCAGTACAACGATGTGATCCTGCATCAGTCGAAAATCTTGCCCGGGTTCATCACGCCATTGGGGTCGAACACCTGCTTGATGCCGCGCAGATAGGCGATTTCCGCCTCACTGCGGGTGTATTGCAGGTAGGGCTTCTTGGTCATGCCCACACCGTGCTCGGCGGACACACTGCCCTGATAACGCTCAACGATCTCGAACACCCACTTGTTGACCTGCTGGCACTTCTCGAAGAAGTCCTCTTTCGCCATGTCTTCCGGCTTGAGGATGTTCAGATGCAGGTTGCCGTCCCCGATATGGCCGAACCAGATGATCTCGAAATCCGGATAATGCTCGGTTACCACCGCATCGATTTCCTGCAGGAAGCCCGGCACCTTGGACACCACCACGGAAATGTCGTTCTTGTAGGGCGTGCGCGGCGCGATGGATTCGGAGATCCGCTCCCGCAGCTGCCACAGGTTCTGGGCCTGGGTCTCGCTCTGGCTGATGACGCCATCCAGCACCCAGCCGTTTTCCACACACTGCTCGAACAGCGTCATGGCGTCGTCCATCACCTGATCGGACACTGCCTCGAACTCCAGCAGCGCGTAATAAGGGGCCTCGGTCTCGAACGGGGCCTGTACCTGGCCGTGGGCCAGCACATGGCCCATCGCCTGGTGGGAGAAAAACTCATAGGCGGTCAGGTCGATCTGCTTCTGGAAGGTCTGCAGCACGTCCATGGTATTGGTCAGATCGTTCAGGCCCAGCACCAGTACGGTCAGGTTATCGGGCTTGCGGGCAAGCTTCATGGTGGCTTCGGTGATGAAGCCCAGGGTGCCCTCGGCGCCGATAAACAGGTGGCGCAAATCGTAACCCGTGTTGTTCTTTTCCAGATCCTTGTTCAGATCCAGTACATCGCCCTTACCGGTCACCACTTTCAGGCCGGCAACCCAGTCCCGGCTCATGCCGTAACGGATCACTTTGATGCCACCGGCGTTGGTGGACAGGTTGCCACCCAACTGACTGGAACCGGCGGACGCAAAATCCACCGGGTAGTACAGGCCGTTATCTTCTGCGAAGGTCTGCAGTTGCTCGGTCACCACACCGGCCTGGCACTTGACGGTGCGGTCGCTGGCGCTGAAATCCAGAATCTGGTTCATGTTATCGAACGCCACCACCACTTCGCCGTTGGCAGCCACCGCACCGGCGCTGAGCCCGGTGCGGCCGCCCGAGGGCACCAGGGCTATCTGGTTGTCATTGGCAAACTTCACCAGCGACTGCACCTGCTCGGTGGTTTTCGGCAGCACAATGGCCAGCGGTTTCGGCGGGTAGATCTTGGTCCAGTCCTTGCCGTAGTTTTCCAGGTCGGCCGGGTCGGTCAGCACCTTACCCGGGGCGTCGCCGGCGGCAACCAGCTCTCGTAGCGAAGCGACAATCTGTTCGGAATTCATGAAGTTAATCATCTCATAAGGGTTCGGCGGCCGGTCGCTGAAAGGCTCATGCCTGGCCAATCATCAGTCAGTTGATTAAGGCAACCTGACGCGCTGTGAAAATCTGCGTTTATGGTATCATACCGCCCCTGTTCTGTGAGCCAGCCTGACGATCACTGGTTCCAGGTCATTTCACGTGACGAAAGGTTCGGAAGCAATCCCATGTCAAATACGTCTCTCGAAAAGAGCAAAATCCGGATCCTGCTGCTGGAAGGCGTGCATCAATCTGCTATTGATACCCTGAATGCCGCAGGCTACACCAACATCGAATATCTGACTCACTCGTTGTCCGAGGAAGACCTGATTGAGAAGATTGCCGATGCGCACTTCGTCGGGATCCGCTCTCGCACCCAGCTCACCGAGAAAGTATTTGAAGCCGCCAAGAAACTGGTGGCTGTCGGTTGTTTCTGCATTGGCACCAACCAGGTGGACCTGCAGGCCGCAACCCGCAGGGGCATTGCCGTTTTCAACGCACCTTTCTCCAACACCCGCAGCGTAGCCGAGCTGGTACTGGCCCAGGCGATCCTGTTGCTGCGCGGCGTGCCGGAAAAGAACGCCAAGGCCCATCGCGGCGAGTGGCTGAAGTCCGCCAAGGACAGTTACGAAATCCGTGGCAAGAAGCTCGGCATCATCGGCTACGGCAACATCGGCACCCAGTTCAGCGTACTGGCTGAAGGTCTGGGCATGGACGTGTATTTCTACGACGTGGTCTCCAAACTGCCTATCGGCAACGCCACCCAGGTGGGTACGCTGCAGGAATTGCTGAACATTTCCGACGTGGTCAGCCTGCACGTGCCGGAAACACCGGCCACCAAATACATGTTCAAGGCCGAACAGTTCGCCCAGATGAAGCCCGGCTCCATCCTGATGAACGCCTCGCGGGGCACCGTGGTAGACATCGACGCACTTGCCGATGCCCTCCGCAGCGGCAAACTGCTGGGCGCGGCCATCGACGTGTTCCCGGTCGAGCCCAAGTCCAACACCGAAGAGTTCGTGTCGCCCCTGCGGGAATTCGACAACGTGATCCTGACGCCGCACGTGGGCGGGTCCACAATTGAAGCCCAGGAAAACATCGGGCGCGAAGTGGCGGAAAAACTCGCAATGTACAGCGACAACGGCACGTCGGTGTCGTCCGTCAACTTCCCGGAAGTGGCGCTGCCGTCGCACCCGAATCAGCACCGCCTGCTGCACATTCACGAGAACGTCCCCGGCGTCATGTCCGAGATCAACCAGGTGTTCTCCGAGAATGGCATCAACGTGTGTGGCCAGTACCTGCAGACCAAAGAAGACATTGGCTATGTGGTCGTCGATGTTGATAAGGCCTACGGTGAACTGGCGCTGGAGAAGCTGCGCCAGGTCAAAGGCACTATTCGCTGTCGCGTACTGTTCTGATCCCTGCGGTCAGTAACAGGCGAAAAAAAAAGCGGGAGCCTCGGCTCCCGCTTTTTTGTGCCTGCGGTATCACCGCTGCCGGTCACTCCGGAGCGCGCAGTAGCAGGTTCGGCGACCCCTCCCCGAGGTTACCCAGCACGTTGGAGGTGGTCCGCTCCAGAATGGCGGCGCTCACCTGAGCTGGCGGTCATACACGCATTCCTTGTTTTTAGTTATGAAGATCTGAAACAACAATAATCGGTCACAGCTCCTGCGCGGAAACATATCTCGGGAGGCCAAACTGAAGGCATTAAAAAAGCCCCGTCACGGTAATGCGACGGGGCTTTTTTCAAGGCATCCGGACCGGTTACTGCATCGGCACCAGCGTCAGCTCAACCCGACGGTTCTGCTCCCGTCCTGCAGCCGAATCGTTGGATGCGATCGGATACCGGGGACCATAACCGACAGCGCGGGTGCGCTTGGGCTCAATGCCCTGGTTCAGCAGGAAATCCCGTACCGAGCCGGCGCGACGTTCACTGAGCAGCTGGTTGTAGCTCTGTGAACCGGTGCTGTCAGTGTGACCTTCAATCTGAATGATGGTCTTGTCATATTCCTGCAACACCAGCCCCACGGACTCAAGGGTGCTGCTGAAATTCGGCTTGATGGTGGATTCATTGGTGTCGAACGTGATGTTGCCCGGCATCACCAGCTCAATCTGGTCACCGTTGCGCACCACACGCACACCCGAACCTTCCAGTTTCCGCCGCAGCTCAGCTTCCTGCTTGTCCATGTAATAGCCGATACCGCCGCCGACGGCAGCACCGCCGGCCGCGCCGATCAGCGCGCCTTTGCCACGGTCACTGCTGCTGGAGGTCGCGGCGCCTACCGCAGCGCCACCGATTGCACCAATGATGCTTCCTTTTGTAGCGCTGGAGGTTTTCTCTTCACCGGTGTAGGGGTCATAGGTCATGCAGCCACCCAAACCAACCGTCGCAACCGCGAAAGCGAGAACAGTTTTCTTCACAGCATTCTCCTGAGATTGTGTGTTCCTAACAGGCTTCAGAGAGAGGCCCTGCCTGGTCATTCAAGAAGGTGTCAATAATGGTATTGAACACCGTCGCTTGCAGATCTTGCGCTTCATTCACCAGATGATGACGACCATCCGGTATTCTCACTTCCTCCACTGAGGAAAATTTGTTCCTGATGATTCGCAGATTGTGTTGCCAGTCTACGGTCAGGTCTTTTTCTCCCTGAACCACCGTCACCGGAAAACTCACCGGGCGGGCTGACTCAATGTGCGGCACCCACTGTCGCAAGGCACTGACCCAGTCCACATGAACCGCCCTCGCCTGCAACGGATCGTGCTCTCGCAGGAACTGCAGAAAGCGGGTGTTGCCGCTGTTCTGCCCGAACACACGACGCCAGCGGGTCAAAAACGGCTTGGCAAGGCTGTGCAGCACTTTCGCCCCCAGCCAGCCCATCGGCCTGACCAGCGGAGCCAGCAGAACAACCTGGCGGAAATCCGACGTCTGCTGGTTGTGGTGATTCGACAGCAGGTAATCGATCAGGATGGCGCCGCCGGTGCTCTGGCCGACCGCATACCATGGCTCCTGAACCTTACCCTTCAAATTCGCCATCACCTCCGACAGTACTGCCTGGTATTCCAGAAAACTGCCAATGGCTGCCGGCGTCCCGCTGGACAGACCGTGACCTGGCTGGTCGTAGGCAAGGACATCGAACCCTGCCCCCAGGCAGCGGTCAATCAGCTGACTGTACAGCCCGACATGGTCGAAATAACCATGAAGAATGAACACCGTCCCCTTGCTCGCGCCGCTATCCGGTAAACGGAAGTAATGCACCATCACCTGATGCCGCCCGGCACTGACATAGCCCTGATGGTATTTGACCTCCGGGTGTTCCACCCACAGATCCAGGCCGTAGAAGCGGCAGTAAGCGACCATCTCGTTACTCAGTTGACGGTCAGCCGCAGGATTGAACGGCTCCAGCCGCTCCAGCAGCGAACTCCGGTCCCAATCAGGAATTTCTATGGTATCTGTTTTCCAGTACACGTAGAGTTACACGCTTGTCATGAATGTGTTGGAAAATGGCCCCGGGGCCCCTTGCTCGCCTGAGCGATCGACAATAGGTTAGCACACCACCCTGTCACCGGCAGAACCTGTTCATTCTCAAGGAGGAATTGATGCTGCAACGCGTGCTTGAAGCCACCCTGCGACAGACCATGAGCCGGCTCATTCGACCATGGCTGCACCCTGCGATTCCCGTCCCGCTGCAAAGATCTCTCGTGGCCCAGGCGTACCGTAGCTCCGTTCCTCCCCGCGGCTGCAGGTTCAGCACCGTCAGTGTCGGAGGCATCCCGGCCCTCCGCTCCGAGTGTGGCACCGCCGGCCCCGGCCTCGTGCTCTACTTCCACGGTGGCGGTTATATCATTGGCTCCGCCAGGACCCATCGCGGCGTTACCGGTCACCTGGCGAAAGCGTGCGGCCGTGCCATCATCGCCCCGGACTACCGCCTGGCACCGGAGCACCCCTACCCGGCCGCTTTGGACGACGCCGAAGCGGCCTACGAAGCCATACTCAGGGACGGCCACAACCCGAATTCAATCACCATTGCCGGCGATTCCGCCGGCGGGGGCCTGACCATCGCGCTGGCCATGCGGCTGCGCGACAAGGGTCGCCCCCTGCCCGCGTCCCTGGCGGTCATGTCGCCTTGGGTCGATCTGACCCATGAACACCTTTACGCTCCAGAGCGCGAACCGGTTCTGCAGCCACGATGGATCGACAAGGCGGCGCGACTCTATTGCGGAACGGAGTCACCAACGAACCCTTACATCTCACCAGTGTACGGCGATCTCAGCGGCCTGCCGCCAGTCCTGATTCAGGTCGGCAGCGAGGAAATCCTGCTTAATGACGCCCGGCGGCTCGCCGAAGCAGCGCAGCGCCGGGATGTTGACTGCACACTGGAGATCTACAACAGCCTCTGGCACGTGTTCCAGGTGCATGCGGGGCAACTCGACCGCGCCACCCAGTCGCTCAACGCCATGGCCGATCACCTCAGACAATATCAGGGAGCGTAACGTCTCCGCGCACCAGTGCCTCCTTGCGGCTGCGGGGCCATTGTTTCAGGTGCCATTCCAGCCGGGAGGCAACACTGCGATCGACCACCGCGGCCGAGAACACCAGTTCCAGCGGCCCCTTGCCCCTCAGGCTGCGGGCACCCCTGGGCGCGCCCGCCTGATGTTCGGCGACGCGCCGCGCCACGTCGGTGGTGATCCCGGTATAAAGTGCGCCGCGGGCGGTACGGACCATATACAGATGCCAGTCGCTCATTTCCCCTCCAGCGGAGCCAGTCGGGCCCGGGTTTTACGCTGCTGCAGCCAGAGGCCGGCCATGATCAGCACCAGCCCCACATAGGTGGATGGCAGGATCACCTCACCCAGAATCACCGCAATGAAAACCAGCGACAGAAACGGCGAGATAAAGATCAGATTGCTGACCCGTGAGGTGTTCTCCGCTTTTTTCATGGCGTAAGACCAGAGCACAAACGCAATCCCCATTTCAAACACACCGACATAGATCGCCGCGCCGACGGCGATGCCGAATCTGACGTCAAAACCATCCGTCAGGGCGCACAACGCCACAATAAACGGCAGGCCACACAGAAAATTCAAAAACAGACCGACCACCGGATCACGGCTATCTCGCGTGGCAATGATCCAGTACGAGGCCCAGACCAGCGTGCTGGCAATGGCCAGGGCAACACCCAGGGGGTCGGAAAAGCTGAGCGAGAGAACATTGCCGCGGGTGGCGATCACCACCACCCCCGCGTAGCAGACCAGGCCGGCCACCACGTCCAGCCGCCGCAGTCGCTGGCCAAGAAAGGGTACGGACAGGTAGGCCAGCACCAGCGCCCAGGTGTAATTCAACGGCTGGGCTTCCTGGGCCGGCAGGCGATCAAAGGCACCGAACAGCACGAAATAGTACAGGCACGGGTTGATCAGTCCCATACCTACCGACTGCAGGTATTGCCTTCTGGTCAGCGAAAACACCAGGTGCCAGCGCCCCTGACCGATCAGGATCAGCGCCATCACCAGTACGGACGCCGAACAGGCAATGGCCAGCATCTGCGTCGGAGACAATTCCCGCAGCGAGAGCTTGAAGGCCGTCGCCACGGTTGACCACAGCAACACCGTCGCCAGCCCGTAAAGCATAGCGTGCTTCTGGTTAGTCATCGCGGGCTCCTGATTCCGCATCCAGCCAGCGATAGAGCGTTCGCCGGTTAACGCCAAGAATCTGGGCGGCCCGCCGCTTGTTGCCCTCCACGGCACGGATCACCCGGCTGACGTACTCCTGCTGAACGGACTCCAGTGTGGGCCAGGCCGCGAGGTTGTCGGAGCTCACCTCTGCAGACCCCGGCAGCGACTCCACCTGGCGCTGGCGAATGCGGGCTGGCAGGTGCTCCGGCTGGATGACGTCGCCGTCGCAAAACGTCACCGCGCGCTCAATGGCACTGGCCAGTTCGCGGACGTTGCCAGGAAACGGGTAGTCCAGCAGCATGGTGGAGGTCACTTCGCTCAGACGCATGAAACCACGGTTATGGCGACGCGCCGCTTCCCGGAGAAAGTGCATCGACAGGATATCCACGTCGTCGCCACGCTCTCGTAGTGGGGGAACCACCAGCGCGAGGGTTTCCAGACGGTAGTAGAGGTCTTCGCGAAACGCGCCCGCCTCCACGGCCTTGAGCAGGTCCACGTGGGTGGCGGCAATAACGCGGACATCCACCGTGTCTTCCTGATCCGCTCCCACCGGTTTGATGGTACCTTCCTGCAAAACCCGCAACAGCTTGGCCTGCAGCGACAGCGGCATCTCGCCGATCTCATCCAGCAGCAGGGTGCCGCCGTCGGCCTCGGCAAAAAGGCCTTTGCGGGCCTGCCTGGCGCCGGTAAACGCACCCGCCTCGTGGCCGAAAAACTCGCTTTCCATCAGCTCATGGGGAATACCCGCGCAGTTCACCGGCAGGAACGGCCTGGTCTTGCGCGCGCTCTCGTTGTGAATGGCACGGGCGACAAGCTCCTTGCCGGTGCCGCTCTCTCCGGTGATCAGCACGGCCGCGTGGCTGCGGGCAACCTGACGAATCTCGGTGCGCAGGCGCCGCATCGCGGCACTGTCGCCCACCAGCCCGAGCGAGCTGTCATCCTCACTGCGGGACTTATACCGCGCCAGTTCACTGGTAATGGCGGCCTGGGACAGCAAGCGCCGAATCTTCAGTCGCAGATGGTCGGTAGACAGCGGTTTGGTCAGAAAATCATCCGCCCCTGCTTTCAACGCTTCCACCGCCTGATCCACCGTGCCAAAGGCGGTGATAATAACGAAGGGTATTGAGTGACCCGCGGTCTGCAACGCCCGCATGATTGACAGCCCATCGTCATCGGGAAGACGCAGGTCGGAGACAATCAGGTCCGGCACCTGCGCCAGCGCTTTTTGCTGACCTTCGGCGGCGGTCGCAGCGGTGTCGAGCCGGTAGCCGTCGAGCTCGAGTTCCTCGGCCAGCAACATCCGCAGGCTGGCATCGTCCTCAATCAGCAGAATAAACGGCTGCTTATTGTTCATGGCCACTCACCCCCGCCCAGAACAGGCTCATACGACAACCACCAAATTCACTCTCGCTGACTTCCGCGTAGCCACCATGCTCTTTCAGCACACTGCCCACCACGGCCAGCCCCAGCCCGGTGCCCTCGCCCGCGGGCCGGGTACTGTAAAACGGCTCGAAAACCCGCTCGCGCACCGCCGGATCAATGCCTGTGCCGTCATCCTCCACACGCACTTCCCAGTGCTCGCCACCATCAATCAGCGACACCTGGACCCGGCTCTTACTGGCCTGACACGCATTGCGAATGACATTCACACAGGCCAGTTCGAGCCGTGTCGGCTCGGCCTTGATGTGGGCCAGCTGATCCAGCCCATGGGTGGCCACAAGGGCGTTGGCGCATTTAGGATCGTCGCCAATACGCTGGATGACTGTTCTGAGCACCGAGGCCAGATCCGTGATTCGTCGGGAATCCGGCACGTGGCGAAAGCAGTCCAGCAGTTGCTGGATGATCAGTGTCATCCGTTCCACCTGATGCTCGATATCATCGAGATGACGCTGCTGCCCGTCGGGTAATCCCACGCGCCGCAGAATATGGGCCCGGCCCTGAATCACATTCAGGGGAGCTCCCAACTCGTGGGCCACGCCACCGGCAACCCGACCAATCATGGCCACCTTCTCCTGATATTCGAGCTGTTCGGCCAACTCCCGCTCCCGGGTCACCCGCTCGCTGATTTCGGTTTCTGCCGCGGCCATACGCTCGCCCATGTCGCGGAGCCCTTCGTAGATCTGCCGCAGTTCCCGGGGACCTCCGGCAGGCTCATCAACGCGCCAGCGGCCGGGCTTCATCCGGTACATGATTTCCAGCAACCGGCTGACGTGGCGACCGACGGTGCCGTAATGGCCCAACACCACCACCAGAATGACGATCAGCGACAGCGCCGACCAGATCACAATCGCCCAGAGCCGGCTGGATGCCACCAGCTTGTGGAAATCGCTGCGTTTACGGGTAATCTGGAGCAGCCCCTGAATGCGGCCATTGTCCGCGACCAGTGGCGTAAACTGGGAAAACACGGGCTGGCCATCGACCCGCCGGAAAGCGCCACCCAGTTCGCCACTGGCTATGACCTTTTCCGCGCTTTCACTGCTGCGGACGTCGCTGTCTGCTACACCCAGACTGGCCACCTGATTGCCGGCTTCATCGAATACCGAGGCACCGTAGACCCGGCCGATGCGGAAAATCGACTCCAGTGACTCCCCCATAACGATCTCATCGCCCTCTGACATGGCGCGGGACAGGGGGCCACTCACCGCCCGGGCGACCAGCTCAAGGTCTTCCCGCAGCCGGTCATTCAAAGCCTTCTCTACCGCCCCAAGGCCGATGTAAATGGCCAGCCCGCTGAATACCATCAGGGGCACCACAAGACTCAGAACCAGTGTGAGACGCAGGGAACGAAACATTTTCCGAGCCCGGATAACCGGTCGTTGCATGACGTGTGCTCCGACAAAATGTCACACAGTTTTGCCACATGTGACATTTCGCCTCAACGTGCATTACACACACTTAATGCTAAGCGAACCCAACCGACTGTTTTATATAGGTTTTTAATTGCAGAAAACCTGGCACGTCTCTTGATACTCCTTGAGCACCGAAGCAGAAAACCCATCGCAACCCGAGGGTTCCAAAGCAGCGGCCAGCACCGGTTTACTCCGGCTGACCGCTCTCAACCGAAGGAAAGGAGAACCTTATGAATAAGCTACTGACCTCACTGACCGTCTCCATGGCACTGCTCGCGGCCGGCCCGGCCCTGGCTCAGCAAAGCCAGCAGCCGGATCCCGCACAGACTGGCCAGGAAGGCTACAGTGATCCGGCCTCTGCGGGCACCCAGAACGCCCATTACAACGACGCGGAACTGAAAAAATTCGTCGAGGCACAGAACGGCATCAACGAAATCCGCGATGAATACATGGCGAAAATCGAGAAGGCAGAGTCGCAGACCGAGGCTCAGGAACTGCAGATGGAAGCCAACGACGAAATGGTCGAGGTGATCGAGTCAGCCGATCTGGATATCCCCACCTATAACGCCATCGCCACGGCTTACAACAGTGAGCCGAAGGTGCGTAACCGCATCGATGCGCTGATGTAAATTCTCACCCCGCAATCATCGTCAGTTCACAGCCCCGCAACCGCGGGGCTTTTTTCGTCAGGGCATTCCGGCCAACCACCACGCCTGCTGTGTTGTGATACCTTGTTATCCGGAGATTCTGCAAAAAACGTCATTGGAGACATAGAGATGCCACGATGGAGCCTGGGGACGATTCCCCTGCTGGCCGGAGTGCTGATGGTTCTGGCCGGCTGCTCGGAATCGCAAACTGACACTGGGCCCGAGGCTGCCGCGAGCGGTAACGAAGCACCGGAGTACCCGGTTACCTGGCGCTTCGCCCTGGAGGAAATTGAAGGCAGTGTTCAGCACGCTTACGCCACGGAATTCAAAGAGCGAATTGAAGCGCTTTCCGAGGGCAACATTGAACTGGATATCTTTCCCTACGGCTCTCTGGGCACTTCCGCGGAGCTCACGGAGCTGACCCGCAACGGCTCCGTTCATCTGGCGTTCGCCTCACCGGGCCACCTGGCCGACAAAGTACCGGAAGTGGGCGTTTTCACGCTGCATTTCGTGTTGTCGGATGATAGCGACGTCAACCGTAATCTGCTGGCCAGTCAGGAACTGGTGGATCTGTTCAGCGACAGTTACGCCGAACACGACATGAAACTCCTGGGCTTCGTCCCTGAGGGCTGGATGGTCTGGAGCGCCAATAAACCGCTGCGCTCGCCAGACGACTTTGCCGGTTTCCGGATCCGCACCATGACGGCCGACATTTCCGCTGAGAGCTACCGCGCGTACGGAGCCGATCCGCAACCAACCCCCTACGCCCAGGTCTACAGCGATCTTCAATTGCAGCGCATTGATGGCCAGGCCAATCCCGTCTTTGCCATCGAGGAAATGGGGTTCTATGAAGTGCAGAGCACACTGACCTTCGCCCGTCCGGCCCAATTCATCGCTTCCGTCATATCCAACCACCAGTGGTACGTTGATCTGCCGACCGATCAGAAACGATGGCTCGACGAGGCACTGGCAGAAGTGGCGGAGGAGATTTACCAAAGGCAAGCAGAGCTGAACGAATCGAGACTGGCCACCATCCGCGAAGACAGCAACATCGCCACAGTCGAGTTGACCGCCGGGGAGCGGGCGCGCTTTCGCGAGGCCAGCCTGCCGGTCCGTGACCGGTATGTTGAAACCGCTGGCGAGCGCGGCCGGAAAATTCTCGAGACAGTTCTGGAGATGGTGGCTCGCGGCGAACAGGAACTGAACGCCGCCAGCAATAACGGCGAGCGCTGAGTCTACTCCGGAACCAACCAGCTCATGGCCGACGAGACCGACAGTCCGTCAGCGCCGGACACGTCGGCCAGCAGCTTCTCAAGGCGATCACCGAAGCCCCAGGGCGGATTGACCACCAGCAGGCCCGATCCCACCATGCCTCGCTCCGGCGGTCGTTCGAGACGTATCTCGCTGCACAGCACAGCGGAGACCGGACCGCTTTTGACAGCGTCCTTCAGCGCCTGCTCAAGCCCGGAGGTCAGCAGTGGATACCACACCAGATACACGCCATGCCGACACTTGCGCCACGCCCTTGCCAGGGTGTCCGCGACATCACGGTATTCGGACTTGACCTCATAAGAGGGATCGATCAACACCATCAGCCGTGGCAGGCGCGGCGGAAGCTGGCGTAAAAGCCCCCGCAACCCGTCTTCGCGGAACACCCTGGTGGTGCCGCGGCCACCCCACGCCGCCAGTTGCTCCCCCTCGGCGGGATGAAGCTCGAACACGGTCAGACTGTCCTGATCCCGCTGCAAACGTCGAAACCACTCGGGCGATCCCGGATAACGGCGCAATTCATCGACGTCGCCATTCAGATCCGCAAGCACGTCGATCAGTGGCGCCCAGTCGTCAGTCTGCAACCGGTCGCGGAGCGCCCAGAGTCGGCCGACCCCGGCGTCGGCCTCCGCGGTTTTCCGTGCCCGCTCACTGCGAAGATCGTATAGGGCACTGCCGGCGTGGGTATCAAAACACGCAATGCCGCTGGGCTTCGCCTGCATCATTCGAAGCGCCAGTACCTGGGCGGCGTGCTTCTGAATATCGGCCAGATTACCGGCGTGAAAGCCGTGAAGATAACTGAGCATGAAACATCCTGATGCCATTGTCCGTCGTATCAGGGCATTAAGCCCTAAGAACAGGACGGGAGCAAGGCGACTGGGGCCGTGCCCCGCGCCCTGTTATGATGCCCGGCTACCCGCATTCCTACAGGAGGTTCCCTTGTCTGCCAAAGCCACTTCGTCCGGAGCCGGCAACACCACAGAACAGCTGTACGCCCTGATCGCAAACGAGGAAGACGCCCGGGTCTGCAAGGACATCCCCGAGGAAGCCTGCCGGGAAGTGCCGCGTAATTTCTTTCTGATTCTGGCCAGCAATGTACTGACCAAGCTGGGTGACCTGCTGATCAGTCCGAAAACAGTGCTGGCGTGGTTGCTGGGCGCGGTGGGGGCTCCGGCCCTGGTGGCGTGGCTGGTGCCGATCCGGGAATCCGGCTCCATGGTGCCACAAATGGCCATTGCCGCCTGGGTACGGCGCAAGCCGGTGCGCAAATGGTTCTGGATGCTCGGCAGCTTCGGCCAGGCCCTGAGCGTTGTCGCCATGGCCGCCAGCGTCTGGTTCTTCGAAGGCTATGCCGCCGGGGGTGGCCTGATAGCGGCGCTGGTTGTATTTTCCCTGGCCCGCGGGTTCTGCTCGGTGTCCATGAAAGATGTCCAGGGCAAGTGCATCCCCAAAACCCGGCGGGGCCGCCTCTCCGGACTGGCCACCACCATCGGCGGCGCTGCCACCGTGGCCCTGACGGCGTTGCTGTTCTGGGACCGTGGGGACCCTGGCATCGGATTCTACGCCTTACTGTTGCTGATGGCCGCCAGCCTGTGGGTGATCGCCGGCCTGCTGTTTGCCAACATCGAGGAACACGAGGGCGAGACCGGTGGCGGCGATAACGCCCTGACTGAAGCATTCCGCAGCCTATCACTGCTGCGGGACGATGCCCCATTCCGGCATTTTGTGGTCACCCGGGCGTTGCTGTTGTGCTCCGCACTGGCGTCGCCTTACTTTGTGGTGATGGCCCAGAAAACGGCTGACAGCGACTGGCTTCTGGGGGTGTTCCTGCTCGCCAGCAGCCTTGCCAGCTCTCTGAGCGCCAGCGTCTGGGGATGGATGGCCGACACCTCGAGCCGGCGCGTGATGATTCGCGGCGCGGCTATTGCCAGCTCAGCCTGCCTGGTTGTTGGCGTCATCGCGCTGCTGGCCGGGGAACAGAGCGGCGGCTTCTGGTTCTACCCGATCGCATTTTTTGTCCTCAGCGTTGCCCACGCCGGGGTGCGACTGGGCCGCAAAACCTATCTGGTGGATATGGCCGGCGGCAACAAACGAACAGACTACACCGCCGTCAGCAACACCGTTATCGGGCTGCTTTTGCTGGTCACCGGCGGCCTGACCGCCCTCATTTCGATGATCTCCGACGTTGCTGTCATCCTGACCCTCGGCCTGATGGGCCTGGCCGGGACCATCAGTGCCATACGCTTACAGGAAGTGACCGCGGATTGACCCAAAAAACCGTGAACTGGGTCACAGCAATCAATGTACAGGTGCGGCGTTTCCGTATGATAAGCCTAGAAGCAGGCGTATCGAACCCTGCGGAGGAAGTGACAGACAACAGGGACGTGTTGTTTCGTGCAGTAGTTCTGAAGTTGACTCCATCGAGGATTGAACATGCGGACAACCACAGCAATTCCACCCAGTCACACCAAACGCCTGGTACATACCGCCTTCGGCTGGTACGCCATGACCCGCGAGCAATCTGACCTGGGCCCCTTCGCCAGTCAGCAGGAAGCCTCCAACGCGCTGAGTCGTCACATCCGGGTCTACCGTGGGGTGAATATCAGGGGCGACGGCGCGGCTCATTCCGGCCTGTCGCTTCACGATTCAGCAAGCTGTCGCAAATCCAATTGCGCGCTGTGCGCCGAGGCTCATGTCTTGCGCCAGACACTGGTCGCGTCGTGAACGGCCCCTGCCCGGTAGATGGGGAGCAGGATCTGCTTATCCCCCAACACCGGCGGCTCCGAGTACTCACCGCCCTCTGTGTGTTCGCCATGGGTGTGATGGCGGTGCACTGGGTGTCCGGCCTCTGACGTCACTGGCTGCCGCCCCGAATACCGAAAAGCCCTGATCGTAGTACGGTCAGGGCTTTTTTTTGTGGACAAGTACTCCCCACGCTCGGGGTTGGCCCGCGAGTCCGCGTTCAATTGTCATATCGGCAATGACACTTTTGAGTGAGGTCGACACGGCCCGCAGGCCACCAAAAGAGTGACCGCGCCAGTAAAGGTATGAAATCAACTAAGCCTATGAATAAATTAGACTTCTTCGAATGCACCGAGCCTCGGGCTGCGAACCTCGTCACGGTGCCGGGGGCGTCCGCCGGCATTTCGACACCCGGTCGATTTTTTTGCCGACCGTTTCATGGCGCCTTGCCGTCGTTCAGCGCCAGCGCCCCTTTCACGATCCGGTAAATCAACCAGATCGAGATTCCCAACAGGATAAACCAGCCAATAATAATGGCCGTCGTCACAATACCAATGACGGTCCATAACAGACCGATCCAGAAGGTGCGGATCTGCCAGCGGAAATGCGGCTCGATCCAGGTGCCCGCAACATCGTCCATTTTGACGTAATTGATGATCACACCCACCAGGCCGGTAATGCCGCCGAGGAAAAAGGACAGGCCCTGGAGTATGTACACCACCACCGCAAGGTTGCGCGCGGAATCGGCCCGGCGCGCAACGGGATCGGAATCGGCGGGAATGAATTCTTGATCAGCCACTGCTCACTCCTGTCAGGTCTTTACCCGCAGTCTACCACCGGGGCGCTGACCGAGGAACGACCGCGCGACTCAGTGTTTGTCCGGACGATAGCCCAAGCGGAAGCCGCCCCAGTGGCGGCCATTAACGAACACCGGCACCGACAGGTCGTGCATAATCTCTCCGGTGTCCCGGCGATAAGTCTGCAGCAACATGGTTTCGGTGTGCGTTCCGCACCGGGCACCGGTGCGGTCATTGAACAACCGCTTGCTGCGACTTCTGACCAGATCCACCTGCTGATCCCCGGTGGGCGGATGGGCAAAATCCCGGTTATGGGTGGGCACATAACCATCGGCAGCCGTGGCAATGGCGAACACCACCTCCTCTGCCGAGTCCTTCACCGGCTCCTGCACCGGTGGCAGATACTGATCGGTAAACTGGTCAAAGGTACTCGAGTACTTTTGCGGGTGAGTATTGGCAATGGGCGTTCGGCGTTTATCGAACAACGCCCCTTCGGTCAGCCTGCCGTCACGGATTGCCTCTTCAAACACCCGGCCAATCCGGTCTGCCCCCGCCCGCGCCTGGTCGAAGAAAAACCGGTGATAACTGGCGTCACTGTGCAGGGCGAACGCCGCATTCGCCTGCTCCGCCAATTCCATCAGGGTGCTCGCCTGCTCTGCCAGCGACACCACACTGTGGTCACTTTCAGAAATCTGATCACGGACGGTTTCGATACCGGCTAAAACGCGATCCAGAGTTTGCTCGTTGCTCTGATCACTCTCGGCAATCTGCGCGACCTGCTGTTGCAGCTGGTCGGACTGATCGCGAATCTGATCCAGTTGCGCACCCACGCGCTCAACGTCGCTCAGGCCTGACTCGACACTGCGGGCGAGGTCTTCTATTCGCGTTACAATCAGTGCGGTGTCGGTGCGAATTTCCTGAAGGGTTTCCGCCGCCTCGGCCGTGGCCTGGGCGGTGCGACCCGCCAGTTGCCTGACCTCATCGGCCACCACGGCAAACCCGCGCCCCTGATCTCCGGCACGCGCGGCCTCTATCGCGGCGTTCAGCGCCAACAGATTGGTCTGTTCCGCAATAGCCTGAATGGTGGTGGTGACGCCCTGAATGCGACTGGACTTCTCGTTCAACGTCTGAATAAGCGTCAGGTTCTCGCCAGACTGCCGGTGTACGACGCGCACACTGTCAATCGCGTCAGACAGAGCGGCTCGCCCTTCCGCACTGATCTCGCTGGCCTGCCGGGCCAGTACCGCGGCTTCAGTGGCCTGACGTGAGGATGCACGCACGGTTTCGGCAACCTGGCCGGTTTCCTGCGCCATCTGCGCGGTCTCTTCCACCTGGCGATCGAGCCGCAGCTTCAACTGGTCGGCGGCAAACGAAACCTGAGCCGCGGAGATGGCATTCAGGTCGGCGCTGCCTGACAGCGTCTCCACCAGCGCTCGTCCGGCTTCCGCTTCGGCGAGCAGGCGGGAACAGCGCCCACGCAACGGACTGTTCTCAGGCAACTGGCCCGAGTCCAGCAACTTCAGCCCGCGTTCCACAGGCTCCAGAACCCGCAGTACAAAGTACACCGACGCGGTGGCCAGACCCAGCACCACGCCAACCATGACCGATGCAATGTCCAGCCCGATCAACGGCGCCACCAATGCCGCGCCGACGGCAACACCGAGGGCCAGCGCGGCCCCCGCAACAAGCACAGGACGCTCAAGAAATCCCATGACAACCTCGTTTTTATCATTATCAGCTTGTACAGCATGCCAGCAGCAGCCTTACGCGAGAGTAAAGAATTGATACAGGTTTATAACTGAGACTTTAGTGGATCACGCCCCGGGCGGGTGTCAAAAATCTTTTATTTTACTGTCACCTCAGTGAACCCGCCGTGTCACATAAATTCGCGATGCTCTCCCAGGACGCCCTGCCCGTTACTGCTTAACGGCCGGAAGGGTGAAACCTTTTACCCATTGTGATAAACGGAAACCAAGGAGAGAGTGATGGGACACCATCCGGTTGAGGACAGCAACAACAGTAACAACCGCCCGTTTGAAGAGATCATCAATGCCCGATTTTCCCGCCGGCGCCTGCTGACCGGCACCGCTTCCGCCGCCACGGTCAGCGTGCTGGGTGCCTTCGGCCTGGCGGCCTGTGGCGACAGCAGCAGTGGCGGCAGTGGCGAAGCCCCGGTGGATACCGGCGGGCTCACCGTCAGCCCGGAGAACCTTGGTTTCCGTGCCGTGCCGACCAGTCTTGAAGACCGGGTTGTGTTGCCCGAGGGGTACCGCGCCGACGTTCTCTTCGCCAAGGGCGACCCACTGATCAGTGGCCTTGCCCCGTTCCGCAACGACGGCACCGACGTGGACTACGACAACCGATCCGGTGACGAACATGACGGCATGCACTTTTTCGGCCTGAATGGCAGCGGCCAGTACGACGCCACCGTGTCCGACCGGGGCATTCTGGTGCTCAACCACGAGAACCTCGAAGACAACACCCTGCATGAAACTGCAACCGCAAAGCAGGACGCCATCGACGCCAACGATCTGGTGAGCCTGAAGCGGATCGTTGACCGTGAAATGAACGGTCACGGCGTCTCCTGTGTGGAGGTACGTAAAACCGACGGCAAGTGGGCGGTGGTGCTGGACTCCCCCTATAACCGCCGCCTGACTATCTTTACCGAAATGGAACTGAAAGGGCCGGTGGCCGGTGCAGACTTTGTCAGAACCCGCCTGTCCCCGGATGGCCGCAAGCGTTTCGGCACCATGAACAACTGCGCCAACGGCTACACCCCCTGGGGCACCTATCTGGCGGCCGAAGAGAACTGGTACGCCTACTTCGCCGCGCTCAGTCCCGCAGAGATTGGCGCGCTCAGCCCGAAAGAACAGGCATGGGTCGCCCGCTATGGCATCGGCGCTGCCTGGGCCTACCGCCAGTGGGATCTGGTACCTGGCGACCAGTATGCGCGGTTCAGTATCGCCGCAACCGGCGCCACCGCGACCGACGATTTCCGCAACGAAGCCAACGCCCACGGCTACATCACCGAAGTGGACCCCTTCCGTCCCGCCCAGAAGCCGCGTGTCCGCACGGCGTTCGGCCGTTTCTCCCACGAGGGTGCCTGGGTGGCACCCGCCAAGGCAGGCCAGCCGGTGGTGATCTATTCCGGTGACGATTCCCGCCGCGAATACATGTACAAGTTCGTGTCCACGGCGCCCTGGGACCCGGCTGACGAAAACGCCGGGCTGGTCGCGGGCGACAAGTACCTGGATGAGGGCACGCTTTATGTCGCCGTATTCAACGAGGATGGTACTGGCCAGTGGAAAGCACTGACCATCGACAATCCGGAGCTGGCCGGCACCCAGAGCTATCAGCTCGATGACACCACCAGCCTGGATTACGATTTCCAGACTCAGGCCGAGGTTCTGGCGAGCGCCCGCCTGGCGGCCGATGTGGTCGGAGCAACCCCGATGGATCGACCGGAATGGGCCGCCGTTAACCCGCTCAATGGCGACGTCTACCTCACCCTGACCAACGGTAACGCCGACAACCGGCCGGCGGATGACCTGGACGGCGCCAACCCGCGAGCGGTGAACTCCAACGGTCATATCATTCGCTGGAAAGAAAACAGCGCCAACCACGCCGCCACCACGTTCGAGTGGGACATCTTCCTGTTCGGCTCGTCCGCCGATGCAGACGCCGACTACAACGTTTCCGGGCTGACCCAGGACAACGAATTCTCCAGTCCTGATGGCCTGTATATCGACCCGCGCGGCGTGCTTTGGCTGCAGACCGACGATGGTTCCAGCGGCATCCGCAGCACCACCAACAATCAGATGCTGGTGGCGATCCCCGGCTCCGTCGGAGACGGTGAGAGCGTGACGGTGACCACTTCCGATGGCACCACCCAGGCCTCCATCGACACCCTGGTTGGTCAAAGCGCAGAAGCGGTGCAACTGAAGCGTTTTCTGGTCGGCCCGCGAGGCTGCGAGATCACCGGTATTACCATGACGGCCGATGCCCGCTCGCTGTTCGTGAACATCCAGCATCCGGGCGAAAACGGCACCGCCGAGGAGTTCAACCGCGACGACAGCACCTGGCCGGCCAGTTCCGGCGATGCCACAGCGGTGGGTGAGGCGGACAACCGACCGCGTTCAGCAACGATTGTGATCTATCGGGAAGATGGGGGAGAACTCGCCGTCTGATTCGACAGGCACAAAAAAAGCCGACCACTCAGGTGGTCGGCTTTTTTTCGGGAACAGAGACTTACTTTTCGTCTTCAGTCGCTTCGTCCCAGCTTTCTTCCATGGAGTCGCCAGCTTCATCGGCGGCTTCACTCATTTCTTCGCCAGCATTCTCGGCGCCTTCTTCCAGTTCACCCATGGCGCCTTCGTCCTGGCCAGTCATCTCTTCAGCGCCTTCTTCGATGGAATCACCGGCATCGTCCATCATCTCACCGGCATTTTCGGCGGCTTCTTCAAAATCGGCACCTTCGTCTTCCTGACTGCAAGCTGTCAGACCCAGTGTCATCATCAGAGCCAATGCACTCAAAGTAAGCTTGTTCATACCATGTCCTTTCGTTGGCGAATGTATACAACGGAGACAAGTGTATTGCTGTCGGCAGATAGACGCAATTACTGCGGCATTACTCTTTTGTTAGCTCAGACAGCAAGTTAGCTCCATTTCCTCTGTCTTTAGCCGATTCCCCCCGATATTTCAGTGCCGTCAAGCATCACGATGTGATCCAGTCGCAGCAGCTGCCCTCGCCCGATCAGAACGAACTCCCGACCGGCGCGATTGAACAGATCGCGGATCACATCGTGCACGATCCGGACCTGGCCGGCGTCATCCCGATACACAATCTCCAATAGCTGGCCGGAGAACAGATACTCGCGAAGCAATTGCTGGATGGACCAGTGAATGGTTTCCGCTGGGTGCGGCTGATTTCCCGTGGCCATAGCCGGCGCTTCCCTGTGTGTCGTGACCGATGCTCCTGAGTCTGGTTCAAAATTGCACGACTCGCCAGTTTCAGACGGCACGGATGCACTCTGGCCCAAAACGACCAGTTTTCAGATTACTGTTGCATTGTACGATTGTCCGACATAAAGTCTGAGTACATCCTGATGACTGGAGCCCAACAATGAACGCAAAAACCCGTGACAATCTGGATAGCCAGGCGACGCAGACCGCCCTTGAAAGCGCCACCTCCCCTGTCACTCCGTCAAAACCCGGCAAGGACTGGAAAGACCCGAAACGTTACCTGTGGTTGATGGGCCCGGCACTGCCCGGTATCGGCCTGGCCGCACTGGCGGGTTATGCCGTGGCTCCGAAAAAATTGCGTTCACTGGCCTGGACCGGCCCTGCCCTGGTCCACGGCATCATCCCCGCGCTGGATCGCGCCATTGGTGAGGACAAGAGCAATCCGCCGGAATCCGCGGTGAAAACCCTCGAGCAGGACAAATACTACGACCGCATCGTGAAGGCCTTCATCCCCACCCAGTACGCCATGACCTTCATGGGCGCCTGGCTGGCCAGCCGTAAAAACACGCCGCTGTCGGACAAAATCGGCATCACCCTGACGGTCGGCGCCATCAACGGCGTTGGCATCAACACCGCCCACGAGCTGGGCCACAAGTCCAACAAGCTCAATAAACTGATGGCTATGGCCGCACTGGCACCGACCGGCTACACCCACTTTGTGGTGGAGCACAATTTTGGCCACCACAAACGTGTCGCCACGCCGGAAGACCCGGCCAGTAGCCGCATGGGAGAAAGTTTCTGGAAATTCCTGCCGCGCACCGTGGTCGGTGGCATCAAGTCCGCCGTGAAGATTGAGAAGGCGCGGCTGGCACGCAAGGGCAAGGGCTTCTGGACACTGGACAACGAATTGCTGCAGGGCTGGGCCATGAGTGCCGGCTTCTTCGGCGCCACCACACTGATCTGCGGCCCGCGCGCAGTGCCTTTCCTGGCAGCTCAGGCGGCGTACGGCGCCAGCCTGCTGGAGACGGTGAATTACGTGGAGCATTACGGCCTGCTGCGCCAGAAAGACAGCAAGGGCAAGTATGAGCGCACTCAACCGGAGCACAGCTGGAACAGCAATCACATTGTGACCAACCTGTTCCTGTACCAGCTGCAGCGCCACTCGGACCACCACGCCCACCCACAGCGCAGCTTCCAGGCGTTGCGCCACTTCGAGCACGCGCCGCAGCTGCCGGGCGGCTACGCCTCCATGCTGCTACCGGCGTACCTGCCGTCCTGGTGGTACGAGATGATGGACAAGCGGGTGATTGATCACTACGAGGGCGACCTGAGCAAGATCAACTGGGACCCGGATCGCAAGGAAGAGCTGATGAACAAGTACGCCGACTATGCAGCGGCGGTGTCAGCTGAGGCCAAAGCCCGGAAGGGATCGTCTTCTGAAGAGGCTGCCTGAGACATTCTCGGCTTGGGAGTCTGCGGTCAACTGGCCCCTTCTCCCGGGACACGCCGTGAATACGTCCATGTAGGCTTGAGTGCAGCATCCCTGCTGCACACAGTCCCGGGAGAAGGGGCCAGTCGCCCGCTGTCCGGCCTGTAGGGTACTTCCCCGACTGGGACAAAGGCGGCAGCATTCCCCAGAGTCTGGGCGCAGTCGGCCGGGAAGAGCTTCAGGGACCGTCTGTGGCCAGGGATGGCCACAGCCGAGCCTACAGGGATGTACTTGTGGCGTGTCCCGGGAAGCCGTACCAACCGTTTGTGCTTACTCCAGACTTAGAACCATTCGGACTTCATGTTCAGACAGGTATCATCCTCATTCCGCAACAACACCAGATCCTGCGCCACCGTCGGCAACTCCCAGTGGAAGAAATACTGGGCCGCCTGCAGCTTGCCCTGATAGAAGTTCCGCTCATCGTCCGTGTTGGCTGACGCCAGCGCATTGGCCGCTGCGTTGGCCTGACGGAGCCACATCCAGGCCACGATAATGTGACCGAACAGATGCAGGTAGCAGGACGCATTCGCCAGGGTTTTGTCCACGTCGCCGCCCATCAGCGATTTACCCAGGCTCTGAGTGACTTTCACCGCCTGCTGCAGGGTTTCGCTCAAGGACAGCGCCCATTGCTGGCAGCGGTCGGTGGTGGCCGCTTCCAGGTCCACCTGCATTTCCTGCATCAACAGCTGCAGGCCGTGGCTCTGGTCCTGCCAGATCTTGCGGCCCAGCAGGTCCAGCGCCTGGATGCCGTTGGTGCCCTCGTGGATGGGGTTCAGGCGGTTGTCGCGCCAGCACTGCTCTACCGGGTATTCGCGGGTGTAGCCGGCACCACCGTAGACCTGAATGGCCAGGTCGTTGGCCTTCGGGCCGTACTCGGAGGGCCAGGCCTTGATCACCGGGGTCAGCAGGTCGAGCAGTTTGCCGGCTTCCATGCGCTTCTGTTCGTCGGGATGGGTGTGCTGGTCATCCATCAGCCGGGCGCCGTAAAGGCACAGGGCCAGACCGCCTTCGCTGTAGGCTTTCTGGGCCAGCAGCATGCGCCGCACATCGGCGTGGTCAATGATCGGTACCTGCGGCGATTCCGGGTTCTTTTCGCTGGCCTTGCGGCCCTGCAGCCGGTCTTTGGCGTATTCCAGGCTGTGCATGTAACCGCGATAGCCGATCACCGCCGCGCCGAAACCGACGCCGACACGAGCTTCGTTCATCATCTGGAACATGTATTTCAAGCCCTGGTGGGGTTCGCCCACCAGGTAGCCATGGCAGGGAGCGTCATCACCAAAGCTCAGCGCGGTGGAGGTGGTGCCGCGGTAACCCAGCTTGTGGATCAGGCCGGCGAGGCTGACGCCATTACGTTCGCCCGGGTTGCCGTTTTCGTCCACGTGGAATTTCGGGACGATGAACAGGGAAATGCCTTTCACGCCGGCCGGTGCGCCTTTGATCTTGGCCAGCACCATGTGAACGATGTTGTCGGTAATGGACTGCTCACCGCCGGAGATGTAGATCTTGGCGCCTTTGATCAGGTAATGGCCCTCTTCGGTGGGCGATGCCGAGGTGCGGATGTCTGCCAGGGAGGAGCCGGCGTGGGGCTCGGTGAGCGCCATGGTGCCACTGAAGCGACCACTGAGCATGTGCGGCAGGAAGGTGGTCTGCTGCTGTTCGCTACCGAATACGCGAATAAGGTTCGCCGCGGCGGTGGTCAGGAACGGGTAGCCGGCGGTTCCGGGGTTGGCAGCGGTAAAGAAGCCGTTGCAGGCGGCCATGACGGATTCCGGCAATTGCATGCCACCAAGCTCGTAATCGTAGCGACCGGCGATGAAGCCGGCTTCGGCGTAGGCGTCGAAGGCTTCTTTGACCTGCGGCAGCATCTCGACCTGGCCGTCGACGAACTTCGGTTCGTCTTTGTCGGCGGCGCTGTTGTGGGTGGCGAACTTCTCACGGGCCATTTTGTCCGCGGTTTCGATGACGGCGTCGAAGGTGTCGCGGTTGTGTTCGCTGAAGCGCTCGCGGGTGATCAGGCTGTCGGTATCAAGAACTTCGTAAAGCTGGAACGCCAGGTCGCGGCGGTCGATCAGGGTGTCGGTCATGCTTGGTCTCCTGTTTGTTGCGGATAGCCTCTCATACCTCTGTTTTTCTGGAAACCGGCATTTATGACATAATCATGGCGAATATCGCCAACCAATACTTTTACCCTTAATGATTGGGTACTCGGCGGCCGGCCACCGGTGGGGAAGTACCTCCCGGGGCACGCTGTGAATACGTCCCTGTACGCTTGAGTGCAGCATCCATGCTGCACACAGCCCCGGGAGGTACTTCCCCGCCGATGCCCTACGCTGGAGAATGCATGCGGACAGTTTCGGTCATAGGGTTCGATGGAGCTTTGGCTAGTGCTATCACCGGCATTATTGATCTCTTCCGGCTGGCCGGAGTCACCTGGGCGCGGATTAACGGGGAATCGCCGGAACCGCAATTCGCCACCCGTCTGCTAACCAGAGACGGCGCACCCTGCCGTTGCATTAACGGGCTGATCATCCTGCCCGATGGCGCCTGGAACGACCGAAGTCCTGCCGAGCCCGATACCGATCTCGTGATCATTCCCACCATCGGCGGGCCAATTGAGCGGGTATTGAGCGAGAATCCGGAGCTGATTGCCTGGCTGGGTGGCTTTCAGAGCTCTGACACGGGACAGGTTCAGGTGGCCAGTAACTGCACCGGCGCGTTCATGCTCGCCGAGGCCGGGTTGCTGGACGGGCGGCAGGCGACGACGCATTGGGGGTTCAGTCGGCAGTTCCGTCAACGCTACCCAACGGTGGATCTGCAGCCGGACAAGCTGGTCACGGTGGATGGCCACGTTGCCTGCGCCGGGGGCGGGATGGCCTGGTGGGATCTGGGGGTTTATCTGGTGGAACGCTTCGCCGGGGCGCAGGTAGCGCGGGAGCTGGCCAAGGCGTTCGTGATTGATGTGGGGCGGACGAGCCAGGCGCCGTACAGCGCTTTGCAGGCCCGCCGGTATCATTCCGACACCGCGATTCTGAAACTGCAGGACTGGCTCGATCATCACTACAGTGAGCCGGTGACGCTGGCCGGCCTGGCGGTGTTAAGCGGGCTGACAGAACGCTCGCTGATTCGTCGTTTCAAGGCGGCGACGGGCGATACGCCGACCGGTTACTTGCAGCTTCTGCGTATTGAGGCGGCGCGGCAACGGCTGGAGAATTCAAGGGCGGCGGTTGAAGAGGTGACCCGATTGGTGGGTTACGAGGATGTCAGCTCGTTCAGTCGCCTGTTTCGTAAGCACACAGGGCTGGCTCCGGGTGCCTACCGCGCCCGCTTTGGACGGTAATGTGCGGAAGCGAACCTCTGGCGCGGGTTATGCATCGTCAGTCAATGAGGGCCATTTCATGGCCTGTAACGTAAAGAATACCGACACAGGTGTAAAAATGGGGAGGTTCGCCATGAACGCACCGATCAGACAAAGCCAGGCAGACATTCTGAACAGGCTTTATGACATGAAGCAGAAGCAGATAGCCCAGGCCTTACAGCAGGGAAACAGCCTGCGTTGTCAGGTACTTACAGCAGAAGCAGAAGCCATCTTCAACGCTCTACAGTCCGTGCGCTGAAGCGCACCCCAGCCCACGCTCAGGAGCCGTATTTTTTCAGACGCCGGCTCCAGCGCTGCTTCGCATAGCGGCGAAGATTGGACACGTTATCAGTTTCGTCCATGATTTCGGTGCCCAAAAGTGTCTCCAATATGTCCTCCAGCGTCACTATTCCCAGCCAGGTGCCCAGTTCGTCATACACCACAGCGAGGTGCTGACGTTCCCGCAGCATCTCCGAGAACACCAGTTCGATATTCGTGTTGCCTTTGACGCGCTTGACCCGGCGCATGTGATCGAGAAGATTCACATCGTCTTCCAGGGTTATCAGGTCGGCGCGATGGAGGTAGCCCAGTGTCTCGCCGTCGCCGTTGATCACCGGATAGCGTGAAAACGGGGACTTCTTCACCTGCTCGCGGAACTGCACCGTGGTGATATCCGGTGCCACGAACTTGCAGACGGTTCGGGGCGTCATCACCGCGCTGACCTTGATCTCGTGAAACCTCAGTACGTTCAGGATCATCCGCCGCTCGTCTTCATCCAACGCCTGCTGGTCACGGCCGATCTCCGCGAGGGCACTGATTTCCGCGCGTATATCGGTGTCCGGCTCGCTGGAAGCAATGCGGCGGGTGATCTGCTTGGACAACCAGATAAACGGTAACAGTGCCTTGATCATGACCCCGAGTATCGCCGGCAGCCGCGGCGCGATGGTGCGCCAGTATTTCGCACCGATGGTTTTGGGAATGATTTCGGAAAGTATCAGGATCGCCAGGGTCATGACGGCGGACGCCAGGCCCAGCCAGGCTTCGCCGAACACCACCGCCACCTGCGCCCCCACGCCGGTCGCCCCTACGGTATGGGCGACGGTATTGAGAGTGAGAATCGCCGAAAGCGGATCGTCGACGTTGTCCTTGAGCGCGCGCAAGCGGGCGAAAAGTTCCGGGCGCTCTTTCTTGAGCGACGCGATGTAGCTTGGCGTAACCGACAGCAGCGACGCCTCAAGAATAGAACACAGAAACGAGAAACCAATAGAGAGAACGGCGAATGCGACTAGGAGTGTCATAAAGACCTTGTGAACGGGGCGATGCTAGAAGTCTATCGAATGGCCCACTGATTCTCCATCGCTTTGCGCCCGCCGCCTTCGGCGGACGCAAAGCTGGACGGGGCGTTACAGCCCTGCCGCCACTTCGGTTCCCTGGCGGATGGCGCGCTTGGCGTCCAGTTCCTCGGCCACATCCGCGCCGCCGATCAGGTGAGCGCGGACGCCGGCTTGCGCCAACTCGTCATACAGGGTCCGGAAGGGCTCCTGGCCGGCGCAGATGATCACGTTATCTACCTCCAGTACCCGGCTCTCGGTGACCTTGCCATCCTTGTCACGGACGGAAATGTGCAGACCTTCGTCGTCAATGCGCTCGTAACTGCAGCCTCGCAGCATATCCACATCCCGGTGTTTGAGACTGTTGCGGTGAACCCAGCCGGAGGTCTTGCCAAGCCCGCCGCCCACCTTGCCCGTCTTGCGCTGCATCAGATAAATCTTGCGGGGTGACGAAGTTGGCTTACGCTCCGCCAACCCTCCCGCCC
>NZ_QTKT01000004.1 GCF_018424605.1 Marinobacter lipolyticus | reverse complement strand
CGATTACATCGAAATGTTCTATAACCCGGTACGCCGGCACGGCAACAACGGAGGACTGTCTCCCGTGGACTTCGAAAAGCAGTATTTTAAGCAGCTGTCAGGCGTCTAGGATATCGGGGGCTTGCCATTGTTCGAGATGATTCATAAAGTGCTAACGCTTTGCTCACCGGTAAATTGGGAGCGCAGCGAGTAATTTATCCGTGTGCAGCAACTTGTTAGAGAGGGCAGACTCAAAAGCGAGCCAGCGCCTCCGAAAATTCGGAATTTGGCGACGAGTAGCATCCTTCATCTGCTTGAAATATGCGCGCACGAGGAACACGCTCCTTCAGCGCACGCAAGAACTTGAACAGCGCGAATACGGTCTCCTCATTCCAGCCTTCACCGGGTCTATAATCAAAGGATACCCCACCCTCTTCGACGCTGACCGAAAGCTCTGGAAGCAGAATGCCTTCGATCTTCAATCCCGCTAAGCAATGTCTGAATGTATCAACCTTTCCTTCAATGAATTGCCTTGCTGGGTATTGAACATCTTGAATTGGGATGTCCATTTGCTGTTCCCTACTCCACAGAGTGGGGGAATGTGCCACTGCACACTGACTCATAACCCACTCGTAAATAGAGACAATTTCTTCGTTGGCCAGATTTTCAACGTAGATATCTGGAAGCATTCCATCATCGACTTCAAACAGATGCTTAACCTGTGGCCACGGATTCATGTTCGTCCTCTAACGCCAACAGCACGCGCGGTTACGGAATGGAGGCGAAGCCGCAATGCAGTAACCGTCGCCGTGACTGGCATGGTTAAAAATTCTTGGCCCGAGGCACACTCACCGTCTCGAAAGTTTTCGGAATATCAACGCTGCGCCAAGCAAAGTGCCACCGACAATTAGATGGGCAACTATTGTATAAATTGTCCAGCTCTTGAAGACCTCAAGGTTGCCGAATAACAGGTTTAACCCATATACCCCGACAAAAATTATCAAACAAATCCAGCTTATGAAGGACAAAACTCGAAATACAGTCTTCATATATGAATCCTATTAGTTACTCATAGCCCAAATCGTTCAATTTTTCTGCTACGCGTTCCGCTGCAATTGGCCCTATTTTCCGACCCCATTCTTGCGCAATAGGAATAAACTCTTGTGCCATTGGACTCAGAACGGAAGCGTACTTTTTGCCGGTCTGTGTTTTGAAAAATTGTATGAGATTCTTGATATCTTCATGAGTATAATATTTGTCATAGATTGGAATAATTTTCGAGTCTAAATATCGAGAATTTTCGTGAACCACATTGTAGATAACGTCCGATATTGCATGCTCTACATCTTTTGGCATGTCAGGGTAGCGATCTTTTTCCTGTGAAATGGCCATCGTGACTAGGCCATTCGCCAATTCCTCAGCAATTGACGCGTTGCCCATTAAATCAAGTAGCTTTTCGATATCCCGTTCCTTGGCCGGAGTGATGCCGTAAGCTGCCGTGGCGAAAATCGTGAACGCCAGTACAAGCAGGAGCTGCATAAATTTCATGATTACTTCCCCATTTTTAACGCTTGCAGCATGCGCGCCCACGAAATGGAGCCGAAGGCGCAATGTAGTGGGCGTCGCCGTGCCTGCACTGGTTATGTGCTTGGACTACTGGGCACACGATTGTAGCGAAAAAATGAAAAGTCCAAACCATACATTACCAAGCAATATCAGCAACTTGATCGCACCGCGAGCAAACGCGGGAATATTTTGATAGCGGTATAAATAGCCAATGACGACCCATTGCACCGCCAGCCACACAGCTGAGAAATACAGAATACCTTTGTGGCACTCTATGTCAGAGGCGGTGTAATAGGCATACCACCAACCCGAAACAATACCCGTGGTGAGAAGCACGAGAATCGCGCAAGACAGCAGATTGCGCCAACGCGGATACTCCGTGCTTAAAAGCTTTTCCTTCGCTTCGGTCAACTTTTCCGTCACTCAAATCCCTTCACGATCTGCCACATAACGCCGCTCAGCACGCGCGGCTACGGAATGGAGGCGAAGCCGCAATGTAGTAGACGTCGCCGTGACTGGCTTGGTTATATCAGATATATAAGTCGTCATCCCGGCGATACTCTAACAACCCATGCCCGACATAGATTTTTGGACAGGATGGGCATTTGTAAAGCTGCTTGGGATCGTTGACAACAAGTATGTGATACCCCAAACAAACGAGCACTCCAGCTACACTCAAGACGTTTTGAAAAATGGCACCGAGCGCAACGCTGAGAACGAGTAATAAGAGAGAGCGCTGGCTTCGGCTATCGCCGGTCCATGTAAAAGCCCCAAAGGGATAGCCCACGTACGGGGCACCATTGAGCTTGACGGTGCCCGCCTTGACTAGCTTTGTGCTACAACTCTTACACCGGAGCATAATTTTTCATTCGGATATAACGCCGCCAGCATGCGCGGCTACGAAATGGAGGCGAAGCCGCAATGTAGTAGACGTCGCCGTGCCTGGCTTTGTTATGTGAAAACCGTTCAATGACAAATCAATTTATTAAACCACGAACAAGTTGATTTAAGCCCTTATCAAAACACTTTTCTTTCACTGTTTCCGAAAAAAGGTCTTTACTTTGTGAGGTTGCATTTAATTCGAAGGCCAATTCAACCAAAAACTCCCATTCATTTTTCAATGGCTTGCTAGTACCACTCAGTATAGCCTCCTTTGTATATCCTTTATCCTTAAACTTTAAAACTAAAGGGATTAGCTTCTGATGAGCATCACAATATTCGATTAAATCTCTAACTAACTGTGCTTCTCTCGACGTAAATTCAGCTAATACCGATGCCGGAAAAACAAAAAAAGAAGCAAACATGAAATATCTAACAAAATTTAACATTTTTTGAACCTTTAATTCTTGCCTTTACCGAAAATCATTTAAATTTAAAAATAATTACTTCACCGTGCGTGTAAGCAACATTACCTTTTACCTCCCCAATACAAGAAAGCATTCCTTTATTAAACCTTTCGAGATCAGCCTGCTCATACACAACTGGAACATAAACATCTCCGTCCAAAACCCGGTACAAAACATTTCCTTTTAAGCTTTTTACCGTAACACCATCAAATGAACCTATTTCCACTTCGTTTACGTCAAAAACCTTCATAAATAACACCACGTTAGCAAGTACATTTTTATGTTTTCATTCGAATTATACTGAAATCAGACTTAAGGAACATCACATAACGCCAGTCAGCATGCGCGGCTACGGAATGGAGGCGAAGCCGCAATATAGTAGGCGTCGCCGTGCCTGACCTGGTTATGTTTTTTAGCACCGAGGCAATTGGATGCAGATCAATCAGAATCTTGCGAACCTGCCTTCGAGACGATACCAAATGTTACTCCAGCGACAATAACTAAATACATAATCCACTTACCCGCAGCCATCTCATACGCACTGTTCGGTTCGCTAAACAAAAACCGATATGAGGTTCCATCCATGTAAATTGCCTCATGTGGCGGAAACAAGAGCACGACCAAAAATATGATCCCACCCCACACTAGGGCTTGCTTCTGTGCTTCGTTCATAGGCTGTCCTCAACTTGAATAAGGAATAAAAGATACAGCGCCTTTCAATATATCCTGAGTTCGCAGAGCGTAACGCAATTCCGCCTGCCAACTTCACTATCCGAAAACATAACGCTTGCAGCATGCGCGCCCGCGGAATGGAGCCGAAGGCGCAATGTAGTGGGCGTCGCCGTGCCTGCACTGGTTATACATTTTCTATCGATTCTGACGCTAAACTACCTGGCGTCTCGACTTTGTAAAAGATTTTGTTAATTTCCTGATTGGCAGCTATTTCAGATGCGTACTTCGGGGCAAATTCCGATAAAGAATCAAGTATGGCGCTGAAATAGGTTCTCCGGTTATCCCACCCTAACCAGTCGAAAAGGCTCTTCATTTGCTTTCGAGCTGCTTGCTCCTCGCCAATCACGGAGAGATAGCAAGCAGTAGCGAACATGTTGCGAAATGGCATATCCGTTTGATTTGCCGAATGCTGCTCTATGATAGCGCTGAGCTTCAGGAGCGATTGCTTGCTGGTTCCCACGGTGTTCTCCTTTGGTTTTCATCTGTATAACATTTGTATATGAGTCTGAATGATCACTTTGCCCCTGACTCATATCTCAATTCAACAATCCCCCAAAACTAGGTAGAAAATCCCCTAAGGTCAACAACTTCCACCCATAATCCTGATCCCGTTCCCAAACAAAAACGATCACTATGATGACTATCCACGTTTTGGAGCACCATTGCAGTTTATTGATTTAATTGCGAAATTAACGGAATTCCATAAATAGTCCGAGTTCATGGTCGCAATGATCATTTTTCCTGGTTTTACCGCGGTTCTGTCTTCCTAATAGGCACAAAAAAAGCGCCGTGCTCAAGGAGGCAGGGCGCTTTTTTCAGCGGGGCTGGCTTACAGCTTGGGGCCAGCCGCCACGATCGCGTCAGACACATCGAACTTCTTGAAGTTCTCTACGAACTGGCCGATCAGTTCGGCGGCCTTGGCGTCGTAGTCTTCCTTGTTGGCCCAGGTGTTGCGCGGGTTCAGCAGGTTGTTGTCCACGCCAGGTACGTTCACCGGTACCTGCAGATTCAGCGACGGCAGGTGCTCGGTTTCGGCGTCGTCCAGGTCGCCATTCTGGATGGCGCTGATGATGCCGCGGGTGGTGGGAATGCTGAAACGCTCGCCCACGCCGTAGGAGCCGCCGGTCCAGCCGGTGTTGACCAGGAACACCTTGCTGCCGAACTCGTCCATGCGCTTCATCAGCAGCTCGGCGTATACGCCGGCCGGGCGCGGGAAGAACGGTGCGCCGAAGCAGGTGGAGAAGGTGGACTTCAGCTTGGAGGAAGAGCCCATTTCGGTGGAACCCACCAGCGCGGTGTAGCCACTCAGGAAGTGGTAGGCCGCGGCTTCCTTGCTCAGGATGGACACGGGCGGCAGTACGCCGGTCATGTCGCAGGTCAGGAACACAATGTGCGAGGGCTCGCCGGCGCGGTTTTCCAGTACGCGCTTCTCAACGTGCTCCAGCGGGTAGGCGCAGCGTGAGTTCTCGGTGAGGGACACGTCGGTGTAGTCCGGCTCGCGGGTGTCTTCGTCGATCATCACGTTCTCGACGATGGCGCCAAAGCGGATGGCGTCCCAGATGATCGGCTCGTTCTTCTGGCTCAGGTCGATGCACTTGGCGTAGCAGCCGCCTTCGATGTTGAACACGGTGCCGGGGCCCCAGCCGTGCTCGTCGTCACCGATCAGGAAACGCTCGGGGTCGGCCGACAGGGTGGTCTTGCCGGTACCGGACAGGCCGAAGAACAGGCAGGTTTCGCCGTCTTCGCCGACGTTGGCGGAGCAGTGCATCGGCAGTACGTCTTTCTCGGGCAGCAGGAAGTTCTGTACCGAGAACATGGCCTTTTTCATTTCACCGGCGTAGTGCATGCCGGCCAGCAGTACTTTGCGCTTGGCGAAGTTGATAATCACGCAGCCGTCGCTGTTGGTGCCGTCACGCTCGGGCACGCATTGGAAGTTGGCGGCGTTGAGGATCTGCCACTCCTGCTTGTCGGCCGGGTTGTAGCTGTCCGGGCGGATGAACAGGTTGCGGCCAAACAGGTTCTGCCAGGCGGTTTCGGTGGTCATTTTCACCGGCAGGTAATGCTCCGGGTCAGCGCCGACGTGCACGCTGGACACGAACCGGTCTTTCTCGGTGATGTAGGCTTCCACGCGATCCCACAGGGCATCGAACTTGTCAGCGTCGAACGGACGGTTAATCGGCCCCCACTGGATATCGTCGGCCGTGCTCGGCTCTTCGACGATGAAGCGGTCCATGGGTGAACGGCCTGTGCGTTCGCCGGTGCGAACAACCAGTGAACCGTTGGCGGCCAGTTGGCCTTCGCGTCTTTCCAGTGCCAGCTCGACCAGTCGTGCTGAACTCAGATCATTATAAGTGTTGCTCACTTCGACCTCGCCCTCAGGGTGTCTTCGTGATTGCTCGGCCGCCTCCGGAACTGGCGGAAAACTGAGCAATCGGGTCAATTCAGGCGCGCTATTATGCCAGAGACGCCGGTAAAAAACGACAGCCCGGAAAGCCCCGTCAAATCAGGCTTCCGGGCGGATTCACAGTGACCTCAGTGTAGCGTATGGCCGGTGAAAAGATGATCAATATCATTCCTATCGAAGCGATAGTGGGCGTGACAGAACTGGCAGTCCATCTCGATGGAGCCCTGCTCGTCGAGGATGCTGTAGCACTCGTCGCGGCCGATGGCTTCCAGCGCGCCGAGGGTGCGTTCCCGCGAGCAGCTGCAGCGGAAGGCCACCGGTTCGGCGTCGAACACCCGCACGGTTTCCTCGTGGAACAGCCGGTGCAGCAGGGTTTCGCTGTCCAGCTCCAGCAGTTCGTCGGCTTCCACGGTGCGGGCCAGGTGGTTGATGCGGTCCCACAGGTCTTCGTCGTTGTCGCTGGTGCCGGGCAGGCGCTGCAGCAGCAGGCCGGCGCAGGTGGTTTCGTTGGCGAAGATGATCAGGCTGGTGGCCAGCTGTTCCGAGCGCTCGAAGTACTCTTCCAGGCAGCCGGCCAGGGTGTCGGCTTCCCGCGGCACCACGCCCTGATAGCGCTGGCCCTGGTCGGGGGTGATGGTGATGGCCATGCGGCCATCGCCCAGCAGGTTGTGGAAGGTTTCTTCCATCACCGCGTGTTCGTCAAAGCGGGCCAGGCCGCGGATTTTGCGGTCGTGGCTGCATTCGGCCATCAGCGTGCGCAGCGGGCCTTCGCCCTGGGCCTGCAATGACAGGGTGCCTTCGAACTTGAGGGTGCTGCTCATCAGTACGCTGGCCACCAGCGACTCGCCCAGGAGCTGGCGCACGGTGTCCGGGTAGGGGGCCTGGCTGACAATTTCCTGGTAGCTCTCGCCCAGCTGCACCCAGGCGCCACGCACCTGGCTGTGCTCGAAGATAAATCGCTGGAACTGGTCCCGGGATGCCATGGTGATGTCTCCTGAAAATAATAATGTGATAAAGGGGCACTGAGAAAACGGGTTTGCGGGCGTTGCCGGTGCTGCCGGGAATCAGATGTTGTTCTGTTCCCGGAACCGCTGGATGTCCCGACGGTCTTTCTTGGAGGGCCGCCGGGCCGGGGGCAGTTGCGCCGCTTGCATGGTTTTGCGCTGCCACGCCAGTTCCTCGCGGCGTTTCACGCTGTCATCGGTTTCGTGGTAGAGCTTCTGGGCTTCCGGGGCGCCGCGGCGGCGGTCGCTGATGTCGTCGACAACAACGATGCGTTCCTGCCAGCCCAGCCTGAGGGTGAGCCTGGCGCCGGTTTCCACCAGCCTTCCGGGTTTGCAGCGCTGGCTGTTGTAGTGAACCTTGCCGCCTTCGATGGCTTCCTTGGCCAGGGAGCGGGTCTTGTAGAACCGCGCGGCCCACAGCCATTTGTCGAGGCGAACTCGCTGGTCGTCGGTGTTGCTGGTTGCCGTCATGTCTCCTCACCTGATGAGCGTATGGTCATATTATAACCGGCTCATCCGCCCGATGGCAGAGGCTGTCGCTGGCGCAGGGCGGGCAGGATTTCACTGAAGTGGTGAATCGAGGGAATGTCCGGGTGCCTTTCCCGCGCCTCTTGCTGGCTGTCCGGGGCCAGAATGGCCAGGCACTGGGCGATGCCGGCGGCACGGGCGCTTTCCAGTACCGGGAAGCTGTCGTCCACCATCAGGGTGTGCTCTGGCCGGTACGGCTCCCGCTGCGCCAGATCGCGCCAGAACTGGGGGTCTTCCTTGGGTTTGCCCAGGTCGTGGCTGGAAATGATGTCATCCACGCGGTGGTTCAGCCCGGTGTGCTGCAGTTTCAGGGCCAGCGGGTCCGGGTGGCAGTTGGTGACGATCACCGAGCGCAGGCCGGCGTCGCGAACGGCGTCGAGAAATTCGGTCACGAAGGGGCGGTACCCGATGCGGTCGCCCACTTCCGCTTTCAGGCCGGTAATGTCCAGCTGCAGGCGGTCGCTCCAGTAGTCGGTGCAGTACCACTGCAGGGTGCCGCGTTCGGCCATGATCATCGGAACAATGGTGTTACGGGCTTCGTCGGGGCTGAGGTCGTAATGCTCGGCATAGCGCGCCGGCAGGTGTTCGAGCCAGAAGTGGTTATCGAAATGCAGGTCCAGCAGCGTTCCGTCCATATCGAGGAACACGGTGTTGAGGGAAGACCAGTTCACCATAAACGAAAACAGCCTGAAGTGAGTGTCACTTCAGGCTGCCGAATCCGCCGGGTTTTGGCAAGCGGGGAAATTACGGATCAGTTGCTGCTTTGGTCTACGGTGTCGGGCTTGCGGCCGGTGCGGCTGCAACCCAGGCAGCGTACGAAGGTGGCTTTGGCGGGGCCCACCACCAGCACTTCACCGGCTTCACCGGCGTTGCCGCCAAGGGCGGAAAACGGCAGCGACACCAGGTAGACCGCGCTGCCGACAATGGTGGTTGCCAGCAGGGCCGGGCGCACGAACAGCGCGTCACCGGTCATCGCCAGGGCGGAAGGCTTTTCGTCGACGGCCCGGGCATGGCCCAGAGAGGAGAACGTCATCAGGCAAACTGCCAGGGTGGTCAATACTGCGCGAGAAATCTTGCCGGTCATTGCTTGTGTCTCCTGAATCTTGCCTGTCTGTCCTGTCCGTCGGCGTTAGGGTCACCGGGCCGCAGGCCATGTCTCATGTATGGCAATTGTAGCCTACATATATGGATACTCTGTTAACTATGAATCATATTTGCTCATTTTCAAACGATTTTTCTGTTTCAGAGTGCTTCAGCGCTGGCAGCGACCACAGTAAACCGTGGAGCGCTGGTTCATGCGGATTTCCTTCAGCGGTGCGCCGCATTCCTCGCAGGGCAGGCTGGCGCGGCCATACACCAGCAGGGACTGGGCAAAGTACCCCGGCTTGCCTTCGCTGTTGACGAAATCCCTCAGCGTGGTGCCGCCCATCAGAATGGCCGCGCTCAGGGTTTCACGAATGGCGGCCACCAGGTGGTTGTAGCGGTCCAGGCTGATGCGCCCGGCCTTGCGCCCGGGATGAATGCCGGCTTTGAACAGCGCTTCGTTGGCGTAAATGTTGCCCACCCCCACCACCACGTGGTTGTCCATGATGAAGGATTTTACCGGCGTCTGTTTGCCCCGCGACAGGCGGAACAGCAGCGCACCGGTGAATTCCGGCGCCAGCGGCTCCGGCCCCAGGCTGGCCAGCAGCGGGTGCTGGTCCGGTGCGACGGACCACAGCCAGCAGCCGAACCGGCGGGGGTCGTTGAACCGCAGGCGCACGCCGCTGTCCAGTTCCAGCTCCACATGGTCGTGGGTCATCAGCGGGGCGTCGTCGGTGATCACCCGCAGGCTGCCAGACATGCCCAGGTGCACGATGGCGCTGCCGTTATCGACCCGCAACAGAAGGTACTTGGCGCGGCGTTCCACGCTGTGGATGGTGGCGCCGGTCAGGTTGTCGTCCAGCTCCCGGGGGATGGGCCAGCGCAGACTGCGGTTACGAATGGTCACCCGCTGGATGGTGTGGCCCTCGCAGTGGGGCGCGATGCCGCGGCGGGTGGTTTCAACTTCGGGTAATTCGGGCAAGGGGCTCTCTCCGGTCAGCTGGGGCGGGGACGATCTGAAACCGGATAAGTGTAATCAGTAACAAATTTTCGTCCAAATGCAGTTGTTGGGGCTTACATCTGTACGCTAAAGTGCCCGGTAAGGTTCGCCGGCCACCGCCGGTCAGCCACGATTTTATTGAGGATTGAGTATGTGGTTTAACGGTCTCCTTGACCTTTCGGTGATGCAGCTGATTCTGGTTGCCCTGGGCATGACCCACGTCACCATCGTAAGTGTAACGCTGTATCTGCATCGCCATTCAGCGCACAACTCGCTGGATCTGCACCCGGTTCTGAAGCATTTCTTCCGTTTTTGGCTGTGGCTGACCACGGCCCAGAACACCAAGGAATGGACCGCGATCCATCGCAAGCACCACGCCAAGTGCGAAACCGAGGAAGATCCCCACAGCCCGGTGGTTCTTGGCATCCGTAAGGTGCTGTTCGAGGGCGCCGAGCTTTATGCCGAGTCCGCCACGCCGGAAACTCTGGAACGTTACGGCCAGCGCACCCCGGAAGACTGGATCGAGCGTAACGTATACAGCCGCTACAAGATGCTGGGCATTGCCCTGTTGGCCGTGATTGACCTGCTGTTGTTCGGTGTGCACGGCATCTGGATCTGGGCGGTTCAGATGATGTGGATTCCGGTGTGGGCGGCCGGTGTGGTCAATGGCATTGGCCACTGGATGGGGTATCGCAACTTCGAGTGTGCGGACAACGCCCGCAATATTTCGCCGTGGGGCATCCTGATCGGTGGTGAGGAACTGCACAACAATCACCACACCTATCCGAATTCCTCCAAGCTGTCCCGCCGCTGGTTCGAAGTGGACATCGGCTGGGGTTACATTCGCCTGTTCCAGCTGTTTGGCCTGGCCAAGCCCAAGGGCTTCAAGCCCATTGCCCACTACGTGCCGGGCAAACAGGACGTGGACGTGGAAACCGTTCAGGCCATCGCCAACAACCGTTTTGATATCATGCGCCAGTACCGCAAGCGGGTGATGGAGCCGGTGCTGCGTCAGCAGAAGTCGCTGATGGACGATGAGATTCGTCCGCGCTATCGCAAGCTCAAGCAATTGCTGTCCCGTGAAGTGTCGCTGATCAAGCCCAAAGAGCAGGAGCACCTGGAAACGGTGCTTGAGCGCAACGCGGTGCTGCGCCAGATCTACGAGATGAGCCATGAGCTGCAGGAACTGTGGCGCAAGCGTGGCGTGAAGCCCCAGGAAAAGATGCAGGCGCTGATGGAGTGGTGCAAAGAGGCGGAGGCCAGCGGCATTCGTTACCTGGAAGACTTTGCGGCGCACCTGCGGGCCTATTCCCTGCGCCCTTCGGTGTAAACCTTCCTCAGATGTCTCCGGGTTCCCCGACCCGGAACAGGCAATAGGTCACCTGGCCGGCGGACTTCTGCCGGTGCAGGGACCAGTTCGGCGGAGTCTGAGGCGTTGACCGCTCGCTTTCGTGCTCCACGTAGACCCAGCCGCCGGGCCTGACCCAGCCATTATCCGCGATCAGTGGTATCAGCTTTTCCAGCCAGCCCTGGCGGAAGGGCGGGTCCATGAACAGAATGTCGAAAGGGGTGGCCGGTGGCTGGCCCAGAAAGGCATCCACGCTCTGGCAGATCACTTCCCCGTTATCTGATTTTAATAACCTCAGGTTGCTGCGCAGGGCCTGGGCCAATGTCGGCGTGTGGTCGACGAAAACGGTGGCGCCGGCGCCGCGGGACAGGGCTTCGAGGCCGAGGGCCCCGGAGCCTGCGAAGAGGTCGAGGCAGCGGCGCCCGGCCAGGTGGTAGTTCAGCCAGTTGAACAGGGTTTCGCGGGTGCGGGCCGGGGTGGGGCGCACGCCGCCGTCGTCGGGGAAGCGCAGTTTGCGGCTGCGCCAGTCGCCGCCGATGAGGCGCAGTTCGCCGCCGCTGCCGCTACCGGGTCTGGCCGATGCGTGGCGCGGGTGTTTCTTGCCGTTGGGGTGTTTCGGTTTCTGGCCCATGCTGCCTGCCGCTGTCTGGTGGTTGGCGCTATGGTAACGGAAAATCCGCCGGTCGCCATCCGCAGGACCGACGGGTGAACCGCCCCAATTCCCCGCGACAGTCTGCTAGACTATCGCCTTTCTTTTTCCCGCCCATTTTCAATTGATGGTATGAGTATGACCGCAGAGTGGATTGCAATCGGCCTTCTGGCCCTTCTCGTTTTCATTTTTGCGCTGGATCTGGCCGGGAACCGGAAGCGGGTTCCCCGCCCGAAACCGGTTCCGCAGAAGAAGCCGGAACCCCAGCCGGGCGCTGAGCCGGTTGCCCCCCAGGCGGAGGCGCCGTCGAAAGAAGAGGCAGCCGAACCGGCGGTGGCCGAACCCGCGGAGCCTGCCGCTCCGCAGCCGGAAGCACTGGTGCCGGAGCAAGCCCCGGAACCGGTCGCCGAAGAACCGGCGGTCAGCGTTTTCGAACGTATTCGCAAGGGCCTGGGAAAAACCCGCGCCACGCTGTCGTCCGGTCTGTCGGATCTGTTTGCCGTGGGCAAGAAGATTGACGAGGACCTGCTCGAGGAGATCGAAACCACCCTGCTGATGGCCGATGTGGGCGTAACGGCCACCTCTGAGATCATCGAGTCGCTGACCGACAAGCTGGAGCGCAACCAGCTCAAAGATGGCGCCGCGCTGCGCCAGGCGCTTCGCGATGAACTGCACGGGCTGCTGGCGGGCGTGACCAAGCCGCTGGAGCTGAACACCGGCAAGAAGCCCTACGTGATTCTGATGGTGGGCGTAAATGGTGTGGGCAAAACCACCACCATTGGCAAGCTCACCAAGAAGTTCCAGACCGAGGGCAAGTCGGTGATGCTAGCCGCCGGCGACACCTTCCGCGCCGCTGCGGTTGAACAGCTGCAGGTCTGGGGCGAGCGCAACAACGTGCCGGTGGTGGCCCAGCACACCGGTGCTGACAGTGCCTCGGTGATTTTCGACGCCATCCAGTCTGCCCAGTCCCGCGAGGTCGACGTGGTGATCGCCGATACCGCCGGTCGTCTGCAGAACAAAGACAACCTGATGAACGAGCTCGAGAAGGTTGTGCGGGTGATGAAAAAGCTCGACGACTCCGCGCCCCACGAAGTGATGCTGGTGCTGGATGCCGGCACCGGCCAGAACGCGCTGAGCCAGGCCCAGGTGTTCCAGCAGGCGGTGGGCGTCAGCGGCATTACCCTGACCAAACTGGACGGCACCGCCAAGGGTGGTATTGTGTTCGCTATCGCTCGCCAGTTGCAGTTGCCCATTCGCTTTATTGGCGTGGGCGAGCAGGTGGACGACCTGCGCAGCTTTGATGCCGAAACCTTTGTGGATGCCCTGTTTGACGACCAGTAACTGCAGTACCGGCCGATGATCGAATTCCGTCAGGTCACCAAACGCTACGACAGCGACCACACCGCCCTGCGCCAGGTGAACTTCAGCCTGGCCCGGGGCGAGATGGCGTTTCTGACCGGCCATTCCGGCGCCGGTAAAAGTACCCTGCTCAAGCTGATCATGGTGATGGAGCGCCCCAGCGCCGGCGAAGTGGTGGTGGGTGGTCAGGTGCTCAATACCCTGCCCAGGCGCCAGATTCCCTATATCCGCCGGCATATCGGTGTGGTGTTCCAGAATCACCAGTTGCTGTTCGATCGCACGGTGTTCGACAACGTCGCCATGCCGCTGGAGGTGATGGGTGTGCCGACGCGGGACATTGGCCGGCGGGTGCGCGCCGCGCTCGATAAGGTCGGGTTGCTGAGCAAGGAAAAGATGAACCCGCTGCAGCTGTCCGGCGGGGAGCAGCAACGGGTGGGCATTGCCCGGGCGGTGGTCAACAAACCGCCGGTACTGCTGGCGGATGAGCCGACCGGTAACCTCGACCCGGAGCTGTCGGCCGACATCATGCACCTGTTTTCCCAGTTCAGTCAGGTCGGCGTGACGGTGCTGATTGCCAGTCACGACATTGCCCTGATCAACGATATGCAGCGACGCACCCTGACTCTCGACCACGGCCAGCTGATCGCCGGAGGTGGTCATGGCCGCTGAACCCCGGAAGCGCAAGGGCGCCAACCAGTCCCGTTCGCCGCTGCAGCAGCAGGCCGAGAGCTATCTGGTTCACCATCGCAAGGTCGCCCGCGACAGTGCGGAGCGGCTCTGGCGCACGCCCATCGCCAGCATGATGACCTGGGCGGTGATGGGGGTGGCGCTGGCGTTGCCGGTGGCGCTGCTGCTGTTGCTGACCAGCCTTCAGGGCGTGAGCGCCGGCTGGGAGAGCAGCGCGCGCATTACGGCCTATCTTAAAGAAAGCGTGACTCTGGAGAGCGCGAACGCGCTACGGGCCGAGGCCGAAGCCGACAGCCGCGTGCTCGAGGTGGAGCTGATCGACAAGCAACAGGCGCTGGCGGAATTCCGCTCGTCGTCGGGGCTTGAGGATGCGCTGGATTACCTCGAGGGGAATCCGTTGCCGCACACGCTGCTGGTGACCCCGGACGAAGCCTCCCGCACCCCCGGCGGCGTGGAAGCGCTGGTCATGAGGCTGGAAGGGATGACGGGCGTCGACCGGGTGCAGGTGGACCTGGGCTGGCTTCAGCGCCTCAACGCGATGACGGACCTGCTTGCCCGTGCGGTCTGGGCGCTGGCGTTGCTGCTGGCAGCGGCGGTGGTGCTGGTGATTGGTAACACCGTGCGTCTGGCCATCGAAAACCGGCGCGATGAAATTCTTGTGGCTAAAATGGTTGGTGGCACCGATGCGTTCGTGCGCCGCCCGTTCCTGTACACCGGCGCCTGGTTCGGCCTGGGTGGAGGCGTGGTGGCCTGGCTGCTGCTGCAGATATCACTGTGGTGGCTCAGCGGGCCGGTGGAGCGGCTGGCGGGCCTGTATCGCAGTGACTTTTCACTCAACGGCCTGACCTTCGACGGCGCGCTCGCGTTGCTAATCGTGGCGATGCTGTTAGGCTGGCTGGGTGCCTGGGTTGCGGTGAAGCGCCATCTGGATGCCATTGAGCCGGGCGAAATCGCCGGGGGCTGATCCGGGGTTACGGGAAAACCGTATTGAAAAGCGTGACCTCAACGGCGTAGTGTTTTGAGCGTAACGGGAACAGCGAGATTTTTTCCAGATTGTTGTTTTGTAATGGGTTACTGGAAAAGATCAGGAACTTATCAAGGTCTTGGCGGTTTAAATATCAATTGGTATATTTAGTGGCCGCCAAGGTCGGAGGATACAAGCATGGGTACGAGTTTACAGCTGATTGACAGACTGGTTCCGGGTGCCAACCTCGAGTCCTACATCCAGGCTGCGAGCAGGATTCCGGTACTGACGGCTGATGAAGAACGCGAGCTTGCCGAACGCCTTCATTACGAAGACGACGTTGACGCCGCTCGCCAGCTGGTACTCTCACATCTGCGGTTTGTGATTCACATCGCTCGCAGTTATTCCGGCTACGGGCTGGCCCAGGCCGACCTGATTCAGGAAGGCAACGTCGGGCTGATGAAAGCGGTCAAACGCTTCAACCCGGAATACGGCGTGCGTCTTGTGTCCTTCGCGGTACACTGGATCAAGGCTGAGATTCACGAGTTCATCCTGCGCAACTGGCGCATCGTGAAAGTGGCCACCACCAAGGCCCAGCGTAAGCTGTTCTTCAACCTGCGCAGCCAGAAAAAGCGGCTGGCGTGGCTCAGCCATGACGAGCTCAATGCCGTAGCGGCGGATCTGGGGGTAGAGCCCAGAGTGGTGCGGGAAATGGAAGGCCGTCTTGCCTCCCAGGACACCGCCTTCGATGGCCCGATGGACGATGACGACGACAACGCCTACCAGGCCCCGGCGCATTATCTGGAAGATCGTCGCAGCGATCCTTCGGTGCAGCTCGAGAACGCCGACTGGACGGAAGATTCCAACGGTCGTCTGATGCAGGCCCTTGAACACCTCGACGAGCGCAGCCAGGACATCCTGCGCGAACGCTGGCTGACCGAGAGCAAGTCGACCCTGCACGAACTGGCGGACAAATACGGTGTGTCAGCCGAGCGCATTCGCCAGCTGGAAAAGAACGCCATGAAGAAGATCCGGGCCAGCATGGTTGAAGCGGCCTGACGCCGCCGCTCCCCGGGCTTTTCGAACGCCACCACGCTGTAAAAAGCGGGTGGCGTTTTTGTTTTTAGAAGAGGAATAATACGATGGCTCACCAGGACCTCCGCATCGCCTTTCTGGGCATTGGCCTCATGGGTTCGCCGATGACCCGGAATCTTCTGGATGCGGGCTTTGCAATGACGCTCTGGAACCGTACGGCAAGTAAGTGCGCCCCCTTCCAGGATCAGGCAACTATTGCCGAATCTCCGGACCAGGCGGTGCAGGACGCAGACGTTGTCATCACCATGTTGGAAAACAGCGATGTGGTGGAGCAGGTGCTGGTGAATCAGGGTGCGATTGCGGCGCTGAAAGATGGCGCCCTGCTGATTGATATGAGCTCCATTCAGCCGTCCGTGGCCCGCCGCCACGCTGAGCTGGCGGCCGAGCGCGGCGCTGGGTATGTGGATGCGCCGGTGTCCGGCGGCACGGTGGGCGCGGCGGAGGCCCGCTTGAGCATCATGGCCGGTGGCTCGGAGCAGGATGTGGATCGGGCGCGGCCGGTGTTTGAGGTGCTGGGTAAATGCACCCGGATCGGTCCGGTGGGCTCCGGCCAACTGGCGAAACTGGCCAATCAGGCTATTGTTGGTATCACCATCGGTGCGGTGTCCGAAGCGCTGCTGCTGGCGGCGAAGGGCGGGGCAGACCCCGCGGCCGTGCGCGAGGCGCTGATGGGCGGTTTTGCCGGCAGCCGAATTCTGGAGCTGCACGGCCAGCGGATGATTGACCGGGATTTTGCCCCCGGCGCGCCGGCGCGGATTCAGCTCAAGGATCTGCGGATGATTCTGGACGAGGCCCGTGCCGAAGGCCTGACACTGCCGTTGTCGCAACAGGTTCATAACGAGTACCTGTCGCTGATTGCCAACGGTCACAGCGATGTCGATCACAGTGGCCTGTTGCTGGAGCTCGAGCACGTCAACGGGGCGCTGCTGGGGTCAAAAGCGTTGCGATCAAAAGGACCGAAAGGAAACTGACATGCCCAGGTTTGCTGCCAATCTGTCGATGCTGTTCACCGAGGTGCCCTTTCTGGAGCGCTTCGGTCAGGCCCACAAGGCGGGGTTCACCGGGGTGGAATATCTGTTTCCCTACTCCTGGCCGGCGGAAGACCTGCAGCAGGCGCTGCGGAAAAACGGGCTGACCCAGGTGCTGTTCAATCTGCCCCCCGGTGACTGGGAGGCCGGGGAGCGGGGCATTGCCTGCCTGCCGGACCGGGTGGATGAGTTCCGCGAGGGCGTCGCCAGGGCCCTGGCTTACGCGCGGGTGCTGGAATGCCGCCAGTTGAACTGTCTGGCGGGCCTGCGCCCGGCGGATCTGGATGAGGATCTGGCCTGGCAGACGCTGGTCGACAACGTGCGCTGGGCCGCCGAGCAGCTGGCGCCCGAGGGCATCACCCTGTGCCTGGAGGCGATCAATTCGCGGGTGGACATGCCGGGCTTCTTTCTGGACACCTCGGCGCAGGTCATTCGCCTGATCGAAGAAGTGGATGCCGACAACGTGCGCCTGCAGTATGACCTGTATCACATGCAGATCATGGAAGGGGACCTGATCCGCACCATGGAATGCCTGCTGCCGTGGATCGGCCACATCCAGTTCGCCGATAACCCGGGCCGGCACGAGCCCGGCACCGGCGAGATTAACTTTTCGAATGTTTTCGATGCGCTGGATGCCATGGGCTATTCCGGGTGGCTGAGTGCCGAATACCGGCCCGCGGGCAGTACCACCGAGAGTCTGGGCTGGTTTCACCACCCGCAATGACCGTCGCCATAGGCGACACCCTCTTACAAGATCGTAACTGGCCGCCTCTCAAACTTCTTCGTACCCTGTTTGTAATGTAATGGTTAACAAGTAATCCGCTATCGGGAGGACAACCGGTGAAAGCGCTGGTAATAGAAGACGATCAGGATGTAGCAAACTACCTTGTCAAAGGGTTGAAGGAATCGGACTTCGTGGTTGACCACGCCGCCGACGGCAAAGAAGGCATGATGATGGCGGCGAGCGAGGATTACGACATTATGATCGTCGATCGAATGCTGCCGGGCATGGACGGATTGGCCATCATCAAGACGGTGCGGGCCACCGGTAACCAGGTGCCGGTGCTGATTCTCAGCGCACTGGGCGACGTCGACGACCGGGTAGAAGGCCTGCGCGGCGGCGGCGACGATTACCTCACCAAGCCGTTTTCGTTCACCGAGCTGCTGGCGCGAATCGAGTCGCTGGTGCGCCGTAACCGTCAGTCCGCCGAGACCGAGACCGTGCTGCGGGTAGCGGATCTCGAGATGGACCTGCTGGCGCGTACCGTGCGGCGGGCCGGTCAGAGCATTGATGTGCAGCCACGGGAATTCCGGCTGCTGGAATACCTGATGCGCAACGCTGGCCAGGTGGTGACACGGACCATGCTGCTGGAGAAAGTCTGGGATTATCATTTCGATCCCCAGACCAACGTGATTGACGTGCATATCAGCCGGCTGAGAGCCAAGATCGACAAGGAATTCGAGACTCCGTTGCTGCAGACGATTCGGGGTGCAGGGTACATGCTGCGTGAAACTGCTTAGTCAGCTCCGGACGTCATCGTTTCAACTGGCACTGCTGTACATGGTGGTGTTCGCCACCTCGGTGTTTCTGCTGCTGGCGTTCATTTACTGGCGCACCGCCGGGTTCATGACCGCCCAGACAGACCAGACCATAGAGGCCGAAATCGCCGGCCTCGCGGAGCAATACCGCGGTCGCGGCATCAATGGTCTGATCACCATTATCCGCGAGCGGGTTGCCCGTGACCCCAACGCCAAATCCATCTACCTGCTGACCACCGACGACTTCCTCAAGCTGGCCGGCAACGTGGAGACCTGGCCGGAAGGGGCGCGTTCGGAAAGCGGCTGGATCAATTTCACCCTCAATGAATCCGTGGGCTGGCAGGGGCCGGAGCGCCTGGCACGTGCCCGCATTTTTGAGGTTCAGGGTGGCCTGCGCCTGCTGGTCGGCCGTGATGTGGATGAACTCACCAATCTCAAGCGGGTGATCGAAACCGCCATCAACTGGGGAATGGGCATTACGCTGGCCCTGGCGTTGCTCGGCGGCTTTTTGATGAGCCGCAGTACCACCAAGCGTATTGAAGTGATCAACAACACCTCCCGCCGTATCATGAACGGGCATCTGTCCCTGCGGATTCCCACCCGGGGTACCGAGGACGATTTCGACCAGCTGGCGGAAAACCTCAACCGGATGCTGGACCGCATCGTGTACCTGATGGAAGGCATTCGCCACGTCTCAGACAGCATCGCCCACGACCTGAGAACGCCGCTGACGCGCCTTCGCAATCAGCTGGAGAACACGTTGCTGTCGGTGGACAACGACGAGGCCCGGGAGCAGGCTGGCCGTGCCGTGGCGGAAGCCGATCAGCTGCTGGCCACCTTCAACGCCCTGTTGCGGATTGCGCGGCTGGAAACCCGGGGCAACTCGGCAGACATGAAGCCGGTCTCCCTGGATGAGCTGGTCAGCGATGCCTGTGAGCTTTACGAGGCGCTCTCCGAAGACAAGGAGCAGGTGTTCGAGCAGGCGCTGGATAAGCAGGTGATGATCGAGGGCGACCGGGATCTGCTGTTCCAGATGGTCAGTAACCTGATCGATAACGCCATCAAGTACACCCCGGAAAAAGGCGTTATCCGGGTGGCGGTACGCCGCGAAGGCACGGACTCGCTGTTTGAAGTCAGCGACAGTGGCATCGGTATTCCGGATGACGAGAAAGAACAGGTGTTCCAGCGTTTCTATCGGGTGGGCAAGAGCCGCTCACTACCGGGTAATGGCCTGGGCCTGAGCCTGGTCAGTGCAGTGGCGGAAATTCATCAGGGCAAGATTGAGCTGTCGGATCACTACCCCGGTAAAGAGTTCCCCGGGCTGACGGTTACGATCCGAATGCCGGCCTACATCGTCGAGAAAAAACGGATCCGGGCGGCCCCGTCGGATGCCCCAGGCGGTGCCGGAAACGGGGAGCCGAAAAGCTCCCCGTCGGAAACCTCCGGGGCCTGACGCTGACGCGCCAGTCAGTGCCCGGAGACACCACGGAAGCGGTTAACGCGATCCATCACCGGACGCAGAACCGCATCGGTGCGGGATTCCACGAAGGTGAAGAGGCCTTCCACCTGGGACCGGCGGCGATCGATTTTCGCCTGAATGCTGTCCCACTCGCCTTCCAGATGCTTTTGCTCAACCATCAGAAATGCCGCCAGGTTATGGCGATTCAGGCGACCGGTGATGCCGTACTGGTCAAGTCGGTAACCGAGGGCGTCCAGGCCGCTCAGGGCGGTGTTCATCAGTTTCTGGGTGTTCATGCGGGTTCCCCGTTGTGTTCTTAAGGAAGATCGTGAGTGCTGGGCATGAACGCTATGCCGAATCTCTAGAGTGCGCAACCTAATCTGATCCGCTGACGGGGGTTCCCTGACCAAAACGTAATAGCTCGGACAGCCTGGTGTAATCCCCGCTGTGCATAATGGAAACTGTAGACTTGGAAGCCGGCGGTAATAACCGCTTGCTTCCCCCTCCAGCACAGCGCTAGCCTTACCCCGTTTTGACGGGGTTTTTTTATGCCCGTCGAATCCACCCCTGAACGGACGGCACAGCACCCCATGAAACAGCAATCTGCCCCACCACGGCGAGCCCGGTACATCACGCCGCAAGGCGAACAGGCGCTGCGCGAAGAACTGCGTTACCTGTGGAAGGAGAAGCGCCCGGAGGTCACCCAGGCCGTGCGCGAAGCCGCTGCACTGGGCGACCGCTCGGAGAACGCCGAGTACATCTACGGCAAAAAGCAGCTGCGGGAAATTGACCGCCGCGTTCGCTTCCTCAGCAAGCGCCTGGACGAGCTGACGGTGGTGGATCGGTTACCCGACGACCGCAACAAGGTGTTTTTTGGCGCCTGGGTCACCATCGAGCACGAAGACGGTCGCGAACAAAACTACCGGCTGGTGGGGCCGGATGAGTTCGATCTGACGCGCGGCTACCTCAGCGTGGACTCTCCCATGGCGCGGGCGCTGATCGGCAAGCGCCTTGATGACGAGGTCAGCGTGCGTACGCCGGACGGGTGGCAGGCGGTGGTTATTACCGCGATTCGGTATGAGACGCCGGCAGCCGACTAGTGAAAACCGTCACAAACCTGACGACTGACCGGGTTTTTTGTCGTCTTTGGCGATAGACTGATCAAAATTTGGCAGATTGATCAGTTTTTGGCATGCTGGCAGCAAGTTCTGACGGACCCACAACCGGCATGTCATCCAAAGGCAGATGGTATGGACGCACGCACATTCTGGAAAACGGCTGGTGGCATTGCACTGGTTGTCACATGGCTTCCCCTGACGGCAACCGCGCAGAGCGTTGCAGCCGGTGATGACGAGGCCGGCGCATTCGACTACCGCGAGCGATCCACCGTAGAGACCATTCCCTTCCGTTCCATTGAAGAAGAAACCCTCGCCAATACGGTGATCGAGGGCGGGCTGGAAGCGCCCGCGGCCGGCGTGCCGGTGCAACCCCGCACCGATGAGGACTTCTATCTGGACCCGCTCGCGTTACAGCCCCGTGATCCGCGCACCGACCTGGGGCGCTATGAGATTCCGGTGGAATTCCGCTTCAGCAATCCGAAACAGATTCCCGGCCAGACCCACAGCAACAACTACATGATCCGGCCGCCGGAAAACCGCACTTACGAAGCGCAGAACATCAACATGATCGAGCGTTAAGCGGCAACGATCTGTTCTGCCGTAGCTTTCCCCAACACGTCTTCGAAGAAGAAGTTCAGCGCCTGGCTGGCCTGGTTCAGTCGTGCCCGTGACAGTTTGATACGGTCTTTCAGATAGCAGAGGAACAGCTGGCAGTCGTCGGGTGCCAGATGGTCAGGATCTTTCAGGCCGTGAAACAGCACGAACCGGGAAATCCAGTGCAGGTAGGTCTGCTCAGCCCGCTGGTTGAGCTGGTGTTTGCGGATGGCATCGTTAACGCGGCCAACAAGGCCTGGCTGGGATTGTTCCAGCGCTTCGGTAATGTTCATGATGAGGGTTCCGGAATGTATCGTTGTTGTTATGGTGCGCGCATCTTATGACAATCGTTTGAACGTCGCAAAATTTTCCGGGCGCAATGGGTGCCGGGGTCAGATCGGGCCGCAGCAGGGGCGGCCGGACCCCGGCATCGGGGTTATTTCACCGAATTCAGCTTGTCGATGTACTTCTGCATGGCTTCTTCGCTGGAGGTACCCTTGAGCTCGGCCCAGGCGTCGTACTTGGCACGGCCGACGAAATCCATCATGCCGGGGCGCTTGCCGCTGACATCGCCTTCGGTTGCCTGTTTGTACAGCGCGTAGAACTCCAGCTTCATTTCATTGGACGGTTTGAAGTCGCCCTCAGCGGTCTGAATGTAATTCACCGCTTCATCGAATTGCGCTTTCAGGTCACTCATCTTGGGTTCCTTGTTTTGTTGGAGGTGCGTCCGTTATTGACGGTCTGGCCGAGTATAGCCAGACCGGTGCCGGCCGTCATTGACTGATCTGCCCTGGCAAAACTTTGCCCGGCCGCACAGTTTGGCCACACGCTGGCCACTTTTTGCTTGAGTGGTTCGTGAATCCTGTGTAAGGTTCGGCTCGTTGCGGTCCAGGATGGCTCGCACAAGGGATTGAACAATTGCAAATGATTTGCACAGGGAGCAAGCGCATGTCTTCAAAAGACGGTTCCGTCGCGCCTAAAGAGCGCATCAACATCAAGTACGTCCCCGCCACCGGCGACCAGCAGGCTGAAACCGAACTGCCGCTGAAAATGTTCGTGGTTGGCGATTTCAAGGGACAGCCCGAAGAAACCCCCATCGAAGATCGCAAGGCCATTTCCGTCGACAAGAACAACTTCCGTTCGGTGATGAAAGAGGCCGGTCTGAGCCTGACCACGTCCGTATCCAACAAGCTGGAAGACAACGCCGACGATCTGCCGGTCAACCTCGAGTTCCAGACCCTGGACGATTTCTCCCCTGACAGCATTGCCCGCCAGGTGCCGGAGCTGAACAAGCTGATCGAGCTGCGCGAAGCGCTGGTAGCCCTCAAGGGCCCGCTGGGTAACGTGCCGTCCTTCCGTTCCAAGCTGCAGGAGCTGCTGGATAACGAAGACGCCCGGGGCAAGCTGCTGGCCGAACTGGACCTGGCCACAGCGGGCAGCGAGTAAGCAAACACTCGCTGACGATTTCCGACTCAATTCAAAACGTACTGAAGGGATGTGGTATGTCTGATACTGCTGTGCAGCAATCTGCTGCCTCCGAATCCGTAGCAGAAGGGTCCTTGCTGGACCAGGTCATGGCCAACAGCCGTATGGCGCCGGCCGATGAGGGCTACGACGTAGCGCGCAAAGGGGTGGCGACGTTCATCGCCAACCTGCTCAATAGCGAAGAAAAAGGCCAGCCGGTCAACAAGGCGCTGGTGGACCAGATGGTGGTTGAGCTGGATCGCAAGATCAGCGCCCAGATGGACGAAATCCTGCACGCGCCCAAGCTGCAGGAGCTGGAGTCCTCCTGGCGTGGCCTGAAGCTGATGGTCGATCGCACCGACTTCCGCGAGAACATCAAGGTGGACATCCTCCACGCCACCAAAACCGAGCTGCTGGAAGACTTCGAGTTCGCGCCGGACGTTACCCAGACCGGCTTCTACCAGCACATCTATTCCACCGAATACGGCCAGTTCGGCGGCGAGCCGGTCGGCGCGGTGGTGGGTAACTACGCGTTCACCCCGTCCACCCCGGACATGAAACTGCTGCAGTATGTGTCGTCCGTCGGTGCGATGGCCCACGCGCCGTTCCTGTCCTCCGTGGCACCGTCGTTCTTCGGCGTCGACAGCTACCAGGAACTGCCGGCGATCAAGGAACTGAAGGCCGTTTTCGAAGGCCCGAAATACGCCAAGTGGCGCTCCCTGCGGGAATCCGAAGACGCCCGCTACCTGGGCCTGACGTCGCCACGCTTCCTGCTGCGGGTGCCTTACGACCCCACCGAAAACCCGGTGCGCAGCTTCAACTACAAGGAAGACGTATCCGCTGACCACGAGCACTACCTGTGGGGCAACACCGCCTACCTGCTGGCCACCCGCCTGACCGAAAGCTTCGCCAAGTACCGCTGGTGCCCGAACATCATCGGTCCGCAAAGCGGTGGCGCGGTGGAAGACCTGCCGGTGCACCTGTTCGAATCCTTCGGCCAGTTGGAAGCCAAGATTCCGACCGAAGTGCTGATCACCGACCGTCGCGAGTACGAAATGGCCGACGAGGGTTTCATCGCCCTGACCATGCGTAAGGGCAGCGACAACGCGGCGTTCTTCTCCGCCAACTCGGTGCAGAAGCCGAAGCAGTTCCCGAACACCAAGGAAGGCAAGGAAGCGGAGACCAACTACAAGCTGGGTACGCAACTGCCTTACATGATGATCGTGAACCGCCTGGCGCACTACATCAAAGTGCTGCAGCGCGAGCAGATCGGCTCCTGGAAAGAGCGTCAGGACCTTGAGCGGGAACTGAACACCTGGATTCGTCAGTACGTGGCCGACCAGGAAAACCCGCCGGCGGACGTACGCAGCCGTCGCCCCCTGCGCGCCGCGCAGGTGACCGTCTCCGACGTGGAAGGCGATCCGGGCTGGTACCAGGTGTCCCTGGCCGTGCGCCCCCACTTCAAGTACATGGGCGCCAACTTCGAACTGTCACTGGTTGGCCGGCTGGACAAGGATTAATCCGTGTTCCAACACCCGGCCAGCGACGGATCGCAGGCCAGTGGCGGCAGCCTGTTCGAACGACTGGAGCAGGCGGCCGCACCGGCTGGCCAGAGCATCGGGGAAGTGACCCACGTTGTTGAATCCATCAAGCGCCACCTGGTCCGCCTGCTGAATGCCCACCCGGGCAACAGCGCCAGCGTACCGGATCTGGGCTTGCTGGATTTCAACGACGCCACGCTTGGCACCCACGATCTGAGCGTTCAGATCCGCGGCGCGATCCGACAGTGCATTGAGAAGTTTGAACCCAGGGTAAAGCGGGTGGATGTGGTGGCCTTGCCACCGGGTCCGGACCCGCTGCAATTGAAGTTCCAGGTGACGGTATATCTGAACATTGCAGGAAGCGATGACAGAACCACGATTGACCTGGTTTTGGATGACAAGCGCTACTACCGAGTGATGTGAACTGTCTGTCACCGGTATGTAGTAAGCAGACAAGGATGAGAGTGGGCCCGCCCGCTCGGAGTCAGCGGGGAACAGCGATACCTTTTCTTACGGGAAAAAGAACTCGCTTCGCTCAGACACCTTTCTTCCCTACAGAAAAGGTATCGCCATTCCCCTTGGTCAGACATTGGTGCAGTGGTCTTTATGAAGTTGAATCGGTTTTACAGGGATGAACTCAGTTTTCTCAGATTGCAGGGCCGGGAGTTTGCCGATGCGCATCCTCAACTGACCCGGTTTCTTTCTGAGCAGAGCACCGATCCGGATGTGGAACGCCTACTGGAAGGCTTTGCCTTCCTGACTGGAAAGCTGCGGGAAAAAGTCGAAGACGAATTCCCCGAAATTACCCATTCGCTGCTGAACATGCTGTGGCCCAATTACCTGCGGCCGGTGCCCAGCTGCACCATTATGCGTTTTGATCCGCAGCTGCACGCCATCAGCGAACGCCAGCGGGTAGACCGACACACCGAAATCAAAAGCCGGCCTTTAGGCGATGCCACGCGCCAGACCCAGTGCCGTTTCCGCACCTGTCGCGCCGTGGACGTGTATCCGGTCAGTGTTGCCGCGGCCCACGCGGAACATTCGCGGGAAGTCTCCTCCGTAACCGTGGACCTGGCCCTGCATACCGACCAGCCACTGTCGGCACTGGGCATGGACAGTTTGCGGTTCTACCTTGGCGGCGAAAGCCACATCGCCGAAACCCTGTTCCTGTGGCTCAATCACTACCTGGAGCGCATCGAACTGGTGGTCGGCGATTCGGTCTACAGCCTGCCGGCCTCGCTGCTGCAGCCGGTCGGCTTCGGCAACGACGAAGCCCTGCTGCCGTACCCGAAGAACGCCTACCCGGGCTATCGCATCCTGCAGGAATACCTCAGTTTTCCCGAAGCCTTCCGCTTCGTGGACATTCACGGCCTGGCGCGTCGGCTGCCACCGGTACAGGCGGATGAGATCAGCCTGCGTTTCCATTTCAGCCGCATCCTGCCGCCGGACGCCAAGGTGCGGGAAGACAATTTTCAGCTCTACTGCACTCCGGCGGTGAATCTGTTCACCCACGAAGGCGAGCCGGTGGACCTGAACGGCCGCCAGACCGAGTACCGGATTTCACCGTCCAGCCGCTCGCCGGACCATTTCGAAGTGTTCAGCATCGAGCAGGTGGAAGGCTGGCTGGAAGGCCGTTCCGGGCGCGGTGAGCCCCGTATCTACACCGCCTTCGAAAGCTTCCAGCACGAAGTGGAGCGGGATCGTGGCCGCACCGCGCTGTATTACCGGGTGCGAGCGCGGGACAGCGTTCGTGGTGACGGCTTTGATCATTACATGTCGTTTGTGCGCGGAGACGAGTCCGAGTGCATGAGCCGTCAGGAGGCCATTTCCCTGACCCTCACTTGCACCAACCGGCAGTTGCCGAGCCAGCTGGCGGTGGGCGAGATCTGCATGGCGACGGAAAGCACGCCGGCGTTCGCCACCTTCAGCAACATCACTCGGCCCACCGCCACGCTGCGCCCGACTCTGGACGGCAGCCTGCTGTGGACACTGATTTCCAACCTGTCGCTGAACTACCTGTCGATGCTGGATGTGGACGCCCTGCGCACGGTGCTGCGGGTGTACGACTTCCGCGCGCTGGTGGATCGGCAGGCGGAGCGGGTGTCCCAGAAGCGGCTGTCCGGTATTGCCGGCATCGAAACCTCGCCGGTGGATCGCATGGTGCGGGGCCTGCCGGTGCGCGGCATTCGCTCGGTACTGAAACTGGACCAGACCGCGTTCGCCTCGGAAGGCGATCTGTACCTGTTCGGCACGGTGCTGAGTCAGTTTTTCGCGCTCTACGCGAGCATTAACGCCTTTCACCAACTGGAAGTGGTGAATACAGACAATCAGGAACGGTACACATGGACGTTACAGCAAGGTCAGCAGCCGCTGATGTAGCCGAGCTGCAACCCGTTCTGGGCAATGCGCGGCGCTACAGCTTTTTCCAGCTGGTGGATCTGATTCACCGGCACCACGGTGACGACCTGGAACGGACCCAGGACGATCAGCCCCGCCGTGAACGTATCCGCTTTTCGGCCTCGGCCGGGCTGGGGTTCCCGGGCAGCGATGTGGTTTCCGCGTTCTCGCCGGAGCACGAGCACGCGCCCTATCAGATGGAAGTGAGCTTCCTGGGCCTGCACGGCTCGCAGTCGCCGCTGCCGGGCTACTATCTGGAAGATCTGGCCTGGGAAGCCGGTCAGGAACTGGGGATTCGCCGTCACTTTCTGGACTTTTTCAATCACCGGCTGGTGACCCTGTTTCACCGCTCGTGGCGCAAGTACCGCTATTACGTGCGCTTCCGTCCCGGAGCCTCGGACGGATTTTCCGAACACATCTTTGCGCTGGCGGGTCTGGGTGATCGTCGCCTGCGGGACGCCACGCCCGTCAACTGGTCGAAAATGCTGGCCTACGCGGGGCTGATGGCCGGGCGCAGCCGGTCGCCGGATGTGGTGAGTGGCATCGTGGCCCACTGTTTCGATCTGGAAGACGTCAGCATTGAGCAGTGGGTGCTGCGCCGGATGTCCATTCCTCGGGACCAGCAGACCCAATTGGGGCGCGCCAACGCGGCGCTGGGGCAGGACACCTTAGTCGGGGCGGGCGTACGCGACCGCAGCGGCAAGTTCATCCTGCGCATTCGCAATCTCGACCGCCAGCGCTTTGCGGATTTCCTGCCCAACGGCAAAGACCACCAGCGGCTGGTGAAACTGGTGGAATTTACCACCCGGGAACAACTGGCCTATGACCTGGAGCTGCAAATGCGGCCCAAGGATGTGAAGCCGATGCAGACCGGGGCCGAGGTGCGCCTGGGCTGGAACTCGTTTGTAACGCCTGAAAAGGCCCGAAAGCTGCCGGCGGTTCGCCTGCAGATTCGTCGCTGATGACCGAGCAAGGACACAGAACATGGAAACGCGACAGTCTTTGAGGCTGCAGATCAGCAACCCCACCGCCGTTGGCAGTGGCCTGTTGCCGGAGCATGAATTCTCCACCGCCGGCGGCTCCATTGGCACGGCCACCAGCGATACCTGGCAGCTCTCCGCGCACCGCACCGGCGCAACCCCCGGTCACGCGGAAGTCCGGTACATCGATGGTGGGTTCTGCCTGATCGACCGCAGTGGCCGCACCTACATCAACAGCGCCAGCCAGCCGTTGGGCCGGGGCCGGCGGGCACGGCTGAAAAGTGGCGACGTGATCAGTATCGGTCGCTACGCCATCCGCGCCGAACTCGGTGGCGGACAGCGCGCCGTGGGCGACCCCCTCGCGCAGGGCCAGGGCGAAGATCGCACCCTGGTCAATGCAGAGGAAAGCGAGTTGCTGCGGCCCGAGCCTCAGCCACTGGACGGGGAAGGCCATGAACCCCTGAGCGGGCTGGCACCGGTAGCCGGGGAAGCGGTCAGTGACGATCCACTAGACCATTGGCAGGAGCAGAAAGCATCGCACCCGCAAGCCCGGGAATCCGCTGAGGATAGGGCGTTGCTGGCGGATCGGCCGGAATGGTTTGCGGCCAGGGGAGAGGTGACCGATCAATACCGGGAGCATCGCGATGGCGCGATCGGCTTACCGGTCAGGCAGGGAGAGCGCAACACAATGGCAGAACAGAACACCGCAGTACCCCGGGACGAAGCGGCAGACCAAAGCCGTCAGCACATCAGCGGCGCACCGCTGCTCCGTGGTATGGCGGCGGACCCCGGGTTCGCCGACAGCGACGAGATGCGCCTGTTCCTGGAAGAGGCGGGCCAGACTCTGAAAGCGACGGTGGAAGGCCTGCTGGCCCTGCACCAGGGGGAGGACAGCCGGCACCAGGCGCTGCGCACACGGTTGCAGCCGATTGAGGACAACCCATTGCGGCTGGGACAGGACTACCAGGGTACCGTGCAGACGCTGTTCGCCAGCGAGCGCAGTCCGGTACACCTTTCCGCGCCGGCGGCGGTCAGCGAGAGCCTGCAGAGCCTGCGACACCACCAGCTGGCCACCCGGCAAGCCATCAGCGAGGGGCTGGAAGCCATTCTTCATGCCTTCTCACCGGAGGCCCTGCTGCGCCGCTTTCACGGCTACCGCCGCGGTCTGCAGCAACACGAAGACGAGGGCCGCTGGGCCTGGGGTATGTACGAGCACTATTACCGTGAACTGAAATCCAGTCGTCAGCAGGGTTTTGAGCGCCTCTTTCAGGAGGTGTTCGATCAGGCTTACGACCAGCATTTGCGTCAATTACAGAGGGAGGATGTATCGTGAAGTACAGTATAGGGATGTTACTGGCTGCTGTTCTGATACTGGTGGGGTGCAGCACCCCTTACAACGCCGTGTCGAAAACCGCCAAGGTGCTCTGGGATCCCGATATTCCGGTGGGCTACCCGGAAGACCTGCCCAGCCGCGTGGACCTGACCATGCTGGCGGAACCCAATGTGAACCCGAACGAATCGCTGGCACCGACGCCGATCGCCTTCCAGGTGATCGAAATGCGTGACAGCTCTATGCTCATGGCCGGCGATTTCGACCAGCTGCTGAGTGATCTGGAGGATTCCCTCGGGCAGAACTACATCGATCACGATGACTACTCCCTGGTACCCGGTCAGTTCCGTTTTATCGAGCCGTTCGAGATCGATAAGGACACGCGGTTCATTGGCATCATCGCATTCTACGCCTACCCCAACCTCTCCCAGTGGAAGAAAGTGGTCAAGGTGGATCCCATGGGCGGCCGATACCACCTGCTGGTCAACCTGCGGGAGCGGGAAGTGAAACTCAGACGTTCGGACGAATCCTGATGGCTGTCATGAATCGCGTAGTCTGGAGTGACGGCCTGTTTATCAAGCCGCAGCACTTCCAGCAACAGCAACGGTACCTGGAACACCAGATCAACGAGCGGGCACTGGCGGTGTCTGACTACCTGTACGGTTTCAGCGATCTGGCGCTGAACGACGAATACCTGAGCTTCGGTCGCATTGGCCTGGTTCACGCCCGCGGACTGTTCCCGGACGGCACCCGCTTCAGTCTGCCGCAGGACGACGTGATGCCGGAGCCGCTGGAAATCACCGACGCGTCCGTCGCCAACCAGGTGGTCTATCTGGCGCTGCCGCTGGGCAGCGAGGCGCTGGCGGAAGTGGAGTGGCCGGAAGCCGCCGTGTCCGGGCGTTTTCGCGCCCACAGCGAAGAAATTCGCGACCTGCACTCCATCGATGGCGATGCCCACGCCATTGATGTGGCCCGCGTAGCGCCGCGACTGATGCTGGAACGGGAAGACCGCAGCGCCTACGCCGCGCTGGCGATCGGCCGGATCTTGGAGAAGCGCCCGGACGGCAGTCTGGTGATGGACCCGAGCTTCCTGCCCACCATGCTCAGTGTGCGGGCGGCACCCCGCCTGCAACGGTTTGTGGGTGAGATGGCCGGGCTGATGAAAGAACGTGCCCGCAACATCGCCGAACGGGTTGGCGCGCCGGGGCAGGGCGGCGTTGCGGACGTGGCGGATTTCATGCTGCTGCAGATGCTGAACCGCGCGCACCCGCGCTTCATGCATCTGGCGCGGCTGCGCCAGCTGCACCCGGAGCGCCTGTACGAGGCGCTGCTGGAACTTTGCGGCGAACTGGTGACCTTCACCGATGAAAACCGCCTGCCGCGGGAATACAGCGCCTATGATCACGATCTGCCGGAGGATTCGTTCACGCCGCTGATGCAGGTGTTGCGCCAGTCGCTGAGCACGGTACTGGAGCCGCGGGCACTGGCGATCCAGCTTCAGGAGCGCCAGTACGGCCTGACGGTGGCGCCGATATCGGACACCCAGCTGGTCGGCAGCGCGGAGTTCATTCTGGCGGTCAAGGCCGATATGCCGCTGGACGATCTGCGCAAGCAGTTCTCCCAGCAGTGCAAGGTGGCGTCGGTGGAGAAGATCCGCGATCTGATCAGTCTGCAGTTGCCGGGCGTTCCGCTGTCGGCTCTGCCGGTGGCCCCCCGTCAGTTGCCGTATCACGCCGGCTTCGTGTACTTCCGCCTGGACGACCAGAGCCAGGCCTGGCAGATGCTCGACAACGCCAGCGGGTTTGCCTTCCATGTGGCTGGCAGCTTCCCGGGAATGGAAATGCAGTTCTGGGCAATCAGGAGTTAAATCATGGCAGATGCACAGGTGATGGATTCACCCAATGGCAACACGGAAACCGGTCGCAGTGCGTTCAGTGATTTGATGTTTGCGGACCGCAGTGAGGCGGGTCGCCCGGCAGGCCACGAGTTTGCCAATGAGCAGTTCCAGCTGCGAGGTTCGGAAGACAACCGTCTGATCGATGCCGCCACACCGCTGCTGGGACTGGTGATTCGCGTACGCCGGCTGGCGAATTTCCGCGAGGTGGAGACCCTGTATCGTCAGGTGGTGGATGAAGTGGCCGCCATTGACCGGGAACTGGTGGAGCAGGGCTTTGAACGGCCCACGGTCGTGGCCTACCGTTACGTGCTCTGCGCCTTCATCGACGAAGCGGTGCTGGGCACTGACTGGGGCGCCCACAGCATCTGGTCGCAGCATTCGCTGCTGTCACGTTTCCACAACGAAACCTGGGGTGGTGAAAAGGTATTTGCCATCCTTTCCCGCATGGAGCAGGAGCCCCAGCGTTACCGCGAGATGCTGGCGTTCATCTACCTGTGCCTGTGCCTGGGGTTTGAGGGCCGTTACAAGGTCATGACCAACGGCCGCGAGGAGTACGAGCAGATCATTCGCGGCCTGCACGAGCAGCTCAAGGGCCTGCGGGAATCCGACGAGGAACAACCCCTGTCGGACGCGCTGGGCAATGTCACTCCCGCCCGCAACCGCCTGCGCAGCGGATTGCCGATCTGGGGCATTGGCGGGCTGTTTGCCCTGGCCATGGCCGGAATTTATTCGCTCTACAACATGGCGCTGAACGAACGCATCAGGGATGTGCTCAGCGTTCTGGAACAACTACCGAAATAAGGATATCACTGTGATTCGGGTAGAACTGCCGGCGCTGATCGGGCGCCTCAACGACATTACACGCCAGGCTCTGGAATCCTCTGCGGCCCTTTGTATCAGCCGCCAGGGCGCGGAAATCACCCCGGCCCACCTGCTGTTCAAACTGCTGGAAACCCCGTTTTCCGACGTGCGCCAGATCCTCGAGCATGCCGGCATCAACCATCAGCAGTTGCAACCGTTGCTGGGCGACAGCCTGAACGGCGAAACCCGCACCGCCGAGCCCTATCCGTCGTTTTCGCCGTTGCTGGTCGACCTGCTGCAGGACGCCTGGTTGCTGGCCTCCACCGAGTTCGGGCATCAGGATCTGCGCTCCGGCGCTATTTTCCTGGCCCTGCTGCTGAACGCCGACCGCTATTTGATGCCGCAGGTGAGCAAGGCTCTGGTCGAGATCAACCGCGAGCACCTGCGCAAGCAGTTCGACCGGGTCACCGAAGGCTCCGTTGAGCGCCCGCAACTGAAGGAAAAGGATGGCGGCCAGCCGGCGGCTACCACCGATCTGGACCCGCTCAAGCGCTACGCCACCGACTTCACCAAACTGGCGCGGGAGAGCAAGCTCGACCCGGTAGTGTGCCGCGATGGCGAAATCGATCAGATGATCGACATCCTCTGCCGCCGCCGCAAGAACAACCCCATCGTGGTGGGGGACGCCGGCGTCGGCAAAAGCGCCGTGGTGGAAGGTCTGGCCCTGCGCATCGTCAACGGCGATGTACCGGAACGGCTGACTGGTGTGGAGCTGTGGACCCTGGACATGGGCGCGCTGCAGGCCGGGGCGTCGGTCAAAGGCGAATTCGAAAAACGCCTCAAAGGCGTGATCGAAGCGGTCAAAGGCTCCGCCACCCCGATCATCCTGTTCATCGACGAAGCCCATACTCTTATCGGAGCGGGCAACAGCGAGGGCGGCTCTGACGCCGCCAACCTGCTGAAGCCGGCCCTGGCCCGTGGCGAGCTGCGCACCATCGCCGCCACCACCTGGCGCGAGTACAAGAAATACTTCGAGAAAGACCCGGCCCTGAGCCGTCGCTTCCAGCCGGTGGCGCTGGATGAACCCACACCGGGCGAAGCGGTTCACATCCTCCGTGGCCTGCGCACGGTTTACGAGAAAGCCCACAAAGTGCTGATTGCAGACAGCGCCCTGAAGGCCGCCGCTGAAATGTCTGCCCGTTACCTGGCCGGACGCCAGCTGCCGGACAAAGCCATCGACGTACTGGACACCGCCTGCGCCCGGGTCAGCCTGAACCTCAGCACGCCGCCGCGCCGCTTGAGCCACGTGCGCAGCGAACTGCATCAGATGGCCATGGAGCAGGAGCTGCTGACCCGCGAGCATACGCTGGGCCAGGCGGTGGACGCCGAGCGGGAAAGCGAACTGGATACCCGCTTCGCCGCGCTGCAAGACGAGTCGGCAGCGCTGGAACAAAGCTGGAACGACCAGCGCGAGCTGGTGGCCCGACTGGTGGAAATCCGTGAACAGATGCTGACGGGTGAGCCGGAAGAAGTAACGGCGGCAGAAACCGACGCTGAGTTGGTAGAGAAAAGTGCGGAAGAGCGACCGGATCTGAAAAGCGAAGCCGCCGCCATCGAGCAGGAACTTGCGGAACTGCAAGCCGATGAGCCCCTGGTTCACGCCCGCGTGGACGCCCGCCAGGTGGCCGAAGTCATCGCCGACTGGACCGGCATCCCGGTCAACCGCATGACCACCGACGAGCTGGAAAAGATCACCCATCTGCCGGCGTACCTGCAGGCTCATATCAAAGGCCAGGACACCGCCATTGACTGCCTGCACCAGCATCTGCTTACCGCCCGCGCCGACCTTCGTCGCCCGGGCCGCCCCATGGGCGCGTTCCTGTTGGTGGGCCCCAGCGGCGTCGGCAAAACCGAAACCGTGGTGCAACTGTCCGAGCTGCTCTACGGCGGTCGTCAGTTCCTCACCACCATCAACATGTCCGAGTACCAGGAGAAACACACCGTCTCCCGCCTGATCGGCTCGCCGCCGGGCTACGTGGGTTTCGGCGAAGGCGGCATCCTCACCGAAGCCATCCGCCAGAAACCCTATTCCGTGGTGTTGCTCGACGAAGTCGAAAAAGCCCACCCGGAGGTACTCAACCTGTTCTACCAGGCCTTCGACAAGGGCGAGCTGGCGGACGGCGAAGGCCGCCTGATCGACTGCAAGAACGTGGTGTTCTTCCTCACCTCCAACCTCGGCTACCAGACCATCGTCCACCATGCTGACGAACCGGAGAACATTGAGGAAGCTCTCTACCCGGAACTGGCCAACTTCTTCAAACCGGCCCTGCTGGCCCGGATGGAAGTGGTGCCCTACCTGCCATTGGGCGACGACACCCTGAACCGCATCGTCGGCGACAAGCTCCAGCGTCTGGCGGACCAGATCAGCAACCGCTACCACACCGACGTGGTGCTGGAAGATGGGTTGGTGGAAGTCATCCGCAGCCGGGCGACCAGAAGCGAGAATGGCGCCAGGATGCTGGAGTCGATCATTGAAGGCGAGTTGTTGCCACCAGTATCGCTGGCGCTGTTAGAGAAGCTCGCGGCGCGAGAGTCTGTGAACACAGTGACTCTCGGCGTAGACGAAAATCGATTCGTAGGAACCGTTGCCTAAGGTAACTGAAACGCAGCGTAGCCTGCGGGGTGGCTCTCCAAAACCCTGCGGAGCCATGGATGGCGGAGCGGAGCGTACAAGGATGTATTCACAGCGTGTTTTGGAGAGCCACCCCGCAGGTTGCGCGGTCGGCAAACTCCATAACAGCCCGATAGGGAATAGAAAAATGGGACGGATGCAGATGGAACTGCACACCGGCATCGACCTGGCGGTCGCATTGATCCGACAGGATAACCTGCCGGATTTACTGAAAACCGCCACCCGACAGCTGACAAACGCCTTCGGCCTTGCCCGCTGCTGGTCGCTGGAACTCGACCTGAGCGGCCGCACCCTCCATTGCGCCGAGCTGGACGAACTCGGCGAATTCGACTGTGCCGATTTCAGCCACCCCTTTGCCCACGTGCTGCAAAGTGGAAAAGCCCGGGAACTGAGTCGCGCCGCCAGCTACCGCCTCGACCACAGCGGTTTTCAGGCCCTGCTGGATGCCAGCAACCGCCCGCGGTCGTTCTGGCTCGAACCGATCAGCGGCGACGACGGCCGAACCCTCGGCATCCTCGTGCTCTGCCACGACGAGCCCGAGTGGGACGGCATTACCGCCATGCCGCTTTACCAGGGCCTGAAGCAACTGCTCACCCACCAATGGGTCAGCCTGCTCCAGAACCGGGACCAGGTCTGGCAGCGCCGTCTGCTCAAGCGCTCACTGGACCATCTGCACGATGCGGAAACCGTGCGCCAGCGTTGCCAGCAACTGGCCGGCAGCCTGGTCGGCACGTCTGCCGAGATGACTCACCTGCGCGGCCAGATCATCCGTGCCGCCGGCAGCCAGCTTGCGGTGCTGGTGCAGGGGGAAACCGGCTGTGGCAAGGATCTGGTCGCCAAAGGTATCCACGAATTCTCTGACCGTGCCAATGGCCCTCTGGTGGTGGTGAACTGTGCCGCCATTCCCGACACCCTGCTGGAGAGCGAACTGTTCGGCCACACCAAAGGCGCGTTTTCCGGCGCAGACAAAGCCAAGGAAGGCCTGCTGGCCCAGGCCGATGGCGGCACCCTGTTTCTGGATGAGATTGGCGATATGCCGATGGCGCTGCAGTCCAAACTGCTGCGGGTACTGGAAAGTCGCCAGTTCCGCCCGCTCGGTGCGCAGCAGGAGCAGCACTCGGATTTCCGTCTGGTGGCGGCTACCCATCAGCCGCTTCAGCAAGGCATAGAGGAGGGGCGCTTCCGTCGCGACCTGTTCTACCGTCTGAGCCAGTTCCCGCTGCGGGTTACGCCATTGCGGGAGCGCCCCCAGGACCTGGAGCCGCTGTGCCGCCACTTTATTGCCCATTATCAGGCGCGCGAAGGTGCCGGTCCCATGGGCATCAGCAGCCACGCGTTGAATGCGCTGGCCGGTTACGCCTTTCCGGGCAACGTACGGGAGCTGCGCAACATCGTCGAACTCGCGTGCCTGCAAACGCCGGTGGGCGATGACATTCAGCCCGAGGTTCTGCGCCTGGACGACCTGTTTGCCGAGCCGGCTGGCGCTGTCTACACGGAAGCCGGCGCGACCGGCATTGCGGGCGTGCCGGTGGCCGAGGATATCCGGGATCTCAAAGCCGCCTCCCAGGCATTCGAAGCCGCGGTGATCCGTGAGCGGCTTCGCCAATACGACGGCAATCGTGCACAGGCGGCTGAAAGTCTCGGCCTGCCGAAGCGCACGCTGGCCCATAAATGTCTGAAGTATCAGGTGGCTGACGTATGACCCTGCGTATTTCTTCCGGATTGTCGCCCGCTCTGGCAGCTCTCCTGGCTGCTGTACTGAGTGCCCCGGTCGCGGCCGGCCAGCTCGATGCTGCCCGCCAGTGCACCCAGGAGTCGCAACGCCTGGAGCGCCTGGCCTGCTTCGATGCGGTTTTCGAAACTCCGGTGGCGGCTCAGATGTCTGCCCGGCCGCCAGAAGAACCGCGCCCGCAGCGCTGGATACAGGTTTACTCACAGGAGCAGTCGCGGCAGCCAGGCGATGGACCGCTGTACCGCAACACCGGCGACCGCGCCGGCCACCTGGTCACCCTGGCCGCGCTGGGTGCCCAGCCGCCACGCCCGGTGCTGGCGCTGCAATGCCACAACAACATCACCGAGCTGACCCTGATGCTGCCGGAGCCGCTGGACCGGGAGCGCATTCGGGTGGGATTTGGCGCCGGTGAAGATCTCTGGCGTGTCCGTGATAACGGCTTTGTGCTCAGCGGCGGACGCGGTTTGCCCGCGATCCGGGTTGCCAAGGCGCTGAGCGGTCAGGGGGATGCTCGCATCCGTTCGTCAGATGGCCGGGTAGATGGCCTGATGTTCGATCTCGCGGGCTTCCGCGAAGCGATTCGCCCATTGCGGGCCGAGTGTGGCTGGTAACGCAAAACCGATACATGGCAAGGCAGGTTTTCTAATGCAAGTGGTTGAACAGCATCCGTATGTGGAACAGGTACTGACGCCGATCAGCGGTGAATCCGATGTAGGTGAACCGCTGGGCGATGATGTGACGCTGGAGTTTCTGGACAACGAGATCATGAAGGTGGGCTCGCTGGCCCATGGCGACATCGACTGGCATAAAGTGGAAAGCGAATCGCTGCGCCTGTTGTCCGACCAAAGCAAGGACCTGAAAGTGCTTGGGTTCTTGATGCTGAGCCTGCAGCGGGGCGGCAACGGCGAGCGGTTTGCGCTGTCGTTTTTCCTGCTCCATCGGGTGCTCGATACCTGGTGGCCAAACGCCTGGCCGTACCCGGGGGACAAGGGCAAACGGGCACGCAAGATGATGTTCACCCAGATGCTGCAGCGCGCCGGTAAGGAAGTGAGTTCGCTGTCGTTTGATGGTGGCGTCGGCGATGGCCGTGGCTATTGCCTGACACTGATCGGACAGTTACTTGAGCAGGCGGCGGATCACGAGCTGGCGGACGACGGACTGTTTGACCTGAAGCGTGCACTGGAGAAACTGCCGGCACAGGTGGACACCGGGCCCGCCGTGGAGAAGCCGCCCGCAGCTGTGCCCACGGCCCCGGCGGCCAGCGCGAGCGGAACCGGCACCACTTCGGCGGCTCTGGGGGAACTGACCCTGGACCCCGCCAACGAGCGAGCGACACGACAGAGCCTGCTCAAGGTGGCGGATCTGCTGGTGGACACCGACCCGGGTTCGGCGCTCGGCTATCAACTGCGCCGCCATGCGATCTGGCACAGCATTACCGGCGTCCCACCGTCCCGTGATGGCGTGAAAACCGACCTGGCGGCGGTGAGCGCGGATCGGGTGGCGGAGTATCGGGAGACCCTCGAGAAGGCCCCGGATCCTGAACTGTGGAAGCGCGTCGAACAAAGCCTGTCGGTCAGCCCGTTCTGGCTCGATGGCCACTGGCTCAGTGCCCGTATTGCGGAAGCGCTTGGGTATGCGGCCTGTGGCGAAGCGATTCGCGCCTCGCTGATGGCCTTTGTTGAGCGTCTGCCCCAGGTGGCGGACATGACATTTAATGATGGCACGCCCTTTCTGTCTGCCGAGGCCGCAGACTGGATGCAGGCGGCACCGGCTGCTGCAGGCTCTGCCGCCGGCGCCAGTCCCTGGGAGCAGGCCTACGACCAGGCCCGTGATGTGGCTGGCGGCAAAGGGTTGGCCACAGCGATGCAATTGATGGAAGACGGCCTTGCCGGCGCCCGGGAGCCGCGCGAGCGTTTTTACTGGCGCTTCGCCAGCGCCCGGCTGCTCAAGGACAGCGGGCTGAAAGCCCTGGCCAGCCAGCAGATTCAGGATCTGCATCAGCAGACCCGGGGCCTGACCCTGGAAGACTGGGAACCGGGACTGGTGGCCAGGCTCGAAAAACTGGTTTAACGGATTTTGCCTTTAGTACACCTTTTATCAGGAATGGATGCCATGTGGAGACAAGCATTACTCATCGGTCGACGAATTCTTCCCTACCTGCGCAGTGCGGCGCCGGTAACCCTGGCGCTCGGGGTTATCGTGCTGTTGGTGGCCACCTGGTGGTTGGGGCCTCGCCTGGAGATCGGCGGCGAGCAGCCACTGGTCGCCTGGCAGATGCGGGCACTGGTGACGCTCGGGGTGGTGCTGGTGGTGGCCATGATCTGGGGCGCCATGCTGGCGAGGAAACTGGGAAAGATCAACGCAGCGAAGAAGGACGAGCAGCGGGAGGAAGAAGACCCGATCCTGCCACTGGAACGTCGGCAGGGCCGGCTGCTGGACCGTCAGCTGCAGGCGCTGAAGAGCAATCTTCCCGGTCGCAAAGGGCTTTACCGACTGCCCTGGTATCTGGTGATGGGCCTTGAGGAGGCGGGAAAAACCAGCCTGATACAGCGCTCGGGTCAGACGTACACGCTGACCAACGTGACTCGCAATGCCCGTACCGACCGTAATCCGCTGGGTTTCGAGTGGTGGATTGGCGATGACGGCGTGTTGATTGATCCGGACGGCGAACTGCTGAGCCAGAACCAGGGTGAGGGGGCCAGTTCCGAACTGCAGCAGCGGCTGTGGCAGCACTTCATCCAGTGGCTGGAGCGCAACCGCCCCCAGCGCCCGCTGAACGGCGTGGTGCTGACCGTGGATCTCGCCCGCCTCAGTACCGGCAGTGAACAGCAGCGCAAAGCCCAGGCCATTCTGTTGAGAACCCGCCTGCGGGAACTGATGGAGACGCTCGGGTCGCGGCTGCCGGTGTATGTGAGCTTCACCAAACTGGATCTGCTGTATGGTTTCGCGCCGTTCATGCGGACTCTGACCAAGGCCGAACGGGAGCAGCCGCTGGGGTTTACCTTCCCGCTGGAAGCGCAGCTGGAGGGCGATGACTGGCTGGCGGAATTCGCCGAGCGCTACGGCGCGATGGTTGAACAACTGAACCGGCGCCTGCCGGATGTGATGGCGGCCACCCGCGAGGCGGAAGAGCGGGCGTCGGTGTATTCCTTCAGCCGTCAGATGGCGGGCCTGAAGCCGGTACTGGAGCAGTTCCTCGCCGATCTGTTGTCCGAGGACGCCTTCTCGACGCCGGCGCTGGTTCGTGGCACCTATTTCACGTCAGTACTTCAGGAGGGCGTGCCGGAAGATGCGTTTGTTTCCGCCGCCGCCGCCAATTACCAGCTTTCCGGTCCGATTCAGCCGGCCCAGCGTAGCGGGCAATCGGCGAGCCTGTTCACCCGTGGCCTGTTTCCAGACGTGGTGTATCGCGAGTCCGGGCTGGCCGGCGATAACCGCCGGGTGGTGCGCAGTCGCCGGCGCCGGGTGGCGGTGGCCGCCGTCGTGGCAATCTCCGCCGGGCTGGGCATGACGGCCGGCTGGCAGCACTATTTCATCAAGAATGCGGAAGCTGCAACGGCGGTCGAGCAGCGGGTTCGCAGCTTCATCGATAACTGGCGGCCCATCGGGTACGAGCCGGACACCACCGGTAGCAATCTGCTCCAGCCGCTGGACGAGCTGCGGGAGGCAACCCTGGCGTTCGGCGATTACCGGGAGAGCTGGCCCGTCGTGAAGGATATGGGGCTTTACCAGGGGCATCAGGTGGGGCCGGAAGTGGAGGCCTCCTACCTGGACATGCTGGCCTATCAGTATCTGCCGGCGCTGATGCTGGGTGTGATGGGGGAAATGGCCAAGGCACCCGATCAGGGCTCCGAGCGTCTGGATCACCTGCGCGTACTGCGCATGCTGTACGACGCCAGTGGCCGGCGTACCGACATCGTCACCAGTTACATGGACGAATTCTGGCAGAGCAGGTTCCCGGGCCAGCGGGATCTGCAGCAACGGTTACGCAGCCACCTGGATTACGCCATGGCGCACACGGATCTGGCCGACCAGGTCCGCCAGGGTGACGCCACAGCCGATATGGCGCTGGCGCCTTTCCGCAGCAGCGTGCAGTGGGCTCAGCACGAGCTGGGCCGTATTGCCACCACCGAGCGGGTTTATGAGGATCTGGAACAGGAAGCCGCGCGGGAGTTCGGCTCCCCGCTTGATCTGACCAGGGCGTCCGGACCGGCCTTCGGAACGGTGTTCACCACGCTCGATGAGCGCGGCCAGCCGATGGAGGATAACGTTGAGGCCGACCCGCTGGTGATTCCCGCGCTGCTTACCCGCGACGGGCTCAACTCCTGGTTTCTGCGCAAATCTGATGACGTGACCGAACTGGCGCTGGTGGACGCCTGGGTGCTGGGTCGTCGCGACGACGTCGATTTCAGTAAAGCCGATGAGGCGAAGCTCACCGCGGATCTTCAGGCACTGTACGCCGAGCATTATGCCGAAGCCTGGCGCCAGGCGCTGAGCCGTGTGGATGTTCAGAGTTTCGCGGACCTGAACCACGGGGTTCGGATACTCGAAAGCCTGACCAGCGGTCACCAGCCACTGCAGCAATTGTTGGGGCAGGTCACCTACCACACCCGTCTGGTTCCGGCGTCCAGCGGCGGTGGGAGTGACGATGACAGTGCAAGCGCGGAAGCCGCCCGCAAAGTGCTGGAGCAGTCGAGCCATTTTGCCATGATCCAGGAGATCGACCGTCAGTTTGCCGGCTTCAACCAGCTGGATCGCAAACAGGGTGACAACCCGAGCGATCTGGAGCAGCTGATGGTGGTGCTGGGGGATCTGCACGAATACATGCGGGGCATCCAGGAAGCCCCGGACAGCGGTAAAGCGGCGTTGCAGGCGGCCCGTGCCCGTATGGGGCTGCAGGGTGCGGACCCCATTTTCACCTTGCAGCGGCTGGCAGACAATCAGCCTGCGCCGCTGGATCGCATGCTCAACAAACTGGCCGCGGAAAGCTGGCGAGTGGTGCTGGATCGGGCCGTGGCGCAACTGGAGCGCCAGTGGTATCGGGAAGTCTACCAGCCGTTCCAGCAGGCACTGGCGCGACACTATCCGTTCAGCCCGGCCGCCGGGCGTGATGCCGCGTTGCAGGACTTCGAACGCTTCTTTGCGCCGGAGGGTGTGCTGGATACCTTTTACCAGGACAACCTGAAACTGTTCCTTGAGGACCATCCCGAGCATCTGGGTGACTCCCGTCGCGCCGGACTGGTGCGCAGCGACGTCAAGGCGGCGCTGGCCAGGGCCGAGAGCATTCGCCGGGCATTCTTCACCCGTGGCGGCTCGCTTGATGTGGAGTTTGCACTGGAGCCCTTGAACCTGTCTTCGAACAAACGCCGCAGCGTGGTAAACGTGGATGGCCAGCTGGTGGAGTTCAGCCATGGCCCGCGTCAGAGTATTCCGCTGGTGTGGCCGAACACCCTGCGTGACAGCGTGGAAAGCCGCATTACTCTGGTGCCAACCCAGATTAACCGGTCACCCCGCAGTCTGTCGGAAAATGGCCCCTGGGCGCTGTTCCGGTTGCTCGACCGGGCCGACATCACCGGCGTCAGCAGCAGCGCGGTGGACGTGAAGTTCGAAGTGGACGACGGGCAGATGCGATATCGCCTCCACGCCGCCAGTAATACCAACCCGTTCACACAGCAGCTCCTTGCGGGGTATCAGATCCCACACAGTCTGTATTAGACTAGCGGCCGCCTGCCACAGGATGGTGACAGGCGGCACTTTAAACGAGCGTAGACAGCACCACATTCTTCAGGGACCGAAGACATGCCCCAGGCAAGCGGACTGCAGTTCACCGCCACCATTGGCGAATTTTCCTCTGATCATTTCTCGGTTGTCGGCTTCGAGCTGACCGAGCGCCTTTCCGGACTTTTTCACGGCGCACTGGCGCTGGCCAGCACCGACCCGTCGGCGTCTGCCGCGGATGTACTGGAGCAACCCGTGGATCTGGTGGTGTGGCAGGACGGCGTGCCGCTACGCCGCTTCACCGGCGTAGCCAGCGAATTCGCCCGCGGCGACAGCGGCCACCGCCGCACCCGCTACGACGTGGTCTTCCAGCCAGCCTTGTGGCGCTTGGGCCTGATGCACAACAGCCGCATCTTTCAAGCCCAGACCACCGACGCCATCGTGCGCACCCTGCTGGAAGAGCGCGGCATCGTCGATACCGTGTTTGATCTCAAACGCAGCCCCGAAGAGCGGGAATACTGCGTCCAGCACCGGGAAAGCGACCTGGCCTTTGTCGAACGCCTGGCCGCCGAGGAAGGCTGGCACTACCGCTACCAGCACGGTGCCGTCGATGGCAGCGAGCAACCCGCCCTGATCCTCGCCGATCACCACGGCGACGCCCCGAAGCTGGCCCCCGTGGAATACAACGCCAAAGCCGGCGGCAGCGCCAAAAAATCTTGCGTCTTCCGCTTCGCCTACCAGGAACGGGTGCGCACCAGCTCCGTGGCCATGAAGGACTACACCTTCAAGAACCCTGCCTACGCGCTGATGCACGAAAGCGCCGGTGCCGACCTCAACCACCGCGACGATTACCAGAACTACCAATACCCCGGCCGCTTCAAGGCCGACGCCAGCGGCCAGCCCTTCACCGACGCCCGGCTGGACGCCCTGCGCAACGACGCCAGCACCGCCAGCGGGGAAAGCAACCGCGCCGACTTCACCTCCGGTGCCAAAGTGGCCCTCACCGACCACGACAGCGAGCCCCTGAACCGGGAATGGCTGCTCACCGGCATTGTCCACACCGGCAAACAGCCTCAAGCTCTGGAAGAAGAGGGCGGTTCGGACCCCACCAGTTACAGCAACCGGTTCAGCGCCGTGCACGCCGACCGCCCCTGGCGCCCGCAGATCGAGCATCGCCCGCTGATGGACGGCCCGCAGATGGCCATCGTCACCGGCCCCGAAGGCGAAGAAATCCACTGCGACGAACACGGCCGGGTGAAAGTGCGGTTCCCGTGGGACCGCTACTCAAAGAACGACGAACACAGCAGCGCCTGGCTGCGAGTCAGCCAGGGCTGGGCCGGTGGCCAGTACGGCTTTATGGCATTGCCGAGAATCGGCCACGAAGTCATCGTGTCCTTTCTGGACGGTGACCCCGACCAGCCGATCATCACCGGCCGTACCTACCACGCCACCAACACCCCGCCGTACGCGCTGCCGCAACACAAGACAAGAACCACATTAAAAACCCAGACCCACAAGGGCGAGGGCAGCAACGAACTGCGGTTTGAAGATGAAGCCGACAAAGAACAGATCTACCTCCACGCCCAGAAAGACCTGGACCTGCTGACCGAACACAACCGCACGGAAGTCATCAGGAACGACAGCCACCGCACGGTCGAAAAGAACGCCTTCAGCCATATCAAGGGCAACGACCACAACACCGTGGACGGCGAAAAACGCGAGCAGACGGGCAAGGACCACAGCTTCAACGTCACCGGCACCCTGCACCTGAAAGCCGGCACCGCCTGGCTCAGCGACGCCGGTACCGAGCTGCACATCAAAGCCGGCCAGAAATGTGTGATCGAAGCCGGCGCCGAAATCACCCTCAAAGCCGGCGGCAGCTTCGTGAAGATCGACCCCAGCGGCGTGGCCATGGGTGGCGCGGCGATCAAGATGAATGCCGGTGGTTCACCGGGAAAGGGCAGTGGGCAGAAGGTGAAGGTGCCGGAGATGCCTGGGTTGGTGGAGAAGAATGGTGGGGCGGTTGCGCCTGTGGAGATTGCGGATGTGGGTCAGCGGGCAAATGCGGAGCCCAAACCCGTGGTTGCCCATCGCCTGAAACAGGCACGAATGAAGCGGTCTGCCGTGGTGGAGCAATGTCAGGAGCAGCCGGATGGTTCCTGTCCTTTGAGTAACTGTCCGTGCGGGAAAGCACAGCAGGCTTAGGCGGAGAGGGCATCTTTTATGGGCAACAATAAAACGCGTTATCTTGTGCTGGAGTCACTGAATCCGAAGCTCCTGCTACAGAAACTTTACGAAATCTCAGAGAGCCCTGAGTGGCTCTATTTATTTTCCGATACCGACTGGCATGCTTATCGCGAAGAAGGTCCCATTTTGTTGGAAGCGCGACAGGATAGCGCCGGATATCAATGGGCATTGCAAGGTTTGAAGGAAGAGAGCTTGAGCGGACTGATCCTGGAATCCTCAGCCGGGCAGGATATGGTCGCCGATTGGTTGAGGGCTCGCTTGATAGTGCGTTTCGACGGCCAGCGAAAAGGGCTCCTGAGATTTTACGATGCCCGGATATGGCACCAGTTGTCTCCCGCTAGCGCACCTGGGGCCGATGTGATTGAGCGGGTGATTTATTGGGTTGACGAAGCCGGATCAAAACGCTGGCGGATTACGGATAATCCGAAACCCTTTTCCATGTCTCCGGTGGCAACACTGGACGAACATCAGTGGCGGGCGATAAATGCCATGAGTGGCCCGTCATGAATGCACGGCATTTAGGAGAAAGGAATGACAGGGATGTCTGAAAATAACTCAAGCAATGAAACCGGGAATTGCGGCCCTGCCTGTGAGGGTGAAACCCTGATTATTGAGGTGATGGGAAAAGATTGCCCAGAGGGCCCGCGTTTTCGTCTGTTTGACACCTCCAATCGCGAACAGCAAGAGCAGTTGGAAAATCAGGCTGAGACGGAGAAGCTGGATGTTTCTGCGCTTCATGTCTGGCCCTGGAAGGGCCAACCTTCCGGGAACGTATGGCTTGATATAGAGGCTGAAGAAGGGAGCCCCATCCGCATTCCTCTTTTCAGCGGGGTGGCAAGCACTCCCCGCCAACCAGAGGGTCAATGGAATCGAATCTGGCCTGTCGTTCCACTAACGCTGCTGAATGACCCGGATCCGGAGCCTGGCAGGGATTCAGATAGTGCTGTGCCGGTAAGGCCTGGCTTTATTTATATCTTTCGCAACGGCACGCTGTGGAGAGAGCTTGAGGTCCGTAACAGTGACGCAGGAACCCTTGAGTTCTGTGACGTACGCTTGATGGATTATCGGGAACCAGGTGTGCCGGGCGTTAAAAGTGATCGGCGTAGCGTTGTGGGCAAGCCACAGCCGAGCATCTGGTTACCCGTATGCGAAATGAACACCTCCATCATGGGCGAGTTTCAACTGGCTTTCTCGGAGGTGCAGCTTTCGGCCCGACAACTTACCTATCTGGAACTGAACAACGCAGCCCGGCAAGCAAGGTGCCAGTCTCTTAGCGGCCCTGAGCCTCAGGTGGCATCTCAATACTCTCCCCTCCAGACGGCCACTCCAGGGCAATTGGTGTCTCTTTCCGCCTTCCCGGAGATGCGGCTACGTGAACCGGAGCTTGAGCAACGCCTACGCCGGCCCTGGAAGCAGATTTACGATCTGTCTGGCACCTATGCCAGCAACTTGTTTGAACAAGCGGCGAGGGAGGTGCAGGATTTTAATGCAGGTGGCGAATCAGCGGATGAAGCCTGGGAAGCAGCCTGTTATCGAGACTGCCCCTTGCGTGGAACCCCTGCTGCTCGCGTAGATGCTTTTCTGGCTGATCGGGATTCTGAGGAGGCCAATACAGAGTTATGGCAGTCACTTGCCAGCGCGGAAGATGCGCTGGCTTCTGCAAAAGCTAATCATCACGCCGGTGTTGTTTTGGAGGACCGCCTTTTTGCTATTCGACATCGGCTGGCCTCAGGATCAGAGGCCCGCCGGTTTATGAATAGCCTCCTTGAGGCCATTGAGCAGAAGCCCCATGGTGACAGTGCTCAGTTGGTGTACCGGCTGATGGGGCCTGAACGTCTGGGTGGACAGGAAAATGGTCTGCATCGCCATTTCAAGGAGATTGACACCAGCCGCTTCGGTCCTTTGCATGCCCACCTGTTCACTGCCCAACGCCAACTGGCTCGCGAGGAGCTGGCTATGGCACAGACACAACTGGCCAGCCTGATGGGGCAATCTGTCAACCAGGCTGCCATGGCCGATCTGTTCAATCTCTCTGGAGCTGACTATATCGAGGGATTCGCCTGTACAGGGGATATTTTCCAGATCCTGGCTATGGATCCCGGCAGCCTTGACCATCTCGCCCGGGTGGAAGTAGCCAATGAATCCCAGGTTCGAGATGCCAATCACCTCGTCCTGAAAATTGTTGAAGACGGCAGTGAAGAACCACTGCATTGCATGCTGTTTCCCTCAGACATGGCCGACAGTTCCGGCTCTGTTGAAGAAAGTGGAACCAGAGGGGAGTGCGGCGATGGCCGCTGCCGTCCCGAGGACCTGAAAAAGCTATCGGACGAGCAGCCGGAACAGGATGCAGTACAGACCCTGACAGCCGCAGTACTGGCCGGGGTTGCAAAATTCGATGACATAGACCTGTCCTCACAAACGAAACGCTGGATGGCCGGCATCGACGCAATCCTGGACGGAATCGATAAGAATGTCCGATCCCTTGCTAACCGGCTGAAATCCCATGCGTACGTACTCGATAGCCGGCTATATGGCCCCCTTCTGCGTATGGCCAAAGCCCGCGACCCGTCATTGCTTGGCAGCGTTAAGCTGGTTGCCCGCAATGCGGTTCCGGAAGGCTGGATCATTCTTGGGCTGCGTGATCCCGTTTCAGGCCTGGACATGGGCTTGACCAAAGCAGACCGGGAGTATGTCCATAGAACCAATGGCCACAAGCGCTTCTATGGTGAGTATCTGAACGCCGACGGAACTCCCCTTGCAAGCACCCGTAAGTCAAACGTCCCGGACTTGGCCGATACCGATGAAGCTCGGCGTATGCAGGTATACGCCGCACCGGAAAGCTCGGAGGTAGTCAAGGCACAACGGGATCTGCGTCGTATGGAGCGTTTGGACGAGTTTTTGGATCGAGTGCGGGTGCCCTATTTGGTGTTGATTTTTGAGGCGCATAACGTTTGGAGTGAATTTCGCCTGTTGCAAAGTGTAGGGGCACAAAAAGGGCGAACCCGAGCAGGTTTCGGGATGGCGAGCGCGGCGCTTGATTTGCTTTTTGCCGGAACTATAGCGGCTGAGCGGCTGAGCAAAGATGTCGGTATTTGGAAAAGCTCAAGCGCAAGCCTTAGCAGAACTGCCTTTACTATCAACGCAGAAATCGTTGGAAGAGCATCCACCAGGTTGGCTGATGCTTTGCCAGGCATAGTGAGTCGTAGAGTGCTTGGTGGCCTTGTCACCGCCGGACTGACCATCACCGTTTCCCTGCTGGATATGACGTACGAGTGGGATACTGGCGATCTCGATGCCGCGGCGGCTTATGGGGTTTCAGCCATTGGTGGCGGCATGATGGTGATGGGCGGCCTTATGATGACCAAAATGGCGGAAGCCGGAGTAGCTCCCATCCTGTTGGGGTTGGGGCCATGGGGCTGGGTGCTTGCTGGTGTAACCGTTACCATCGGTGCCAGCCTGCTGGCAGCCGTAGTGGACGACCCACCTCTGGTGGATTGGTTGAAGCGAGGACCCTTTGGAGCGGAGCAAGATAATGCTTACCCTCACCTGGATGGAAGCCCAGAGGAGACGTATTATCGGCTTGTAGACCTATTGGCAAGGCCCCGCATCACCATCGAAAAAGTCAATAACATGCATGCAAGGCTTACAGAGCAGGGCTATTCACTGGATTCCTGGCGGGCCAGCGATATTGCAAACATTAATACCGCGGTACGAGTGGAAAATAATCTCTCAGCAATACTGGACGCCGCCACACTGACCGTTGCCATGCGCACAGAGCGAATTACACGCAAATTCTCACGCCGTGGTCAGAGAACTCAAAGGAGGCTATTCCCGGATTCACCGGAGGTACTGCTGGAGCAACCCCTTCCCAATGGTAAGGTCTTTTATTTGGCCCTATCGCCTAGAGAAACGACAGAGCACTCCTGGAGTGGCAAATCTGTCATAACCAGCGACGTGAAAGTTAAGGCGCAGTGGCAAGCCACCCATGATTTTGGTCAGGCCCACCGCAACCTGGTATTTCCTGCGCCGGAGCTGCAAGAGGCCACCACCTTCGATCAGGCTGAACACGGAGAGCCAGACTTCAGTGAGACGGAACAACTGTTCTGGGCGGATGAGCAAACCCATAAAAAAGTAGAGGAAGCTACGTGAACGCCACCCTAGAGACTTCTGGCTACGCTCCTACAGCCTATCGCAGCAATCGTAAGGCGCCGGAGCCAAAGGAGAACAACCAACAAAGTGCTCTCTTTCGCAAAAGCTGGACCATGGGTTCGCCGCTATCCAAGGGAGCGTCGTCTGGGTTAATTCCCCCTGGACTTCTAGAGACCTGGCACCCGCAACAGCTCCGGGAATATGAAGAAATCGAGAAACGGAAAGGTGTTGCTGAACTTCAAGAAAGGCACACCTATCATGGTCGCCTGGATGAAGAGTGTTTGCGCTATGCCACCCTCCCCAAGCTAAGCTGGGCGCTATTGTGGATGCAGCATGGGGGGCGATTAACATTTTATATCTTGTTTCCCATATTCGTATTCGTGTGGGTGGTCATGTGGTTTATGGAACCTGCCGACGTCTCGTTCTCTCATTATTTTTCAGACGCAGTTCTCCCCACGCTCCAGTTCTTTTTTTCGCCCATGCTCCTCTGTTGGGGCCTGGGCCGCCTCCTTGAGAAAAAATACCCCAAGCTCGTTTACCAGGATATTAAGGGCCCCCTCTGGGAGCTTAACCGCCGCACCGGCATGGTAACGCTGTTCAAGGATCCCGAAAAAGAGGGGCAGTCCGGCGAAATACGGGGTCAGGCCCCGTTTCACGAATGGGATGGTTACCTGCTGAGCCTGCCGGATCATCAGGGCAACATCTGGTACCGACTGGTGCTGGTGCACAAAACCCAGGAATGGGCTTTGCCCATGAACCAGCTTCTGGCGGCCACCACCAACCGCGAAGACGTACTGGCCTACTGGGATCTGATTCGCCAGTACATGGATGTGACCAAACCACTTCCAGACATCCCCCTGTTCGAAGCCTACCGCTACCTGGACCCAACCACCCGCGCCCACGACGAGAAAACGGGACGTGACCCTTATCACTGGCGGAATATGAACGAAGAGGATTACGACGCCTTCAAGCGGAAAAATCAGACGGCATTAGTTAACCACTCCTGGCGTTAAAACCGACTGTTGGATGCTCGAGACTGACCATGACCATAGATTGAGAAAGTTCGTCGTACCATTCAAGACGGCCAGATATTGGCATTGAGCCCGATGCCGGTGGCAACCTGAGAGCGAGCGGTGGATGCTAACTCTTGGCTCCGGCGAAAATCCGAGGTAGGGTCGGATTTACAGGGTGGCAATCTTTTGTTCGGGGGCGAGGTGCACTACGCGGCCAAGGCCCGCAAGAATAGAAAAGACACCCTGAACCAGTAGACGAAAAGGACTTCAACATGACAGCAGTAAGAATCGCCCTGATTCTGTGTTTTTTCCCCCTGATTGCTCACGCCGGTGTCTACAAATGGGTAGATGCCAACGGCCAGGTCCACTTTGGCGATCGTCCGCCTTCCAAGGCCTCTTCCCGCGAAGTGAAGATCAACGCAGCACCGCCACAGCGGGATCCGACAGCGCAGCAGCGTCATCAGAAGATGACCGAGTTTCTGAACGAGCAGCAGCTTGAGCGCGAGGAGCGGCAGGCGGTTGAGCAGCGAGAGCGCCGGGAAGCGCAGAAACAGGCTGAGTTGTGCCGGAAGTATCAGGCCCGCCTCAAGCACATGGCCAGCATCTCCACTTTCTACAACCTCAACGAAAAGGGCGAGCGGGTATTCGTGAGCGAATCGGAGAATGAGGCAATCCGCCAGCGTTACCGTCAGAAAGTGTCGGAAGCCTGCGGTAGCTGACCACCGCCCCGGACAAAAGCAAAGGATCTGCTATGGGTTTTCTGTTTCGCGGGCCAGCCGGCTGGCTGCTGACCGTAACGGCACTGTTGTTGGCGTCTGTCAGCTACGGGGCCCCGCCGCCGCTGACGTTGGCCGGCGTTTACGAGCGGAGTGTCGCCCTCGACGAATACTGGGTCAGCGAAAAATACGACGGTGTGCGGGCGTACTGGGACGGTACTCGTTTCCTCTCCCGGAAGGGCAATGTGTTCAGGGCGCCGCCGTGGTTTACCCGGGGGCTGCCCAGCGAGCCGTTGGATGGCGAGCTCTGGATGGGACGCGGGCGGTTCGACGAGTTGTCCGGAGCAGTCCGTCGCCTGGTGCCCGACGACAGACAATGGCGGCAAATACGTTTCATGGTGTTTGATGTGCCCGCCAGTGACCTCCCCTTCACGGAGCGGATCGATCAGATGCGCAGCCTGCTTGGTGCTTCGCCGTCCCCCTTTGTAAGTGTGGTGCCGCAGTGGCGGGTGTCCGGGCACGCTGAACTCATGGCAGAACTGGATAAGGTTGTCGCCAATGGCGGCGAGGGGCTGATGCTGCGGCATGGGGCCAGCGGTCATGAACACGGGCGCTCCGATGCTCTGCTCAAGGTGAAGCGCCATGACGACGCCGAAGCCGTTGTGGTGGGTCACCTGCCAGGGAACGGCAAGTATCAGGGTGCCCTCGGCGCGCTACTGGTGAAGCTGGCGGACGGTCGCCGGTTGCGACTTGGCAGTGGCCTGAGCGATGCAGAACGCCTCAATCCGCCCCCTCTGGGCTCGGTGGTGACTTACCGGCACTTCGGGTATACCAGCACCGGGTTGCCCCGCTTTGCCAGTTTTCTGCGGGTGCGGGCAGACGAGCCGCCGTCAGGTGCTTTAACGTCCGATTAAGTAAACGTCATGCCGCTTTAGCCACCTTGTGCTACGTTTAAAGGGTTCTTGCCCGTCCGTCACGAACCGGGCGGAGCGATTACTCTGATCATCGGATTGCCGTAAACGCAGTGTCAAACTGACAGGAGGCAGAAAATGGAAGCTAAATCCGCACAGGACGATTACACCCGGGTGAAAGAGGATCTTCAGCTGCTGCGGGAAGATCTCGCCAAACTCACGAAATCCGTAAGTGAAGGGCAGAAGAACAACATCAGCAGCCTGCGTGACGAGATCCGGCGGGAAAGCCGCGAGGCACTGGATAACGTGCGCAAGCGCAGTGATGAGGCCCTGAACCGCGCCCGTGATGCCGGCTCGAAAGCGGTCCATGACGTGGAGCATCAGATCGAGGAGCGGCCGTTTCTCAGCATACTGATCATGTTTCTTGCCGGGATTCTGGTGGGGCGCCTGCTTGATCGCTGATGATGCTTGATTCCCCGAAGATTCAGAGCGCCGTCCGTAAAACCGTTGCCGCCATTCTTGGCTTTATGCTGGCACTGGTTTTACTGACGGCGCTGCTGATTACCGGTTTTTACTTTCTGGTTAACGCCGCCACGCTGGCGCTGACCCCGATCATTGGAGAACCGTCGGCGATGGCGGTGGCCGGGTTCGGGTGCCTGCTGGTTCTTGCGCTGTTTTTCCATCTCCTGGTTCGTACGCCGTCGAAAAGCGGTTCCTCCAAAACCTCCTCGGCCGGCTCGGGGTCCCTGATCGAGTCGCTGCGCAAACTGATTCAGCAAAATCCGCTGGAAGCGGCGCTGGCGGCCTTTGCACTCGGTGTGGCGGAACAGAACGACCCCCGCCTGAAATCCCTCTTGCTGCAGGGGGGCATGACGCTGATGAAAGAGAACGCACGTCCCCCGGACACACCCCCTCCCGAGCCGAAGGACGATAGCGCTGAATAACGCCTCAACCCTTCTTCAGGTTTTTCAATAACCTGACTTTCTGATCCGTTAGAAAAGCTACATGAACGTTGCATGAACGAATGTTAGTGGAGGTTTAACCCCCTGAGTGAATTCAAACAGGTACGCTGGAGTCATGTAACTGAGCGTAACTTTTCTCGGTTGCTGTCTGACTTGAATGGATTTCTGAACTCACGAGGATGAAAGTGTATGAACGTTAAAGCGAAATTTGCATGTGCCACGTTTCTGACTTCAGCTGTACTCGCTGCTCCGGCAGCCTGGGCCCAGGACAGCACGGCTCGCGATAGTTCCGGTTTCTTCATCAGCGGCAGTTATGGTGGGTACAAGTCCCATGGTGGTGAATTCGAGGATGAGAACGACCTGCTGGGCGCGTCTGTCGGTTATCAGTTCAACAAGTTTTTTGCACTGGAAGCGGACTACATCGATTTTGGCAACTTCGGCGAGGACGATGTTGAAGGCAAGCTAAAGGGTGTGGGTCTCGGCCTGATCGGGCGTCTGCCGCTGACCGACAGCTTTGGTGTATACGCTAAGGCCGGCGCGTTCGCATCCGCATTCGATGTCGAGGCGTTTGACGAAGACGAGACCTACGACGAAGTGAATCCATTCGTCGGTGCCGGTGTGGATTTCCGCGTGACACAGCATCTGACAGCGTTCGCCGAGTATGATCGTTACAATGTCGATATCGACGAGGACGATTTCAACGGCCAGGTGACCAACGACGGTCCGGATTTTGACACAGGGCGTGTCGGTCTGCGCTTCCAGTTCTAAGAAGCCTGACGAAGCCTGACTAAGTGCAACAGGGGCTCCGGCGCATCACGCGCGGAGCCCCTGTTGCGTTCTGCCCTGCGAAAACTTGGGTTATCCATTATTCCGTCCGGGGCGGAAACTTCTTGACCTCAAGACGGTTGCGACCATTCTGCTTGGCAAGGTAAAGCGCCTGATCCGCCATTCGAAGGAAGTCCGTGGGAACCGTACCGGCTCCGGGAATACCAATGGCCAGCCCGATACTGATGGTGAGGGTTACGTCGTTGTCGGTACAGACGTCGCGGGTGTTGGCAACCGCCTCGCGGAAACTGTCCAGCCGGTCGATCATGTCGCTCTCATCTTTATAGGTGGTGAACACCACAAATTCTTCCCCGCCAAAACGCGCGATCCGGTCGGTTTCCCGGCGGAAGTGCGAGCGCATGCTATCCGCCAGGGCTTTCAGGCAGATGTCGCCGGTCTCGTGACCAAAGGTATCGTTGATCCGCTTGAAGTGATCCGCATCCACCATGGCCACCGCAAACCCGGCCTGATGGCGTTGGCACCATTGCAGGCTGTGGCTCAATTCCCGATCAAAATAGGCGCGATTGCCGAGTTGGGTCAGGTCATCGGTGACGCTCAGGTGGGCCAGCGACGCGTTGGCCTCGGCCAGCTCCCGGTTCAGCCGGCCCAGCTGGCGATTCCAGTAAAACAATAGCGCAAGAATGATGATGGCAACCAGCATGAGCTGCCACACCAGGGCGTAGTCTACTTTCTGTTCCAGCTGCAGAGTTCGCCACTGGTCATCGAGACGCTTCCGTTCTGCCGTGGTGAGGCTGGCGACCAGCTTCTGCATGATGTCCAGCAACACCGGTTCGTCATTCCGGGTGGCTACGGACAGGGACCAATCGAGGGGGATGCGCCCAATGACCTTGAGGTCAGCCAGTCCCAGTTCCTGCATATAATGGCTGGCTGTGGCCAGCGTTGTAACATATCCGCCCAGTTCCCCCTCCTGCAGCAACCGGAGGCCCTCGTGTTCATTCTCGACTTCCACCAGCTCAACGGCCGGTTGCCGTTGCCGCAGCAATTCCGCAAAGGCGTAGTCGCCCACAATGCCCACCGGTTGCCCTCTGAGATCCTGCAGGTTCTCGATGAACGGAGCCTCGATACGCCCGATCACCACGTTGGGAATGGTCAGGTAGGGATCGGTGAAACTCATGTAGCGTGAGCGCATGGGGGTTTTCATGGCCAGTGAGAACAGGTCGCAGCGTCGTTCACGGGCGGCGTCGACCGCCGTTTGCCAGTCGTCCGCCGGGTAGACGTCAAACAGTATGCCTGATCGCTCTGAGAACAGCCGGAACAGCTCCGCCGACACACCGATATGGCGACCCTGGGCATCGATACCTTCAAGCGGCAGCCAGTCAGGATCCACGCACAGGGTGAGTTGCCGTTCCCGTTGACGCAGCCACTCCTGCTCCTGTTCCGTCAGGTTGATGCGGCCGGGCTGGTCGGCAGGATTGTTAAACGCGGCACCCAGCCAGCGGTCCTCGATGGTGCGCTTTTCCGTGGGGCTGATGGCGGCCAGCGCCTGATTGAATATGTCCACCAGTGGCGTCATGGTCGGGCGGATGCCAAAGCGCAGGTCTTCGCCGGCCACGTCGCCGATGGATAATTCGCCGGCAATGCGGCTGCCGGTGATGCCCAGCTCCCGCACCCAGTAGTTGCCATTTGGCAATGCCGCGAGAGCAACATCCACCGTGCCGTCGGCCAGGGCCTCGAACATCGCACGCTGGGAGGCGAAGGGCTGGGCATAGTCGCCCAGCTTTTCCTTGAGTGCAGCAGCGTAGTAAATGCCGGCACCGAAGCCCACACTCAGCCCTTCCACGTCACTCAGGGAGCGGAAAAAAAGCTCTTCCCGGCGGGTAAACGCCACATTGGGAATGATGTGGTAGGGTTCGGTGAACAGGGTATAGGCCTGCCGTTCTTCATTCCTCGACATGTTGGCCATGACGTCGATGTCACCCTGGCGGAACAGCTCGAACAGTTCGGTCCACTGACCGCTGATGGGGATGACCTGCAGGCCGGTGAGGTCCGTTACCCGGTTCAGCACATCAACCGTCAGGCCCTGCAGTCTTCCGCCATCTTCGAAACTGAACGGTGCATAGTCCCGCATGATCCCTACGCGAATCGGTCCGAGTTGCTGCACGTAAACCCGGTCCAGGGTGCTGAGGGCGAAACCCTCCGGCTCGGCGACGCGGGCGCCGCCGAATTGCTGCCAGCGCTCCAGCAGCTCATTGATGCGCGCCCTGGGCACCGCCTGCAGTCCCGTGCGCAGCCGTTCGAACAGGGCCTCGTTCGACTTCAGCACGCCGATACGGAAATCCTCCTGAGACAGGGTGCCGAGCGGCGCCGGGCCGGCGACCTCGAGAAAGCGGAAGCCCGCGATATTGGCGTAATAGTTCAGTGTCAGCTCCGGGCCAATTATCACGTCAACCCAGCCAAACGCCAGGGCACGGATCAGGCTCGGCAGCGAATCGTAGGTGTTCAGATCGATGTCGTTATCGATGAGCAGGTCGCGGTAGTAAATGTTGTCGACCACGCCCACTTTCAGCGGGCGGAGCTGGTCCAGCGACTCGATGTCGCCAACCGGGCGCTCGCGGTCATGCATCAGGTAGGTCTGGCGAACGTGGTAAGGCGGGGTGAACAGAATCTCTTCGGCCCGTTCCTCACTGTAGGAGATACCGTCGATGGCATCGAGTTCGCCATTGAGGAAGGCGTTGTAGATTTCCGGCCAGCTGCCGGCGCGGAAATTGAACTTGAGCCCGGCGTGGCGTTCGACCTCGTGGAGCACGTCGATCGAAAAGCCGGTGGCTTCCCGCCCGCTGATCGATGAGTAGGGTTTATTGTCGGAAACGATGCCAATGGAGACGGTATCGGCGTCTTCGGCCGTGACCAGTGGACTGACCAGCATCAGAAGCAACAACACCATGGCGGATACTGTGTGGCCCATATCCGTTGGGCGGTGGCGCTGGGGGAGGGAGGCGCTCATCGGGCTATTCGCAATCCTTGGTATCCTGAATCGTCAGTGTAGACGCCCCGTTCGGGATTTTCCTGTACAGCGGGACGTCACACGGCTGCGGATCGGGTAAAGTCTCCTCAACGGTGAACCATCGGTCAGCCAGAGAGCAACCGCGCGGAGGTAAAATGCAGGCAACAAACATCGATTGGGCGACCACACCGGCGGCGGTGTGGCGCCGTCACCGATCCGGTCTTCGGGTCATCCGGCGGCTCGATCCGATACAGTGGCAGGCGTTGACGGGTATCGAGCGTCAGCAGCAGGCGCTGGCCCGCAACACCGAGCGCTTCCTGGCCGGCGAACCGTCCAACAACGCGTTGCTCTGGGGTGCCAGGGGTACCGGCAAGTCGTCGCTGATCAAGGCGTTACTGAACCGCTATCGGGACAGCGGCCTGCGGATGATTGAGGTGGACAAGGACGATCTGGTGAACCTTCCGGAAATTGTGGATGACATCTGCGAGCTGCCGTTCCGCTTCGTGATTTTCTGCGATGACCTGTCGTTTGATGTCGGCGAATCCAGCTACAAAGCGTTGAAAAGCGTGCTGGAAGGGTCTTTGGAATTACCGCCGGAGAACGTCCGTGTTTATGCGACCTCCAATCGCCGGCACCTGATGCCGGAGTTTATGGCCGACAACCTGAAAAGTCAGATGCGAGACGGTGAGTTGCACCCGGCCGAAGCGATCGAGGAGCAGGTGTCGCTGGCGGATCGGTTCGGGTTGCAGCTGTCGTTCTATCCGTTCGCCCAGGACGTGTATCTGCAGGCGGTCGATGCGCTGTTTCCGGAGGTTGCCGACCGCGCCGAACTCCACCGCGAGGCGGTTCGGTTTGCCACCGCCAAGGGCGTGCGCAATGGCCGAACCGCCCAGCAGTTTTTCCGCCACGTCGGGGCGAATGCTCAGGATTGACGGGGCAGGGAGACGGTAAAACGCACACCATCGGTGTCATTGTCTGCCCGCACCCGCCCGCCGTGATGCTCGGTGATCAGCCGCACGATCAGCAGCCCCTGGCCGAGGTGGCCATCCTGGGACCGGTTTCGGTGGGAAATGAACGGCGCGAAGATGTCCGAGCCGGGACGGTCCGGTAATTGCGAACCTTCGTTGAACACGCTCAGATCCAGCCAGCGGGCGGAGACCGCGAGGGTGACCTGAATCCGCCCGTCGGCGGGGGTGAAATCGCGGGCGTTATCCACCAGTTTGTCCAGCAATTGCACGATCAGCTCGGGAGAGCCATTCATCGGGGCGCCAGCGGGCGGCCCCTGATAGCTAATCCGGTGCGTGCGGTCCAGCTCCTGATAGGCGCGGGTGGCCTGAGCCAGGACCTCCGCCAGGTCGAAGTGCTCTTTCTCGGCGTGGTCAAAGCTTTGTTCCAGTCTGGCCGCCTCGCTCATGCCATTGAGAATCTGGCTCAGCCGATCGGTCGCCGAGGCGGCGCGCGCAATGTAGCTGTCCCGGTCCTGGGCGGAGTCGGCGTGCCGCAGGTTGTCCAGCGACGACCGCACCACCGCCACCGGCGTTTTCAACTCGTGGGAAAGGCGGCGGGAAAAGCTTTCCAGGTAATCATTGTATCCGTGCAGGCGATTGACCATCTGCCCGAAATGCTGGTGCAGCTGGCCGAGCTCGTCGCGGGCACGGGTTGGCGGCAGGGTGCCGACGATGCGCCCGTCGTCATCTACGCTGGCGCTCACCGCCCGCTGCAGCCGGGTGATCCGCCACGACAACCAGCTGACGTAGCCCAGCAGTATCAGCATCAAGGCCACCACCAGCAGCGTGCTGCGCGCGATGACCGAACCCAGAGCGTTACCGGACAACGCCAATAACTGGTTCAGCGATTGTTCCAGCACCAGCGTGCGGCCATTGAACACCGGTTGCGTCACCATCAGCAGGGTTTCGCCATCGCGGTGGCGCACCAACCCCTGCTGCGGCAGTGTGTGCGGGTCCAGCAGGTTGGCGGTGTTGTCCACGGGCTGCGGCTCGGGCTGATAAAACCGGACCAGCGCCCGCAGGCCGTTGAGCGCGATCTGTTCCACTACCTGCAACGGGCTCAAGGTATCGAATTCCGGTCGCCGGTTGCGGCTCGCCAGCGTTTGCCGGGCGATCACCCAGCCATCGGGTTCCACAACCTGCAGATGCTGGCCGCCGGCCAACTGGCTGGCCAGCTCCCGTTCCACGGCGGGCAGGCGCCTGACCACCACCGGAGGCGGGTCAAGCTCTGTGCCGGCGGAACCATAGCCGCCGTCCTGCGGCCACTCGGCCACCAGGCCCAGACGGCTGCCCCGTGGCGGTAACGGCAGCTGCAGTTCCAGTTGATAACCCTGTTCCACGGTTTCCCAGCGACCGGTTACCCGATAATCCGGTTCGTCGTCCTGCCCGGGGATTGAGGCGTAAAGGCTGCCGGGCGCGGGGGTGCGGATCAGCCGTTCCGAGACCTCACCATTCGTCTGCTGGATCAGCCGCAGCCGGTCATGGAGGCGGGCAGGCGAACCGGGATCAAAGTAGGTGATGTCCGGGCGTTGCACCCGTACCAGCAGATACAAATGGCGCTGATCGGTGACCGCCTGCCAGCGCAGGGCCGAGTTTTCCGTTGTCGCAGGCAGCGCCTGCCATTGCTGATGGGACAGTTCCTCATCGTACCCCGGCCAGTCGTCACCGTACCCGTCAAGCCGTGGCGGCTGATCGACCGGCTGTGCATAGATCACCGGCGTACCCTGCTCGACCACGTCGGTGCCGATCAGCAGATCGCCGGTGGTTTGTGCCATGCGCCTGGCTTGTTCCTGCACCTGCTCCGCGGCCTGTGTGCGTAACGCTTCGTCCAGTTCCAGGACGAACTGCAGCCCGGCCCAGGGAATCAGCAGCATCAGCAGGCTGGCAAGGAACAGCTGGCGCTTGAGGTTCAAGACCTAAACCTCATGGGCATTCCAGCGATAGCCCATGCCGTAGGCGGTCTGTATGCCGTCAAAGGCACTGTCCAGTTGCTGGAATTTACGGCGGATGCGTTTGATGTGGGAGGTCACCGTGTTGTCATCAAGCACGGTGCTGGCGGCCTCCATCAGCTGGTCGCGGCTGCGCACATGGCCGGGGTGCCGGACCAGCGCGTGCAGCATCCAGAATTCGGTCACCGTGAGATCCACCGGCTGGTCCTGCCAGTCGGCGGTCATGCGGTCCACGTTCAGGGTCAGCTTGCCGCGCTGAAGTACTTCGTCCGGTTTTTTCAGGGCTTCCGCCCAGGCATCGGCGCGGCGCAGCAGGGCGGTCACCCGCGCCAGCAAATGGTCCAGGCTCATGTCCTTGGTGACGTAATCGTCCGCTCCCAGGCGCAGGCCGTGCACCGAATCAATGTCACTGTCCCGTGCGGTCAGGAAGATGATGGGCACGGTCGCCGACAGCAGACGCAAATCCTGGCACAGGGTGAATCCGCCTTCCGGCTCGTCGCCCAGGCCAACATCAATGATGGCCAGATCGGGCAGGGCGGTGCGCAGCGCCTGGTAGGCGGTCTTGCGGTCGCCGTAGGCCGAGACGCGGAAACCGCGACGTTCGAACGCATCCCGGTAGTTTTCCCGGATGGCCGGCTCGTCTTCAATCAGGGCGATGTGTCGTTTCATGGATAGCTGGGTTCCGGTGAATGACAGGCTCTATTTAATCATGCTGGAAGGCCAGAACAAGGCTAACCACGCTGTCGGGCCAGCACAAGGCCAACCGCGGGGTTTGCCACAATTCATCATTTTTTTACCGCACGATGGCCAGATTCCGCCACCTGCGCGTCGGTTCGCCAGGTTGAAATAGCAGCATCCACGATAACCCGGCCCGATTGGCTGCGAAAAAGAAAGGATGCCCGATGATGCTACCAACGACCCTGCTACGACTGGAATGCCGCAAACCCCGACTGAGCCAAACCCGCGTGAGGCGCTGCTGCGAAGGGGTGTCCCTGTGGCTGGCAATGCTGCTGCTGTTGTTTGTGCACCCTCTGTACGCCGACGCGGCGCAGCCGCCGACAGCCGACGAAGCGGGCGCCGGCACGCTGGAGCTGGTCGATGCCGCAGGGCAGCGACAGGCCCAGGCCACGCTGCTCAGCACCGATTATCAGGTCCGGATCAGCGGGCTGATGGCCGATACCCGGCTTACCCAGAGTTTCCGCAACGCCAGCGAGCACTGGCGCGAAGGGGTGTTTGTGTTCCCGCTGCCGGAGAAGGCCAGCGTTTATGGCATGACCCTGCGCGTGGGGGAGCGGGTCATTGTCGGCGAAGTGCGCGAGAAGCAGGAGGCCAAACGTCGCTACGAGGAGGCCAAAAAAGACGGCAAACACGCCGCCCGGGTGGATCGGCAGCGCCCCAACCTGTTTACCACCCACGTTGCCAATATTCCGCCGGGTGAAACCGTCACCGTGGAGCTCAGTTACCAGGAGACCGTGCGCTACCAGTCTGGCGAGTTCGAACTGCGTCTGCCCACCACGCTCACTCCGCGGTACATGCCCGGAGCACCGCTCACCGATGCGCCGCGGCAATGGCAGGGCGGCTGGGCCAGCCCCACCCGCCAGGTGCCGGATGCCGACGCCATCAGCCCGTTCACCGTGTTGGCGGAGGACGTGCCGGCGGGAAGCCATCGCGCCTCGATCCGTCTCGACATCCAGGCGGGCATGCCGTTAGCACTCGTTAGCAGCCCCAGTCACGCACTGACCAGTCGGCGTGACGGCAACCGCCTGTGGGTCGAACCGGAGCAGCAGACCGTGCCGATGGACCGGGATCTGGTGGTGCGCTGGGCGCCGGAGCGGGGGCAGGCGCCGTCTGCGGCGGTGTTCCACGAGCGGTGGCAGGGGGAGGATTATCTTCTGGCGCTGCTGGTGCCGGGCGTCACGCCTGATCAGTCCCTGCCCCGCGAACTGGTGTTCGTGATCGATACGTCCGGCTCCATGGCGGGCGCGCCCATCGCTCAGGCGCGCAGCTCGTTGTTGCGGGGGCTGGGCACGCTGTCGCCGGCGGATCGCTTTAACGTCATTCAGTTCAACAGCCAGACCCACGCCCTGTTCATGCAGGCAGTGCCCGCCAACGGCCGCAACCTGGCCCGGGCCCGACGCTACGTGGAGGGGCTGGAGGCCAATGGCGGTACCGAAATGGCGCCGGCACTGAGCCTGGCGCTGAACGACGAAGCCAGGACGGGTGAAGCGGCGGGCGACCATGTGCGTCAGGTGGTGTTTATTACCGACGGCGCGGTGGGCAATGAGAATGCGCTGTTCGCGCAGATCCACCAGCAACTGGGTGATCAACGGTTGTTCACCGTCGGCATCGGCTCGGCCCCGAACATGCATTTCATGCGGGAGGCGGCCCGGTACGGGCGTGGCAGCTATACCGCGATCAGCGACACCGCCGGGGTGAGCGGACCACTGGACGATCTGTTTGCCAAGATGCGGGCCCCGGTACTGACGGACATCGCCGTGGCCGTTCCGCCATCGGCGGATAATGTCGAAGCCTACCCGGCCAGGCCCGGAGACCTGTTTGCCGGCGAGCCGCTGGTGCAGGTGATCCGGGGTGTTCGCCCACAGGGCAGCCTGGAAATGTCCGGTCGCATGCCGGATGGCAAACGCTGGCGCACCGAACTGGAACTGTCACGCGCCGCCCAGGGCAGCGGTCTGCACCGCCACTGGGGGCGTGAGAAGATCGACAGCCTGATGGATCAGGGATTGTCGGGCCAGGTTGACGACCAACAGCAGCAGGTTATCGAGCTGGCGCTGGCCCACCAGCTGGTCACCCGTTTCACCAGTTTTGTGGCGGTGGACCAGACGCCGGTGCGGGCAACGTCGAAGCCGCTGAAAACCGACCACGTACCCACCCTGTTGCCGGCGCGAAGCAGCAACACCTTGTTGCGGTATCCCCAAACAGCGACGGTGTCGCCGCTGCTGATTGCCCTGGGACTGCTCGGCCTGATGTTCTCGGCTGCCGCCTGGATGCTGCACAGGAGGGTATTCCCATGAGCCGTTTGCTGGGGTTGTTGACCATGGTCTTCGCCGCCGTGCTGGCTGTGGGCTTGTGGATTCCATTCAAGGCGCTGGTGGCCCAGGAGTTGCTGGAACTGGCCTGGGCAGAAAGTCAGGCGCGGCAGTCCGAGGCCCGGCCGTGGCCATGGGCGGACACCTGGCCGGTGGCGCGGTTGGCGCTGCCGGATCTGGGCCAGTCGATGCTCGTGCTGGACGGCGCCCACGGTGAGAGCCTGGCGTTCGGGCCGGGACAGGTTCTGGGCAATGCCGCGGGTTCCGGTCCGGTGATCATCGCCGGCCACCGGGACACCCATTTCACCGGGCTGCGTCATCTGCAGGCCGGCAGCCAGCTGAAACTGCAAACGCGCTCCGGCAACTGGTATCGCTATCGGGTCGAGACGATTCGCGTTGTCGATAGCCGTTACGAGCAGATCGACACCGGCCAGCTGGCGGACGATACCCTGCTACTGGTGACCTGCTACCCCTTCGACAGCCTCGATTCCGACGGGCCCTTGCGCTACGTGGTCGAGGCGACCTCGGACCCTGAGCCGGCGGCCGTGGCAGGTAACGAACAGGTACAAATCGATACTGTTGCCGGGCTGTAGGTTTGGCTTACACTTGTGCGCCAATTTAATCAGTGAGTTCGTGTTGCATGGGTGTTCTGAGAAAATTCCTGGCCTGGCTGAGTGTGCCGGTTATCTGTTTTTTTGCCTTGGCTCTGTATCTGGCCCGTCCCTTCAATCCTGACAATAACCGGTTACTGGGGTTTGCGGTGGCCAGAGTCGGGCGTTTTCTGCTGGGTATGGAGCGCCCTTTGAGTGGGCGGGAACACGTGCCGCTGGACCGCCCCACGGTGATGATTGCCAACCACCAGCACAACGATGACCTGTTCGTGATGGGGGACCTGCTGCCGCCGCGGACCGTGACCGTGGGCAAGTCGTCGCTGGTGTGGCTGCCATTTTTCGGCCAGGTGTTCTGGCTCGGTGGCAACGTGATTCTCAACCGCGCCCGCTCACACAAGGCCATCGCGGTGATGCAGGCCACCAGCGACGCCATCGCCCGCGATCGCAAGAGCCTGTGGGTGTTTCCTGAGGGCACCCGCAGCCGCGGACTCGGCCTGCAGAAGTTCAAGAAAGGCGCCTTCCATGCCGCTGTTGCTTCCGGCGCCCCCATCACCATGGTCTGTGCCCGCCAGTATCAGGACGGCACCCTCGGCTGGACCGGGCGCCGGGAGCCGGTGTCGATCCGGATCCTGCCGCCCATCGAGACCGCGCACCTTACCAGCGACGACATTCCCGAACTGATGGCGCGCTGCCGTCGTGAGATGGAAGCCGCCATCGCCGCCATGGCCTGACCCGGCCCTGATTCGGATGTGCTTGAAGCAGAACGGAAAACAGGGCAGTCTTTCCGGGTCTGAATTATTCGTCCGAACGGCAGGGAGATGCGTGTTATGAATCTGATTCTGTTTCTGATTATTGGTGGTGTCGCCGGCTGGCTGGCCGGGCTGATCATGAAGGGGCGCGGCTTTGGTGTACTGGCCAACATCGGTATCGGTATTGTCGGGTCGTTCCTGGGTGGTTTCGTCTTCCGCCTGCTCGGCCTTGCCGCCCAGGGCGCGGTGGGTGAACTGGTGACCGCGACAGTGGGCGCGGTGCTGTTGCTGGCGATCGTCAGCGCGATCAAGAAGGCCTGACCATGATTGTACCCGTCACGGCGATCTTCGCCGCAGTTACCGGCTTACTGTTACTGGTCCTGTCGTTCCAGGTGGTGCGTTTCCGGCTGAAGTACCGCAAAGGTCTGGGGGTGACTGACGATCGTGAGTTCCACGCCACCGTGCGTGCCCAGGCCAACCTGGTGGAGTACGCACCGCTGTGCCTGATCATGCTGGGTCTGGCGGAGCTCAATGGCGTGGCGGCCAGCCTGATTTACTGGACCGGCATGGCGCTGGTGGTGGGGCGGATACTGCACGCCTGGGGCATGATCAATGGCCGCGGCGGGCCTCACAAGGCCCGTATCCTGGGGGTCGTGCTGACCTGGCTTGCAATCCTGGTTGCCGCCATCCTGCTGCTGGCGAACGTTTACCAGGTCTACGGGTAGAGCCGTCGGCGCCTACAGCGCCGCGGCCATTTCCTGGGTGATGTATTCCAGCTCAAGGCGGCGGTTCGCCGCCCGGTCTTCCGGGCGCGCCAGTGGCCGGTCGCTGCCCCAGCCGGAGGTGGTGATGCGGGATTCCCTGACGCCTTCCTCCATCAGCACGCGGGCGGCGGCACTGGCCCGCAGCCGGGACAGGAAGCGGTTGTAGTCCTCTGACCCGAAATTGTCCGCATGGCCGTGGATGTGCACCCGAACACCCGGTTGTTGCCGCAGGTAGGCGGCGTGCTGACGCAAGATGTCCATGCCCTGCTGATCCAGAGTGTGTTTGTTGAAACCATAGTGGAAACGCATCCGGTGCGGCTTGCGGATTTCGCTTGCTGCCGTCGCAGACAGCAACTGGCCCGCCTCTATTGCGGCTCTGGCCAGCATTTCCGGGTTGTCCAGTACGAGTACGGTCATGTCAGTTTCCTTGTTTCCGGTATCCGGTTTCTTGTTGTTGCCGACTACTATTGGCGCAGGCGGCAACAACGGCAATTGGCGAATGGTCGATAGCGGGTGATTCACGGTTTGCCGGCAGTCATGATTGAATGACATTTATGTGAAGCTGGTATGACACTGGCCTTTCCGAATCACCCTGTCAGCCATTAGAGCGCGAAAAGCTGGCCCCGCTGTGGTAAAAAGCACTTTTTCAGGGACGAATTGTGATGAATTGTGACCGCCCATGCTGATTATTCCTGCTGAAAACGCCGTCAACTGGCGCCGCCCGCCCTGGGTCACCCTGGGCCTGATCATGACCTGCCTGCTGGTTTTCCTGTTCTACCAGGGGGATGACAGCCGCAAGCTTGAAGGCGCCATCGAGGCCTACCTGGAGTCCGGCCTCATCGAACTGGAGGCGCCGGTCTACGAGGATTACCTGCAACGGCAGATCCGCTTCGAAGGCGAGTCCGAACGCATCCTGGAGCTGCAGGATTTCCAGGAATTGCGGGCTTCCGACGATTCCGTGTGGGTGGCGGTGAGCCTGCTGATGGACCCCGAGTTCTACCATTACATGCAGCAGAACCGCGAACTGTTGTGGGCGCCCGCCGACCGGCAGCGTTGGGCCGAACAGCGGGGCGTCATCCAGGACAGCTACATGGACCGGCTCAGTGCCAATCAGCTGGGCCTGGTGCCGGCGGAGCTGTCACTGTCCGACCTGATCACCTACCAGTTCCTGCATGGGGGCTGGGGTCACATCATCGGTAACCTGGTGTTCCTGTTCCTGCTCGGCTTTACGGTGGAGAAAGCGTTGGGGCCCGGTAAGTATTTGCTTGCTTACCTGCTTTGCGGTGCCTTGTCCGGGCTGGTATTTACCGCGTTTTCCGTTGGAAGCCCGATACCACTGGTGGGCGCATCCGGGTCAATTTCCGGGCTGATGGGCATGTATGTGGCCATCTACGGCCTGCAGAAGATCCGTTTTTTCTATTTTGTCGGCGTCTACTTCAACTATTTCCGGGCGCCAGCACTGGCGTTGTTGCCGGTCTGGCTGGGCAAAGAGATCTACGATTACTGGTTTGCCGGCGCCACCGGCATTGCCTACATGGCTCACGCCGGCGGGCTGGTGGCCGGTGCGGGGCTGGTATGGCTGCTGGGCAAAAGCGTGTTCCAGGTGCGTGACACGTTTTTCGAGCCGGAGGTGGAAGAGCAGGACGAGCGATTCACCACCGCCTACGCCCAGGCCATGGGCAGCCTTGGTCGCATGGAGTTCGAGGTGGCGCAACGCCAGTTCGAGGCGCTCTGGCAAAGGCACCCCGAGCGCCTGGTGCTGCTTGAACATTTGTATCAACTGGCCAAACTACGACCGGATTTGCCGCTTTACCGGGAGCGTACCCGCGAACTGATGAACGAGACCCTGACCCGCAAGCAGCCAGAGCGCCTGATCGAAGTCTGGCGGGAGTACCTGGGCAAGGGCGAGGGTTATGCACCGCTGGCGGCGGAGGATCACAACCGCGTGCTGTTCACCAGCCTTCGCCACGACGACCTGAAAGCCGCAGAAAAAGCGTTTGAACGCCTGCGCAGCTGCGGTGATGAACTGCTGACCACCGAAGCCTGTCGGCTGCTGGCGGAGGAATTTGAAAAGCGCCAGATGACGCCAAAAGCGCGTCATTACAAACAAATGTTGCAGGCTGGCTGAGAAGTCCGGGGCGCTTGGTTGGCAGGGCTTTCCAAAACCCTGCGGAGCCATGGATGGCGGAGCGGAGCGTACAGGGATGTATTCACAGCGTGTTTTGGAAAGCCCTGCTAACCAAGTGCCTTACTCCTGAACCACAAACGACGCCTTCGGCCCCTTCAGTGGCTCGCGATTTTCTGCCTGATTCCGATAAGCGTCGATCTGTTCATGCAGCGGGTGATTGCTACAGCGCTTCTGGATGAAGTTGAGAAACGCCGTGGCTTTTTCCCACTGGTTCAGGCCATTGGCCAGCGCTTGCGCCACCAGCAGATAGGCCGGCGCCAGTTCCTGGCTGTCCGGGAAGCGCTTGTGGAAATCCTGCAGAAGCTTCAGCACCGCTTTGTAGTGGCCGCGCTGGTACAGGGTGCGGGCGCAAAGCACGGCCAGCTCAGGGTCGTCGAGGCGAAAGCCCGGTTCCACGTTTTCCAGGCTGTTTAGCAGTGTCGCAACGCTATCGCCGTCATTGCGGGCCGCCAGCCAGCCCAGCAGGCGGGGATGGTAACGGTAAAGGTCGGCGGTGTCGTTGCGAGCGCTCAGCAGCTGGAACAGCTGGCCGAGGCGCTGGGGATTCTGGGGGTCTTTTTTCAGGGCTTCCTTGAGCATCGACTGCACCCGGTCGTAGTTGCCGTCCTTGAGGTTCATGTCGATGTCGGCGTCAAAGCGGGCGCTGCGGTCCCGATGCTGAACCTCGCCGGGCTCATCGCCGTCCTGCAGGTCGCTGGCAAAGCCAAGCTCTTCCTGGTACTGGAACAGCAGGTAGCCCAGCATGTGAAACAGGATCAGGGTAAAGGTACTGTTGAGAAAGCCCGCCAGCGGCTGGGAGAACCACAGGGGAAAGTGATTCACCGCGAAATCCTGGGCTGCGCCGGAGGCCAGTGTCAGCAGGATCAGGTAACCGTACAGCAGGAAATAGGGGCTGCCGATCCGTGAGATCAGCACGGCCAGGTTCATCGGATTCACCGCCGCACCCACCGAGCGCTCCATGGCCAGCACCATGATGCTGGCCGGCAGGGCAAGGATGACAAAGGCCAGCGCCAGCATCATCAACAGGCCGCCGCCGATCATCGCCGCTGCGCCCACCAGGCCGCCCATCAGCACAAACACGAGCAACTGCAGGAAAACAATGTCGAAGCCGCCGCCGGTGAACGCCGCCGAGACCGGGGGTGGTTTCATATGGCCTTCGGCGGTGTGGCGGATGACGTCGTAGGTGTATTTGAGCAATGCCAGCGCCAGCACCAGCGTGATCACGATGCCGACAATGTTGGGCTTTACCAGCAGTGGCACCAGCGTGCAGATGGCGATAACGATCAGCGGGTCGGTATGAAACGGGTAACGGAAAAAGGCACCCAGCCGGTTCCAGAACGGGACCACCTCGGTGGCGGCGCCGAGATAGCGCATGGCGCGGCTGCAACGGGGACAAAGGGCGTGGCGCTTGCGGTTATCGGCATCGGGCATGCAGCGGGTGCAGTAATGCACCTGGCATTCGCCGCAGTGCCACTTGGCGGCGTCGCCGGGGTGGTAATGACAATCGTGTTTCACAGTGAGCCTGGGTCTGGTCCGTCAGAGAATCGGGCGTCAATAATGACAGAACCCCTGCCCCGGCCACAACGTGGCAGGTAGACTATTGTGCTGCCTGGCACGTATGGCAGAGATCAGATCCAAGAACCGGGAGGCCATTTGGCACATCATTCGGCACAGTCGGGCACGGTCGAGCCGACATCCGCCACCCATCCGGCCCATTACCACTGGCGGGGCATTCTGGCACTGGCGCTGAAGCACAAGCCGCGGCTGGTTCGTGCCAACCTGCTGGCGATCCTGGCCACCCTGATGAGTGTGCCGGTGCCCCTGCTGTTACCGGTGTTGGTGGATGAGGTGCTGCTGGAGGAGAGCGGGCCGGTGCTCCCGGTCCTCAACCAGCTATTACCCGCGGGTTGGCAGCAACCGGTGGTCTATATTGCTCTGATGGTGCTGGCGGCCTTCCTGCTGCGCTTGTCGGCGTTGGCGTTCAACGTGCTGCAATCGCGGGAATTCTCCAAGATTTCCAAGGACGTGGTGTTTCGCATCCGCTCCCGCCTGCTGGGGCGCTTGCAACGGGTGGCCATGGCGGAGTACGAAACCCGGGGTTCGGGGGCCATCAGCAGCCACTTCATCACCGATCTGGACACCATCGACCAGTTCCTCGGCAGCACCATCAGCCGCTTCCTGGTCGCCAGCCTGACCGTGGCGGGCACGGCCGTGGTGCTGCTGTGGGTGCACTGGCAGCTGGCGCTGCTGATTCTGCTGCTCAATCCCCTGGTGATCTTTGCCACCATTCTGATCGGCAAGCGGGTCAAGGACCTCAAGCGCCGGGAAAACAGTGCCTACGAGGATTTTCAGGGCGACCTGACCGAAACCCTTGACGCCATTCATCAGTTGCGGGCCGCGAACCGCGAGCAGCATTACCTGCGTCAGCTCATCGGCCGGGCCCGAAACGTCCGTGATCATGCCATCCAGTTCGAGTGGCGCAGCGATGCCGCCTCCCGCGCCAGCTTTGGGCTGTTTCAGTTCGGGGTGGATGCCTTTCGCGCCGCGGCGATGGTCACGGTGCTGTTCAGCGATCTCAGCATCGGCATGATGTTCGCGATCTTCGGGTATCTCTGGTTCATGCTCACCCCGGTGCAGGAAATGCTCAACATGCAGTACGCCTGGTTTGCCGCCAACGCCGCGCTGGGCCGCATCAACCGTTTGCTGGAACTGGACGAGGAGCCCCGTTACCCGGCGCTGGAGAATCCGTTCCGCGATCGGCATACGGTCAGCCTGACGCTGCGGGATATTCATTTCCGCTATGGGGATGAACCGGTGCTGCGGGGCATCAATCTACATCTGGCGGCGGGGGAAAAGGTAGCGGTGGTCGGCGCCAGTGGCGGCGGCAAATCCACCCTGGTGCAGCTTATTCTGGGTATGTACACGCCGCAGCAGGGGGAGGTTTTGATTGATGGTGTGCCGGTGCAGCGCATCGGTCTTCCATGCTTGCGGGAGCATGTTGCCACCGTATTGCAGCACCCGGCGCTGTTCAACGATTCGGTGCGGCAGAACCTCACATTGGGGCGGGACAAGCCGGACCACGCGCTCTGGCAGGCGCTGGCCATCGCTCAGCTGGATGACACCATTGCCGCCATGCCGCAGCAACTGGATACCATGATTGGCCGGCAGGGCGTGCGGCTCTCCGGCGGCCAGCGCCAGCGTCTGGCGATTGCCCGCATGGTGCTGTCAGAGCCGTCCATTGTCATTCTTGATGAGGCCACCTCGGCACTGGATTCGTACACCGAGCACCGGCTTCACGAGGCGCTGGATGAATTCCTCAGCCAGCGCACCACGCTGATCATCGCCCACCGCCTGAGCGCGGTGAGAAAGGCCGATCGCGCCTGCGTGTTTGAGGACGGTCGCATTATCGAAGAGGGGCATCACGATGAGCTGATTCGCCGCGACGGGCTATACGCGCAGCTCTACGGCGACCACCAGCTCAGTTGAGCAACCCGCCCGCGCTGCGGCTCACTCATGCCAGCGCTCCCGCACCTCCAGGATCGCGGGCAGGCAGCGCAGAAAGGCGTCCACCAGGCGTGGATCGAAGTGGTGGCCGCTCTGGTCCCGGATCAGGGCGACGGCATCGTCCACGCTCCAGGCCTTCTTGTAGGGCCGCTCACTGGTCAACGCATCGAAAACGTCGGCCAGCGCCACGATGCGCGCGGCAATGGGAATGGCTTCGCCTTGCAGACCGCGGGGGTAGCCACTGCCATCCCATTTCTCATGGTGGGAGAGGGCCACCTCCCGCGCCATGTTCAGCAGCTCCGAACCGTCGGCCCCGATGATCTCCGCACCAATTTCCGCGTGGCTCTGCATGACTGCCCATTCGGCGGCGTCCAGCTTGCCGGGTTTCTGCAGGATGGCATCGGGAATGCCGATCTTGCCCACGTCGTGCATGGGCGCAGCGTTGAGCAGGGTGTCGGCCCAGGCCTCGCCCATGCCGGCTTCCAGCGCAATCAGGCGCGAGAAATGGCTCATGCGAATGACGTGCAGGCCGGTTTCGTTGTCTTTGTATTCCGCTGCCCGGCCCAGGCGCTGGACCACCGCAAGCCGGGTCTGTACCAGTTCGTCCACCCGCACCAGGGACAGGTGATTCCTCACTCTGGCGCGGACAATAGGTGCGCTCACCGGCTTGGTGATGTAATCCACGGCGCCGAGATCAAAGCCCCGGGCTTCATCCTCGGCGGCGGCCAGCGCGGTCACGAAGATCACCGGAATGCCGGCGGTGCTGTCGTGCTGTTTCAGCGCTTCGCAAACGTCATACCCCGACAGGCCGGGCATCATCACATCCAGCAGGATAAGATCCGGCCGTTCCTGGCGCGCCAGCTCCAGCGCCCGTTCACCGTCACGGGCGAACAGCAGCCGGTAATGATCCGACAGGATGTTTCTCAGCACCTGAAGGTTGGCGGGTTCGTCGTCCACCAGCAGCAGTGTCTTGTTCGTGTTCAGCATTCTGACTCCGCGAGGGTCTGCCGGTAGACCGCAAGAATTTCGGCGGCTTTCTCCGGTTCAAAGTTGTCGAGTGCCTGTGCAGCGGGTGCGGCACAGTGCTCGGGCAAAGCGGTCTGCAACCGCCGGAACGCCTGTTCGGGAATTTCGCCCTGTTGCAACTGGGTGATCAGCGCATCGAGGGCCGCGAGCGTTGTGGGTCCGGCGGCCGGAGGTGCGGCCTGGCCGGCCTCGCGCGGGTCGGCGCCGGCGATCGTCCAGTCCGTCGCGGCCTGGAATTGGTCGAGCAGGGTCTGCCATTGGCGGGCACTGACCGTACCGTCCTGTCGCAGGGCCCGCTCCATCTCCGCCAGCGCTGAGGCCAGGGCGGAAAACCCGAGGTTGGCGGCAACGCCCCGCAGGCGGTGGGCCTGAGCGCCGCGGCTGTCCGGGTCAGAGTCCAGGTTGAGGGTGTCTGGCTGGTTCTCGGGCGCTTGCAGGAAACGTTTCGCCGCCTCCCGATGCTCAGCGGTATCGGGCCAGAGCGTCGCCACGGTTTGCTCATCAATGAGCGGATTGTCGCTGGCCCCTGGCCGGCTGGCGCGGGCGACGTCGATCCCCAGCAGCCGCCCAATCTCGGCCGACAGCTCCGGCAGGTTGATGGGCTTGGTGGCAAATCCGTCCATGCCGGCCTCGATCGCCGCGCGCCGATCCTCTTCCAGCACACTGGCGGTCATCGCGATAACCGGTGTCGGTGGCCAGTGGTGTTCGGTTTCAAGGTGGCGCAGAGCCCGGGTCGCCTCGTGTCCGTTCATCTCCGGCATCTGCACATCCATCAGCACCACATCGAAGCGTCGGGTCTCACACTGCGCCAGCGCTTCCCGGCCGTTACTGGCAGTGACTACCGAGTGGCCCCGCTGAGTCAGCAGCGTCGACAGCAGCTCCAGGTTCTGCGGCACGTCATCGGCCACCAGCACGGCCAGCGGTGGCAGGTCGGTTTCCAGATCCGTGTTTCCGTCAGCGCTGACCGCCGCGCCCGCCGGCAATGGCAGGACAACCCGGAAGGTGCTGCCCTCTCCGGGGCTGCTGGTGACCGAGATTTGCCCGCCCATCAGTTCGGTGAGCTGACGCGCGATGGTGGTGCCCAGGCCGGTGCCGCCAAACCGGCGGGTCATGCTGGAGTCGGCCTGGGTGAAGGGCTCGAAGATACTGCCGATGCGATCCGCGGGAATGCCAATGCCGGTGTCCGCGACGGTGATCACCACGTCATCCGGTGTCGACTGCTCCACCCCCAGAGTCACTCTGCCGGCGTTGGTGAATTTGACGGCGTTGCTGACCAGGTTCAGCACCACCTGCTGGATGCGAAGGGGGTCGCCTTTGAAAAACTCGGACACCCGGTAATCGAGCTCAAGCTGCAGGCCCTTGCGGGTCGCGTTCAGAGATTGCGTGGCCAGGATCTGCTCGCACACGGAACGCAGGCTGAAGTCACGGATTTCCAGCTCGGTTCGACCGCTGTCCAGCTTGGCGGTATCAAGAATATCGTTCAGCAGCGCCAGCAGCGACCTGGCCGAGTTGCGGACGATGCCCAGATGCCGGACTTGCGGTTCGCTCAACGGCGTGTCCAGCACCAGCTCGGTGAAGCCGATGATGGCGTTCATCGGGGTGCGGATTTCGTGGCTCATGTTCGCCAGGAAGGCGGTTTTGGCGGCGGCGGCCGCTTCCGCCGCATCCTTGGCCTGACGCAGGTCCGTCTCCATGCGGTAGCGCTCGGAAATGTCGGTCAGAAAGCCGACAAAAGTGCTGACGCCGCCGAGCCGGGATTCGCCAATGGCCAGGCGAACCGGGAACTGGTGTCCGTCTTTGTGCAGCGCCCAGACCTCACGGCCGGAACCGATGATCTTGCGTTCACCGGTACGCAGGTAGTTTTTCAGGTAGCCATCGTGGGCATCGCGATGAGGATTGGGCATCAGCATGCTGACATTGCGGCCCACCACTTCCGCGGCGGTGTAACCAAGCATCCGCTCGGCGGACTCATTGAACGACAGCACCACCCCGCGATCCGATATCTTGACGATGCCATCCACCGCCGCATCAATCACGGTCTGCAGCTCGCTGGCGGTTTCTTCGCTGCGACGGAACAGTGCCCGATAGCGGGCGATGGCATTGACCCCGGCTGCCATAAGGCTGAGGGCGACGGTGATCAACGCCACCACCAGGGCAAGGGTGGTCTGGCGAGTGTCACCGGGGGAGAGCGTGGGGTCCGCTGTGCCGATAAACTGCGCCGCTTCCATGGCGGTGTAATGCATCCCTGCGATGGCCAGCCCCATCACCAGGCCCGCCAGCAAACGGCGCTGGAAGCCACGGAGTCGGGTTTTCTGGCGCAGGCCAAAACTTATCCACAGGGCCAGGGTGCCCAGCAGCACCGCGACCACCAGGGACAGCACAAACAAGCCGGGTTGGTAACGCAGGGTAGGCCCGGTTTCCATCGCCGCCATGCCCAGATAGTGCATGGTGCCGATGCCCGCGCCCACGGCCACACCGCCGCTGACCAGTCGGAATCCGGTGAGCTGATGGCGACCGAGCAGGCTGAGTGTGACCCAGGAGGCCAGCAGGCTGGGCAGCGCCGATAACATGGTCAGGCCCGGCAGGTAACTCACCTGGGCCGGCATTTCGAACGCCAGCATACCGATAAAGTGCATGGACCAGATGCCGAACCCCAAAGCCACCGCGCCGCTGGCCAGGTGTAACCGTTCCATAAACGGTGTGCCACTGCGGCGTGCAGTGCTGGCGAGGGTCAACGCCATATAAGAGGCACCGACCGCAATCAGCAGAGAGAGGGCCACCAGCCAGGGATCGTACTCGCCGGACACCCGCTGTGACGGCGAGGTATCAGAGACAATGAAAAATGCGGACAGCAACGACAAAACCCACCTCTGCAATGGATCAACGGGGAGGCACCATACGAACGAATGCCGGCCAGGGAATACCTGTCGGTGGCAATTATTATAGTAGCGACCTATCGCTCGGTTCGCCGTAGGAATTGTTTGCCTGTTGTAACACAGTATTTCCCGGGCCTATACCGAACATTCACCGTGCTTGGGTTGAACTCTGACCAATCGGTGCAATAGTTATTAGTAACTTCAAAAACCGTAATGAATTCGTGACGCTTACGGGCCATCGCGGAGCCTTGCCGGAACGCCACGCGGCAACCGTCTCCCAGCCTTCCGGATACACTGGATTCCAAAGAACAAGGAGGCACCACATGTCCAGCGAACAGCTTAGCAAAGACAGTCTCAATACCTTGTCGAGCCTTGATGCCGGCGGCAAAACCTTCCATTACTACAGTCTGCCAAAGGCCGCGGAAACCCTGGGTGATCTGGACCGGCTGCCGTTTTCCCTGAAAGTGCTGATGGAAAACCTGCTGCGCAACGAGGACGACGTCACCGTTGAACGCAGCCACATGGACGCCATGGTGCAATGGCTGAAGGAGCGCCGCTCCGATACCGAGATCCAGTTCCGTCCGGCGCGGGTGCTGATGCAGGATTTCACCGGGGTGCCCGGCGTGGTGGATCTCGCCGCCATGCGTGAGGCAGTCAAGGCGGCCGGCAAGGATCCGGCGATGATCAATCCGCTGTCACCGGTTGACCTGGTGATCGACCACTCGGTGATGGTGGACAAGTTCGGCGATGCCTCGTCGTTCAAGGACAACGTCGCGATCGAGATGGAGCGCAACCAGGAACGCTACGAGTTCCTGCGCTGGGGTCAGCAGGCGTTCGATAACTTCCGCGTGGTGCCGCCCGGCACCGGTATCTGCCACCAGGTCAACTTGGAGTATCTGGGCAAGACGGTGTGGCAGAAAGAGCAGGGCGGGAAGACCATCGCCTACCCGGACACCCTGGTGGGCACCGACTCCCACACCACCATGATCAACGGTCTCGGTATTCTCGGCTGGGGCGTGGGCGGCATCGAGGCCGAAGCCGCCATGCTGGGCCAGCCGGTGTCCATGCTGATTCCGGAAGTGGTGGGCTTCAAGATTACCGGCAAGCTGCGTGAAGGCATCACCGCCACCGATCTGGTGCTCACCGTCACCGAAATGCTGCGTAAGAAGGGTGTGGTTGGCAAGTTCGTGGAATTCTACGGCGATGGCCTCAAAGACATGCCGGTGGCCGACCGTGCCACCATCGCCAACATGGCACCGGAGTACGGCGCCACCTGCGGCTTCTTCCCGGTGGACGAGCAGACCATCAAATACATGCAGCTGACCGGGCGCGACGATGCCCAGCTGGAACTTGTGGAGGCCTACGCCAAGGCTCAGGGGCTCTGGCGTCAGCCGGGTCAGGAACCGGTCTACACCGATAGTCTGGAACTGGATATGGGCGATGTGGAGGCCAGCCTGGCAGGGCCGAAGCGCCCGCAGGACCGGGTTGCCCTGAAGAACATGAAAGCCGCCTTTGAGCTGCTGATGGAAACCGCGGAAGGACCGGCCCCGACCCGGGAGGACAAGCTGGAGTCAGAAGGCGGCCAGACTGCCGTTGGCGTGCAGGACAGCTACGAGCACCACGCCAGCCAGCCGATGGAAATGAACGGCGAGAAAACCCGCCTGGACCCGGGCGCCGTGGTGATCGCGGCGATCACTTCCTGCACCAACACCTCCAACCCCAGCGTCATGATGGCCGCTGGCCTGATCGCCCAGAAAGCCGTGGCGAAGGGGCTGCAGACCAAACCCTGGGTGAAAACCTCGCTGGCGCCGGGATCCAAGGTGGTGACCGATTACCTGCGTGTGGGCGGTTTCCAGGATGACCTGAACAAACTGGGCTTTAACCTGGTGGGTTATGGCTGCACCACCTGCATCGGTAATTCCGGCCCGCTGCCGGAGGCGGTGGAAAAAGCCATCAGCGATGGCAACCTGACGGTGGCCTCGGTGCTGTCCGGTAACCGCAACTTCGAGGGCCGGGTGCATCCGCTGGTGAAGACCAACTGGCTGGCGTCGCCGCCGTTGGTGGTGGCCTATGCGCTGGCCGGTAACGTGCGTCTGGACCTGTCCACAGATCCGCTGGGCACCGATACGGATGGCAACCCGGTCTACCTGAAAGACCTCTGGCCGAGCCAGCAGGAAATCGCCGAGGCGGTGGAGAAGGTCAAAACGGACATGTTCCGCACCGAATACGCGGAAGTCTTTGACGGTGACGCTACCTGGCAGGCGATCAAGGTGCCGGAGAGCAAGGTCTACGAGTGGTCGGACAAATCCACTTACATCCAGCATCCGCCCTTTTTCGAGGGCATGGGAGAAGACCCCGAGCCCATCGACGACATTAAGGATGCCAATATACTGGCGTTGCTGGGGGATTCGGTCACCACCGACCATATCTCACCGGCCGGTTCCTTCAAGCCAGACACCCCCGCCGGTAAGTACCTGCAGGCACACGGGGTAAAACCGGGGGATTTCAACTCGTACGGATCGCGCCGCGGCAACCACGAGGTGATGATGCGCGGCACCTTCGCCAACGTTCGCATCCGCAACGAGATGCTCGACGGCGTGGAAGGCGGCTTTACCAAGCACGTGCCCAGCGGCGAGCAGATGGCGATTTATGACGCCGCCATGAAGTACCAGGAGCAGGGCACGCCGCTGGTGGTGATAGCCGGAAAAGAGTATGGCACCGGCTCCAGCCGGGACTGGGCCGCCAAAGGCACCCGGCTGCTCGGGGTTCGTGCGGTCGTGGCCGAGTCCTACGAGCGCATTCACCGCTCCAACCTGATCGGAATGGGGGTAATGCCGCTGCAGTTCCCCGAAGGCACTGACCGTAAGAGCCTCAAGCTGACCGGCGAGGAAACCATCAGCATCGAGGGGCTGTCCGGAGACATCACCCCGGGTCAGACGCTCACCATGACGGTGACCTACAAGGACGGCGGTACCGAAACCTGTGAGCTGACATCACGGATCGACACCGCTAACGAGGCGACCTACTTCCGCCATGGCGGTATCTTGCATTACGTGGTGAGGGAGATGCTGAAGTCCGCCGGATGATGGTAAGCTGAAGGCAACACAGAAACACTGACGTTGCCGAGGCATCACCATGTCGTCTACCTCGTCCCGGGACGAACTGCTTGCAAAACTGAACCTGGAAACCTCGCGGATCGGCTGGCATGACCTGCAGACCTATTACGCCCGCGGTCACGTGGTGCGGGTGGAACCCGATCTGGACCTGCTGGATGTCGCCGCGGAACTGGCGGCGGACAATGCGGGTCAGTTCCAGCGCTGGATGGCAGAGAACCGCATTGGCGATGTGTCCCCGGAGCGCGCCCGCGCCTGGTACGACGCCAACACCGAGTTGTGGGCGGTGGTAGTGGCGCCCTGGGTGCTGGTGCAGGATCGGGGTGACGATGCGCTGCACTGACGGTCCCTGGGTATGACGGTGAAACTTCATTACTTCCATGGCCGCGCGCCGTTGCGGGCACTGGTGCTGGTGCGCGAAGAACGGCGGGTTGAGCTGTATGTGAAGCAGGTGGGCGAAAGCACCTGGGCGGTGGTGGCACTGACGGGTACCGACGCCGGCCAGCCGCAGAAGCAGCGTTGTCAGGGACCCTACCACAGCGTCGGTCGGGCGGAAGCGGTGCTCCGCGCCATTGCCGGTGCGCTTCTGGAAGACGACTACGATCCCCGGCCTGCAGACCATGTGGTCTGGTCGGTCATGGCGCAGCGGCTGGCCCGCAGCCTCCGCACCGACAGCATGGCCATCGATGCCCGCTATCTGTTTGATCCTGATCAGTACGAACCCATCGGCTGATTGCCCCCTGCCCACTCTGTTTCGAGGACACCATGCTGACCGGCGCCCTGCTGATTCTTGCCCCGTTATTCGTAGGCTTTGCGCTGCCGTTGCACAACCGGGGCGTGATGACCGCGATTCATTACACCGTGGAAGCGCTGGTCTACTTTATTCTCGCCCTGCTGGGGCTGGGCCTCGGGCAGATGGAGGGGTTGGCCGAGCAACTGGGGGATATGGCCATTCAAGTGGCCACTCTGGTGGTGGCACTGCTGCTGGCCAATCTGGCAGGCCTGTGGCTGTTTCATCACTGGCAGCCGATGACGGTGACCGGGGATGACAGCGCACCCCGCCCCGGATACCAGCGCCTGTTTCTGGCTGGCCTGAAACCGCTGGCGGCGGTGGCCGCCGGAGGTCTTGCCGGCTATTTCCTGCTCCCCGCCCTGCCGATGGCGGAAGCCCTGGCGACCTGGTCATTGATGCTGCTGTTGTTTCTGATCGGTATCCAGCTCCGCAATGCCGGCCTGTCACTGCGCAAGTTGCTGATGAACCGGCAGGGGCTGGGCATCGCCCTGGCCATGGCTGGCAGTTCACTGCTGGCCGGCTTGGCCCTTGCCCCGTTATTCGCCTTGCCCTGGCAGCACACCCTGGCGCTGGCGTCAGGGTTTGGCTGGTACTCACTGTCCGGCATTGTGGTGGGCGATGCGCTCGGACCCGCCTGGGGCGGTGTGGCGTTTCTCAACGATGTCATCCGGGAAATCATCGCCCTGGCGATCATCCCCCTGCTCATCGGCCGCCGTCCGGCCATGGCCATCGGTTACGGCGGCGCCACCGCCATGGATTTCACCTTGCCGGTCATCCGCAGCAGTGGCGGGTTGGCCTGCGTGCCGGTGGCCATCGCCTCGGGCTTCGTACTGTCATTTCTCTCGCCGGTATTGATGGGCCTGTTCCTGGCAATAAACGAATTCTGAACAGGAACAGAATGATAGCGGTGGCGCACTGGGGAATCCCCACCCATAATGAGGTAGGAAATCCACTGGAATTCAGCCGCTTTTCGGAGCCCGCTCCATGCACCGTCGCCAATTTATGGGTCTTCTGGCTTCCGCCTCCCTCGCCGGTGCCGTGATTCCGGGGTGCGCGCGGGAAACGCCGTTGCGGGTCGGAATGATCCACTGGATTGGATACGAACCCCTGTTCGTGGCCAAAGAATTTGGCTGGCTGGGTGATTCGGTGGCGCTCACGCGCACGGCGTCCGGATCCGAGACCATTACCGGGCTGCTCAATGGCAGCCTGGATGCTGGCGGTATGACTCTGGACGAGGCGCTGCGGGTGTCATCCCAGGGCGTACCGCTGACGGTGATTGCGGTGATGAACGTCTCCGCCGGGGCAGACGCCGTCATGGTCAGGCCCGAGATTACCGGCCTGAGGGACCTGAAAGGGCGGCGAGTGGCCGTCGAGCTGCAGGCGGTGTCGGCGGTCATGCTGTTGAAGGTGCTTGAGGAAGCGGGGCTGACGCGTGCGGATATTGAGGAGATTGATCTGCCGGTTGACCAGCATGCGCAGGCCTGGCGACGCAATGAGATTGACGCCTCGGTCAGCTACGAACCCATGGCCTCTGTGCTGGAATCCCTGGGGGCGAAACGGTTATTTGACAGCCGTTCCCTGCCGGAAACCATCTTCGATGTGCTGGTGGTCCGCCGCGACCGCATCAGCCAGCGAAAAGGTGCCCTGAGGTCCCTGCTGGTGTCGCATTTCAAGGGGCTGAACCATCTGGTACGGAATTTTCACGACGCAGTCTATCGGGTGGCCACCCGCCAGGAGGTTACCCCGGAAGCGGTACGCCACGCGCTGGGAACGGTCACCCTCCCGGATCTCTCCACCAACCAGCGCTACCTGGCCCCTGAGGGACAGGTCGACAAGGCGGCGGGAAATCTCCAGGCGCTGTTGCTCAAAGAAGGCCTGATGGCGCAACCGGTGGATCTTGACCGCTTGTGCAATGCCTCCTTCCTGCCGCGGAGTCCGGTGTGAAACGCCTCCTCCTGTTGCTGATGCTGGGGCTGAGTATGGCGGTGAAGGCCCCCCTTGCCCTGGCCGCGGATGAACTGACCCTTGGCGTCTTTGCCTATCGCCCCGTCGACATCGTGATGAGCAAATACCAGCCGCTGGCGGAGTACCTGAGTGAGAAAACCGGGCTGACTGTGCGGCTTCAGGTGCTCGGCCAGGAGGATATGAATCGTGCGCTGGCGGCAAACCAGCTCGACCTGTTTCTGACTAACCCCAGCCATTTTCTGGTGATCCGCAGTGAGCGTAGCGTCACCGGCGTGCTGGCCACCGTGCTAAGACGGTCCGGGGCCACCAGCACGGCGAGTGTCGGGGGCGTGATTATTACCCGCAGCCAGCGCGACGATCTTAATGAGCTGACAGACCTGGCCGGGCAGATGATTGCCAGCCCCGGCATTCATTTTCTGGGGGGATATCAGAGCCAGTTGCTGGAGCTGAAGGAGGCGGGCATCGACGTCCGCCGGGGCAGTCGCATCAAATTGCTGGGCAGTCACGACCGGGTGGTTCGTGCGGTGGTGGACGGTGACGTGGCGGCGGGTTTCATCCGCACCGGCATTATCGAGGACATGTTGACGGAAAACCCCCGCCTGGGCGATCAGCTCAAGGTGCTGAATCCGCAGAATCTGACCGGTTTTCCTTTCCGGGTTTCGACCCGACTCTATCCGGAATGGCCTCTGGTGGCGTTGCCCCACGTGGACCAGCGCCTTGTCCGGCGCGTTGCTGCGGCGCTGTTTTCATTGAATCGGAACGATCCGGCGGCCCGAGCCGCGGGCATCGCGGGGTTTGCACCGCCGGCGGACTATCAGTCGGTGGAGCAGCTGGCGCGGGATATCCGGGTAGCGCCCTACGATCAGGCCCCTCAGCTTACCTGGCTGGACGCGTTTCATCAGTACCGGCTGTGGGTGATTGCCATTGCCGTGCTGATGACGCTGTTGCTGGCATCGTCTCTCTGGCTGGGCCGCAAGAAACGTCAGCTTGCCACGTCGCAACGGCGACTGCGACGGCTTATCCTGAGCTGGCCGCAACCAATGGTGATGATCCGCGACGGCAAGTTCCTCTATACCAACCGCGCGGCGGTGGAATTGCTACGTTACGAGTCCTGGGCGTCGCTGACGAACAAATCGGTAGCGTCGTTTCTGCCGTCATTGCAGCCCGATGGTCTGAGCTCCACGGGGAAAATTTCCGACACGATGAACCGGGTCCACCGCGGCGCGGTTGAAACTGGCGAATGGCTGTTTCAGCGGGCCGACACCTCAGAGCTATGGGTGGAAATGACGCTGGCGCCGATCGACGGGGGCGGCGAGAACGAGCATGTGCTGCTGTGCGCGCTCTATGACATTACCCGGCGAAAGCAGGCCGAAAAGCGACAACGGCTGGCTGCCAGCGTTTTCGATCATGTGGGCGAAGCCATCGTGATTACCGACGAGCATGGCATGGTGGTTGAGGTGAATACCGCCTATGGCGCAATGACCGGCCGCACTCGCGCACAGACTGCGGGACGGTTGCCGCCATTGCCGCTGGAAGAAGGGTCGGGGGTTCTCCAGGCCACCCGGGAACGCGGGTTCTGGTCGGGCGAGTTCGAATGGAAGCGATCCGATGGCCCCCCCCTCAACCTTGCCCTGACCATGAGCGCCGTTTATGACGAGCAGGGCAACGTCACCCACTTTGTGGGCATCTACAGTGATATCAGTGCCATCAAGAAACAGGAAGACCAGCTGCGGACCATGGCACACTATGATGCGCTGACCGGGCTCTCCAACCGCTCGCTGTTTGCCGACCGGCTACAGCAGACGATGGCCCAGGCCCGGCGCCAGAACGACCATCTCGCGGTCGTCTATATCGATCTGGATCACTTCAAGCCGGTGAACGATGCGTTCGGGCACAGTGCGGGCGACGACTTGCTGGTGGAGGTTGCCAGCCGCATGCGCTCCACCCTGAGGGAAGAAGACACTCTGGCCAGGCTGGGGGGTGACGAATTTGCGGCCATCATCGTCAACGTGGAGGATCGCGCCAGCCTGGAGAATCTGCTGAAACGGCTGCTGGCGGACATTGCCGAGCCGGTGTGGGTGGCGGATCACCTGGTCGAGGTGTCGGCCAGCATTGGCGTGGCGCTGTATCCCCAGACCGTGGAGCTGGATGGCGACCAGCTACTGAGGCAGGCCGATCAGGCAATGTACCGTGCCAAGCAAGGCGGCAGAAACGGCTATTGCCTGTTCGAAACCACCGGCATCGAAGCTTAACCGAAGAAGGTTCGCAGGCTGTTGGCGTAAGTCTGCCGTAGCACCTGCTCCAGCGGCAGGTCTTTCACTTCTGCGATTTTCTCCGCCACAAAGGGGATGTAGAAGGGCGCATTTTCCCGGCCGCGATAGGGCACCGGGGTCAGAAACGGCGAGTCGGTCTCCAGCAGAATCTGCTCAATGGGTGCCAACCGCACAATATCCCGCACATTTTCTGCCTTGTTGAATGTGGTGATGCCGTTGAAGCCCAGGCACCAGCCCTGATCCAGCGCGTACCGGGCCAGACCGGGGCCGGACGTAAAGCTGTGGATAACCCCGCGGCGTTTCAGCGTGGCCTCGAACTCCCCCAGGATGGCAATGGTGTCTTCATCGGCTTCGCGACTGTGGATCACCACCGGGCGGTCGCTGTCGCAGGCGATCTGCAACTGGCGACGGAACACCTGGCGCTGTACGTCACGGTCGGCGTTGTCGTAGAAGTAGTCCAGGCCGATTTCGCCCACCGCGACGATCTTTTCGTCACCGGCGTGAGCGCGAATCTCTGCTTCCACCTCGTCAGAGTAGCTTTCCGCGTCGTGAGGGTGGATACCCTGGGTACCATAGACCCACGGCGCAATCTGGCTGAGCTCGCGGACGCGGGCGAGGTTGTCAGGAGACACCGCTATGGTGATCACTTTCTCGATATTGACCCGCTGGGCTTCGGCCAGCGTCTCTGCTAACGGACGATCCTTGAGGTAATCCAGATGACAGTGGGTCTCGATGATCGGAAGATCGAAAACGGGAATCTCACGACGTTTCTTGCTCATTGCGGCTCACAACGCTCCATCGCAACCAGAGGTTTGGCTGCTATCCTGAAAGTTTGGTGCCGTCAGTTTAACAGTTCGTGCGATTGTTGACCTGCATGGCGGTAATAGCCGCGCAGCCATTTGCCCGCGGGCAGGCTGTCAGAGGGCAGTTGTGGGAGGTAACGGAGAGGCGCATGCACATTATTGTTGTCGGTGGCGGCGTGGTGGGTATAACCACCGCCTATGAGCTCAACCGCCGGGGCCATCAGGTCACGGTGCTGGAACGCCATGACATCGCCGGAAACGAAACCAGCAAAGGCAATGCCGCCCAGCGCTCATACGGCGTGGTCTATCCCTGGGCGGACCACGCCATGGTGTTCAAGGCGCTGCCCTGGATTTTCAAACAGGATGGACCGCTGAAGTTGCGGATGCCGCCCTCGCTGGAAACCCTCAATTTCATGTTCGCGACCCTGCGCTACGCCTGGTCACCGGGTCTTTTTGGTCTGAACCGCCGGGCCATGCTGCGCCTGGGTATACACAGCCGGGAACGGTTTCTGGCTCTGGAAAGCGAGCTGGGCCTGGCCTTCGACGGTGCGCACCAGGGCCTGCTGCACCTGGCCAGCACACCGGAGGCCATGGACACCTACCGCGCTACCTGTGAGCTTCTTGCCGAGCTCGGGATTCCGGCCCGCCTGCTGAGCCCCGAGCAGGTACGGCAAGCCGAGCCCGGAATGGTCGGCGACGGCCCGCTTTACGGAGCGCTGAGTTTTGACACCGACGGCACCGGTGACTGCCACCTGTTTTCCCGGGAGCTGGCCCGGGCCTGTGAGGCGCAGGGTGTGGTTCTCCGTTATAACGTGGAAGCTGAGGCATTGCTGGCGGATGCCAAGCGGGTGAAAGCCATCACCCTGCGAACCGGGGATGGCGGCCTGGAAACCCTGAAGGCCGATGCTTTTGTGATCAGCGCCGGGTGCTGGTCAAATCATCTGGTCAAACCGCTGGGGCTGGCGCTGCCGATTTACCCGGTCAAGGGATACAGCCTGACGGTTCCACTCAAGGACCCGCAGCGCGCCCCGACGTCGACCATCCACGATGACAACTTCAAAGTGGTGTCCACCCGCCTCGGCAACCGCCTGCGGGCCACCGGGTTCGTGGAGCTTGCCGACTTCAACCGGGATATCCCCGCGGCAAGGCTGGCCACCATCCGCAAATCGGTGGAATCGAGATTTCCCGGCTGCGCCGACCTGGACGCCGCCGAAGCCTGGACCGGCTTCCGCCCGATGACCCCGGACGGCCCTGCCATCATTGGCCGGGGACCGCGGGACAATCTCTACCTGAATACCGGTCACGGCACCTTCGGCTGGACGCTCTCCGCCGCCAGCGCCGATGTGATTGCCCAGGTTATTGACGGGGAGGAACCGGCGGTCTGCCTGGATGCCTTCCGCCCCGGTCGATTCGCGGAATAATCGGCCGGGCTCAGGGCTTGTCTGGCGGGCGCTTGCTGCGGGTGATGGCGCGCTCCACATTACCGCACAGCGTGTGAACAAAGCCGACATCCCGGCCGGAGAGCAACGGCAGCCGCTGAAAAACCCACTGGAACAATTTACCCTCAGCCGGTGTGTCCAGTTCCGGTAACAGGGCTTCCAGCCGCTGACGGAGCGCCCCGAGCCGTGCGCCATCCTGCGCGCCGGTGGCATCGGTCGTTGCGGTGACGGACAGCCCGGACATCTCCCAGGCGTACAGCATGACCGCTTGCGCAAGATTCAACGAGGGATAAGGCACTTTCATCGGGATGCCGGTCAGCAGGTCGCACAGCGCCAGCTCCTCATTGGACAGGCCCCGGTCTTCCCTTCCGAACACCAGAGCGGCCGTGGCAACCGAAGCGCCTTTGCTGGCCAGTACGTCACGCAAACGGGCGGGCTCGTGCCAGTCCTGCCGTTGGTGCCGCGGTTTGGCCGACGTGCCCATCAGCAGGTCTACGGAGTTTCTTACCGCCGCCAGATTGGGGAAAATGCGCGCGTTCTCCAGAATGTGATCGCTGCCGTGGGCAAGCCAGTGGGCCTCGGGCCGGGTGTGCAGGTCCGAATTGACCAGCCACAGCTCGCCAAAGCCCATGGTGCACAGGGCGCGGGCAGCCGCTCCGACATTTTCCGGAACCTTGGGTTCAACAAGTACAAAGGCCAGTTGCATGACGTTACCTCCGGCGGCGAGTTTACACCAGAGCGCAGAAAGTGTTTACAGCCACTGGCAGCGGCTCAATCGGTGGCTGCAGGTGCACCAGCCGCTGTGGCGGCCAGCGCCGTTCATGGAACCGCGTCCCGGCTGGACGGAGCGTTACCCCGAGCTTGCCGGTGTGGTGGCCAGTTTCAGCGATCACGACTGTGATGGTTTTGAAGATAACCCTGGGCGGCTGGCGCAATGCCTGAGCGGATGGCTACCATCGCTGGCCGAGCGACACGCCCTGGTGTCGCTGCCGACCATGACCGAAGGGGCGACCGCGGTGGCGGCGAGCACCCTGCCAGAGACCCGCGCCACGGACATGCCCGGGCGCAAACGCCTGCAGGCCGGCGCCTTCACCGCGGCGCTCCTGCCCCTGAGCGAACCGGTGATCGATTGGTGCTGCGGCAAAGGACATCTGGCCCGAACCCTGGCGGCCCGCTGCCCGTCCCAGGTCACCGGGCTGGAATGGGACGAGTCGCTGGTAGTCGACGGCAATCGCCTGGCTCGTCAGTATCAGGACCGGGTCACGCTGCGAAGCCAGGACGTCATGGCCGCCGATCTCAGGTTGGCTCCCGACTCTCACGGTGTGGCGCTGCACGCCTGTGGTGATCTGCACCGTCGCTTGATCCGCAGGGCCAGCGAAGACGGCCTGTCTCGGGTCAGTTTCTCTCCCTGTTGTTATCACCTGACCGCAACCGAATTCTACCAGCCGCTCTCAGACCGGGTGAACGGCTGCGAGGAGGCCCTCAACCTCCAGCGCGCGGAGTTACGGCTGGCGGTTCAGGAGACCGTCACGGCGCCGGCGCGGGTACGGTCGCAGACCGCGCAGGTCAGCTGCTGGCGCCTGGGGTTCGATGGCTTGCAGCGTGAACTGCGGGAGGTTGATGACTACCTGCCGGTGCCCTCTCACCCGGCTCATCTGGCGGGCGGAGACTTCGAAGGATTCTGTCGCTGGGCGGCCGGAAAAAAAGGCCTGAGCCTGCCGGCTGAAACCGACTTTGCCCGTTGGCAGCGGCATGGTGAGCGGCGTTTTGCCCAGGTCCGTCGCCATGAGTTGGTGCGCCATCTGTTCCGCCGGCCACTGGAACTTTGGATGGTGCTGGATTACGCGCTGTTCCTTGAAGAGCAGGGCTATGAGGTGAAGCTGGGTACCTTCTGCGAGCGCGCGCTCACGCCCCGCAACCTGCTGGTGGACGCGATCAGGGTTTGCGGTAATCCACCCGCTCAACACAGCCATCCTTGAAGTACACGTAGGTGAGCTCGTAGAGCGCGCCATAGTATCTGGTCTGGTAGACCCAGGTCTCCTGAGGCGTCGGGTAGGTTTCCGGGGGGCGTCCGAAGGCTCTCAGCACATGATCTTTAGTCATTCCTTTCACCACCTGATTGCGGCTCAGGTAGGTGCGCAGATCGGTCGAGTTGATAAAACGACAGGTCGTTTCCTCCTGCGGGCGCGCCGCCTGTTGATCATTGTCGGCGTCGATGGAGGGGGGTTCGGTCTCAGGCAGGTTGTCCGCGAAACTGCCGCCAATGCGATTGTCGCGGATGGTGATGGTTTCAGCGTTGTCGCCGCAGGGCTGATCGGCAAAGCGGGTGCCGCTGTCGGTGCTGCAGCGATAGACCTGCGCCGGCAGAACCGCAGGCAGGGACAGCAGCAACAGCAGTGATAAAAGACGGCCCATGACAAACTCCTGGTCCAGAAAAAAAGGCGCCCGAAGGCGCCTTTTCAATCAGGGTAGCGCGCTGGAGAATCAGCGGCTGACCTGAATGCGGGCCTCGACGCGACGGTTTTCGGCACGGCCGGCGGCGGTGTCGTTGCTGGCAATCGGCTCGGATTCCCCGTAGCCGGTGGCACTGACGCGGTCTTCAGCCACACCCAGCGACTGGGTCAGGCGATCGGCCACGGCTTCGGCACGACGCTGTGACAGGAAGCGGTTGTACTCCGCATCACCGGTGCTGTCTGAATGACCGGCAATTTCCACCGTGGTTTCCGGGTATTCGGCCATGAAGTCGGCCACCCGGCGGATTTCCTCATCGTAGGCGTTGCCGATCACGGAGCTGTTGTTGGGGAACTGAACGCGCAGCTCAATGGTCTCGACCGTTTCGGTCACGCCTTCACAACCGGTCTCGTCCACCTCGGCACCCGCTGCGGTGCCCGGACACAGATCCATGGTGTTGACCACGCCGTCGTTGTCACTGTCCAGTTCGCAGCCGCTGCTGTTCACCCTGGCGCCGGCCGGCGTGTTGGGGCAGTTATCGCGGCTGTCGACCACGCCGTCGTTGTCGGCATCGCGTTCACAGCCGGTGCTGTCGACGCTGGCACCTGCCGCAGTGCCCGGGCACTGGTCGCGGCTGTCAGGCACGCCGTCACCATCGGCGTCGGCCGGCTCGGGATCAGACTGCGTGCGATTAAAGGCAAAGCTCAGGCCCAGCGACACCATGGTGTCAAAGGTGCTCTCGTCGATGCCATGGAATTCGCGCAGGTCACCGCGGATGGAGACGGTGTCGGTCACGTTGTAACGCACGCCGGCGCCCACGTTAACGCGGGTTTCATCGTGGTCGGAACCCGCGGTCTGTACCGCCAGCACGTCATCGCCGAAATCGGCATGGCCGGCACCCAGAGACAGGTATGGGTTCCAGGCTTCGTCCTGACCGGCAAAATAGTAGGTGCCGTCAAGGCGGAATTCTTCAAAGTCCGAGGAGCCCGGCCGGTATTTCCGATCCGCGTCGGCGCGAGAGAACACCGCCTCAACCGACCAGTTGGGCAGGAAACGGTACTCAGCGCCCACGCCAAACGTTCCGGTTTCACTCAGATCGCGCTTGTCGTCAAACAGCTGATAGCCGGCGAACGGGTTGAGGTAGATGCTCTGTACACGATCGGCAAGGGCTGGGGTGGCAAGGGACGCAGCCAGGGCGGCTACGGTAAGTGGGCGCATGATGTTCATGCTGAACCTCCTGTTCGGTTGTAGTTGTTTACCACTTTTTCGGTGTTGTCGTTACTGCAGACTTACGGGCAATTTACGGGATGGATTCAAAAAAAACAAAGAAAAACCGGCAAATACCGGATAGGTGATTGTACGCCTGGGGCCATCATGGCAAAGCGTAGTGATCAGGGCACCGGGGTGAAGTAGAGGTGGGCGCTTTTCTTGCTGAAGTTCAGGGCTTCCCCGGAATCGAAACGCACTTCGAACGCGCTTTCGTCCTCGCTGGTGACGGTGCCGGCACCGAAAATGGCGTGGCTGAGCCGCGGGTTGGCCCACAGCGGTCCGCTTCCAGTGCTGTTGGCGGCCTCCTGCCCTTCCAGTACCACGTCTTCACGCCCGGCGTAGCGATGTGCCACCGGCGTCAGTGGCTGTTCAGAGCAAAAAATCGGCGAGTCGGTTGCAGAGCGCTGGTCGAGCCATTCCCCCAGTGCGGCAGACAGGTCGTAACAGAGTTCGTCGACAAACCGGCTGCGGCCGAGATCGCCCTCGAGGTGTCGCGCAGAGCCGGCAGGGCGGGTGATCAGGTGCAGTTGCTGTCGGGTGCGGGTCATCGCCACATAAAGCAGCCGTCGCTCACTTTCCAGAAAGGCCCGTGGGTTGTCCTGTGGCCGGGGGGTGTAGGGCAGGTATTTTTCCTGAAGGCCCGGCAGAATCACCACCGGCCACTCCAGGCCCTTGGTGCGGTGGATGGTCGACAGCAGCACGCCGTGGCCGGCCCGCTCACCGGCCTGCTGTTTCAGGGTCTTCAGGTGCGCCAGGGCAGCCGCGGCGTCCACCTTCAGGCCGCTGAGGTAAGCGCGGAAGCCATCGACGGTGTCGATGCGTTCATCGGCCGCCTCGTGGGTCAGCGCCAGGCTGCGAATACCCTCGTACAGATCGGTGTGTTCGGCGTACACGCTGATGGCATTGCTGACCGGCCCGCTGTAGCCGCGCAGACGCGCCAGCACCTCACCCAGTTTGCGCAGCTTGCGGGCCGCCATGGGAGCCAGGGCGTCGAAATCCATCGCCAGCAGGCGCTGGTGCCAGTCATGGTCGAACCCGGCCAGAAAGCCTGCCAGCTGCTCCAGTTCCGGTTCTTTTAACCCGACATGGGGGAACCGCAATAACTGGCGGGCCGTGTCCAGCCGATCCTCCACTGGCAGGTTGCCCAGCTTGCCGGCAATCACCGTCAGCAGGGCGGTGACCGCCTGAACCTCGCGGCTGAACAGGGCCCCTTTGCCGGCGTCGATGCGGTAGGGAATCTGCCGCGACAGCAGCTTCAGCTCGATCGGCACGCTCTGGCTCCAGACCCGGAACAGAATGGCGGTGTTGGCCAGCGCCTCGGCGGGCTGCTGATGCAGCAGTTGCACCACGGTTTCGTCGTCGTGCTCGGATTCGTGCAGGGTAATGCCGGTGTCCGGTGTGGAGGGGTGGGCGTGGCAAAGCACATCCTTGCGCCCGGTGTTGTGACAGATCAGATGGTTCGCCAGCAGGGCCACCCGGTGGCCGTAGCGGAAGCTGTAGCTCAGGGTCTGTTCCAGCGGGCTCTCGAACTCGTCACTGAAGCGCTTGAGGATGAATTCCGGCCGCGCGCCGCGGAACTCATAAATGGTCTGGTCGGGGTCACCCACCACGGTGACCCGCGCCCGTTCGCCGGCCACATAGCGGAGCAGCAGGTGCTGGATCTCGTTGGTGTCCTGATATTCGTCCACCAGAATCAGGTCCATCTTGTTGGCCACCAGGCGCTGCAATGGCGGGTTCTGGTGAATCGCCATCACCGGCTCGTAGAGCATGTCCGCGTAGCTGATCCGCCCCTGGCTTTTGCGCCATTGCTCGAAACTGTGGAACAGGTCGATCAGGTATCGGTGCTTGTCGGAATAACCGAGTTCTTCAAACACCACCTCGGCCGGTGACAAGGTAGTTTTCACCCGATCAATAAAGCCGGTTGCCGTTTCCACAAAGTCCTTCTTGTTGCGGCGAATCTCATCGGCCAGATCTTCCGGCGCCAGCCGTCGGGTCAGCAGCCAGGCCTGAAAGCTGATCTCCTGCTCGGTCAGGATCTTGTCGGAGAACCCCGGCAGATAGCCTTCGCGCACGAACCGCTTGTACAGCCGCAGACCCATGGCGTGATAAGTGCGGATCTCCGGTGTCGCCAGCCCCAGGTTGCGGGTGACGTCCCGCAGCTTGCGCTCGAAATCCACCCGCGCACTGCGGTTGAACATCAGCACCAGCATGCGATCCGGGTCGTGGCCCTGTTGCAGCAGATAACGGATACGCCAGGCCAGGGTGGAGGTTTTGCCACTGCCGGCCACGGCGGTAATCACCGAGTGCTCGTAGCCGGCGGTGATGATGGCGCGTTGCTCCTCGGTGAGAAAATCCGGCAGCTGCGCAGCATTGGTGTGCTCGGGATGATCAGGCATATAAGGCATGAGCGTTATTGTACCGGCCGCAGCATGTGGTCAAACAGTGCCCGGTAGGCGTCGGCCAGCGCTGACGCCCGCCAGGGAGTTGGCGGGCATCGGGGCGGCTGGCTCTGTAGCAGGCCTTGGAGGCAGGCTGCGGCGGCTTCGCCCTCCGCTTCCGCGTTCTGAGGGTCGCTGTCATAGCGGCAACGATCCGGTACATACTCACGGTAGGCCAGGCGATCCGGGGCCAGCGGCAGGCAGCCGGACGCCATGGCTTCGAGCATCGACAGCCCCTGGAAATCGTGGAGTGCCGTCGAGAGCACGACGTCGGCCTCGGCCAACAGCCGGTCATAATCCGCACGGCGCGGCAGAAACCCCCAGTGCTCCAGATGGCCTGCGAACTGCTCGCGGATTTGCTCAAACGCTGGCGGATGGCTGCGGAAGCGCTCACCGACAACGCTCAGGCGAAACGGAACCGAGCGCCGGTCCAGCGCCTGCAGGAGTTTCAGCAGCCGCTCCGGCCCTTTGTCGTATTCCCAGCGGTGATTCCACAGCAGATGGGGGCAGGCCCAGTTTGTCGCCGCCGCCGGCTCGGTAAACAGCCGGTCTTCAATCGGTACCGGGATCACCTCGGACTTTTCCCGCAGCGCCTCGATCAGGCCCCCGGGCACACCGTCGGGCATCTTGTCGAGGAAGTCCCGGGCACCGTCGAGAAAGCTGTCACGGTTCCAGGCGCTGTTGTAAACGACGCGGTCGGCGGAGATGGCGCTGTACAGATTCACCATTTGCGGATCGACACTGGCGGCCTGCGTTCCGGATACCGGGAAGGCGAACTGGTTTTCGTGCATATAAAGCAGGCAGGGCGTTTTCGTCAATTGCGGATGAAAACTGCGCAGCGAGGCGAGGTCGACCATGGAGGTGGCAACCACCAGATCCCAGGATTCGCGAAAGGCCGGCTCATTCAGCCAGCTCAGCGGGTTACCGCGGATACGCCAGCGAAAAAATCGCGGGGGCAGCGTCAGCGTATGCCAGGCATACTCTGGCAACAGGGCGGTGAGCTGCTCCCGCCAGCGTTGATGGCTGGTCGCGTCGTAGCCCGACAGCAGCAAGACACGGGGCGCATCGCCTGAACGCTGCGATCTGGAATTTGCCATAATGGAGGTGCGGGTTCCGGGTACATGGGGCTACAGGGAGCGTTGTATCTTCTGTAGCATGCGGTTGCCTGGTTGGCACTATAAAGCAAAAAGGACACATCCATGCAGTTTGAGGAATCCATCAACGTACTCGGCGAAACGCTGGAGGCCTGTGGCACCGATCCGGTGACCGGCTTTTACCGCGACGGCTGCTGCAACACCGGCCCCGACGATGTCGGCTCCCACACGGTGTGTGCCGTGGTCACCGAGGACTTCCTTGCCTTCTCGAAAGCCCGCGGCAACGAACTCAGCACGCCCAGGCCGGAGTTCGGATTTCCCGGTCTCAAGGCCGGCGACAGCTGGTGCCTGTGCGCCGCCCGCTGGCAGGAAGCGTTCGAGGCTGGCTGTGCGCCGCGGGTGCGGTTGCGGGCAACCCATCAAGCGGCACTGGACAAGTGCGCTCTGGCGGACCTTAAAGTCCATGGCACCGACCTCAGCTGATGGCGACCCCCGCCCCCCGGGCAGCGGATATCAGCGCCTGGCGCCAGCTTCAGTTGCAGTTGGCGGCGCGAGGCGAACGCCGCCTTGTGTTGCTGGAAGGTGAGCAGGCCGGCGCGATTGACTGGCTGCGGCACCGGCTGCCGGCGCTGACCCTACGGAGCGGGGTGTGGACGGGCGCCCCCGCGGCTGTCCCTGATCCACGGTTGGCGGTGCTGCCACCCCGCAAGGCCCGCCAGTGGCTTGGGCGGGAACTGGACGTGGTGGTCTGGGACGGCTGGCAGGGCAACCCGCCGGACAGTCTCGCGGCGCTGGCTGGCACGCTCAAAGCAGGCGGCCTGTGGTTCTGGCTGATGCCGCCGTTGTCGCAATGGCCCACCTTCGACGATCCCGATTACCCCAGAACCGGCCTCGACGGCAGTAATTCGCATGCCTTTGCCACCCGGCTCGCGACGATTCTCGCGGCATCGCCCTCGGTCATCCGGGTCAACCCGGCCCGGGATGAGACAACCGAGTTGCCGGCGCTGAACGAGGCGGGGCAGCCATTTGAAGTGGCCCAGACTGTCGATCAGCAACGGGCCATTGAGGCGATTGTGCGCACCGGACTGGGTCGCCGGCGACGTCCGCTGGTGATCACCGCCGACCGGGGGCGGGGCAAGTCGGCGGCCCTGGGTATGGCGGCGGTGCGTTTGCTGCAACAGGGGCGACGTCATGTGGTGGTCACCGCCCCCAGCGCGGAATCCGTGGAAACCCTGTTTCACCATGCCCGCGTGGCTGCCGGCGAGGCCGTGTGCGAAGGGGATCTCCCGGGCGAGCTGCACTTGGCTGACGGCGGCCGGCTGAGCTATCTGCCGCCGGAGCAACTGCTGGCGCAGGCGCCGGAGGCGGAACTGGTGCTGGTGGACGAAGCGGCGGCGCTGCCGGTGGAGCGCCTGGCGCGAATCCTCGGCGGTTGGCCCCGGGTGGTGTTTGCTTCCACGGTACACGGCTATGAAGGTTCGGGCCGTGGGTTTGCCATTCGCTTCCGCCAGGTACTCGACACCCGCACGCCCCAGTGGCGGCAGATAACGCTCAAGGCTCCGATCCGCTGGTCGGCGGCCGATCCGCTGGAGCCCTTGATCGCCGACCTGTTTTTGCTGAATGCCGACGCCCCGCAGGCGGAACCGGAGGGCGGCGAGGTCACCGTCGAGCGCTGGAGCCCGGCGAGCGCCAGTGAACAGGAACTATCCGAGGCGTTCGGCCTGCTGGTCAACGCCCACTATCGCACCACCCCGGCGGATCTGCGCCAGTGGCTGGATGATCCCCGCGCGGTGAGCTGGCGGCTGACCGTTGACGGCAAGCTGGCGGGCATACTCTGGGCCGCCCGCGAAGGCGGCCTGGAACCGGCACTGGCGGAACAGGTGATGCGGGGCCAGCGCCGTATCCGCGGGCATCTGCTGGCCCAGTCCCTGGCCAATCACAGCGGGTTCGCAGAAGCGGCCAGCTGCACCTGGTTACGGGTGGTGCGGGTTGCTGTCAGTGAGCAGTGTCGCGCCCGCGGGTTCGGAAAGCGTCTGGTGGAGGCGGCCTGCACCCACGCCGTCAACGCGGGATACGACGGTGTCGGGACCAGTTTCGGTGGCAATGAGCCCCTGCTGCGGTTCTGGCAGCGGGCCGGTCTGACGCTGGCGCGCCCGGGCCTGAGCCGGGAAACCAGCACCGGCGAGTACCCGGTGCAGATGCTGCGGGCCGTCTCCGACCGTGGCGAGACCGTGGCGTTCAGGGTGCGCCAGCGCCTGGCGGAGCACTGGCTGACCCTGGTGCCGCTGTACTGGCAGCAGATGGAGCCGGCTCTGCTGCGCCTGCTGACCGCGGAGCTGACACAGGCGCAGGCCCCGGGAGAAGACGATCGCCGCGATCTGGACAGCTTTGCCGCGGGCTATCGGGGCTTCGAGCTGACGGTGCCGGTGTTGCGCAAAGTGACTCTCAGCCCCGCCGCGGCCCGTGTGCTCGCGCAGGCGGCAGACAGTGAACTGTGGCTGCGTTGTGTGCTGCAGGCCTGGCCCTGGGCGCAGGTGCAGGGTGCCGGTCTGTGTGATGGACAGAAAGACGGTGAGCGGCGATTGCGTCAGATGGCCGGCAACATTCTGCGTGACTCCCGTAACTTGTGACCCGCTCGATTTAATTCCTGCCCGGACCTGAGCAGAATACCGTCAAAAAACACCACCAGAGACCTCATCATGGCCAAGGGAACCGGCATCACCTCTCCCGTATTGTTCGTATTGCTGACACTGACCCTGTTTGTCGGCGGCTGTGCTTCCGATCCGCAGCAGCCCATCAACCTGTCGGCCCGCGAGGCCAGTGTTGCTGACACCCCGATGGTGGCGGCGGTGCGGGCCGGCGATCTGGAGCGGGTGCAGGCTCTGGCGGCTGACGGCGCTTCATTGAACACCGTGACCGAGGCGGGCACCCCGCTGACCGTGGCGGTGACGGAAAACCAGGATCGCATCGCCTGGTATCTGCTGTCGGAGGGTGCCAATCCGGAACGCGCCGGCAGCAACGGCGAAACCGCGTTGATGGTGGCCGCCGAGAACGGCAGCCGGCGGCTGGTCCAGTTACTTCTGTCAGCCGGAGCGCGGGTGAACGCGACGGATGCCGCAGGTTCGACCCCGGTGATCCGCGCGGCGGGGAACGGCCATCTGTCCGTGGTCAAGGTGTTGCTGGCCGCCGGCGCCAACGTCAATGTCAGTCAGGATGGCCGCTCGCTGTTGATGCACATTGTCGACAGTGGCGACATGCTGACTGCAGAAATGCTGCTGGCCGCCGGTGCCGACGTTAACTACCGTTCCGAGCGCGGCGTGACCGCGCTCGACGTGGCCCGGGAGAACGGCAACCGGGATCTGGAAATGCTGCTGATCCAGGCGGGCGCTGAACTCTAGCCACGTAAACCGCCGCGCTGGTTCAGTCCAGCTGCATTGGATCGGTGGCGTCGTCCCACTCCGGCTGGAAATGAGCCTCAATCACGGCGTCCGGCACGTCTTCCAGTATGGAGAACGACCATTGCGGGTTCTGATCTCGGTCGATCAGCCGCGCCCGAATGCCTTCCTGCAAATCCGGCCGGCGTGTGCATTCTGACGCCATCGCCAGCTCCATGCGGAACACGTCCTTGAGCGACATCTGCTGGGCCCGCTTCAACTGCGTCCACACCAGCCACATGGACACCGGGCACCCGGTTTTGAGGGTGTCGACCGCCGCCTGCCACCATTCGCTGCTGATGTCGGCCGAGATCAGCCGATCGACAATGGCCGGCAGGTCATCGCCGGCCCCCAGTCTGGCGATGGCCTGCTCGTGGGCAGCCAGCATGCTGGCGTCCAGAGCCCGGTAATCCACGGCACTGAGCTGATTGAGCAGGCGGAACAGACGATTGTCGTTGGCCGCCGCGCCGCCGGTCCAGCGCTCACTCTGCAGACGGTCGAGCAGGGTGGCGCGGTCTTCCGGGCGAATGGCCATATCCGCCAAACCTACGCGGATGGCATCCGAGGCATTCAGGCGGCAGCCGGTCAATCCCATGAACAGCCCCAGCCGCCCCGGCAGCCGATTCAGGAACCAGCTGGAGCCGACATCCGGAAACAGCCCGATCGCCACTTCCGGCATTGCCATGGTGACGTCCGGGGTGATCAGCCGGTAGCGGCAGCCGGTCAGCAGCCCCAGACCGCCGCCCATCACCACTCCGTGGCCGATGCCCACCACCGGTTTGGGGAAGCGGTGCAGGGCATAATCCAGCCGGTACTCGCGGGCGAAAAAGTCCGCTGCCGGCACCGACTCATCGGCGTTGGCCATCGCGTCGTACAACTGACGGATGTCGCCGCCGGCGCAGAATGCGCGGTCGCCGGCTCCCTGAAGCACCACCAGGGCAATGCGGTCGTCGTCGGCCCAGGCATCCAGCGTCTGTTGCGCGGTATCGATCATGTCGCCGGACAGGGCGTTGAGGGTGGCGGGCGAGTCCAGGGTGAGCAGGCCGATCCGGCCTTCCAGGCACTCGAGTTCTTGGACCTTGATGGGCATAGTCGGGTCTCCGCATTGCCTTGACATAACGCATTGGTGGTTCAAAGGCACTGTGCTATAAGTTCACGCAGTTTGATGTCTGGCACGGGGTTGTCGGACGCCGTAAATCAAAACGATGAGAGGGTAAAACCAATGAGCTTGAAACACTATACCATTGCCGCTCTGTTTGCACTTGGCGCCACGGCGCCCGCCGTTGTTGCGGCGGCTGATGCAGAAGCGGGCAAAGCCAAGGCGGCTGTATGCGCAGCGTGCCACGGCAAGAACGGTATTGCCGCGATTCCGGGTTACCCCAACCTGGCGGGACAGAACGAGCAGTATCTGGTTTCGGCTCTGAAAGCCTACAAGAACAAGCAGCGTTCCGGTGGCCAGGCTGCGATCATGCAGGGCCAGGCGATGGCGCTGAGCGATGAGGACATTGCCAACCTGGCGGCGTACTACGCCAGCCTGCCCGCAGGCGGCCAGTAAACGGCCGACGCCACCGTAGCCGGAACAGCGGGGCTCAGGCCCCGCTGACGATCCGGTAGCTGGGTTTATAGGCGCTCGAGCCCGGCAGTTTCATGCGATCCTGGGCGACAAACTGCTCCAGCATGGCTTCCAGCGGTTTGATCAGGCTGGGGTCGCCGGCAATTTCGAAGGGCCCTTTTTCCTGCACCTGGCGAATGCCGCTCTCCTTCACATTGCCCGCCACAATGCCGCTGAACGCCTTGCGTAGATTCGCCGCAATCAGATGCACAGGCTGGTCACGGTGCAGCTCCAGAGCGCGCATGTTGTCGTGATTCGGTTCGAAGGGCAGTTGGAACACCGGATCGATCTTCAGCATCCAGTTAAAGTAGTAAGCATCCTGCATGGCGCGGCGGAAGGTTTCGACGTCCTTCATTCCCTGTTTCATGGTCTGCGCCACCCGTTCCGGGTCATCGATGATGATTTCGTACTTGCTGGCGGCCTCGTCTCCCAGCGCATTGCGGATGAAGCTGTCGATCATCTCGAAGTATTCGGCATTCTCCTGCTGCCCGGTGAACACCACCGGGAACGGCAGGTCAGCGTTGTCCGGGTGCAGCAGGATGCCCAGCAGGTACAGGATTTCCTCCGCGGTACCCACGCCCCCGGGGAAGACAATGACACCGTGGCCGGTGCGAACGAATGCCTCCAGGCGCTTTTCGATGTCCGGCATGATCACCAGTTCATTGACGATCGGGTTCGGTGCCTCCGCGCCGATAATGCCCGGTTCGGTCAGGCCGATGTAGCGGCCATTTTTCACCCGTTGCTTGGCGTGACCGATGGTGGCGCCTTTCATCGGGCCTTTCATGGCGCCGGGGCCGCAACCGGTGCAGATGCTCAGTCCGCGCAGGCCCAGCTGGTGGCCGACTTCCTTGCTGTACTGATATTCCCGCTGATTGATGGAGTGACCGCCCCAGCACACCACCAGATCCGGCTGCCGCCCGGCCTGCAGCACCCGGGCGTTACGCAGGATGTGAAAGATCAGGTTGGTGATGTCCTCCGGATCATCGCGGCGGAAACCCGCTGCTGACTGGGGGATCGAGTAGGAATAAATAATGTCCCTCAGTACCGAAAACAGGTGTTCGCGGATGGCGCGCAGCATTTCGCCGTCGACAAAGGCGTGGGCGGGTGCGTTCACCAGCTCCAGTTTCAGGCCCCGTGGCTGTGGTACCAGGCGCACGTCGAAATCCGCATGGGCTTCCATCAGCGTCTTGCAGTCATCGGTTTCAACGCCGGTGTTCAGCACCGCCAGAGCGCACTGACGAAATAATCGATAAAGACCGCCCTCGCTCCGGTCTTTCAGTCGGTTGACTTCGTCGTTGGATAGAATTTCCAGGCTGCCCTCGGGAGACACCAGGGCATTGATGGTCGGTTCGGTCATGAACAGTAGAACTCCTGAACGTTACGCAGGGACGAAGTCTGGGGCGGGTTGCCCGCCGGTCAACATCCTGTTTCGGCAATGCCTGATTTTGAGGCCCCCGCTAAAAACGTTAGACTAAGCGCATTCTACTCAATACGCCACCCGACAAAATTCCGATTTATGAAACTCCTTATACGTCCCGCCCCGGAAGTAGCCATCAAAAGCAAACCTGTACGTCGTCAGCAGATGCGCCACCTGCGCCAGAACGTGCGCAAGATACTGGCGCGCCTGGACGCGGACATTCGCGTTGAGGGCAGCTGGGACCGTGTCGACGTCGAGGTGCCGGAAGGCCGCGGGCTGTCGGGTGTGGTGATTAACGAACTGCTGCGGGTGCCGGGCATTTCCACCATTCAGGAAATCGGGGTGTTCCCGTTTGTCAGCATGAACGATGTGGCGGACAGGGCGGTTGCTGCCTTTGCTGAGCGCATCCGCGGTAAAACCTTCGCGGTGCGGGTCCGCCGTCATGGGGACCAGGGTTTCCGTTCCATTGATCTGGAGCGCGAGGTGGGCGCGGCGCTGATGCAGGCCTCGAGCCCGGCCGGGGTCAACCTGAAATCGCCGCAGGTGGAAGTACGCATCGAGGTGAACGACGACAGTTACCATATCGCCCATCGCAAACACCGCGGCCTGGGCGGCTACCCGCTGGGCAGCGTGGAAACCGTTATGACCCTGGTTTCCGGCGGCTACGATTCCTCGGTGGCCGCTTACCTGATGATGCGGCGGGGTCTGCGCAGCCACTTCCTGTTTTTCAATCTCGGTGGCACCGCCCATGAGGTGGGGGTGCGTCAGGTGGTGCACTACATCTGGGAGCGTTACGGCTCGTCCCACGGGGCGAAGTTCATTTCCGTGCCATTCGACGGCGTGGTCAGCGAGATCATGCGTACTGTCAGCCACCGTCACTGGGGCGTGGTGCTCAAGCGCCAGATGCTGAAGGCCGCCTCCGCCATTGCTCAGCAGAACAATGCGATCGGCCTGGTGACGGGCGATGCGGTGGCGCAGGTGTCGAGCCAGACCCTGACCAACCTCAATGTGGTGGATCGCGCCAGTGACGAAGTGGTGTTGCGCCCGCTGGTGAGTATGGACAAGGAATCGATCATCCGCATTGCCCGGGAGATCGGCACCGAGCCCTACGCCCGCACCATGCCGGAGTATTGCGGGGTGATTTCCCAGAAGCCCGCAACCCGGGCCAGGCTGCATCGGGTGGAAGAGGACGAGGCGCAGATGGATGCGGAAGTGCTGCAGCAGGCGATTGACCGCCGCGAGGACACGCCGGTGCCGAAGCTGCTGGAAACCACCACCACGCCGGAAGACGTGGAGCTGGTGCACACACCGGAGGTGGACGACATCATCATTGACGTTCGCCACCCCGCCGAGGGTGAACAGTCACCGCTGAGAATGACCAACAACCGGGTCATGCAGATTCCGTTCTACGAGCTGAACCAGCACATCGGGACGCTGCCGGCGGAAAAACAGTACCTGCTGTACTGTGATCGCGGCACCATGAGCCGCATGCACGCCGGCCACCTGAAAGCCGAGGGCCACACCAACATCAAGGTGTACGCCCCGGCGTCCTGAGTGGAGTGCGGCGTCAGCCCTGCAGGCCCTTGAAAAACTGCTGGACGTTGGCGCTCAGGGTCTCCAGGTCATAGCCGCCTTCCTGCACCACCAGGGTGGGCAGGCCGGTCTGGCGAAGGTGATTGCCGAGCCGTGCAAACCCCTCCGAGGACACCGAGACCTTGGCCTGCGGGTCGTCCTTGTAGATGTCAAAGCCCAGCGTCAAAACCAGTGCGTCCGGCTGGAACAGCCGGATCGCGGCGACCGCTTCATCCAGTTTGCGGAAGAAATCCTCTTCCGATGAACCATGAGCCATCGGCATATTGATGTTGTACCCGTAACCCTCACCCTCGCCGCGCTCGTCCTCAAAGCCGCTGACCACCGGGTAGAAGTTGGTGGGATCGCCGTGGATCGAGATGTACAGCACGTCACTGCGATCGTAGAAAATCTCTTGAATGCCCTGTCCGTGGTGCATGTCGGTATCGAGGATCACGATCCGTGGAAACCGGCTTTTCATGTGCTCGGCGGCAATGGCGGCGTTATTCAGGTAGCAGAAGCCACCGGCGGCGTCCTTGCGGGCGTGGTGGCCCGGGGGGCGACAGACCGCGTAGGAGGTGCGTTCACCGGCAATCAGCGCATCGGCGGCGCCGAGGGCGGTCTGGGCGGACCAGTAGGCGGCACTCCAGGTATTGGCGCCGATGGGGCAGCTGCCATCGGCCAGGTAGCGCGCCGCCTCGGCCAGAATGCCTTTCATGGCGTTGGGCGAGCGCACGAAGATGTTGGACATCACCTCCTCGCCCCAATCCTCGGGGATCTCCATCCAGCGCCGGTGGGCGGACTCGAGAAACCGCAGATACCCCAGATCGTGCACCTTCGAAATCGGCGCCGCGCCCTGGTCCGCAGGCTGCAGCACCGGAATGCCCATGGCTTTGAGGCCGTCGAGCATCTGCCCGGTGCGATCAGGCACTTCCTGGGGCTGACGCATCTGCCCACGGGTGAAGTACGTCTTCGGAATGTGCTGGTCCTGAGCTGGGTGGAAAAATGCTTTCATCTACCGGCCTCCTGAAAAAGTCATTCTTCGAGTATAAGCAGTCAGACCGGCTGGTCAAAACACCCTGGTCTGACTTTACAGCCCGTACTTCTGCATCCACTATGGAAGGCATATCTGTGAGATGCAAACGCCCTTTTTCATCGCTGATCAACAACCTCTCACCATTGAAAGGAGCCGAGATGATCGAGTCACCCCTGCTTGAAAAGCTGACTGGCTATATCGGAGGTCGCTGGACCGATTCTTCCCAGGGCAACACCTTTGACGTCTACAACCCGGCGACGGGTGAGGTTATTGCCAAGGTTCCCTCCATGCCCGAGGCGGACGTAGTGGCCGCCGTGGCGGCGGGTAAATCGGCGCTGCGCCTGACCAGCCCCTACACGCTGGAAACCCGCCGGAAATGGCTGGAGGGCATCCGCGACGCGTTGAAAAACAACAAGGAAGAGGTGGGCCGTATCCTGTGCATGGAGCACGGCAAGCCGCTGAAAGAAGCCCAGGGTGAAGTGGACTACGCCGCCGGCTTCTTCGATTACTGCTCGAAGCACATCCAGGCACTGGACGCTCACACCCTGACCGAAAAGCCCAAAGACTGTACCTGGACGGTGCACTACCGTCCGATTGGCGTGGCGGGGCTGATCACGCCCTGGAACTTTCCCATCGGCATGATCGCCAAGAAGTTGTCCGCTGCCCTTGCGGCTGGCTGTCCGTCGGTGATCAAACCGGCCAGCGAAACCCCACTGACGATGATTGCCCTGTTCAGCCTGATCGACAAGCACGTGGATATGCCCGATGGCATGGTCAATCTGGTGATGGGCAAGGCCAGCGTGATTGGCAAGGTGCTGTGTGAGAGCCCGGATGTGCCAATGCTGAGCTTTACCGGTTCCACCGAAGTGGGTCGCAAACTGGTGGTGGACACCGCCGAACAGGTGAAGAAACTGGCCCTGGAACTGGGTGGCAACGCGCCATTCATCGTATTTGACGACGCCGACCTGGATTCGGCCGCGGACAACCTGATCGCCAACAAATTCCGTGGCGGCGGCCAGACCTGCGTCTGCGCCAACCGGATTTTCGTGCATGAGAAAGTGGCCGAGGCGTTCGGCGAGAAACTGGCGGAGCGGGTCAACCGCATGACCGTTGGTGACGGCCTGAAAGAGGATGTGGATCTCGGGCCGCTGATTAACAAGGCCGGCTTCGACAAGGTGAAACGGCATCTGGAGGATGCACTGGCGAACGGTGCGTCACTGGTTGCCGGCAAGAAACCGGAGGACCTTGGCGATGGCCACCTGTTCTTCCCGCCAACCGTCATCACCGACGTTAACCGGGAGATGTGCTGCTACCGCGAGGAAACCTTTGGTCCGCTGGTGCCCATGGCCCTGTTCCGTACCGAAGAGGAGGTTATCGACGCCGGCAACGACACCGAGTTTGGTCTGGCGTCCTACGTCTTCACCAACGACGCCGAGCGCGCCCAGCGCGTTGCTGCCGGGCTGCGATTTGGCCATGTGGGCTGGAACACCGGCACAGGCCCGACGCCCGAGGCGCCGTTTGGTGGCATGAAAGCGTCTGGCATTGGCCGCGAGGGTGGGCTGGAAGGCCTGTTCGAGTTTGTTGAGGCGCAGACGGTGCCCAGAGGTTTCTGACGGGGCATTGCTACAGCAATCGTGACGAAAAAAGGCGAGCCGTGGCTCGCCTTTTTTCATGCACGCACCGGTTCTCAGGGTTTCAGAAGAACCTTCACGGTGGAGTCAACGTCGGCCTCGTCGATGTAGCCAATGCCTCCGGGGGTGGAAGACACCTGGGCTTTCATGGCGGCCGGACTACCGGCTTCCTCAGGTGGCTGGCCGCGGCCGGTGAACACCTGCTGTGACCAGAACGCCTTCAACTGGGCATCGTTGCGGCCGGTGACCTTGCTGTGAAACTCGGCACGGGCGCCGTTGCCCTCGGGCAGTTCATAGGGGCTGGCACTCTGGCCGTCGGGCAGCGCTTTGCTGCGGTTCAGGTACAGATCCCGCACCTCGTTGGCGCTGATGCTGTCCGGACCCGCGGGGTGTCCAATCACCACCACATCGGCCGCGGCCAGAGGGCTCGCCAGCAAGCTGGCCACGAAAATCAGGCTTAGCTTTGTCATGGGGCCTCCTTAGAATGCCGAGTCGATCTTGAGGGTGTAGACGTTGGTGCTGTCGGTGTCGCTGGTCAGCATGTACGCGGTATTGAGGTTGCCAAAGCCCTTGTCGAGGCCGCGCACATGGGTGACGTCGGCTTTGATGGCAACGCCCGGGGTAATATCCCAGCGGGTGCCTACGCTGTATTCGTTGCGCTGGTAGTTGAGGATAGACTCAGGTACCGCGCCGGGAATAAACGCGCCGGTACGCTCATCGTCATCCTTGCTCTCGGTCCAGCCGGTGGCGACATACGGAGTCCAGCTGCCAAAACGGTGGCCGACGGACAGGTAAGCCGAATCTGTATCGGCGAATTTGCCGTCCAGCTCGACGCGAGTCACCTCGGCAATGATCTGCCAGCTGCCGTCGTCGTAGCTGGCGCCAAGACCAAAGAAGTTACCGCGCTCGCCATCCGCCAGCTGAGTGGTCCCCGCCGGCAGCTGAATGCCGCTCTGCGCTGCCAGCGCGCCCAGACGTGTGGCATCAATCGTTGCCTCGGCAGTCGCGGCGACACCCCGGAACGTCCAGATATAGTCGGTCCATGTCAGGTTCAGGCCGGCAATGTTGCGCAGCTGTACGTCGCCGGAGTTGCCATCTTCGTCGGTGAAGCCGGTGAAGAAATTGGCGTTCAGCGACGAATTGTCGAAGTTCCAGTTGTAGCTGGCATCGGCACCCACATAGCTGGTGACCGCAATGGGGCCGTAGACGCTCTGGGGCGGACGCACCCAGGGCTGGGCGTAACCCACTTCCAGTGAATCCGAGTACATGAAGAACGGGATGCGCATCTTGCCGGCACGAACTTGCAGGTTGTTGGTGGGGCGGTGGCTCAGGTATGCCCATTCAACCTGGGGCTCCCAGTCGTCGACACCGCGGCCGACCAGTTGCATGACCACCTGGCTTTTCGGGGTGACATCGAAGGTGCCCTGCAGTGCGAACAGGCTCAGGTCGTTCACTTCGGACTCTTCGGTGAATCCGGCGTAACCGGCGTCGTTACTGGCACGGGCGTAGCCGGTGCTGAAAAAGCCGTTAAAGCGCACACCGGTATCTTTCGCCGAGTTGAGCTGCTGCTGCATGGAGTTCAGCTGCTGCTGCATGCGCTCCAGAGTGTCTTCGGTGCTCTCTTGAGCCATGGTCGGCGCAGTCGCGATGGCCAGTGCCAGCGGCGCGACTGAGAAAAATCTCTTCATCAGTAAAATCCTTACTCTTTGGTTGGGCTTTAAACGCGGAACTGGCCGGCGACGCTCTGCAATCCATTACTGACGTCCTGGATTTTGCGGCTTACGTTGTCCAGTTCATCGGTACTTTCCATCACCGCTTCAGCGTTGCGGTGCATGTCTCCCATGTGGCCGGTGACCTCCCCGAAGGTGGTGCTCTGCTCGTAGGTGGCGGCGGCGATTTGCTCATTCAGCTCGCTGATCTGCTGAACGCTGTCGAGGATCTGGCTCAGTACTTCACCGGACTCGGTGGTGGCCTCCACGCCCTGGCGGGCCATGCCGACGCTGCCCTGCATGGAGGCAACGGCATCGCCCGACAGCTTGGAAAGCTCGGAGATAACCCCTTGGATCTCTTCGGTCGCCTTGTGGGTACGCACCGCCAGGCCACGAACCTCGTCTGCCACCACGGCAAAGCCGCGACCGTGTTCGCCGGCCCGGGCGGCTTCAATCGCAGCGTTCAGGGCCAGCAGGTTTGTCTGTTCGGCCACGGTCTGGATGGTGTTCAGAAGGCCACCCACTTTCACCGAGAAGTCATCAAACTGATTGACCAGGCCCGCGGTTTTCTCGATCTCGGCCATCAGCTTGTTAATCGTGGTGATGTTGCCGTTGACCTTGTGCTGGCCCGCGGTGGCGGATTTCGCCGCGTCCTGGGTCTGATCAGACGCGGATGAGGCAAATCCCGCCACCTCTTCAACACTCTTGACCAGCTCTTCCACGGAATTTCGGGTGGAGGAAATCGCCTGCGCCTGTTGGCTGATTCGTTGCAGGTTGGTCTGGCTGGTGCCGGCAAGATGGGAGGCAACGCCGTTGAGTTCACCGATGTCGTGCTGGATGGTGGCGAACGACTTGTGCAGTTTTTCAACGAACAGGTTGAACTGGTTAACCAGCTCGCGGAGTTCGTCCTTGCCGTCGTAGGTAATACGTGAGGTCAGGTCGCCCTCCCCAGAGGCCATGTTTCTCAGGGAACGGATAATCTGCTCCAGACTGCGGGAGATGGATTTCCCGATCACCAGGCTCAACACCACCAGTACCAGCAGAGCCACGACAAGAATAATCAATGACAGGGTGCCGGCTTCGCTGGACGCAGCAATGGTGTCATCGATGGCATCGGTCAGCTGGGCCTCCATGGTGTTGCGCATCTGATCCAGGTCAGCGCGCAGCTTTTCCAGCCGGTCGGCGTTGGCGGCAGCGTCCTGGCCTATGCGACCGAAATCGGCAGTACCTTCAATGATCGCCTTGGCCATGCGGGTGGCATTGGCGTAGTAGGTGTTCAGGGCCGTCCGCAGCGCCGCCGCCTTTTCCTTCAGACCGGGATTGAGGGCTGCAATTTTTTCGAGGTTGCTGGCAATCTCATCCCGTTGCTCGCGGGTGGCTGCCAGCTGCTGATCGTCACCGGTGGTGACCGCACTGCTGACTTGATTTTCGATCAGCTGCAGGAGGCCTCGGTTGATCGTGGAAAGCTCCAGGGACGGATAAAGCTGGTCTCGAACTTCCCTGAGGCGCTCGGAGTTACCACGTTCCGTAGTGATGGAGAAGCTCTGGCTGATCACGAAGGCGGCAATTGCTACGGTAACCAGCAGCGCCAGTTTGTGAGAGATCTTCAGAGATGAAAGCATGCGTAAGGTCCCTGCCTGCCAGACGGAGGCTGAAATTTGGCGGCATTCTAGGTCGTTAGCGGGAAACCTGACACAGATTTAATGTGTCAGTATGTTAAGCGGTGTATCGGCGTAAATGCCGTCATCTTGAATGCAGTTGTTGAAATTTCGTGCAATATAGGTGTTTCTGATTACGGCCGGGGCACCAAGGACGTCGTTGGCCTGGCCTGATACAATGCCTGTAAATTTAACCAGTGATGAAGCTAATCTCCTATGGATGTCTCCCACATTATCGACGCCCTCAATGACGCCCAGCGCGAGGCCGTGACCGCCCAGAATGACCACCTGCTGGTGCTGGCTGGCGCCGGCAGTGGCAAGACCCGGGTGCTGGTGCATCGGATCGCGTGGCTGATGCAGGTGGACCGGGTGCCACCCACCGGGATTCTGGCGGTAACTTTCACCAACAAGGCCGCACGGGAGATGCGCTACCGCATCGAGCAGATGATGGACATTCCGGCCCGGGGATTGTGGTTCGGCACGTTTCACGGCATTGCCCACCGCCTGCTGCGTTCACACTGGCAGGACGCGGGCCTGCCGGAGAATTTTCAGGTGCTGGACAGCGACGACCAGCTGCGGCTGATCAAGCGGGTGATGCGGGAACTGCAGATTGATGAGAGCCGCTGGCCGCCAAAACAGGCGCAGTGGTTCATCAACAGTCAGAAAGACGAAGGGCTGAGGGCGGATCATATTCAGGAGAACCCGGGGGATCAGTTCACCTCCACCATGCTGACGGTGTACCGCCAGTACGAAAAACTGTGCCAGCAAAGCGGGCTGGTGGACTTTGGCGAACTGCTGTTGCGCTCTCACGAGCTGTGGCTGCACCGGCCGGAGCTTCTGGCTCACTACCAGAGTCGTTTCCAGCATATTCTGGTGGACGAGTTCCAGGACACCAACACCATTCAGTACGCCTGGCTTCAGGTGCTGGCCAGCAACCGGGTGCCACTGACCGTGGTGGGGGACGACGACCAGTCCATCTACGGCTGGCGCGGCGCGAAAATTGAAAATATCCAGCAGTACCAGCGGGATTTTCCCAATGCCCGGCTGGTGCGGCTGGAGCAGAATTACCGCTCCACTCAGCTGATCCTGAAAGCGGCCAACTCGGTGATTGCCAACAACCAGGGCCGTCTTGGCAAGGAGCTGTGGACCGACGGGCCGGATGGCGAGCCCATCAGCCTGTATGCGGCCTTCAACGAGCAGGACGAAGCCAACTACATCGCCGACACCATCTCCAGTTGGGTGCAGGACGGTAATCTGCGCAGCGAATCCGCCATTCTGTACCGCTCCAACGCCCAGTCCCGGGTGCTGGAAGAATCCCTGATGCGCCAGGGCATCCCCTACCGGGTCTACGGTGGCTTGCGGTTCTACGACCGCCAGGAGATTCGCAACGCACTGGCGTACCTGCGCCTGGTGCATTACCGCCGCGACGACGCCGCGTTCGAGCGGGTGGTGAACATCCCGACGCGGGGCATCGGTGCCAAGAGTCTGGCGGAACTGCGGGAAGTGGCCACCGGCCAGAGCATTTCCCTGTGGGAGGCGGCCGAGCGGCTGCTGGACGCGGGGCTCATGAAAGGCCGCGCCAAAACCGGCCTGCAGTCGTTCATGCAGATCATCAATGACCTGGCCGAAATGGCCGACGACGCCTCCCTGCATGGATTGATGAAGCAGGTCATCGAGGCCAGTGGGCTGAAGGACTATCACGCCAGCGAAAAAGGCGAGAAGGGACAGGCCCGGGTGGAGAACCTGGAAGAACTGGTGAACGCGCTGTCGGATTTTGAGGTGGAAGAAGGCGTGGATCCGCTGGCGGAATTCATCGCCCAGGCGGCCCTGGACGCGGGTGAGTCCCAGGCCGAGTCCCACGAGGACAGCGTTCAGCTGATGACCCTGCATTCGGCCAAGGGCTTGGAGTTCCCGCTGGTGTTCCTGGCCGGCGTGGAGGAAGGCCTGTTCCCCCATAGCATGTCGCTGGAAGAGCCCGGGCGGATGGAAGAGGAGCGCCGCCTGGCGTACGTCGGGATAACCCGGGCGATGAAAAAGCTGGTGCTCACTTACGCGGAATCCCGGCGTTTGTACGGCCAGGAAAAGTTCAACGCCCTGTCCCGATTCGTGCGGGAGATTCCCGGCGACTGCATCCAGGAAGTGCGTCTTCGCAACACGGTCAGCCGCCCGATGATGATGGAGCGCCCCAACGAAAGCCTGTTCAGCCAGGACTCCGCGGCGCAATCCGGGTTCAGCCTGGGGCAGCGGGTGCGGCACCCCAAGTTTGGCGAGGGCATTGTCATGAACAGCGAGGGCACGGGGCATCACACCCGTGTGCAGGTCAATTTCGACGAGGGCGCCAAGTGGCTGGTGCTGGCCTACGCCCCGCTGGAGGCCTGCTAGTCGGCAAAGCCGTAGCGGGCGAGGATGGCCTGGGCTTTGTCGGTGGCGATGAAGTCGGCGAACTGCCAGGCCAGACGCTTGTCAGCTCCGTGCCGGGTGACGATGAAGGCCTGCTCCAGCGGACGGTGCAGGCTCTCGGGGATCAGCCAGTGGCTGCCGGCGGCCGACAGGCGAGGATTCAGCGCCAGTGACAGCGCCAGGATACCGGCGTCGGCATTGCCCGTTTCCACAAACTGCGCGGCCTGGGAGATATTGCTGCCAAGCACCAGTTTGCCGGTCAACTGCTCCCACACGCCAGCACCTTGCAGTGCTTCCTTAGCGCGGGCGCCATAGGGCGCGTGCTGAGGGTTGGCGATGGCGACCCGGCGGATGTCCGGCTGGGTCAGATCCTCCAGCCGCAGCGCCCGGGCGTCGTGTGTGGCACTCCAGAGCACGATCCGGCCCGTCGCATAGGTGGTGACCGGGGACGCGGCGAACCCCTGGGCCGCGAGTCTTTCGGGATAAGCGATATCGGCGGAAAAGTACAGGTCGTAGGGGGCTCCCTGGGCGATCTGGGTACTGAACTTGCCGGATGACCCATACACCACGGCAATCGCCTCTCCGAAGTGGCGCTCCCGGAATTGGGCAAGTATCTCGTCCATGGCAAATTTCAGCCCCGAGGCCGCCGCAACAAGGACCCGGTCTGCCAGCGCTGGCGATGCCCAGCACAGCAGGGCCAGAAGCAGAACAGCCCGCCAACGCCTCATGAGGATGCCGCCATCAGGCCTGTTCCGGTACTTCCCGGATGCGGCCATGCTCATCAATGGCCACGTACACGAACAGCCCTTCGGTGACCTTGCGGGGGTGTCTCGCCGCCCGGTCGAGCGTCCAGACTTCCACCTTGATCTTCATCGAACTGCGGCCAATATCCACCAGTTCGCAATAGCAGCCGACCTGGGACCCCACCCGTAACGGCGACAGAAACTCCATCCGGTCCATGGCCACGGTGGCGTTGCGCCCGTGGGAAATCCGGCCGGCCATGGTGGCGGCGGCAATGTCCATCTGTTTGACCAGCCAGCCGGCGAAGACATCGCCATTGGCGTTGGTGTCGGAGGGGAGGGGAACAATCTGAAGGGTCAGTTCGCCTTTAGGGGTGGGCTTGTCATCGTCGAACGCTGTCATGGAACCTGCCTTATTATAGTACTGCCAATTGTTATACCCGCATGTTAACGGCCCGCCGGCAGTCTGCAAGAAAATTTGCACCCGGTAATCTATATTTCAGTAGCTGTAACAAAGTTGTCATAGAGCCTCGGTAGTCTTCACTCATCGGTAAAGCCAACCCGACTAAAAAAGTCCAAATGAAAAATGGAGACTCAGCGTGATTAAACTGAAAACGGCCCTTACAACCGTAGCATTGGCGGGCAGCATCGCCGCCGTATCCACGCCGGCCATGGCCCGTGACACCATCAACATTGTAGGTTCCTCGACCGTTTACCCGTTCGCCACCGTGGTTGCCGAGCGTTTTGGTCGTAACACCGATTTCCCGACTCCGAAGCTTGAGTCCACCGGCTCCGGCGGCGGTCTGAAGCTGTTCTGCGAAGGTGTGGGTACTCAGCACCCGGACATCACCAACGCGTCACGTCGCATGAAGATCAGCGAATTCGAGAACTGCCAGGCCAACGGCGTTAAGGAAATCACTGAAGTACGTATCGGCGCTGACGGCATCGTTATGGCTAACTCCAGCGAGGGCGAAAAGATCGATCTGAGCCTGAAGCACGTGTTCCTGGCACTGGCGAAAGACGTTCCGAACCCGGATGGTGGTAACGAGCTGGTTGCCAACCCGTACCAGAACTGGAGCGAAATCGATTCCAGCCTGCCGGATATGGAAATCAGCGTCATGGGGCCCCCTCCGACTTCCGGTACCCGCGACGCGTTTGTTGAGCTGGCGATGGAAGGCGGTTGCAAGCAGTTCGAAATGATTGCTGCGATGGAAGATGCCAACGAAGACAAGTTCAAGAGTGTGTGTCACAGCATTCGTGAGGACGGTCCCTTTGTTGAAGCCGGTGAAAACGACAACCTGATCGTTCAGCGTCTGGTACAGGATCCGGAAACTCTGGGTATCTTTGGTTACAGCTTCCTGATGGAAAACCGGGGCCAGATCCAGGCCGCCACCATCGACGGTGTTGAGCCGACGCCCGAGTCCATTTCCGGTGATGAGTACCCGGTTGCCCGCTCCCTGTGGTTCTACATCAAGAAAGCACACGTTGGTGTGGTTCCGGGTATCCAGGAATACGTAGCTGAGTTCACCAGCGAAGGTACCTGGGGCGACAACGGTTACCTGGTTGACGTGGGCCTGATCCCGCTCCCGCGTGAGCAGCGCATGGCAACGGCCAAGCGTGTAAAAGATCTGGAGCCGATGACTGGCCAGGAACTGTAAGATTATTGAGGAGTAACGTCAGGGAAGACGAAAAGGAACGCGGGCCTGGGTCCGCGTTCCTTTTATTGCGTTCAGAGCAATATTTATGGCCAGTATGCTGGCAAAATAGATGCCCCTAGCGAATTAACACGCCAACACGACAGAGACTGTTATGCAGACGGCTAATCTTTTGCCCCTTGTTCTGGTTCTTGCGGTGGTTGCCTATGGACTCGCATTCATGCGATCCAGGGCGGTTGCAGCACCGCTTGGTGGAATCCGGAACCTGAAGGCGCTTCCTTTCTATTACGCGGCGAGGGCAGCACTCTGGTCCGCCATTCCTGCGCTTGTTGTACTGGCCGCGTGGGCCGGTTTTGAAGGCAAAGTCATTCAGGGCATTGTGATCGCCTCGTTGCCTCAGGATGTCTGGCCCGAGTCAGCAGGGCAGGCCAGCCTGATTCTCTCCCAGATCAGTAACGTGGCCGCGGGCAAACTGAATCCCGACTTCGTGCCCGAGCACATTGCAGGCGCTGCAGGCCTGCTGGAGACCCTGCGGGAGCAAAGCCGAACCTTTAAAGCGATTCTTGTTCTGCTGATAGCGGTTCTGGGCGCTGCGTTTGCGTGGTCCCGTGTTGCGCCCCATATCAACGCCCGGGAAAGCGTCGAGAGAACCCTTCGTCGAATTTTCTTTGTGTGTGCCGCCGTAGCGGTGCTAACGACCGTGGGCATCGTGTTCTCGGTCATTTTTGAAACCGTTCGTTTTTTTGGCCGGGTGCCGATCACCGAGTTTTTGTTCGGTACGTCCTGGAGTCCCCAGACTGCCCTGCGCGCTGATCAGGTAGGGTCTGATGGCGCTTTCGGTATGATCCCGCTGTTTACCGGCACGCTGTTGATATCGGCCATCGCGCTGCTGGTGGCGGTGCCGGTGGGGCTGCTTTCGGCAATTTACCTCTCGGAGTACGCCACCAAGCGCGTGCGCGCGACGGTGAAGCCGTTAATGGAAATGCTCGCCGGGGTGCCGACGGTTGTGTACGGCTTCTTCGCAGCACTGACGGTGGCACCGTTTATCCGCGATCTGGCGGAGATGATCGGCCTGGAAGCTTCTTCCCAGAGCGCCCTTGCGGCTGGGCTGGTGATGGGCGTTATGATCATTCCGTTTGTTTCATCGCTGTCAGATGACGTGATCAACGCCGTTCCCCAGACGCTTCGCGACGGCTCCCTCGCGTTGGGGGCTACCCAGTCTGAAACCATGAAGAACGTGATCTTCCCAGCCGCATTGCCCGGCATCATCGGGGGTATTCTGCTGGCGGCTTCGCGGGCGATTGGTGAAACCATGATTGTGGTCATGGCCGCAGGCCTGGCGGCGAATCTGACCGCAAATCCGCTGGATTCGGTCACTACGGTGACGGTTCAGATCGCCACACTGCTGGTGGGTGACCAGGAATTCGACAGCGCCAAGACCCTGTCCGCCTTCGCGCTGGGCATGATGCTGTTCGTGGTCACGTTGCTGCTCAACGTCATTGCACTCAAGATTGTTCGCAAATATAGGGAACAGTATGACTGATCAACGTTCTCAGGCGGAGATAGTCCGTCAGTCCCTGAAACGCCGGTATCGCAAGGAGCGCCGGTTCCGCCTGTACGGCATTCTGGCGATCTTCATTGCGCTCGCGTCTCTGTTCATCCTGTTCGCCGATATCATCGGCAAGGGCCACACTGGGTTCGTGAAAACCACCATCACCCTGGACGTGCCGCTGAACTCGGATGCCATGTATCTCGACGATCCGACGGACAAGGATCAGATCTCCATGGCGGATTTCTCTGCGCCAATCATCGCTGCACTGCAGACTCACTTCCCGGAGGCCGAGGGCGGTTCTGCCCGGCGCGAGTTGGCGCGGATGGTGGGCAGCTACGCGCCCAGTGAGGTCCGCAGGTTGCTCGAGAAAAATCCGGAGCTGCTCAACACCACCCAGACCATGGAGTTTCTCGCGCACGACACGGTGTCGGTGTATGTGAAACACGCGGACAATCCCAGCTACAGCATTCGTCTGTCAGAGCGCCAGCAGGGCTGGGTGGATGAGCTGGTGGAGAAAGGCGTTATTGATACCAGTTTCAACGACGTGTTGTTCAGCCGTGGCGACTCGCGGGAGCCGGGTAATGCCGGCATTCTCGGCGCCATCGTGGGCTCGCTGCTGACTATGCTGGTCACCCTGGCGATCTCGTTTCCGATGGGCATCGCGGCGGCGATTTACCTGGAGGAGTTCGCGCCCCAGAACCGGATCACTGACTTCATCGAGGTCAATATCAACAACCTGGCCGCTGTGCCCTCGATCATCTTCGGTCTGCTGGGTCTCGCGGTGTTTATCGGGCTGTTCGGCATGCCAAGGTCGGTGCCGGTGGTGGGCGGTCTGGTGCTGGCCCTGATGACCCTGCCAACCATCATCATTTCCAGCCGTGCCGCCATCAAGAGCGTGCCGCCGTCCATTCGCGAGGCCGCCGAGGGCATCGGCGCCTCGAAGATGCAGGTGGTGCTTCACCACGTAGTGCCCCTGGCGATGCCTGGCATGCTGACCGGCTCCATCATCGGCATGGCGCAGGCGCTGGGTGAAACCGCACCGCTGCTGTTGATCGGTATGGTGGCGTTTATCGTCGATGTGCCGGACGGATTCTTCAGTTCCGCGACGGTACTGCCGGTACAGATTTACCTTTGGGCAAGCAGTTCCGAGCAGGGCTTCGTTGAGCTGGCGTCGGCCGGCATCATGGTGCTGCTTGCCTTTATGATCAGTATGAATGCATTGGCCATCTGGCTTCGAAAGCGTCTTGAGCGCCGGTGGTAAAGGAGAAAGTTATGAATATGAACGAGTCGATTTCCCGTGCAGCTGACAACTCGGATGAGACCGTGATGAGTGCCCAGGAGCCGGAGGCAGAAACCCGCCGGGAAGACATCAAGGTGGAAGAGGGCAAAACCGTCGGCGTCCCCTACGCCGACGACCCCAAGTTCAAGCTCCGCAACGTGGAGGTGTTCTACGGCGAGGATCGCGCCATCAAGGACATCAGTCTGGACATTGCCCGCAACGAGGTGATCTCGTTCATCGGCCCGTCCGGCTGCGGCAAGTCCACCTTCCTGCGCTGCCTCAACCGCATGAACGACAGCATCGATATCTGCCGCGTCAAAGGTCAGCTGATGCTGGATGACGAGGACATCTACCACTCGAAGAAAGACGTGGTGGAGCTGCGCGCCCGCGTCGGAATGGTGTTCCAGAAACCGAACCCGTTCCCGAAGTCCATTTACGACAACGTGGCCTACGGCCCACGCATTCACGGCCTGGCCAACCGCAAATCGGATCTCGATGAGATTGTCGAGAACAGCCTGCGCAAGGCCGGCCTGTGGGATGAAGTGAAGGACCGTCTGGATGCGACCGCCACCGGCATGTCCGGTGGTCAGCAGCAGCGCCTGTGCATTGCGCGTGCGATCGCGGTCAGCCCGGAAGTGATCCTGATGGACGAGCCGTGTTCGGCACTGGACCCGATTGCGACCGCGAAGGTGGAAGAGCTGATCTCCGAAATGTCGGAGACCTACACCATCGTGATCGTAACCCATTCCATGCAGCAGGCCGCGCGGGTGTCTCACCGCACCGCGTATTTCCATCTGGGGCATCTGGTGGAAGTGAACGAAACCACCAAGGTTTTCACCTCGCCCGAGCACGAGCTGACGGAATCCTACATCACCGGTCGTTTCGGCTGATCCGGTTATTGCAGAATATTGGAGAACAGAGTTATGCCAACCAAAAAGGACGATGTGTACGGCGACCACATTTCCCACAAGTTCAACGACGAACTGATGGAGCTCAAAACCGAGTTCCTGAAAATGGGCGGTATGGTGGAAGCCCAGGTAGACCGGGCCATCCAGGCACTGGTGGATAACGATGGTCACCTGGCAGACGAAGTGCGCGCCGGTGATAAGAAAGTCGACCAGATGGAAATGGACATCGACGAAGAGGCGACCCTGATCATCGCCCGCCGTCAGCCCACTGCCCGGGATCTCCGGCTGGTGATCTCGGTCATCAAGATGGTGGCGGATCTGGAGCGGGTCGGGGACGAAGCGAAGAAAATCGCCAAGTTCGCCATCAAGCTCAACGAGGAAGGTCAGGCCCCCCGCGGCTACGTGGAAGTCCGCCACATCGGCAACCATGTGCTGAGCATGCTGCACGATGCCCTGGACGCCTTTGCCCGTCTGGATTCACAGCAGGCGTTGCGGATCATGAAAGAAGACAAACGGGTGGACGAAGAATACCAGGCGGCCACGCGCACTTTGCTGACGTTCATGATGGAAGACACCCGTAACATCTCCCGCTGCATGTCAGTGATGTGGGTGCTTCGAGCCCTCGAGCGAGTGGGCGATCACGCCTGCAACATTGCCGAGAACGTGATCTTCATGGTCAAGGGCGAGGACGTTCGACATACGCCGGTGGAAGAGGCTGAGAAAGTCGTCGGCCGCTGATCTTGTTTTTTAGGCTTGGGGGGAGGGCCGGTGTGTGGTTCGGCTTTCCGGGACACGCTCAAGCCATCCCTGGTCGCTTATCTTTCGCCATCCATGGCGAAAGATAGTCCCGGAAAGCCGAACCACACACCGGCCAACCGGAACTTTGAGTAGCTTCCGCCTGCTTCCACTGAAGCACCGCAAATTACTTTGATGGATGGGCACCCAGTTCGAGCAAGTGGGTTGGTCCTGCTATTTGGGACTATCTTTGGCCATGGATGGCCAAAGCTAAGCGCGCATGGATGCCTTGAGCGTGTCCCAAATAGCAGGACCAATCCGCTTGCCGCCCCCAAGGTCAAACGCCGGAACAACCCACAAAAGAATCAGACCTGCTTCATTTTGTCCGTATAAGGCGGCCACCCCAGAGGCTTGCCGGCCAGCACATGCAGGTGGATGTGAAACACCGTCTGCCCCGAATTCTCGCCGCAGTTCATCACCACGCGATAGCCGTCGTCCGCGAAACCCTTCTCTTTGGCGATCTTTGCGGCCACCAGGTACAGGTGCCCCACAAGCTCCCGATCCGCTTCGGTAAGGTCGTTGATCGTCGCGATGGGTTTTTTCGGGATCACCAGAAAGTGCACCGGCGCCTGGGGATTGATATCACTGAAAGCGAGGCTGATGTCGTCCTCGTAAAGGATGTCCGCCGGGATCTCGCGGTTGATGATCTTGGTGAAAATCGTTTCTGACATGGTGGCTCCTTGCTGTGTTGGTGTGCCGGAGTCAGAGCTGATTCAGCCCCGGCAACCGGGAAGTGATCTGTTTGAGAATCGCCGGCAGTTCCTCGTCTATGCCCATGGCGTATCGCGCCACCCGATTGCGGGCGAAGGGCAGGGCGCGGGCGGCCCCGAGGCCGAGGTTGCGCAGCAGGTGCACCGGCGGGATGCGATTGCTGAACAGGTAATAGAACGCGTCCATGGCCAGCATCATGCGGCGATTGGCCGGGCGGCGTTGCTGCTCGTAGCGGTCCAGCCATTGCCGGTCCGCGAGGTCCGCGCCGCTGCGCCGGGCTTCACGGAGCATGGCCTGCAGGCAGGCGGCGTCCTGAAAGCCGAGGTTGACGCCCTGGCCCGCCAGCGGGTTGATGGTGTGGGCGGCGTCCCCGACCAGTACGACGCGACGGTGATGGTAGTGTTTGGCGTGTTGGCGGGCGATGGGGAAGCTGGCGCGGGCGTCGATGTGGGTCAATGGCGGCAGATCCGCGGGAAACCCCTTCTGGATTTCTGCCAACAGCGCTTCGTGATCCAGCGTTTTCAGCCGCGCCAGGGTCTCCGGCGCATCGTACCAGACCAGGGACGCCCAGCTTTCCCCGGGGTGGGCATCGCCGGCGCTGTGCAACGGCAAAAATGCCCGTGGCCCGGACGGATGGAAGGCCTGCCAGGTGATGTCCTGCGCCTCGCCGCGGTAACGAACAGAGACGACCATGGCCTGTTGCGCATACTGGTCCCGGGTCACGCCAATGCCCGCCAGGTCCCGTACCCGCGACTGGGCGCCGTCGGCGCCGATAACCAGCTGGCAGGTCAGGGTGTCGCCATTGTCCAGAGTCACCGTGGCATGGGTCTCTGCGCTTTCCAGCGCCGTCACGCCGGTGCCGGGCAGCAGCGTTACCGATGGCTGGGCTTCGGCGCACTGCCATAACGCCTGTTGGGTAATCCGGTTTTCGACAATGTGGCCGAGGTGGGTGGCGGAGTGGCCGAGGTGGGTGGCGGACAGGTCCGCGGCGTTGAACAGCACCTCGGTGGCAGTACGGGGAATCAGGTTGCTGAGCGGGTGGCGGGCGGCATCCCACACCGCAAGGCGACGGTACACCGTGGCACGCAGGTCGAGGATCGGGGACCACGCCCCCAGCTGTTGCAGGTAGCGTTCGCTGCCGGCACTGAGCGCCGACACCCGGATATCCGGCGCCGCCTCTGCGTCGAACTGCGGGGCGTTCTGCTTGTCCACCAGCGCAACCCGAAAGCCATTCTGGCCAAGTCCGCTGGCCAGGGCGGCACCCACCATGCCGGCACCGACCACAACCATGTCAAAAGCTTGAGTCATAACGGGTTCCTGTCTGAGATCCCCAGTTTACGCGATGGAGGATTTCAGACAAGCAGCCCGCTTCAGTAACCGGCCAGACTCGATACCCTGGTGTCGGCCAGCTCGTCCGGTCGCTGACGCCGCTTGGCAAGCCAGGCCGGTTTCTGCGCGCCCGGTTTCACAAAACCCTGATTCAGCACCATGGGCTGCACCAGGTTCAGGAAATCGGCGGTTTTCATATGCACCGATTCGGTGTGGCTGCCGGCGGCGAACGCCAGTTCCGGTTGCTCGGTCAGTGACTCCGCGCAATAAACCGACATGCCAAAGAGGTTGCCAAAGGGGGGCATAGCGCCCACTTCGCAATCGGGAAAGCGGTCCTGGAATTCCTGCTCGTCGGCGAGGTCGACAAAATCGGTGTCCAGAATGCCGGAAAGCCGGTCCCAGCGAATGCGCCAGGTGGCTGGCATCACCAGCATGGCCATCTTGCCATCGAGCTCGATGATGACGGTTTTCACCACCCGGTCGCCGGCAATTTTAACGTGATGGGCTAGTTGTTGGGCGGTGAACGCCGTGGGATGGGACAGGCACATGTATTCCAGGCCTGCCTGATCGAGAAAGTCCTTCAACTGCTGTACCGGCATAGTGACAACCTCCTACCAGCAATGACAGCGGGGCGGGGGCCGGTGATTGCGCTGAGCCTGGCCCCGGTGGCCTGGCGCCCGCCGGTAAGGCCGGCAGGCGCCATTAACGTCAGCTTAGTTGAGGTTGCACAGAATGCGAGCCGGTAACCGGTTTATTGAGACGTCTGTCCCGATTCCCCGTGGGTGTACAGGTGCACATCGCGCTGCGGGAAGGGAATGCTGATGCCTTCGGCATCGAACGCCTTCTTCACTTTTTCCTGCATGTCCCAGTAGTAGGGCCACAGATCGTCGGTGGCCACCCAGGCGCGGAACATGATGTCGACGGAGTTGTCACCCAGCCCGCCAACACAGATGCGCGGTGGCGGGTCCATCAGCGACCGGTCATCCTCCTCGAACAGGCGCTGGCAGATGGCCTTGGCGGCGTCGATGTCGTCGTTGTACCCAATGCCGAAGGTCATGTCGCAACGGCGCTTGTCGTAGATGCTGACGTTCACCAGCGTGGCGTTGGATAGACTGCCGTTGGGGATCACAATGCGGCGGTTGTCGAAGGTGTTGACCACGGTGTAAAGAATGCTGATTTCCGCCACGGCGCCAAGGAAGCCCTCGGCCTCAATGGTGTCACCCACCTTGAACGGTTTGAAGATCAGAATCAGCACCCCCCCGGCAAAGTTCGCCAGGCTGCCCTGCAAGGCCAGGCCAATGGCCAGACCGGCGGCACCGATCACCGCGATGAACGAGGTGGTGGCGATGCCGACCATCGAGGCGGCGGAGATCACCAGCAGAATCTTGAGAACGGCGCCGATCAGGCCGCACAGGAACTTATTGAGGGTCGGGTCTTTTTCCCCGAGTTTTTTGTCGAGAACGCCGATAAAGCGGTTGATCAGCCAGAGGCCGACCACCAGTGTGATGATGGCGAGAACGACCTTGGGGGCGTAAGCCATGACCAGGGCGATGCCCTGGTCGACGAATTCGGACGCGCGCCCGCTCTCTCCGAACAACTCTTCCATCGGGTGACTCCTTGTTCTTGATCAGATTATCGATTGAATGGCTTGGTGAACGTGGTTACAGCAAAGCCGAAACCGGCGCAGATTGCAACTTGCTGGTAAGCCCGTCGGGCCGTTGTTACGAATTCCGTGACCGATTGGCCCAATCGACGATGACGTCGGGAGCCCCCTGGACCACCACCCGGCCCTGTTTCTGGCTGAGCTGGTAGTCGTACATCGGGTCGTAGTAGTTTTCCAGTAGCGCGCGAATCCAGGCGTCGTGAAGACGGGTGTCACCGCTGCGCTGTTGCTCTTCGAGGGCGGCGGTCATCATCGTCCGCAGCTCCCGGTGGCGTTCACCGCCCAGGCGCTTGCGGATGCGGTCCAGGGCGCTGAGCAGGTAGTCGTGGAAGTTGAGCCAGCCGGCCTCGTCGCCGTCCCGGGCGGTGTAGTCGGCCAGCATGCTTTCCACATAGTCCTCCCGGATGATGGCGATGCGTTCTGCCATCGGTTGCTCCAGTACCATCAGCGGTACTTCCGACATGCGCTGCTTCAGAGTTTCCGGCAGGGCGCAGCGCCCCACCAGGCGGCTCTCGTCTTCCAGGTAAATCGGCCCGCCCGCGTGATGGGTGGCCTTGAGCATGGCCACTGCCAGGCGATTCTCGAAGTCGATCTGGGACGGTTGCGGCGTTACCTGGCGACCGAAACTGGACCCGCGGTGATTGGCCAGCCCCTCAAGATCCACCGGGTTGGGTAATTGCTGCAGGACGCGGGTCTTACCGGTGCCGGTGCGGCCACTGAGAATCCGGAAGTCCGAGGAGGCTATCAGCGATTCCAGGCTGTCGATGAGGAACCGGCGCAGCGCCTTGTAACCGCCCTTGACCAGCGGATAGTCGATGCCGGCATCGCGAATCCACTGCTGGGTCAGGCGTGACCGCAGGCCGCCCCGGAAGCAGAACAGATAGCCGTCGGGGTGAGTGGCAACGAAGCGTTTCCACGCCTCGATGCGGTGCGCCTTGATGTCGCCTGCCACCAGCTGATGGCCCAGTTCAATGGCGCGGTCCTGGCCCTTTTCCTTGTAGCAGATGCCCACCCGATGACGCTCCTCGTCGTTCATCAGTGGCGCATTCTCGGCGGTCGGGAAGCTGCCCCTGGTAAATTCCACAGGGGCCCGCACGTCCATCAGCGGCACGTCGTTGAGGAACAGGGACAGGTAGTCTTCGGTGTCGGGTCTGGAGGCCATCGGGGTGTCGGATTACTGGAAAAAATGAGGTTGCAGTATAACGAAGAGACTGTTTTTATGCTCGTTTGCGGGCACCGCCGGAGACGTGATGTACCAGAGCCGACTCAATCAGCATTTGCAGAAGACCCTCAGCCGCGGCCGTGTTGCGGTCACCCACCCGCGCGGGTGTCCTGATATCGGCCTTCATCTGTTCGATCCGTCGGTGCTGGAGGGGCCGTTGAGCCATGACGAAGCCCAGGCGGTGGTGGGTGAGCCGGCCTACTGGTCGTTCTGCTGGGCCAGCGGCCAGGTACTGGCCCAGTGGATCCTGTCGCATCCCGAGCAGGTGGCAGGCAAGCGGGTGCTGGATTTTGGCGCCGGTTCCGGGGTTGTGGCGATCGCCGCGGCCATGGCCGGGGCCGCTGAAGCCATTGCCTGCGATATTGATCCGGCGGCGCTGGATGCCGTCGCCGCCAATGCCCAATTGAATGGGGTCACCGTCACCCTGTGCGGGGACTGGCATCAACGCCCTGAGCCCATTGATCTGGTCGTGGCGGCGGATGTGCTGTACGACCCGGAAAACCGACCGTTGCTGCAGGCGTTCAGGGCCGCGGCCCCGGAAGTGTTGTTGGCGGATTCGCGGGTCAAAGACCTGGGGGATGACCAGTACCATCGGCTCACGGTTATCGAAGGCAGGACCTGGCCGGATCTCAATGAATTCGAAGAGTTCAATCAGGTCAGAATCTATCGGGTGGCGGGGAATCCGTAAACACAAAAAAATAAAGGGCAACCCGTAGGCTGCCCTTTTCGGAACAGGTCGTCGCGTCCTTGCGATGTCTGCAACTGCCGTGTTGCGTTGTCCTTGTGCCACTCCATGGTGCCAGCGTCCGAGCCGGCAATCCGAATATTATCCTTTAAGCGAGGCGTCCCTGTGTCCTTGCCTCTCCCTGCATCCGTTGCCGGGGTGCATCCAGTGCGTCGTCCTTTTCCCTGTCATCCCTGACACCTTCACTATAGCAAGCCTGATGTGACCTGCCGGTGTCGGAAATGTGTCAGTTCCGGTGTTCCCGTCGGTTTACAATTGCGGTGTCTTTAAAAACAGTTGGTTACAAAATGCGGCGGTCAGCCTCGTCGCGCCGCTTACAAAATGTTACAGAAAAGTCGCACATATCGTGTGGGAAATATCTCACACAGTTTCGGGCGAAATGCTCACATCCGGTTTTTGGAGCGATGTCGTGACTTCGCTCTGCCCCTGAGCCCGGGCCACGGCAGCAGGCCAATGGCCATGCCTGCGGCATCGGCGGTCACATCGGCCAGGGAGAAATCCCGGTGGGGCAGTTGCGACTGGATGACCTCAATCAGCAATCCGAAACCCAGCACGGCCGGCACTAGCCGGAGCGGGTTGATCCGCGGCCAGGCCAGCCGCGCCACCACGGTCAGTTCCGCGAACGCCACCAGGTGATTGATCTTGTCATTGGCGGAGGCCGGCAGTGGATAGGGCGTGCTGGTGGTGGCCAGGTAAAGAATGCCCGTCACCGAGATCAGTACGCCCACCCGCCAAAGTGGTTGGCAGTCGAGAATCTGATCAAGCTGGCTTTTCAGTGCGTCCATCAGGGGAATCCGGTAGCTATCGGGCTGTGGTGGCAGTGGCAACATGATATGCTTTGCGCCCCGTCACTGTCATCGAAACGGAGGTACTGCCACCTATGTTGAAGGGAAACTTTTTTCGTGGCCTGGGTTACCTCGGTGAAGGGTTCCGGTTGATTCGCCAACCGGGCCTGCGCTTGTTTGTCATCATTCCCCTGGTGATCAACGTCCTGCTGTTCGGTCTGCTGTTCTATTTTCTCGCGGAACTGTTCGCCGCCATGATTGCCGCAGCCATGGGCTGGCTGCCGGATTGGGCCTGGTTGCAGAGCCTGGACTGGCTGTTCTGGATTCTCTACGGCGTGGTGATCCTGCTGATGCTGGCCTATGGTTTTGTGATTCTGGCCAATCTGATCGGCGCCCCGTTCTACGGTTATCTGGCGGAGCTGACCGAGAAGCACCTGACCGGCCAGGAGGTCAGTACCGACGATAGCTGGGGGCAGATCGTGCGGGATATCCCCCGCGTACTCTGGCGCGAAGTGCAGAAGATTCTTTATTACCTGCCCCGCGCCATTGGTTTGTTGATCATTGGTCTGATTCCCGTAGTAAACCTGGTGGCCGCGGTTCTGTGGTTTCTCTTCAACTGCTGGATGATGGCGCTGCAGTACGTGGATTACCCGGCGGACAACCACAAAGTCAGTTTTCCCGCACTGCGCCGGCTGCTGGGCGATACCCGGCTGTCTGCCTTCGGTTTCGGCCTGCCGGTGGCACTGGCTGCCATGGTGCCGGTGCTGAATCTGGTGGTGGTGCCGGCGGCGGTGTGTGGCGCGGCTGCTTACTGGGTGCGTGAGAATGGCGCGGATCTCAAACAGCTGCCGTCGTGACCGGCACGACAGCAACGAATTTACAGCTACCCTGAACTAAAATGCGACGGAGGTTTCTTGGACGCATCGGATTTTGTCATCGGCCAGCGTTGGGTCAGCCACAGCGACGCCGGCCTCGGGCTCGGAATTGTCACCGATATCTCGGGCCGACGAGTAACGCTGGGTTTCCCGGCGGCAGACGAGGAGCGCACCTACGCCATCGATAACGCCCCCCTGTCCCGTATCATTTACCAGATCGGTGAGGAGATCGAGACCTTCGACGGTGAGCGATACACGGTCCGGGCGGTGGAGGAGCTCGGTGGCGTGCTGATGTATCACGCCGAAGTCAGTGCCGACGACAACGACACTCTCCAGCAGATTTCCGAGGTCAAACTGAGCAGCTCGGTGAATTTTTCGGCCCCCCACCAGCGCCTGTTCGCCGGCCAGTTTGATCGTAATGGCGCCTTTCGCCTGCGGGTGGCGACCCTGCAGCATCAGGAGCGCTTGCGGGCCTCCTCGGCCCAGGGCCTGATCGGCGCCCGCACCCAGCATTTACCCCATCAGATCTATATTGCCCATGAGGTCGCCCGTCGCCATGCCCCGCGGGTGCTTCTGGCGGACGAAGTGGGGCTGGGCAAGACCATAGAAGCGGGCCTGATCCTGCATTACCAGCTGCACACCGGCCGCGCCAGACGGGCGCTGATCGTGGTGCCGGATTCGCTGATCCATCAATGGCTGGTGGAAATGCTGCGGCGCTTCAACCTGCGCTTCTCCATTATTGACCAGGGCCGCTACGACGCGCTGGCGGAGAGTGAGGACGACGTCGACGCCCTGATGAACAAGGTGTTCGGAGACTCCTACGCAAGCAATCCGTTTGAGAGTGATCAGCTGGTGCTGTGCAGCCTCGATTTTCTGATGTCGAGTCCGCAGGCGCAAAAAGATGCGGTGGCGGCTGGCTGGGACCTGATGGTGGTCGATGAGGCCCATCATCTGGCCTGGAGTCCGGAACAGGCCAGCCCGCAATACCAGCTGGTGGAAGAGCTGTCGGCCTCCAGCCACGGGCTGCTGCTGTTGACAGCGACACCGGAACAGGTGGGTGTGGCCAGTCATTTCGCCCGATTGCGGCTGCTCGATCCCGCCCGGTTTCATGATCTCGAGGCCTTCCGCGAGGAGGAGCAACAGTACGAAGCCATCAATGCCGTGGTGCGCCGCCTGCAGGATGACAGTGACGGCCTGACGGCGAACGATCGCGCCGCCCTGAAAAACTGGCTCGGTGATGAGCTGGCGGTACTGGAAAAAGCCGCTGAGCCGCAGCAGGCCATCATTGATGCCCTGCTTGATCGGCATGGCACCGGGCGCGTGTTGTTCCGCAATACCCGGGCGGCGATACAGGGCTTTCCCGAACGTCGGGCGCTGCCAGTGCCGCTGCCCTGTCCCGAGAGCTACCAGCCTTACCGTTTCGGCCTCGACAACCTGGCGCCGGAGCGGGTCCTTGATGAGGAGCAGTGGCTGGCAGAAGACCCCCGGGTGGCCTGGCTGGAGAAAGCCCTGGCCAGCCTGAAGCCGGCCAAGGTGGTGGTGATCTGTGCCCACGCCAGCACCGCCATGGCGCTCGAAAGTTATCTGCAGTTGCGGGCCGGTATCCGCAGCGCCGCGTTCCACGAGCACCTGAGCCTGATCGAGCGTGACCGGGCTGCGGCCTATTTCTCGGACACCGAGCAGGGTGCCCAGGCGCTGATCTGTTCGGAAATTGGCAGTGAAGGCCGCAATTTCCAGTTCGCCCATCATCTGGTGTTGTTCGATTTGCCCGCCAACCCCGACCTGCTCGAGCAGCGCATCGGGCGGCTGGACCGCATCGGTCAGTCCGACACCATTGATATTCACATTCCCTATCTGCAGGGCACCGTCCAGGAAGCCCAGTTCCGCTGGTTCCACGAGGGCCTCAACGCCTTCAGCGAGAGCTGCTCCGTCGGGGTGGCGGTGCAGGAGAAGGTGCAGGCCCAGTGGCAACAGGTGGCAGAGGGTGAGCTTGCCGGGCTGGACGCCTTGCTGCAGGCATCCACAGCGGAGGCTGACCGCCTGCGCACCTTACTGCAGAACGGCCGTGATGCGCTGATCGAAATGAACTCCTGTCGCCCCGATGTGGCGACCGACCTGATCCGCCAGATCGAAACGGAGGAGGGCTCCGCCGAGGTTCGCGACTACATGATGGAAGCGTTCGACATCCTCGGTGTTGAGGTGGAGGACCATTCCGAACACGCGGATGTGCTTCGACCCGGGGAACATTACCATGCTGGCCACGTGTCGGATTTGCCCGAGGACGGACTGACGGTCACCTGGAGCCGACAACAGGCACTGGAGCGGGAAGACCTGGCCTTCATGAGCTGGGAGCACCCGCTGGTGACCGGGGTGATGGACTCGGTCACCAGTTCCGGCCTCGGCAAGGCCGCCCTGGCCAGCCTGTCGGTGAAGGCGTTGCCCGCCGGCACCCTGCTACTGGAGGCGTTGTTCACCGTACACTGCCCGGCGCCGGAAGCGCTGCAGCTGTCCCGTTACCTGCCGGTGTCGCCACTGCGGCTGCTGGTGGACGTGAACGGCCGTGATCTGTCTGCGGCCTTGCCCCACGATCGCCTCAACGACCTGTGCTCCAATATCCGACGCCGCACTGCCCAGGCGGTAGTGCCCCAGGTGCGGCCTCAGGTGGAAACCATGGTGGATCATGCCGAACGGCTGGCGGAGCCTCATCTGGAGCCGATGCGGGAGCGCGCCCTGGATCAGCTGCGGCAGGTGTTCGAGCCAGAGATCCGCCGCCTGGAAGCACTGAAGCAGGTGAATCCGGCCATCCGGGACGAGGAAATCGGCTTCTTCCGCGATCAGTTCGCGGCGGCGCAGTCGGCTATTGAGCAGGCCAGCCTCGCATTGGAGGGCATCCGGGTCATTGTAACTGCCTGATCATGATGTGGTTACTGGTCAGGGATCATCTGATCAGGTACTTTGAACGTAACGAAATGTAGTCTTCGATATTCAATCCATGGATGACAGAGAGAACCTATGATGACTTTCATTCTGCTTTTGATCGCGGTGGTCGGTCTGTTGATCGTGATGCGCCGTGAATCGGGTGCCAAACCGGCCATCGGCGTCATGGTGGTGGTGGGTCTGGCGTCACTGCTGTTCGCCTCCGGCACCCTCGCGCTGATTCTGTTCATCGGCGCCGCGGTGACCGCCGCCGCCGGGCTGCCCGGATTCCGTAAGTCCTGGCTGACGCCCCGGGTGTTCGCCATGTTCAAGAAAGTGGCGCCGAAAGTCTCGGAAACTGAAAAAGTCGCTCTTGAGGCAGGAACCGTGGGTTGGGATGGTGAGCTGTTCACCGGCCAGCCGGACTGGCACAACCTGCTGATCAACCGCAACACCGGGCTGACCGAAGAGGAGCAGGCGTTTGTCGACAACCAGTGCGTGCAGGCCATTTCCATGTGCAACGCCTGGGACCTGGCCGTTGAGCGCGCCGATCTGCCGAAGGAGCTGTGGGATCATCTGAAGAAAGAAAAGTTCTTCGGCATGATCATTCCGAAGGAATACGGTGGTCTTGGCTTCTCGGCCAAGGCCCAGACTGCGGTGCTGCAGAAGCTCGCCGCTAACGAAATGCTGATGGTCACCGTGGGCGTGCCCAACTCCCTCGGCCCCGGCGAGCTGCTGGTCAAGTACGGTACGGAAGAGCAGAAAAACCATTACCTGCCGCGTCTGGCCGACGGCCGCGAGATCCCCTGTTTCGGCCTCACCGGCCCGCGTGCTGGGTCGGATGCCACGTCGCTGCCGGACACCGGGATCGTCTGCAAGCAGGAGGTGGACGGCAAGGAAGTGGTCGGCATTCGCCTCAACTTCGAGAAGCGCTGGATCACCCTGGCGCCGATCGCCACGGTGGTCGGGTTGGCCTTCCGCATGTTTGACCCGGACGGGCTGCTGGGCGACAAGGAAGATTACGGTATTACCTGCGCACTGATCCCCCGCGACACCAAGGGTATGGAAATTGGTCGCCGGCACTGCCCCATCGGTACCCCGTTCATGAACGGGCCGATCAACGGTAAGGACGTGTTTATCCCGCTGGATTACATTATCGGTGGCCAGGAAATGGCCGGTGAGGGCTGGCGCATGCTGGTGGAATGCCTGTCGGTGGGCCGCTGTATCACCCTGCCGTCCGGCGCGGCCGGCGCCGCGGCGTATGCCGCAGGTACAGCCGGTGGCTTCACCCGCATCCGTCGTCAGTTCAATACCCCGGTGGCCGATATGGAAGGGGTGCAGGAGCCGCTGGCACGTATCGCCGCGAAGACCTACATCACCCAGGCGGCGGTCAACCACACCGCCAACATGATTGATAAGGGCGAGAAGCCGGCGGTGCCGTCGGCGATCCTCAAGTACCACCTCACCGAATTCCAGCGTGGCGTGCTGACGGACGCGATGGATGTTCACGGTGGCAAGACCGTGACCCTTGGCCCGCGCAACTACCTGGGCATCGGCTTCAGTGGTGCTGCGGTGTCGATCACCGTGGAAGGCGCCAACATCATGACCCGCAGCCTGATGATCTTTGGTCAGGGGGCCATTCGCTGTCATCCCTACGTGCTCAAGGAGCTGGCGGCGAAAGACAGCGACGATATCGATGCCTTCGACGACGCGTTCTTCGGTCACGCCGGGCTGATCTTCGGCAACGCTGCCCGCGCCTTTACCCAGGCGCTGGGGCTTGGCCGCGCCGATGTGCCGTTTGACAGCGCCAGCCGCCGTTACGCTCAGGCGGTTGCGCGCTTCAGTGCCGCCTTCGGTCTGTGCGGCGATGCCGCCATGACCACCCTGGGCAGCGAACTGAAAATGCGCGAGCTGATTTCTGCGCGTCTGGGCGACATGCTTTCCAATCTCTATCTGGCGTCCATGGTGCTGAAGAACTGGCACGAGACCCAGCCGGTGGAAGGCGAGAAAGAGGTGATGGAGTACAGTCTTGCGCTGCTGCTGAACCGCACCGAGAGCGCGCTGGATGAGTTCCTGCAGAACCTGCCGAACCGTCCGGTTGCCCTGGCCCTGCGCGCGGTGACTATGCCGCTGGGTCGTCGCTGGGACGCACCCCACGATGATCTGTCGCGCAAACTGGCTCGCGCCATTTCCACCGACACCGCCATTCGCAGCAAGCTGACGGCCAGTACCTGGACCACAGCCGGCGAGGGCGGGCTGGAAAACCCGCTGGCTCAGTACAACGGTTTGCTCAAGGACTACGACAAAGCCGAGCAGCTGTACCGTAAAGCCACCAAGGCGTATGCCAAGGGGGAACTGCCGATGACCGCGCTGCATCCGGAGGAACGCTTCGAGGCGGCACTGGAGGCGGGTGTCTTCAGCAAGGAAGAGGCCGACTTTATGCGTCAGTATGAATCGGTGGTACTGGAAATGCTGACGGTGGACGACTTCCCGTTCGACGAGTTCGCCCGCAACAAGGAAACGGTCATTGACCACAACCCCGCGTAAACGGGCGCGCCGCTGACTATGTGGCTGTCGTTTCTAGCAGTGAGTGTTGGCGCCGTGATCGGCGCCAACCTGCGCTGGGCACTCGGTCTGTGGCTCAACGCCAGTTATCACGCCATTCCCCTGGGTACGCTGGTGGCGAACCTGGCGGGGGGCTGGCTGGTGGGGCTGCTGATCGGGTTTTTCATGGACGGCAGCAGTCTGGCTCCGGAGTGGCGGTTGTTTGCCATTACCGGACTTTGCGGCGCGCTGACCACGTTTTCCACCTTTTCGCTGGAAATGTTTGCTGCTCTCCAGGAAGGTAAATGGAGCATGGCGATCGCCGGTGTGCTGGCCCATGTCGTTGGTTCCATCCTCATGACAGCACTGGGAATTTACACCTTTGGCCTGCTCAAAGGCTGATCGGTAACTTTACCTACACAAATTCCTGAAAATACCCTTGGCAATCCCGGAAATCAGGAGTAGAGTGGTTTGCGTAGGAAAGATTAGTAAAGCATTTCATGAATATGACGTACCTCCGCTGTTAGTAGTGACCGTCCTGTTTTTGATTCCGCGATTTCTGTTTTTCCGTAACACGCTGACCCCGCACCACTAGGGTGCCTGGCAGCAGATAATATGATTGATTTCAGGAAATTTTAGTATGTCTACTACTACCGGTACTGTTAAGTTCTTCAACGAAGCAAAAGGCTTTGGCTTTATCACTCGTGAAGGCGGCCCGGACGTTTTTGTTCACTACAGCGCTATTCAGGGCAGCGGTTTCAAGACTCTGGCAGAAGGCCAGCAGGTTGAGTTCACCGTTACCCAGGGCCAGAAAGGTCCTCAGGCGGAGAACGTTACTGCTCTGTAAATAACAGAGGGTAACCGCCCAAAAAGGCAGCTTCGGCTGCCTTTTTTTGTGCCTGACTGTCAGGGCGCTGGGTGCTTAATTAGGGTCTCCCATCATGCTGCAAACCGCGAAATCGATCTGGATTCTGTTCTGGGCCTCGTTGCTCACACTGGTGTTGTTCCTGCCCATCGTCGCTGCGGCGCTGTTGGGCAAACGGGGCGATGCCGCCTTTCGGGGTACCCAGGTGTTTGCCTGGGCGATTCTCAAGCTCACCGGTATCCGCCTGAACGTGACCGGCCGCGAGCATATTGTGCCGGGGCAGCGCTACGTTATCCTCAGCAACCACGCCTCCTATTTTGATCCGCCTGCGCTGGTGCTGGCGTTGGGGCTGCAATACCGCTGGGTCATCAAGAAGGAGCTGCGCAAGGTACCGCTGTTCGGGCTGGCGCTGGAAACCTCACGCAACCTGTTTATTGACCGCTCAAAGGGCAGTGACGCCCTCTCAAGCATCAAACGCGGGGTGGCCCAGCTACCGGATGGCACCGGCATTCTGCTGTTTCCGGAGGGCACCCGCTCGCGCGACGGGCAGCTGTTGCCGTTCAAGAAAGGGGGCTTTGTGATTGCCCGGGATGGCGGTTTACCGATTCTCCCGGTCACCATTCGCGGCTCTCACGACCGGCTGCCCAAAGGCACGGCGGCGTTTTCCCCGGGGCTGATCGACGTCATCATCCACCCGCCGGTGGCCACCGCCGGCCGGACCGTGGAAGAACTGATGGGGGAGGTCAGGGGCACCATCGAGAGCGCCCTCTGACGGTGGCCGGATTACTCCGCAAAGATCTCGTCGTAGAAGCGCAGGGTACCGTTCCACGACCGCTCGGCAGCAGCCTGATCGTAACCGACCGGCATGTCGAATTCACTGGCGATGCGGTCTGCCTCGGGGTTGGTGAACGAGTGCAGAACGCCGGGGAAGGACACCAGGGTCAGGTCCACCTCCGCATCCTGCATTTCACGGACCAGCCCGGCGACCTGCTCTGAGGGCACCATCTGGTCCGCTCCGCCGGTATAGACCTGCACCCGCGCCTTCACCTTACCCGCTTCGGCCTGAATCGGGCTGCCCAGGGCGCCGTGGTAGCTGACCACGCCGTCCAGATCGACGCCCAGCCGCGCCATGTTCAGTACCACGGCGCCACCGAAGCAATAGCCCTGGGCGGCAATGCGGTCGCTGTCGACGCTGTCGTGATTCTGCAGCAATTCCATCGCGGCCATGAAGCGTGCCTTGACCTTATCCGGGTCGCTGGTGGCTTCTTTCATGAACTTCTGGGCGTCTTCCGGGTGGTCAGCCACTTTGCCCTCACCGTACATGTCCAGTGCGAGCGCGCTGTAGCCGGACGCGGCCAGGCGTTCGGCCTGTTCCCGGGCAAACTCGTTGTGCCCCCACCACTCGTGTACCACCAGCACGCCCGGGCGTTCGCCCTCGGCTTCATCGTCCCAGGCGAGGTAGCCAGTGAAGGTGGAGCCGTCCACGGTGTATTCAACGGTTTCTGTCTGCATTTCGGCGATAACCTGTGTGCTGGCGAGTGACAGTGTGAGGGTGGTTGCGCAAAGGCTGGGTATCAGTGCTTTCATCAGCGTTCCTGCTCCTTGTGTAACGGTTGAGGTGACGTCATGAACTTACGGACCACGCGGCTCAACCGATGCTTCCGATCGGGTCATCCTAACTTAGACCTTTTTACTACACTTTGTCAGGTGGCGCATTGTTTGCGCCTGCTGCCGTGGCGTCACAAGAGGGAGTGCAGATGAAAATCGGCGTACCGAGGGAAGTGAAGAATCACGAGTACCGGGTGGGGATGACCCCCGCCGCGGTGCGGGAACTGGTGTCCTGTGGTCATGAGGTGATTGTGGAGCGTGGCGCCGGTGCCGCCATAGGCTTTACCGACGAGTTGTACCGCGCGGCCGGGGCAATCCTGGCGGACGATGGCCCTTCCGTGTTCGCCAGCGCGGCGCTGATCGTCAAAGTGAAAGAGCCGCAGCCGGAGGAGCGTGCATTGCTTAACGCCGGACACACCCTGTTTACCTACCTACATCTGGCCCCGGATCAGCCGCAGACCGACGATCTGGTGAAATCCGGTGCCACCTGCATTGCCTATGAGACGGTGACCGACGATCACGGGCGGCTGCCGCTGCTGGCCCCCATGTCAGAGGTGGCCGGGCGCATGGCCATTCAGGCCGGTGCCCATTGCCTTGAAAAGAACATGGGTGGTCGGGGCGTACTGCTGGGTGGAGTGCCTGGAGTCCCGCCAGCGCGGGTGACGGTGATCGGTGGCGGCGTGGTGGGGCAGAATGCCGTCGCCATGGCCGTGGGCCTGGGAGCCCAGGTGACCGTGCTGGATCGCAACATGGCGGTGTTGCGGGAGCTGGATCAGTTATACGGCAACCGCATCTGCACGCTGTTTTCCACCACGGATACCCTGGAGCGCTCGGTGATCGAGTCCGATCTGGTGATCGGCGGCGTATTGATTCCCGGCGCGTCCGCGCCGAAACTGGTGACCCGGGACATGGTGGCGCGCATGCCCGAGGGCAGTGTGATCGTGGATGTGGCCATCGATCAGGGCGGATGCACCGAAACCTCGAAACCAACCACACACGATGCCCCCACCTTCACGGTGGATGGCGTGGTACATTACTGCGTAGCCAACATGCCCGGAGCTGTGGCCCGAACGTCTACGCTGGCGCTGAACAACGTCACGCTGCCGTTCATCGCGGCGCTTGCCAATCAGGGGATCGTCGCCGCGCTCAAGGCCAACCCGCACCTGCGCCATGGCCTGAATGTCTGCCAGGGAAAGATTACCCACAGCGAAGTGGCGGAGGCTACCGGATACGCCTACACGGATCCGCAGAGCCTGCTGGAAACATAACTGTTGATGACAGGAGAGCACATGAAACTGATTGGTTCGACGACCTCGCCCTACGTTCGCCGCATTCGCATTCTGCTGGATGAGGAACCTCACGAATTCGTCAATCTCGATATCTATGGCGAAGGCCGTGACGAACTGCGCCGCAACAATCCGGCCCTGAAAATTCCCATGCTGGAGGACGACGGCCAGGACATCTACGACTCGCGGATCATCGCCCGCTACGTCAGTGCCAAGCAGGGCCGGGACCCACTGACCTGGAACCAGCAGAATCAGCTCACTCTGATCGACGCCGCCAACGATTCGGCCGTCACCCTGTTGCTGTCTGAACGTTCCGGGCTGGACACCAGCGCCGATGTGATGTTTTTCAACCTGCAGCGTGAACGCATCATGACCACCCTGCGGACGCTCGCGGCGATGGTCGATGACGGCCAGTTTGAAGAGTGGAATTATCCGGCAATCTGCCTCTATTGCCTGGTGGACTGGCTGGATTTCCGCAGCCTGGTGAACTTCGAGGGTGTGGAAAGCCTGCTGTCGTTCCGCGACCATCACCGTGAGCAACCCTGGGTGGCTGCAACCGACCCCCGCACCGCCTGAGTGCCACTGGAGCTTTTTGCCGTTCTGATCTAGCTTTTTATAGGAAGCGTAATTGCTAGAAGTCCACAAAGAATAAAGGAGAACGGCAATGCTCCTGTCTCATGCATTCGGTCTGTTTACCCATCCCGACGAAGAATGGGCGTCGATCCGCCGCGAACATGCACCACCCCGCCGTCTCTACGTGGCGTACGTGCTGGTACTGGCTGCCATCGCCCCGATCTGCGCTTATATCTCGACGGCGCATTTTGGCTGGACCGTTGGCAATGATCGGCTGATAAAACTGACGGAAATCAGCGCCGTGCAACTCAGTGTGCTGACCTATCTGGCGATGCTGGTCGGCGTGTTCGCGCTTGGATTCGCCATCAACTGGATGGCGAAAACCTACGGCGCGGTGGAGGAGCCGGTGCCCTCCAACGGTATTGCGCTGGCCTCCTATTCCTGCACGCCGCTGTTCCTGGCGGGGTTCGCGCTGCTGTATCCGGTACCCTGGTTCAACGCTGTGGTGTTCCTGCTGGCGGCCTGCTACGGCGCCTGGCTGATGTTCGATGGCCTGCCCATTGTCATGGGGATCGAGAAAGACCGGGCGGTGATGTATGGCGGTGCCCTGCTCACGGTGGCGCTGGTCATTCTGGTATCCACCCGGGTGGGTTCGGTGCTGCTGTGGAACATGGGCTTTGGCCCGGTGTTCGTGAACTGACCGGAGTGTCGCTGTTCGCCCTCCCGCTGTGGTAATCGCCCGAGGGCGGCTCCCCACCTTTTGCCGCAAGGCTCTGTTCTTGACCTGCAGCAATCCGGCCAGGCACTGGCCGGGTTCTAATGGGAGCGGTAACGTCGCCACGGAGCCGGCCCATGCCACTGCCATTCACTATCCATCGGTCGTCGTCAAAGCCGACTGACTCACCACCAGGGCTTGGCTGGCACGCCTTGACCGTTGCCGAGGTTCGCCAGAGCCTCGACGCCGATGTGCCGCTGTCTGGCGCCGCCGCGAGTGAACGGCTGCTGCGCTGGGGCCATAACCGGTTGCCGGAGCCCGTGCGGCGAGGCCCGCTGGCGAGGCTGCTGCGCCAGCTGCGAAATTTCCTGATCTACGTGCTGATGACGGCAGCGACCATCACCGCCTTTCTCGGGCACTGGGTGGATACCACCGTGATTCTGGCGGTGGTGGCGGTCCAGACCCTGGTCGGATTCGTTCAGGAGGGGCGGGCGGAACAGGCGCTCGCGGCGATCCGCCACATGCTGGCGCCGAAAGCGCTGGTGGTACGGGAAGATGGCCAGCACCGCATTGACGCGGCCGACCTGGTGCCTGGAGACACGGTGTTGCTGGAGCCTGGCGACCGTGTGCCGGCGGACCTGCGTCTGGAGCGTTGCCACAACCTCAAGATCGAGGAGGCGATACTCACTGGCGAGTCCGAGTCGGTGGACAAAGCGACTGAACCCGTGCCCGCTGATGCCGGACTCGGGGACCAGTTCAGTCTCGCCTTTGCCGGCACCATGGTGGCCACCGGAACCGCCCGCGGTGTGGTGGTTCGCACCGGACCGGACAGCGAGATCGGTCGTATTTCCGGTCTGCTGCAGGAAACCACCACCTTGAAAACACCGCTGCTGGTGCAGATCGACCGCTTTGCCCGCTACCTGTCGGTGCTGATTGTTCTGGCCGGGCTGGGCATTTTCGCCGGTGGCCTGTATTTCAGCGGGCTGCCGCGGGCGGAGTTGTTTATGGCGGTGGTGGGCCTGACGGTGGCGGCAATTCCCGAAGGCCTGCCGGCGATTCTCACCATTACCCTGGCCATCGGGGTGCGGCGCATGGCCAGCCGCCATGTGGTGGTGCGGCGAATGCCGGTGATCGAAACTCTGGGCGCGGTATCGGTGATTTGTTCCGACAAGACCGGCACGCTGACTCGCAACGAGATGATGGTGACCGCGGTGGTCGTGGATGGCGTGCGCCTGGAGGTCAGTGGCGAAGGTTACGCGCTGGAGGGCCGGGTGAGTACCCCCGCGGGAGAGACCACGGCATCGCCGGCGTTGGCGGAACTGGCGCGGGCGGCGGCCCTGTGCAACGACGCCCACATCCGCCACGCCGGGGGCGAAACCACCGTGGCCGGCGATCCCATGGAAGGCGCGCTCAAAGTGTTCGCGCACAAGGCGGAGTTCCCACTGGAACAGAGCGAACGGGACTGGCCAAGGCTGGACGAAATCCCCTTCGATACCCAGCACCGTTTCATGGCCACCCTGAACCACGATCACCACGGCCACACGGTGGTGTACGTGAAAGGGGCGCCGGAACGGCTTCTGGACATGTGTCATCGCGTTGTCAGCGCCGATGGCAGCACCGCGGCGCTGGCGCGCCAGGGTTGGGAGAACGTGATTGCCGACCTGGCCTCCGGCGGCTTGCGGGTGCTTGCCCTGGCCCGCAAGCCGGTGGATGGCGGCCAGAACACCCTGGCGGTGGAAGAGGTTGGCGACGGTCTGGAATTGCTGGGCCTGGTGGCGCTGCTGGATCCACCACGGCAGGAAGCCATCCACGCCATCCGCGACTGTCACGACGCCGGCATCCGCGTGAAAATGATCACCGGTGACCACGCCCTGACCGCAGCCGCCATTGCCGTCAGACTGGGGCTGGAAAACGCCAGCCGAGTGGTTACCGGGCGCGAACTGGACGCCGTCAGCGACCAGGATCTGATGGCGCTGGCCAGCGAGGTGGACGTGTTTGCCCGCACCAGCCCGGAACACAAGCTGCGGCTGGTGGAAGCGCTGCAGGCCCGTCACGGTGTGGTGGCGATGACCGGCGACGGCGTGAACGATGCCCCGGCCCTGAAGCGGGCGGACGTGGGCATCGCCATGGGCGTCAAGGGTTCCGAAGCCGCGCGGGAAGCCGCTGCGATGGTGTTGCTGGATGACAATTTCGCCAGCATTGCCGCCGCTGTTCGCGAGGGGCGAACCGTTTACGCCAACCTCAAGAAAGGCATTGCGTTCATGCTGCCGATCAACGGCGGTGAATCCATCAGCCTGATTATCGCCCTGTTGCTGGGGCTGACGCTCCCCATTACTGCCTTGCAGATTCTCTGGGTCAACCTGGTCAGTTCCGTGGTGCTGGCGATGACCCTGGCGTTCGAGCCGCCGGAGCCCGGGGTGATGAAGCGTACCCCACGCCCGCGGGAAGAGCCGCTGCTGGCGGGGTTCGTGGTGTGGCGGGTGGTGTTTGTCTCGCTGCTGTTTCTGGGCGGTATCTTTGCCGCCTGGGTGTGGGCGATGGATTACAGCGGAGATGAAGCCACCGCCCGCACGCTGGCGGTTAACACCCTGGTGACGATGGAGGTGTTCTACCTGTTTGCCGTGCGCTACCTCGATTCACCCTCCATCACGCTGCGGGGTGTCCTGGGCACGCCGGTGGTGCTGCTGGCGGTCGCCGGTGTGGTCATACTGCAGCTGGCTTTCACCTACCTGCCGCTGGCTCACCGCACGTTCGGCAGCGCGCCACTGGCCCCGGAGCAGTTGCTGTTTGCGGTTGCGGCAGGGGTGGCGGTGTTGCTGATTCTCGAGCTGGAAACGGCCCTGCGGGCGTGGCGAGCTGGCTCCAATCATGGCACCCCTAGCCCGGCGCGCGGGTAACCACACCGGGGTCGCCGCGACCTTCCACCGCTGCAAGTTCGGCACTGGACAGCCACTCGCCGGGCGGCTTTTCCATGACCAGGGCGCAGGCTAACAGCGCATGGGCCCAGGAGCAGCGGTTGGCGAACAGCATGCCGGCCTCATCCAGCGTGCCGCCGCGATTGAGGTAACCCAGCACCCGGGAATGGCGCGGCTCCGGGAAGAGAGGGTGAAGATGGCCACGAAACACCTCCGGTCGCATGTGGGTCAGGGCCACGCGGCGGTGAAGACGAAATGGAAACAGTCGCTCCCGTTCAAACTCGGACAGACAGGCGTTAGCTTCGTGGATATCCCGGGGCTGGCGAAACCGCGCCGGCTCCTGCAGGTACACCAGGCGGAACGGTGTGCCGGTTTCACGCAGCCGTTCACAGGCGCGCATCAGCTCTGACAACTGGTAGGCGCCGTTGGCAATCAGCAGCACCGGTTCGCCGTTGGAGGTGTCTTCGTCCACTACCAGGGCACCGTTGCGGGCCAGCGCCCGGGCCTCGGTATCATTGAACACGCACGGGCGTTCCCGTTTGGGAATCACCATGCAGGTCAAGGTGCCGCGGCCCTGATAGATGCCCGGCAGCACCGCCAGTGTGCTGTTGTAATCGGCGGGAAACACCACCCGCGACACGTCGTTCATTTCCCCCAGCAGGGCTTCACAGAAGGTGGTGTCCTGGTGGGACTGTTCGTTCTTGCCGTTCTCCCAGGTATGGGAGGTGGCGATCACCGGAAAGCCCAGCCAGCGGGGCGGGCGATCCACCTCCCGCTGGTGGCGGGCGAAAATCAGCTCCTGGCGGATGGCCCCCAGCATTTTTACGCAAAAGGCCTCGTAACTGGCCACCAGGTTCAGTCCTGCCTTGTTGCCAAGGCAGGCCGATACCACCGCTTCTTCATTGAGCGCGGTGATCACCCGCCCCAGCACCGATTCCTGGTCGCTCTCCGGATCGTTGACCCGGTGTTTGAGCTGATCCAGCACCTTGTGGAGTCGGTTGCTGGCGAGTTCGTCCGGGTTGCCCACCCTGGCCCGCAAGCCGGGATTGGCGATAACCAGGGCGGTAAAGAAGTCGTCGACGGCCTGCATCGGGGAGCAGGGGCCGCTGGCCTGCAGCAGTTGCGACATGACCGGCTCTGCCGGATTGCGACAGGCCAGGGCATGGTCCCGTTCCAGCGGTCGCTGTTGGCTATCGTGCAGATTCAGCCGGGCGATGCAGGTTGCCAGTTCGTCCGGCGCCACCCAGAGCCTGTCAGCATGTTGCTGGAACAGCTCGCGGGCCCTGGCATCCACGCGCGGGCTGCCGGGCAGTGGCAGGTTATGGGCAGCGTTTGCGCCGGCGCCGTAAAAGCCAAAACCCTTGAGCGTCTCGGCAATGCCGTAGGGCACCCGAACCGGGTAGCTCTGTTCCCCGGCCACCGCCCGGCGACCGTTGGCGGCCAGTGTTTTCTCCATGTCATACAGCGCACACACAAAGGCGGCGGGGTCGCGGCCATCAAAGCGCACTGGCGCAAAGCCGCGGTCCACCAGATGTTCCTCGAAGCGCTCCAGTCCGGCGCGGGTGCCCAATTCTGTGCGCTGTTCGATGCGACGGCCGTTGGCAATCATCACCGGCATCACCGTGCCGCAATCTTCTGCCCGCCACCAGCGGGGAATCCAGTCGCTGCCCCGTTGCTCCTCGGCCGCGCCGTCAGACAGGAAGGCAACCAGCGACTCCCCGGGCAGTGGCATATGGGCGTACTGCAGTTCCGCAAAGCCGAGGTAACCGCCTTCCATGATACCGCCGGCGGTGTGCGGATTTACATGGCTGCCCAAAGGCGCCGCCATGCCACCATCGGGCCGCTGGCGATAGCTGTAGAAGTCCGACACCAGCGCCGACAGGCCATCCGGGCCCCGGTAGCGGTTGTGCTGCTCCGGGTGCAGATTGCCGGTCAGTACATTGAGTGCGTCGATGGCGGCCACGCAATGGCCCTGGCCCATGAGCCAGCTGCGGGTCTGCCCGGTCAGGTTGTTCAGGGCCAGGTAGGCGGCGTAGGCGGGCACCATATTGAGCGCGCCGCCGGTGTGGCCCTCGGGGTGAAGCTTGAAGTCCCGCGCCGTCAGCGGCTGGCCGCCGATGTCGACCCGGTTGGCGTAGGTCATGTGGGCGACCAGCCATAACCCCGCACTGGTCAGGCGGTCCAGCGCCATGAGCTTGCGGAACACCGTGGCGGTATCCGGCTGCTGGCCGTCGGCCACCAACTGCTCTGCCAGTGCCTTGGCGCGGATGCAGGTGGTCGGGGAATGGCGAATAACGCCGTAGCCCTGGTGCCAGAGGTCAAAGTCCGGGTGACTGGGTGAAGACATGGCGAGCCTCCATGGCGCGATGGGATGACAGGCAGTGTAGAAGATGCCGCCCCGGGCGCTTTTGACGCAGGTCATCCGCGAGCCAATCGGTGGCCGGTGAGACCTGGTCGTTTGGCATGGCCGCGCATTGGCTTTAAGATAGCCCCTCACGACTACGGACTGTCACGGAAGAAAAGGAAGTCAGGGAATGAGTAAAGCGATTGTATTACTGGGCGACATCGGCACCGACCACGAGGGTTTTCCTCCCACACCGGTGATCGCGGGCTCGCCGGATGTGCTGGTGGATGGCAAGCCGGTGGCGCGAGTCGGCGACCCGCTGGCCATGCACTCCAAGCCCAAACACCCGCCGCACCCGCGCGCCATTGCCGCCGGCTCCGCCACCGTGGTGATCAACGGCATTCCCGCCGCGGTCACCGGCAGCGCCATTTCCTGCGGCGGTGTCACCATTGGCAGTGGCACCGTGATCATTGGCAGCTGACCGGGCGGCGCGCCGGTCAGGGCCGGGAAACCGCTCCGGTGACGGGCGTCGCTTTCGCCGCTGACCACAGCGGATAGGGAATGCCGGACAACCGGTTCATCACGAAGGCATGCACCAGCAGCAGCAAGACACCGGCCATCAGAATCGGCAATTGCGCCGGATCGGGCATCAGCCCCAGTGACACGATCAGTGCCGTCGCGCCTGCCGGCGGGTGCGCCACCCGGAACAGCACCATCAGGCATCCGGTCAGCCCCAGGGAAAGCGCCGCCGCACCGACCCGCGCCAGATCAACCCCGTTCAGGAAAGCAGAGGGCTGATTCTGCAGGCCAAACACATACAGGCTCAGCAACCCCATGGCGGCCCCGACGAAATGACCGCACAGGGTGTTGCGGGGGGAGGCCGGCTCCGCCAACGGCACATGAAACAGGATGAACGCGGTTGCGCCGAGGGACGGGAAAATAAACGCTTCCTGAGTCACCAGTGCGACAAAGGAGACCAGCGCAATGCTGAGGCCGCCGTTGACCAGGCTGAAGCCCGCCATCACGGACCGTCGGCTGTATCGCTCGGTAAGCCGCTCCAGATGCAGGGCGGTCAGCAGCCCGGACACCAGTTGCCAGCGCAGTCGTTCGTTTCTCTGTCCCATGACGTGTGATTCAGCTTCCAGAGCACCAAAAGGGTGCACGATGGTAGGGGCTGGTATCAGCCATGGCAAATCGTAATTTTCGATATCGGTTACCGGCCAGGCACCATTACGGTGCAACCAGCGCCATCTCCCGCTCGGTGTAATGCCCCACCATATCCGCCAGCCCCTCGGCCAGTTCATCGAAGCCGATGGGCGGTGCCGGGTCGCACAGGTGTCGAACCACCGAGTAAATACCACCATGGATCATGATGTAGCTCATGGTGGGAATGTTGCGGATCTTCAGGGCACGCCCCGGCTCCGGCAACTGGGGCGTGGCGGCATCATCAACGTGGCCTCCACCGCCAGCTTCTCGGCAGCGCCCCTGATGGGCCCCTACAACGTCACCAAAGCCGGGGCACTCGCGCTGACTGAGACCATGGCCGCGGAACTGGCGGGCTCCGGCGTTTCCGTGACCGCGCTATGTCCCACCTTGGTGAAGACCAACATCAACGCCAACGGCCGCATCGTGGGCGAGTCCTCAAAACTCTTCGACCGCTTGATGGACCGCTTCGGTATGTCGCCGGAGCGGGTGGTCAACGATGCCTTCGCGGCGCTGGATCGGGGCGATCTGTACGTCATGCCGCAGTTCGACGCCCGTCTGATCTGGCGGGCCAAGCGCCTGATTCCCCGGACCTACGCGCTGGGTACCGGGTTGATCAACCGTTTCGGCGCCAGCCGCCTGACCTGAACAGCCGGTCCCCACCAACTCTAAAGGGTAATGACGTTATGGCGAATATCGATCTCGACAAGATGCTGGAAAAAATCAAGGGCAGCCAGTGGGCGCTGGCGGACATTGACTGGGACGCACCGGGTGCGGACCGGATCAGCGCGGAGCAATGGCCCAAGCTGAAGGCGTTCATGTCCGACCTGATGTGGATTGAGCACGTGGGAGCCCGCGGTTTCGCGGCGATGGCGAAAAAGGCGCCGACGGATACGTTGCGGGAGATCTACACCTACTTTCACGCCGAAGAGCAGCGCCACGCCAACGCCGAAATGGCGCTGATGCGGCGGTGGGGCATGCTGGACGGTGACGAGCTGCCGGAGCCGAACATCAATTTGCGGCTGACCATTGAGTGGCTGGACCGTTACAGTGATGACATGCCGCTGGAGGTGCCGGGGTCGGTGATCCCGATGCTGGAAATCGCCCTGGACGGCGCCTTGCTGAAGTTCCTGCTGGAAGAGGTGGACGATCCGCTGTGCCACGAGGTGTTCGAGAAGATCAACGCCGATGAGGCCCGTCACCTGGGGGTGGATTTCCACGTCATGGAGATGCTGGGCCGCGGCCGGCTGCACCAGTTGGCGGTGAAGACGATCGGCACGGTGGCCAATCCCAAACTGATCCTCGGGGTGCTGGCCTACGCGCCGCTGCTGAACAAGATGCGGGACAACATTGTGGCCATGGGGCTGAAGGAAGAGCGCCTGTATGAGGCGATGAACAAGTACGAGCGCATCGGAGGGCGCACCGAGGAAGGCCGGCGGAACCCGTGGTTCCAGATCATCAGTCAGCACGGGAAGATGGTGGTGAACCGCTCGCATCCGTATCACGTGCCGGTGGATGCGCTGGTGAAGCTGACGGGGTATATCCCCAGCCGGGTGGTGGGGCCGGTGCCGACCTGGGTTCGTGGTTTGACCTGGCGCACTACGGCCTGACCCTGTTGCCCTCGGTTGTGGAGTGAGGCGACGGATGGGGGTTCCTTTTCTTTCGGGAAAAGAACTCGCTGCGCTCAGACACCTTTGTCCCTGCAGAAAAGGAACCCCCATCCCTCGCCTTTCGGCCTTGGTGAGGGGCCGCTTTGTTGAAATTGAGAGAGTTCTATGACGACAGTTGTAAATAAATCCAAAACCGCTCCGAGCAGGAAAAAAACGACTCGGAAAGCGTCTGCTGATCCGGTTACGCAGGATAGCCATGTTCATGAAGTGTTGATTGTCGGCGCCGGTTTCGGCGGGCTTGGGACGGCGCTGCGGCTTCAGCAGGACGGTATCCGTGATCTGGTGATTCTGGAGCGGGCGGATGAGATCGGCGGTACCTGGCGGGATAACACCTACCCGGGCGCGGCCTGTGATATTCCGTCCAACCTGTATTCCTTTTCGTTTGCACCGAACCCGGACTGGTCGCGGAGTTTTTCCGGTAGCGGGGAGATTCTCCAGTATGTTCATTACCTCGCGGACTCGTTCAACCTGCGGCGGCTGGTGCGTTTCAATCAGGATGTGACCGGGCTTGAGTATAACGAGCGGGAAGGTGTCTGGACCGCGTCGACGGCGGCGGGTGAGACGTTTCGTGGGCGCTCGGTGGTGATGGCGCAGGGGCCGTTGTCTAACCCCGGGCTTCCAAAGATTGAGGGTATTGATTCGTTCAAGGGCAAAACGGTGCACAGCGCCCGCTGGGATCACGATTACGATTTCACTGGCAAGCGGGTGGCGGTGATTGGTACCGGGGCCAGCGCGGTGCAGATTGTGCCGGAGTTGGTCCGGCAGGCGGCGAAGCTGAAGGTGTTCCAACGCACACCGGGCTGGGTGCTGCCGAAGCCGGATTTTGCCACGCCGGACTGGAACCGGGTGTTGTTCCGCAAGGTGCCGGCCAGTCAGGCGGCGGTGCGCAAGGCGCTGTACCTGGGCCATGAGTCGGTGGCGCTGGGCATCGTGTGGAACTCGCCGCTGACGCGGGTGGTGGAGAAGGTGGCGGAGGCGCACCTGAACGCTCAGGTGAAAGACCCATGGATGCGGCGTCAACTGAAGCCGGATTTCCGCATCGGGTGCAAGCGGGTGCTGATGTCCAGTGACTACTACCCCGCCTTGCAGAAAGATAACTGCGAGCTCATCACCTGGCCGATTGCGAAGATCAGTGAGAACGGCATTCGAACGGCCGAGGGCATTGAGCACCAGTTCGACTGCATTGTGTTCGCCACCGGGTTCGATATCAGCAACGCCGGTACGCCGTTTCCGGTCAGAGGTGTGGACGGTCGCGAGCTGGGGAGCGAATGGCAGCGGGGGGCGCAGGCGTACAAGAGCATCAATGTGTCCGGTTACCCCAACCTGCACATGACCTTTGGCCCCAATTCCGGGCCGGGGCATAACTCGGCACTGGTGTATATGGAGTCGCAGATCGAGTACATCCTCAAGGCGGTGCGGGTGCTGCGGTCGCTGGAGATCAAGGCGCTGGACGTAAAACTCCATGTTCAGGCCCGTCACAACCGGGAGATCCAGAAGCGGCTGGCGAAGACCAACTGGAATTCCGGCTGCAAGAGCTGGTATCTCACCGAGGAGGGCTTCAACGCCACCATGTACCCGGGTTTTGCCACCCAGTACGCACGGCAGATGGCGTCCCTGAACCTCAGGGACTATGCGCTGATCCGCACCTGAAGGCGTTGTTGTGCGGCGGTTTTTCTGACAATCTGATTCGAACTTTAATCGATCAGCAAGGAGAGACCGATGACCGAAGACAAGCGTCGTCAGCATTCCGCCCCGGTGGTGGATGGCATTGGCAAATCCGCCAGTCGCGCCATGCTTCGCGCCGTGGGCTTCACCGATGAGGATTTCCGCAAGCCCCAGGTGGGCATCGCCTCGACCTGGAGCAACCTCACACCCTGCAACATGCACATCAACCGGCTGGCCGAAGAGTCTGCGGCCGGTGCCGACGGAGCCGGTGGCAAGGCGCTGATCTTCAACACCATCACCGTGTCCGATGGCATCGCCAATGGCACCGAGGGTATGAAGTATTCCCTGGTATCCCGCGAGGTGATCGCTGATTCCATCGAAACCACCGCCGGCTGTGAAGGCTTTGATGGTCTGGTGGCCATCGGGGGCTGCGACAAGAACATGCCCGGCTGCATCATGGGGCTGGCGCGGCTGAACCGGCCGTCGGTGTTTGTCTACGGCGGTACCATCATGCCTGGCGAGAACCACACCGACATTATCTCGGTGTTCGAGGCGGTGGGCGCCCATGCCCGCGGCGATCTCGACCTGATCGAGGTGAAACAGATCGAAGAAACGGCGATTCCAGGGCCGGGTTCCTGCGGTGGCATGTACACCGCCAATACCATGGCCTCAGCCATCGAGGCCATGGGCATGAGCCTGCCGGGCAGCTCGGCGCAGAATGCGGTCTCTGATTCCAAGGCCGAAGATTGCCGGGCCGCCGGGGCGGCGGTTCTGCATCTGCTGGAGAAGGACATCAAGCCCTCGGATGTGATGACCCGCGAGGCGTTCGAGAACGCCATCACCGTGGTGATTGCCCTGGGTGGGTCCACCAATGCGGTGCTGCACCTGCTGGCCATGGCCAGTACCGTTGGGGTGGAGCTGTCGCTGGACGATTTTGTGGAGATCGGTAAACGGGTGCCGGTGCTGGCGGATTTGCGCCCCAGCGGCCATTACATGATGTCCGAACTGGTGGCCATCGGTGGTATCCAGCCGCTGATGAAAATGCTGCTGGAACGTGGGCTGTTGCACGGCGACTGCCTGACCGTCACCGGGCAGACCTTGGCAGACAATCTGGCGGAGGTCGCACCGTACCCGCAAGGGCAGGACATCATCCACGCCTTCGACAATCCCATCAAGGCCGACAGCCACCTGCGGATTCTGTTCGGCAACCTGGCGCCCACCGGGGCGGTTGCAAAGATCACCGGCAAAGAGGGTACCCATTTCACCGGCCGCGCGCGGGTGTTTCACTCCGAAGAGGAGGCGCAGGCGCGCATCCTCGATGGCACGGTGGTGGCTGGCGACGTGCTGGTGATTCGTTATGAAGGTCCGAAAGGCGGACCCGGTATGCGCGAGATGCTCAGCCCCACCTCGGCGATCATGGGCAAGGGCCTGGGCAACGACGTGGCGCTGATCACCGATGGCCGTTTTTCCGGCGGCAGTCATGGTTTTGTGGTGGGTCACGTCACGCCCGAAGCGGCCGAGGGCGGGCCCATTGCGCTGGTGGAAGACGGCGACACGATTACCATTGATGCGGTCAGCAACCGCATTGAACTGGAGGTGTCTGATCAGGAACTGGCACGTCGCCAAAAGGCCTGGCAGGCGCCCGAGCCCCGCTTTACCCGGGGTGTGCTTGCCAAGTACGCCCGCACGGTCAGCTCTGCGTCTCTCGGTGCGGTGACGGATCTGCCGTGAGCCGGGCGGGTCGCCCCCAGTAGAAGCCCTGGCCATGCAGGCCGGGGAACTGCTGTAGCCACAGGGCGACCGCCTCGGTTTCCACGCCTTCTATCACCATGTCGAGATCCAGCGCTTCGCCCAGCTCCAGCGTTGCGCGGAAGATGCGTTGGCGGGTGGGGTGCTCGAGGATGTCGCTGAGAAAGCTGCGGTCAATCTTGAGCTCGTCCAGCTCAAACGTGGCCAGCGTGCCGAGTGAGGAGTGACCGGTGCCGAAGTCGTCCAGGGCAATGCGGAAGCCCTGACTGCTGAGCGTGTGAATCATCGCCCGGGCAGACTCCGGATCCGCCATCATCGCGGTTTCGGTGATTTCCAGAATCAGGTCGCCGGGGCGCATGCGGTAGTGCTGGGTGATGTCGAGCACCTCCTGTTCAAAGCCCGGGTGGGCCAGGTCCTTGGCGGAAATATTCACCGCAATGGCGATCGCCGCACCGTGATGCGCCACCAGGCGCTGGTAGTCGCTGCAGGCGCGGTCGAGGACCCACAGGGTGACCGGATGTATCACACCGACCTGTTCCGCCAGCGGGATCCAGTGGTCCGGTGGCACCCGACCGAACTCCGGATGCTGCCAGCGAATCAGCGCCTCCACCGAGCTGACCCCACCGTCGCGAATGTTGAACTTGGGCTGGTATTCCAGCCACATGTGGTCATTGGCAAGGGCATCTTCCACATCCAGCATCAGAATCTGCTGGCGGTATTGCCATTCCGCGATTGAAGGATCGTATTCGCTCAGCAGAGCGTCGCCATTGAGCGAGGCAAAACCGGCGGACGACAGGATACCAGCGGCATCCGGCCCGTGTTCCGGAGCGTGGGCGACGCCGACCGAGGGGCTCCAGGAGAAGGAAAATCGCCCTTCCCGGAAGTGTTGCCCGAGCCATGCCATCACGTCGTCGAGGGCCTGGTTTCCGCTGGCACTGTTGTCGTCCCGATGCAGCGCGAACGCGTGGTTGACGGTATCGATACTGGCGAGGGCGTAGCCGTTGATCATCACCAGCTGGGCGCCGAACGAGCGCTTGAGAAAGCTGTTCAGCTGGCGCAGATAGCTCTTCAGCAGTTCCTCGGCGGTGCGGTAGCCCAGCGCCTGTTCGATTTCGTTAAAGCGCTGCAGGCGCACGATGCACAGCGTATAGGGCGTTTGCGCCTGATCGAGGGTTTCGAGGGCCTCCTCAAGCATGGCGCGGTTGGGTTTGCCGGTAACCCGGTGGGTTTTCAGCAGGCGGTCGTAGTCTTTTTCGATTCTCGAACGCAGCTGTTCCTCCTGGCGGGCGCGCACATCGGCGCTCAACCGGCGTTTCCGCTCTTCCAGCAGCAGCCGGCCGGCTCCGGTGGTCAGAATCAGTGAGGCCAGCGCGGCGCCCAGGAAGAACGCCGAGTCCGTCAGGCCGTTGACCGGCACCCAGCCCACGGTACGCAGCGACGACACCGCCGAGCCGACCAGAAGGACCAGTATCGCCAGCCCGTAATAGCGGGCGTACACGTGCCGTTGCAGCTGGATACATATCACGGTGAGAATGAATACCCCGGTCAGCACCGACAGAATCAGCAGTGTGCCCTGCCCCGGGTAGGGTAATCCCAGTGGTGAGGCGATCAGGATCACAAAAGCCGCCAGACTGAGGCCGTTGAGTACCGAGGTGGTGCGGCGGGAAATGGTCAGGAAGTGCGGCGTGAATTGGCACAGGGCGATCAGGCACAGCGGCAGACTGACGCTGAGCAGATTGTTGACCAGGGGCCACGCTGACCACAGAAACCAGAGCCCGAAACCATCCATCGCCAGCTGGCTATGCATCACGCCCACCATGAACACGCTGAGCCAGGCGAGCCCGGGGCGGCGCAGCATGGTCACAATGCTGATGTTGAACAGCAGGGCGAACGCCAACAGCCCACCGATGAACGCTTTCCACGCCAGGGTGAAGGCGGTATGACCGAGCAGGGTTTCCGGTTCATGCACCGACACCGGCAACAGGGTGGGGCCGGAATTCTCCACTTCAAACAGGAAGGTGGTGACCCCGGGCGCCAGCGTCACCGGCCATATCCACTGGGGCAGTTCAAACAGACGGTGTTGGAAGGGGTAGAGATCCCCCATGGCGGGTAACCGGTCGAGGGTACCAGCGGGCGTTATCATCGCCGGCACAATGCGATCAAGAAACGGCGCGGACACCACCAGCAGTCTGCGGATCGGTTCCGCCGTGCTGTTTTCCAGGGTGAAGCGGAACGTGGCTGGCTGGTCGAGGTAGCCCAGACCGCTATAGCCTTCGGGTGTGGCGGTCCATTGGGTGGCCGTTGCGTCCGCGGGGTCGAGAACCTGCGCCAGTGGTTGCAGGCTGAATTCGGTACGGATGTCGCCGGCTTCGGCGGCGGATGGCAGGGTCGGCAGACCGTGACGGGGATCGAGTGCCGTCGACTCCGAGCTGATCATGGTGGCGGCGAGCCCGTAAACCAGTCCGAACAACAGCAGGCTGATAGGCATCCAGCGCCGGGCCAGTCCGGCCAGCGCTCGCCAGCCACGGGCGCAGCGGCGGTCAGCAGGAGATGTCGGGTTCGCAGGCGCGTCCATTCAGGGAATAGTCCTGGGGTTGTCAGAAAGCCGGGTTGGCCTGTTACACAAAAACAACACTCTGAAATCTTGTGTAACATTATGTATTTAAAGTAATTTTACTGCATTTTATAGTTTTTTGCATTTCCTGTTTAAAACGCCGGGGTGGAAACTGTGACGGCAGGCACGAAGCGGGGCGCACACCGCTAATCTGACAGAGCGGTAATGGTGGCTGGCGGGCCCAGGCGCTTCGCTGGCCCGCATTCGCTGGTATAGTAGCCGGCAAATGAGAACCCCCAGAGAAAAGAAGCCCGAGGTTGTTTGATGATCCGCACCACTGTCACTGGCCTGATATTGATGTTTCTGAGTACGGCCATGAGCCAGGTGTATGCCCACGGGACTGGCGGGCAGAACGCGGGCCAGGCCGGCAATGAGGGCGTGGTGCAGCTGGCTTCGGTCAATGCGGCCATTGCCCATGCCGGAGAGGACAGTCTGGTGCTGGGCAAAAACGCCGACCGTATTGTCCCCATTGCCTCCATCACCAAACTGATGACGGCGCTGGTGGTGCTGGAATCCGGCGCGCCAATGAATGAATGGCTGACGTTCCGCAAGCGCCACATCCCGGCTGCCGCCAATGCCTACACCCGCATACGGGTTGGTTCCGAGTTACGGCGCTCGGACATGCTGCGAATCGCGCTGATGTCGTCAGAAAACTTCGCCGCCTATACCCTGGCGCGACAGCATCCCGGCGGTTTCGATGCCTTCGTGCAGGCGATGAACGCCAAGGCGCTGGCGTTGGGCATGACCAACACCCGCTTCGTGGACCCGACCGGGTTGTCGGCGCGCAATACCTCCACGGCCGCGGACCTGATCAAGCTGGTGAACGCGGCGTCGCGGCACCCGCAGATTGGCGATTATTCCACCACCCGTTACTTCACCGCTCGCTTTCGCCAGCCCCGTTACAGTCTGTCCTATGGCAACACCAACGTGCTGGTGCATCGGGACAGCTGGGGCGTGACCCTGAGCAAGACCGGCTACCTGTCGGAAGCCGGCCGCTGCCTGGTGATGGTATCCCGTATGAATGGCAAACCGGTGGTCACGGTGTTGCTGGATTCCCTCGGCACCCGCTCGCCGATGGGGGACGCGGGTCGTATCCGCAACTGGCTCGACACCGGGGCAACCGGACGGGTTGCGGCGGCTGCGAAGGCCTACGAGCAGAAGAAAAACGCGATCTACGCGGATGGCGGTCAGGCCAATAGGGGAGAGCATCCATGATCCAGATTTTCACCACCGGTGGCACCTTCGACAAGGTGTATTTCGATGCCAACAGCGAGTTTGAAATCGGCGATTCGCCGCTGCCGGAGTTGCTGGCCGAATCCAATATTCACGACGGCTATGTCATCAACGGTCTGATGCGCAAGGACAGCCTGGAAATGACCGACACCGATCGGCGGTCGATCCTCGATGCGGTGACCGCCTCTGACGCCCGCCAGATCCTCATTACCCACGGTACCGACACCATGGCGGAAACGGCCCAGGTGCTGTCTGCGGTGACGGACAAGACCATTGTGCTGCTGGGGGCGATGCAGCCGGCCCGCATGCGCCGCAGCGACGCCCTGTTCAACCTGGGCTTCGCCTGGGCCGCGGTTCGGTTATTGCCTGCCGGGGTGTACATCGCAATGAATGGTGAAGTATTCGAGGCTGGCGCGGTGCGCAAGAACCTCAAGGCCCAGAAATTCGAGCGTACCTGAGCAGGCCGCCGCTCAGGCCACGCTGTCGATCTCGCTCCTGGTGAGTTCGCGGAACTCCCCCGTCGCCAGGCCCGGGTCCAGGGTGATGGGGCCGATGCTCTGACGGTGGAGCGCGTCGACATGATTGCCCACCGCCGCCAGCATCCGCTTCACCTGATGGTACCGCCCCTCCACGATGGTCAGCTCGATCTCACGGTCGGCGAGCCGCCGGATCTCCGCCGGCTTCGTCGGCCTCGGCTCATGGCGCAGTGTTACTCCCGCCTCAAGCGCGTGCAGCGCACCGTCTGAGAGGGGCTCGCTGAGGGTTACCCGGTACGTCTTGGGGCATCGGACCCGGGGCGAGGTGACACGATGGGACCACTGGCCGTCGGTGGTCAGCAGCACCAGGCCGGTGGTGTCTGCATCCAGCCGCCCGGCAATGTGCAGCCCCCGTCCGATGTCCCCAGGTAACAGGTCGAGCACGGTCGGGTGGTCGCTGTCGGTGGTGGCGCTGACCACGCCCACCGGTTTGTTCAACATCAGGTAACGCTCGCCCGCAAGGGTAAGGACGCCGCCGTCAAGGGTGACCCGGGCGCTGTCGTCGATATGGGTCGCTGCATGGCGGCAGGGCTGGCCGTCAACACCCACGCGGCCGCCGGCGATGGCCCGCTTTGCCTCCTTGCGGGACAGCGGGGAGGTGGTGGCGATAAACTGATCAAGGCGCATGGTCAGGAACAGCGCTCCCCCGGCGGCGGCAGTTCCAGGCTGGCGAGACAGAGTACTGGCGCGGAGCCGGTCATCCGGGCCCAGAGGGCGCCGAGCAGTTCCGCGCGAATGGCCGGGCGATCCTGCTGGTAACTGAGCCCCGGTTCCAGCCCCTGGCCATTGTCCCGGGCCAGAACAAACGTGAAGGGGTGCGCGCCCGGAACCCCGAGGCGAATGTCCGTGGCGGTCAGCAGGTCATCCACCCGGTCGTAATGGAGAAAACCGCCGGTAAACCATTCCAGGCGCTGGCTCTCCGGTAAGGTCCGCGCCTGCTGTGCCAGCGCGGGGTTGCGGGGAAACTCCTCGAGATTGAGCGGCGTGTTGCCGTCGAGAAAGCCGGTGACCGTTTCCACCCGGCGGTTCTCGGTAACCACGGTGACCCGCCACAGGATGGTGTTGAAGGGCATCGGTTGCACCATGCGGGGTGCGTCTGCCAGGCCGGCCTCGGCCAGCACCGGCTGCACCCGGCTGGATATAATTTGTTGCGCTGCCAGCGTCCAGCCCAGGTACAGGGATGAGATGGCGAGCCCTGCCAGCAGCGCCGTGGGTCTGGCCGGGCGGAACAGGAAAAACACAAGGGCCAGCAGCAGTGGCAGCGTGTACAGCGGGTCGATGATGAAGATGCTGTGCAGCGCCACAGGAGGGCCGAAGGGCCAGAACAGCTGGGTGCCGTAGGTGGTAAAGGCGTCCAGCAACGGGTGGGTGACCAGCACCAGTCCCGTCATCAACAGCCAGCGGGGGTAGCTGACCTGCGGCTTCCAGCGCCACAACCCCCAGGCCAGCAGAAACGACAGCGGCACCAGGATCAGCAGCGAATGGCTGAAGCCCCGGTGCTGGGTGAAGTTGGCCACCGCGGTGCCGTAATCGATCACCACATCCAGGTCCGGCAGGGTGCCCAGCACCGCTCCGGCTAGCAGCGCCGAGCGCCCCAGCGATTTGCCGGTTACCGCGCCGGCGATGGTTGCCCCGAGGGCGGCCTGTGTTATCGAGTCCATGGTCGGTTGGGCCTAGTCTTGCTGCTTGCCGGTCAGGGCGTTGAGAATCTCCTCCGACGGATAACCGTCGGCGACCCGCCGGTTCGCTTCCTGATAGTCGCGAATGGCCGCGCGGGTGGCCGGGCCCATGATGCCGTCGGGTTCGCCGCTGTCGAAGCCCTGGTCGTTGAGCGACTGTTGCAGCGCGAGGATGTGATCCCGGGACAGGTTGGGCTGATCCTCCGGCGGCGGGTTCTGCAGCATGCCGGCGCCGGCGATGCGGTCCGCCAGGTGGCCCACCGCGATGGCGTAGAACTCCGAACGGTTCCAGCCCATGATCACGTTGAAGTTGTGGTAAGCCAGGAAGGCCGGCCCACGATGCCCGGAGGGCACCACCAGCGCTGCCTGGATGGGTTCATCGGCCAGGGGGTTGCCGAAGGCGTCCGTCACCCCCAGACGGTTCCACTCCGCCAGGCCTAATCGGCGGCCGTCGGCCAGGGCGTAATCGAAGTTCGCTGGCAGCAGCACTTCCCGCCCCCAGCGGTAATCCGGGTCCCAGCCCAGGTCCTGGAGGAAATTGCCGGCCGACATCATGGCATCCGGCAGGCTGTTCCACAGGTCCCGTTTGCCGTCGCCATCGCCGTCGACCGCGTGGCGGAGAAACACCGTTGGCATGAACTGCACATGGCCCATGGCGCCGGCCCAGGAGCCTTCCATCTGGGCGGGGGTGATGGCGCCTTCATCGATAATCCGCAGTGCTGCCGTCAGCTGCTCGGTGAAGAAGCTGCTGCGGCGGGGATCACAGGCCAGGGTGGCCAGAGAGCTGGGCACCGGCATCTTGCCGAAATAGGAGCCGAAGTTGGTTTCCAGCCCCCAGAAGGCCACCAGATAAGGGGCCGGCACGCCGGTTTCGCGCGTCACCCGCTTTAACAGATCCTGGTGTTCCTGCAGCAACTCGCGGCCCTTGCCCACGCGATCGTCATTGACCCGGCGATTGAGGTAGTCGGCGAAGGTGGTGGTAAATTCCGGTTGGCGGCGGTCCAGTTCGATCACCCGGTCGAGGTGTTCGACCTCTGCCAGCACCGTACTGGCGGTCTGCTCGCTGACACCGGCCTCAATGGCCTGGTGCTTGAGCCGATCAACGCATTGGCGAAATCCGTCGCCAGAACTGTCGGCGTGCGCCGCCGGCAGGGCAAGCGACAGCAGGCCGGCAGTGAGGGCAAGGCGTTGGAAAATCCGTTGTCCGCAGTGAATCCCTGATTGTTTGTTGTGCACGCAAAACCTCGGCGTAGAGACGATGGGTGGGGTGTCGTGATGGCTTAGGCAGACCCATGGTAGCGTTTTTTCTACGAACGGAAACACCGGTTTGGGTCAGTAACCGTGACAATTCCTTAACCCGCCGGTTCCCCGTTCGCAGCGAATTGTGGTCTTTTTGTAGCGCCGGGGTTTTCCCGGGTCGGCTTTGTTCTATAGTTTCACCGTGACACGTCCGGGTTGGCTAGCATAAAGGTAAAAAACAACATGGCAATGCTGAAGGCGCTGGTGGTTGACGATGCCAGCTTTGTACGGGATCTGGTGAAGCGCACGGTGCGCCAGCGTTTTCCCGTTATTGAGACCACCGACGCCCAGAACGGGCGGCGGGCCCAGTCGCTGATGTCCCGCACCACCTTTGATCTTATCCTGTGTGACTGGGAGATGCCGGAAATGTCCGGCCTTGAGCTGTTGCAGTGGATGCGCCAGCAGTCCCAGTACGAGAAAGTGCCGTTTATCATGATCACCAGCCGCGGCGACAAGGACCACGTGGTGGAAGCGGTGAAAGAGGGCGTGTCGGAGTATCTGGGCAAACCCTTCAGCCCCGACGGGCTCAGCAAGAAAATCATCAAGGTGATGGGGCGCCGGCTGAAAGACGTCATGGACCGCAGCGGTAAATCCATGGATGGGCCTGCCGATGCGTTCAAGGAATCGGCGGCGTTGCTGACCCAGAAGCGGGCGCCGGCGCCCGAAGCGCCCGCCCGTAATGCCGGGCCGGCCGCCTCGCCGCTGCTCGGCGCCACGGCGGCGAAGCCGGAGCCGAAAGCGGCTGCCCGCGGGGCGATGAGTGTGGCCTCGGTACGTTTTGCCGACAGCACACTCAACTCGGTGGTCAAGGATATCAACCTGACCGAAGTGCGGGTCATCGCCCGTCGTGATCAGGATTTTCCCGGCATTCTCGATCAGGCGGTGGTGGATATCGAGATTGCAGAAGGTCAGATGGCGCGACTCAACGGCTATGTCCACCAGTTGCAGGCGGTCGACAAGCGTCAGGACACGGATTTCGTCAGCGTGACTATCCGCTTTGTTGATGAAGACCCGAAAAAGCTCGAGGATCTGTCCCGCTTCGTGGCCCGGTTCCGCGCCGGGCGCTGATCAGGCCACCGTCTCCGGTGCCCGTTCCACCAGCCGCTCCCGGGGGAAATGGCAGATAAACTCGCTGCCATCCCCGATCCAGCTCTTGATCTCCAGATTGCCGTCGTGGTTCAGCAACACATGCTTGACGATCGCCAGGCCCAGCCCGGTACCGCCGGTATCCTTGTGCCGGCTGGGGTCCGCGCGGTAGAAGCGCTCGGTCAGCCGCGGAATGTGCACCGGGTCGATGCCGATGCCGGTGTCCCTGACCGACAGGTGAGCGCCGTCGCGATTGGCGCTCCAGGTGACGGTGATGTGTCCCTTCGCCGGGGTGTACTTCACGGCGTTGAATATCAGGTTGGAGAACGCGCTGCGTAGCTGGCTTTCATCCCCCTTCAGCAGTCGCTGGTCGGTGATCTGCACACTGAACTCGTGCTGCTTGTCGCCACTGAGGGCACTGGCGTCGTGGCAGATCTGGCGGATCAGCGCTTCGACATCGGTTACGGTGTCGTTCACGGTCTGTTCGCCGGTCTCGATTTTTGACAACAGGATGAGATCGGTGATCAGCGCCTCCATGCGGGAGGACTGCTGCGCCATGGTGGAGATGGCGCGCCGCCATTTCGGGGGCAGGTCGTCGGCGTTGTCCACCAGGGTTTCCAGGTAGCCGCTGATGACGGTCAGCGGCGTGCGCATCTCGTGGGAGACGTTGCCGACAAAATCGCGGCGCATCTGTTCCAGTTGATAGAGCCGGGTCACGTCCTTGGCGACAATCAGGCGGTCGTCATCGCCGAACAGGCTGATCTGTATCTGCAGGTGGATGTGGGGTTTGGCCGGCGAATGGATGTCCAGCGGCTCGCGGTAATCGCGGGCGTCGAAATAGGCTTTGAAAGCAGGCGTGCGGATCAGGTTGTGAATGTACTGACCGCGATCGGTGTTGCGGCGGAATCCCAGAAGGTGTTCGGCCGACCCGTTCCACCACTCCATGGTGCCTTTGGCATCCGTCATGATGACGCCGTCGCGCATCGCGTTGGTGGATTCCTGCACCCGGTTGATGCGGGCGCGCAACCGATCCTGCTGGCGCAGATGGTTCTGGTGCAGCTTGTGCAGGCCGTCGAAGATGTCGCCCCACAAACCCACGCTTTGCGGAGCCTCGCTGGTGGCGCTGGGGTTGCCGAGCCAGTGGTAGAGCCGCCGGGCCTGCACCAGGGTCCACCACAGATAGGCGATGAGGCCGATGGTGAGGCCGTAAAGCGGGTAGCCGAAGAAGGCCCCCGCCGCCGTGCAGCCGATCAGGAATCCGATGATCAGACGAAGGTATCGTGACCAGTTATGTTGCATTGCGCAGCCTTAACGTTGGATTGACGCCCGGGCGTCCGCCGCTTACGCCGCTCTTGTCGAGAAGCGGTAACCGGCACCACGCACCGTCTGGATCAGATGGTCGTAGCCTTCCCCCAGGGCTTTTCGCAGTCGGCGAATGTGTACGTCTACGGTTCGTTCTTCTACGTAAACGTTGCCACCCCAGACCTGATCCAGCAGTTGCGATCGAGTATATACCCGTTCCTGGTGAGTCATGAAAAACTGCAGCAGTCGGTATTCGGTGGGGCCCATGCTGAGCGCGCCCTTGTCGGTGGTTACCCGGTGGCCGATGGGGTCGAGGGTGAGGCCGTCGACTTCGATCGGGGTGTCGACGCCCGGCGGTGTCGCGCGGCGTAGTACGGCTTTCAGGCGTGCCACCAGTTCCCGTGGTGAGAAGGGTTTGGTGATGTAGTCGTCGGCGCCGACTTCCAGCCCCTGGATCTTGTTGTCTTCCTCGACTTTGGCGGTGAGCATGATGATGGGTATGTCGGCGGTCGCTTCCTCTTTCTTGAGGCGGCGGGCCAGCTCTACGCCGCTGGTGCCGGGCAGCATCCAGTCCAGCAGGACGAGGTCGGGGTGTTTGTCGACAATCAGGGCATGCGCTTCGAGGGCGTCCGCTGCCTCCAGGTAGTCGTAATCCGCCATTTCCAGGGCCACGGCGATCATTTCGCGGATCGGGGCCTCGTCATCGACGATCAGGACAGTTTTTCCAGTCATGGGCATTAACCTGTATCAGACCTTGGTTTGTTGCTGCCTTATTACAACGCCGTAGTGTTACAAGTATATGACACAATTGTTTTGCCATCGGAGTATGTGCAGGAGGTAGCCGGGCCTTCCCAAACACGCCGTGAACCCGTCCCTGGGGGCTCCGCATTGCCATCCTTGGCAATGCAGGGTTTGGGAAGGCCCGGCTACCTCCGGCACGCGGACTCTGTGCGGGCCTTCCTCGTATTAGGGAATGAGGAGGTCGATAACCAGCCCGGTAAACACCGCAAACCCTGCCCAATTGTTATTCAGAAACGCTTTGAAACAGGCTTCACGCTCGCGGAATCGGGCCAGGTACTGCTGGTAGATGAACAGGCAGGCCATGGCAAGGACGCCGAGGTAATAGGCAACGCCCAGGTCTGCCTGGTTACCCACCATGATCAGGATCACCACCACCAGGGCCTGGAGGAAGCCGATGACGGCGAGGTCGGCGTCGCCGAGCAGGATGGCGGTGGATTTGATGCCGATTTTCAGGTCGTCGTCGCGGTCGACCATGGCGTAGAAGGTGTCATAGGCCACCGTCCACAGCACGTTGGCGGTGAACAGCAGCCAGGTCAGTTGGGTGAGGTCGTTGGCTTCGGCCGCCCACGCCATGGGGATGGCCCAGGAGAAGGCGGCGCCGAGGAACAGCTGGGGGAGGTGGGTGTAGCGTTTCATGAAGGGGTAGATGAACGCCAGGATCACGCCGCCGAAAGACAGGTACAGGGTCAACGGGTTGGTGAACAGCACCACCATGAGGAAGGACACCAGCGCCAGGCCAAGGAACAGGGCGATGGCTTCCCAGGCGGCGATGCGGCCGGAGGTGAGCGGTCGGTCCTTGGTGCGTTTGACGTGGCGGTCGACCTTGCGGTCGGCGAAGTCGTTGATGGCACAGCCGGCGGCGCGCATCAGGAAGACGCCGAGGGTGAAGATGACCAGGTTGCCGATGCCGGGAGCGCCGTCGGCGGCCAGCCACAGTGCCCAGTAGGTGGGCCAGAGCAGGAGCAGGCTGCCGATGGGGCGGTCCAGTCGCAACAGGCGGCCGTAATCGGCCAGGCGGGTCTGGAGGTGGTCGGGCATGGCGTTCTGCAGCATAGGGCTTGGTCCGGTTGGCGGTGTCTGGCGTGAATCCGTGCGGGGATTATAGCCAGTGGGTGCCGGTCGGTTAAAGGACGCTGTCAGTGACAGAAGCGGGGCAGGAAGTATTCCCCCACCAGCAGGGCCTTGTCGCCGTTATGAAAGCGCGAGCGGCGGGCAACCGGGGGTTGTGCCGGGTGGCGGGGCTGACAGATGCCGGTTTCGAAGTCGCCGCGCTGCCAGTTGGGGTTGCTGAACAGCCAGGCCCCCAGTGGCCGCCGCCCCAGATGCCGCAGGCGCCGGCCGGTGCCTTGAAGGGTTGCCAGCGGGATAATGGTGCGGGCCAGTACCCAGGGCTCGCCATCGCCGCACAGGTGTACTTCACGAATCCACGCCAGTTGGCGTTCGGGAAGGTTCAGGCTCAGTGCTTCTTCCCGGCTGGGCCTTGAGAAGCCTTCGCGAATCACGTCGACGTGGAAAGAGTGGGTGCAGCGCAGCTGCAGTTCCCGGGTCAGCGAGCCTTCGGCCTGCAGCCAGAAACGGGCGGGGCCGCGCACCGTGTTGTCACGCAATGCGGCGGCCGCCAGGGAGCGGTACCAGTCGGTAGGCGGAATCGCCAGCGCGACCTGCGGTTGCGGCAGGCGAGCACCGGTTTCCGGCGCGTTAAAGCCCTTTAACGGCATAAATACCGGGAGCGTTGCGCCAGTAGCCTTTGTAGTCCATGCCAAACCCGAACAGGAAGCGGTCTTCCACCGTCAGGCCGGTGAAGTCGGCTTTCAGATCCGGGCGGGCCTTGCGGTCGTGTTGTTTGTCCACCAGGACTGCGGTCAGCACTTCCCGGGCTCCGTGAGCCAGGCAGTAGTCGGCAATGGCGCACAGGGTGGTGCCTTCATCGAGAATGTCATCAACAATCAGGATGGTGCGGTCTTGCATGTCCGCTTCCGGGCGCAGTTTCCATTCCAGAATGCCGCCGGTGGTTTCCTGACGGTACCGGGTAGCGTGCAGGTACTCCGCCTGTACCGGAAACTTTAGCATCGGCAGCAGTTGGCCGGTCAGGATGAGCCCGCCGTTCATCACGCAGAACAGCAGGGGGTTGCTGTCCCGGAGGCGGTGGGTGATGTCGTCTGCGAGGGTGCGAATGGCAACCTGGACCTGCTGTTCATCAACCAGGCAATCGGCGTCATTCATTACCTGGTTCATCTCGGCGACGGTATCGGTCATAGCGGTCGGATCCTGTCGTAAAACCGGCGATTATACCGGAGGAGGGCGCCATAGGGGAGGGGCATGCCGGCGCTCTCGCCATGGGTAATTGTGGCTATTGGCAGAAATACCCCCGGCTGACCGTCCTGAGTGGCATTGGTCAATTCGGGAGGGGTGGGTATGATGGTGGCCCGATTTGAATTATATGCCGTCATTACCCGAAAAACTTGCGTGCAATATTGTTGGACAATTAATATTGCGCCGAACCATTTGCGGAGAGAGAGTATGAAGAAGTGGCAGTGTGTTGTGTGTGGCCTGATCTATGACGAAGCCGAGGGCTGGCCGGAAGACGGCATAGAGCCTGGCACCAAGTGGGAAGATGTGCCGGAAGACTGGGTTTGCCCCGACTGTGGTGTCGGCAAGGAAGACTTTGAAATGATCGAGATTGGCTGATTGCCGGCCATCCCCCTGAACAAGCACACACGGAGAACAGGAATGACAACAGAAGCACCCATCGTCATTGTCGGGACGGGGCTGTCGGGTTACTCGCTGGCGCGGGAGATCCGCAAGCAGGACAAAGACATTGCCATTGTCATGGTCACCGCTGACGACGGCTTCAGTTATTCCAAGCCGATGCTGTCCACCGGATTCACCAAAGGCAAGGGCGCGGAAGAGCTGGCTCAGGCCAGCGCCGATGCCATGACCGATCAGCTCAATCTGGAGTTGCGCACCTTCACCACCGTCACCGGGATTGATGCCGATGCCCACGAGCTGATCATTGGCGACGAGCGTCTGCGCTACAGCAAGCTGGTGCTGGCGTGGGGTGCGGATGTGATCCGTCTCAACATCGAAGGCGATGGCCAGGAGTTCGTGTATTCCATCAATGACCTGATGGACTATCGCGCGTTTCGCGAGGCGCTCGTGGGCAAAAAGCGTGTCGCGATCATGGGTGCCGGTCTGATCGGTTGCGAATTCGCCAACGACCTGCGCAACGGCGACGTTGAAGTGGATGTGATTGCGCCCTCGGACACCCTGATGCCCGGCCTGCTGCCCCGGCCGGCGGCGGAAGCGGTGAAGACGGAGTTGGCGGAACTGGGCGTGCGCTTCCACCTTGAGACGGTGGTTGATCGTATCGATCGTGACGGCGACGGTGTGCGCCTGACGCTGGCCAATGGCGAGACTCTGGCGGCGGATCTGGTGATCTCTGCCGTGGGCCTGCGGCCACGAACCGGGCTGGCCCACGCTGCGGGCATTGCCACCGACCGTGGCATCGTGGTCAATCGCGCGCTGGAAACCTCCGCGGCCGACGTGTTTGCACTGGGGGACTGCGCCGAGGTGGACGGCCATGTGTTGCTGTATGTGCTGCCGCTGATGGCCTGCGCCCGGGCCCTGGCGAGAACCCTGATCGGTGAGCGCACGGAAGTGGCTTATGGCACCATGCCGGTCATGATCAAGACGCCCTGTTGCCCGACGTCTGTCTGTCCACCGCCCTCGGATGCCGACGGTCAGTGGGAAGTGGAACAGGAAGGCAGCGATGTGCGGGCGCTGTTCAAGGCGCCGGATGGCACGGTTCTGGGATTTGCGGTGACCGGTCGCTTCGCGGTTGAGAAGCAGGCGTTGTCCAAAGAAGTGCCCCCCATCCACGACTGAAAGATTGCGAAAATGCCCGGCTTCGGGTAGAAATTCATTCGTGAGCTAACGAACTAACAGGAGCGGGCATGCTTGAAATAACCAGGAAGCTGGTGGATCTTCTGGATCTGTCGCCTATCGGAGACGACCATTTTCAGGGTGACAGCGAAGACCTGGGATTTCCCCATGTGTTTGGCGGCCAGGTGCTGGGTCAGGGCCTGATGGCCGCCAGCCGCACCGTGGAAGGCCGGCTGCCCCACTCCCTTCATGCCTATTTTCTGCGCCCCGGCAACCACAGCATGCCCATTGACTACGAAGTGCAGCGGGTGCGGGACGGTGGCAGTTTTTCCGTGCGCCGGGTGATTGCGCGTCAGGATGGCAAGGAGATCCTCACCGGTTCGGTATCGTTTCAGGTGGACGAGCAGGGTTTCGAGCATCAGCTGGAGATGCCCGCGGCCCCGGATCCGGACACGCTGAAATCGGAACAGGAATACGGCGAATTGCTGGCCCCTCATGTACCGGAGCATCTGCGGGATACCCTGACCCGCGAACGCCCGATCGAGATTCGCCCGGTTGATCCGGTCAATCCGTTCAAGCCGGAACCCCGCCCACCCCACAAGCAAAGCTGGTTCAAGACCCAGGGCCACCTGCCGGACGATCCGGTGCTGCACCGCTGCCTGCTGACCTATGCGTCGGACTTTTCGTTTCTCGGCACGTCCCTCAATCCCCACGGCGTGACTTTCATGAGCAAGGACATGCAGGTGGCCAGCCTCGACCACGCGATCTGGTTCCATCGGGACTTTCGCATGGATGAATGGCTTCTGTACGACAAGGACAGCCCCAGCGCTTCCGGAGGCCGCGGCTTCAACCGTGGCAACTTCTTCAATCAGCAAGGCGGCCTGGTGGCGTCCACCACCCAGGAAGCCCTGATCCGCAACCGCGCCCGCTAGGCAAAGCGCGCTCCGCTGCGGTGGGCAACGGCGGTGGGGTCATACGATCTTGCGGGTAACGCCGGCGCCGCTCTGGTTCGACAGCCAGGTCACCAGTTCATCGAAGGGCAGGGGCGGGGTCAGCAGGTAGCCCTGAATCATGTCGCAGCCCATGCCTTCCAGCAGCTCCGCCGTGTTGTCGTCCTCAACCCCCTCGGCCACCACCTTGTAACCGAGGGAATGACACATGTCGATGGTGGTCTGCACGATCACGCGGTCGCCGTGATGGGTCCCGATATCGGTGATCAGCGAGCGGTCGATCTTGATCTCGTTGGCCGGCAGCTGCTTGATATACGACAGCGACGAATAGCCAGAACCGAAGTCGTCGATGGAAAGGGGAATGCCGGCGGAATGCAGGGAATTCAGTGCCTTCAGTGAATTGGCGGGGTCCTGCATCATGGACGTTTCGGTGACTTCCAGGGTGATCGCGCCGCGGTGGTTGTGGTGACTGTTCATCAGCCGCTGCACGAACATGGGAAAATCCGGCTCCCGCAGGTTGTTCGGTGAGATGTTCACGGAAATATCCAGCGGCCAGCCCTGTTCCACCAGGCGGCTGCGGATCTCCAGGGACTGCTCCAGCACCCAGCGGGTCAGGGGCTTGATCAGGCCGGTCTGTTCGGCAATGCCGATCAGCACATCGGCGCGGATGGGGATTTTGCGCTGCGGCCAGCGAATCAGGGCCTCTACCCCGACGATGGTTCGCGTTGTCAGCGCCAGCTTGGGCTGCAGGTGCAGCTCAAGCTCACCGTTCTGCAGTGCCTTGCGCAACTCGGAAACCAGCGTCAGCCGGTCGGCGCTGTAGGAATCCCGGGTGGGCTGATAATAGGCCAGGCCACGGTCGCGGGCTTCGTCAGATCCCTGGGCGATGTGCGCGCGACGGATCAGCGAGTTGGTGTCCTGCGCATGCTCTGGGTATATCGCGGTACCGATCTGCGGGTCCAGTGGCAGTTGCATGCCCAGATAATCCACCGGCTCGCGCAGCTCCTCCAGCCCCTGCACAATGGCCCGCGGCGCCGCGCCGATCAGGCTGGCGTCCACCACAAAGCCAAAGGTGGCCGGCTCCAGGGACGCCAGGTACACCGAGCGCTGCTCGGTGGTCTCGATGGGCAGGATGCCGGGCAGTTCCCGCACAATGCTGTTGAAGCGCGCCGAGGCCAGCTCGATCAGCCGGTCGGTGTTGCGATGGCCGAGGGTCTTGGTAATCGCCTGCAGGTTGCTTAGATGGATCACCGCGATGGCATAGCGGCGGTCCGGCACCCGGGTGATCAGGTCGTTGATCATCATCTCGAAACTGGTGCGATTGGGCAGGCCGGTCAATGGATTGTGGAGGGCCTGATCCATAAATCGCAGTTCCGCTGAGCGCCGCGCGGCCATTGCCCGCAGTTCCGCCTCCCGCGCATGCAGTTTCTCTTCCCGCTCGTTATACAGTCGCTTGGCCAGGGCGATGGTCAGCAGGATGGCCTCCAGGCCAGAGCCCACCTGCATGCCGTAGCTAGTCAGCCAGTTGGTCGGCAGCAGGCCGTATTTGTTGGCGGCGGTCAGCATGGTGCCAATGATCAGCAAGGCCCAGGCGACGGTGTAGTAGCCGGCCTGGGGGTTGCGCTTGACCCACTGCACCGGGCCGATGACGGTCAGCACCAGAAATCCGGATAACGCCAGCGCCACCGAGGATTTGATCGAGGTGTTGAAGTCCAGCACGAAGGTGCCGAGCACCGCCGCCAGGCTGAGCCCGATAATGCCTTTGAGCAGCATGTCCGTGCGCGGCGCGCGGTCCCTCAGTCGCAGGAAGGAGCGGGCAAACAGCAGGGCAAACAGCAGGGCGACGGGCACCGCCATCAGCATGGTCTGGTTCTGCAGCCACGGGCTCTCGGGCCAGAACACCTGGTAGGTCACCCCGCGCAGGGCCGCCAGCAGGAACAGATAGCCGAACGTGGAGAGCACGTAGAACAGGTAGGTGGCTTCGCGCAGCGTCAGGAAGATGAACAGGTTGAAGAAGATGGTGGTGATCAGGATGCCGTAGTACAGGCTGTGCAGACGGTCTTCTGTGGTCAGCGCATCGAACAGGGCGTTCTGCTCCCACAGCCGGATCGGCACCTGGTGGGCGCCGTTGGTCTGCACCGACAACACGATTTCATAATCCACCCCCGGTTCCACGGTGTAGGGAATGAGAAAACTGGGGTGGTACAGCGGTCGTTCGGAGAAGGCAAGGTGATCCCCGGTGACCACTTTCTTGATGGGTGTGCCGTTGGCCAACAAATAGAACGACACGTCGTCCAGTTGCGGATAGCTGATTTCCAGCACCTGCTGACGCGGATGGTTGTCCAGAGGCAGGCGGTACCAGAAATTATCGGTGACATAGCCGAAGTTGGGGGTGTCTTCCGCCAGTGTTTGCCAGTCGGGGCGTTTCAGCAGGGCGGACAGATCTGCGTCAGCCGGCGCTTTCAGGAAGGCAATGGGCGGCTGTGGCAACCGGGATGACGCCGTTGAATCCGCGTGCCCGTAGGGGGCCATGGTGATCATTGCGCCCATCAGGGCGAAAAACAGAGCAATATGGCGCACGAAATACCGAACTTGTTATGTTTGTTTCCTGCAGTATGGCCCCGCGCCGGTTGCCGCTCAAGGCCGTAAACCGGATATTTGCAGAGCGTTACCCAGTCTGCGAACTCGGTTACAGAGCGGCGACCCACTGGCGAACCCAGGGCAGCGCTTCCTGCTCGGGATCGAGGGTTTCCAGGGCATCGATTTGCAGCGTGTCGCCGACCTTACGGGCGGCCGTTTCGTAGAGGGCCTCCTCCAGCAGTTCACCGGCACCGCAAAAGGTATCCCCGTAGGAGCTGTCGCCCAGCACAATCACGCCGAACGGCCGGCCCGGCTGCTGCGGCAACTGTTCCCGCAGCGACAGATAGAACGGCAGCAGGTTCGGTGGCACCTCCCCCTGGCCGGTGGTGGAGGTGCACACCAGCAGCGCATCGTTGTTGCCGGTAATATCATCTAGCACCGGGTTCTCCAGCACGGTCACTGAATGCCCTTCGTTCTCCAGCGCCTGCTTGATCGCCCGTGCCGTTAGCAGAGCACCTCCGTAAACGCTGCCCACCAGTATTCGCATCGCCGCCATATCAGCCCCTGTCGTTGTCCGTTCGGCGGCGAACCGCCACCGTTCGTTGAGGCGTCAGATCATAGCCGCTGGGCAGGCCCGTCTCAAGGCCGGGCGGGAGCGCTGCCGGCGCTGGTGTCCTCGAGGCTGCGCACGCGGGGCGCAATGCGGTTTCGGCCGCCTTCCTTGGCGTTATAAAGCTGAACGTCAGCCTGTTTCAGCAGTTCGTTGACCGAGCCGGCCTTGGCAATAGAGCAGACACCGGCGCTGATGGAAATCGGCAGCCGTTGATCGGCGAACACGAACTCCGTGCGGGCCACTTCGGCGCGCAGTCGTTCCGCCAGGGTGAGCGCCTGCAGCAGCGATGTGTCCGGCAGCAGGATCAGGAACTCCTCGCCACCCCAGCGGGCAGCGACGTCGGTCTGGCGGATCACTCCCTGCATTAGCACGGCAAAGGCTTTCAGTGCCTCATCGCCAGCATCATGGCCATAGCGGTCATTGATAACCTTGAACAGGTCGAGATCGATCAGAATGATGGAAAAATGATGCCCCGTCCGTTGGTGGCGTGAATACTCGACAATCAGCCGGGACTGCATGTCACGGCGGTTGGCCAGGCCGGTCAGGTCGTCGGTACGGGCCGCCTGTTCGTGGCTGCGAGCCATCGCCATCAGCTCGCTGCGGGCCTTCAGCCGGCCGGCTTCCAGCACGAAGCAGAACAGCGACTCGAAGGTCAGGGTGGCGAAGAAGCGGATCTTGAAATCCGTGGAGTATTCAGTGCTGACCAGTGGCAGGTTCGGATGCTGGAAGACCACCACCACAATCAGGTAGCAGAAAAGCAGTATCGCGGTTCCGGTTTTCAGGTCGGTGAGGTAGAAGAGCAAGGGCGGAAACACGTAGAACCACAGCGGCCCGGTGTTGCTTTCACCGCCCGAGGCCATGAGATAGGCGAACAGTAGGCCCACCACGAGAATCATCCCGCTTTTCTGCACGGCCTGATTGCCGGTGCGGGCGAACCAGGCCATGTTGGCCAGCATCGGCACCGAGAAGGCCCAGAGCACCCAGGCGTGGGTGTGATGGTCGGCATACCAGGCCTTGGCGCCCAGCCCGATGAGGGCCAGGATGGCCATCAGCGACAGCCAGGTTAGGAGCCGCGCAGTGCGGGCATCTTCAGTGTCCATCGAGGCTCGGGGGACGGGGCGGTTCAGTTCGGTCATGCAGGCCCTGGTTGCTATTCTTGTATTTTTGACGCTCTTTATGGCGATTATGCGGGACTATAACCGGTGTTTGCACGGGTTTCCGCGATCTTGATCAACTGGCGGGAATATTGGTCAATTGTTTCAATTTTGTGGCAAAAAAATTATAGTTGCCGCGCAGTGTAGACTACCCCAGGGAAGGCGCAATACGTTGCAACACATTCAGCATCGATGAGACCTGATCTGTTATGGCCCCGAAAAGCGGATTTCTTGACACTCTCCTGACCAGTCCCTCCACCGAACGTTACCGCGTTGGCTTCAGCTTTCTGTTCCTGCTGGGCATCTGGCTGGTGGTCGGCCAGCTCAGCAGTGGCATGCCCAACAGCATGCTGTTGATGGCCGCCGCGGTGATCGGCGGTTACATGGCGATCAACATTGGTGCCAACGACGTCGCCAACAACGTCGGCCCGGCCGTCGGGTCCGGGGCACTGTCGCTGGGCGGTGCGGTGCTGATCGCCGCCGTGTTCGAGGCCGGCGGGGCCATTATTGCCGGGGGCGATGTGGTCTCCACCATCAAAGGCGGCATCATTGCAGCGGATCGCCTGGACGACGTCAACGCGTTCGTGTGGCTGATGACCGCTGCGCTGCTGGCCGGGGCTCTGTGGCTCAACCTGGCCACCTGGATGGGGGCGCCGGTGTCCACTACCCACTCCATCGTCGGGGGTGTACTGGGGGCGGGCATTGCCGCCGGTGGCTGGGGCATCGCCGACTGGGGCGTGATGGCCAAGATTGTCGCCAGTTGGGTGATTTCGCCGGTGATGGGCGGCGTGCTGGCCGCGCTCTTCCTCTACGCCATCAAGAAAACCGTGCTCTATCGCCAGAACCTGATACCGGCCGCACGCACCTTCGTGCCCTGGCTGGTGGCCATCATGGCGTGGGCGTTCGGCACCTATCTGATGGTCAAGGGCGTCAAGAAAATCATCGAAGTGGACTTCCTGGGCGCCTCGTTGGTGGGACTGGCCGTTGCGGCGGTGGTATTCGTGGTCATGCGCATTTCCGTAGGGCGTCGCGCGGCCACCATGGAAAACAGCGCCGCCGGAGTAAACACGCTGTTTACCTGGCCGCTGATCTTCGCTGCCGCGCTGCTGAGCTTCGCCCACGGCGCCAACGATGTGGCCAACGCCATTGGTCCGCTGGCCGCCATTAACGATGCCCTTTCCGCTGGCGCGGTGGTGACCGCGGCCGCTATTCCGCTGTGGGTCATGCTGGTGGGTGCCCTGGGCCTGGCGGTGGGTCTGATGCTGTTTGGTCCCCGCCTGATCAAGACTGTCGGCAGCGAAATCACCGAGCTGGATAAAACCCGGGCCTTCTGTATCGCGCTGTCGGCCGCGCTGACGGTGATCATTGCTTCCCAATTGGGCCTGCCGGTCAGCTCTACCCACATTGCGATCGGCGGTGTGTTCGGCGTTGGCTTCCTGCGGGAGTATCTGAAATCCAACTACGCCACCCAGCTCCACAAGATCATGGAGCACCACGACCCGGCCGAGCAGGAGCGCCTGCGCCCATTCCTCGACGATTTCCGCAACGCGTCCGTGGAAGAAATGGAAAATCTGCTCAAGCAGGCGAAAAAGAAGAAGCAGCAGGTGCCCTTGTCAAAGAGCGAGCGCAAGCGTCTGAAGAAGATCTACCGCGAAGAAATGGTCAAACGCTCTCACCTGACCCGCATCGTGGCGGCGTGGATCATCACGGTGCCTGCCTCCGCGCTGATGGCGGCGACGCTGTTCTTCACCCTGCGTGGTCTGTTGATGTAACGCCGGTCGTTGCCCCGTTCGCTGGCGGACCGGGCAGCATCATCCCGGGCTGGTTGCAGCCCGCTGAATTCGCCATACTATCCTGATGTGAAGGGGTGTGCCCTGAACGTCCAATGACCCGGGAGTAAGTGATGAGTTCGTCTGCCGAAAGCCGTCAGGCCCGCATGATTGATGAGCTGCGCGTGTTCATCAAGAAGGTATTGAGTGATCCGACCATCGCGGTCAAATCCGTGGAAATCGCCCGCAAGCACCGCAATGAGCACAACGCCAATGAGGTGATTGCCCGCGAGATCAGCGCCAACACCACGATCCGTATCCCGGAGAACTGGAGTGAGGCGGATCACATGTTTCTGGATATCCTGCACGAAGTGCTGGATGACGAAGAGGCTTTGTATTAAGTCTTGATGGAGCCGGGGACCGCAAGGGGCGGGAACAGGCTCCCAAAACACGCTGTGAATACGTCCCTGTACGCTCGGCTCCGCCATCCATGGCTCCGCACGGTTTTGGGAGCCTGTTCCCGCCCCTTGCTCACTGCAAAGTCCGCAAATCTCAGGCCTGACGCACGCCAAGTTGATGCTGCTTCAGTACGGCATCGGCCATCTGGTGCAGAATCGAAATCTCGTCCTGAACCCCTTCCTCGGTCATCGCCAGCTCCCGCTGTTCCGCGAGAATATCCTCCAGGATCTCCCGTGTGGTTAACGGGTTAGCTAACACCACTCGAAACACGATGCAGGGGAAGTGGAAATAACGGGCCGGTTCCAGCCGGGTCCGCGAGACGAATGCCTTACCGCGCTCCCGTTGGGTTTTCTGGATGAACTTGGTGATGCGGTTGAGGCAGGCGTTCAGTTTTTCCGCCTGCAGTTCATTGGCCAGTGCCAGCGCCTGCTGCACTTCCGGCGGGCAGTAACGGTAGGTCAGAATGTTCAGTTCTGGTTTGGTCACCAACTCGAAATCCGGATGGGCATTGATCAGGTCGGCGAAGGTCTGGGCCTTGTCGATGCCCTGGTCGATCAGGATCTCGTAGCCTTCCCGTGCCAGGATTTTCAGGCCCGAGTGGATCAGCATGGACATGCCCGGGCGTGAGCCTTCCAGGGTGGTGCTGCCCAGATCCCGCGAGCCCTTACGGATGATGTACTGGGCATGGTGCTCCACGGCGCTGGCAAGGCTGGGGTCGCGAAACACTACCAGACCCACGCCCATGGGCACGTACAGCTGTTTATGGGCGTCGAAGGTGACCGAGTCCGCCTGTTCGATGCCCCGCAACAGGCCGCGGTGGGCGCGGGAGAACAGTGTCGGCCCGCCCCAGGCGGCGTCAACATGGAAATGGGCGCCGAATTCCCGGGCGATGTCGGCCATGGCGTCCAGGGGGTCGACGTTGCCGGTTTCGGTGGTGCCGGCAATGCCGCAGATGGCCATCACTTTGATCTTCTGTTTCTGCAGTTCCAGGCACTTGTCGCGCAGGGCGTCGGTGTTGATGCGGTTGTCGTCGTCGGTATCCACCGGCACCAGGAATTCCCGCCCCAGGCCGAGCACGTCAGCGGCCTTGCGCAGGGAATAGTGCCCGCGGCGGGAGACCAGAATCGCCGCGCCCTCGTGGCCGTAGTAACGCAGGGCCCGGAACAGGCCTTCCTGGTGGATGCCGCGGAAGCTGCCTTCGGCGGGGAAGGCGCGGTTGCGGGCAACCCACAGCGCGGTCAGGTTGGCGACGGTGCCACCGGAGCACATGGCACCCAGGGCATAGCGTGGATCGTGCATCCATTTGCGGTAGAAGGCGCCATCCTGGTTGTACACCAGGCGGTGGATCATCCCCAGTACCTGGCGCTCCATGGGCGTGAAGGCCTTGGAGGTTTCGGTCTTCACCAGGTTCTGGTTGAGGGCGATCATGATTTTCGACAGCGGCAGCATGAAATACGGCAGCGCCGAGGTCATGTGGCCGATAAAGCTGGGGGATGCCGTATGCACGGAGTTGGCCACCAGCTTGTCGAGCAGGAACTGGGCCTGCTCGGAGACAAACACGGGCTTTTCGGGAATGGCGTAGTCGGAAAAGTCTTTTTCGACTTCCGACAGGTCCCGCTCTACCGCGACGATGTGCTCCTGCAGGAAGCCTGCAAGATTGCGGGAGATGTTCTGGTCAATCCGGCTCAGGGTTGATTCTGGTGCTTCTGGCACCGTAAATACCCGATACATGGCCTCTACTGAGGCCTGGGCGGATTTTTTCTTTCCGGTCATAGGCGACACACGCTTTTACTCGGTGGTCATCCGCCTGGCCGGTTCCGGATGCCTGGCGGATACAGCCGGACAACTACATCCGACGGTGAAGAATTCGTCCAGCCCGATGTCCACCCGGGCGTTCGGGCCTCCTTTCTGGCCCGGGAGCTGGCCTGTTGGCCACCCTCTTGTGTGGAGGTTGCGTAGTATACGACCTGCTGCGTGGTTAGGCCACAGGCCGCCCGCGGTGCTCAGAGGATCTCCCGGTGTACATCCAGTATGGCAGCATCCACTCGCTCCTGAATGGCTTTTTCCACCTGGTCGAGTCGCTGGGTGATCTGCTGCGCCGAGCTGCCGAGAGCGGCGATGGTCCAAGTGGCGCAGTCGAGCGCGTCAAGGTCGGCGGTTTCGGCGACCGCCAGGTCGGATTCGCGGCCCCAGACGGCTTTCAGGGTGGTGAAGACTTTGCGTTTGGCCTTGAGATCCTCGCAGCCGTAAAGCTGGAAGTGCAGGGTGAGTACGCCCACGTGGGGGGTGATCACCGGCGATGGGCCCGCCTGGTTGAGTAGCTTTCTGAGTGCTTCTGACATGTTTGGTTCGGCTTCGGTGCTGGAACCGACGGGGGATGGCTTTCCAAAACACGCTCCTTCGGCCCATCCATGGGGCGCTTGGGCTCCGCCATCCATGGCTCCGCACAGTTTTGGAAAGCCATCCCCCGCCGGTTCGCGAACGATTCAGTTGTAGTCCGCAAAGTCGAGTGCCTCGGCAATGCGGCGAACATTACCGTCAGCCTACTACAGGCGTTGCCCGTTTGATAATGGCCGCGGCGTCGGTGCCGGAGGGTAAGTTGCCATAGTTGAGGCCGCCGCCGGACTGCAGGCGGGACGCGCAGAAGGCGTCGGCCACGGCAGCGTCAGAGCCGCGCAGCAGCAGGCTGGCCTGCATGGCCAGGGCCAGGCGGTCGACCAGGTTGCGGGCGCGGTACTGGAAATCACTGATGTCGGCGAAGTCGTTCTGCAGTTGCGCCACGAATCGGTCGAAGCGGGCGTCGGTGCCGCGGGCTTCGGCCACTTCGCGGAAGAAGGCGTCGAGGGTCTCCGGTTCTTTCTGGATGGCGCGCAGTGTGTCGAGGCACTGGACGTTACCGCTGCCTTCCCAGATCGCGTTGACCGGGGATTCGCGGAACAGGCGCGGCATGATGCAGTCTTCCATCACGCCGCTGCCGCCGATGCACTCCATGGCCTCGTAGGCGTGGTTGGGGGCGCGCTTGCAGATCCAGTATTTGCCCACCGGAGTGGCCAGACGGGCCAGCAGGCGTTCGTGTTCCAGGTGCTGGTTGTCCAGGGCACGGGCGATGCGCAGGGTGTAGGCCAGCGCGGCTTCGCTTTCCAGGGCCAGGTCGGCCAGCACGTTCTGCATCAGCGGCTGTTCGCTGAGGCGGTGGCCGAAGGCGCTGCGGTGGCGGCAGTGGTGGGTGGCCTGGGCCACGGCCTGGCGCATGCCGGCGGAGCTGCCGATCATGCAGTCGAAGCGGGTCATGGCCACCATTTCGATGATGGTGGGAACGCCGCGGCCTTCCTCGCCCGCCATCCAGGCCAGGGCGCCGCGCAGTTCGGCTTCGCTGGAGGCGTTGGCGACGTTGCCCATCTTGTTTTTCAGGCGCTGGATCTGCCAGGGATTCTTGCTGCCGTCCGGGCGCCAGCGCGGCATCAGGAAGCAGGACAGGCCATTGGTGGTCTGGGCCAGCACCAGGAAGGCATCGCACATGGGCGCGGACACGAACCATTTGTGGCCGACCAGTTCATAGGGCTGGCCGGGGCCTTCGGCGCCCACCGGGTAGGCTCGCGTGCTATTGGCGCGCACGTCGCTGCCGCCCTGTTTTTCGGTCATCGCCATGCCGATGGTGACCGAGGTTTTCTGGCCATCAGGCAGGTTACGGGGGTCGTATTCATTGGCGAGGATGCGGTCTTCCCACAGGGCCGCCAGCTCCGGCTGTTTGCGGATGGACGGGATGGCGGCGAACGTCATGGTGATGGGGCAGCAATGGGCCGCTTCCACCTGGGAGTGCATGTAGTATTTTGCCGCACGGTTGACCTGGGCGCCCGCCCCGGGATTGGTCCAGGGGCTGCTGTGCAGGCCGTGCTCTATGGCGATGGTCATCAGCTGATGATAGGCGGGATGAAAGTCCACCTGGTCGATGCGATGTCCGAAGCGGTCGTGGGTGCTGAAGACCGGTTTGTTTTCGTTGGCGCGGAAGCCCAGCTCGATGGTTTCGCGCGCGCCCGCCAGAGCGCCGAAAGCGCTGAGCCCTTTCGTGGCCGCTTCGCCGCCTTCCCGCGTCACCGCCTCCTTCAAAGCGTGGTCCTGGTCGTACAGGTTGTAGTCTTCCAGTGCCGGCGGCTGGTTGGTCACCTCGTGGGTGACCGCCAGGTACGGGTCCGCTCCCCGGGTGTTGTTGTTGGATACCTCTGCCGAGGCGGAAGGGGGCGCGGGCTGACGGGCGTTCATGTTACCTCCTGGTGCCGGTCAACCCCTGCATGCAAAAGCGTATGATGGAGTCGACCAGCGGATCATTGTTGTGGTGTTTCGCTTCCGGTTGGCTACCCGCCTGCGCTGGCGACAGCGGCCCAACCAGGCTCTCCGCAATGGCGCCGACCAAGCAGGTACTGCTCTGGCGGGCGTCCTGTTGCGGGATACAGCTTTCTTCCATGCCTTCACTGATGGCGGTTTCAAACAGCCGCGCGTAGGCCTTTCGGTACGCCAGTCGTTCCTCTTCCACCTTCGGGTCCGCCGGTTCGGCAATCAGTGACCAGGCCATGACCGGTCCCCGCAACGCCCGTTCCGCGAACTGGCGCAGGGCGGCTTCCAGCCGCACAGTGGCGTCACCTTCGGTGGCCAGCGCCTCGGCAACTTTGTCCACCTCGCGCTGGGTGGCGAGCCGGAAGATCTCCGCGAACAGGTCTTCTTTCGACTCGAAATGGCGGTAAATCGTTCCTGTCGCGAGGCCGGCAAGCGCTGCAATGGTGGTCACCCTGGCGCTGCGAAACCCGCTCTGGGCAACGCACTGATAGGCGCAGGTAAGAATACGCTGGCGGGCTTCCGCCTTCCGCTTGCGCATCTTCTCCGTTTCCCGGTAGGCCATGTTGGCTCCTTTGAAGTAGTGAATCACTATTCATTTCTTGTGTCAACCAGAGGGTGGCTGGCTGTATGGCGATTTTATACTTTAAAGTCAGTATCTTATTTTCGATTACAAAAAGTTACAAAAAAGTATTCTGGCTGAAATAGCGTTGTCCGAAAAAGCGGATTATAAAGACGCCAAGGCAACCCGGATGACCCGATGTTGTCGATGCAGAGCGGCCCGCCCGTGCCGGGCTCGGCGCGCTCGACATGTTGTTTTCGTTGATGGAGATTGAGGCCGTGAGTGAATTCGACGAAAGCAATCTGGAGCAATCCGGAAGCTGGAGCAACGACAGTGAAGATAACCACTCCGTTGCAGGCCGTGCCCGGGTTCGCGCACAGTTGCAGGCAGACATCGAAGCGTTTCTCAGCCAGGGTGGAACCATCCAGGAAGTGAATACGGCGTTTCGCGCCGACCCCTCCCGCAAGGTTGAGGTTGGTTTCAACAACCGATCCCACTGATCTGTCTGGCCTGCCCCGGAGCGGGGCAGGCCTGTTTTTGAACGCTGTCTCAGCGGGCCTTGAGCCATTGGTCTATTCTGCTTCCTTCCATTGCCAGTTTTTGATGGCAAGCCGCTTTGCAATCCCAACAAGAATCCTCAGATTATGAACATCTTATTGAAGCTCGCAACGGGTGTGCTGGTGATCATAGCAGTACTGGCCGGCGTTTGGCTGGTAAACCACGGCTCCGAATCACCGCCGTCTGCGGCGGATGAGGCGATGCAGGAAGAGGCACGAGCAGCGGCCGTGGCGACTACCGGGCGTCCCTCACAATGGGTGGGGCGTGGTGCGGAGGCGGAGGTTGCCGACACGCTGCCGGCGTCGCTGCAGGGCACCGCGATTCCCACAGGGTGGGATCGGGTCGATACCACGGGCAGCCTGATACCTACCCCGCACCTGCGCCAACTGTTTGAATATTACCTTTCGGCGCTGGGAGAGGAACCGCTGCCGACCCTGGTGGCGCGGATCGAACAGCAGCTGCAGCAGCTGCCGGAGCCGGCCCGCTCCGAGGCCCTGGGGATTCTTGGCAACTACCTGGATTACAAGCTGGCACTGGGCGACCTGGAAGCGTCGTACGGCGATACCGGGGCCCTCGGGCCGGAGGAAATGCAGCGTCGGATGGAAGAGATCCGCGCCCTGCGCCGGACCTGGCTGGATGCCGACACCGCCGAGGCGTTTTTCGCCAGTGAGGAAGCCATCGACCGCTTCCAGATCAGTCAACGGCGCATTGCCGCAGATCCGACGTTGAGCGATGACCAACGGGCCCAGGCGCTGGCCCGCGCCGAGCAGGCATTGCCTGAGCCGCTGCGGCGCGCACGCGCGGATACCCGCCAATTCGTGGACTATCAGCAGGCGAAGCAAGAGTTGGCGGACGACCCCCAGGCGCTGGCGGCCTGGCGCGAGGCCCGATTCGGCACTGAGGCTGCCCAGCGGCTGGCCGCGGTGGATGCCCGCCAGCGTGACTGGGAGCGGCGCTGGCAAGCCTATCGCGAAGCCCGCAGCGAGCTGGAAGGCGCCGGCCTGGCCGGACCCGAACGGGCAGCGGCGATCGAGGATCTGCGGGAGCGCCATTTTACCGGGTCGGAACGGGTGCGGGCCGAAGCGCTGGATTCCCTGCGGTAATCTGCTTGTCACATGGCGATGCCAGGCTATGTGGCGATCGATGGGGCCTTTGGCGCCGGCTGCGTGCCCACCACGCGCGCGGGAGTGTATGATGGGCATTGATTCTTTCTCGCCCCAGGAGGTGTTTCGTGCGTTCAGCCACCAGTCGTGCTTTCCCTGCCACCCGCCTGCGCCGTAACCGCGCCAGTGATTTTTCCCGGCGTCTGGTGCGCGAGCATCAGCTTGGTCCGGATAATCTCATCTATCCGGTGTTTGTGCTGGAAGGGCAGGGGCAACGCGAAGCGGTGCCGTCGATGCCGGGCGTGGACCGGCTGAGCATTGATCTGCTGGTCGAACAGGCGGCGGAATTGGTGGAGCTGGGCATTCCGGCGGTAGCGCTGTTTCCGGTGGTGCCAGCCGAAGACAAGAACCTGTCCGGCTCCGGCGCCTGGAATTCCGACGGGCTGGCGCAGCGTGCCGTGCGGGCGCTGAAAAAAGCCTTTCCGGAGCTCGGGGTGATCACTGATGTGGCGCTGGACCCGTTCACCACCCACGGTCAGGACGGCATTATCGACAACGACGGCTACGTGCTGAACGATGTCACGGTTGAAGCGCTGATCAATCAGGCGCTGTCCCACGCCGATGCCGGCGCCGATGTTGTAGCGCCGTCCGACATGATGGACGGTCGGGTCGGTGCCATCCGCGATGCACTGGAAGCCGCCGGCTATGTGAACACTCGCATTCTGGCCTATTCTGCCAAGTATGCGTCGAGCTATTACGGCCCCTTCCGCGACGCGGTCGGCTCCGCCGGCAACCTCGGCAAGGGCAACAAGGCGACCTATCAGATGGACCCGGCCAACAGCGATGAAGCGGTCCATGAAGTGGCTGTGGATCTGGCGGAAGGCGCCGATATGGTGATGATCAAGCCCGGCATGCCGTATCTGGACATTGTCTATCGAATCAAGCACGAGTTGCAGGTGCCCACCTTCGTTTACCAGGTCAGCGGCGAATACGCCATGCACATGGCCGCTGCTGAGAAAGGTTGGCTCGACGGTGACGCGGTGATGATGGAGAGCCTGATGGCCATGCGCCGCGCCGGCGCCGATGCCATCCTGACCTATTTCGCGGTGAGGGCGGCGAGATTGATGCGCGCTCGCGCCGGTGGCCGCCAGAACACGAACAATCCGTAACCGGACCAAGGTCCACAGCGCCGGGCCCGCAGCCTGGCACAGTCAATTATCTGGAATCAGTGAGTCATGACTACCGAATCAGCCAACGAACTGCAGGTTGTGGACGATCAGAGCGTGCCGGCTCCGGTCGAGGTGCCGCCTGCAGGGCAGGGCGTTGACCTGGGCGCCAGCGAGAATTTTTTCAATCGCGAACTGAGCCAGCTGCAGTTCAACTACCGGGTGTTGAAGCAGGCGCTGGACACCACGCATCCACTGATCAACCGCCTGATTTTCTGCTGTATTTTCAGCAGCAACATGGACGAGTTCTTCGAGATTCGCGTGGCCGGTCTGCGCCAGCAGATGAAGTACGGCCGCGAGACCGTCGGCTCCGACGGCATGATGCCAGAGCAGGCGTTGTCGGAGATCAGCCGGGTGGCCCACGAGTACATTCGGGAACAGTACGACATCCTCAATAATGTACTGATTCCGGAGATGGAGCAGGAAAACATTCACTTTGTGCGCCGGCGGGAATGGACGCCGGCCCAGGCGGAGTGGGTTCGCCGTTATTTCGAGGAGGAGATTCTGCCGGTGGTCAGTCCCATCGGTCTGGACCCCTCGCACCCGTTCCCGCGGCTGGTCAACAAGAGTCTCAACTTCATCGTCGAGCTGGATGGCAAGGATGCGTTTGGTCGCGAAACCGGCATGGCCATTGTGCCGGCGCCGCGGTCACTGCCGCGGCTGGTGCGTCTGCCGGACGATGTCTGTGAGGGCGGCGAAAATCTGGTGTTTCTGTCGTCAATGATCCACGCCCACGCCGACGAGCTGTTCCCGGGGATGGAGGTCAAGGGCTGCTACCAGTTCCGTCTGACCCGTAACGCCGACCTGGAGCTGGAGGACGACCTTGAGGACCTGGCCTCGGCGCTGCGGGGCGAGCTGCTCAGCCGCCGATTCGGCGACGGCGTGCGGCTGGAGGTGGCGGACAACTGCCCGGAGGAACTGGTGCAGTTCCTGCTGCAGGAGTTCGGACTGACCGAACGCGACCTGTATCAGGTGCATGGCCCGGTGAACCTGACCCGTCTGATGGCTGTCGGCGGCCTGGTGGATCGGCCGGATCTGACCTACTCGGGATTTTCTCCCTCCATCCCGCGGCAGATCCGCAGCAAGGACTCGATGTTCGATTCCATCCGCAAACGGCCGATCCTGCTGCTGCACCCCTATGAAAATTTCAGTCCGGTGGTGGATTTGCTGCGCCAGGCGGCGAAAGATCCCCAGGTGCTGGCGATTCGCCAGACCCTGTACCGCACCGGCGCCGATTCGGAGATTGTCGAGGCGCTGGCGGACGCCGCGCGACGGGGCAAGGAGGTCACGGCGGTGATCGAATTGCGGGCGCGGTTCAGCGAGGCGGAAAACCTGGAGCTGGCCAGTCGCCTGCAAGAAGCGGGCGTGATCGTGGTCTACGGGGTGGTGGGTTACAAAACCCATGCCAAGATGATCCTGATCGTGCGCCGTGAGGAAGGCCGGCTGCGCCGCTACGTGCACCTGGGCACCGGTAACTATCACGCTGGCAATGCCCGGTTGTATACCGATTACAGCTTCATGACCTGTGACGAATCCATCGGCGACGACGTCAACAAGCTGTTCCAGCAGCTCACCGGCATGGGTAAGGCGCTGAAGATCAAGAAGCTGTTTCATGCGCCGTTTACCCTGCACACCCGGTTGCTGAGCCTGATCGACCGCGAGGCGGAGTACGGCCGCAAAGGCCGGATCATCCTCAAGTTCAACGCGCTGACCGAGCCCCAGCTGATCAAGGCGCTGTACCGGGCGTCCCAGGCGGGGGTGAAAATCGACCTCATCATTCGCGGCATCTGCTGCCTGAGGCCGGAGGTGCCGGGCCTGTCCGATAACATCCGGGTGCGCTCGATCATCGGTCGTTTTCTGGAGCATACCCGGGTCTACTATTTCGGCAATAACGGCCGCCCGGATGTCTATTGCTCAAGCGCCGACGGCATGGAGCGGAACCTGCTGAGCCGCATTGAGACGGCGTTCCCCCTTGAGGACCCGCACCTGGTTGCCCGCGTCCGTGAGGATCTGGATACCTATCTGGCGGACAACTGCCAGGCGTGGATCTTGCAGCCCGATGGCAGTTACCTGCAGAATCAGCCGGCGGAAGGCGAGGACCGGCTGGCATCCCAGCTGGTGCTGCTTGATCGGCTGACCGGACAATAAACAGCAGGCGGTAACGGAGAACACTATTGAACAAGACAGGACTGGTCGCTGGTGGCGTGATACTGGCGGTCGCGATCGCCGCACCCTGGGCGGTGGGCATGGTCACCGAGAAGCAGTGGCATCAGGTGACCGCGGAAGTGAACGCGTCCCAGCCGTTTGTGCGGCTGGAAACCGGTGACTACCAGCGGGGCTATCTAGGCGGCCGCGTCGAGGGCACGCTGGTGGTTGACGACCCGGCCGCAGAAGAACCCGTGCAGTTTGACTACCAGGCCCGGGTTTCCCACGGAGTGACCGGCAGCCTGCTGGAGTTTTCCGCAGTGGATGGGCTGCCGGAGGCCGCCGGCCGATTGTTTACCGAGGAAAAGCCGCGGCTGACCCTGGAAACCCGGTTGTGGGGCACCGCCATCGTCGAGCTGACCGTGCCGGCAGTGTCGGTTGCGGACGCGCAAACCGGCCAGTCGCTGAGTCTGTCCGGCGGTTTCGCGCGGGCGGATATCGGCGACGCCGGCCGCGAGGCTGATATCACCCTGGTGTGGCCCGGCATGACCGTGGCGGGCCCGGACATGACCCTCACGCTGGACGAGCTGCGGTTGGAGCAGAGCCTGAGTCATCTCAGTGGGGAAGTCTGGACTGGCGAGGGCGAAGCGGTACTCGGGTCGTTGGAAGTCGCGGCGCCTGGCCAGCCGCCGCTGCGCTTCGAGAGCTTCAATATGAGCAGCCGGACCTGGGCCGGTGACCATGACAGCCGGGTGAGCGGCGAAACCGTGGCGACGCTGGAGACAGTGATCGCTGGTGATGAGGCGTTCGGGCCCCATCGGCTGGAATTTGTGATGCGTGACCTGCATGTGGGCAGCTGGAGTGAGCTGACCGGGGCACTAACCGATCTGCAGGTAGCCGCGATGGATCAGGGCGGCTCGCCGGCGGCGTTTGAGCAACAGATGGCCAGCATGGGCCGGCTCAACGAGGCACTGCTCGGGCTGGCGGCGCACGGGTTCGAGTTCGGTTTTGCCGATCTGCGGGTGATGACCCCCGAGGGTGAAATCAGCGGCCAGGCGATGATTGGCCATCCGGCCCTGTCGGAAGAGGAGCGCTCGCAAATGCTGATGGTCATGCAACGGCTGACCGGGCAGGTGGCATTCAGCCTGCCGGTGGCCCTGGCTGAGAACTACCCGGCCCTGAGGCTGCAACTGGCGCCGCTGATCAAGCAGGGTATGCTGGTTGAGCAGGGCGACCGGCTCAACCTGAATGCGCGGCTGGAGGACATGGCACTGGACGTCAACGGGGTGATCATTCCCTTACCGCCACTGCTCTGAGCGATTCGTCAGTCGCCGGTCAGGCGGTGGTATTTGTCCAGTAGCTGCGCCTCGGTTTCCGGTCGTTGCGGATCCAGCGGGATGCAATCCACCGGGCATACCTGCTGGCACTGGGGCTCGTCAAAATGCCCCACGCACTCGGTACACCGGTTCGGATCGATCACGTAGATCTCGTCCCCCGGCGCAATCGCATCGTTCGGGCATTCCGGTTCACAGACATCGCAGTTGATGCACTCATCGGTAATCATCAGGGCCATCGGGCGTGTCCTCAGGATTGCTGGAACTTCTGCTTCAGGGCGGTCTCAACGGCGGGGTCGACGAATTCCGAGACGTCGCCGCCGAGAGACGCAATCTCCCGGATCAGGGTGGACGATATGTAGGACAGGTGGTTGGCGGGTGTCAGAAACACGCTTTCCACTTCCGGCGCCAGGCGGCGGTTCATGTCGGCCAGCTGGAACTCGTACTCGAAATCCGACACCGCACGCAGACCCCGCAGAATCACCGACGCCTTCTGCTCCCGCACAAACTCCGCCAACAGATTGCTGAAGCCGGTCACGCTGACATTGGGAACGTGGGCGGTGGCCTGGCGGACCAGCTCGCAGCGTTCCTCCAGGTTCAGTAGCGGTTGTTTCTTGGGGTTGTAGGCGACAGCCACCACGATCTCGTCGAACATGCGGCCGGCCCGCTCGATCAGGTCGGTGTGACCATTGGTAATGGGGTCAAAGGTGCCCGGGTAAATGACTTTAGGCATGCACTGCTCCTTGAGTAACAGGCCTATAGGATACTCGGGCACCCGCGCCTTTGTCAGCTTTTGAGCCGGCTGGCCAGCCGTGTGCTGTTCCGGGCCGCCAGCGCATAAACCGACAGCTGCGGGTTGGCACCGATGCTGGTGGGGAAGATGGAGGCGTCGTGAATGCTCAGATTACTGACGTGGTGGTGCTCGCCAAACCCGTTGACCACGGCGTTGCGGGGGTCTTCCCCCATGCCGCAGCCGCCCATCTGGTGCGCGGTGAACAGCCGCACCCGGTGCAGCTCCATCGGCAGGGAATCGATCGCCGCTCTGGCGTCGGCCCAGCGATCAAACCAGGGCGAATCCAGGTGCATCAGCCGCACCTGTTTCGCACCGGCGGCGAACTGGATCTCCGCCATGGTGTGGAAAGCCCTGCGCAGACCCTGCCACAGGTAGTCGGTAACCGGGTAATCCAGCACCGGGCTGCCATCGTCCCGCAGGCTGACGGTGCCGCCGGGGCTGTCCGCGTGGAAGCCGTCGCGCAGCAGGGCGATCACCGACTGCATCCAGGGCAGCTGTTTGAGGTTGTTGAGCTGCCCCTCACCGTGGCCCGGTACCACGCCGGCGGACATGGCCGGGTGCAGGGGCGGCACTTCCAGTTTGTAGCCCGCTGGCCCGTCCACACCCTCGCGGAAATTGAACTCGTCCGAATAGATCGACTGGGGCGCGCCGTAGAAAGGATCGACCTGCTCCGGCATGCGCGCCACGGTGGCGTTGACCGGGTGGATAAACGAACGTTTGCCGACCCGCTGGTGTGGGTCCGGCAATTCCGAGCGCAGCAACAGGCCGGGCGAGCCGATGGCGCTGGCGGCGACCACAAAGTGCCGCGCCCTGAGGGTAACGGTCACGCCTGACGGGGTGACGCTGTCGGCGGACATCGCCGAGGCCACAAGGTGATCAATCCGGTCCTGCTTCATCACCAGCCGGTCGGCCCGCAGGCCGTGGAACAGGCGGGCGTTGTTATCGAGGGCGGCGGGAATGGTGGTGGTCAGCGCGCCCTGTTTGGCGTTGGTGGGGCAGCCCACGCCGCAGTAGCCCAGGTTCCAGCAGCCTTTGACGTTGCGGGGAATCACCTGCCAGGAATAGCCCAGCTGCTCACAGCCCCGGCGCAGAACGTCGTTGTTGACGTTGGGATCCGTCAGCCAGGGTGCGATGGTGTGGCGTTGCTCGCGGCCGTCGAACCAGGGTTTCATCGCCTCCGGTCGCAGTGATTCCAGGCCAAAGCGGTCAGCCCAGTAATTGAGCGTGGGTTCCGGAGTGCGGAAGCTGGAGGTCCAGTTAACGGTGGTGGATCCGCCCACGCACCGGCCCTGCAAAATGGCGATGGCGCCGTCGCGGGTGACCCGGCTCATGCCTTCCTGATAGAGCGAGGCGTAGGCGCTCAGCTCATCCATCTTGAAATCTTTCTGGTAGTACAATCGCCCTTCTTCCACCAGAATCACCGACAGCCCGGCACGGGCGAGAATTTCCGCGGTGGTGCCGCCGCCGGCCCCGGTGCCGATGATAACCACATCCGCTTCGTGGGTCTGGTTCGCGGTCAGGGTGCTGGCGTCGGTGACGCGCCAGCCGGATTCGAGACCCTGGGCAATACGATCAGTTAACGACATGGTTGGCTCCGGTCATCAGCAGGGTCAGTGTCAGGCGTTTTCGAACTGTGGCAGGGCCTTCATTGCCCAGGCGGGTGGCCCCGGGTAGCCCGAGAGATGCCAGTGCGCCGGGGCGCCGTAGAACGCCACATTGCTGATCTTGGTCAGCGCAATGTAGCCGTTGTTGAACAGCCCGATACCGCTGGTGCGCCAGCGCTGCAGGAAGGCGTCGGCTTCGGCCGTGGTGACGTTGGGCCATGACGACCAGACGCGGGCAATGGTCACCCGCGTGAGTCCGAAATTGAGCAGGTTGAACAATCGTCGCAGTTCGGCCTGGTTGGCCGGCCCGAACTGCACGATGCCCTGATCGATGCGTTCAATGGTGCCGGCGATGGCCTGATTCCGCTGCACCGGTTCCTCCGTCAACGCGGGGCCGATGATGGCCGGCAGCAGCGCCTCGAACAGCGTAATGTCGTCAGCGGTCAGAAACTGGAAGCGGTAACTGGCATCCATGCGGGTGCCCACCGCGCTCAGGCGCCCGGCGGGCGCGGTGGCGCAGCCACTGAGGTTGGCGCCTAGACTGACGGTGCCGAGGAACAGGGTGCCACCCAGGCCCGTGCGCAGGAAGCTGCGCCGGTCCATGTCGGTGCTGTTTCCGGCCTCTGATGGCGGAATCTGGGTCATATCGGCATCGCCTTTTTTATTGTCGTTGGCGGAACGCAGCGGAACCGGGATCAAGCCCGGTTCCCGGCTGCATCAGCGAATGAACAGCTTATAGACCATTTTATGGGCGGCGGTGCCATGGGGTGCATACACGTACTTGCCGCTGTTGAATTTCTGTTTGGAGAAAATGGCGCGGTGATGGGAGAAGGTCAGGAAGCCCTCCTTGCCATGGTAATGGCCCATGCCCGAGTCGCCAATGCCGCCGAAGGGCAGGTCGTCCTGAGCCACGTGCATGAGCGCATCGTTGATGCACATGCCGCCGGAATGGGTGGCATCCACCACATGCTGCTGCAGGGCTTTGTCGTAACCGAAATAGTACAACGCCAGCGGCCGCGGGCGATCGTTGATGTAGTGAATGGCCTCGTCCAGGCTGCCGTAACTGACCACCGGCAGGATCGGTCCGAAAATCTCGTCCTGCATGAGTTTCATGTCCGGGGTGGTGTTGAGCACCAGCGTCAGCGGAATCTTGCGGGTGCCGTCGGACAGATTCTCCCGTGCGGGGTTGATCTCGATGACTTCGGCGCCTTTCTCGCGGGCGTCGGCCAGATACCCCTGCAGGCGGTCATACTGGCGTTCGTTGATGATGGCGGTGAAATCATCGTTGTCCCGCAGGCTGGGGTACATCTCGCTGAAGCGCGTACGGAACTCGTCGACAAACGCCTGCACCCGGTCCGCCGGGCACAGCACGTAATCCGGCGCCACGCAGGTCTGGCCGGCGTTGAACGCCTTGCCGAAGGCAATGCGCTGGGCGGCGTCTTCCATCGGCACGTCGGCGGAGACAATGGCCGGTGACTTGCCGCCAAGCTCCAGGGTGACCGGGGTAAGATTCTCGGCGGCCGCCTTCATGACCAGCTTGCCGACCGACGTGGAGCCGGTGAACAGCAGGTGATCGAACGGCCGGCCGGAGAAATCGGCGGCGACGTCGGCCTCACCGAGGATGACGGACACCAGATCTTCCGGGAACGTGGACTCGATGATGTCCTTGAACAGGGCCGAGGTGTGCGGGGTAAATTCGGACATCTTGATCATGGTTCGGTTGCCGGCGGCCAGTGAGGCCACCAGCGGGCCCACCGCCAGGTACAGCGGGTAGTTCCAGGGCACTATCACCCCAACTACGCCTTTGGGCTGGTAATGCACCTTGTTGCTGGCGGGCTGGAACAGCACCGACACATGGCGCTTCGATGGCTTCATCCAGCCGCCCAGGCTTTTCAGGGTGTAATTGATGCCCTGAATCGAGGGCATGACTTCGGCAATCAGGGACTCGTCCCGGGAGCGGCAGCTGAAGTCCCGGTCGATGGCGTCGGTCAGCTGATCCTGATGGCTCAGCAGCGCCCGCTTCAGTCGCTTGAGGTTTTCCTGGCGCTCGGTCAGTGACGGCATCGGGTTATTGCGGAAGGCCTTCTTCTGGTCTTCAAATACGCGATGGGTGTGCTGGATCTGCTTCTTGCTTTCGGTGAGCTGGACGACGGTGGCTCCCATGATTCCTCTCCTTGCGGCCCCGGGCTGCGTGCCGGATGCGCTGTTGTTATCGAGTGGCGACGTTGCTGGGCGGTGAAAAAATGCCCAATTTGCGCTTGAGGCTATTATTAGAGTATATACTCTAGTGAGTCAAGAAAAGCTGAATGGCGAATCAGGCCATCCGCCGTTCACCAGACGACGTTTCCAACAATAAGGCCACGCCGAACCTATGAAAACCCGAGACAAGATTCTGTTATCCAGCCTGGAGCTGTTCAATGAGCGGGGTGAGCGGACGGTCACCACCAATCACATTGCCGCGCACCTGGCGATCTCCCCGGGCAACCTCTATTACCACTTCCGCAACAAATCGGACATCATCTACGAGATCTTCCTCGAATACGAAAAGCTGGTGGACTACTACCTGGATATTCCCGAAGACCGGCCGCTGACGCTGGACGACATGACCTTCTATCTGGAGTCGGTGTTCGACGGCCTGTGGAGCTACCGCTTCTTTCACCGGGATCTGGAATACCTGCTCGATGGCGATCGCCGGCTGCGGCAGGACTACCGGGAATTCACCAACCGTTGTCTGGACGCCATCAGTCGCATCTTCGAGAAACTGGCGGAGGCGGGCATCATCGAGCCCCAGCCGGACGAGTTGCGGGCCGCCATGTCCCTCAACGTGTGGCTGGTGATCACCAACTGGATGGCGTTTCTGAAAACCGCTCATGCCAGCGAAGAGTCGGCGAATCTGACGCTTACCGAGCTCAAGCAGGGTATCTATCAGGTGCTGACCCTGGAGATTCCCTATCTGACTCCGGCGTATCGCGAGCGGGTGATGGCACTGCGGGAAAAGTACCGTCCGAAGTTGCCGGAAACCGCGGGTGCCGAGCCGGTTGTGGGCATGAAGGCAGGAATGGTTAAAAATTGATCGCCCGCTGGGAACTTTTGTGTGTCAGGCGGGTCTTACCTGTGACGCTGGGGATCCGGACATCCCTGGTGTCACCCTGAGTGAGTTCTCAGGTTTTAGCACGTCGCAAACCCTGACGTTTCACCGGCTTGTCTCTTGGCAAGCCGGTTTTTTATGGCCTACTGCTCCGCAACCGGGGCTTGCCCATCCTCCAGCCAGGCGTTGAGAGCGGCGCGGCACTCATCCACCCCGCGTTTCGACGTTGCCGAAAACATGATCAGATGGTGAACGCAGCTGAAGTCCTCAAGCTTGCGCGCGATGCCCATCATGGCGGTTTTGGCCTGGCCGAACTTCAGTTTGTCGGCCTTGGTGGCCAGAATCATCAGCGGCAGGTTGTTATGCTCGCACCATTCCACCATCATTTGGTCGAAATCGGTCAGCGGATGGCGGATGTCCATCACCAGCACCAGGCCCCGCAGGCAGCGGCGATCGTTGAGGTAATGACCCAGATGTTTCTGCCAGTCGTCTTTCATGTCGCGGGAGACCTTGGCGTAACCGTAACCCGGCAGATCCACCATCCGGCAATGTTCGCGGTTGAGGGTGAAGAAGTTGATCAGCCGGGTGCGACCGGGGGTCTTGCTGGTCCGGGCCAGTTTGCCATTGGCGGTGATGGAATTGATCGCGCTGGATTTACCGGCGTTGGAGCGGCCGGCGAACGCCACTTCGGCACCGGCGTCAGGGGGGCATTCTTCCAGCTTTGAGGCGCTGATCAGGAACCGCGCACTGTTGAAAGAGATGGGCTTTGGGGTCAGGTCGGATGGCACGGCGGTTGGATTTCCTATTGGATTTCAGTTATCAGGGATTAATGTATAATGCTACACCAATTCCGGGCAGCACGCTGAGCGATGCTGCTGAACAGCCCCGGTTTTGTGCCTGTCTGGGCCAGTGCCTGCCGGCTGCATAACGAAGAATACTTTGGATGAGAGAAGCGGAGCGAGCATGAAAAAATTGATCGCAGGAGTTGTTCTCGGCGTTGGCCTCACAGCGATGGCGCACGGGGCGGGAGATCCTGAAGCAGGCGAAGCGAATGCAGCCGTGTGTGCAAGTTGCCACGGAGAGGGCGGTGCCAAGCCGATCATGGGCGCCTACCCGAAATTGTCCGGACTGGGTGAGAAGTACCTCTATCGCCAGCTGGTGGCCATCAAGGAGGGCGATCGTCAGATTGCTGAAATGACTGGCCTGCTCGACAACATGTCCGATGACGATCTGCAGGATCTTGCGGCCTATTTCGACGAGCAGAACATGGGCGTCCAGCAGGCCAATCCGGATCTGATTGACGAGGGGGCAGCGCTGTATCGCGGTGGTAACCTGGCCTCCGGTGTCCCGGCCTGCGCCGGTTGCCACAACCCGCAGGGCAAGGGCAACGAGCCGGCGGGTTATCCGCGTCTCGGTGGCCAGAATGCCGAGTACGTGACCAAGCAGCTCAAGGCGTATCGCGACGGTGAGCGCAACACCGGCCAGAACGCTGCCATCATGATGGATGTAGCGGCCAAGCTGACCGATTCGGAAATCGAGGCGGTAGCCAACTACATTTCCGGCCTGAACTGATCGGCACTCTGCCGGTTTAAAAGCCCCGCCTCGAGCGGGGTTTTTTGTGTCTTGCCCCGCTTTAATCTGGCGCTGGTGGAACTTTTTGCGCACGCTGGGTCATAATCAGTTCCAGAAACAACCTTCAAATAACGGAGATTGCCGATGTTGAGAAGTCTGAGTACTGCTGTCACGTTCGTTGCGGCCTTTGCCATTGCCGGTCAGGCAAGCGGCGCTGAGTGGCAGGAAGGTACCCATTATCGGGAGCTCAGTTCACCGGTCCGTACCGACAACAGCGAAGCCATCGAAGTGGCCGAAGTCTTCTGGTATGGCTGTCCCCACTGCTACAATTTCAAGCCCCTGGTAGAGTCCTGGGCCGAGGATCTGCCTGAGGACATCGACTATGTTCAGATTCCGGCAGCCCTGGGGCAGTCCTGGGAGCCGCATGCCAAGGCGTTCTATGCGCTGCAGGCCATGGGCGAGCTGGACAAGGTTCACGACGCGCTGTTCGATGCCCTGGCTGGCGAACGTCGGCCGCTGAACTCCGGTGAGGCGCTGGCGGAATTCGTCAGCGGTCATGGGGTCGATGGCGAGGCCTTCCTGAAGAACTACAATAGTTTCGGGGTCAACGCCCGGATGCAGAAGGCTCAGGCAAAGATTCGCGGGGCGCGCATCACCGGTACGCCAACCATGCTGGTAAACGGCAAATACACCGTCAGCGCCTCGATGGCCGGCGGCCATGAAGAAGTGCTGGAAGTGGTGGACTACCTGGTTGAGCAGGAGCGCGGCGCCGCCGAATAACCGAGCCTGCAACCGCAGGGGAAGACGCGTCACAGTCGGGTGGGCTGGCAATTATGTACAGACACATTCGCAAGCAGCTGGACGGGATCCTGCGTCCCGCCAGAGAGCCCCGGGGGAGCTGTTCCTCCGGCAGCGAGCATGTACCCGAGTTTGAGCCGCACCGGCACATCCGGCTGCTGACGTTCAATATTCAGGTGGGCATCAGCACGTCGTCCTACCGACACTACCTGACCCGCAGCTGGCAGCATTTCCTGCCGCACCGCAATCGAATCGAGAATCTGGATCGCATCTCCACCCTGTTGCGCAACTACGACGTGGTGGCCCTGCAGGAATGCGACGGTGGCAGTCTTCGCAGCGGCTACATCAATCAGGTCCAGTACCTGGCCGAGGCCGCCGGCATTCCCTACTGGTACCAGCAGCTCAATCGCAACCTTGGCCAGATTGCCCAGCACAGCAACGGGCTGCTGAGCCGTTACCGGCCGCTGGATGTGACCGAGCACAAGTTGCCGGGGCTGTTCCCGGGGCGCGGTGCCATTATTGCCCGCTACGGCTCCGAAGATGACCCGCTGGTGCTGGTGATGATGCATCTGGCCCTGAGCCGCGCCGCCCAGCAGCGACAGCTGGGCTACATCCGCGAGCTGATCAGCGATTACCAGCACGTGGTGTTGATGGGTGACATGAACAATCACGCCGAAGAGCTGCTGACCCAGACCCCCTTGAAAGAAACCGACCTGATCCCGCTGCCGGACACCGCCCACAGCTTCCCCAGCTGGCGACCGGAAAAAGCGCTGGATCACATTCTCGTCAGCCCCAGCTTGGAAATCCGCCGCTCGGAAGTGGTGAGCTACCCGATGTCCGATCACTTGCCGATTGCCATGGACGTGGCGTTGCCCAAAGGGTATCTGGAGACCTTTTGAGGTCATTATGGAAGGCACAAAAAAAACCCGGCTCAAGGCCGGGTTTTTTGCAGGTCGCCAGATCAATTACTTGATCTTGGCTTCCTTGTACGCAACGTGCTTACGGACAACCGGATCGTACTTTTTGATCTCGATCTTTTCCGGGGTGTTACGCTTGTTCTTGTTGGTCGTGTAGAAGTGACCAGTACCTGCTGATGAAACCAGCTTGATTTTCTCGCGCATGATGCGGCTCCTTAAAATTTCTCGCCGCGGGCACGAAGATCGGCCAGCACAGCGTCAATGCCTTTTTTATCGATGATGCGCATGCCCTTGGTGGAAACGCGCAGCTTCACGAAACGCTTCTCTGATTCAACCCAGAAGCGGTGGTTCTGCAGATTCGGCAGAAAGCGACGACGAGTGTGGTTCATCGCGTGGGATACGTTGTTACCGGTGACCGGACGCTTACCGGTAACCTGACAAACTCTGGACATACTTGCCTCCGACCTGAGCAATGGTCTTGATATACGAATTCGTTTAATCGCGCTTCTGGTTGTCGCTGCTTGCGCCACGAATAGCAAGCTGCTCGCCAGACGCCGCCAGAAAGGGACGCTTTTATACCAGAACTGGCCCCCCAACGCAAAAAATTGTTGGGAATTTGGCCAGTTTTTTGGTTCTGGCCCAGCGTCGGCTACATCAGCCCCCGTTCAGCCAGGGATATTACCTCACCGTGGCCGACAACCATATGGTCAAGAACCCTGATATCCACCAGCCCGAGGGCTTCTTTCAGGCGACGGGTGAGGGAGATGTCGGCCTGGCTGGGTTCCGCCACCCCGGACGGGTGGTTGTGGGCAAAAATCACCGCGGCGGCGTTGTCCTCCAGCGCCTGACGCACCACCTCCCGGGGGTACACCGCCGCGCCATCAATGGTGCCGCGGAATAACTCCCGGTACTGGATCACCCGGTGGCGGTTGTCCAGGAACAGGCCGGCAAACACCTCGTGGGGGTAGGTGCCGAGGCGGCTGCACAGGAAGCGGCGGGTGTCTGCCGGAGAGCGCAGCGGGTCGCCCTGGCGCAGGGGCTCGTCCATCACCCGCTGGGCCATCTCCATGGCGGCCTGGACCTGGGCGTACTTGGCAGTGCCGAGGCCTTTGACCTCACAGAATTGTCGTTGCGAGGCGGTCATCAGCCCGCGCAGACCCCCGAAGGTGTCGATCAGATGGCGGGCCAGGGCCATTACCGGCATGCCGGCGGTGCCGGTGCGCAGGAAAATCGCCAGCAGCTCGGCGTCGGACAGGCTGCCGGCGCCGTGGGCCAGCAGTCGCTCCCGCGGCCGCTCGTCGGTAGGCCAGGAGGGGGTGGTCATGGTTGCATCCTTGCTGTCTGTAAACGGGGTGTCGGCGCGTCCTGCGCAGGCCACTGAAATCCGGCCGAAAGTCTACCACGAGCTGCGGGCTGTCGGCAGGCGTTTGCCGTGGTATCTTATAACTCTTTTATATCTATCGGGTACGGAGCGGGTATGGCCCCACAACGAATTCTGCTGGGCATCACCGGCGGCATTGCTGCCTACAAAAGCGCGGAGCTGGTACGGCTGCTGAAAAAGGCCGGGCATGAGGTACGGGTGGTGATGACCCGGGGGGCGGAAGCGTTCGTCACCCCGCTGACGTTTCAGGCGTTGAGCGGCGAAGCGGTGCGGACGTCTCTGCTGGACCCGGAGGCCGAGTTGGGCATGGGGCACATCGAACTGGCCAAGTGGGCCGACCTGATCGTCGTCGCGCCGGCATCGGCGGACTTTATTGCCCGTCTGGCCAACGGCATGGCGGACGACCTGCTGACCACCGTGTGCTGCGCCACCGAATCGCCCATTGCGCTGGCACCGGCGATGAATCAGGCGATGTGGAACAATCATCGTACCCGGCGCAACATCGGGTTACTGGCTGAGGATCCACAAATCCGCCTCTGGGGTCCGGATCAGGGAGCCCAGGCCTGTGGCGACACCGGGCCGGGGCGCATGCTGGAGCCGCAAGTGCTGTTTGAACGTATTGCCGGTGATCGCGCCGGGCCCTTGTCGGGCAAGCGCGTGGTGATCACCGCAGGGCCCACCCGCGAACCGATTGATCCAGTGCGCTACATCAGCAATCACAGCTCCGGCAAAATGGGCTACGCGCTGGCCGCCGCGGCGAGGTCGGCGGGTGCCGAGGTGGTGCTGGTCAGCGGCCCGGTGGCCCTTGCTGCGCCAATTGGGGTGTCGGTGCGGCCGGTGGTGACGGCAGAGGATATGCTGACCGAAGCCAGTCGTGCCGTAGACTCCGGGTGTGACATATTTATCGCCACCGCGGCGGTGGCCGATTACCGACCGCAGGCCTGCGCCGACGACAAGATCAAGAAGACCAGCGAAGACATGACTCTGGCGCTGGTGCGCAATCCCGATACCCTGGCGACCATCGCGGCGCGCACGGACGCACCCTTTACCGTGGGCTTTGCGGCGGAAACCGCGGATGTCGAGCGTTACGCCCGGGACAAGATGCAGCGCAAGCGGCTCAATATGATCGTCGCCAACGACGTTTCGGTGCCCGGGCTCGGCTTCAACAGCGATTGTAACGCGGTGACCGTATTCTGGCGCGACGGAGAGCAGTCTATCGGGCCAGAGAGCAAAACCGGCATTGCCAGCCGGCTGGTGGCCCTGATCGCCGAACAGCTTTCCTGAGCGCTCGCTTCACTCAACCCTTCTGACAGGACTTTGCATGACACGTAAAACTCTTCAGGTCCGCATTCTGGACGCCAGAATCGGTGACACCATCGCGTTTCCGCACTACGCCACCGAAGGCTCGGCCGGCCTGGACCTGCACGCCTGCCTGGACCAGCCGCTGACCCTGAAGCCGGGCGACACCGAGCTGATCCGCACCGGGCTGTCCATCCACATTGCGGACCCATCCCTGGCGGCGGTCATCCTGCCCCGCAGCGGGCTTGGCCACAAGCACGGCATCGTGCTCGGCAACCTGGTGGGGCTGATTGACTCCGATTACCAGGGCGAGCTGATGGTGTCCTGCTGGAACCGGGGGCAGAGCGAGTTCACCATTGATATCGGCGAACGCCTGGTCCAGCTGGTGCTGGTGCCGGTGGTGCAGGCGGATTTTGAAGTGGTGGACAGCTTTGATGCCAGTGACCGGGGTGCGGGTGGTTTTGGGTCAACCGGCACCCGCTAAACGGGTAACAGACTGTAAACGCGGAAAAACTGGCGGGCGTCTATACTTGGCTGGTAATTCATTGCCCCGGAAAAAATTATAAGTGCAGGATGGACTCATGAAGCTGGGTAAAAAGAAGAAATCGGATGAGGTTGTTGCAGACAAGCCGGAAAAAAAGCCGGCGGGAAAACAGAAGCCGAACAAGTCAGCCAATGGTCCACGCCTGAAAAACCTCGGATCGGTGGCCACCGCCCAGGCGGCGGTGGTTCTGCTCGCCGGTGTGCTGGCGGCGGCGCTCATCCATTTTCTGATTGCCGGGCCCGCGGAATCCCGTCGCGCAGAGCTGCAGGCGTCGCTGGAAGCGGATGCGGTGGTCAGCCGGCTGAATCAGCATCTCGGTCTGCTGCAAGCGGCGGTGTCAGGGCTGGCGGCGCAGCGCCATGTGCGTGAGGCGCTGACCAACCCGGCAGACATCGACGCGGTGCGCGAGGAGCTGGCTGCCGCGCTGCCGGGCATCGAGGCGGTCTACCTGTTCCCTTACGGTGACATTCCCCGCAGTGCCGGAAACGCCGGCATACTGGGTTTTGCCGGCCTCGACCTGGCCCGGCGGGCGGAAGGCGGCCGCTCACTGCATCCGGATGCGTTTCCGCGGGAGGGGCAATGGTATTTCCAGCTCGCCGCGCCAGTACGCAACCCCGACAGCCGCGCCATGACCGGTAGCATGCTGGTGGTGTTCGATGCCACGCAGCTGCGCCCCCTGCTGTCGGTGAACAACGCAGAACTGAGCGGGCAGGCCGCACTGGTGCAGACCGTGGGTGGGTCGTCGCGGGTGGTGGTCAGCAGCGGCAGCGCCAATGGCACGGCGGTCGAGCGGGCGCTCAATGCGCCGGACTGGTCGGTCAGCTACACGCCGGCGTCGCCGCCGGCCCCGGTGGTCAACGGAACGCTGGCGTTGATTCTGGTGCTGGCGCCGGTGCTGGTGGCGGCCATTATGGTGTGGGTGCTGCTCGGCGGTGCCCAGCGCAGTATCCGTCAGGACGTCACCACCCTGACCCAATGGGCGCACAAGGTGTTCAGTGGTGAGCGGATCAAGCTGCCGGCTCTCAAGTGGGACGTGGTGGCCGCCACCGGCGAGGTGCTCCAGCGCCTGTCCCAGGTGGTGGACAAGCGAGTGTCCAAGGCGGCGGAGACGGCACGGCCTGCGGCGGCTTCGGCCAAACCGGCGGCGCCGACGGCGGAGGAGCCGTTGTTTCAGGAAAAAGACATGCTGGACATCGACATGCTCGATGGTGACGACGACGTGCTCGGCTTCGGCTCAGGTGCCGGCGATGACGGTTCCGCCGCTGCGTCCTCTCCGGCCGTGGAAGAAGTGGCTGCCCCGAGCGTGGAGGTGCCCGCCGGTATCTTCCGGGCCTACGACATTCGTGGCATCGTTGGGGAAACCCTGTCCGAAGAAATCGTCTGTGAAATTGGCCGCGCCATTGGCAGTGAGGCCGCGGCGCGGGGCGTTGACCGCCTCTGCATTGGTTACGATGGTCGCCATTCCAGCCCGGGTCTGGCCGATGCGCTGGCGCGCGGCATCATGGCCACCGGTTGTGATGTGATTCATGTGGGCGCGGTGCCCACGCCGGTGCTGTACTTCGCCACCCACCAGTTGCAGACCGGCTCCGGTGTGATGGTGACCGGCAGCCATAACCCGGCCAATTACAACGGCCTGAAGATCATGCTGGGCGGGGAGACCCTGTCCGGTGAGGCGATACAGAAACTGTTGCAACGCATCCGCACCGGCGATCTGGCCAGCGGTCAGGGTGCTCAGTCCTCAGAGGATGTGCGCCGCGCCTATCTTGACCGCATCGTTGGCGATATTGCGGTGGCGGCTCCGCTGAAGGTGGTGCTGGATGCGGGTAACGGCATTGCGGGCGAGCTGGCGCCGATGCTGGTGGAAGAGCTGGGCTGTGAGGTGATTCCATTATACTGCGAGGTGGACGGTGATTTCCCCAATCACCATCCGGACCCTGGCAAGCCGGACAACCTGACCGACCTGATTGCCCGGGTGCAGGCCGAAAAGGCCGATCTGGGCCTGGCGTTCGATGGCGACGGCGACCGCCTCGGAGTGGTGACCAACAGTGGCAAGATCATCTGGCCGGACCGCCTGCTGATGCTCTTTGCCCGCGATGTGGTGTCCCGCAACCCGGGCGCGGATGTACTCTATGACGTCAAGTGCAGCCGCCGCCTCGCGGGGGTGATTTCCGAAGCCGGCGGCCGGCCCATCATGTGGAAGACCGGGCACTCGCTGATGAAGGCCAAGATGAAAGAAACCGGCGCCCTGCTGGCCGGGGAAATGAGTGGCCACATCTTCTTCGGCGAGCGCTGGTATGGCTTTGATGATGGTCTCTATTCCGCGGCCCGGCTGCTGGAAATTCTGGGCATTGAAGACCGTCACAGCGATGAGGTGTTTGAAGACTTCCCGGAAGACATCAGCACCCCGGAGCTGAACGTGGACGTGACCGAGGAAACCAAGTTCGAGCTGGTGGAGCGTCTGGGCCGGGAAGGTGAGTTCGGCGATGGCAGTATCAGCACCATCGACGGTATCCGTGTGGATTACGCCGATGGCTGGGGGCTGTGCCGGGCGTCGAACACCACGCCGGTACTGGTGCTGAGATTCGAGGGAGAAACCGAAGAGGCGCTGGAGCGCATCAAACAGGTGTTCCGGGACCAGTTGATGAAGGTGGCGCCGGATCTGGTGGCCGACTTCTGATCGCCCGCTTATGATGGCGCCGGCTTGGCAGTAACATCGTCGAAATTACGCACACAGACCGTTTGGAAAGGCAAAGGCAGCAACATGGCACTGGATCGTGAAACAGCAATGCAGGTGGCGTCGGTACTGAGTAAGGGCTTGCCCTACATTCAGCGCTTTACCGGAAAAACCGTGGTCATCAAATACGGCGGCAACGCCATGGAAAACGAGGAACTCAAAAGCAGTTTCGCCCGCGATGTGGTGCTGATGAAACTGGTGGGTATCAATCCGATCGTGGTGCACGGCGGCGGCCCGCAGATCGGCGGCCTGCTGGAACGCCTGAACATCCAGTCCCGCTTCGTCAACGGCATGCGGGTGACCGACAGCGAGACCATGGATGTAGTGGAAATGGTGCTCGGCGGCCAGGTCAACAAGGAAATCGTCTCGCTGATCAATGCCCAGGGCGGCACCGCGGTCGGGTTGACCGGCAAAGACGCCAATCTGATCCGCGCCCGCAAGCTGGAGGTGTTTGACCGCTCCCCGGAACTGGAGCGGCCGGAGATCATCGACATCGGCCACGTGGGCGAGGTGGCCAGCGTGAACGTCGAAGTCATCGACATGCTGACCCGCAGCAACGTGATTCCGGTAATTGCCCCCATCGGGGTGGGCCCGGATGGCGCGTCCTACAACATCAACGCCGATCTGGTCGCCGGGAAGGTGGCCGAGGCCATGAAGGCGGAAAAGCTGATCCTGCTGACCAACGTGTCCGGCCTGAAAAGCAAGGACGACAAGGTGCTGACCGGCCTGACCGCCAAGCAGGTCAACGACCTCATCGAAGACGGCACCATCCACGGCGGTATGCTGCCGAAGATTCGCTGTGCCCTCAGTGCGGTGGAAAACGGCGTGCGTACGTCACACATCATCGACGGTCGGGTTGCCCACGCCACCCTGCTTGAGATATTCACCGATGAGGGTGTTGGCACTCTGATTTCCCGTAACTGATCGGGTGCTGCCGCGAATTTCGAAGAGGTAGCCCGGCCGGGCATACGCTGGCTGCCGGGCAAGAGGATGTATTGATGAAACGCCTGCTGAGCTTTGTGGTTGTGGTGGTAGTGTTCGGCTGGCTGCTGTTCAAGGCGGCGGTCTGGTGGCTGGCGGATCAGCGCCTGGCCGAAGCACGGGAAGCGTTTGAGCACCTGGGGGTGATTGAGCGCGGCACCATCAGTTCCGGCATTGAAGGCCGGTTGCTGCTCAGCGGCGCCAGTTACCAGGATTTCCGCTTGGCGGGGCCGCTGGAAGCCGGTCGCGTAAGCTTTGATGCCGGTTCACCGGTGAATCTGCTGATGGCACTGATCGACCCGGGCAACCTGCCGCCGGCCTGGACAGTGCGGGGCGAGCAGCTTGCGCTCGTTCTGGAAGCCACCATGTTCCGCAACTGGGTGACCGCCGCCGGCAACACCAGTGAGGCGCTGTTTGTGCCGGTGTGCGGTCCGGATCACCGGCAGCAGCTGGGCAGCGGCGACCTGATGCGGATGGGCATAGAGGGTATTGCCGGTGAGGTACTGATTCACCAGCAGCCTGATCAATTGTATCTGGAGGTCACCACCGACCGCGCTGGCAGTCTCGAGGTTAGCTGGCCGGGGGCGCGGCTGGACTTGCTGAATCCGGGTGCGCTGGCGCAGACGGCGGACGGCCCGGCCCGGGTCACGCTGCGGGACGGCGGCCTGATGCGCAGAATTGCGGCCTATTGTGCCCGGGAATCGGCAGTGACCACCGAGCAGTGGACCGCCATCGTGATGCAGGCCTTTCGTCAGGGCCTGAACGCCCGTGGTTTCGAGGCCAGCGATCAATTGCTGGCGCTCTACCGCCAGTGGCTGACCGAGGGGGGCGAAGTGACGCTGGCGCTCAACCCCTCGCGCCCGGTGATGGGTGTTCCGGTGCACCAGGCAGAGCAGCCCGCGCCGGGCATGCTGCAGGTCAGCTACAATGGGCAGACCGTGCCCGATGTTTACCTGAGGGCGGTGGCTCCCCCGGAGCCCGACGTTGCCGGCGAGGCGGTTCAGCCCGTGGTCCCGGAAGGCGAAGGCCGTCCGGTCGCCGGCTGGTACCCCGGGGAGGTGGCGGACGCCGCTCGCTGGGCGGGGCACACCGTGAAGGTGACCCTGTCGAACGGTAATGTGGTGGAGGGCCGGCTGGCCAGTGTGGGGGAAACGACACTGGAAATTGCCCGCGTGGTGGGTGGCGGAGAAGTTGCCTACCCCATCGTTATTCGCGCCATTGAGTCACTGGAGGTCTGGCGGCGCGGCCAGGCCCGTTGATCCCACAGCGGATCGGGGAAGCGTGTTATGTCTGAGACAACGAACACCGGGAGCGTGCCGGGCATCCGCGACATGCTGGCCAGGCTCATCTCCCTGCCTTCCATCAGCAGTGCCACGCCGGAATGGGACCACAGCAACGAAGCGGTGGTGCAGACCCTGGCCGGCTGGCTGGAGCCATTGGGATTTGCCATTGAAACGATGCCGGTGCCCGACATGCCGGGCAAATACAATCTGATTGCCACCCTGGGCAGCGGCCCGGGCGGACTGGTGCTGTCGGGGCACACCGACACGGTGCCGTTCGACGACAAGCGCTGGCAAAGCGACCCCTTCACCCTGACCGAGCGGGACAACCGCTGGTACGGGCTGGGTACCTGCGACATGAAAGGCTTCTTCCCGCTGGCCATAGAGGCGGCGCGGGCGTTTGCCGGCCAACCGCTCAAGCAACCGTTGATCATTCTGGCCACCGCGGATGAGGAAAGCTCGATGAACGGTGCCCGGGCGCTGGCGGAAGCCGGGCGACCGAAAGCCCGCTATGCGGTGATCGGCGAGCCGACCGGGCTGAAACCGGTGCGTATGCACAAGGGCATCATGATGGAGCGACTGGCCTTTGAGGGTCAGTCCGGTCATTCCTCCGATCCGGCGCTGGGCCGCAATGCCATGGAAGGGATGCACGAAGCCCTTGGCGAATTGCTGGCGCTGCGCGCCGCCTGGCAGGAACAATACCAGAACCCCAATTTCGCGGTGCAGGTGCCGACGCTGAACCTGGGGTGCATCCACGGTGGCGATAATCCCAACCGCATCTGTGCCCGCTGTGAGCTGCACTTCGATCTGCGACCGCTGCCGGGCATGGATATGGACAGTCTGCGCCAGGCCATTCTGAACAAGATTCAGCCGGTGGCCGCGCGGCGCGAACTGACCATGGCGTTCGAGCCCCTGTTCGATGGCGTACCGCCGTTCGAGACGCCGGCCGATGCGGAACTGGTGCGTGCCTGCGAGAAACTGACCGGGCACACGGCCCATGCGGTCGCCTTCGCCACCGAGGCGCCCTGGCTGCAGCGGCTGGGTCTGGAAACCCTGGTGATGGGGCCGGGCTCGATTGACCAGGCGCACCAGCCCGACGAGTTTCTGGAACTGTCGCAGCTGGAGCCTACCGTGAAGATCCTCAGGGGATTGATCCAACAGTTCTGCCTGTAACAGACAGGTCATCAGGAGAGACGATTGAAATCCAACGACTGGCTGCACGGATTCCGCCACTCATCCCCGTACATCAATGCCCATCGCGGGCGCACGGTGGTGCTGACCATTGGCGGCGATGCCATTGCCCACGACAACTTTATCAACATCATTCACGACATCGCCTTGCTGAGCAGTCTGGGCGTACGTCTGGTGGTGGTGTTCGGGGCACGTCCGCAGATTCAGGAACGGCTCGACAGCGCCGGTGTGGAGTCGTCGTTCCATCGTGGCCTGCGGATGACGCCGGAAGACCAGCTTCCGCTGGTGCTGCAGGCGGTAGGCGGCCTGCGCGCCCAGCTGGAGAGCCATCTTTCCATGGGGCTGGTGAACTCGCCCATGCACAACGCGCGCATCCGCGTCAGCGGCGGTAATTTCGTCACCGCGCGCCCGGTCGGCGTCCTCGACGGTATCGATTTCGGTTACACCGGCCGGGTGCGCCGGGTCGACGTCGCCGGCATCGAAAAGCTGCTGGAACTGGGCCACATCGTGTTGCTGCCGCCCCAGGGCTATTCGCCGACCGGCGACACCTTCAATCTATCCTACGAAGACGTGGGCAGCCAGGTGGCGGCGGCGCTGCAGGCGGAGAAACTGATCATGTTCATTGACGATCAGGGGCTGCTGGAGCCAGACGGTGCGCTGATTCGTGAATTATCCGCCCGGCAGGCGTCGGAACGGCTGGCAGAGGGCGCGGTCACCGGGCACGATGCCGCGCTGCTGAAGGCGGCCTGCGATGCCTGCGTGAAAGGCGTGCGTCGCGCGCACATTATCAGTTACGTGAACGATGGCGCGCTGCTGGAGGAACTGTTCACCCGCGACGGCGCCGGCACCCTGGTCAGCGGCGATCACTATGAGCAGATCCGTCAGGCCCGGGTTGAGGACATTGGCGGCGTGCTGGAGCTGATCCAGCCATTGGAAGAGCAGGGCATTCTGGTGCGCCGGTCGCGGGAGATGCTGGAAACGGAGATCGATCGGTTTGTGGTGGCCGAGCGTGACGGCACCATCGTGGGCTGCGCAGCGCTGTACCATTACCCCGAGGAAGGCGCCGGGGAGCTGTCCTGCTTCGCCGTTGATCCCAATTATCGCCGTGCTGGCCGCGGCGACGACATCCTGGCGATGGTCGAGAAGCTGGCCCGCAGCCAGGGTGTGGCGCGGCTGTTTGTGCTCACCACCCAGACCGAACACTGGTTCCGCGAACGGGGTTTCCTGCCCTCGACCGTGAAGGAACTGCCGGGGCCCAAGCTGGCGTCGTACAACACCCAGCGCAATTCAAAGGTGTTCGTTAAACCGCTCTGACAGCAATGCGAGCCGGCGAGTGCGCTCCCCGGCATCCTGCGCGGCCAACGCCCGAACCTGCACAAAGAAGTCGGTAAAGTTGTAGTCGTGTTCGCGCAGTAGCTGGCGAAAACCCGGGACGTACTGGTTGTACTGGCGGAACAGCGCGAGGTTGGCGTTGTTGAGGGTGCTGACGGAGTCGCCGAAGGGGCCGGGTTCCTCCCAGCCGGCGGCCAGTGCGTTGTAACGCTCTGCCAGGCCGGCCATCAACTGCTGCTTCTGCTGTCTCAGCTCGGCCACCGGTGCCTGCTCCGCCCGCTGATACAGGCGTTCCAGTGACGCGACGGTATCGTCCACCAGGGCCAGTGTCTGGTTGCGCTGCGCCAGACGTTGCAGGGCCGCGTGGAAACGGGCGCTGTCTCCCCGCTGCTCCAGCCATAACCGCAAGCCTTCCAGTTCCACCGCGGTGGCGAAGCTTTCGTTGAAAGCGGTGTCCTCATCCACGTACACCACCCGGTGAGCCAGTTCGTGAAACATCAGCGCGACCATGCGGTCTTCCGGCAGGCTGGTGAACCCGGAGTGCAGTGGGTCGTCGAACCAGCCCAGGGTGGAGTAAGCGGTGACTCCGCCAATAAAGGTGTCGTAACCGCGAGCCGCGAGCGTGCGCTGCTCCTCACGGGCATCCTCCAGGCGGAAGTAGCCACGATAAGCCTGGCAGCCGGCCACCGGATAGCACCACTGGCGGGGCGTGAGGGAAAACTCCGGCGCCGCCACCAGATTCACCACCACCCAGGGCCGGCCCAGCTCGCTGTATTCCGTGAACGCCTCTCCGACCGGCAATGCCAGTCGCTGCTGGGCAAAGCGGCGCGCCTCCCGCGCTACCGTCAGTTTGCCCGCCAGCGCGGGCGCGGTGTCCGGTGCCTGCAGCAACTCATCGACCGGTTGTGACGACCACATCAGCGAGGCATGGCCGCCGATTGCCTGGCTGTAATAGCCAATGGTCGTACAGCCCGGAAGCACCGCGACCAGTAGCAAAAGCGTATAGATCTGATTAAGCTGTGTCATGGTTCACAAAGTTGCCATGGGTGTGTCCCGCCATGGGATTCACCACTATATTACAGGCATGAATCCGGATTAGTAGCCGGTGGCTGTTGCCACCCTTTCAAGGACCCGGCAGGAGAGTGGACGCTCCTGCAGTTTCGCCAGATATCAGGTAGTGAATGGACCCCAGAGAACGTCGAACAAGCTCCCGGAAGCCCATCAAACTCGCGGCCCAGCTGGATCTCGGGTCGGGTGAGACGTGGCCGTGCCAGATTGCCGACTTCTGTGCCGAGGGGCTGTTCGTGCGCTATTCCGGCGACACCTCCCGTAAACTTGAACGGATTTTCGCCCACGGCCAGCCCGAAGAGTTCATCGTGCGATTCCGTGCGGCGGATGGCAACGGTCGCCATGAACTGCACGTCAACGCGGTACGGCGGATAGAGGGTGCCATGGGGGTTCACTTTACCCGTTCCAATCCCGCGGCGGTGAGCGCCATGCTCAGACAGTGCGGGGCCAGTGGTGAGCAGGACCGCTCGGCGTTGCGTGCGCCCAGTGACCGGGTGCAGTTTGTTCTGCACCAGTCAGCCCGCGCCGTTATCCAGTTCATCGAGCCGTTGATGGACGACTGTTTCCGTCAGATGGACGCGGCGTTGAAGCAGGCCGCTCAGCGAGCCGTCAGTGATCAGCAGGCGAACGATTACATGGACGCTGCAGGTCAGTTGCAGGGCCGTCAGCGGGTGATCTGGCACCAGATGTCCCAGAGCCTGGAGTCGCCCCTCAAACCTGCCCCCAAGGGCTATCCGGGCTCGGAGCTGTCGGTGGTGGACAAGGGCGAGTTCGAGGACTGGCTGACCATCCGGGTCATGGTCACCAAGGCGGACACCCAGTACCGCGGCGAGCTGCTGCAGCTCAAGCTCAGGCTGGACAAGCTCGGAGTGGCCAACGCTACCGGTCACCACAACCCGTTGGGGCCGTCGCTGGTGTGTGAAGCTTTTCACGCCGGGCTGAGCCACCTCAAGGCCAGTCGCGAGGTGGAAAAGGTCTGCCTGAAAGTATTCGAGCAGGCTGTGTTGCAACAGCTCGGGCCACTGTATCAGGAGCTCAACAACATTCTGATTCGCCACGGTGTGTTGCCGGACCTGGATCTAAGCAAGTACCTCAGCGAGCGAACCATCACCACGGATGAGCGCGAGAAGCCGGCACCCACTGCGCCCGCGGCAGCGCCCCGGAGTGCGGCTGACAAACCAGCGCCGCCACCGGAAACAGCCGGGGCCGCTGCGGGGCGGGACCGCCGCCCGTCGCCGGGGCGGGCGCCGCAGGAGTTTCGCGGGTATGCCCACGCGGCCCAGACCGCGTTTGCCACCGTGCGCAATCTGATTGGCACGCTGGCCTCAAGCCGGGCGGCGCGGGGGGATCTCGAACCGCCGGCCTTTGCCCCCACGGCGCGCCCGCTGTCCGCCGGTGAACTGCACCGGGAACTGCAGCAGCTTCAGGTGGAAACCGCCGATGCCGCCGCCGGCCAGCCAAGCCTGCGTGAGCGTGTGGTGGAGCGGGTAAAGCACGGTGGCGACCTCGCGCTGAATGAGGAGCAACAGGGCACGCTTGATGTGGTGGACCGTTTTTTCCGCAGCGTGGTGGAGAGCCCGAAGCTGAGCGAGTATGCCCAGAGCCGGATGCGCCAGCTGGAGGTGCCGGTGCTCAAGATCGTTATGCGCGATCCCGCGTTTTTCGACGATCAGAGCAGCCCGGTTCGTGGTGTGATGAACCGGCTGGCCCAGCTGGGCGTCAAGGGTGGCCGTATCAACCCGGTTGTGCAGCGCCGGATTGATGAACTGATCCATCGCATTACCACGGATTTTGAGCAGGATACCGGGGTTTTTGACGCCACCCTGAAGGAACTGAACACGCTGATCGACCGGCAGAACCTGGTCTATCGCCGCAACGTGGAGCGGGTGACTGCCGCCGCCGAAGGCGCGCAGAAGGTGGCGGAATCCAAGGCCGCGGTGGCCGAGGTGCTGAACCGGAAGCTGGCCGGGCGACGGGTGCCCCGGGCCCTGTTGAGTCTGCTGGACGGCGGCTGGCGCGATCTGTTGTCACTGACCTGGATTCGCCAGGGCCAGGACAGCCCGTTGTGGCAGGACTATCTGTCGGTGATTGATTCGCTGCTGGCGTTTGCGGATGACCCGAAGGCCGGCGTCAACCTGCCGGAATTGCTGCGGGTGATTCAGGACGGCCTGGCTTCCATCTCCAGCAACCACATGCCGTCGTCGCAGATCCGTGACGAGCTCAAGCAGTTTCTGGTGCGCAGCGCCGAACAGCCGCCGGAAATGGTGGATATGCCCGCGGCGCCGTCTCAGGAAGACCGGGCACACACGCTGTCAGAGCGAGAACAGAAAAGCCTGCAGCGCTGGATACATCGGGCGCAACAATTGCGCACCGGCGACTGGCTGCGGGATCAGGAGAATCCGGATGAGCCCCAGTACATCCGGCTGGTATGGATTGCCCGCGGTTTCAGCCGTTTTGTCTTCGTCAACCATCAGGGCATGCGGGTGGTAGAGCTGGACCTGGAGGCCCTGGCCCGTCAGATGCGCAAGGGCATTGTGGTGCCGGACAACCAGTACGATCGTCCGCTGGTCGACGAGAGCCTGGATCGCATGGTACGCAAGGTGTATGACCAGCTGTCCTGGGCGTCGACCCACGATGAGCTGACCGGCCTGCTCGGACGACGTGAATTCGAACGCATGCTGGACCAGCAGCTGGCGCGTCGGGAGGACGAGCGGGCGCTGGTGCTAATGGATCTGCGGCAGTTCCGCCTGCTCAATGACACGGCCGGCTATCAGGCCGGCGACGATGCCCTGCGCCAGGTGGCGGAATTGCTGCGGGTGCGGGTGGGCGATGGCATGCCGTTGGCGCGGCTCGCCGGTAATGAGTTCGCCTGGCTACTGCCGTCGGAAACCGCCGCCGCCACCGCTCAGGCGATTATCGACGCGATCGAAGCCTGCGATCTGGACTACCACGGCCGCCGCTATCGGCTGTCCGCGAGTATCGGGTTAGCTGGCGAAATGCCGGCACTGGCAACCGCCGAGCGCTGGCTGAGAGCCGCCGAGCAGGCGATGAAAGCCTCCAAGCAACAGGGCCATGGCAAGGTGGTAACTTACACCCTGGACGCCGGCGACCATTCCCGCCAGGAGCAGATTGCCGCCAAAGTGGCCAGTCTGGGGGATCTTGACGAAGAGCGCATGCTGCTGCGCTGTCAGAAAATGATACCGCTGCACGCCGACACCGAGATGTCCGCCCAGTACGAAGTGCTGATCAGCATGTACGACGATGGCGGCAATCTGATCACCGGGCGTGATTTCGTGCGCATGGCGGAACGCTACGACCGCATGCAGGCAGTTGATCGCTGGGTGGTGGGGCATATGCTGGACTGGCTGCGGGACAGGGCGCCGGATCCGGATCATCTCGGTGGTGTCTGTGTGAACCTGTCCGGGTATTCCCTTAACGACCAGTCGTTGCTTGAGTTCATCTATGACAAACTGAGCCAGAAGGACGCCCCGATTGAACGGCTGTGGTTCGAGCTGACGGAAACGGCGGCGATCAACGACCTCGACCGGCTGGCGGGTTTCATGTCGGAAATGAAGGAGCTGGGCTGCCGCTTCTGTCTCGGCAACTTCGGCAGCGGGCCGGTGTCGTTTCAGTTGATGCGCACCCTGCCGGTGGACCTGATCCGGCTCGACAGTGCCTTCACCAGTCAGGTCGACATCAACGACACGGATCGGGCCATGGTCCAGTCGATGGTCGATATGGCCCACTACATGAAGCGGGAAGTGATTGCCTCGCAGGTGGAGTCCCGTGACGTCCTCGACCGGTTGCGGCAGCTGGGGGTGGATTACGCCCAGGGCTTCGTAATCGAAAAGCCCCGTTCGCTGGACAGCCTAAACTAACCGCTGAGCACCGTTTGCCATGTCAAAACGCCATCCCGTTATTGCTGTGACCGGGTCCTCGGGTGCGGGGACCACGACCACCGGCCGGATCTTCAGCCGTATGTTCGCCAGTGAGGGCTACCATGCTGCCATGGTCAGTGGCGACAGTTTCCACCGGTACACCCGCGAGCAGATGGCGCGGCTGGCCGCCAAGGGGCAGTTCGGTGAGCGCAACCACTTTGCGCTGGCGGCCAATCACATCGACAAACTGGAAGCGCTGTTCTACGACTACGGTCACACCGGCAACGGGCAATACCGCCAGTATGTGCACGATGAGGACCAGGGCCTGATTGCCGCGGGTCACAAGCCGGGTACCTTCACGCCCTGGGGGCCGCTGCCGGCGGAGACGGACTTACTGTTCTATGAGGGGCTGCATGGGGGGGTGGTCAGCGACGCGTACAACATTGCCCAGTACGTCGACCTGCTGATCGGCGTGGTGCCCATCGTCAACCTGGAATGGATCCAGAAAATTCACCGGGATACCAACAAGCGCGGCTATTCCCAGGAAGCGGTGGTGGAAACCATCATCAACCGTATGGACGACTACGTGCACGATATCGTGCCGCAGTTTGCCCACACGCACATCAACTTCCAGCGGGTGCCGCTGGTCGATACCTCGAATCCGTTTGTGGTGCGGGATGTGCCGACGGAAGATGAGAGCATGGTGGTGATCCGCTTCCGTGACGCCTCCGAAGTCGACTTCCCCTACCTGCTGCAACTGATTGGCGGCAGCAGCGTATCCCGCCACGACACGCTGGTGATACCCGGCACCAAACTGGGCCTGGCCATGGATCTCATCCTGAGACCCATGGTGGCGCGGTTGATGGCGCAGAAGCCCTTCGCCTGAGGCTGCTCCGTCAGGCGGTCAGCCGGCCGTCGCGGTAGTCCCGCAGGGTCTGCTCGATCTCCTCACGACTGTTCATCACGAACGGGCCATACTGAACCACCGGTTCATTGATCGGCCTGCCGGCAATCAGCAGTAGCCTCGCGCCGGAGCTGCCGGCTTCCAGGCGGATTTCATCGCCGTCACCGAGCACGCTGGCCGACGCCGCTGCCAGTGGCTGGGTCTGTGCGCCCTGGCGCAGTGCGGCGCTGCCTTCGTACAGGTACAGCATGCCGTTCAGCGCCTGGTCCACCGGCAGCGAAACCGCCGCCTCCGCCGTCAGCTGGATATCCATATACAGTGGCCGGGTACTGCCGCCGGTCACGGCGCCGGCCAGATCGCGGCCATCAATGCGGACCTCTCCGGCAATCAGCTTCACCACGGCCCCGTCGAGGGTGAACTCGGGAATGTCTTCGGGCTGCAGGTCGCAATAGCCCGCCGGCTTCATCTTTTCGGCCGCCGGCAGGTTGAGCCAGAGCTGGAACCCGCGCATGCGGCCGGCTTCCTGCTGCGGCATTTCCGAGTGCACGATGCCGCGCCCGGCGGTCATCCATTGCACGCCGCCGTTTTTGAGGTTGCCGCGATTACCCAGATGATCCTCGTGCAACATATGGCCCTCGATCATGTAGGTCACGGTCTCAAAACCCCGGTGCGGGTGGGATGGAAACCCGGCGATGTAGTCCTGGGGCTGGTCGGAACCGAACTCGTCGAGCATCAGAAACGGGTCCAGACGGATGTTCTGATGCTGTCCGATGGACCGTTTGATTTTCACACCGGCACCATCGGAGGTTTCCAGAGCGGGAATGGTTTGCGTGATGGCTCGTAGGGTCATGGTGTCCTCCTTGCGTGGCTATGGTGCTATTAAACGCCAGAGGTCGTCGGGAATAAAACGGAGATTTTCGGGGTGGGGCATCAAAAAAACTGAAGGACCGGCGGAAAGGGGTTCCGCCGGTCGGCGTGCGCTTACTCCACGTTGCGGGAGTAGAAGATTTCCAGCATTTCACGGCGCAGGCGATCCTCGATGGACTTGGCCTCGGCCGGGTCCAGGTCGCTGGCGTTGACGCCAAACACATAGTTGTCCAGGTTGAAGTTCTTCAACATCATCTTGGTGTGGAACAGGTTTTCCTGATACACGTTGACGTCAATCATCTGATAGGCGTTCTGGGTGTCTTCGGTCAGGTAGTTCTGAATCGAGTTGATGTCATGGTCGATGTAATGCTTGGTGCCATCAACATCGCGGGTGAAGCCCCGTACCCGGTAGTCCACGGTGACGACATCGGAATCAAAGCTGTGGATCAGGTAGTTCAGCACCTTCAGCGGCGAGATCAGGCCGCAGGTGGATACGTCAATGTCGGCGCGGAACGTGCTGACCCCATCGTGGGGATGGCTTTCCGGGTAGGTGTGAACGGTCACGTGGCTCTTGTCCAGGTGCGCCACGATGGTGTCCGGCAGCGGCCCCGGTGATTCCTCGTTGTCCGGCTCCTCGCCGTTGGTGAGCTCGTGCTCGGCAATTAGCATGGTTACCGAGGCACCGTGAGGCTCGTAATCCTGACGGGCAATATTGAGAATGTTGGCACCGATGATCTTGACCACGTCGGACAGGATCTGGGTCAGGCGCTCCGCGTTGTACATCTCGTCGATGTAGTCGATGTACGCTTCACGCTGTTCTTCGGTCTGCGCATAACAGATATCGTAAATATTGAAGCTCAGGGATTTGGTCAGGTTGTTGAAACCGTGCAGCTGGAGTTTGGATTCCATGCTCAGCCCCTCCGAATGATGGAGATGAATGACGACAGAAAGCCTGTGCAGGCATTCTGGTGAGGCCGCCACCGATTACTGACCGGGTTGTTCACCTTTTGCGCAGACCGGCGGAGAAGGGTGCGTATTATGCACACCGCGTATCGGGTTGAATAGTCTTCGTAACCACATTTTGACAACGGCGGCGGCCGTGCGCCGTGGCGCCTATTCCGCGTCGCGGATTTCGTGGCTGTGGGTGATCTCCACCCCTGCCTTCTCCAGCATGATGGATGCAGAGCAGTACTTCTCCGCAGACAGGCTGACAGCGCGCTTGACCTGGCTTTCCTTGAGGTTGTGCCCGGTCACCACAAAGTGCAGGTGAATGCGGGTGAAAACCGAGGGAATGGCGTCGGCGCGTTCGGCTTCCAGTTCGGCGTGGCAGGCGGTGACGTCCTGCCGGCTTTTCCTGAGAATGCTCATGACGTCGAAGGAGGAGCAGCCCCCCAGACCCATCAGCAGCATTTCCATCGGGCGCGGCCCCAGGTTCTCGCCGCCGTGATCCGGCGGGCCGTCCATCTGAACGGTGTGTCCGGTGCCGCTGGTGGCTTTGAAGCTGGCGTTGCCGGCCCAGTCTATGGTCGCTTTCATGGTATTTGCTCCACGATACAAAGGGTTCTGGCACGGATGCTAGCACATCACGGTGAACGGCGGCAGCCGCCGCCGGCGGGTGGTCTATACTGTTTCAGGTTGCCGAAACCGGGCCTTCTTGTTATAAGTTGCGGTGATTTTGTCGAAAAATGAATAAACCCGCATGGAAAGTCGGGTGAATAACAATCATCGGGACCCGCCAGTATCTGAGGAGGCATGACTCGCACTATGGCCACTATCGTCAAGCCGGTTGAACAGAAAACCAAGCATCTGGATTATTTCCTTTCGCAATGTCACCGCCGGCGTTACCCCGCCAAGAGCACGATTATCTACGCGGGTGACAAAAGTGATTCGCTGTTTTATATCGTTAAGGGTTCCGTCACGGTCATCATCGAGGATGACGACGGTCGCGAGATGATCATGGCCTACCTCAACGCCGGTGATTTCTTCGGCGAGATGGGCCTGTTCGACAACATGGACTCCCGCAGTGCCTGGGTGAAGGCGAAAACCGAGTGCGAAGTCGCTGAAATCAGCTATACCAAGTTCCGCGAGATTGCCCAGCAGGACCCGCGGGTACTGTACTTCATCGGCGAGCAGATGGCCTCGCGCCTGCGCCAGACCACTCGCAAGGTGGGGGACCTGGCGTTTCTTGATGTCACCGGTCGGGTGGCCCGCACCCTGCTGGATCTGTGCAAGGAACCGGACGCCATGACCCATCCGGACGGCATGCAGATCAAGATCACCCGTCAGGAAATCGGCCGCATCGTTGGCTGTTCCCGCGAAATGGTCGGCCGCGTGCTGAAAACCCTGGAAGACCAGGGCCTGGTGCGGGTCAAAGGCAAAACCATGGTGGTGTACGGTACTCGCTGACAGCCCTGGTGCCGCCGCCGGAGCCGTCAGCTACGGCTAGCCTGCTGTGCAAAGCCGTCGATCCAGCCGGCAACCGCGTCCGGCTGGGTCAGCAAGACCCAGTGGGGCGCGTCGACGTCGCGGCGACTGAGCTTGCCGACCCACTTTCCCAGATCCTCGAATAATTGCTCTCCCACATAATTGTCCTGCGTCGGCACAATCAGCTGCACCGGACAATCTGCCTGCCGTAGCTGCGGTCGCAGCAGTCTGGGTAGAAAGTTCGCCCGGTAGAGTTTTACCCCAAAACGCCCATCGTCGCGTTGGCAACGGTCGAAGGCCGCCTCGCGCACCTGCTCCTGCTTGCGCAGGTAATCCGGCCATACCCGGTCCAGTCCGGCGCGCCAGAGGGCTTCCGGCAACAGTGGTAACTGGAACATGGCGACGTACCAGGAGCTGGCGAGTTGGCCGAGCACCTTACGGGTGCCGCCGTCACGCAGCCGGGTTACGTTGCGCCTGAGCCAGAATGCCACATGATCCAGGCAGGGCCCGGAAATGCTGGTGTAGGAGAGAATCCGCGGTTTCAGGGCGCCGCCGGTAACCGATTCCCAGCTCTGGATCGATCCCCAGTCGTGAGCGGCCAGATGGAAAGGCTGATCGGGAATCACCGCGTCCACCACCGCCGCGAGATCGCCGGCCAGTTGGTTCATGCGGTAATCGCGGGTCCGCGGCGGTTTGTCGGACCGCCCCGCGCCGCGAACGTCGTAACGAATGACGAAGTAGCGATCGGTCAGGTGCTCGCTGACCTTGTCCCACACCGTGTGGTTGTCCGGGTAGCCGTGCACCAGAACCAGTGGCGGCGCCTTGGCAGGGCCTTCGGTGGTGACATACAGGTTAACCCCGTTACTGTTCACCCAGTGTTGCTGTGTCGCCATCGCTCGCTCCTGTTGTGTTGCCGGGATTCCGGAACAACAGGTTAACGGCCGGTGGCGCCAGGCGCCCGTGCCGAGCGGGCCAGATTGTTGGACAGAAGGTGCTCAGTCGACGATGGCAACGGTCTTGATCTGCATCCACACGTCCTTGCCCTCGGTGAGCTGCAGCTGGTGGGCCGCGCGGCTGGTCAACCTGGCGAGGAACGGGGTGCCGCCAGCGGCCAGACGGACCAGGCTGGTGCCGGGGACCTGATCGGCGGCAATGCCGGTGACCCGGGCGGGGATGAGGTTCTGGATGCTCTGGTCATGGTTCGGCGCCAGCGCCAGGCTGATATCCCGCGCCAGCACCTGCAGGCGGACCGGTCGATCGACGGCCAGGCCGGGTTCGTCACGCACCCACAAGCTGCCGCCCTGGAACTCGGCCCGGCACAGGTGCCAGTGCGCGTCGTGCTGGCGAATGGTGGCGTTCACAATGACACCGGCGTCCTCCTCGAGTGCAAAGGGCTGATCGGTACGGGCCAGGGTTTCCTGCAAGGGGCCCTCGGCCACCACCCGGCCGTTGTCCATCATCACCACGTGATCGGCCAGGCGGGCGACTTCGGCGGTGGAATGGGACACATAAATCACCGGAATGGCGAGGGTGCGGTGCAGGTTTTCCAGATAGGGCAGGATGTCCTGCTTGCTTTGGCGGTCCAGCGCCGACAGCGGTTCGTCCATCAGCAGCAGCTGCGGGCTGGTGAGCAGGGCCCTGGCGATGGCCACGCGCTGGCGCTCCCCCCCGGACAGTTGCGCCGGCATCCGCTCGAGCAGGCCGGCAAGGCCGAGCCACGCCACGGCCTGGTCAAAGCCGATCCGGCGTTGATCCCGGGGCACGCGGCGCCAGCCATAGTTGAGATTGCCACGCACCGACAGGTGGGGAAACAGGCTGGGTTCCTGGAACACATAGGCCAGCGGGCGCCGGTGTACCGGCAGGCTCTGGTGTGCGTCCTGCCACCGGTGACCGTTAACCTCCATGTGACCCTCGGCCGGCTGCAGGCCGGCCATGCAGCGCAGCAGCGTGGTCTTGCCGCAGCCGGAATGCCCGAACAGGGCAATCACCCCCTGGGCGGGGAGGGTCAGCGCCACATCCAGCCGGAAATTGTCAAAGTCACAGCGAAAGCGAGCGACGATGCCGGTACCGGTCATTATCGGATCACCCCGCCGGTCACCCGGCCGTTGATGGAGTAAAGACCGACCAGCACGAGGAACGCGAACAGCAGCATACCCCCGGCCAGCCAGTGCGCCTGGGTGTATTCCAGCGCTTCAACGTGGTCGTAAATGGCCACGGACAGCACCCGGGTCTCGCCGGGGATGTTGCCGCCGATCATCAACACCACGCCGAATTCGCCGATGGTGTGGGCAAAGGTCAGAACGGCGGCGGTCAGAAAACCCGGGCGGGCCAGTGGCAATACCACGGTCAGGAACCGGTCCCGCGGCGAGGCGCGCAGGGTTGCGGCCACCTCCAGCAGGCGCTCCTGGATGGTGATAAAGGCGTTATGCAGGGGCTGAACGGTGAACGGCAATGAGTAAATGATGGAGGCGACCACCAGCCCCTCAAAGGTAAATGGCAGCGTGCCCAATCCCAGCGATTGGGTCAGCTGGCCCAATGCACCGTCGGGGGCCAGCAGCAGTAGCAGATAAAATCCGAGCACGGTCGGAGGCAGAACCAGTGGCAGGGCCACCAGGGCGAACACCGGTTGCCGCAGCCAGTGTTGGCTGCGGGCCAGCCACCAGGCCAGCGGGGTGCCAACAAGCAGAAGTGTCAGGGTGGTGATGCCGGCCAGTTTCAGGGTCAGCCATACTGTTTGCCATTCCGGGCTCATGATCGCTCCGTCCGCTGTCCCTGCTGAAGGACGATGGTCGTTGTTATGGGGATATCCTAGCGATCTTTGCCAATGATTTCCCGGAGTTTTCCGGAGCGGGGAGGAGATGGGGCCGGCGTTCGCCGGTGACAAGGGGAAATCGGCCCGCCGCGGTGGCAGCGGGCCGGCCAGGATCAGGCCTGCTTGCGACGGCGCGACAGGTATACGCCGGTCAGGCCGAGGCCCAGCAGAGCGAGGGTGCCCGGCTCGGGAACCTCGTTAACGGGCAGGTCGACGGTGTCGAGGGTTTCGCCCATGACGTAGGAGTAGCTCAGGTTGATCAGCTCGCCGGAAAACAGCGATCCGATGTCGAACCCGAGACCGATGGCGTAGTCGCCGTCGCCGTCAGTGGTGCCGGCGAGGTAGTCGTCGGGATCGATGGACCACGGCGAGGAGACCGCGGTGTTGTGAGGAGTCTCCGACTGGGTGTACAGCCCCAGTGTCAGTCCGGTGCTGGCGCCCTGGGAGTTGACAAAGTCTTCTCCGGCCACGCCGGTGGTGCCGCGGGTGTTGATGGTGTCGTAGGAACCGTAGGAGTTGACGTCCGGATCCGGATCGATGGCCCGTACGAATTTCAGGTCCGTCAGATCCTGCAGCGCGGTGATGGTGGTCAGCACGTCAATGCGCTCGTCACTGTCGTTGAAGGAATAGCTGTGGCTGATGGTAAACCAGCTGCCGTACTGACCGTCCCAGGTTACCTGATTGTCGAAGCTGCCACCGCTGAGATCCGCCGGGCCGCTGACGGTGCTGATCTGATTGGGGTAGCCAGAGTTGTTGTTGCCAACGACGCCGGTCTGGCTGGATTTGACACCGAACCATTCCCACGGGGTGCCCGGGGTCAGGTAGTCTTCCGGCCCCCAGCTGCGGGAACCACTGGGGTCGTGGATGATGCCCGGATCGGCAGTGCCGCCAGCGCCCAGTGTGCCGTTGTCGCCGACGGCGGTACGAACAAAATCCCCTTCCATAACGATCGGTGCCGCGGTGGCGGTACCGGCCATCAGTGCGCCGGCCATGGCGAGGGGGATAAGGTGGGTGTTAACGCTCAAACGCATATGTAACTTCTCCGTGTCATAGTGAATGCATTTCCTGCGTGGCCACGGATAGCAATTTACGGTCCTGCGCTGTATTAATTTAGATAAATCAGTCGAGTAGATGTTTCCCGGGTCAGCCGTTGAGGTTCTGGAAAGGAGGAGTATGTAAAATGGTCTGACAGTCGGTTACCGGTTATCGGCCGGTACAATGGCCCGGTACAGCGACTGCCACGCGTCGTTGGCGTTGATTTCATTCAACATTTCATGGCGTCCGCCCTTGAACAGGGTCAGCGTGACATCGTCGATGCCGGCTCGCTGCAGGTCGCGGTAGTGACGATCAACGCCCTTGCCCATTTCGCCCACGGGATCGCAGTCACCGGAGATCAGCCGCACCGGTATATCCCGCCGCCATTCACGGGGGTTGATCGACAGCATGCCTCCGATGAAATCGAGCCACAGGCCGGTGGTGCAGCGGAAGCCACACAGCGGGTCGCTGGCATAGCGATCCACCTGCGCCTGATCACGGCTGAGCCAGTCGTGCTCAGTCCGGTTCGGTCGAAACCGGCGGTTGAATTTGTCGAAAGTGAGTTTTGCCACGGTGTTGCTGCGGTGGCGCCGGCCGTAACGAGCGGCAATGGCGCCGATCAGGGCCCTGGAAGCCTGAAGTTGCGGGCGATGGATACGGTTGGTGGCGCTGAGCACCAGCCGGTCGATGGTGTGTCCGTGGCTCTGGACGTAACTCTGGGCGATGAACGAGCCCATGCTGTGACCGAGCAGGGTCAGTGGATGACGAGGGTGGCGTTCACGGGCGTGCCGGATGACCTGCGCCAGATCGCTGACGACTTTCTGCCAGCCCTGCTCATCGGCGTAATGCCCGAGCTCATCTGTGGGGCAGTCGCGGCCGTGACCACGGTGGTCGTAGGTAAACACGGCAATCTGACGGTCGTTCAGCCAACGTGCCAGTTCGCTGTATCGGCCGCTGTGTTCCGCCATGCCGTGGGCGATTACCAGCGTCGCCACCGGTTCTTCAGGTTCGAAGGCATTGACCCGGATGGCGTGGCCATCGGGTGCGCTCAGGCTGACGGACTGCTCCGGCACGGTGATCTCCTTATCTTTTGTTGTTGTTCGTGGCGCAGTCTAGCGAATCGTCGGAGATTTCGGAACGCTCCCATTCCGGTGGGCGCCACAGATGTTGGATGCGGGCGCCGAGTTTGCCGGGGCGGGCCATGGCCCGAAACAGGTCGACGTACTCATGGGTCCATAACACGATCAGGTTGTTCGATGACACCGGCCGGGTGATGCCGTACTCCGGCGGGTGGCCCGGATCCTCGTTCACAAAGGTGCCGAACAGCCGGTCCCAGACAATCAATGTGCCGCCATAATTGCGATCAATGTAGCCGGGATTGCGGCCGTGATGCACGCGGTGGTGGCTGGGGGTGTTGAACACCGCTTCCACCCAGCCCGGCAGGCGCCTCACCAGCGTGGTGTGGATAAAGAACTGGTACACCAGCGAGAGCGCGTAGGCGATGCCGATCCACACCGGATTGAAGCCAATCAGCGCCAGCGGCAGGTAGAAGGCCCAGCCGCCGTTGAAGATGTTGGTGGCGTTCTGGCGCATGGCGGTGGAAAAGTTCATGCGCTCGGAGGAGTGGTGCACCACATGGGCGGCCCAGAACCAGCGCATGCGGTGGCTGGCCCGGTGCATCCAGTAGAAGCAGAAGTCCACTCCCAGAAAGGTGAGGGCACCGGTCAGCCAGCTCAACTCCAGATCCAGAAGCCGATAGTGGTAACACAGGGCGTAGACGGGAAACGCAATGATGCCCGCAAACAGCAATTCGGTCAGCTGATAGCCGGCACCCAAGGCGAAATTGCGCACCGCCTCGCCGGTGTCCATCAACGCCGGATCATGGCGAATCTTCAGGTACTCCCACAGCGCTACCGTGACGAACACCGGGGTGGCCACCATAAAGATAAGCTGCCGCTCGTCCAGCGCCAGCCAGGGCGCCGCAATCTGCCAGAGCGCCAGCAACCCGCTGTTCTCCAGCACCGTTTGCATCATGTCGTATAAAGCCATGGTCGGTTCCGCTGATATCGATTGCCAATGGCCCCATTTTTACCGGGATGCCTGCTGGTGAATTGACGATTGACGTCATTAAATTGATAATCGGTGCCACATTCAGGGTCGACAGAGTGTTGGGCGAACGTGGCAAGAGTGATGAGGGTGACCGGGCCCTGGACCGGTTTGCTGGCCGACTGGCTGGACCAGCAGCAACTGGACGCTCCGGCACTGCGGCCGGAGCTGGCGCGCTGGTCGGCGCAGGACAACGTGCCGGTACCGGTGTGGCGGGACCTGCTGGCGCGGGGGCTGGCGTTGCGCCCGGATCATGCCGCGCCGGAACTGGAGGTCGGCAGCTGCGTGCGCCCGGGGCATGTGGGGGTCCTCGGATATCTGGTGCTGGCGTCCGACACCCTGGGCGAGGCCATGCTGGCGTATCAGCGCTACGAAACCCTGTTCTACGGGACTACACTGGCGGAGATTGCGATCGAGGGCGATCAGGCGGAGATGCGCTGGCCGCCGTCGGAAGAGGAGCTGGGTCAGCAGGCCGATGGTGCCGCCATCGCCGCCCTGGTCACCTTTCTGAGACGCCAGATCAACAGCCCGCCGCCGCCCTCAGGTGTCTCCTTTCTGGGATCGGTGAGTTCTGAGGCGGCCGCAGCATACACCCGATTCTTCGGCTGCCCGGTACGCTGGAACGACAGCCATGTACGGGTACGTTTCCCCGTGCAATACCTGAGTATCCCGATGCCGCGGCGAGACCCCACCCTGAGGGCGTTGCTGGATCGACAGGCCCAGGCGCTGATGCGGGCGTTGCCCGGCAGCTCCGAAACCGAGCGGCAACTGCAGCAGGTGCTGCTGAAACTGCTGGCGGATGGTGAGCCGACCCTGCCCCGTGCCGCCGCGGCCATGCATATGTCACCGCGCACCCTGCAACGCCGGCTGGCCCGCCATGGGCTGAGCTGGCAGCAGTGGCTTGATCGCAGCCGGGAACAGCTGGCCGGGCACTATCTGGGGGACGGCTCGCTGACGCTGACAGACATTGCTCTGCTGCTCGGGTTTTCGGAACAGAGTGCGTTTACCCGCGCCTATCAGCGCTGGACCAGCACGTCCCCCGGGCGCGCTCGCCGCCAGGTCAGCGGTTAGCCCGGTAGAGTTTTTCCAGGGGTTGCAGCTGCGGCTGCCAGTCCTGCAGCCAGGAACGGATTTCAGCGGGAATGCGGTCGGTTTTGGGCCAGGGCACCGGATACTGCGGCGGCTGAAACAGGGGCGAAAACAAACTGGCCGCGGTCAGATCGGCACGGGTGAAGGTATCCCCCACCAGATAGGGGCGTGAACGGTAGGCATCGGCGAGTTCGGTCAACAGCGCTTCCATGGTCTGGCGCGAGGATGCCGCCGTCGTTTCGTTGATTTTCATCCATTTGCGCATGATCTCGTCCACCCGGCTGAAGGCCAGCCGGAGCGCCAGACGGTTATAGAACGGCGTCTGCGCGGCCAGCATCGGTACCACGACCTTGGGGCGCTGGAGAAAATGGTGGTACGAATAGCAGCGCACCGCCGGGCCGGCTTGTTCGTCAAGACGCTTTTCCCACGCCAGCGCCGCTGCTTTTTCGTCGGCATCGGCGGGAGTGAGCGGTCGGTCAGGGAAGGTGGCGTCAAGATAGTCCAGAATCTGCGCCGAGCCCTGCACAATGTGACCGTCGTGGTCCAGCACCGGCACAGACGAATCCGCGCGGGTGAGCTGTCGTATGGTGTTAATATGCTGGCCGGGCAACAGGCTGTGGATTTCCGCGTGCAATCCTTTGTAATCCAGTGCCCAGCGGATTTTCTCGCAGTAGTGTGAGATGGCAAACTGGTAGAGCTTCATGGTCATCGGGAAATTCTCCTGGGGCCTTGGAATGATTGCCTTTCTATCGGTAGCGTAATGAAACAGGGAGGCGTGTCCATTCTAGAATGCACGTCAGCTTAAATTGAAACTCAGGGAAAGACCTATGAATTTGCACAAAACCGGACTGTCTGCCGTGGTTGCGGCGGGTGTGATGTTGTCGGCCGGCTGCGCGTCAACCGGCGGGCACAATGGGCCCGCGGAGCTGCCGGCAACGCGCATGCACTGTGGTCAGGCCACGATTGAGCTGGACTATACACCGTCGACCGGGCTGCTGGCGCTGACCCACAGCGGCACGCGATACCTGTTGGCACCGCGGGAAAGCGCGTCCGGCGCGCGGTTTGTCGCCAGTGGCGACGACAGCACGGTTTTCTGGAGCAAGGGCGACAGGGCAAATTTCACGGTGAACGGCGAGGAGCTTCCGGAGTGTCTGGTGGCCGGAGCGCTGGAGTCGCCTTTTACTGCCAAGGGTAACGAGCCTTTCTGGCATGTGACCGTGGTGGGCCGGGAACTGACCCTGAGCCGCATGGGTGAGGCCACCGAGACCCTGTTTTCCCGGGTGGTTGAGCGCAGTGACCGAGGGCAAACCATTCGTGCCGAGCGCGAGGGCCTGGAAGTGGAGGTCAAGGTGGCGGCGCAGTTGTGCGAGGACTCGATGACCGGCATGCCATACCCCAACCAGGTGCGGCTGAGCGTGAATGGCGACGAACAGGTCGGCTGCGGCGGCGATCGCAAGCGGCTGTTGCGGGGTGCGGAATGGGTGGTCGAGGATGTCGGCGGTGGCGGTATTATTGATGCCTCCCGGGTGACCATCGAATTCCTCGATGAAGAGCGCGTGGTGGGGCGAGGCTCCTGTAACCGTTACATGGGGACGTGGAGCCTGACCGGCGAAGGGCTTGCATTTGATCGTATGGCCAGTACCCAGATGGCCTGTGCGCCGGCGCTGATGAACCAGGAGCAGCGGTTTCTCGAGTTGATGGCGGAGGTCACCCGTTTCCGCATTGGCCAGCACGGGGAGCTGATCCTGAGCACCGCCAATGGCGAGACCTTGAAGGCGTTTCAGTCTTCCGACAGGCCATAGGCCGACAGGATTTGCGCCATGCGGCCGTTTTCCCGGAGCTCCCGCGTGCCCCGGGAAAGCATCTCGGCCAGCTCCGCGGATCTGGCGTTGCTCGGTGAGAAGGCGATGTAGCTATCGGTTTTCTGGAGCAGGCCGCCCTGGCGCAGCGAATGGATGTCGGTGTTGACTCTCTGTGCCCAGGTCATCACGTACACGTCCTCGGGGAACACATCGGCCCGGTGCTGGTCCAGCAGGTTAATTGCCCGGTTCAGGGGCGAGGGGCCGGCGAGCATCCACACCCGGGTCGGTTCCTCGGCATGGCGGGCAAGGTACTGGTCAAGCTGCTCCGAATAGGAGTAGCCATTGATGGCCAGCACCGTCTGGTCGTGCAGGGATTCAATTCCATCATAGACCCAGTCGCTGTCCGCCGGTGTGTACATGGCGATTTTGGATCGCCCCTGGGGCTCGGCGGGGAACACGAAGTCGGGAGCGTCGGTAACAAACGCCCCCACCACGGCGTCGAGCAATCCGTCGCGGGCCATCTGCAGGGCCCGTGCCCAGCTGACGTTCAGATATTCGACCTGATAGCCCGCCCCCTCGAACACCTCCCGCGCGATATCCAGCATGTAGCCCTCCTGCTCGCTGCCGGCCTTGCAGTTGTGGGGGCACCAGGGGTCTGCGCCAATGGTGATTACCGGGCGGGACCTGGCGCTCGCGCTGGCTTCTGGCGCGGGCAACGCCAGTGCCTCCGACGGCGGGTGTGGCGTTTCTGCCGCGGGCGGTGCTTCAGAGGGGGAGCAGGCGGATAGCAGTACCCCGAGAAGTAGAATCGAAAAAGCCCTGACCATGACATCAAACCGTAATCGCCGCGGAGTGCGGCCAGATGTCTATCATAGGCCGTTCGGCATTCTTTGTATTGCACCTGTCAAATAGTTGCAGCATTTGGCTGGCACGCTGGAAGGTCGCGACCGACCGGAGCCGACCATGACCGAGCTGAAAGACCTTACGCCGCATTCCGCCATTCCCGCCGAGCAGGCAACCCGCGACCGCCGGCAACGCCACCTGCTGCGCACTTTCCTGCCGGAACTGGTGTCGCTGGAGCGTACACTGGCGGAGGCGCCGGCGCAGGTCACCTCGCAGGTGGTGGACCGGGTCGACATGGGCACACTCTCGCTGCCGATCTATCGGGTGGATCTTGGCACCGACGCCGCCGACGCCCCGGCCCTCCTGCTGGTGGGCGGTGTCCATGGCCTTGAGCGCATCGGCAGCCAGGTGGTGATGGCCTGGCTGCGCAACCTGCTGGCACGGCTGAGCTGGGACGACTCACTGGTGCGGCTGCTTGAACGGGTGCGTATCACCTTTCTGCCGATACTGAACCCCGGCGGAATGTACCTGAACCAGCGCAGCAACCCCAACGGTGTCGACCTGATGCGCAATGCGCCCATCAAAGCCCAGGATCGCAGTGCCTTCCTGCTGGGCGGGCAGCGAGTGTCAGCCCGCCTGCCGTGGTACACCGGTGATCCCGACGCCGCTATGGAAGTCGAGAACCGGGCGTTGGAGACGGTCATTAACGCGCTGTTGCCCGGCCGCCCCTTCAGTGTGGCCCTGGATTGTCATTCCGGCTTTGGCTGGCAGGATCAGATCTGGTTTCCCTACGCGTATCGCCGCCGCCCAATGCGGCGTATTGCCTCGGTGATGGCGCTGAAGCTGATCTGGGAACAGGCCTGGCCCGAGCACAATTACCGGTTCGAGCCCCAGTCCCGCCATTATCTGACGCACGGTGATCTGTGGGATTATTTCTACAAGCGGGTGAATCGCGACAGCGCCGGTACCTTCATCCCCCTGACCCTGGAGATGGGCTCCTGGCGCTGGGTGCGTAAGCGGCCGCGGCAGCTGTTCCGTCTCGACGGCCTGTTCAACCCGCTGGCGCCGCACCGCCACCGGCGCGTGCTGAGAAGCCATCTGGCGTTCATGGACTTCCTGCTCAACGCCACCGCCAGTTATTGCAACTGGTTGCCGGAAGGCGCCGAGGAGTCCATGCTCAGAGAAGCGGCCATCATGCACTGGTACAGGGACAACCAATAACCATGCACTGGATACTTCTGCGGGGCCTGACTCGGGAACAGGCCCATTGGGGCGAATTCCGGGAACAGCTGGAAGCGGCGTTCCCCGAGCACCATTTTCATCCGGTCGATCTGCCGGGCACGGGCGTGCATTTTCGCGATCCGTGCCCCAACACCATCACCGGCATTCGCGAGAAGGTGCAGCGGCAGATCAGTCACATTCCCGGCCCCTACGGCATCCTCGCCCTGTCGATGGGCGGAATGGTCGCGCTGGATTGGGCGCAGCATGCGGCGGAAGGGGAGATTCAGGCCCTGGTACTGATCAACACCAGTTCGGGCTTCAGTCCGTTCTGGCAGCGGATGCGGCCGGGCGCCTGGGCGCGAATCGTAAAACTGCTGACGCGGCGGGAACTATTTGACCGTGAGGCGGACATCCTCAGGCTGACCTGTAACCGCGATCCGGAGCTGGCCACCATCAAGCACTGGTACAGCATCCAGCGCCAGCGCCCTGTCGCAATGAACGCCGCGCTGCAGCAGCTGCGGGCGGCGGTATCGTTTACCCCGCTCAGCCACCGTCCGCTGCCCGATGCGCTGCTACTGGCCAGCAAGCGCGACCGTATCGTGCACTGGCGCTGCAGCGAGGCACTGGAGCAGCGCTGGCAATGGACCTTCAACCTGCACCCGGACGCCGGTCACGACCTGCCGCTGGATGATCCCCAGTGGATCATCACCCACATGCGGCAATGGCTGGCACGCTGAGACTGGTTGCTTGACGCAACTGTCCTTTCACGTCAGTCTCTGGGGAATTTTCCGACGTGATCAGTCTCAGCCAGGGAGTCAAAAACAATGAAAATTTTTGAAACCAGAACCGCCCCGAATCCGCGCCGGGTCCGCATGTTCATGGCCGAAAAGGGCTTGCTGGACAAAGCCGAGTTTGTGGAGATTGATATTGAAAAGGGCGAGAACCTGACGCCGGAATTCGTGGCCAGAAACCCGATGAAAAAGGTTCCGGTGATGGAACTGGATGATGGCACCCCGGTGGCGGAAACCATGGCGATCTGCCGTTTTTTCGAAGAGAGTTATCCGGATGCCCCGAAACTGCTGGGGGAAACTGCGCTGGAAAAAACACTGATCGAACAGTGGCTGCGCTGGATCGAACTGTATTTCTTCATGCCTACCGGGATGTGTTTCCAGCACACCAGCGGTTATTTCAAGGATCGCATGAACCCGATCAGGGAATGGGGAGAAGAATGCGGCGTGGGCGTTGAGAAATTCATGCATTTCCTCGACAAGCAGCTGGAAGGTAAGGAATACATCTGCTGCGACCGGTTTACCGCGGCCGATATCAACGCCTTCACCACCGTGGCATTCGCCCGCGTTGTCAACATTCGCATCAAGCCAGAGCAAACCCACCTCCGGGCATGGTTTGACCGCATCAAAGCCCGGCCGTCCGCGCAGGTATGAGCATGACCACGACAACCACGCCGTCGGCCAGCTTGACCTGTGCCCTCGCCGCCATCGATCGCGCCAACGCCGCCGACCCCCATCAGGAGCGGGTCGGGGACGAGTGGCTGCCGAAGGAGCTTGCCTACAGTGAGCATATGACCCGCTGGCTGTTCGCCCTCGAGCCGCAACCTTCCGAGCGCATGCAGATCGCCTGTCGCGCCCAGCACATTGAGCGCTGGACGATGCCCCGTACTGAGTTCCCGGAAGGCCGCAAAGCCTATTACCAATGGCGGCAGGCCTGTGGTCGGATGCATGGCCAGCGTGCGGCGCAGATTATGGCGGAGTGCGGATACCCCGAACAGGAATGCGAGCGGGTGGAAATCATTCTGACCAAGCGGCAGCTCCGGCAGGATGACGACACCCAGCTGCTCGAGGATGTCGCCTGCATGGTGTTCCTTGAGCGATATTTCGCGGATTTCTACGAAGAGAAAGCGGACTACGACCGGGAGAAGTGGCTGCGTATCGTCCGTCGGACCTGGGGCAAGATGTCGCCTCGGGGGCACGAAGCGGCGTTGACGTTGGCCACCAGCCTGCCCGCCCACCTTCTGGAACTGCTGCAGGAGGCGCTGGCGGAACCCGAGGGTTGATGCAGAGTTGCCAGATGAAACTTGCTCGCATATGATAATGTTTATCATATGAGTCGGGCTCGGACGCTGGCATGGCAACCCCAGAACAAAACACTCCGCGGATACTGGTCATTGAAGACGACCGCACACTGAACGGACAGATCACTGGGCTGCTCGAAGCCCAGGGCTATCAGACTTTTCCGTGCTTTGAGGGTGAAGGCGGGCTGATGTCAGCGCTTGGGCAGCGCTTCGATCTGATCCTGCTGGACGTGCTGCTGCCCCGGCTCAACGGCTTTGAGCTGCTGTCGCGGCTCCGCAAGACCCATCAGACGCCGGTGATGATGCTCACCGCCTGCGGCGCCGAGGAAGAGCGGATTCGCGGTTACCGTGGTGGCGCCGACGATTACCTGCCCAAACCGTTCAATTTCACCGAGCTGGTGCTGCGCATTGAAGCGTTGTTGCGGCGTACCCGGGGTGCCAACGATCAGCGGGTCGACCCCGACCGGCTCCAGGTGGGTGAACTCGCTATGGAGCGGCCGGGGGTGACAGTGGCATTTGCCGGCACGCCGGTCACGCTGACCCAGATCCAGTTCCGCCTGCTGTGGATTCTCGCGCGGCAGCAGGGCGAAGTGCTGAGCAAGCCCTATCTGTATCAGGTGGTGCTCGAGCGTGAGTTCAGTCGTTATGACCGCAGTCTGGACATGCACCTGAGCCGCGTGCGCCGCAAGCTGGTGGAGGCCGGCATGGCCCCTGACCGACTGCAGACGGTTCACGGCAAGGGGTACTGCTTCCTGTGAATCTGCGGCTGTTCTGGAAGCTCTGTGGCACGCTTGCGCTCGGCACGCTGATGCTGTTCTGGACCATTTCGTTTCTCGGCACCGAGACCGAGCAGCAAATGAGTTTCATCGCCGAACCCCATCAGCAAACCCTCAAAGCCTGGGGGCACAAGGCCGAACAGCTGTATCGCTCGGGTGACGAGGCGGCGCTGGAGGGCTGGCTCCAATCACTGCAGCAGCAGGAGGATACCTGGGCCGCCGTGGTCCGATCCGATGTCCGCCCGTTGGCGGGGTCTTCGTTGTCCGATCAGTTTCAGCGCGGGTTCAGGCTTGGGCGCAACGTCGAGTGGAAAATCCACCTCTATTTCGAAGAGAACCCGATCATGGATATGACCTTTGCGGACGGTCATACCCATTTCCTCGTCACCCTTCCTCAACGTATGCGGCCCGGGGCCTATCTGCCGGGGGCCAAACTGATGCTGAAAGTGGCGCTGCCGCTGGCGGTGCTGGTGTTGCTGTGCGTGGTGATCTACCGCCATGTGATGGCGCCCCTGCGGCAGCTGGAGGCCGCTACCCGCCAGTTCAGTGATGGCAACCATGGCGTGCGGGTGCGCGCGCTGATGGGCGCACGCAACGACGAGCTGGCGACACTGGCAGAGACCTTCGACCAGATGGCCGAACGCACGGGGGAGCTGATCCTGACCCAGCGCCGGCTGATTGCCGAGCTGTCCCATGAGCTGAGAACCCCGCTGACGCGGATCGACATGGCGGTTAGTTGCATGGAAGAAGGGGTCGACGTCCAGCATTTCGTGCCGCGCATCCGCAGTGACTGCGACGCCATGCGCAGTCTGGTGGAGGATACGCTGACTCTGGCCTGGCTGGAAAACGAACAGCCAGGCCTGCACGACGACAGCCTGGACCTGATCGATCTGCTCGACAGCATCCTCGAGGACATCCGGTACGAATACCCTGATCACGAACTCCGCACCCAGCTGCCCGACTGCGCCCCGGTGACCGACAGCAGTCACCGGGCGCTGTCACAGGCGCTCGAGAATATCCTGCGCAACGCCTGTAACTACACCGCCCCGGGTGGTCGGGTGGTGGTAACGGTGAGCAGCGAGGCCGATGGCTATCGCCTGCACATTGATGACGATGGGCCCGGTGTTCCCGAATGCCATCTGGATCGGATCTTCCAGCCGTTCTTTCGCAGTGCTGACGCTCAGGCGCGGCAGCCCGCCGGGCACGGTCTTGGCCTGGCACTGGCCAGGCGCCAGGTGAGCGCCGCAGGTGGCCGGCTGCACGCCGAGAATCTAGTCGCGGGCGGGTTGCGCCTGGCGCTTTGGGTACCCCGGTGCCGGGCTGCCTGAATGCGAGCGTGTAACAAATGTAAAAGTATTTCACTTTGTTCATGTGCTAAATGAGAATGTGCGCCAAATAGGAATCATTTGCAGTAAATTCTGGAGCGCACGTGACTACAAAGACTCATCACCACATCCCCCGCAGTGCCCTGTTTGTCGCCATGGCGGCGGTCACAGCCAGCCCGCTGGCCATGGCCCAGGAAGAGACCCGATCACTGGAACCGATTCAGGTGACCGCAGAGCGTGAAACCGCCGGAACCGACGCGCGGGTTACCGCCGAGACCCTGGAAAACTATCAGGCGGATGACCTCGAGGACGTGTTCGCGGGTCAACCGGAGGTTGCGGTGGGCGGCTCTCTTGGCATCGCCCAGAAAGTCTATGTTCGCGGTTTTGAAGATACCCTGCTGAACGTTTCCATCGACGGCGCCGGCCAGGGTGGCAGCCTGTTCCATCACACCGGACGTCTTGCCATCGAGCCCGAGCTGCTCAAGCAGGTGGAGGTGCAAACCGGTGCCGGACGCGCCACTTCCGGCCCCGGAGCGTTGGGCGGTGCCATCCGCTTCGTCACCAAGGACCCCGAAGATCTGCTGCGCCCCGGTGAGCAGGTCGGTGCACTGGTTCGGTTCGGTACGTTCAGCAACAGTGATGGCTATAAGGTCAATTCGACGCTGTTTGGCCGCCTGAGCGATCGTTGGACCACGTTGGTTTCGGTTAGCCAGAGTGACCACGAGCGGTTTGAGGACGGTGACGGTAATGAGATTGCCGGCACCGACGCCCGCCAGCAACTGGGCTTTGCCAAGCTGGTGGGGCAGTTACCGGGTGATCAGACCCTCAAACTCAGCCACGAAGTGCGCACCGATGAAGGTGAGCGTCCCCAGCGCCCGCAGTGGGTGGTCAGTGGGTTCAATTCGCTTTACGACCTCGACGGCCGCCGCGATACCACCACCCTGAACTATGGCTTCCGGCCTTCCGGCGTGCCCCTGCTGAATCTGGACGCCACGGTGTATCACAGTGAAAACGACATCGAACAGAACGTGGAAGACCGCTGGGGGCGTTATTTCGGTTTTGCCCGCAGCGTGGGTGGCGATGTCCACAACACCAGTTACGTCGGCGACCTGACGCTGATCTACGGGGTGGATTACCGGGAAGACAAGGTCAACGCGGGTTATGCCGATGACCGTCGCGCCGAAGAAGAAACTGCGGATGTGACCGGCGTATACCTGCAGAACGACTGGGACCTGACCCGCAACCTGCTGCTCAGTGCCGGCGTGCGCTATGACCGCTACCAGCTGGACGACAACAGCGACCAGCGCTTTGAAGAAGAGGGCGTCAGCCCCAATGCCAGCGTCAGCTGGGAGGCCGTGGACGGCCTGGTCCTCAGGGCCGGCTACGCCGAAGCCTTCCGCGGCCCGACCACCCACGACGCGTTCAAGCTGGAAGGCTCCAGCAACGATCCGGACCTGGAGGCGGAAGAAGCCCGAAACACCGAGATCGGTTTCGATTACACCTATCAGAACTTCACGTTGGGTGGTGAGGTCTACCGCTCGCGCATCGACAACGCCATTGGCGATCCGCTGTTTGGACCGATTCGTTACGAGAACGTGGGCGATCTGGAGTCCGACGGCTACCTGATCACGACCGGCTACCAGTGGCAGCGCCTCAGCGCAGGCCTGAGCTTTCACCATAACGACGCCGAGATCGACGGCGCGCCGCTCACGGTCTATGAATTCAACGGCCTGGGTAACACCATCGGCGATACCTGGATTGCCGACCTTGCCTACCGCTGGGACCGCAATCTGGAGTTTGGCTGGCAGGGCCGGTTCGTACAGGGTATTGACGATCTGGAAACCTCTGTAGGCGAGATTGATAAGCCCGGTTACGGCGTACACGACCTGTTTGTGAACTGGCTGCCGACCGGCAACCGGGATCTGCGTGTGACCCTGACGGTCAAAAACGTGGGCGACAAGCAGTACATTGACCACGCCAGCAACGCCGACTATCAGCACATTCCCGACTACGAAGGCATTGTTGGCATGCCGGAACCGGGCCGTGACGTGCGGCTGGGTCTGGCGATGCGGTTCTGAGGTCCGCGATGCCCATGAAACGGATAACGGCCGCCCTGTTGGGCGGCTTGATGTTGCTGCAGTCCGGGCTGGCTGATGCTGGCCGAACCATCACCGATCTGGCCGGACGCACGGTCACCGTTCCGGAGCACGTGGAGCGGGTCGTGCTCGGCGAGAGTCGTTACATTCCCGCGCTGGCCATACTGGACGGCGATGGGGTGGCGCAGCGGCTGGCGGGCATGCTCCCGGATTTCGAGCAGACAGACCCTTCCGGATACGCGCAGTACCGTCAGCGTTTTCCGGCGATTGCTGAGGTGCCACGGGTGGGTCATACCTCCGCCGACAGTTTCAGTCTGGAGACGGTGGTGGCGATGGGCGCCGATCTGGCGATTTTCAGCCTCGAAGGTCACGGCCCGGCGGCCCGTAACCGCGAACTGATCGACAGCCTGGAGCGTGCCGGTATTGCCGTGGTCTTCATCGATTTCCGCCAGGACCCGCTGACGAACACGCCCAGGAGCATGGCATTGCTGGGCGAGGTGCTGGGTCGTACCGAGCAGGCCGAGGCGTTCAATGCCTTTTACCGCGCCGAGCTGGCAAAAGTTACGGAAGTTGTTTCCGGCATTCCCCGCAGCCAGTGGCCGGGGGTGTTCCTGCACAGCCGCGTGGGTTTGCACGACACCTGTTGTGAGACCATGGTCCGCGGCATGATGGGGCGGTTCGTTGAGGCCGCCGGCGGCCTCAACGTGGCCGCAGACCGGGTGCCCGGTGTCAGCGGTGTGCTCAATCTCGAGTATCTGCTGACCGACCAGCCCGACCTCTATCTGGCCACTGCCATCGGTTCTCCCCATTACGCCGAAAGCGGCAGCGCGCAGCCCTATGTGGTGCTGGGAGCCGGTGTGGATGAGACCGCCGCGCGCCGTTCCCTGGCCAGGGCGACCGCACGCCCGGGATTGCGGGCCTTGACGGCCATTCAACAGCAGCGCACGTTCGCCATCTGGCATCATTTCTACAACACGCCGCTGAACGTGGTGGCGGTGCAGGCGCTGGCGCGCTGGTTTCATCCACAGGCGTTCGCGAACCTCGACCCGCAGCAGACTCTGGAAACGTTTTACCGCCGTTTCCAGCCCGTTGAACTCGACGGCACCTATTGGGTCGAGCTGGCGGAGCCGGCCTCATGAACCGGGACAGTCCGGGCGCGGAACTCAGTCTAACCACGGCCACCGCTGACGAAGGCGGCCTGGCGCACCAGTACCGTCGATTTGTGCTGCGCCGGGTGTGCTGTCTTGTGGCGCTGGCGCTGGCGACGGTGTTGGCGCTGCTGGCCGACATCGCCAGTGGACCGTCGATGCTGGGCCTGGCGGACGTTCTCCATGGCCTGCTGAACCCGCAGGCCGTGGACGCCGCCACCCGCGTTATCATCGAGGACATACGTCTGCCCTATGCGCTGATGGCCGTGGTGGTGGGGGCCTGTCTGGGCCTGGCCGGGGCCGAGATGCAGACCGTGCTGAACAACCCCCTCGCCAGTCCGTTCACCCTGGGGGTTGGCGCGGCCGCGACCCTTGGTGCCTCCCTGGTGATTGTCTTCAATGTGTCCCTGTTTGGTCTGGCCGCCCACGTTCTGTTGCCGCTGTCAGCGTTCGTGTTTGCCGCCGCGGCGTCCTTGCTGATTCTGATGCTGTCCCGGACGCTCGGGGCTTCCGTGCATTCGGTGGTGCTGTTCGGCATTGCGTTGTTGTTCGGAATCAACGCGGTGGTGGGATTGATCCAGTTCGTTGCGGACGCCGAGTCATTGCAGCAGATCGTGTTCTGGACCATGGGCAGTCTTGCCCGGGCAACCACCGACAAGGTGGCGATTGTGACGCTGATCCTGGCGCTGTGCCTGCCGTTCTCCCTGCGCAACGCCTGGGCCATGACCCTGCTGCGCAGTGGCGAGGACCAGGCCCGCAGCCTGGGTATCCGGGTCGAGCGCCTGAGGCTGGTGGTGTTGATGCGGGTCAGTCTGCTGACCGCGGCGGCCATGGCGTTTGTCGGAGAGATCGGCTTCATCGGGCTGGTGGCGCCCCACATCGCGCGGTTGCTGCTGGGGGAAGATCACCGCTTCCTGTTACCGGGCAGTGCCCTGGCCGGCGCGGTATTGCTGTCGCTGTCGTCGATTTGCAGCAAGCTGCTGGTGCCGGGGGTGGTGCTGCCGGTGGGCATAGTCACCGCACTGGTGGGCATTCCCCTGTTCATGGCGCTGATTATTGGCCGTAGCCGGAGGGCCATACTGTGAGTCTGCACCTGAATCACATTACCGCCGGTTACCGTCGGCGTCCGGTCTTCCGTGATCTGTCCCTGGCGCCGATCCGCCCCGGTTCGCTGGTCGCGGTAGTAGGCCCCAACGCGGTGGGGAAATCCACGCTGCTCAAGTCCATTGCCGGGCTATTGCCGGTGGTCGGCGCGCTCACCCTTGAAGGGGAGGACATGACGGCCCTGAGCAGCGCGCGGCGGGTTCGTGACATCGGCTATTTGCCCCAGACGCTGCCCCAGGCCATTCCGCTGGTGGCCTACGAGACCGTGTTCAGCGCCTGCCGCGCCGCGCGGGCAGACTGGTCCCGCCAGCAGACCGAGCAGGCAATTGAAGCGGTGTTCGCAACTCTTGGGATTCGTGATCTTGCGCTGAGGAGCCTCGCGGAAATGTCGGGCGGGCAGCGCCAGATGGTCGGGCTGGCGCAGGTGCTGGTGCGCCAGCCGGGGCTGATGCTGCTGGATGAACCCACCAGTGCGCTTGATCTGCATTGGCAGTTGAACGTTCTAAACGCGGTGCACACCGCGACCTCGCAACGGGGTGCGATCGCCCTGGTGGCCAGCCACGATCTGAATCTGGCGTTGCGTTTCTGCGACCAGGTGCTGGTGCTGTCACCCGGGGGGCGGGCCTGTCTGGGGGCGCCGCAGGAAACGCTGACGCCGGAGCTGCTGGCGCAAACCTATGGCATCGAGGCGCGCATTGAGCGTTGTTCCCGCGGCCATCCCATTGTGCTGGCGGACCGGCCCCTTGCGGTGTGAGTGCCGGCGCCAGCTCTCGCAAACCAGAACCTTTCAGGAGAGGAAACCATGCAGACAATGATCGCCACCGTTGCCACCCCCGAACCCGGCCTGTTGATCAACCGGTTGTGCAAACATTTCAGCCACAAGATTGAGGCCAACTGGAGCAGCGACACCGGCCACCTGAGGTTTTCCATCGGCGAATGCCGCTTGTATGCAGAGGGCACTGCGCTGACGCTGGCCTGTCAGTCCCCCACCCATGAGGAACTGGAGGAGCTGGGCGAGGTGGTGGCCTCGCATCTGGTGCGGTTCGCCCGCGGGCATGTGGATCAGGTGGCGTGGCAGGCCCGCGGGGCCTGAGCAACGCTGGCCCCTCCGGTTAGCTCCGCCCGTAGTTGGCCCAGGTCGTTTTGCAGTACCCGCTGGCAGTCCGGCCCGAACCACTCCAGGGAGCCATCGAGGTTGCCGGCGTGGGGCTGACGTGCGAGAAAGGCCAACAGTGGCCGGTAGTCGCAGGCGCCTTCCATTACCGGCACCATGCCCTGGCGGCAACCGGCCGGGGAATACACGTTGGTGGGCGCGAACACCGGTAACTGGGAGCGCCGCTGAATGTTCTTGAAATGGAAGTGGCGCACCCAGGGCCAGAGCTGATGCAGGGCCTCCAGCGGATCCGCCCCCGACTCCCACACATGCAGCACATCGAAATTCAGCCCCAGGGCCGGGTGGTCCACGGCGGTGAGCAGGTTGATGGTGGCCTCCGGCGTGTCCGCCAGCGTGCCGGGGTGGGTCTCCACGATCAGCTCAAGCCCCTCGTCCGCCACGCACTCGGTTAACCGGCGCAAGCGCCGCGCCAGTGCAGACTGTTCGGCGGCGGTCAGCGCGGCGCTGGCTTGATGGCCGGCAAACGTTCGTACTTTTCCGGCGCCCCAGTGTCGGGCGATCCTGCAGAGCTGACGGGTGCGCTCCAGCGCCTGCGACTGGGCGCCCTCCAGCGGCAGATAGTCGCTCACCATGGGAATGCGCAGGCCCTGGGCGCGAATCCAGGCGTCATCGTAGGCGGGCTGGTTCTGCAGGTGGCGGGCGTGCACCCCCCAGAGTTCAATGCCATCGAACCCGGTGTGCCGTGCCCATTGCGCCAGTTCAGGCAGGGACGTCAGGTGGTGGCGGAACGAGATGGTGCACAGGTGTAACGGCATCATGGCATTGGCTCCGTGACGGGGGCCGACGACGCGGCCGGTTGAGCCGGCGGGTTGTCTGCGGGCTGGGCTTGCCACCATTGCTCGAACAGGTCGCTCAGTGCCTCTTTGATGCGGTATTCGCGTCGGTCCTGTTCGTCCAGCAGGGCGTCGACCGCGGCACCCAGTGCGGCGTTGTCTGTCATCGCCAGTTTCATGGCCCGGTATTGCAGCCGGGTGTAGGTTTTCACCAACTGGTCGACCTCTTCGCACCAGCCCTCGAACCAGTCATCGCCCTCAGCCTGACGGCCCTGGTCTTCCAGGAGCCAGGCAAAAGCGTGTTCGTAGGCGTACTTGCGAATCGCCATCACCGGAATCTCCCGAAAGGCCCGGGGCAGGTCGGCCAGCGGCTGCGAGGCGGTTGCTCCGAAATGGGCACGGAAGATGGCCCGCAACGCCTCGGTGAATGGATTGTGGTCCCGTTTCATGCACTGCAGGAAATAGGCGGCGACGGTTTCCCGGGGGGTGTGGCGGACATCCAGGCCGTCAAACACGAAGCCGCCGGCGGCGGACGGCGAGCGCACGGCATCCAGAATCCGGGCTCGCGGCAGTATGCCCTGCCAGCGGAAATCCGGGTCGGACATGAACCACTCATCGGGGTTGTCAGTGGTTTCCAGCATGACATAGTGCGGGAAGGGGTTCTGGTGAAACTTGTTTTCCCTTTCCGGCAACCGGTACAGGTCGAGCATCACCATCACGTGCTGGTGCTCCGTGCGGTTTTCCACCAACTCCACCAGCCGGGCGATGTTGGCTTCTTTGTCTGCGCCTGCGTCATACCATTCCTCGATGGTGATGCCGTAGAGCAGCCGGTACCAGTCACGGAAGCCTTCGTGGCGGGTGTGGGGCGAGTGGTAGGACAACCGGTGCTGGTCATCCACTGAAAAATCCGCGTCCCAGACGCCGAAGTAGAAGGGCCGGTGGTCGACCCCCGGTGTGCGTTTGATGATCTCGCACACACAACTGACAAAACAGTGCACCTTGATCATCAGACGGCCTCCGTATCCATGGGTTGCAGTAGCTGCTGCAGATCCGAAACGGTGGACAGCTCGCTGGCCAGCAGCGCCTCTTCGGGAACACACAGGTTGTGTTCGAGCTCCAGATGCACCAGCAGCTCCAGCAACATGATCGAGTCCAGGGCCAGATCCTCGTTCAACCGGGCGTTGGGGGCGAACGCGGCCACTCGCGCCGCAGGCAGATGCTGTCTCATCACCGCCGCAATGGCGGCCAGTTCGTTGGTGGCGGGCATCAGGAAATCACCTCCGCGCGGGTTTCCGGCTCAGGCTGTGGCGTGAGCAGGCGGCGGCTGATCTTGCCGTTGGGCAAGCGGGCGATCTGTTCAACCTGTTCGAGGATCACCGGCAACTGATGAGGGGATAGCTGGTCCCGGCACCACTGGCGCAGGGCCTCGGGGTCCAGTTCCTGGCTGGCCACGAAACGCAGGCAGACTCGCTCGCCGGCGTAATGATCCGGCTGTTTGTAGGCCACCGCGTCGGTGATGTCGGGGTGGCGAAGGAAGACATTCTCCACATCGCCGGGGTACACGTTGATGCCCGCCACGTTGATGGTGTCGTCCATCCGGGCCAGAAAATGCAGCTGGCCCTGTGCATCCAGATACCCCAGATCGCGGGTGTGGATGGGGGCACCATGGGCGCTGTTGATCGCAACGCGGATCTCGTCCGGGGCTTCGGCGCTGGCGCCGGCGGTAACGCTCAGGTGCGGCAGCACCTGGCCCAGCAGGCCGGCGTGTTGCAGGCGCGTGGTCAGGGCAATGCAGCCTGCCTCCGAGCAACCGTATTGCTGGCACACCCGCTGGCTGCGCTGGTTCAGGGTGTCCAGCAGCGGTGCCGGCAGAGTGGCGCCGGACAGCATCACGGTATGAAATGCCTGCGCCGGTGGCAGCATGCGCACCAGCAATGCCACCAGCGTGGGTGAGGCGTACAGCAGGTGTTCGGGGGCGTCCCGCAGAACCCCGAGTATGAAGCGGGGATTGAGGTTGGTGACAATCCGCGGTACCGCGTTCCGTCGCAGCCCGGCGAGAAAGCCACAGATCAATCCGTAGGAGTGGGTCACCGGACAGGCCACGATGGGCGACAGGCCGTTGGCCTCGGTGAAGAGCCCGACGTAACTTTCCAGTTCCCGGTCGATGTCGGTCCAGCGCCGGGCGATGGTCTTGGGATGGCCGGTGGTGCCGGAGCTGAGCTGAATCAGTTCGCCCCCCGGTGGCGGGCTGTCGTTGCCGGTTGAGGAAGCGGGATGGCAGTCTTCAAGTGTGGCGCCATCACCGTGCAGCAGGTAATGGCAGCCGGTGCTGGCGGCCAGGTCACGGGCGGCTGCCAGCGGCGTGCCCGGGTGTATGGGCAGTACGCTGCCGCCGTGGTCTTTGAGGTGCAGGCACAGAGCCAGCCACTGGAAACTGTCGTTGAGACACACCGCCAGGCGCAGCCCGGCCGGCGTTGCCAGCGGCGGGTGTGTGGCCAGGGCCGCAACGGCGCGGGCGCAGTCGTCGCGGGAATACGGGGTGTTGTCCACGAAAAACAGGGTGTTGGTGCGTGTCACAATAACCTCAGTGGTTACTCAAGGAATGGATGTGGATCGGGGTGGCGAGCGGGTTGGGAACCTCGTGGTGGCATTCCCCGGCGCCCGGGCCCCGTAATTTACGGGTAAGCAGGGATTCGGTGGCGATGCGGGTGCGGCGGTGATCCACCCGAGCCAGTCGGGCCGCCAGCTCCGGGTGACTCTGTGCGTACCCGTCCAGGCACTGGCTGACCAGCGCCCAGAATAGGGCTTCCGGAATCGCGTAGTGGGATTCGATCAGTCGTGCCAGTTCACTGAGGTTGAACACGAACAGCGTGTCCATCACCAGTTCCCGCAGCGCTTCCACCTGCCCCATGCGGTAGTAACGATCGTCCGGGGCGTCGTCGTAGAAGGGTTGGCGGGCCCCGAAGTGGGGGCCGTCGCAACCGGGCGGCAGAAAGTCCGCCACGTATTCAACGCTGTCGTGGAAGTCCCTCAGCATCAGCGCCACCGGCCAGCCATCGCGCATCACAATCAGGCTGTTTTGGGCGTGGGCCTCGACACCAATGCCGTGGGCGATCAACAAATGCCACACCGGCAGTACCAGGGTGCGGATCAACGCCCGCAGCCAGGGCATCACACCATGGTGCTGCAGCCAGGGATCGATGAACGGCAGGCTATCCACTTCCAGTGTCGCCAGTGCGTTCATCGGCACGGCACGTTCATTGCAGTGCAACTGGCGATCGATCCCCAGACGCCAGATGGCCCCCAGTTCCCCCGCCAACGCGCATTGTTCCCCGGGCTGGCCGCCGTGGCCGGTGTAGATCAGGCTGGCGTACTCCGGTAGCAGGCGCAGCGGGTACCGTTCGGTGAAACGATCGTCACCGGCGACCGTCGTTTGCAGCCAGCGTGAAATACTCGGCGCGGACGGCACCGAATGCGGCTCCAGATGGCGACGGGATGAGGTGTTGCCAATGCCCAGAGAGACCTTGATGCAGGCCGCCCCTGGCCGGCTGACGTTGAACAGCGAACGCAACGACTGGCTGGCCCGGTAGCGATCCCCAAGCGGGCCCAGGTGCCGCACGTCGCCCCGGGACAGCGCCGGCGCCAAGTTAGTGGCTTGCAGGTTCCGCCATTGCCAGGGGTGCAGTGGCAGGGCGCTGTGGTCGTGCCAGTTGGCCCCTACGCGGTTGAACGCGGCGCGCAGCAGGTAGGCGGTTTCGGTACCCAGCTCCCGCTGCCAGAAGGTCTCTTCTGCCACTGGCCATTGTGCCAGGCACTGATCCCGGCGAACGGCCACCCAGTGCAAGCGGAAGCAGCGGGCGGATTCGGGACCGTAATGCAGCTGATCTTCACGACTGAAACCGCAGCGGGCTTTAAAGCTGGGATGGTACGGATGCCCCTCGTGCAGCGCGCTGTCCAGCGCCTCGGCAGAGAGGCTGCGGCGATCCGGGTGGGGTGGGCAGATCAGGCTGTTGGCGATCGTTGCTTGCAGCTCCTGCAGCAACGCGGTGCGGTGTGCTTCTGCGGCGGGTAATTGCTCGGACAGCAGCGTCAGCTTCAGCGGCACCGCGCGGCCATTGTGCCTCAGCGTCAGACTCGCCATGTCCAGCTCATTACGGCCGAACCCACGAATTCGCCCCAGGCATTCGCCGTTGAGCTGGCCCAGCCGGAAGTGCAGCCACTGCCAGGAACTGTCGGTTTTGTCGGTGTAGCGCCAGGGAATCAGCCCCTCGAACAGCAGGGCTTCCAGCAACTGGCGCACGACGCGGCGGGTAACCGATTCAGGCGACATCATGGTGACGCGGGCCCGCGAGTTGACGTTCCCGGGGTGAGTTCCGGTCCGCAAGGGTCTTGTGCAGGGGGTTGCGAATGCTGGTGTACACCGCCATTTCCAGTTCCGCATTGAGCTCGTCGACATCGTGAACGCGGGTCAGCAGGTTGCCCTTGTAGGGCAGGCGGGCATCGCTCAGCAGCATGGCCACCAACGGCCGCGCCGGACCCTGAAAGCGGTCCAGCCAGTTTTTCAGGGCGTGACGCAGCAGATCCAGCAACTGGGCCTCCTCCAGCAGGCCATCCTCCCCAAACCGGGCGATCACCGAGAACAGCTGGTTGACCACCAGGTAATAACAGAAACGATCGCGGATCATGGCATCCCGATAGAACAGCTCCGGCGTATCTGACAGGTCCGGGCAGAGCGCCTCCAGCTCCTCGCGCCGGCTTTCCGACAGGTAGTAACCCTGGTTGTCGCGGTAATAGTAACGGGAGGGGTAGCCGGAGCTCAGATCCAGCAGACTGTTCTGCTGGTGGGCTTCGAGAGCGATGCCATGATCATCGTAGAGGCGCAGGGCCGGTTCTATCGCGCAGTCGAGGTACTGGCGAAACCAGTCGCGGCTGACCGCCGCCAGGCTGCGGCTCTCGTTCAGCGCCAACCCTTCGATCAGGGTGCGTAAACGCGAGGTATGATTGGCCAGAGGTGGCTGGGTCAGGGCGGCCACCGACAGGATGCCCCGGTCCTGGTGACGATGGAACGGGTTGTCCCGCAGGATGACTTCGAAACCGCTTTCCCGCCGCCCCGGCAGGCGCACCGTCAGGTAGGCGGGATCCTGAATGATGTGGAACCCGGTTTCCTGGTCGAGAAAGCCGGTCTGCTCGATCAGCCGCGCCATCACCACGCCGGCGCGGAGTTCATGGTGTTTGTTGACCCGCAGCGAGTTGGTGACCCTGACCGGGATGGAAAATTTGAGCATCCAGTCGCAGTCCTCGCAGTACAGCGTGCGAACCGACGAGGTGGCGGTGAAGGCCGGTCCGAGCGGGCCCAGGGGCTGGATGTCGCCACTGGCGATGGCTGCCATTACCTCGGGCTGGCACAGTAGCCATTGCGCCTGCAGCGGATGCGCGGGAACCAAGACCCGATCCGCGGGAAGCTTCAGCGGGCCCCTGCCACGGGCGACGGTGGTCTCCACCATGGCCGCGGCACTGAGGTCGCCGTGCGCGTCCTGGGTCACCAGGTTCCGCTGCACGGAGAAGAACTGCAGCTGGAAGCGGCCGGCCAGCTCGGGGGCGTAACTGGCGTGCTGCCACTCCGCCAGACCCTGTCGGCTCTTGGGCGTGGGGTGGGCGGTGTGGCCGAACAACAGGGATTGTTCACCGTCGATGAAACGGTCGGAAAGCAGGAGGGGATCGGCCTGGCGGGCGGCGATGTAACGCGCCATCACCTGATAGCTGTCAGTCAGCCGGTAGAACAGCTCCAGTTCCCGTGACCGTCGCACCTCCGGCATCATGCCGCCAATCAGCGTGTACAGTTCGCGCACCAGCATGAACATGGCATGCTCGGGTTCCAGCGTACTCCAGCTGAACCGGCCGGCGCTCCACAGCCGGACCTGGCCGAAGCGGTGACGGCCGGCTGCGGAAAAGTACAGCACATCCACCGCCAGCCTGGCGCGCTGGGTGTCCAGCGCAAGTTGGCAGACATGGGTTCCGCGGTAATGGCCGGAGCCGTCGTCTGACCAGTCTTCCGCTTGGCACCATTGCCCACTGTCCACTTCCTGCAGATAGCAGTGCAGGAACGCGCGGAAGCTGGCGTGTTCCGCGATGGCTCTGGCAGACGGTCCCATGGAGATACCCCGTAATGATGATTTGGGGTAAAGCTAAATGAGAATTATCCGCATTAAAACCGGTTTTACAAATTTTACATTTGAGCGGCCGCGGCGGGTGCCCTGCCCACCAGCCGATCAGGCCGGAAACGCAGGAACAGGCCCAGGGCGAGCCCGAAGGTCAGCCATTCTGCCAGCGGCAATGCGGCCAGCAACGGCCAGTGGGGGGCAAACTGGTGGATCAGCACCAGCAGCAGGGCCGGCAGTATCAGGCTGCGGGACAGCGCAACCGCCGCCGAGGGCAGGGGCTGGTGCATGGCAGTCAGGTAAACCGACAGCAGCACATTGAGCCCGTTGATGAGAAACAGCGGCCAGAGAATGGCCAGGAACCGATCCGCCAGCTGCGCGGTGGCGGCGTCCTCGGTGGTATCAAGAAACAGACGGATCAGCCCGGACCCCTGCAGCCAGACCAGCAACACCAGGGTGGCTCCCAGCCCGAGGATCACCGTGGCGCCGCAGATCATGAACTGGCGGATGCGGGCCGCGTTGCCGGCGCCGAGGTTGTGGCTGACCAGCACATGCATGGCGTCGGAAATGCCGTAAAACACCATCAGGCTCAGAAAAATCAGGTAATTGACCACGGTAAATGCGGCCACGCCGGTCACCCCCTGGCTGGACATCAGCAGCCAGTTGATCAGCAGCATCACCAGGCCCACCGACAACTCGTTGATCCACTCTGACACGCCGTTGGCGAAGGCGCTCACCACCTCGCGCCAGTTGCGCTGGCGCAGCCGGAAGCGCAACTGGCGCCGGGGCTTGAACGCGTACACCAGCAACACCCCCAGTTGCAGCAGCTGGGCCAGGCCGGTGGCGAACGCGGCGCCCTGAAGGCCGTAGTCCAGATAACCGACCAGCAGGGCATCAAGCAGGATATTGGCGCCGGCCCCCAGCACCAGGGCGGTGGTGGCGAGCACCGGCAGGCCATCCACACGGATAAAGTAATACAGCACCATCGCCACCAGCTGCACCACCATGACCCAGATAATCACCAGGAAATACTCGGACATCAGCGGGTAGAGTTCCGGCGAGGCACCGAGCACGCGATACAGCGGCTCGTGGAACAGCAGGCACAGCCCGGTGGCCGCCAGCGCCAGGGTAAAGGTGGCAATCAGGCACTTGCTGAAGACCGCCGACGCCGCCTCGGTATTGCCCTCACCCAGGTATTTGCCGGCCCGTACCGTGCCACCAATGGCCAGTGCCAGGGCCAGCCCGAACAGAAAAGTAAAATAGGGAATCAGCAGGTTCAGCGCGGCAAGGGCATCGGCACCGGCAAAGTTACCGATAAAAATGCCGTCGACAATATTGGCGGTGGTCAGCGCCAGCAACCCCGCCACCGAGGGCAGGGCATAACGGAAAAACACCGGCCAGTGGGGGCCGGTGAGTATCGGATTGGGGGATCCCTTGGCGGCCACTACATCCATGAGGGTTCCGTCAGCCGAACAGTTGCTGCAGTTTCTCTCCGGGCTCGGGCGCCCGCATAAACGACTCGCCCACCAGGAAGCCGAAAATCCCCCGATCGGTCATGGCCTCCACGTCACTCCGGGTCATGATGCCGCTCTCGGTAATCGTCAGGCGGTCCGCCGAGATCCGCTGGTGCAGATCGAAGGTGGTGTCCAGCGACACGTCAAAGGTGTGCAGGTTACGGTTGTTGATGCCCACCAGCGGGGTCTTCAGCGTGAGCGCATCGTCCAGTTCCTCGCCATCGTGCACTTCCACCAACACGTCCAGACCAATCTCGTGGGCAATACCTTCCAGTTCTTGCATCTGGTTCCGCGTCAGACAGGCAGCGATCAGTAAAATGCAGTCTGCCCCGATGGCCCGGCTCTCATAGACCTGGTAGGGCGCCACCATGAAGTCCTTGCGGATCACCGGCAGACTGCAGGCGTTGCGGGCCGCAACGAGGTAATCTTCGTGGCCTTGGAAAAAGTCCTTGTCAGTGAGTACCGACAGGCAGGCCGCCCCACCTTTCTCATAGCTTTCGGCAATGCGCTCGGGTTCGAACGGATCCCGCAGGATGCCTTTGCTGGGCGAGGCTTTCTTGATTTCCGCGATCACTGCAGGCGTTCTGGCCTCAATACGCGTGCGCAGAGCGTCAGCGAACCTCCTGGCAGGCGGCTGATCGCCAGCCATAGCTTTCAGATCTGCGATCGAAACCTGAGGCTTCCGCTCGTCGATCTCTTCCCATTTCCGGTCAACGATCTTCCGCAGAATGGTGGGAGTTTTGTCTAAATGTCTGTCAGTCATATCAGGCCCGTAAAATGTATGCGAGAGCCGGTGGGGAGACCTTTCCAAAACTGTCTGCAGCCATGGATGGCTGCAGCCAAGCCCTACAGGGACGTATTCACGGGCGTGTTTTGGAAAGGTCTCCCCACCGGCTCGTCCGGCTGCAAGCTCAGCAGGCCGGGGTTAGAAGCACTGAGAAAAATCAGCCAGTTCCGACATCTTGCCGGCTGCTAGTCCCGAGCCCATGGCATCGAGCGCCATGTCCACGCCTTCTTTGGCGGTCTTTGCCAGCCCGGCCACATAAATCGCCGCACCGGCGTTCAGGGCAATCAGATCCCGGGCCTTTTCGGCCATTTCATCGTGACCGCGGCCGAAGGCGGCACGGATCAGCTTCAGGGATTCCTCGGAGGAGTCCACCGCCAGGCCGACCAGGGTCTGGCTCTTGATGCCGAGATCCTCAGGCGTGACGTCGTATTCGGTGATTTCACCATTTTTCAGCTCCGCCACGTGGGTGGCGCTGGCCAGACTGATTTCGTCCAGGCCGTCCTTGGAATGCACCACCATGATGTGCTCCGCGCCCAGCCGCTGCAGCACCTCCGCCATGGGGCGACACAGTTCCCGGGTGAACACGCCGATCAGCTGACGTTTCACGCCGGCCGGGTTGGTCATCGGGCCGAGGATATTGAATAGGGTGCGGCAGCCCAGCTCCTTGCGGGGGCCGATGGCATGCTTCATAGCGCCATGATGGGCCGGAGCGAACATGAAGCCGACGCCGATCTGCTCCACGCAGCGGGCCACTTCTTCCGGCTTCATATTGAGGTTGATGCCGGCCTTTTCGATCAGATCGGCGCTGCCACTTTTCGACGACACGCCGCGGTTGCCGTGTTTGGCCACAAAACCGCCGGCAGCCGCCACCACAAACGAGGCGGCCGAGGACACGTTGAACAGGTTAGCGCCGTCGCCGCCGGTGCCGACGATGTCCACCAGTGGCTCCGCGTTCACGGTGACCCCGGTGGCCAGCTCGCGCATTACTTCGGTGGCGCCGGTGATTTCATCGATGGTTTCGCTCTTCAGGCGCAACCCCATGAGAAACGCGCCGATCTGGGCGTCGGTGGCCTCGCCGTTCATGACGATGCGCATCACGTCCTTCATTTCCTCCCGGGACAGGTCCAGGTTGGAGGCAATGCGGTTGAGAGCTTCTTTCATGTCCATGTGTCGGCCTCTTATTGTGTTCTCAGAAAGTTGCGCAGCAGCTCGTGGCCCTGTTCCGTCATAATAGACTCCGGGTGGAACTGCACACCCTCGATCGGCAGAGTTTTGTGGCGAACCCCCATGATTTCCTCGATGGAACCGTCGTCGTTGCGGGTCCAGGCGGTGACCTCAAGGCACTCGGGCAGGGTGGTCTTGTCGATCACCAGGCTGTGATAGCGGGTCGCCTGCAGCGGGTTGCTCAGGCCGCGGAACACGCCGGTGTCCTCGTGGAACACCGGGGACACCTTGCCGTGCATGACCCGTCCGGCGCGGATGATGTCGCCGCCGTAGACCTGGCCAATGGCCTGGTGGCCCAGGCAGATGCCGAGGATCGGCAACTTGCCTGCGAAGTGACGGATCGCCTCCATGGAGATGCCTGCCTCGTTCGGGGTGCAGGGGCCGGGGGAAATCACCAGCCGCTCCGGGTTCATCGCTTCAATCTGTTCGATGGTGATTTCATCGTTCCGGTACACCTGCACATCGGCACCCAGTTCCGCCAGATACTGCACCACGTTGTAGGTGAAGGAATCGTAGTTATCGATCATCAGCAACATAATCTTATCCTCCGCCTCAGTGGTCGAAATCGTTGTAGGTCATGGCTACCGCGCGGAAGATCGCACGGCCCTTGTTCATGGTTTCCTTCCACTCGAGGCGGGGCACAGAGTCGGCCACTACGCCGGCGCCGGCCTGGATGTGCAGGGTGTTGTCCTTGATTACGGCGGTACGGATGGCAATGGCCGTATCCATGTTGCCGTTGAACGACAGGTAACCCACGGCGCCACCGTAGACCCCACGCTTGACCGGCTCCAGTTCATCGATGATTTCCATGGCCCGGATCTTGGGCGCGCCACTGAGGGTGCCGGCGGGCAGGGTGGCCCGAAGCACGTCCAGGCAGCTGGTGTTGTCTTTCAGCCGGCCGGTGACGTTCGAAACAATGTGCATCACGTGGGAGTAACGCTCGACAATCATTTTATCGGTGAGCCGAACCGTGCCGGTTTCCGACACCCGGCCGGCATCGTTGCGGCCAAGGTCGATCAGCATCAGGTGCTCGGCAATCTCTTTCGGGTCGGCCAGCAGCTCGCTTTCCAGGGCCTTGTCCTCGGCGTCGGTGGCACCGCGTTTGCGGGTGCCGGCGATGGGGCGCACGGTGACTTCCTCGTCTTCCACCCGGGCCAGGATTTCCGGGGAGGAGCCGACGATATGGAAATCACCCAGATCCAGGAAATACATGTAGGGGGATGGGTTCAGCACCCGCAGCGACCGGTACAGGTTCAGCGGTGGCGCCTCGAAGGGAATGGACATGCGCTGGGAAATCACGGTCTGCATGACATCGCCATCGAGCACGTAGCCCTTGATCTTGTCCACCGCGGCTTCGAATTTGTCCTGGGTAAAGCCGGAGATGAAGTCGCTCTCGTCCACCGCCTTGCCGCGCAGGTGTTCCGGAGTGCGTGGCGCATCGGCGGTTTGCCGGTGCAGGCGATTCTCCAGTTCATCAATGCGGGCCAGGGCCTGTTCGTAGGCTCCGTCCACCGCGGGATCGGCATGCACGATTAGGTGCAGTTTGCCGCGCAGGTTGTCGAAGACGACGATCTCGTTGGACACCATCAGCAGGATGTCCGGTGTGCCGATGCGATCGGGCGGGCAGCTCTTGCGCAGGCGCTTCTCGATGTAGCGCACGGTGTCGTAACCGAAGTAGCCCACCAGGCCGCCGTTGAAGCGGGGCAGTTCCTCCAGATCCGGAGCGTGGAAGCGCTTCTGGTAAGCCTCGACAAAGGTCAGTGGATCGTCCACTTCTTCGGTTTCGACAATTTCGCCGCCGCGGCTGATTTCGACTTTGTGGTCAAAGACCTTCAGCACCTCGTGGCTGGGCAAACCAATGATCGAATAACGGCCCCATTTCTCGCCGCCCTGGACGGATTCGAACAGATAGGAGTAGGGGCCGCTGGCGAGTTTCAGATAGGTACTCAGAGGCGTATCGAGGTCGGCCAGAACCTCGCGGTACACAGGGATGCGGTTAAAGCCGGCGTCGGCGAGCTCGGAGAATTGCTCGGGTGTCATGGTACGGTTTCCTGAAATCTGATCTGCATTGTGGACGAGAGCATGGTGCTCTCATCAGGGGCTGCGGTTCCGACGGGCACGGGCCAGTCAGCCGCCGGGCTTGCTCAGCCGGTGCGCCATCGCCACCATCGTGTTGCGCGGGTGGTCAGGATGCCCCGCGCTGCGATCAGATTCAGTCCCTGCACGGCAGGAATCTCCCGTAAAGAAGTGCTCAATGTAAGTTCCTTGTGAGATTACAAAAGCTCGGCCAGCGAATCAACAACCGCGTCCGCCCCGAGGGTGTCGACCGAGGGCCCGTAATTGTACCCGTAACGCACCGCTACACAGGGAATGCCGGCGGCCAGGGCGGCGTTGATGTCCGCCGCCGAGTCGCCCACCATCACCGTGGTGCCCCGGGTTCCACCCAGGGATTCCATGGCGTGCAGCAACGGTGCTGGGTCCGGTTTCTTCACCGCCAGCGTGTCGCCCCCCAGGCTCAGATCGAACCAGTGATCCAGTCGCATCTGCTGCAGCAGCGGCGCGACAAACTGTTCCGGCTTGTTGGTCACCACACCCAGGCGGCAGCCCTGATTCTTCAGGTGGGTCAGGCAGGCTTCAACACCGGCATAGACCACGGAATGTTTGCCATTGAGGGTGCCGTACGCGTGATAGAAAATCGCCAGGGCGTCGTTGAACAGAGCTTCATCCCGGGGACGGGCCGGTTCCCAGTCCACCTCACCGGCCAGGGCACGGCGCACCAGAACGCTGGCGCCGTTGCCCACCCATTGCCGTACCCGGTCAATACCGGCCGGCGAACGGCCCAGGTGCGCCAGCATCTGGTCGATCGCAGCGGCCAGATCCGGGGCGCTGTCCACCAGGGTGCCGTCCAGATCGAACAGGGCAACACCGGGCCAGCGCGGGCTGAACAGGCCTTTCAGACTCATTGGCTGATGACCTTGCGGGCCTGTTCCAGTTCGTCGCGCATGGCGTCGATGGTGGCCTTGTAGTCATCGGTGTTGAAAATGGCGGAGCCGGCCACGAAGGTGTCGGCGCCGGCCTCGGCGATTTCGCGGATGTTGTCGGTTTTGACGCCGCCATCGATTTCCAGGCGGATGTTGTAGTTGCTGGCGTCGATGCGCTTGCGGGCTTCCCGCAGTTTGTCCAGCGTACCGGGGATGAACTTCTGGCCGCCAAAGCCCGGGTTCACCGACATCAGCAGCACCATGTCCAGCTTGTCCATCACGTGATCCATGTAACTCAGGGGGGTGGCCGGGTTGAACACCAGCCCGGCCTGACAGCCACCCTCACGGATCAGCTGCAGAGAGCGGTCAATGTGGTTGGAGGCTTCGGGATGGAAGGTGATGTAACTGGCACCGGCGTCGATGAACATGCGGATCAGGTCGTCCACCGGCGACACCATCAGGTGCACGTCGATGGGGGCGGTCACTCCGTGCTTGCGCAATGCCTCACACACCATCGGGCCGATGGTGAGGTTGGGCACGTAGTGATTGTCCATGACATCGAAGTGCACGACGTCGGCACCGGCGGCCAGCACGTTATCGACTTCCTCGCCCAGGCGGGCAAAATCGGCAGACAGGATCGATGGGGCAATCAGGTACGGGTTCATGACGGCTCTCTCGCAACAATGGATAATGGCGTGGTCAGCGGTTCCTGCCGCAAACCCAAAGCGGGTGTTAGTCTAACAGTTTGGTGATGTTTTTTCGCAGCGAAAGAGTGAGCGCCGGTGAGCAGGAAGTGTAGAAAGTGCAGAAAGTGCAGAAAGTGCGGAGAGCGCAGAGAGCGCAGAGAGCGCAGAAAGTTGATGGGTGTTCTGGGGTGGTTGGTGCTGGCTCCGGGCATGGCCGGGTCTGCGCTGGCGCAGGAAGAGAGCGGGGCCGGGTCGCCGGCGGATGAGGTCCGGCGGGCACTGGTGTCTTCCGGTCTCGGGTCTGAAGACATTGCTGAGCGCCGGCCGGAGGCCGCGATCTGGCTGGATCTGGAGGGTGACGACACCGGCCTGGCGCTGTATGAGCCCGGGGCCGACTCGCCGGAGAAGGGCGCCATGCTGATGCTGGCCGATGAAGGTCAGTCCGCGGCGTCCGGGTTGCTGGCAGCGCTGGGCGGCGCCTTCACGTCGGCGGGCTGGAGCGTGATGACACTGGGGCTGGAAGCGCCACCCTTCGAGCTTCAGCAGGCCTGGAAGCGGGTGGATGCCGATCTGCCCGCGCCGGAAGAAGCCCCGGGTGCCAAGGCCGCCGACTCGGTGATGATTGATGTGATGGACAAGGGCGAACAGGATGATCTGGAGTCCCGTTACCGGCAGCGGGTGCAGGCGTTGTTGTCCGCGGCAGCCTTGAACCTGCGGGAGCGCGGATACCAGCGGGTGGTCCTGGTGGCCGTGGGGGCCGGCGCGATACACACAACCCGTTATGTCGCCGCTGGCACCGGCAATGAGTTGGTTTGGCTGACGCCGCGGTTCTATCCACAGGATGAAACCGCATTGGACGAGCTTCTCGCCGCTGTGGAGCCGCTGGCGCTGCTGCACCTTTACAGTTCCCGCGAACCGTCCCAGCGCGAGTCTGCCCGCGCACGGACCGCGGAGCTGAAGGAAGCGGGTGTGGCGGGTTACCGGTCACAGCCGGTGGTTATGGCAAGCCGTGCCGAGGTGCGCGATGCCGGCGCGCTGGCCAATCGCATCCTCGCCTGGCTGAAGTCGCGGTAAACAGGCCGCTGGCCCGGAGGCGGGTTCAGTGGTGGCGTTTGATCAGTTCCCAGGCCTGCTGGTAGCGCAGCAGCCGGTCTTTGGCGCGGGCGCGCTCGGCGGCGCTGAGTGCTTGCTGCGCCAGTTTGTCCGGGTGGCATTCCGATACTTTTTTGCGATAGGCGCGCTTGATGCCTTCCAGCGGCTCCCGGCGGGTCACGCCCAGCAACTGGCACGCCTGCTCGTAACTGCTGGGCGGTGGTCGGCTTTCCGGCTGGGTGATCCAGACTTTCGAGGCGTAGCTTTCGAGGATGTCATCGCTGACCCTGACCGGCAAACCAATCTGGTCGATGGCGTCCTCGCAGCGGTAGCGCCGGGGTTTGGCCGGCCGCCCCTGTAATTGGGCGGCGTGGCACAGGCAGATCGCCATCCGCAAGGCCGGTGACGGCCACAGATAATGGCTCAGCTTCAGGCCCAGGGCCCGGAAGCGGGGGATGGCCTCGGTATTCTTGCCGGTCTGGAACCAGTATATGGCCTTACGGCGTTGTCGCAGGGACAGCCTGAGCGCTTTCATCATGGCTTCGGCAAAGCCGATGTCGGCCTCGGTTACGCGTCCCTCGGATTTGGCGATGTACCCGAGAAAGAAAAACAGGTGGCGCCGGTGCCACAATGGCAGGCTGGTGCGTCGGATCAGCTGGTTGGCCTGGTGGCCGCAGGAGGCAAGTTCACGCAGCAGGTCGGAAAACTCCGCCTCGAGCCTCGCAGGCAGCGCGCTGTCGCGATCACCGGCTACCATCGCTCATCCTCCGGAGAATCGTGCAGCCAGTCATCCAGCTGTTGCAGCCGTTCCGGCGTTCCGATGTCGATCCAGTGGCCGTGATGTGCCAGGCCTTTGACCCGGTGTTCGGCCATGGCCGCGCGCAGAATCGGCGCCAGTTTGCGGTGGCCCTGCTGGTGGTGGTCGAACAGCCGGCGGTGTATCAGGCTGATACCGCTGAAGGTAAGCTTGTCGGGACCCTCCGCGGCCACCGTGCCATCGGCGCGAAGATGGAAGTCGCCGCCGGCGTTGTGCTGCGGATTGTCGGCAAGCACCAGCAGGGCGTCTGCGTCGGTCGGCGGTGTCAGCCGCGAAAAATCGAAATCGCACCAGATATCGCCGTTGATCACCAGAAACCACTCGTCACCCTCGGCGGTCAGCAGGGGCAGTGCCTTGATGATGCCGCCGGCGGTCTCCAGCGGTTCGCCTTCCGGGGAATAGACGATGCGTAGCCCGAAGTCAGTGCCGTCGCCCAGGGCCTGCTCGATCTGCTCACCCAGCCAGGCATGGTTGATGACCACGTCGGTCAGGCCGGCGCGCCGCAGTCGTTCCAGGTGATGCACAATCAGCGGCTTGCGCCCCGCCTGCAGCAGCGGTTTGGGCGTGGTGAGCGTCAACGGACGCATCCGCTCACCCTTGCCAGCCGCAAGAATCATGGCTTTCACGATGAGGTGCCTGCCGGTGCCGGGCCGATGTGCTGCTCAATGGCCGGCATCACGGTGTTGGCCAGCCATTCGTGAAAGTGCCGGAGGGCGCCGAGGCGGGCACTGGCATCGATCAGGTACTGTACCGTGCGGGGAATGTCGCCCAGGTAGCCGTCCTTGCCGTCTCGCAGGGAGAGTCGCGCGAAGATGCCGGCCGCTTTCAGGTGCCGTTGCATGCCCATCAGCTCGAACCACTGGCGGAAGGTGTCGGGGTCGGCCTTGTGCAGGCCGGCGTCCCGGCTGAGCAATCGGTAGTGCTCGACCCAGCGGGCAATGTCCGCTTCGGGCCAGCGGATGTAGCAATCCTTCAGCAGTGACACCAGATCGTAGGTAACCGGGCCGCGCACCGCATCCTGGAAGTCGATCACGCCGGGCGTGCCGTGGTCCGGGCGGATCAGCAGGTTGCGGGAATGGTAGTCGCGGTGCACGGTAACGTCCGGTTGCGCCAGCGCGCTCTCTCGCAGATAGGCGAACGCAGTATCGAGCATGGCCTGTTCGCCATTGGACAGGGTCAGGCCCAGTTTTCTGGTCAGCAGCCAGTCCGGAAACAATGCCATCTCCCGGTCCAGCAGGGCGGTGTCGTAAGGTGGCAGGGGATGGTCAGGGGTGTCGTCGACCTGCTGGATCAGCAGCAGTTCGGCCAGTGCGCCCCGGTACAGACTCTCAACGCTACCGGCGTTGAGTTCGGTCAGCATGAGGCGGTCGCCGAAGTCCTCCAGCAGCAGAAAGCCCTGTTCCAGATCGTCGCGGACAACCTCCGGCACCGCCACGCCCCGGCTGTGCCAATGCCGTGCGATGGCAACGAAAGGTCGGCAGTCCTCATGCTCCGGTGGCGCATCCATGACGATGAACGGCGTCTGGCCCGCGTCGGTAGTGGCGGTGACTCTGAAATAACGGCGGAAACTGGCGTCGCCGGATACCGCCACGGGTTCGGCCTGTTCCAGGCCGGGAAACTGTCGGACCCACTGGGTCAGCATCTGCAGGCGGGTGTCCATGGAACGGGTGGCTGTCCTGAAAAAGAGAATGTTGTGTGGGCTTAACAAACAGAAAGTTAGCAGATCCGCCCGGAAGGGGTAAATCGGTTTCGCTGCAAAACCGGGTTTCCGTTAACAAGCCGCAGAGCGCCGTGTAAACTAGGCCGCTAATAAAAACCTCAACACCCAGTCATCTGCACAGGAACCCGACCACCGTGCCAGTCCCAGCAAGGAACCTGCAATCACCGGCGAACCGGGAGTGGTGCCGACCGAGGTCAACATGGGTAGCAGGTGTCGCGGTTTCCGCAGCGATGTTTCCGGCCGCGTCGGTGGTGGCTGAGACCGCCCCGACGGCCGCCGAGATTGACTGGCGACCAAGGTCGGAGTTGCCCGAATCGGTGCGCAGCACCCTGCCGGCTTTCTGTGAGGGCGGCTATCTGCCATCCCACATGTCGATGGAGGCTGCTGGCGATGGCAGCGGCGCGATGTTCGGGTCGGCGCCGGACGCCGGGCAACCACTGGAGGCCAGTGGCCTGTCGGCACGCTACGAACTGGACTCCGAGCTGTACCTGCAGGGCGATGTGCGGATGCGTCAGGGCCGGTTTACCGTCACCGGCTCGGAAGCCCGTTACAACCAGGTCGACGGAACGGTGTCGGTGGCCGGGCCGCTGGTGAGCCGCGGTGACGCCTTCCTGTTGACCGGCGAGCGGGCGGATTACGACGTCAACAGTGGTCGTTTCGATATCAACACCGCTACCTTTCTGCTGCACGACGCCGAGATGCGTGGGTCCGCCGGCAGTCTGTCGCGGATCGCCGAGGATCAGGTGCTGATCAGTGAGGGCTCGCTGACCACCTGTGCGCCGAATCAGAACGACTGGTCCATTGTGGCGTCGGACATTCACCTGGATCAGGGCGAGGGGTTTGGCACCGCCAGGCACGTACGCCTGAGGATCAAGGATGTGCCGGTGTTCTACTGGCCCTACGCCAGTTTCCCGATTGACGACCGCCGCAAGACCGGCTTTCTGTATCCTTCCTTCGGCACCTCCAATGCCGGCAGTGGCGCATTCCTGTCGGTGCCCTATTATCTGAATCTGGCGCCCCATTACGACGCCACCCTGACGCCACAATACATTCACGGTCGCGGGCTGTTCAACGAGGTGGAAGGCCGCTACCTGAGCCCGTGGGGTGAGTCGGTGCTGCAGCTGGGCTACATCGGGAATGACCTGGAATACCAGAACGAGTTTCCCGGTGAAGATGGCGAGCGCTGGGCGCTGGACTTCACCACCCGCGCGGGGTTTGGTGGCGGATGGTCGGCCTACGGTGATTATTCGGTGGTCAGTGACGAGGAATACCTGAGCGATCTGAACCAGACCCTGGAGATCAATCGGGCGACCCACCTGCAGCGCCGCGGTGGTGCGCGTTACCAGGATTCCTCCCAATATTTCGAGGCGTACCTGAACGGTTACCAGACCATCAGCGATCGCATTGCCGAGCGCAACAAACCCTATGCCCAGCTGCCGGAAGTCATCTACGGCATGACCACCGATCTGGGGCCGGTGGAAACCAATCTGGAAAGCCAGTACACCTATTTCTACCGCGACAACGCCGAACTGACCGGACTCGACCGCGCCAACGGCCAGCGCCTGCGGGCGATTCCGGAGGTGGCGCTACCCTTGCGGGAGTTGTGGGGGTTTACCCGGCCCTCGGTCAGCCTCGATTACACCCGCTACGAGCTGGAAGATTATGAGCTGGGCAGTGCGGGCTTTGATCGCACCGTACCGGTGTTTGAATGGGATTCGGGGCTGTATTTTGACCGTCAGTCCAGTCTGTTTGATATCCCCTACAATCAGACCCTGGAGCCAAGGCTGTATTATGCCTGGGCGGATGCGGATGCCGATCAGGACGACATCCCCGATTTCGATTCGGCCATCCGCTCCTTCAGCTTTGACCAGCTGTTCCGGCGTAACCGGTTTACCGGCGGTGACCGCGTCGGCGACGCCAATCAGCTGACGGTGGCGCTGACCAGCCGTTTCAACGACCTGATGACCGGGGCCGAGCGCGCCCGCTTCAGTATCGGGCAGGTCCACTACTACGACGACCGTGAGGTCAGCCTCATGGGGCTGGGCGCCGACGACCGCAGTGATTCGCCATTGGCGGGCGAGATCCTCCTGAGGCCACTGGAAACGCTCGATATCCGCAGTTCCGGGTTGTGGGACCCGGACACCCAGCAAACCGAAGAAGGACGAAGCCAGCTGATTTTCCACTCCCGGGATTACCGTTACCTGGCCAGTCTCGGCCACACCTACAGCCGGAATGAACTGGAACAGTCGGATATCGGGGCAGTTTTTCCTGTCACAGACCGTGTTAGTCTGATCGGCCGTTGGGTCTGGGATTCGCAGCTTGATCGCACCGTCGGCTCGCTGGCGGGCATCGAATACAATAACTGCTGCTGGAGTGTGCAGGTGGTTCATCAGAACGCCTTTACCGACGACCAGCAACTGGAAAGCCGCGTGCTGTTCCAGATCCAGCTCAAGGGGCTGGGTGGCAGCGGCGGCTCCTCGGATCGTATATCCGAGGCCATTTACGGCTTCGATGAGCGGGAGCGTCGTCGTTTTGGCGGCGTGGAAACCGGCTATAACTGAGTTCGCGCCACCGCCCTGTTGCGGTACGAATGTTCATTTATCAGAGGTGATTATGAAGGCGAACCTTCGCCATTGTGCACAAACTGTGTTGGTTTTGATGGCTGTGATCATGAGCACCGTGGCTCAGGCGGAGCGCCAGCCACTGGATCAGGTGGTGGCCATCGTGGACGACGAGGTGATTCTGCAGACCGAGCTGGAGAACCGCATCAACACCATTATTGGCCGGCTTCAGGCCCAGGGCACCGGCCTGCCCCCGCGGGAGGTGCTGGAAGAGCGTGTGCTTGACCAGCTGATCACCGAATCCATTCAGCTGCAGATGGCCGAGCGCGGTGGTATGCGCATCAGCGATAACGAACTGAACGAGACCATGGTCGGCATCGCCCAGCGCAACAACATGACCCTGGACGAGTTCGAGCAACAGTTGTCTGCGGAAGGTGTCAGTTACCGGGAGGCCCGGGAACAGATCCGCAACGAGATGCTGGCCAGCCGGGTGCAGCAGCGCCAGGTGGGTAACCGGGTGCGGGTGACGGACCGCGAGGTGCAGAACTACCTGCAATCGCTGGCCTCACGTGAGCCGAGCAACGAGCAGTACCGGCTGTCGTACATCTACATTGAAGTGGGTGACCCCGGCGACGAGGCGGTGGTTGCTGCTGCGCGGGAGAAGGCGGAACGCCTGCGCGGTGAGATTGCCAATGGCCGTGACTTCCGCGAAGTGGCGGTGGCGGAATCCGACGCCGCCAACGCGCTGGAAGGGGGCGATATGGGCTGGCGCAGCCGCAGCCAGCTGCCGTCGCTGCTGGAGTCGGTAGTGCCGGGGCTGGAGACCGGTGTGCCGTCGGAGGTGCTCGGTAACAACAGCGGGTTCCACCTGGTCATGGTGCAGGACCGTCGCGGCGGCGAGGATCAGCAGGTGATCGAGCAGTCCCGTGTCCGCCATATCCTGGTCCGGCCGACCGAGACCGTCACCGATACCGAGGCGGAAAATACCATCCGTGACCTGGCGCAGGAGATTCGTGACGGCGGTGATTTCGCCGCCCTCGCGCGGGAGTATTCCGACGATCCGGTGTCCGGTTCCGACGGCGGCAACCTCGGCTGGGTCAGTCCGGGCCAGATGGTGCCGGAGTTCGAACAGGCGATGCAGGAAGCGGCTGTGGGTGAGCTCAAAGGCCCGTTCCGTTCCCAGTTCGGTTGGCATATTCTGGAGGTGCAGGAGCGCCGGCAAAAAGACATCAGCGGCGAAGTCCGCGAGTCCGAGGCCCGTCAGGCCATCTACCGCCGCAAGTTTGATACCGAGCTCCAGAACTGGCTGCGTGAAATCCGTGACGAGGCGTTTGTGGAATTCAAAGGCGAGTACGCGGACAACGGCGAGGACAACGAGCCATCATGAGCGACCCGGTAACGCTTGCCCTGACCGCCGGAGAACCGGCGGGCATCGGCCCCGAACTCTGTTTGCAGCTGGCGCAGGAAACGCGGCAGCCGGGCATTGTGGTGGTGGCCAGTCAGGCGTTACTGGAAGCGCGGGCGGCGCAGCTGGGCATGGCCGTAACGCTCAGGCCCTGGCGGCCGGGCGAGAATGCCGTGACCGCGGCGGGTGAGCTGTCGGTGTGCCATGTTGATGGGCTCACCAGTACCGCCGCCGGCCAGCTCGACCCTGGCAACAGCCCGTATGTAGTGGAGACCCTGCGGGTGGCGGCCCAGGGCTGTCTGGACGGCGTGTTTGACGGTATGGTCACCGCGCCTGTCCACAAAGGGGTGATCAACGACGCCGGCATTGCCTTCAGTGGTCACACCGAATACCTGCAGGCACTGTGTGGGGTGGAGCGGGTGGTGATGATGCTGGCCACCGAAGAGCTGCGGGTAGCGCTGGTGACGACCCATCTGCCCCTGCGGGACGTCGCCGACGCGATCACGCCCCAGCGCCTGATCCAGGTGACCCGCATTCTCAACCAGGATCTGCAGACCTATTTCGGACTGGCGCAGCCGCGCATTCTGGTGGCGGGGTTGAACCCCCACGCCGGTGAGGGCGGCCATCTCGGCCGTGAGGAGCTCGAGGTGATCGAGCCGACACTGGATCAGCTCCGCAGTGAAGGCATACAGCTGACCGGTCCGCTGCCGGCCGACACCCTGTTCACCCCCCATTGGCTGGATCACGCCGATGCCGTGCTGGCGATGTACCACGATCAGGGTCTGCCGGTACTGAAGTTCCAGGGGTTTGGTCGGGCGGTGAACATCACCCTTGGGCTGCCCATCGTGCGCACGTCCGTGGACCATGGCACTGCCCTGGATCTGGCCGGTACCGGCAAAGCGGACAGCGGCAGCCTGCATACCGCCATCAAGGTGGGTGAGCAGATGGCGCGCTACCGCCGGCTGGCGACCGCGCGGTGATTCCGCAACCTTTTCCCGGTCTGACACAGAGAGATTCAGAGTGAGTAACAAACCCGGCCACCAGGCCCGAAAACGCTTCGGCCAGAATTTCCTCCACGATCCGGGGGTGATTGAGCGCATCGTGCGCGCGATCAACCCCAAGGCCGACGACGCCATGGTGGAAATTGGCCCCGGCCTTGGCGCCATCACCGAGGAAATCCTCGCGGTCAATCCCCGGTTGCAGGTGGTGGAACTGGATCGGGATCTGATTCCGGTGCTGCGCACCAAGTTTTTCAACTATCCGGAGTTCCGCATTCACGAGGCGGACGCGCTCACCTTCGACTTTCGCCAGCTGGTTACTGACCGCCCCCTGCGGATCATCGGCAATCTGCCCTACAACATTTCCACGCCGCTGATTTTCCACCTGCTCAGTCAGGCCGGGGTAGTGCAGGACATGCACTTCATGCTGCAGAAGGAAGTGGTGCAGCGCATGGCGGCGGTGCCGGGCGATAACAATTACGGTCGCCTGGGTATCATGACCCAGTATTTCTGCAAGGTGCAGCCGCTGTTCGAGGTGGGACCGGGGGCCTTCCGGCCGGCACCGAAAGTGGATTCCGCCATCGTGCGCCTGGTGCCCCATTCCACCTTGCCGCATCCGGCGCGGGATCTGGAGACCCTGCAGCGGGTGGTACGCACCGCCTTCAATGCCCGCCGCAAAACCCTGCGCAAGGCGCTGGCGGGGCTGGTCACCGTGGCGCAGCTGCAGCAGCTGAACATCAACGACGGACTGCGCCCGGAAAACCTGGCGCTGGCCGATTTCGTCGCCATCGCTGATATGCTGGTGGAAAACAGAGCAGGCAGTGAACCGACCGGCGGGGAGCACGATGACTGACTACGCCATTGGCGACATTCAGGGCTGTTATGACCGCCTGCGGGACGTGCTGGCCAAAGTGGACTTTTCGCCGTCCCGTGACCGGCTTTGGGTCGCCGGTGATCTGATCAACCGTGGGCCGTCTTCGCTGGACACCCTGCGCTACATTGAAGGCCTCGGCAGTTCCGCCGTGGTGGTGCTGGGGAACCACGATCTGCATCTGCTGGCCGTTGCGCTCGGCGGCCATCAGACCCGCAAAAAAGACACCCTGGAAGAGATCCTCGGTGCGCCTGATCACGACCGACTGGTGGCCTGGCTGCGCCAGCAGAACCTGTGTGTGCACGATGCCGATCGCAATGTGCTGATGGCCCACGCCGGTGTGCCGCACATCTGGGACGTGGGGCAGGCGCTGGCGTGTGCCCGTGAGGTGGAGTCGGTGATTGCCAGTGACCAGGCGCAGGAATATTTCACCCATATGTACGGCAACCAGCCGGAGTGCTGGGCGTCGGAGCTGGCCGGTATGGACCGCTGGCGTGTAATCACCAATTATTTCACTCGCATGCGCTTCATCGCGGCCGACGGCACCCTGGAACTGGCCACCAAGGAATCCGCGGACCATGCCCCGGAGGGGTTTGCGCCCTGGTTTGAGTACCCGCGCGGCGACGACGTGCGCATCATCTTCGGCCACTGGGCCGCCCTGGAAGGTAATACCGGCAGTGATCGCTTTATCGCGCTGGACACCGGGTGCGTGTGGGGCGGGGCACTGACCATGATGAATCTCGACAGCGGGGAAAAGATCCACTGTGATTGCTAGCGACGTAAAGGTGTTGCGGTTTCCGCTGGTCAGCGGCGCGTTGTTTGCGTTGCTGGCGGTGATGGCGGGTGCCTTTGGCGCCCATGGACTGCGCGCGCAGGTGAGCGTCCGTGCCCTTGAAGTTTTTCAGACCGCCGTCACCTATCAGGTATACCATGCCTTGGCGCTGGTACTGGTCGCATTGCTGGCAGCGTTCGGCATCCACCGGCGGTTGCTGAGTCTGGCGGCCGGGTTTTTCCTCGCCGGCATCATCCTGTTCAGTGGCAGCCTCTACCTGCTGGTACTGACCGAACTCAGCTGGCCGGGGCCGATCACACCGGTCGGCGGTGTCTGTTTCATGGTTGGCTGGGCCCTGGTGGTGGCCGCCGGATTGCGTCGGCCGCGGGCCGGCTAGGAAAGTATGCAGAGGTAACTATGCAGATCCAGGTAAATGGTGATGGTGTCGAGCTTGCAACTGAGGCGACCATTGCCGATCTGATTGAACACATGGCCCTGACGGGCAAACGCCTGGCGGTGGAAGTGAACGAAGACATCGTACCCCGCAGCCAGCATCCGGAATTTCGCCTGCAAGACGGTGACCGGGTGGAAGTGGTCCATGCCATCGGCGGCGGGTGAAAACCCCAATATCCAATCAGCCTCAGGAAGGTTATGAGCGAACAACCGACAATCCAGCTTCCGGAAGACAAACCCCTTGAACTCGCCGGCCGTGTCTATCAGTCACGTCTGCTGGTGGGCACCGGTAAATATCGAGACCTGATGGAAACCGGCCACGCCATCGAAGCCAGTGGCGCGGAAATCGTCACCGTGGCCGTGCGGCGGACCAACCTCGGGCAGAACCCCGACGAGCCCAACCTGCTCGACGTGATCTCGCCGGACACCTACACCATCCTGCCGAACACCGCTGGCTGTTATTCCGCCAAGGATGCCGTGCGTACCTGCAAGCTGGCCCGCGAACTGCTCGACGGCCACGACCTGGTGAAACTGGAAGTGCTGGGTGAAGAGAAAACCCTGTACCCGAACATGACCGAAACCCTGGTGGCCGCCGAAGAGCTGATCAAGGACGGTTTCAAGGTGATGGTGTACTGCTCCGACGATCCGCTGCTGGCCAAACGCCTGGAAGACATGGGCTGTATCGCTATCATGCCCCTGGGCGCGCCGATCGGCTCCGGTCTGGGTATCCAGAACCGCTACAACATCCGCCTGATCGTGGAGAATGCAAAGGTCCCGGTGCTGGTGGACGCGGGCGTGGGCACCGCTTCCGACGCTACCCTCGCCATGGAACTCGGTTGTGACGGTGTGCTGATGAACACCGCCATCGCCCTGGCTCAGGATCCGATCAAGATGGCCCATGCCATGCGACTGGGCGTGGAGGCAGGCCGCGAAGCCTATCTGGCGGGCCGGATGCCCAAGAAGATGTACGCCAGTGCTTCTTCCCCCATTGATGGCACTTTCTTCTGATTTAGTGAACAATCCGGTACACGACTGAATAAGACTGAGGGCCGGCACAAGACCGGCCCCGAAAATAACCCAGTTACAGAGCGCTGAAGTCCTGTCATGACCGAAACCAAACCCAGTCGTCGGGAGGCGATCCTGCACGCGTTGGTGGAATTGCTGGAAGCCGATCCCGGTGCCCGCATCACCACCGCCGGCCTGGCCCGATCCGTAGGCGTTACCGAGGCGGCGTTGTACCGCCATTTCCCCAGCAAACGCAAAATGTTCGAGGCATTGATCGACTTCGCCGACGAAGCCGTGTTCAGCCGATGCCAGCTGATCCTTCAGGATCAGGAAGATGCCCGCGCCCGGCTGCAACAGCTGGCGAATCTGGTGCTGGTGTTTGCCGAGCGCAACCCCGGCCTGTGCTGTGTGCTCACCGGGGATGCCCTGATGGGCGAAAATGAGGCGCTGCGCAAGCGCGCGTCCCAGTTCTTCGAACGCCTGGAAACCCAGATCCGCCAGATCCTCAAGGAAGGCGAAATCCGCCAGGGCCTGCGGCCCCGCACCAGCGCCAATCGCGGGGCGGAGTTCTTGATGGTCTTTATGGAAGGCCGGATTCAGCGCTTTGTCCGCTCGTCGTTTTCCCGCAAGCCGACTACCGACTTTGAAGAGAGTTGGGGATTGGTTTCCGAGGGTGTCTGGGGCTGATCTTGCTGTGGGAGATGGTCCTCCTCTTTCTCCAGTAGCCTGATCGCTTGGGGGCAGGACGAAGATGGGAACGGCCCCCACAGAACCGCTACAAGCACATCCATGTGCGCTTCGTTCCGGCCATCCATGGCCTCCAAGATTCTGTGGGGGCCGTTCCCACCTTCGCCCCGTTCACTTTGGTGATATAGCGTATAGAAAGGCAAGCCCAAAGCCGAAGACAGAATGCCAGGCGCTCTGGTCAGAAATCCCCCAGCGTTTTTCCTACGATATATCGTTAAAGCTAAGCGGTTGGCGGTGTGAGGGCCCTTCCCGGAATTTCGGAGGCCATGGATGGCCGGAGAGAAGCGCACATGGATGTGCTCGTAGCGGTTCCGGGAAGGGCCCTCATACCGCCAACCGTACTCCAAAGCTATCAGGCTGGAACCCGAGGCCAGGAGTCACACCAAATCTTCAGTCATACCCCGAGGCCGAACGAAGAATCTGGCGAACGGGCTCCCAGACCGCCGGTGCGGAAATCAGTATATCGCGTCCATAAAGGTCGGCCGGGTAACCGTCGGGAACATCCCCGAAATGCCCGGCGGTGGCACCGGCTTCCAGGGCGATGAGCCGTGCGGCGGCGAAGTCCCAGGGGCTGACGTTTTCGTAGTAGATGTCCAGGCGACCGCAGGCGACCCAGCAGATATCGAGGGCGGCGGAGCCGATGCGGCGCAGGTCGCGGCACCGGTGGATCATGGCGTCGAGGCGCCTGACCAGAGGCTCCAGGTCGTCCTTGTGATAGGGGAAGCCGGTGGCGAACAGTGAGTCCCGCGGTACCGTGGCGCCGCTGTGTCGGATGGTTTCGCCGTTGAGTGTTGCCCTTTCGCCTTTGGTGGCCCGGAAGGTTTCACCGGGGAACGGCGCGTGCACCACGCCAGCCTGCACGCGCCCCTGTTCAGCGTAGGCAATGGACACCGCCACCTGGGGGTGGCCGTAGGCGTAGTTTACGGTGCCATCAATCGGGTCCACGATCCACAGCGGTGTCTCCAGCTCCTCTGCCTGGCTCAGGTCGGGCGCGGTTTCCTCGGACAGGATGCGGTGCTGGGGAAAGCGTTTGCGGATGGCGGCGGTGATGAACTCGTCTGCCATCACATCCGCGTGGGTGACCAGCTCGGTTTGCTGCTTGTAATCCGTGCGCAGGGTATTGTTGTCGCGCTCGTGACGAATCAGTTCACCCGCTTCCCGGGCGAGCTTTTCGGCAAAATCGGTGATGGTTCGGAGAGAGTCGGAATCAGACATGGCGCCCCCTTGGCTGGCTCTTGTGCAGAGTGAGGGCGCCAGTCTAGCACGGCGGGCTTACAGGCTGTTCAGCCACTGCTCCATCTTGTCCATGGCCAGCACCAGGCGCGGGCAGGCCTGACCCACGAAGTCGTCGCCCAGCTCCTGATCGGCGTAATCGCCGCCGGCCAGTGTCAGGGATGCGGCACCGTCGAAATCCACAAACGCCAGTCGCGCCGCCAGATGATCCGGTACGAAACCGAAATCACTGGCCGGCAGAATCGCCACCCCGGTGTTTTCCAGCAACGCCTGGCAGAAGGCCTGGCTGGTTTTGATGTCCTTGCTGGCGAGCGCATCGCGGAAGCTGTTGAAATCCGGGAACAGATAGAACGCGCCTTCCGGTTTCTGCACCACCGCGCCCATATCGGTCAGGCGGCGGTGCATGTATTCGCCCACCACTTTCAACACCCGGCGCGACTGCTTCAGGTAGTCGTCCATGTCGTCGCCACCGTCGAAGGCGGCAATGGCGGCGTACTGGATCGGTGCGCTGGTGGCGGTGTAGGTTTCACTGGCAATGATCGCCATGGCATCCTGCAGCGGGCGCAGCTCCGGTGGGAAGATAAACGTGCCCAGGCGCCAGCCGCCGGCGCCGGCCCATTTGCTCAGACCGGTGCTGATGATGGTGCCTTCCGGGTAATAGCGGGCGATGGATTTATGCCTGCCCTCGAAATGCACCTCACCGTAGATTTCGTCCGACAGCAGAATCAGCTTGTACTTGCGCGCCACGTTGGCAATGGCCAGCAGCTGGTCGTCGGTGTAGGTACAACCGGTGGGGTTGGACGGGTAATTGAGGATCAGGATGCGAGGCCGTGACGGATCGTCGCGACAGATGATGTCCAGTTCTTCCGCGGTCAGCTGCCAGTTGTTCTCCGCATGGGTGGGCAGCCAGTGAACCGAACGGCCGATAATGCGCGCCTGGGGCGCGTAAGAGACCCAGCTTGGCCGTGGAATCAGCAAGTCACCATAGTAGGCCAGCTGCAGGATAAACAGCAGTTCCTTGGAGCCCGGGCCGATCAGCACGTCTTCCCAGGTGCAGCGCATCCGCTCACCGCGGTTGATGTAACCGGCGATGGATTCCCGCAGCGCCTTCTGACCTTTGACCGGAAGATAGTCTTTCTCGTGGGCGTGCTGCTGCAGTGCCGCCACAACCCGATCAGGTACGGGGAAGGGGGACTGGCCCAGCCCCAGTTTGATGATGTCGCGGCCTTCGGCGCGGAGCTGATTGCTCAGTTCGTTGATACGGAGGGTGGCGGAGGGCTGAATGCCCCGTACGTTAAGGTTAATCGCGTAGCGGTGATCTGTCTGAATGTCCATAGACCCGGTCTGTTGGTTAGGTAGGTAACACTGGCAGTATAGGTAACCTGAATATCTCTGTGGCGCGGTCGTTCGTAAGTGATTGCCGAAGGCCACGGCGGGCCAGCGGACACACCACATTTCCTTGTGACGAATGCGCAAATTGTTAAGCAGCGAACGGTCGGTTTGGGTTTCTGGTCGTATAGTGGAGACCACCGCATTAACAACAACAGCCATTTTGCGGAGCAAACCATGGACACCACACCGGTCGGTGACGCCATCGGGCCGTCGTCAGCCACCAATCGCTTGCCTCTGGCGCGGGTGTTGATCGTAGACGATCACCCGTTTTTTCTGCTGGGTCTCAGTGCCATCCTGGAACAGGAAGGCCTGGTCAGGGAGACGGTCGCGGCGGCTTCGGTGGCCGAGGCGGTCAGCGATCTGCAGCGCCGCCCCGAAACCTCGCTGGTGCTTCTGGACCTGACCCTTCAGGGCGAGGCGGGCCTGTCGTTGTTCACGGAACTTGAGCGAGCAGGGCTGCCGGTACCGGTGGTGGTGATCTCCAGCCGGGAAGATGAAACCTCGGTGCGGGCCGCCCGGGCGGCGGGCGCAGTGGGGTTCCTGCCCAAGTCTGCGGGTCGCAAGAGCCTGACACGTATGGTGCAGAGAGTCAGTGAAGGGTTGCTCTACTATCCGTCATTGCAGGGGCCGGCCCAGGTGCCCGAGCACCTGACGGCCCGCCAGATGGAGGTGCTGGCGCTGCTGGCAGAAGGGCTGCCCAACAAGCGTATCTGTCAGGCCCTCAATCTGACCGAACACACGGTCAAGACCCACCTCAAGGCGATTTTTGCGCATCTGGGGGTGCACAACCGCACCGAGTGCGTCGCCCAGGCCCGCTCACTGGGACTGATCTGACCGGGCACCTAGGGGCCTGGTGATAGGGGCCTGGTGAGCTGGGTGATGGCGGCTCGCAGTCTCATCGGTACCAACGGTTTGTGCAGTACCCACAGGCGCTGGCCGGCATCGTAACCTTCCGGTAGCCCGGTGTCCGCGGTCATCAGGATGCCCCCGCAGGTTGTGCCCCGGGCTGTCAGCAGGCTGTGCAGGGTGCGCCCCGGCATGTCGGGCAGGTGCAGGTCGGTAACCAGAATGGCGTCGTGGCTGCCCCCGGAACCATGTCGGCCGGCCAGGGCCTCTTTGGCAGTGGCAAAGCCCCGGGCTGCGAAGCCCCAGTGTTTCAGGGTTTCGCACACCCAGTGGCGGGCCTCATCGTGGTCTTCCACCACCAGGAAGTGGTGTGCGTCGGTGTCCGGGCCCGGTGCGGCGACGGAGGTCTTGCTGTCCGGTTGCCGGTTTACGCCCGCCGGCAGGGATACCCAGAACCGTGAGCCCTGACCCGGTGCGGACCGTACGCCACAGTTTCCGTTCATCATATGGGAAAGCTCGCGGACGATGGCCAGTCCGAGTCCGAGACCAGGATGGAGTTCGGAGCCGGAGGATTTGCGGTAGAACGGATCGAAGGCGTGCGTTTCCCCGGCGTGGTCCATGCCGCAGCCGTTGTCGCTTATTTCGATCCGCAGGTGGTCGTCAACGCGAGCTGTGGTGACATCAATGCTCGTGGCACCGCTGTGTTCCAGCGCATTGGATATCAGATTCTGCAGAATCCGGTACAGCAGTTGCGGATCGGCAATCACCGGGGTTGCCGATTCCCCCGGCGACAGGTTCAGGCTGACGCCGAGCCTCTGCGCCTGATCACCACAGGTGTCACGGATCTGTTCGAGCGTCGGGCCCAGGTCCAGAGACTGGAGCTGGGGTACGATCATCCCTTCCTGAATCCGGGAAATATCCAGTACCGAGGCCAGCAGGCCGTGGAAGTGTGCCACCGACGCCTTCAGTTTGGATACCAGGCTGGCCGGTTGCGGTGGCAGCGGATCGCCGTCGAGGTGCTCGAGAATCAGACTGACCACGTTCAGCGGCTGGCGCAGGTCATGGCTGGCCACGGTGATCAAGCGGGTCTTGCGCTGGCTTTCGCGTTCGGCCTGCCGCCGCGACTGCTCCAGCATCTGGCGGTCGAGAAAGTGCGCGCGCTGGCGATATTCGCTGAGCCACGAGCCCACCATGCCCATGACGTTGGCGGTGGCAATGAAGAAGCTGTTGATCAGCAGCTGCTGCGCCGACATACCAGTGGCGTATTCCATCGAAATATAGGCGACGATCACGGCCAGCGACATCAGCGAGACACTGCGAAACGGAATACCCATTACTAAGTAGCCGAACATCAGCATCAGCAGAATGCCCTCGTAAGGCAGATCGTGCTGGCGCAACCGCGCCAGTGCGATGATGGCCACCACGCTCAAGCCGCCGATCAGATAGGCACCCGCGTAGAGCCTTGCGAACGTGGCGGCGCGGATCTGGGTGTAGGACAGCCACCAGACGACGGCGATCAACGGGCAGGTGATCAGCAGCCGGATCATCACCGTGTCGCTGGCGATGCTGGCGGGCAGCATCGCGGCATCCAGCAGGGCGTAGATGAGAAACAGCGCCAGCGCGCTGGCGGAGACCGGTCGGGCCCGCTGGCGAATGCCTTCGTCTCTCACCTCGCGGTAGGCCTGTTCGAGTTCCGGGGCAAAGCGCAAACGCCGGAAACCACGGTCGTTCTGTTGCTGAAGCTGAGCAATGTCCATCGCTGGTTGCCTGGCAGTTACGGGAAAACACCCTGCCAGTGTACCCGGCCCAGAGCTTCAGATACGGCAGCAATCCACACTACGGCGATTGCACCTCCAATGCTCGCAAGCGCGCCCAGGTGCGGGTTTGCTCATCGGCGAAATGTTCGCGGAGTAACCGTGTTTCCGCTGCGGCGGCGTCTTTGCCCGCCAGTCCGGAGGCGTCAAGACTGGCCAGTTCCTGGCGGAAGGTCTGGAACTGCTGGTCAAAGCGCTCCCGTTCTTCCATGTAACTCACCACTTCGTCAATGCGCGCCTCATCCACCCCCAGCGTCCTCAGCCGCTTTCCGGCTTCTTCGGCGGAACGGGCGTTGGCGATGGCCTGCTGCCGCTGCCGGTGGCGCGCGCTTTCGGTGATCATCCGGTTCTCGGTGCGGCGAATCACCTCGGGTAGTTGCTGTCGGTGCCACGCCTGCAGGTCCGCTTTTGCCGTCGCAGACAGATCCTGTCGCTGCTGAATGTCGAGGCTCGCCAGCGTGTAGTCGCCGTAGGCTTCTTCCAGTCCGAAGAAGGTCTGGTGGGTCTCCGGCGAGAACGATTGTCGCCTAAGTGCCTTGAGATCGGCCAAAGCGGTTTTCAGGGTTTCCAGCTGATAGCCGGGGTCGTGCTGGCGGCTCGGGTCCAGGTTGCGGCTTGCCAGCGCCACCGTATCGTCCTTGTATTTCAGGTACTGGTCGAGCAGGGCCATCGCCTGTTTTGCCGCAGGCTCGGGCAGGTTGGTGAAGGCCAGGGCCTGGATTTCGGCAAGGGCGCGTTCGGCGGAGACCTCGCCAATGGTATTCAGGAAATAATCGAAGAAATCCCGCGTTTCCAGCTCAACGATCAGGTTGCCGCTGGCGTCGGCACGGAGCCGACCATCTATGTCGGTGCCCGCCAGGGACGGCGCAAAGGGCGTCTGGCCCAGGCTCGCAGGGGTGGCGTAGGTTGTGCTCTGCGGCTCGGCAGTGCTGGCCGGCGGCACCGCTACCCGGATCGGCGGGCCGGTGTTGGGGCGCATCGGCAGTGTTCGGTTCCGCGGTGGGTCCGGTGCGCAGCAGCCAGAAACTTGCGAGGACCACCGGGATCACCAGAGCGACCGGTAAGAGGGAGCGTTTGAGGGTGTATCGGGGCATGGCAGCGTCCAGATTCGTCAGGTTCGACAGCAGACGAAGCCCCGGTGAACGGGGCTTCGCCAACGACTCGGTGTTCCCGATGAGCAGCCGTTACAGGCCGCGGTTCTTCAGACGGTTGGCGTGGCTGCGATAGAGCGACACCGGGTCGGTGCGCCAGGAGCGGGCCCCGAACAGGTGGTTGATGGCGTCCACGTGGTTCATGTCGTAGTGGGTGCCGATCACGTTGCCCATTTTGGTGGAGCATTCGCCCACCAGGCCGTCGTTGGCCTCACTGCCAAACGCCAGCGCGGTCACGCCAAGGAAGGGATCGGTGACGTCGGTCCAGTTGGTCCACACCGAGGTGCCGGTCCAGGAGAAGAACTTGATCTTGTTACCATTGATCCAGGCATCCTCGTTGGTGCCGGCACAGGACCAGCGATTGACGCCTTTCCATCCGAGGGCGTCGTTGAGTTGCGTGGTGCCCTGGGTGGTCAGGGTTTCCAGCGCGGCAAGGCCATCCTGCGGATTGTTGGAGTCGGACAGGGCGTTGACCAGATCCCCGAGGGCGTTGGCGATGGCGTCGGCGCCACCTTCCACGTAGCTGCCGGGTGGCAGAATGCCCCGGGCCACATCAGCCACTTTCGAGCCTTTGTTCACGCCGTTGATGGGGGTGATGGAGGCAACCTTGTGTGGGATCAGGGAGGCCGTCACGCGGGAGGTAACGCTCAGTAATCGGAACCGAAACGGTGGGGCTCCAGTTCCATATGGATGATGCGCTGACCCAGCATGATGATGCGTCCGGCGTAGCGTTCTTCGCCGGTGGAGGTGAAATCAAACAGGAAGCGTCGCCAGACCCGGACCCGCCCCTGGTCGTCGCGCTTGAACCAGAGGCCCCGCAGGTAGACGGCATCGTCCAGCAGCATCACGTCCATTTTTTTGCAGTACTGTCGCGCGGCGTGCAACACAAAGTCCTTGATGGCTTTGGCGCGCCACCAATACCAGATCAGGAAGCCGGCAACGAAGAGCCAGAAAAGGGTGCCTAGAGTCACAGCGGTTACGACGTTTCGTGGACAGGGAATTTGCAGCCTACAGGATTGTCGCCGGCCTTGGAATGAGGTCGGCGACAATCCCCGGCCGGGTGATCAGGCGGGCGTGGTGGCGTCTTCGCCGTATTCGCTCTGTGCTGAGCCGTGGTGGTCACGGGCCAGCAGAATGTAGAACGCCGGCAGAACGAAGACGGTGAACAGGGTGCCGATACCGAGGCCGGCGCTGATGGTCAGCCCGATGGCGAAGCGGCTTTCCGCGCCCGGGCCGATGGCAATCAGCAGCGGCACCATGGCGAAGATCAGCGCCAGCGAGGTCATGATGATCGGCCGCAGACGAATGGCCGCCGCTTCGATCACCGCATCGCGTTTGTTCAGACCCTTGTCCACCTGCAGCGCGTTGGCGAATTCCACGATCAGAATCCCGTTTTTCGACACCACCCCGATCAACGTGATCAGGCCCACCTGGGTATAGATGTTCATGGTGGCGAAGCCCAGCACGATGAAGGCCATGGCGCCGGCCACCGACATGGGTACCGACACCAGGATGATGAACGGATCGCGCCAGCTTTCGAACTGGGCGGCCAGCACCAGGTAGATCACCAGCAACGACAGGAAGAAGGTCACCACCAGTGCGCTGCCCTGATTGGCGAACTGTCGCGATTCACCGGTGTAATCCGAGGTGAAGCCCTGGGGAAATACATCGGCCGCAGTCGATTCCATGAACGCCATGGCGTCGCCCACGGTCACACCGGGCATGACCACGCCCTGCAGTGTCAGCGAGTTGAGCTGGTTGAACTGGGTGCGCTGGGACGGTTCCACATCGTGCTCGAAGCTGACCACGCTGCCCAGTGGCACCAGTTCACCGTTGTCGGCACGAATGTAATACTCGTTGAGGTCAGCCGCGGTCATGCGGAATTCCTGCTCCACCTGAGGGATGACCTGATAAGAGCGGCCTTCCATGCTGAAGCGGTTGATGTAGCCGCCGCCCAGCATGCTCGACATGGCCTGCCCGACATCCTGCATGGACAGCCCCAGGTCCGCCACCCGGTCGCGGTCGACGCGGATACGGGTGACCGGACGATCAAAGTCGATCGATTTCTGCAGGAACATGAAGTTACCGCTGCCCATCGCCTTGCCCAGCATTTCGTCCGCCACTTCGTTCAGGCGATCGTAGTCGGCGCCGGTGGTGATCACGAACTGGAACGGCAGCCCGCCGCCGGAGCCGGGCAGCGAGGGCCGCGGGAACACTGCAGTCTGCAGGCCGGTGATTTTCTTCAGCTCTTTATCAAGCAGTGGCTGCACCTCGAACTGGCTGATCTCGCGGTCGCCCCAGGGTTTCATCTTGAAGCCGCCAAAGACCGCATTGGGCGCCGTAATGCCAAGAATCATGAAGTCCTCGTTGTAACCGGGAACGGTTTCCATGTGCTCGAGGACTTCCTCACCGTGCTCCTGCAGGTAGTCCAGGGTGGCGGTCTGTGGCGCCAGCCCCTGGTAAAACAGGATGCCCTGATCCTCGGTGGGGGCCAGTTCGTTCTGGCTCATCATCACCATGAAGTAGATGGACGCCAGCACCACCAGGGCAAAGAAGATGACCACCGACTTGGTGTCCATCAGCGCACTCAGCGCGCGCTTGTAACCATTGGCGAGGCCGCCGAAGGACCGTTCCACCAGCTGTTCAAAGCGCCCGGGATTGCCATGGGGTTTGAGAATCTTGCCGGACAGCATCGGTGACAGGGTAAGGGCGACAATGCCGGAGATCACCACCGTGCCGGCGAGGGTGAAGGCAAACTCGGTAAACAGCGAGCCCACCAGTCCCCCCATGAAGCCGATGGGGGCGTAGACCGCCACCAGTGTGGTGGTCATGGCAATAATGGGCACGGCCATCTCGCGGGCGCCGTTAATGGCAGCATCAAACCGGGATTCGCCCTGCTCGATGTGGCGGTGCACGTTCTCCACCATGATGATGGCGTCATCCACCACCAGCCCGATGGCCAGCACCATGGACAGCAGCGTCAGCAGGTTCAGGGAGAAGCCCATCATCAGCATGACAAACGCGCCGCCGACCAGTGACAGCGGCACCGCGACCGACGGCACCACCGCCGCCCGCACGGAACCAAGGCAGAGGAAAACCACCACCAGTACGATGATGATGGCTTCGAGTAACGTCTGGATGACTTCGTTGATGGAGTTGTCGATGAAGTCAGAAGCGTCGTAGGCCAACCGTACGTCCAGGCCGGCCGGCAGCTGCTCCTCGATGCCCGGCAGCTCGTCCTTCACCAGTTTCGCGACCGTCAGCGGGTTGGCGCCTGGTGACAGCTCAATGGCGACGTAGGTGGCGGGCTGGCCCTTGTACAGTGCGAGCTGATCGTAGGTTTCTGAACCGAGCTCCACCCGGGCGATGTCCTCCAGGCGGATCAGTGAGCCGTTCGACTCCTTGATGACCAGCTCCCGGAACTGCTCCGGATCGCCGACGTCGGTGTCGCTGGTCATGCTGATCTTGGTGTACTGGCCTTCGGTGTTGCCAACCGCCGCCTGATAGTTGTTCTGCAACAGCACCTGCACCACTTCCTGCGGCGTCATATCGACGGCGGACAGGCGCTCGGGATCAAGCCAGGCCCGCAGGGCAAACTTGCGCCCCAGCAGTTCTGCCTTGCCGACACCGGGCAGTGCCTGCAGCTTGGGTTGCACCACACGGGTCAGATAATCGGTGATCTGCGGCACTTTCAGCTCATTGCTGTAGAAGGCAATGTACATCAGGGCGGTGGAGTCGCCAGTCGTTGAGGTGATGACCGGGTCCTGGGAGTCGGCCGGCAACACGTTGCGCTGGCTGGCCACCTTGGCCTGGATCTCTGCCAGCGCGGCGTTGGCATCGTAGTTCAGCTCCATCTTGGCTTCGATGGTGGACTGACCCTGGGAGCTGGTGGACGTCAGGTAGTCGATACCACTGGCTTCGGCGATGGCCTGTTGCAGCGGCGTGGTAATAAAGCCCTTGACCAGATCCGAACTGGCGCCCGGGTAGGCGGTGGTGACTGTCACCGTGGTGCTTTCCAGTTCCGGGTATTGCCGGATTTCCATTTCCATGGCGGCGCGGGCGCCGAGCAGCAGAATCAGCAGGCTGACCACCGTCGCAAGGACGGGGCGCTGGATGAATATGTCGGTGAAGCGCATTATTCAGACGCCTCCGCCGACTCATCGCCGCTGTCCTGAACCTCCACCCGTTGCCCGGCGCGGAGTCGCAGCAGGCCTTTGGCGACCACTTCCTCGCCTTCACTCAGGCCATTCTCGATAGCAACACGGCCGTCGCGCACGTCGCCGGATTCCACCGAGCGACGGTTCACCACCAGTTCGCCGTCCTCGTTTTCTTCGACCACGAACACGAAGTCGCCATAGGTATTGTAGGAAATGGCGGTTCGCGGCACGGTCACCACCTTACGATCGTCGGGTTGCTTTGTCTGTATGGTGGCAAACATGCCCGGACGCAGAGCATTGTCAGGGTTTGCAACGGTGGCGCGGATACGTACTGTGCGCGTTTCCGGGTTGACCGAAGTATTGATGGCGCTGACCTGGCCGCTGAAGTTCTGGTCCGGAACGGCGGCCACCGTCACCTGCACGTCATACCCGGTGGCTACCCTCGGCAGGTCCTTTTCGGACAGGGTATAGTCCACGTAGATAGGATCGAGCATGTTGATTTCGACAATCGGGGTGCCGGTGGGCAGGTATTCACCCTGGTCGGCCATGCGCAGGCCAAGGGTGCCGTCGAACGGGGCACGGATGACTTTCTTGCTGAGCAGGGCCTCGGCTTCGTTGACCCGGGCGCGGGCTGCGTCGAAGTTGGCCTTGGCTTCGTCGAACTGGGACTGGGACACGGCGCGCTTGGGCAGCAGGTCAGAAACACGCTTGAACTCCTGTTCCGCCAGCTGGGCCTCGGCCCGACGGGTGCGCAGCGCCGCCTCGTCAATGCCGGCATCGAGGCGAAGCAGTACGTCGCCAGCCTTGACGATGTCTCCCGACTCAAAGCCGATGGTTTCAACTACCCCGGGCACCTCGTTGGCGATTTCGATGCCGTTAACCGCTTCCACGCTGCCCACCGCCTTGATCGCCGGCGTCCACTGCTCCGCCCGTGCCCGGGTGCTCGAGATCTGTGCCGGGGGCTGGGGCTGGGAAAGCTGCTCCTTCATCTGACCAAACTGGTAGAATTTGTAGCCGAAAATGCCGCCGAGCACGACACCGAGAAACAGAATGACGATCAGGAAACGGGAGGCTGTGCGCATAGTTCAGTCCTGGGTATAAATTTCATCGGAAAGTCCGTTACCGACGTGGCCACCGCGCCGCCGATTAACTGCCTTTATCCGGAGAGGGAACAGAGTTTGTGATTGATTCTTAACACGGAATTATAGAATAGCATCCTACACAAAAGGCGGGTGTGCTGTCACCGCCGCAATAGCTGAAATACGGTCCGCAGACCGTAAGGGATTACACGATGCAGTGGATACTGGGACTCGCCCTCGCGGCTGCCATGTTTGTCATTCTCAAACGCTGGGGAGCCTTGTCCACCCAAGGCAAAAAAGCGGCGACCTGGAAGCTGGTGCTGGTGGCCGGTGGCGCTGTGCTGCTGTTTCTGGTGTTGACCGGGCGGGTGCATTTTCTCACGGCCGCGGTGGCCGGGTTGATCCCGCTGTTGCGCAAGCTGCCGGCGCTACTGAAGATGGCGCCACTGTTCAACCGGCTCTACAGTCAACAGCGTGGCACTTCTTCTGATAGCGCGACTTCTGACCCAGCGGGCCCGATGACGGTGGCGGAAGCCTGCGACATCCTCGGAGTTTCGGTGGACTGCCCGGATCATGAGGTGGTGCTGGCGCACCGACGGCTGATGCAGAAACTGCATCCGGACCGGGGCGGCAACGACTACCTGGCGGCCAAGGTCAACGAAGCGAAAGCCACCCTGTTAGCCGCCCGCCGCGGGGCGGCCTGAGAGGGTCAGAGCAGTTCCACTTTGACTTCGAAGGTCTGGTTTTCCCGCTCACTGCCGCCCACCTGATAAGTGATGCCGGATTGGCTACCGGCCTGGCGGCTGCGGGTGCTGCCCAGCTCCACCCATTCGCCGGGCTGAACCCGCCGAATGGTCATCAGCGCCTCGGTTTCGTACCCGGGAACGCCGCTGTCCGGGTCCTCCTCAAAGGAGACGATGTTCAATTCGATGGCGTCGTCCGAGATAGCCTGCGGACTGACCAGAAAGCCACTGCGGGTCTCGACCTGGCCCAGTATGGCAGCCGGGTTGCGGCCGCCGCGGATAGCGATCGGCACCGTACGTACCTGGCCGGAGCTGATATGGGCTGACTGCCCGTCCTGAACCATCAGCGTGCGCTCCTGGTTGCGGCGCGTGGTGATCACCCTGCGTTCAACACTGGCGCCGGCCTGGCCGTTGCGGATGGTCACCCCGCCACCGCCGCTGCTGGCGTCCAGGTTGTTGCGTGAGCGCACCGTGATGCGCATCTGCACCGGCGCCACATCAAGGGTCTCTACCAGTGTGCCAATCTCGTCCAGCATGTCCGGCTCGCCGCGGATGATCATCTGCTGACCGCGGGCGGTGATGTTGATCTGATCAGCGCCATACAGGTCACGAACCTGAGCGGCCACATCGGACGCCGCACGGTTGCTGAGCTGGTAGCTGCGGGTTTCCGCGGCCGCGGCCAGGGTCGCACACCACGCCATCAGGCAGGCAGCGAACAGCGCTGGAAGCGGGGCGAACTGGCGGCAAACGGGCTTGGAGGTCATGGCGCTCACAGGGATAAGATCCGTAAAAATCGGGTTTACGGGTTGCAAAGCCGAAAAGCCGGGGTATATATTGAAAAGCATGAAGACTACACACGCGACCTGTCAATTGAATGTTCTGCAAGCTTTCGGTGCGAAACCGATGGCTGCGGTCGCTGCTGTGTTTTTCTGGTGGTTTGGTTATGGCTATTTTAGCCAGAGCCCGGGCCGCCCATAAGATCTTCATCGACCGAATAACGAGGAAGGCAGCCCGGCAGGAACCCAGGCTGCCACCGGACTCAAAAAGCCCCGACTGGTAGCCCAGCCGGGGCTTTTTTGATTCTGACACAGGGAAACGGACCACCGAAATGAACATGCCACTGAACGTAGATACACTGGGTGAAAGCTCCGGCAACACCGCAACCACCGCGGCCCGACGCAGCGAAGACATACTGCCGTCGGCTTCAGAGCTGAGAGCCAGCCTGCCCGTTGCTGCCGGGGTGGAGCGCCAGATTCTTCGTCACCGTGAAGAGATCCGCCGGGTACTCAGTGGCGATGACCCACGCACGCTGTTGGTGATTGGCCCCTGTTCAATTCACGATGAAGTGGCTGCGCTGGAATACGCTGACAGGCTCAGTGCCCTGGCGCGAACGGTCAGTGACCGTTTCCTGATCGTAATGCGGGCGTACCTGGAAAAGCCAAGAACCACCGTGGGCTGGAAAGGGTTGTTGTACGATCCGGATCGCACCGGTAGCGGCAATCTGGCGGAAGGCCTGGTGCGTTCACGCCGGTTACTGCTGAATCTGGCGGAATCGGGCCTCCCGCTGGCCACCGAGGCGTTGAGCCCCTTTGCCATGGATTACCTCGGGGATCTGATCAGTTGGACGGCCATTGGCGCCCGTACCACCGAGTCCCAGGTGCACCGGGAACTGGTCAGCGGCCTGCCGATGCCGGTAGGGTTCAAGAATGGCACCGATGGCGGCGTGGCGGTGGCGATCAACGCCATGAAATCCGCGGCGCACCCGCACCATCACATGGGCGTGTCCCGCCACGGCGCACCAGCGATGATCACCACCGCCGGCAATCCCGACACCCATCTGGTGCTCCGGGGCGGGCGCGGAGTCACCAACTACGACGCCGAAAGTATCGGGCGGGCGGCGACGGCGCTGTCTGCCGCCGGAGTGTGCGAGGCGATCATGGTGGATTGCAGTCACGACAACGCCTGCAAGCAGGCTGAACGTCAGTTGGGTATCGCCCGCGACGTCATGGCCCAGAAGGCTGCGGGCAACCACCGTATTCGTGGGCTGATGCTGGAAAGCTTCCTTGAGCCGGGGCGGCAGGACGATGGCGCCGAGCTGACCTACGGCTGCTCCATTACCGATCCCTGTCTGGGTTGGGCGCAGACGGAGGCTCTGATCCGCTCACTGTAGAGAGCAATAGCTGCCCGGCGAGTAGCAGCAGAACGCCACCCATCAGCCGGTCCAGCCAGTGGCCGAAGCGGTTGAACCCGCGGCGTACCCGCGGCAGGGTGAAGAACGTGGCCACCAGAGCAAACCACAGCCCGGTGGCGAGTGCCATGTACACACCGTAGCCTGCTTGCAGAGCGACGGGCGTGCCCGGGCTGATGACAACCGAAAACAGCGACACGAAGAACAGCGTGGCCTTGGGGTTGAGGGTGTTGGTCAGAAAGCCCAGACGGAAGGCGGCCAGGGCACCTTGATGGGGTGCATTGCCGGTGTCCACTTGGACGCCGCCGGCCCTGGCGCGCAGGCACTGAATCGCAATCCAGGTGAGATAAAGCGCCCCCACCACTTTGAGCACGCTGAACAGCAGCAGCGACTGCTGGATCAGCAGGCCGATCCCCAACAGCGAATAGGTCACGTGAACCAGAATGCCGGTGCCGATGCCGGCGGCTGTCAGCAGCGCGGTCCTGCGGCTCTGGCACAGGGCCTGGCGCAGCATGACGGCGAAATCCGGTCCCGGGCTGGCGACGGCCAGCAGGTGTACCAGCGCTACGGTCAGGAACTCGGCCCAGTAGTGTTGCATGCGATATTTTCCTCCGAACCAATCCGTACATAGAGAAAACGGGAATAATCCTATCAGCGCAAGGATATAAGTGATGAGCCAGAATATCCTGTGTCATAAGCAACTAAATGAGCCGGCTATACTGTTCTGACGGACAGTGATCGGTGAACCGGCAGGAGAGGCTGTGATGGAAAAGCGAAGGGTTGACGTGGCAATCATCGGCGCAGGAACCGCCGGCATGGGGGCGTATCGCGCCGCGCGGGCACATACGGACAGCCTGGTCCTGATTGAAGGCGGCCACTACGGCACCACCTGCGCCCGGGTCGGTTGCATGCCCAGCAAGCTGCTGATTGCGGCGGCCGACCAGGCCCACAGCATGGAGCAGGGGGCGCAGTTCGGGATTCACCCCGGCGATATCCGCATCGACGGCCATGCAGTCATGGCCCGGGTCAGGAGTGAGCGGGACCGCTTTGTCAGTTTCGTGCTGGAGGCCATCGAAGACATGCCCCCTGAGCACCGGCTTACCGGCCACGCCCGCTTTGTCGATGCCCATCGGCTGATCGTGGATGAGCAGGTGGAAGTCACCGCCGATCGCATCATCCTGGCCACGGGATCGCGTCCTAATATCCCGGGCTTTTTGAAAGAAGCGAAGGATCGCCTGGTGGTCAACGACGATATCTTCGAATGGCAGGATCTGCCTGCCTCGGTGGCGGTTTTTGGCCCTGGAATAATCGGCCTGGAGCTTGGTCAGGCGCTCAGCCGTCTGGGGGTGCGGATTCGTATGTTCGGTGTCGGCGGCTCAGTCGGGCCGATCCGCGAGGACAAAACGCGGCAGTATGCGCTGCGCGTCTTCAATCGGGAGTTTCCGCTGGACCCGGAGGCGGACGTCAAGGCGGTGGAACGCACGGACCAGGGCGTGGCCGTGACCTTCGCAGAGGCTGGCAAGGAAGTGACGGAAACCTTCGACTACCTGTTGGCTGCGACCGGGCGCCGTCCCAATCTGGATCATCTGGATATCCAGAATGCCGACATTGAACTGGATGACCGCGGCACGCCGCTGTTTAACCGTTACACGCTGCAGTGTGGCGACAGCCACGTTTTTATTGCCGGCGATTCGAACAACGATGCACCCCTGCTGCATGAGGCTGCCGATGAGGGCCGTATTGCCGGAAACAACGCGGGGCGGTTTCCGGACGTGCGGGCAGGCCTGCGCCGCACGCCCCTGGCGGTGGTCTTCACCGATCCGCAGATTGCCACGGTGGGGCTGACCATCGATGAAGTGAATGAGCGTTGCCAGGGCTGCTTCGCCGTGGGGGAAGTTTCCTTCGAGGACCAGGGACGAAGCCGCGTCATCGGCAAGAATCACGGCCTGCTGCGGGTTTACGGTGAGAGAGGCAGCGGTCAGTTTATGGGAGCGGAAATGTTCGGGCCGGCTGCCGAGCACATCGCCCATTTACTGGCGTGGTCGGTGCAGCGGCGCCTCACCGTCAGCGAGATGCTGGATATGCCGTTTTACCATCCGGTCATCGAGGAAGGTGTCCGCACGGCACTGAGGGACCTTAATCGCAACCTCAATATCGGCCCGGAGGTGGTCAGACATTGCATGGACTGCGGTCCCGGGGCATAGCGGCCGGAGCGCTGCGGCGCTGCCGGCGGGCCCAGAATTTCTCATGGAAGAAGTAGGCGACGGTGTTGATCGCCGGCTCCACCATCGCGATCAGGCTGCCAATGAGGATGTCGCCGGTCAGGAGGTAGGCGACGGTGAACGCCACGGTAAAATGGGTCAGGGCGAAGGTGATGGTTTTCAGCAGGGAATTGTCACCCTCGGAACCATGATCGTGAACAAACAACTTGAGCGCACTCATGACTGACCCCTTTGCGATGAATATCTGATTCAATAGTAGGGGCGAGTGATAATCATTGTTAAATAAATTGTGTGCAGCACTTTGATAGGTTGCTGCTATTGCAGGTATTGCTCAACTAAACTTCACGGTTATCAGGGATCTGGCTTATATTGGGGTCAGTCTTAATCCAGCAACTGTCAAGGAGACACACGATGGGAACCAACTTTATTGGTCTGGACACCGCCAAGACTGAACAGCTGGCCGGTGCCCTCAACGATTTGCTGTCGAACTATCAGATCTTTTACATGAACGTCCGCGGCTATCACTGGAACATCAAGGGCGACAACTTCTTCGAGCTGCACGTCAAGTTTGAGGAACTGTACGACGACCTGCTGCTGAAAATTGATGAGATTGCCGAGCGGGTACTGACTCTGGGCCACCGCCCGGCACACGCCTACAGCACCTACATCGAGAAGTCCGAAGTGCCCGAGCGCAAGGACGTGTCAGACGGCAAGCTGGCGATGGAGAATATCGTCGAGAGTTTCGCCAAGCTGATCGGCAAGCAGCGCGAGCTGCTTCATCTGGCCGGCGATGCCGATGACGAAGGCACGGTTGCGCTGATGAGCGATTACATTTCCCAGCAGGAAAAGACCGTTTGGATGTACCGCAGCTACCTGGGTCAGTAACGCCCGGACGGTGAGCGCACAGTCAGAAAGACGGCCCGAGAGGGCCGTCTTTTTTGTGGCAGCGCGGCGCCTGTCAAACTGCTTCTTTCAGGGGCGGCACCTGCTGGTGCAGGAACCACTTTTCGGTCACCACCTTGCGGGTAAACCAGTGTGATCGCATCAAGGTGCTGGCCAGTGGCGCCTTGACCCAGTCCGGCACCTGCCAGCCCTGATCGGCGTCGGTTGCACGGTTGCCAAACCGTTCGGCAATCGCTTCCCCATAACTCTGGAGTGTTTGCGCGGAATAGTCACTGGCCTCCCCAATGACCCGTGCGGCGATGAGGGCCGATTCGATGGCCGGCCGAATGCCCTCGCCACTCTGGGTGTAGGCGAGGCCGGCGGAATCCCCGATCAGCATCACGCCCTCGTCCACCAGCGGTCGTTCGGCGTGGTTGTACAGCAGGTAGGCGTGGCCCTTGAAGCGGCCCGGCAGATCCGCCGGTATGCGGCCGCTGGCTTTCATTTCCTCAATGAAGCGCTCGAGGTGGTTGGTCAGTTTGTGGTTGTCCTCGCGGCCGAGGCCAATGTTCAGAAAGTTTCCCTTGCGGAATACCCAGGCGTAGCCCTTGAGGTCACGGCAGAACCAGAGCTCCGGTGTGTCGCCCCGGGCGGCGCAGGTGCGGGACTGTTCCGCCGTCATTTCAAATTCCACCTCTTTTGCCGCCACCACCGTCTCGTGACCGCCGGGTCCCTCGCCCAGCAGGCGTGCCACCGGGCAGAAATGCCCGCCGGCACCGACGAGCAGCGGGGCCTCCCAGGTGTTGTTGATGACCCAGTTGCCATTCTCCCGGTCGATGGATTTGACCGCCGTGCCCGTCACCACCGGTGACGTGACCCGTCGCAGCAGGTAGTCGTCGAATTCGCAACGGCGGATGCCGTAGCTGACCACCTCGTCGTGGTTATTCTCCACCGGGCTCTGGCCCATCATGCCAATACGGAAGCGGCGAATGGGCTGCAGTGTTCGGTCGCGGGTGTAGTCGGCAAGATCAATGCCCAGGCTGTCGATGACCGCGGGGGTGACCCAGCCGGCACAGGTCTTGTCGCGGGGAAACGTCTGTTTGTCGATCAGCAGAATCCGTTTGCCGCTGTCCTGGAGCGTGTGGGCAAGGGTCGAGCCGGCCGGCCCGGCACCCACGATGATCAGATCGTAGTAGTCCATGGTCAGGCCTCCGGAGCTGCCGGGAAGGTGTAAAGATGCTGCCGGTTCTGGGGCAACCGGTTATTGTCGCCGTGGGTAAACACGACCTGGAATAACTGCAGGGAACCGGCGCGGAACGCGGCTATGGAGCCGGCCAGATACATACGCCAGGCACGGGTAAAATGCTGGTCATACAGCGCGGTTACCTCGGTTTCCCGGGCAGTGAAGCGGTCCATCCAATGGCTCAAGGTGCGGGCGTAGTGGAGGCGGAGGTTTTCCACGTCCAGCACCGAGAAATCCCCCAGTTCGCAAATCTCCATGAACTCGCCAATGCTCGGCGGGTAAGCACCGGGAAAGATGCGCTTCTCGATCCAGGCATTCATCAGCATGGGTCGGTTGCGGCCGATGCTGTGTAGCAGGGCAATGCCGTCGGGTTTCAGGGAGCGGCGGATAAGCGCGGCCAGCGCCGGGTAGTTCTCCTTGCCGACGTGCTCCAGCATGCCGATGGACACGAAGGCATCGTACTGGCCCTGAATGTTGCGGTAGTCGTCTTCCACGTACTCGATCAGGTGGTCGAGTTGCTGGCGTTCCGCTTCGGCCCGGGCGTAGGCCAGCTGTTCTTTTGAGATGTTGTAGGCGTGTACCTTCACACCATAGTGTCTGGCCATGTAGCGCGCCAGACCGCCCCAGCCACACCCGGCCTCGACCACAGTCATCCCCGGTCTGAGCCGAAGTTTGCGACAAACATGCTCAAGTTTCGCCAGCTGTGCCTGCTCCAGGCTGAGATCCTCACGCTCGTAGTAGGCACAGGTGTACTGCATCTCGGCGTTGTCGAGCCAGAGCCGGTAGAACTCATTGCCCAGGTCGTAGTGATGGTGAATGTTTTCCCGCGCCTCGGACACCCCGGTGGGGCGCGGGTTGTGATTGCGCCACAACGCATCCAGCCACCTGGGCCAGCGCTGGCGAGCCCGGTGAACGCTGCGGTAGAGGGTTTCCATCAGCTCGGCCAGGTCGCCTTCCACGGTCAACCGGCCGGCGCTGTAGAGATCGCCGAACGCCAGGTTGGGGTTGGCCACCAGCGACCGCAGCGCCTTGGGGTCGGCCAGGTGAATGGTAAAGCGGGCCTCGCCCTGCTCCGGCTCGATGACATTGTTGTTCCAGAGGTTGAATCGCACCGGCGGCGAACCGGCCATGCGCATGAGCTTGGTCACCAGCCAGATCTCGTAAGAGCGGGGGCCACGGTCAACCTGAAGGTTCTCGATGGGCAGTTTCAGCACATGGGCCTGCGGGCTGGCCGGTTGTTCGGGTGTGTCTGTTTTGTGGGCCGTGCTCTGGTTCATGCGTTCTGTCTCCCTGTGGCTGCCGGGGTGATCAAACAGTCTGATCAAACAGTCTGATCAAACCTCAAATCCGTGATGGTTCAGCGTTCAGGGCGTATCCCGACTTCGCGACTGAGAAACACCGGTGGTGTAATCAGTATAGAAAATGATCGGGTTTTGTCATGGAGGGGCAGAACGCGGAAGGCCGGAGCAGTTGCTCTGGCCTTCCGGGGTGGGTCAGTAGGAGGAACTCATACCGAACCATTCGGGGAAAATGACGATGAGGGCCAGCACCAGCATCTGCAGGAGGATGAACGGTAGCACCCCTCTGTAGATGTCGGTCGTTCGCACCTCCGGTGGCGCGACCCCCTTCAGGTAGAATAGCGAGAACCCGAATGGCGGCGTCAGGAAGCTGGTTTGCAGGTTCATCGCGATGAGGATGGCAAACCACAGCATGTTGATGCCCAGCGCTTCGGCCACCGGCGCCAGGATGGGCACGATGATGAAGGAAATCTCCACGAAGTCGATGAAGAAACCCAGCACCAGAATGACCAGCATGGCCAGGATGATGAAGCCCCACTTTTCGCCCGGAAGCTGCAGCAACCACTCTTCCAGCAGGTAGTCGCCACCGGTGTAGCTGAACACCATGGAGAAGGCAGTGGCGCCGATCAGGATGGCGAACACCATGGCGGTGACCTTGACGGTGTCCTTGGAGGCATCCCATACCATCTTGAAGGAGAACTGGCGATAGATGATGGCCAGCACCACCGCACCGACGCCACCCAGTGCCGAAGACTCGGTGGGTGTGGCGATACCGGTAAAGATGGAGCCGAGCACCACCACAATCAGCGCCAGTGGCGGAATGATCGCCAGCAGCGCGTCGAAGATCTCCCGCTTGCGGGAGACGCCACTGTCGTCCGGCATGGCCGGAGCGGTTTCCGGTTTGAAACGGGTCATGATCAGGATGTAGGCAATGTACAGGCCGATCAGAATCACCCCGGGCCATACGGCGGCCTTGAACAGGTCACCCACCGGCAAACCGAGGACGTCGCCCAGAATGATCAGGATGATGGACGGCGGCACGATCTGCCCCAGGGTACCGGAGGCGCAGATAGTGCCGGTGGCCAGCCGCTTGTCGTACTTGTGGGCCAGCATCACCGGCAGTGAAATCAGGCCCATGGCCACCACGCTCGCCCCGACCACACCGGTCGACGCCGCCAGCAGGGCACCCACCAGAATGGTGGAAATCGCCAGGCCGCCGGGCAGGCCGCCGAACAGGCGCCCCATGGAGGTGAGCAACTGCTCCGCCAGCCGGGTGCGCTGCAGTACCACGCCCATGAAGATGAACAGAGGCACCGCCATCAAGACGGTATTCTGCATCACGCTCATGATGCGGTAGGGCATGAAGGCAAACAGATCCATGCCCTCGGCAAACACGCCGAAGAACAGGGCGACACCGCCGAAGGTGAACGCCACCGGGAAGCCCAGCATCAGCATGATGAGGGCAACGCCGAACATTATCATACCGATCATGCCAGTCCCCCCGCGCTGTGCTCGCCTTCGTACTGTTTCTCACCGGACATGACCCGCACGGCAAACGTGGCCATGTTGAGGCCGGCGATGGCGGTGAATATGGCGGTCAGCGGGATGACGGCCTTGATCACCCAGCGATGGGGTAGGCCACCGGGGTCGCCGCTGCCTTCGCCCATGTTGTAGGAGTCCACGGCAAAGTCGTAGCCGTAAGTGCCGATCAGATAGGCGAACGGGATGACAAAGATGAAGGCGCCCACCAGGTTGATCCAGGCTTTGGTTTTGTTGCTCCAGCGTGCATAGAACACGTCCACCCGCACGTGGCCGTCGGTGCGCAGGGCGTAGGGAATGCCGAACAGGAAAACCACCGAGTACAGGTGCCATTCCATTTCCTGCATGCCGATTGAAACGTCGTTAAAGGCGTAGCGGGCTACCACATCGTAAAACACGTTGGCCGCCATCAGGATCATGGCAACACAGGCAATCCAGCCACAGAGATTGGACAGACGGGCCAGGCCCTCGTCCAGTTTGATAATCCACCGCATTGATGTTCCTCCGCCAGGTGGCCTGGCGATTTTTCGTTGCTATAAACGACAAAGCCGGGATCACTGCTTGAGCGATCCCGGCTCTGTTACTAACGCTAGTTTACTCGACTTCGGCCATGGTGTTGAGGTACGCCCGCTCGGAAATGTCGGTGTAGGCGCGGCTCTGCTCCAGGTAATTCGCCTGGGATTCAATGATCTTGGCCGCCATCTCGCTGCCCTCGGCGGACTCCTTCAGCAGCTTCTTGTTGGCGTCGTACATGGCCTGGAAGATGTCATCCGGGAACTGCTTGATCTGCACGTTCGGATATTCTTCCTTGATGTTGGCCCAGGCCTTGGCGTTTTCATGCTGGGAATGCACCAGCATGTCGTAGGACGCGGTGCGCATGGCCACCCGCATGATTTCCTGCAGGTCCGCCGGCAGTTTTTCCCACACGCGCTTGTTCACCAGGAACTGCAGCTCGGTGGCAGGCTCGTGCCAGCCGGTGTAGTAGTAGTCAGCGATCTGCTGGAAGCCGAGACGCAGATCCAGCGCCGGTCCTACCCATTCAACCGCATCGATGGTGTTGCGCTCCAAGGCGGTGTAGAGCTCACCCGGCGCGATGTTGGTGGGGTTGACGCCCACTTCCGCGAACACTTCACCGGCGAAGCCGGGAATACGCATCTTCAGGCCTTCCAGATCCTCGAGGGATTTGATTTCCTCACGGAACCAGCCGCCCATCTGCACGCCCGTGTTGCCGCCAGGGAACGACAGCATGTTGTGGGGCTCGTAAACCTCCTGCATCAGCTCCATGCCGCCGCCGTGGTAGAACCAGGCATACTGTTCCATGGCGTTCATGCCGAAGGGCATGCTGGTAAAGAACAGAGTTTCCGGCACCTTGCCTTTCCAGTAGTAGGAGGCGGAATGGCCCATGTCGTACTGACCGGCCTTGACCATATCAAACACGCCCAGCGGGGCCTTGTGTTTGTTGGCGGAATCGATGCGGACTTTCAGCCGGCCGTCGGACATTTTCTCGACGTTCTCGGCAAACCGTTTGGTGGTGTCACCGAAGATCGGGAAGTTGGGCCCCCAGGTCTCGGCGAGACGCAGTGTAAAGGTGTCTTGGGCGAGCGCCTGTGCGGAGGCAAGGGTAGTTGCGACTGCCAGCACAGTTGCGGAAAGAACAGAACGGATCTTCATTGCTCTTCTATCCTCTGGTTTTGGTTTTTGTCGTTTTAGGGTGGGACGGGTATTGCCAGATCGGCATTACTGACTTGTAACTCTAGTTCAAGGTAGCAGCAATTGTTAGCAAACGGAACGAAAACCCGGGGTGTCTACGACATAGGTCTTAGTGCCCGTTCAGACATCGTCCATACGTCCGATCTGCCGTGAAAGCCGCATGGCTTCATGTTCTTCCAGGGCCAGCAGGTCTTCCAGCAACGACTTGGCTTCGGGAATTTCCGCCTTGCCGATGAGGGAGTCGTACAGGTCCATCACCTGGTCGTGGAAATGGAAGATTTCCCGTGCGATACCGTCGAAATCGAGGTTCGCATAATGGGTATCGGACGCCGCGCGGCTGTCGATGGGTTTGTGGCTGAGGTAATCGTAGATCCGCGTTTTCATGGCCTTGGGGTCGGCCTGCTTCTCGAATTCCTCGATGGCCTGTTCCAGCCTGGTTTCGTGACTGGAGAGGTAATCCAGCAGTGCGGCCGCCCGTTCGTTGGTGGCCTGCCCGGCAGAGTCGTGGAGCGAGCGGGACAGGTGGTGGTGCATCTGCCGGGTCCAGTCGATCAGATCTTCAAAGGTTTTTATCTCCATGGCAGGGCTCCCGTGCCTCAGGCAATGTTTGGGCGGTGCATTGGCTAAAGTCTAGTTCAGGTTCCGGGAGTTGCCTCGCCGGTTTAAGGCAGCGTGCGCGCCGGTAAGGGTGCTGGCCGGGTGAGGGCGCGGTTGCGGAGGCTGCGGAACCAGGCCAGCGCGGGTTTTTCGATGCCGTAATGAATCAGCGCGGCCAGTGCGAGCGCCGTCGCGAGCGCCAGGGTCACGCCGGCCCAGCCTGGCAGCCCGGTGGTGTAACTCCAGCCAATAACCCCGTAACCAATGTTCTGGTGCACCAGGTACAGCGCATAGGACAGGCTGCCCAGCCAAAGCAGTGGCCGGTTGGCCAGCGCATTCAGATACCCGGCCACTGCCAGGGCGAAAATGCCGTAGCAGCCCAGCACAAACACATTGAAGGGGGTTTTGTAGGCGACAACGGCATGGCCGATAGCCAGCGCCAACAGCAGCAGGTCGCCGCGTGCCGGACGACCGTGGCGGTGCCAGCGGTAAATCAGCATGCCGCTGACGAACAGTGGCGCGTATTTTACGAACAGCAGGTCCTTGACCAGAAAGTCGAGGTTGTCCGGAATCGCTGTCCACCAGAGCACGCCCGCGTAGCTGATCAGCACCCACGCCCACAGGGCCAGGCGGATATGCCGCCATTCTTTCAGGCCGTAGAACAGCAGCGCGATCCAGCAGTAGAACGTGGCCTCAATCACCAGGCTCCAGTAGGCGCCGTCAACATGGGGGAATTCCAGATACTCGTGCAGCAGGGTGGTGTTCATCAGCGCGCTGCCGAGACTGACCGCCCGATCAGCCGGCCCCAGAAGGTGGACGGCAATAAACGTCAGGGCGATGCCGGCCCACAGTGCCGGTAATAACCGGAAGGCCCGGGCCAGCCCGAACCAGCCCGCGGTGCGGGTGCGCTCCAGGGTCATGAAGATCACGAAGCCGCTGAGGATGAAGAACAGATGTACGCCGTAGCGGCCGAAATCCAGCCCGGACCAGGGCGAGAAGCTGTGGCCGTACAGGTCGTCGTAATAGGGGATATAGTGAAACAGCACAACGCCGAGGGCGGCAATGCCCCTGAGTGCATCCAGTGCCGACAGCCGTGGTGAGGATTCAGCCATGATCACGATTCCGTGTAGGTTCAGGCTATAGTAGCCTGCTTTCGGGGATTGCTGTACCGGCCAGCTATACCATTGCCTTGCGGCCGGCTTAAGATACGTTAAGGTGAAGGCCGTTGCGTGCCCGGACCTTAGGCCTGACAGGAGGGAGCCATGAGTGTTGAACTGGGAATCATTGAGGGATTCTACGGGCCGCTGTGGAGCTGGCAGGAGCGCAAGCAACTGGTGCAGGCGCTGGAGCCCCACGACTACCGGTTCTACCTGTACGCGCCCAAGGCCGACGCGTTTCTGCGCCGGCGCTGGGACGAACCCCATCCCCAGGAAACGGCGGTACAGATAGCGGATTTTGCCCGCTTCTGTCGCAAGCACGGGGTGCGCTTCGGCGTCGGGCTGAGCCCGTTCGAAGTGTTCAACGACTTCAACGACGCCGCCCGCTCGGCGCTGGCGGCAAAGCTGGCGTTCCTGGACGAGATTGGCGTCCAGGAACTGGCCATACTGTTTGACGACATGCGCAGCGATACCCCGGAACTCGCCGCCCGTCAGGCGGACATCGTGCACTGGGTACGCCAACGTTCCGGTGCGCAAATGCTGTCCATCTGCCCCAGCTACTATTCCGACGATCCGGTGCTCGACCGGGTGTTCGGTGAGCGTCCAAGCGACTACCTGGCCACCCTTGGCGAGCTGCTCGATCCGTCCGTCAGGGTTTTCTGGACCGGCGAAGAAGTCTGCTCGCGGGAGATCACGCCGGGCCACCTGAAACGGGTTGGCAAGGCGCTGGGCCGCAAACCACTGTTGTGGGACAACTACCCGGTAAACGATGGCGATCGCATGTCACGCCACCTGCACCTGCGCGGCTTCACCGGCAGGCCCGCCAACAACGCCGCCTGGCTGGCGGGCCATGCCATCAACCCGGCGCTGCAACCCACGCTGACTGCGATACCGGCGATTACCCTGGCAGAGAGCTATCGGCTGGGCCCGGACTACCAGTACGGCCAGGCCTTCCGTCACGCCGCGCGCGAAATTCTCGGCGCGGATCTGGCCGATCAGGTGCAGGCGGACTTGCTGCTGCTACAGGATGCCGGCCTGCACCGTATCGGCGAGGACAAGAGGCAGGCGCTGCTTGCGGCGTATCGGGGCTATGACCATACCGGCGCCGGTGAAATCTGTCGCTGGCTGGGCGGTGACTATCAGGTAACCGACGAGATGGTGCAGACCCAGTGATTCGGCTCCGCCCGTTGTTGCTCACCACCATCGCGATGATCGCGTTTGCCGGGAATTCGCTGCTGTGCCGCGCTGCACTGCGCGATACCGGGATTGATGCGGCCTCGTTCACCTCCGTGCGCCTGGTCGCCGGAGCGCTGATGCTCTGGTTGATCCTCGCGCTGCGCGGCAACCGCCGGCCGCTGGCGGTCGGCTCCTGGCCGTCGGCCCTCGCGCTGTTCGGCTACGCCGCGGCGTTTTCCTTTGCTTACGGCGGGCTGTCCGCCGCCATGGGGGCTTTGCTTCTGTTCGGGGCGGTGCAGGCGACCATGATCGGCATCGGGATCTGGCGGGGCAACCGGCCTGGCGCCATTCAATGGGCCGGGTTTGTGGTGGCGTTCGCCGGGCTGATCGGATTGCTGTTGCCGGGATTGTCGGCGCCCCCGGTGGCAAGCGCGCTGCTGATGATTGTCGCCGGTATCGCCTGGGGCGTTTATTCCCTGCGCGCCAAAGGCGCCGGTGAGCCCACTGCAGTCACCACCGGAAACTTTATCCGCTCGGTACCCCTGGCCCTGGCGCTGAGCCTGGTGATGCTCTCCCAGGTGCAGGTGGATGCCCCGGGCCTGATCTACGCCGTGGCGTCCGGTGCCGTCACCTCGGGCATGGGCTACGCCATCTGGTACATGGCGTTGCCGCTGCTGCAGGCGACCTCGGCGGCCACGGTTCAGCTCAGCGTGCCGGTCATCGCGGCGGTCGGCGGCGTGTTGCTGCTGGGTGAGCCGCTCACCCTCCGGCTGGTGGTGGCCGGGGTGGCCATTCTCGGCGGAATTGCCATCGTTATCCGCGCCGGCCAGCCCAAAACCAGCTGAGAGATCCGGTGTTGCAGCGTCAGTCGCAGGTGGTTTCGGTGGCGTTGTGGAAGCGCTGCATCAGCGCCTCCCGGTGGCGATCCTGGTCCTTGTACTCCTCGGGTAACGGTTGCAGGAAATAGAGAAAATCCCCTTTGCTGCGGTTGTCCCGGGTCAGGTCGGGAAGGGTGTCATCGTTTTGCCAGAACACCGGGCTGATCACTGCCACGTCCAGTTCGGGGCGTCGTGTTTCCAACGCCGCCACCATGCCCAGCCGCTCCTCCGCATGAAAGGTGCCGGTGACGTGGATCACCTGGTGCCCGGGATAGGCTTGCAGCGCCCGGATGACCTGCGCGGCCATGGTGTTGTCCCGCAGCAGCTGGGCGCGATAGGTATTCTCCAGGCGCGCATTGGTGCCGGCGCCGCCGTGCCCAGCTGTCATCACGGCGAAGAATTTCTCGCGGTATGCCGGGGTGTCGGCGAAGGCGTTGTCTGCAAGCCGCTTGCGCTCGCCGGCGCTGAGCCGGTCCAGGTACTCCGGCCCCTGACGTCCGACACAGCGAACGGTGCTGGCGGGTGCGTTGGCGGCGATCACGGGTAGGTCATGGGTTCTGGCGAACTCCACCAGCGGACGGTAGGAGGCGGTGTAATTCGGCCAGGCGTCGGTGTCGGCGATCAGTTCGGCTTCGCCGGTAGTCCCGGCGAGGTAACGTTCGATCTCCGGCTGCTCATCAACGCTGAACTGCTCCATGGTCAGCACTTGTTGCGGGCGCTGTTGATACAGTGCCGATTGTAGCAGCGATTGCAGCAGGTGCGCGCCGTGATGGCCATGGTATTCGCCAATCACCACCACGTCGGCAGAGGCCAGTTCGCGGGCGAGTTGGTTGATGGAGAGTTGGGAGCCACTCTGGCTGGTGAGAATGGCATCGTACTGGGTCTGCGGGGGCTGCACCGATTGCCGGGTGGCCGGCGCAGTGGCGCACCCGGCCAGAAAAACGCAGATCAATAGGGTGGAGGTTGCTGTGTCAATGATCATGGAAGCCCTTACGATGCCCGAAGCGGATGGATTGGTCTGGACGTTTCACATCGGCCAGTGCAGCTGCAGATTGCCGCCGCCGAACCCGAACTGATGCAGATGAAAGGTGGGGTTCAACGTGAGTATCGCCCCGTCCTCTTCCGACAGTATCGTCTTGAAGGGCAGGGCCAGCTTGCTGGTGAATTCGTTTGCCCGGCGGTCACGATGTCTCAGGTAGTCCTCGTCTATATCGGGTTTGCTCAGGTAAAGCCCCGGGCTCAGTGAGGTCCGGGCCGACAGCGGCAGGGTCAGGTCGGCGTAGATGGTCGGCTCCCTGCGGCTCACAGTGCCCACATCGTTCAGCGCGCGACCGAAAAAGCCGGCCTCATCAAGCGCCAGATAGGCGATGCCGAGACTGGGCTGCCAGCGGCGCCTTGCGTCGGTGACCTGAGCGTCGAACATAAGGTAGTCGCGGTCAAACCCGATCGGCCCGCTCAGCTCCGGGCCGCCGAGTTGGTACTGCCGGCGGGTACGTTCGCCAGTGAGCTCTACCTGCCAGACCAGGTGTGCCGTGAGCTGGCGGTGGGTAAGGGCGGCTTTCAGGGTCTCGTTCTCCACCGTCAGGTTTTCCGTGCGGCTGTCCAGTTCCGACGTCGGTGAGAAGGTCATGGACACGGTGGTGCCCAGTGCGGGGCGGGCCGTTCGGTGACCTACGTGCCACTGGACGAAAAAGCTGTGGGGTTGGCGGATGAACTCGTCACCGGACTCGGTTTTATCGTTGAAATAGGCATCGGGCAGTATCCAGCTGCCGTGCAGCCAGTGGTTGCGGTCCAGATAGTGGCGCGCACTGAAATAGATGTCGGATTGCGATTTGTCGGAGAACATATCGCCCTGCAGCCACAGTTCAGTATCGCTGGTGAGGTTGTGGCGGAACCCGACCAGCTGGCGCTGGTAGGCGCCGTCGAGATCCTCCCCGCGCTGGATGTCGAGCAGAAATCTCTGGCGGTCGTCATTGAAACCGAAGTCCTGGCGAAAGCGGAAATCGAGGTAAAGGCGTCGGCTGCTGACGCTGCCGCCGGTGCCGCGAATGCCGTTGTCGAGCGGGCCGGGCATTGGCTCGCTGTGGCGAAAGGTGAGCAAATGCAGGAAACGTTCGGTGTTGTAGGTTTCGTCGCGACCCTCGACAACCGCTTCCTGGCGCCAGGGCTGGGGCAGGTGCGCGCTACCGGCCCAGGAGCCACAGGGTATGGCGAGCATAAGCGCCAGCGCGGCCATCGCCATGGGTGAATGATGGAGAGGGAACCTGTTCATCATGTACAGGGCCTTAACCGGTGTTATTACGGTATGCTACGGCTAATTCGCAGTGAAGCGCAAAGGGAACCCGCATGTTGCCATTCCGGATTATCGATCGTGTCAAATTCATTGTAGAGCGCCAGCTGGTCAAGGGCGCCGGGTTTCAGTTGCTGGTCGTGGGCGGCTTTATCGGGCTGATCTCGTTGCTGGGCGGACTGCTTGTCGTGCCCCAGGAAGGCGCGTTTGAAGGCGTGGGTTCGGCCATCTGGTGGGCCTTCCTGCGGTTGACCGACCCCGGCTACCTGGGGGACGACGTGGGCACCTGGCAGCGGTTGGTCTCCACCTTGCTGACCATCAGCGGCTACGTGGTGTTCATGGGCACGCTGGTGGCCATCCTCACCCGCTGGCTGATCGCTAAGATGGGTGCCCTGGAGAGGGGGCTTACCCCGGTCACCCTCAAAAATCACATTGTGGTGCTTGGCTGGACCAGCCAGACGCTGCCTTTGCTGTCGGAACTGCTGGGCTCCTCGGGCCGCATGCGTCGTTTCCTTGAGAAGCACGACACCCAGCGCCTGAATCTGGTGGTGTTGTCAGAAAATGCCTCGGCTGAACAGGTCCACGAACTGCGCAGTGAACCGGGGATTGGCCGCAAGGCCCGCCAGGTTATCCTGCGTGCGGGCATGGCCATCCAGCCTGACGCGCTGCACCGGGTGGCCTGCCTGGATGCCGCGGCAGTGATTGTGCCCAGTGCCGCCCACGAAGCGGGTAGTCTGGTGACGTCTGACGTGGAAACGGTCAAGGCGCTGTTATCCATCGCGGCCCAGGCGCGCCACCTGCGTGCGCCGCTGCCGTTTGTGGTGGCGGAAATCCAGGATATCCGCAAGCACCCGGTGATCGAGCGGGCCTACCCCGGCGAAGTGGAAGTGGTGGGCGGCGATGCTACCATCAGCCGGCTGATGGTGCAGAATGTGCTGCATCCGGGGCTGTCGGAAATCTACAATGAATTGCTGACCGCGGGCGAGGGCAACGAAATCTACGTCCGTGGCGGCGACAGCGTGGCAGGCATGACCCTGGGCGAACTGGGGGCCGAGCGGCCCAATGCCATCGTGCTGGGTATTCTGAAACCGCGCGAGCGAGGCTGGGACGTGAGACTCGGGGCACCGTCGGACGCCCCGATCGAGATGGCGGACCGTGTCATTATGCTGGCGCGGGACTATGCGGAAACCGAGGCGTCGCCCAAACTGCCGGCGCTGTCCACGATCACCCGGGGTGAGCCGCGCAAGCATCAGCGCAAGCCGGCGGAGCAACCCCGAACCATTCTGGTGCTGGGCTGGAACCGGCGGGTGCCCAGTCTGATTGCAGAATTTGGCAGCTACGGCGACCAGCAGTTTCATATCGACATTGTGTCGGTGGTGTCCGCGAGCGAGCGCGAACGTGACATCACCCGCTATATCCACGAACACCACGAGGTCACCTGCCGTCACATCGAAGCCGATTACATGGTCGAGGACGAGCTGCGCAAGGTGCGACCGGCGGATTACGACGCGGTGATCCTGCTCAGCAGTGACCGCCTCGCCTCGGGGGAAGAGGCCGACGCCCGCGCCATGGTCGGTTACCTGCTGCTGGAGGATCTGCTGGCGGAAGGCAGCCGACGGCCGCAACTGATCATGGAGCTCAGTGATCCCGACAACCGCCACCTGTTATACGGCCACCAGAGCGAGATGCTGATCAGCCCGATGATTCTCAGCCACGTGCTGGCCCAGGTGGCGCTGCGGCGGGAGCTGCGGGTGGTGCTGGACGAACTGTTTACCTGTGGCGGCGCGGAACTTCAGTTCCGTGATCCGCAGGACTACCCGCTGCCCGCCAGTGCCGATTTCAGGCTGCTGGAAAAGGCGCTGGCGGCGGAAGGTGAACTGGCGCTGGGAGTGTTCCGCCAGCAGGCTGACGAGCGCGGCCGCCATCTGTTGATGAATCCACCCCGCGATACCATTCTCGAGCTACAGCCAGGCGACCGGCTGGTGGTGATGGCGCATACCTGAACGGTGGTGGCAGGCAGCGGAACCAGCGTGGGTTCACTGTACGTTGCTGCCGCCCGATAGCGTGCCCTCTTGGTATTCATCAAAAAAATGCCGAGAATAGATAATATAAATTTCAATTATAAAATCAAAGGCACTAAAGTAGCCCCCATCGTCGGTGGACCTGAACATTTTTTGATCGGGCTGCCGGCTCGCCGGAGTAGACTTTCTGCTTCTGATGAAGCGCACCTCAAACCTTAGAGCACAGGACTGAGATCATGCCATACGCAAAAGACGTTGACGCCATTGCTTCCATTCTGAAGCAAAACCCGACCTGGAACGCCATCAACCCGAAGCACGCGGCCCGCATGCGCGCCCAGAACAAATTCAAGACCGGTCTGGACATCGCCAAGTACACCGCAAAGATCATGCGTGAAGACATGGCGAACTACGACAACGACACCTCCCAGTACACCCAGTCCCTGGGCTGCTGGCACGGGTTCATCGGTCAGCAGAAGATGCTGTCTATCAAGAAGCACTTCGGTAGCACCAAGCGTCGTTACCTGTACCTGTCTGGCTGGATGGTTGCGGCCCTGCGTTCCGAGTTCGGTCCGCTGCCTGACCAGTCCATGCACGAGAAGACTGCCGTATCCGGTCTGATCGAAGAGCTGTACACCTTCCTGCGTCAGGCTGACGCGTGGGAACTGAACCACCTGTTCCGTGCCCTGGAAGAAGCTGAGAACGCTGGCGACAATGCCAAGGCGGAAGAGCTGATCAAGCAGATCGACAACCACGAAACTCACGTTGTACCGATCATTGCCGACATCGACGCTGGTTTCGGTAACGCCGAAGCGACCTACCTGCTGGCCAAGCAGATGATCGAAGCCGGTGCTTGCTGCATCCAGATCGAAAACCAGGTGTCTGACGAGAAGCAGTGTGGTCACCAGGACGGCAAGGTAACCGTTCCTCACGCCGACTTCCTGTCCAAGATCAACGCTGTTCGTCTGGCGTTCCTGGAGCTGGGTATTGACGACGGTGTCATCGTTGCCCGTACCGACTCCCTGGGCGCTGGCCTGACCCAGAAGATTGCCGTGACCAACGAGCCGGGCGATCTGGGTGACCAGTACAACAGCTTCATCGATGGCGAAGTCATCGAGAAGGCCGAAGACATCAACAACGGCGACGTTGTAATCAAGCAGAACGGTCAGCTGGTTCGTCCGAAGCGTCTGGCTTCTGGCCTGTTCCAGTTCAAGGCCGGCACTGGCGAAGACCGTGTGGTTCTGGACTGTATCACCAGCCTGCAGAATGGCGCTGACCTGCTGTGGATCGAAACCGAGAAGCCGCACGTTGGTCAGATCGCGGCCATGGTTAACCGCATCAAGGAAGTGGTACCCGACGCCAAGCTGGTTTACAACAACAGCCCGTCCTTCAACTGGACCCTGAACTTCCGTCAGCAGGTATTCGACGCATGGCAGGAAGAAGGCAAGGACGTATCCGCCTACGACCGCGCCAAGCTGATGAGCGAAGAGTACGACAACACCGAGCTGGGTCAGCTGGCTGACGAGTGGTGCCGTAACTTCCAGCGTGACGGTTCACGCGAAGCGGGTATCTTCCACCACCTGATCACTCTGCCGACCTACCACACTGCGGCTCTGTCCACGGACAACCTGGCCAAGGGCTACTTCGGTGACGAAGGCATGCTGGCCTACGTGGCAGGCGTACAGCGTAAAGAAATCCGTCAGGGCATCGCCACTGTTAAGCACCAGGATATGGCTGGTTCCAACATCGGTGACGACCACAAGGAATTCTTCGCTGGTGAAGCGGCTCTGAAAGCCGGTGGTAAAGACAACACCATGAACCAGTTCGGCTAAGCCAACGGTTCGTTGTCCAGGGGTAAGGCCTGAGGCCTTCCCCGACCCGAAAAAAACCCCGCCCTGTGCGGGGTTTTTTCGTTACCGGGTCACGGGTGGCTGCGATGGTGTTTGCCGCCTGGCGAACGGGTGTGATGGGGGTCGTACTTGTCCATCAGCCGGTAGAACGACACCCGTGAAATCTTGAGAATCCGCGCCGCCGCCGTGACGTTCTGGTGAGACAGCGCCAGGCTGCAGGACAGGGCCTGCTGGTCCGCCCGGGCGCGAAAGGCCTCGAGGCTGAGCCCGGATTGACCGGGGGCGGCCATGCCCAGTTCGGCAAGGCCGAGATCCGCCGGCTCGATCATCGCCGATTCGCTCAGCAGCATGGCCTGGCGCAAGCGGTTCTGCAGTTCTCGCAGGTTGCCGGGCCAGTGATACTGGGCCAGGCTCTGCAGTGCCGGCGTACTCAGCTTGCGGGCACCGAAGGTGGAATGGGTCATCGCCAGAATCTGGTTGGCAATAACCGGAATGTCTTCCGGCCGTTCCCGCAAGGGCGGCAGCTGCACTTCCAGGCTGCCAAGCCGGTAGTAGACATCGCTGCGGAACTCGCCGGTCTCGACCAGTTGCTTGAGGGGGCGGGCGCTGGTGGCAATCACCCGCACGTCCACCCTGTGAGGGCGGGCACTGCCCACCCGCTCGATCTGACCTTCCTGGAGAAAGCGCAGAATCGCCGACTGCTGTTCCGGGTGCAGTTCGTCAATACCGGACAGCAGCAGCGTACCGCCATCGGCCGCTTCGATGCGGCCGCGCCTGGCATTCGTGGTCACGCCGAGGGTGTCGCTGTCGTGGCCGAAGAGTTCACTCTGGGTCAACGACAGCGGCAGCGCCGCGCAATTGACTGTGACAAAGGGCTGGGTCCGGCGGGTGGAGTGGCGGTGAATGAAGCGTGCGGCAGCGTCCTTGCCGGTGCCGTTCTCTCCGGAAATCAGCACCGGCTCATGGGTTTTCGCGAACCGCCTTAACATTGCTCTGGTCTGACGAATCACCGCGGATGCGCCCTCCAGCGCAGACTCCTGATAACCGTCGTGGGATTCAAAATCAGTGCGGGCGTGCAGCTGGGACATGCCCCACAGGTGCCCCAGTACTGTGTTGAGCCGTTCGGCGTCCAGTGGCAGGTGATGGTAATCGGTGCAGTGCCGCGATATCAGGGTGCCCAGGCGGCTGTCCTCGCTGGGCGAGGCGGGAAGGATGCCCACCCAGTGAGAAAGCCGGAACGCTTCTATCCATTGATCAAGAAAAGGTGTGCCGTTATCAGGGTAGACACTCAGGTCCAGCACGCCGACCCTGGCGCGCCCGGCGACGGCCGTTGTAAACGGCGGAGGTTCTGTCATGTCAAAAGGATGGATTTTCCACTGCGCTGACAGCAGAGCTTTCTGGTCTTCTCTCACGTCAGCCGCAGACAACCAGACAAGCGGTCGTTGTTCCTTCATGACGGGCCTCCCGGAGATAGCGTTCCGCACAAGCGACATACACGGAATGTGCCATTTGGTTCAGCGGGCCTGTTTTCAGTGAGTTGCAAAATTCGCGAGCAACCGGCGGGAAAAATCTGTAAATTTTGCCGACGGTATAGGCCGCCATTCTTAACATCGACGGCCCGGCCCGCCGAAAATTTCTGGCGGTTGATCACTCATCCGGGAGGCAGTTTGTTATCGTACTAAACGAGTTCCCGATGAACGAGTGACTAGTGGAGAACGACAGCGTGGATAAGGCGACCCTGTTGACAGAGCTGGAACACACCCGAAAGCGCACCCGGGCGTTGATAACCTCGTTGCCGGAGGCCAGTCTGGAGGTGCCCTATCACCCCGGTGTCAATCCGCCGCTGTGGGAGATGGGCCACGCCGCGTTTTTCTACGAAGTGTTTGTCTTCAATCTGCTGGACGGCACGCCGAGCTACAATCCCGCCATGGACGACCTGTGGGATTCCTTCCACGTGGACCATCGGGATCGCTGGCGGAGAGACCTGTTCCCCGGCCGTGATGAAACGCTCGCCTATTTCGATACTATCTATGAGCGAATGGCGGAACGCATCGCCACGACACCCTTGAGCGACAGGGATCTTTACCTCTACCGCTACGCCATTTTTCACCAGAACATGCACATTGAATCGCTGATCTGGTGCCGGCAGACCGTCGGCTATCCCGCTCCGCCGGGGGTGACCGGTGAGCGTTCTGCGCCCGGAGAAGGCGTTGCAGGGGATGCGGTGGTTCCGGCCGGCCGCTGGCTGATCGGTATGCCTGGGGAGTCCGCGGCGTTCGCCACCGGTGATTTTGCCTTCGACAACGAGAAGCCGCGGTTCGAGGTGGAACTGCCGTCGTTCGCCATTTCCCGGGTGCCGGTGTCGAATCGGGAATTCCAGGCGTTTGTGGAAGACGACGGCTACCGTCGCACAGAATTCTGGTCGTTCGGCGGCCGAAAATGGCTGCAGACCGAAACCGATGTTGCCCTGGTGCACGGCTGCCGGGAGCCGGTACTGACCGTACCGAAGCACCCGCTGTATTGGCGCTGGCACGACGAGCAGTGGCAGGAGCGGGTGTTTGACCGGTGGCAGCCGCTCAACCCGGATGCGCCGGTCACCCACGTCAGCTACTGGGAGGCAGAGGCCTGGTGCGCCTGGGCCGGGCGGCGGCTGCCCACTGAACACGAATGGGAGGTCGCGGCGCTGGGCAACCGTCCGGGTGAGCCTTTCCGGCGCTTTCCCTGGGGGGACGAGGGCCCCACCCCAGAGCACGCTGACATGGACGGTCGTGCCATGGCGCAGCAGCCGGTCTGGGATTATCCGGCGGGCGACAGCGCCTTCGGTTGCCGCCAGATGATCGGGGGCGTCTGGGAATGGACCAGCAGCCAGTTTTTCCCCTACGATGGCTTTCGTATCGACATGTATCCTTTCATGTCCACGCTGCAGTTCGGCGATCACAAGGTCACCCGCGGTGGCAGCTGCGCCACCTCATCGAGCCTGATACGGGGTACCTACCGGCAGGCCTATCTGCCGTTGCGCAACGACGTGTACACGGGGTTCCGCAGCTGCGCTCTCCCCGCCACCTGAACCGACAGCCATTGAGGAACCACCATGAACGTTTACGAAACCGACGAACTGCTGAGTCAGTACCTGGGGTTCCATTTCGGCGATCATTATTTCGGGGTGAGCAACTACCCCGCCCGTTGTGCCGGTATCTGCCAGGAACTGATGGCCGGGCGCGACAAACACAAGGCGCTGGATCTGGGATGTGCGGTGGGTCGCACCACCTTCGAGCTCGGCCGGATATTCGATGCGGTGGTCGGCGTTGATCTCTCTACGCGCTTTGTCGAGGCCGCCAATACCCTTCGCAAGGCCGGCGCCATCGACTATTTTCGCCGCGACGAAGGTGAGCTGGGTGAGCGGGTGACCGTCAGTCTGGAGGAACTGAACCTGACCCGGGCAGCGAGTCGCGTGTCGTTTGCTACCGGCGACGCCTGCAACCTGGGGCCGGAGCACACCGGTTATGATCTGATTTTCGCCGGTAACCTGATAGACCGCCTGCAAGACCCCGGCGCCTTTCTGGCGGATATCCACCGGCGGCTGGCAGACAACGGGACCCTGGTGATCAGCTCGCCGTATACCCTGATGGCGGAGTTCACGCCCCGCGCCAACTGGATTGGGGGATTCGAGCACAATGGTCAGCCCCGCACCGTACTGGACGGTATGAAGGACATCCTGTCCGGGCATTTCGAGCCAGTGCAGGCGCCGATGGACATTCCGTTTGTGATACGGGAAACCCGGCGGAAGTTCCAGCATACCATCGCCGAGCTGACGGCCTGGCGCCGTATCCGCTGAGTCAGGTAAGGCGGATGAACAGGGCGGTCTGGGTCGGTGGCCCCAGCTCCGGGTGGTGCTCCCCGATGCCGCCGAATTCCACCCGGTAGCCGTTGCGACTGGCAACGCCCCGGGCCCAGTGGCGGAATTTGGTGCGGTCCCACTCGAACTTGTGGTCTTCGTCGCGGAATTCACCGGCAACCAGGCCGAACAGCGGGTTGTACTCCCGGTTGGGTGTGGTCATCAACAGCAGCCCCGGGCGGTATTCGCCGAACACCGCCACTTCCACTTTCGACAGCTCGCCGGGATAAACGTGTTCGATGGTTTCCACCATGGCGGCGGCGTCGAAACCCGTCAGCGCCGGGTTGCTCTCGGTGTAGGAGCCCCTGACCAGCCGGATGCGATCCGGCGATGTGCTCAGCCAGGGTTCCAGGGTGAGCCTGGCCTGCCGGATGGAAACACCGGACTGCTCAAGGCCGACAATCAGTTCAAACTCCGGAAGGGCGGCCAGGCGGTAGAGCAGGGAACCCGAGCCACAGCCGAGGTCGAGAAACGTCCGCGCCCCGGTTCGCTTGAGGGTGCTCGCCACGATGTCCAGCCGTTCCTCGTGGAGCGACGTCATCTGGGTCATGTTGCCGCGGGAGAACTCGTCAATATCAAGCATGGCCGGTTCCCCTGGGGGGGGGCTGGCCGGGTGCTTCGCCCAGGTATTCCTGCAGATGGCTGGCCAGCGCCACGCCGGTCTCGCTCATGGTCAGGTAGGCCTCGTCGGCGCCGGCGTCCCGGATTTTCTCTGCCTCGTCCCGGTACATGGTGTGGGCGAGGATGTAGCCGTTAAAGCCGAGTTTGCGCAGCATGCGCGCGGCAATCAGCTTGCCCTCGATATCGTTCATCGCCAGGATCACCGATTGCAGATCGGGCATATGAAGCCCTTCCCAGAAGGTGTTGTCCTCGGCGTCGGCAAACACCACGTTCCGACCTTCCGCCTGATGCTTGGCGGCCTTGGCCGGGTCGGAATCCAGCCCCATCACGTAGCTTTCTTTCTGTTGCAGCCAGTCGTAGGCGGCGGTGCCGGTGCGCCCCATGCCCATGACCAGCACACGGGTATCGCCAAGGGAAATCGGTTGCTCGTCGGGATGCCGTTGTTGCCGCTCGTGACGCACCAGATTCCGGCTGTACCGTTCGTAAAGCCCGTGGGCAAACCGGTTCAGCGGCGCAGAAATGACGAACGACAGTGACACGGTAATGGCCAGCGGTACCAGCCATTGGGGTAACGCCACGCTGGCGACAATCAGGCCGAATTCGCTGTAATTGGTCAGCGACAGCGACGTCAGGAAGCTGCTCCGTGCCCGCAGGCGGAAGAGCACCAGCAGGAAAAAGAACAGTATGCCTTTCAATGGCAACACCAGGGCGGCCACCGCGGCAAAGATCACCGCCTGCTGGTCGGGCAGGCCGCCGATGCCGATCTGCAGGAAAAAACCGACCAGGAACATTTCCTTAACGCTCCACAGGGACTTCGCCAGTTCCTGGGCGCGGGGATGATTGGCCAGCATGGCACCGAAGATCAGCGCTCCCAGTTCGGAGCTCAGTCCCACCGCCTCGAACCCCAGGCCGCCGACCACCAGTGCCAGCAGCAGGCCCAGCAGCACCAGCAGTTCGTCATGCCCGCTGGCATCAAGCATCCGGAAAAGCAGGGGGCGCAGCAGGGGTAGGCCAAACACCAGCAGCGCCCATTCCGAGGGCGTCTTGCCCGCGGCGAGGCTCATGACCACCAGGGCGATCAGGTCCTGCATGATCAGGATGCCGATGGCCACTCGCCCATGGAAGGCGCGCAGTTCCCGCTTGCTTTCCAGCACCTTTGCCGCCAGCACGGTGCTGGAGAACGATAACGCAATGGCCAGCAGCAGGGCGGTGGTCCAGTCCAGTGCCAGCACCAGGTAAAGCCCGGGGGCAAACACCGCGCAGGTGATGCCAAAATGCAGCAGGCTGCCGCCGATGACTTCCGGGCTGATGATCGAACGCAGCTTGAGCTTCAGGCCAACGGTGAACAGCAGTAACAGCACGCCGAGGTGAGCAATGTGTGCGAGTGCGGCGGTTTCCTGGATCTCGAGGCCAGTGGTGGTGGCCAGTCCGCTCAGTGCGAAACCGGCGGCCAGGTAGCCGACAAGGGGTGGCAGGCCGATTGTTTTTACAATCAGGCCAAGACCGAAAGCAAACGTAATCCAGATGGCTTCAGGCATGGAGCGGCTCGGGCAAACGAAAGGGGCTGCGCCAAAGCTTACTGGTTTTCGGCTTCAACCTGTAGTCAGCAAAAGGGTTAACGGGGTTAAAGGGGGTGGTCGGCAATGAAGTCGCGAAACAGTCGGGCCGATTCTTCCGGGGCTTCCACCATCGGCGCGTGGCCGATGTCGTCCAGAATGACCTTTTGTGCCCGGGGAATGGCGGCGACAAAGCTGTCGGCGTTGCGGTAGTTGATGACCCGATCCTGTTTGCCCCAGATCACCAGCACAGGTGCGCTGATGTCGGAGATGGCATTGCGGAAGTCCGATTCGAAGCCGGTGTCGCGGATAGCGGCGAAGATCACTTCGTTGACTTCCCGGTTGGCTATGGCCTTTTGTTCCATCACACCGAGAATCGGCCAGGGCACGAACGGGCGTTTCTCGAGCGCAAAGTCCAGCAGCCGGTCGAAATCGCCGGGTTCCTTTGGAATCAGCGGGTTGTCGCCCTCAACCACCAGGTCCACCAGTTCGCTCTCGTAATCGAAAATGCCGGCCGGGTTAAGCAGCACCGCGGAGGCTACCTGGTCCGGAAAGGTTGCGGCGTAAAGTGCGGTGATGGCGCCGCCCATGGAGTTGCCCATCATGTGGGTGCGATCGATGTCGAGCTTGTCGAGGATGCGGGCAAGGTGCTGCACCTGATCCTCGAAACGGTAACCGAGATCCAGCTCCTTGCTGCTGTCGCCGTGGCCGGGCAGGTCGATGGCGTAGACGTTGAAGCTTTCGGTCAGCTCCCGCGCCAGACGGGTCCAGTTATCCTTATTGGCGCCGAAGCCGTGGATCATCACGATGGTATCTCCGGCAACCGTTTCCTCGTTGCGAAGATACGCGATGTCCATGCCCGCCACGGTTGCCCGGTCCGCCTGCAGCCCGGCGGCTGAACGCTCCCAGTCAATGGCGGTGTCGTAGACGTCCTGGCGCGAGCAGCCTGCCAGGGTCACGGTCAGGATCAGAACGGCAAGGGCTGGCAGGCGGCTTGAGGGTATCATCTTGAATCGGGCTCCGTTTCCGTTGGTCAGGTGTTTTCCCGCGCGATGGCCCGATAGGCAATGTCCTTGCGATAGAACACGCCGTCCCAGCAGATGCCGGAAGCCAGCTGGTACGCCCGTTGCTGGGCTTCGGTTACCGTCTGACCCAGGGCGGTGGCACACAACACACGACCGCCGTTGGTGACCACCTGTTCGCCTTCAAGCCGGCTGCCAGCGTGGAACACCTTCTCGCCCTCGGTTTCCGTTTGCGGCAAGCCGGAGATGACATCCCCCTTGCCATAGCTGCCGGGGTAACCGCCGGCGGCCAGCACGATGCCCACCGACGCGCGCTCGTCCCAGTCGGAGGTGCAGGTATCCAGCTTGCCGTCGATGGCGGCGCTGCACAATGCCACCAGATCCGATTTCATCCGCAGCATGATGGGCTGGGTTTCCGGGTCGCCAAAACGGCAGTTGAATTCGATCACCTTGGGAGCGCCGTTGCCGTCGATCATCAGGCCGGCGTACAGGAAGCCCTTGTAGGGATGGCCTTCGGCGGCCATGCCGCGCACCGTCGGATAGATCACTTCGTCCATGATGCGCTGGTGAACGTCGGCGGTGACTACCGGTGCAGGCGAGTAGGCGCCCATACCGCCGGTGTTCGGGCCGGTGTCGCCATCCCCCACGCGTTTGTGGTCCTGGGAGGTGGCCATGGGCAGCACGTGCTCGCCGTCAACCATGACGATGAAGCTGGCTTCCTCGCCATCAAGGAACTCCTCGATCACCACCCGGCTACCGGCATCGCCGAAGGCATTACCGGCAAGCATGTCGCGGATGGCGTCTTCGGCTTCGCCCAGCGTCATGGCGACGATCACGCCCTTGCCGGCCGCCAGGCCGTCGGCTTTCACGACAATGGGCGCGCCCTGCTGACGCACGTAGGCCAGCGCTTCGTCCACGTCGGTGAAGTTGCCGTAGGCGGCGGTAGGGATCTTCTGGCGTGCCAGGAAATCCTTGGTGAACGCCTTGGAGCCTTCCAGCTGCGCCGCGCCGGCGCTGGGGCCGAAGACGCGCAGGCCGCGCTCTTCAAACTGATCGACAATCCCTGCCACCAGCGGCGCCTCGGGGCCGACAATGGTCAGGCCGACTTGGTTGGCGGCGGCGAAGTCGGCCAGACCAGTGAGGTCCATCACGTCGATGTTGACGTTTTCCAGGCCGGGCTCGCGCGCTGTGCCGGCATTACCGGGTGCAACGAACACCCGGTCAGCGTCAGGAGACTGGGCGGCTTTCCAGGCCAGCGCGTGCTCACGGCCGCCGGAGCCAATAACGAGAATGTTCATAGGTTGCTCCTGTTAGTGCCGGAAGTGGCGCATACCGGTAAACACCATGGCAATGCCATGCTCGTTGGCGGCATCGATGACTTCCTGGTCGCGCATGGAGCCGCCGGGCTGAATGACCGCGGTAATACCGGCCTGGGCAGCGGCGTCGATGCCGTCGCGGAACGGGAAGAAGGCATCGGATGCCATCACCGAGCCTTTGACTTCCAGGTTCTCATCGGCGGCCTTGATGCCGGCAATCTTGGCGCTGTAGACGCGGCTCATCTGGCCGGCGCCGACGCCGATGGTACGTCCGGCCTTGGCGTAGACGATGGCATTGGACTTCACATACTTGGCCACTTCCCAAGCGAACAGCAGATCGTTCAGTTCAGCTTCGGACGGCTGGCGCTCGGTCACCACTTTCACGTCTTCCATCGCCACCATGCCCAGGTCGCGGTCCTGAACCAGCAAGCCGCCGGTCACCCGCTTGTAGTCGAGGGCCTTGGCGCGCTCACCGTTGAACTCGCCGCAGGCCAGCAGACGCACGTTCTTCTTCGCGGCCACCAGGTCCACGGCTTCCGGTGACACCGTCGGTGCGATGATCACTTCCACGAACTGGCGGTCGATGATCGCCTTGGCGGTGTCGGCATCGAGCTCGCGGTTGAAGGCAATGATGCCGCCGAACGCCGAGGTGGGATCGGTGGCGAAGGCCAGATCGTAGGCCTGGCGGATGTCGGCACCGATGGCGACACCGCACGGGTTGGCGTGCTTCACGATCACGCAGGCGGGGTCTGCGAAAGGTTTGACGCACTCCAGCGCGGCGTCAGTGTCGGCCACGTTGTTGTAGGACAGCTCTTTACCCTGCAACTGTTTAGCCGTTGCCACGCAGGCTTCCTTCGGATTGCGTTCGGCGTAAAAAGCGGCGCGCTGATGAGGATTTTCCCCGTAACGCATATCCTGCACTTTCACGAACTGGGCGTTGAAGGTACGCGGGAAGTCAGCGTTGTCATTATCCGGAGTGCGCCCGCCCAGGTAATTGGCGATGGCGCCGTCGTACCCGGCCGTGTGTTCGAAAGCTTTGACCGCCAGGTCAAAACGGGTGTGGTAGGCCAGCTCACCGTCATTGGCATCCAGCTCTTTGAGAACCCTGCCGTAGTCGGCGGCATTGACCACAATCGCGACGTCGTCATGGTTCTTGGCGGCGGCGCGCACCATGGTGGGACCACCGATATCGATGTTCTCGATGGCGGTCGCCAGGTCGCAGTCCGGATTGGCCACGGTGTCTTCGAAGGGGTACAGGTTCACCACCACCATGTCGATGGGGTTGATGCCGTGCTCGCCCATCACGGTGTCATCCGTGCCGCGGCGGCCGAGAATGCCGCCGTGAATTTTCGGATGCAGGGTTTTCACCCGGCCATCCATCATTTCCGGAAAACCGGTGTAATCACTGACCTCGGTGACCGGAACATTGTTTTGCTGGAGCAGACGAAAGGTGCCTCCGGTGGAGAGCAGTTCTACGCCGCGCTCGGTCAGAGCACGGCCAAAGTCGACGATGCCGGTTTTATCAGACACGCTGATCAGCGCGCGACGGACGGGGGTATTAGCCTGGTTTGCCATGGGTCACATAATTTCTGCTGGAGATGAACGAATGAGGGCCTCGCGAATGGTGTCCGGGAGGCCCTCGTTTATTCGGGGTGTCTGGATTATAGCAGACCGTACTGCTTGAGCTTCTTGCGAAGTGTGCCGCGATTCAGTCCGAGCATGGTGGAAGCCTTGGTCTGGTTGTTGCGGGTGTACTTCATTACCTGTTCCAGCAACGGCGCTTCCACCTCGGAGAGTACCAGCTGGTAGACCTCGGTGACGGGGGCACCATCCAGTTGGGCGAAATAGTTCTTCAGGGCAACTTCCACGCTGTCACGCAGGGTGACGGTGTTGCCACTGCTGTTCACTGTCTGCAACTGATGGATATCATCGTTGGCCGATGTACTCATATTCTCATTTGCCAAAGTCTCAGCGGTCATGCTGCGAATACCTCTCCATTTCGTAAGCCTGCAAAGTACTGTTGAATACTGTCTCTCTGCTCCGCCGCCTCATTCAGGGCGTTGAAACGTTTGCGAAACTGCTTGTTGTCATCGTGGGACTGCAGGTACCAGCCCACGTGCTTTCTGGCGATGCGCACCCCCATGGTTTCACCGTAGAACCGGTGGAGGGCGTCAAGGTGCCGGGTCAGAATCTGTTCCACTTCCGCCAGCGGCGGCACGGCAAGTTGCTTGCCGGTTTCGAGGAAATGCAGAATTTCCCGGAAGATCCAGGGCCTGCCCTGGGCGCCGCGGCCGATCAGCAGGCCGTCAGCCCCGGTATGCTCCAGCACCTGTTTTGCCTTCTGCGGTGAGGTGATGTCACCGTTGGCGAAGACCGGTATGCCGACCCGGGATTTCACCTCGGCAATGGTGTCGTACTCCGCCTCACCCTTATAGGCATCGGCCCGGGTACGACCGTGAATGGCCAGCGCCTGGATGCCGGCATCTTCCGCCATCCGTGCGATCAGCGGTGCGTTGCGGTGATCGCGGTCCCAGCCGGTACGCATTTTCAGCGTAACCGGTATGTCGACGGCGGCAACCACCGCCTCGAGTATTTCCCTGACCAGATTTTCGTCTTTCATCAGCGCCGAGCCGGCGGCCTTGTTGCAGACTTTTTTCGCCGGGCAGCCCATGTTGATGTCGATGATCTGGGCGCCGAACTCGGCGTTCATCCGCGCGGCATTGGCCAGCATGTCAGGATCGCCGCCGGCGATCTGGACGGAACGGGGTTCCGGCTCGCCGGTGTGGTTCATGCGGAATCTGGATTTACGCGTGTGCCACAGTTTGCTGTCTGCGATGACCATCTCCGACACCGCCAGGCCCGCGCCCATATCCCGACACAGAAGCCGGAACGGGCGATCGGTTACACCCGCCATGGGGGCAACGATCAGCGGGTTGGGCAAGGTGTACGGCCCGATTTTTGCCGTCGGCAGCATGGTTTCAGTCCGTGTCACAGCGGGTTCAGCAAGGATCGGCCTGGAACGATTGCTCAATAAGTAACCGATCCGGAACCGAAGGGCGCTAATGATACCGTCGGGGGGCGAGCGATTGAAGAGGCAAGGTAGCGAAAAAATTGATTATTTTTCGCGCTTTCTGGTTGACTTTTGGTCTGTTCGATGGCCGCCGGCCATCGTTGACGAGTAAATGCTTGCTTACCGGCTGTGCTCGCGGAAAGCGATATTGTAGTTGACGGCGTCACGTCCCGGGTCACGGATACCAATGGCGATCCTCACCGGGGTGTTGGTGGGCATGGCGGCCAGTTCGCGGCCTTCGCCGGCCACGTACTCCTCGGGGGTGAACACACTCTGGGCGACCACGTCGCCGTTGAGATTGGAGAAGGTCAGGGCGATCGCCGGGAACGGCTGCTCGAACGCGGCACGGTTGATGATCACCGCCTCCACCAGCAATTGGCTCCGGTTGTCGGGGTCGGTGCGCACCACCAGCTTGCGGCTTTGAATGGCGTCCACTTCGATCAGTGGCTTGAGCTCGCATCCGGCCAGCTCGCAGCCCTGCTCGTAAAACGGGCGCAGCTCGGGAATGGCGGACAGTCGATCAAACTGGAACCAGGTGACCTGGGCCACCAGCAGGCCCAGCAGCGCCAGTACCACCAGCGTCCACAGGGCACGCCGCAGCCCGCCGCCGGAGCCACCGCCGACCGACACCGGCTCGCGTCTTAGGTCGCTGTAGGGGAAGCGGGCGTTGAGCGGTTCCTCCGGCTCGAAGGTGTTCTCGGCCGGCCCGGCGTCAGGTTGCGCGTGGGAGTGTGGTTCCATTTCCATGTCTGGCGAGGGCTCCGGCCGCTCGGCGGCGGGGGCATCCTCGGGTGAAGTAAACGACTGCGCCAGCCCGGCGTCGGTGTCGGTCTGCCTCGGCGGTACGGAGTCATCGGCGGGTTGGTGTTCGGGTTCCGGCTCAACCGGCGCGTCCGGCTCGGGAGCCGGGCGGGCGGGGCGGGCGCTGTCGCTGCGAGCGGTGTCATCCTCGGACAGCATGGCCTCGGCCCAGCTCTCATCGATGTCGGAGCTTTCACGTTCGTCATCGTGATGGCTGTCGGCGCCCGCGCGCTCGTCGAAGGAGCGGAAGCTGTCGCTGAGTTCGTCGTCGGAGAAGGTCAGGCTGCTGCCGGCGTACTTGCCCTCAGCGGCATCTTCCTCGGGGTTGTCGGCGAACACAAAGTCGTCGTCAGCCGAGAACCCGCTGGCAGCGCCAGGGTCGGCGGACGGCTTCGGGGCATCCGGTGGCGGCGTGGTCGCTGCGGCGGGGGAAGCCACCTGATGATCGATGGCATTGAACACTTCCATACAGTTCCCGCAGCGCACCTTGCCCTTGGCAATGCTGAGTTGCTCGTCCGTTACCCGGAACCGGGTGTCGCACTTTGGGCATCGGGTCTGCAGGCTGCTTTGGGTCATGCTTCGTTCCTGAAAGCGACTTCGCTACGAGTCACGGAGTTTAGTCGGTCACAGTGGATTCGTCACCTGTCGTTACGTCGTCCTGTGAGGCGTATCCATTCTTCTTTCTGTTCGGGCTCGTCCATCACGAACCAGGGTTCGTAAGCGGCCATGACTTCGCGGGCCTGGTTGGACAGGATGCCGGACAGCACCAGGTCGCCGCCGGGTTTGACACGGGCGGCCAGGTGCGGTGCCAGTCCAATCAGCGGCTGGGCGAGGATGTTGGCCAGCATGATGTCGGCGCGGGTGTCGGGCTCGCTTTCCGGCAGGTAAAGGTCCAGCCGGCTGGCCTCAACGCCGTTACGCTGGGCATTGTCGCGGCTGGCTTCCAGCGCCTGGGGGTCGGTGTCCACGCCGACCACATGCCTGGCGCCGAGCAGCAGCGCGGCCAGTCCGAGAATGCCCGAGCCGCAACCGTAATCGATCACCTGCTTGTCCTGCACGTCCTGACCGTCGAGCCATTGCAGGCACAGCGCGGTGGTGGGGTGGGTGCCGGTTCCGAACGCCAGGCCCGGATCCAGCATCAGGTTGGCCGCATCCGGGTCCGGCGCCTCGTGCCAGCTGGGTACGATCCACAGTCGCTCGCCGAACTGCAGTGGCTGGAAGTCGTCCATCCAGGCACGCTCCCAGTCCTTGTCCTCGACCAGGGTAACGTCGATGCCTGGTAGCGACTGCTGGGTCTGCTGGTGCCAGGCGTCGGTGATGGCGGCGCACAGCTGCTCGATGTCGCGTTCGGAATCGAACAGACCGGTGACACTGGTGTGGTGCCACAGTGGCGTCGTGCCGGGGTCGGGTTCGTACAGGGGCTGGTCGGCTGCATCTTCCATGGAGACGGCTTCGGCGCCCATCTCCATGAGCAGATCTTCCAGCTGATCGGCGTTGTCCGGATCAGCCGGGATCTGTAGTTGTATCCAGGGCATGGTTGGTTCAATCCCGCATCAGTTTTTCCAGGTAATGGATGGTGAAGTCTACCTGTTTAAAGCCACCATCGCGTACCAGTTTCCGATGCAGGGACTGATTGGTTTTGATGCCTTCGACAACCAGCTCGTCAAGGGCGTTCTTCATGCGCCGCCGGGCGATCTCGCGATCGTCGCCCCAGGTGATCAGCTTAGCCACCAGGGAATCGTAATAGGGCGGCACCGTGTAACCGCTGTACAGGTGCGAATCAACCCGCACGCCGTTGCCGCCCGGGGCGTGGAAGTGCTTGACCTTGCCCGGGCTGGGGACAAAGGTTTTGGGGTCTTCGGCGTTGATGCGGCATTCCAGGGCGTGGCCGGAAATGCGGATGTCGTCCTGGGTGTACTGCAGGGGCAGACCGCTGGCAATGCGCAATTGCTCCCGCACGATGTCCACGCCGGTCACCATCTCGGACACCGGATGCTCCACCTGGACCCGGGTGTTCATCTCGATGAAGTAGAACTCGCCGTCCTGATACAGGAATTCGAACGTGCCGGCGCCGACATAGCCGATTTCCTTGCAGGCGTCGACGCAGGCCTTGAGGGTGCGGGCGCGGGATTCGGGATTGATGTTGGGGGCCGGGGCTTCCTCAATCACCTTCTGGTTGCGCCGTTGCATGGAGCAGTCGCGGTCGCCCAGATGGATGCAGTTGCCGTGCATGTCCGCCAGTACCTGGACTTCCACGTGACGCGGGGTTTCCAGGAATTTTTCCAGATAGACGGTGGGGTCGCCGAAGGCGTTGCGGGCTTCGCTCTGGGTAATCTGCACACCCTTGAGCAGGGCCGCCTCGGAGTGCACCACCTGCATGCCGCGACCGCCGCCGCCGGACGCCGCCTTGATCATTACCGGGTAGCCGATTTCGCGGGCAATCCGCAAGGTGCGTTCGTCGTCCTCGGTCAGCGGACCGTCGGACCCGGGCACCGTCGGCACCCCGGCTTTGATCATGGCGTTGATGGCCGACACCTTGTTGCCCATCAGGCGGATGGTTTCCGCGCGGGGGCCGATGAAGCGAAATCCGCTTTTCTCGACCTGTTCGGCAAAATCGGCGTTCTCCGCCAGGAAGCCGTAACCCGGATGGATGCCCACCGAGTCGGTGACTTCCGCCGCGCTGATGATGGTCGGAATGTTGAGGTAGCTGTCGGTCGGGCTGTTGGGGCCGATACAGACGGATTCGTCGGCAAGGCGCACGTGCATCAGATCACGGTCCACCTGGGAGTGGATGGCAACCGTTTTGATGCCGAGCTCTTTACAGGCCCGCAGGATGCGCAGTGCGATCTCGCCCCGGTTTGCGATCAGAACTTTTTCTAGCATAGCCATGATGTAGGATCACCGAGTTCAGGAAATGACGACCAGAGGCTGGTCAAACTCTACCGGCTGGCCATTTTCCACCAGGATCTCGGTGACCGTGCCGCTCTTGTCCGCTTCAATCTGGTTCATCATCTTCATGGCTTCGACGATGCAGACCACGTCGCCAACGTTGACTTTCTGACCCACCTCCACAAAGGCTTTTGCCGTGGGGGACGGGGCGCGGTAGAAGGTGCCCACCATGGGCGAATTGAGGGTGTGTCCGGCTGGTGCTGCCGGGGCGGCGCCTTCACCGGCCGCGGCGCCCGGATTGTCAGCCGCTGGCGCCTGCTGCGGCGCCGGAGCCATGGCCGGGTAATGGGCCAGGTACTGGGTGCCGGCGGCCTGTTCACGACGGCGGGAGATGCGAACGGAGTCATCGCCCTCGTGAATCTCCAGTTCCTCGACGTCGGATTCCTCCAGCAGTTCAATCAGCTTCTTGATTTTGCGAATATCCATAGTGTGTCCGGTCCCGTTGTTATCTGGTCTATCGGTGAATTCGTTGCAGCGCCGCGGTCAGGGCAAGGTCGTAGCCCTGACTACCGAGCCCGCAGATAACGCCCTCGGCGATATCGGAAAAATACGAGTGATGGCGAAAGGCCTCCCGCGCATGCACGTTGGACAGGTGCACCTCAATGAACGGAATGCCCGACGCCAGCATTGCATCACGCAGGGCCACGCTGGTGTGGGTGAACGCAGCCGGGTTGAAAATGATGAAGTCAACGCCTTCGCTGCGCGCCTCGTGGATGCGCTCGATCAACTCATACTCGGCGTTCGATTGCAGGTGCAGCAGGTGGTGGCCACTTTCGGCGGCCCGGCTGTGCAACCGCTTGTCGATGTCCGCCAGGGTCTCGTAACCGTATACCTCGGGCTCGCGGGTTCCGAGCATGTTCAGGTTGGGACCGTGGAGGACCAGGATTGTCGACATGATTGCTTCTCTGACTTGGCGTTTTTTACAGGATCGCCGAATATAACGACATTTTCCAGTAATCGTGCGTGCAAATTGCGCTGGAATCAACACTTTTTGACATTGTGGCATGTCGTCAATTGGTCTAAAAAAGTGCCGCTTCACGCACGGTGGCAATGTCCCGTAACTGGGTGACATTGTCGTGAAGGCAGGGGGCTACCGCTATAAGACGTTGGTTTCATAGGCCCGGCCGCGACGGGCCGGGCATGGGGGGCAGGGCGACCTCAGTCGCTGGCGGCGGTCACGCAGTTACGACCGTGTTCCTTGGAGCGGTAGAGCGCGCGGTCGGCCCGCTCGCACAGGGCCTGTGAGCTGTCGTCGTTCCAGGCGGCCACGCCGCAGCTGAAGGTGACGTTAAATTCCCGGTCGCCGGCTGGTTGCAGCAGCTCCGAGAAACGATCGCGAATCTCGTTCAGCACGTTGCGGGCATCACTTTCGCGGGTGTCCGGCAGAATGATGGCGAACTCTTCGCCGCCATAGCGGCCGATATGGTCGGTCTTGCGCAGGCGCTGCTTGAGAAACATGGACAGGCTCCGCAGCACGCGGTCCCCGATCGGATGACCAAAAGTGTCGTTGACCTTCTTGAAATAGTCGATATCGATCATCGCGAAACACAGGGACCGGTTTTTCTGCCGCGCGCGCACGATCTCCTGGTCCAGCAGATGCAGCGTATGGGTGTGGTTGAACAGCCCCGTGAGGCTGTCGCGGATCATCAGTGCCAACAGCGAGCGCGCGCGCCGCCCGCGGTTGTGAATAGTGGCAATCAGGTGCTTGGGATCGATCGGTTTGGTGAGGAAGTCGTCGCCGCCCAGACTCATGGCGTGAAGCTGTTTGCTGACGTCCTCTTCCGCCGAGAGATAGATAATGGGCACGCTGTGGAAGCGGTCCTGCTGGCGGATCACCCGGGCGATCTCCATGCCGGTACAGCCGGGCATGTACATGTCGAGGATGATGATCTCCGGTGAGAACTCCTCCAGCGCATGAATGATCTGCATCGGGTCGGTGATGATGTGGGCGGTCATGCCGGCTTTTTTCAGCACCGTTTCCATGAACTTTGCCTGGGCGCGGGAATCGTCCAGCACCAGAACCTTGTAGGGTTCAACGGTATTGCCGTGGGTGTAGCTCTCGATTTTCTCGATCAGCTGGCCAGGATCGACCGCCGGATAGAAAAATTCCTCACCGCCGCAGCGCGACGCCCGCAAACGGGTTTCGATGGAGCCATCCTCGTCACTCATGAAAATGATGGGGATGGCCGTGTCGTGTCGTTCCTGCAGGCGCTCGATGGTGGCAATACCGTCGTTGGTGCCGTTGCCGAAGTTGACGTCCATCAGGATGGTTTCCGGTTTGTGCAGGGCACAGGCCTCGATGAGCTGATCGGCATTGCCGAAGGCGGAGGCGCGGAAGCCGAAAAACTCCAGCTGGCGGATTAGCCTTCCGGCCATCTCCTCGTTGGCCAGGGCAACATACACCGGGGTGCGGCGAAACTGCTGGGGCGCTTCCGGCGTGTCCTGATCGGTGCGTCGCAGGGTGCTTCGGGAAAGCTGCTCAATGTTGTCCTGCAGTTGCCGGTCAAGAGCGTCCGGCAGGTTGTCGCCCGCCGCCCATTGATTCAGCAGCTCAAGGATTTTGCGGCCGGCGTCGGCATGGCTGGCCATGTCGAACCGCTGGGCGTAGCGCACCAGCTTGTCGGTGGCCGTGGCGAAATCGTCGCGAAAGGCGGCCGACTGTTGCGGGGTTTCATGGATCTTCTGCCAGGTGTCGAGTACAACCCGGGCCTGAGTGGTGACGCGGCGGGCAAAGTGCTGTCTGAGTTTTTCTTTCTGGTTTTCGTCGTTCATTGTGCTCCGGCCTGCCTTTTTTCTCGTTATGTTCCGCCCGTCTCCGCTACAGGCAGATTTTTCAACATTAGTCCTTTTGCAGAGTCTATAGTGTTTAATGTTGTCGGCGTAGGTGACGCTATGTAAATGTTTGTCAACTCTGCGGGGCAGGTCACACCGCCGGCCCGGCTGAGCCATTCTGTGTAGGGCCAGAGGGGCCCCGGAGGCCGCCATTGATGGCACGGATGCAACCTCGCGCATTACCGCTTTACCAGAAGGGTGTGATTTCCCTTCGTTCCCTGCTGTTGCTGTATACCGGCAACCTGCTGCTGTTGCTCCTCTTGGTCAGTCTCGCGTTCAGTTTCGACCGCTTCCGGGATTACGTGTCCGACCAGCTGGAGGGGCATGCGAGGGACGGTGCCACGGCGGTGGGCCTGTCGCTGTCCAACGCCATCGACGGACGCGATGCGGTGGCGGCGGCCTCGCTGATCGATTCCGTGTTCGACAGCGGGCGCTACCTGTCGGTGGAGTATCTCGATCATCAGGGGCAGCAGATCGCCGGGCGGCGGACCACGATCTCGGCAGACGGGGTGCCGGACTGGTTCGTGGCGCTGGTGGACCTGCCCCTGCCAGCAGGCCGGGCGGAAGTGGTCCGCGGGTGGTCGCGTCTTGGTCGTGTGGAGGTGATCAGCGATCCCGGGCGGGCCTACCGCGATCTCTGGCGCGCGGCGATCGGCATGATTGGTGGTGCGCTGGTCATCGGTGGCCTTGGGTTGTCGTTGCTGTTCTGGATCGTGCGCCGCACACTGCGGCCCCTGAAAGCCATGGAGAAGCAGGCCGAGGCCCTGGGACAGCGGGATTTCCGCCGGCGTATTGAGGTCAATTCCACCCGGGATCTGAACCAGGTAACCCGCGCGATGAACCAGATGGCGGACGACCTGGGGGTTCTGTTCGAAGGTCAGGCGAAACTGATCCAGCATCTGCGCCGGGTCAGTAACGAGGACCCGGTGACCGGGCTGGCCAGTCGCAGCGCGTTCGATCAGCGGCTGAAAGTGGAAGTGGAGTCGGAAGAGCGCGCGGCCCCCGGCGTCTTGTTTCTGCTTCAGCTTGCGGGTTTTGCCGAGTACAACCAGGCCCACGGCCGCGGTGAGGCAGACCGGCTGCTGCTGAGAATTGCCAGCGCCATCGATCAGTTCGTACGCGCCCATACCGATGCCTTTGCCGGTCGCCGCACCGGGGGCGAGTTTGCCATTTTCCTGCCGGGCGTGACCCAGGCGGACGGCGTTGTCTGGTGTCATCAGCTGGTGGAGGAGCTGGATGGCATCTACGCGGACCTCGCCAGGCCGGTAGACGTCATGGTGCACGGCGGCGTTGCCCCGGCGCTGGGGGACCGGAGCGCGCGGGAACTGATGGCGGCGGCGGATGAGGCCCTGCGCCAGGCCCAGGCCCGTCCTGCCAGTGGTTGTCATGCCGCCGATCCCGAACGTGAGGCCCACCACAACCGCGAGACCTGGCGCGCCCTCATCAAAGAGGCCATCCGCGAGGAGAAGGTGTCACTGTGGTTGCAGCCGATGGTGTTTAACGGCGGCGGCGATCTGGTCTATCACCAGGTGTTCTCGAGGATCGTCAGCGAGGAGGGCGAGCTCAAAGCCAGTGTGTTCGTGCCCATCGCCGAGCGATTCGGGTTGATTGAGGACATTGACCGGCTGGTGTTGCGAGAGGCGCTGCACCTGTTGCGGCGTCGGGCGGACGGGCAGCTGGCGCTGACCCTGAGCGCCTCCTCGGTCGCCAGCGAAAGCGCCCGGGCGCAACTGCTCAGCCGGCTGGAAGACGCCGGCGACGTGCGCGGGCGCTTGTGGGTCGGTATTTCCGAGCAAACGGTTCATCACCACCGCACCGCGGTGGGATTGCTGGTGCGCGGATTGAACCGGCTGGGCGTCGCGGTGTTGGTGGATCGTTTCGGGGTTGGCGGCGTGCCCTTCAGCTACCTGAGGAATCTGAGATTCCAGGGGATTCGTATCGACTACAGCTTCATACACGATATCGATACCCACGAAGAGAACGCCTTTTATCTGGAGTCGGTGGTGGCCATCGCGCACAGTCGCGGGGTAAAGGTGTTCGCCACCGGTGTCGAAACCGCCGGCGAGCACGAGGTGTTGCGCAGGTTGGGTGTTGACGGTGCAATGGGCTACCATCTTGGGCGGCCATTCCAGGCTGACAACGATAACGCACAGGGGGATCAGTAACCGATGCCAGGCAAAATCAGACAGTATTTCAGGGATCGCAAGGACGACGTACAGGATTACGCCGGTGGCAGCGGTGTGGTTGGCAAATTCATTCTGGTGGTGCTCGGCGTCTATCTGCTGGTGACGGTGATACTGGGCATTATCTGGAGCAGCGAGCCGGATACCTTTTCCGTGCGGGAACACACCCGCAACGTTGCTACCAGCATGGATCGGGAGCCGGTCGCCGGCTTTGCCACCACGGTCACCATGATACGTATTGCCGAGACCCTGCTGGACAAGCCCGGTGGCTACATCTCCAATGACATTTTCCCGCCGGGGTTGTGGATGGATAACATGCCGAACTGGGAGTACGGCGTCCTGGTGCAGTTACGGGATCTGTCCCGGGCCATGCGCAAGGACATCAGCCGGTCCCAGAGTCAGTCGGCGGAAGATCCCGACCTGATCGTGGCCGAGCCCCAGTTCCATTTTGACAGCGGTAGCTGGGCGATACCGTCGACCGAGGCGGAATATCGCACTGGCATCAATGCGTTGCATCGTTACCTGGACCGCCTGTCGCGGCCGGGCCAGCCCTCAGCCCAGTTTTTTGCGCGTGCTGATAACCTGAACAACTGGCTCGCGGATCTGGAGACCCGCCTGGGCAGCCTGTCGCGTACCCTGGGCGAGAGTGTAGGCAAGGCCTCGGTCTCCGATGCGGTCGCGACCATCAACGCCGAAGACCCGCTGGCGGAGGAAACCGGCGGCGAGGAGGTCAAGACCTCGTGGACCAAGATTGATGACGTATTCTACGAAGCGCGCGGCAGCTCCTGGGCCCTGCTGCACATCTTCAAAGCCATCGAGGTGGATTTCCGTAAGGTGCTGACCGACAAGAACGCCATGGCCAGTGTCAAGCAGATCATCATCGAGCTGGAAGGGGCCCAAGGCGCCATGTGGAGCCCGGTCATCCTGAATGGCAGTGGCTTCGGGGTGCTGGCCAACCACTCGCTGACCATGGCCGCCTATCTGTCGCGGGCAAATGCCGCCATCAGTGATATGCGGGACCTGCTGTCCCGGGGGTAAAGCCCTGGCCAGGTTAACGTGAAGGCATAAAAAAACCGGGCTGTGAGGCCCGGTTTTTTTATGCCTGGAGCGGGGTATCAGCCTTTGTAGGCGTTGACCGCGTCTTCAATGGCTTTCTTGGCTTCGGCGGCGTTGCCCCAGCCCTGGACCTTGACCCACTTGCCGGGCTCCAAGGTCTTGTAGTTCTCGAAAAAGTGGCGAATCTGGTCGCGCAGCAGTTCGGGCAGATCCGTTACTTCCTGGACGTTGTGATAGGACTGGGTCAGCTTGTCGTGGGGCACGGCCACCAGTTTCGCGTCACCACCGGCTTCGTCTTCCATGTTCAGAACACCCACCGGGCGGCAGCGGATGACGCAGCCGGCCTGAATCGGGTAGGGTGTGACCACCAGCACATCGATCGGGTCGCCGTCGTCGGCCAGTGTGTGCGGAATAAAGCCGTAGTTGGCCGGGTAGAACATCGGGGTCGCCATGAAGCGATCGACCAGCAGCGCACCCATGTCCTTGTCCAGCTCGTACTTGACCGGTGAGCTGTTGGCCGGAATCTCGATGGCCACATAGATGTCTTCGGGCGGGTTCTTACCTGAGGGAATGTTATCGAATTGCATGAGCGATCCTTCCTGAACGTGCGTTTAACTGCGGATAAAAAGTGGGCGCAATTATACGGAAGTCTCGTGCACTTCGAAACTAAACCTTGGTCTGGCCCACGGTTACAGTTTGATCTGCTTGGCGATCAGCTCCTTCATGATCTCCGTGGTGCCACCGCCAATGGACAGGATCTTGGCGTCGCGATACAGCCGTTCCACCACCGATTCCCGCATAAAGCCCATGCCACCGTGGATCTGCACCGCCTCGCGGGTCACCTTCTCGCACACCTCCACGGCAAAATTCTTGGCCATGGCCACCTGTTTGATGGGGTTCTTGCCCGCCTGCATCATCGCCGCACAGCGATAGGTGTATTCCCGTGCCACATCCACCTGGGTTGCCATGTCCACCAGTTTATGGCGGGTCACCTGGAAGCCGGCAATGTTGCGGCCAAACGCCTTGCGCTCATTGGCGTAGGCCAGCGAGGCCTCAAGCGCAATTTCTGCGGTCATGTACGCCATGATGGCGAGCATCAGGCGTTCGGCCAGGAAGTTGCTCATGATGGCGATGAAACCGGCGTTCTCGGCACCGATCAGGCGATCGGCAGGCACGCGGCAATCCTCGAAAAACAGTTCGGCGGTGTCACTGGCCCACCAGCCCATCTTGCGCAGCTTCTTGCCAGTGGCGAAACCGGGCATGTCCCGGTCAATCAGCAGCAGACTGATGCCGCCGTGACCTTCGCCGCCGGTGCGTACCGCCACCGTGTAATGGTCGGCGCGGCTGCCGCTGGTGATAAAGGTCTTGCTGCCGTTGACAATGTAGTGGTCGCCGTCGCGGACCGCACGGGTTCTGAGGTTGGCCACGTCGGAACCGCCGCCGGGTTCGGTAATCGCCAGTGCAGCGATTTTTTCGCCCCGCAGCACCGGGGGCACAATCTGTTCACGAATGCCCGCCTGCGCCCATTTGGCCACCGGCGGCAGGCCGATATCCAGAGAGCCGAGGCTGGCGACCAGGCCGCCGGACGTGGAACGCATCAGTTCCTCGGAAACCGCGACCTTCAAAAAGACATCGCCTTCGCCGGTGCCCCCCAGCGCTTCCGGAAAGCCGATGCCAAGCAGCCCGGCTTCACCGGCTTTGCGATAAAGATCCCGGGGAAACTCGCCGGCCTCCTCCCAGTCATCGATAAAGGGCAGGACGTGGGTGGCCACGAATTTGCGGGCACTCAGGCGGGCCTGGTCATGGATATCGTTGAAATAGTCGAGCACGGCGAAATCTCCCTTGATCGCAAAGCATGGGCCGCAGTGTCGCGCAATTCCCGATACCAAGCAAGCGCTTGGTTTATCCCTGGGAGCTGCTGGCGGCTGCTGGCCCGAATTGCCAGGCAGCAGCGCCGAACGGCTCAGCCTAGCGGGAAATGCTCTTTACGCCGTCGTCGGTTCCCAGCAGCAGAAGGTCCGCCGGACGGTGGGCGAACAGGCCATTGGTGACCACACCAACCACCTGGTTCAGTGCTTCCTCAACCTTGATCGGGCGGGAGATATCCAGGTTATGGATGTCCAGAATGATGTTGCCGTTGTCGGTGGTGAAACCGTCGCGGTAGACCGGGTCGCCGCCCAGACGCACGATTTCCCGGCCCACGTGGCTGCGTGCCATGGGAATGACTTCCACCGGCAGCGGGAAACTGCCCAGGGTGCTGACCAGTTTCGATTCGTCGGCGATGCAGATGAAGGTCTTGGCCACCGCCGCCACAATTTTCTCCCGCGTCAGTGCGCCACCGCCGCCCTTGATCAGTTCCAGGTGCTCGTTGGTTTCATCGGCGCCGTCCACGTAGAACTCGATTTCGCCCACGCTGTTGAGGTCATACACCGGAATACCGTGACCTTTCAGACGCTCGGCGGTGGCGTCGGAACTGGCCACCGCGCCGTCGAACTCGTTGCGAATGTCTGCCAGCATGTCGATGAAAAAGTTCGCGGTACTGCCGGTGCCCACGCCAATGATGCTGCTGCGCTCCAGATGGGGGGCAATGTAATCCAGTGCAGCCTTGGCCACGGCTTTTTTCAGTTCATCCTGGGTCATGGGGAGCTCCGGTCGGGGAAGTAAACGGGTTTCGCGCCATTATAGCCTTTAGCGGCCATCTGCTTATAGACGGCAGGCGGCCAAAGTTTCTACACTGTTGGTTTTTCCGACGAATCTCCAACTATCCATGCAATCTCCGGACGGACCCATGCCGCAACGCTATATCAAGAAAATTCTCGATGCCCGTGTCTATGACGTGGCCATCGAGACGCCGCTGACCGAGGCGCGCAGCCTCTCCAAACGCTTCCGAAATAACATGTACCTCAAGCGTGAGGACCTTCAGCCGGTGTTTTCTTTCAAGATTCGCGGGGCGTATAACCGCATCGCCCAGCTCTCCGAAGAGCAGAAGGCGAAAGGGGTTATCTGCGCTTCTGCCGGCAATCACGCCCAGGGCGTGGCGCTGGCGGCGAAGAATCTGGGGATCAAAGCGGTGATTGTCATGCCCCAGACCACGCCGGACATCAAGGTTCGTTCGGTGCGGGACCATGGCGCGAAAGTGGTGCTCAGGGGCGACGCCTTTGATGAAGCGGCGGCCCATGCCCAGGAGCTGATCCAGAAGTACGGCTACACCTACATCCCGCCTTACGATGACCCTGATGTGATTGCCGGGCAGGGCACCGTGGCCATGGAACTGATGTGGCAGTTTACCCGGCCGTTGCATGCGGTGTTCATCTGCGTCGGTGGCGGTGGCCTGATCGCCGGCATGGCGGCCTACATCAAGTACCTGCGCCCGGAGATCAAGGTAATCGGTGTAGAGCCGGAAGATTCCAACTGCCTGCAGGCGGCGTTGAAAGCCGGCGAGCGGGTAGTGCTGGACGAGGTCGGCATCTTCGCCGACGGGGTGGCGGTCAAGCAGATTGGTGAGTACCCCTGGGAAATCTGCAAGGACCTCGTGGACGAAGTCATCACTGTCTCCACCGACGAAATCTGCGCGGCGATCAAGGACATCTTCGAGGATACCCGCTCCATTGCCGAGCCGGCTGGCGCCCTGGGCGTGGCGGGCATGAAAAAGTACATTGAGCGCGAGCAGATCGAGGGCGAGAACCTGGCGGCCACGCTCAGCGGCGCCAACATGAACTTCGACCGCCTGCGCTACATCTCGGAACGCACGGAAATCGGCGAGAAACGCGAAGCGATTCTGGCGGTCACCATTCCGGAAAAGCCGGGGGCGTTCAAGACGTTCATCAACGCCCTGCACAAGCGCAGCATCACCGAGTTCAATTACCGCTACGCCGACAGCAGGAACGCGACGATTTTCGTCGGTATCCAGATCCAGGCCGGTGGTCTGGGCCGCGACGAGCTGGTGCAGGATCTGCGGGAATCGGGCTACGGTGTGGTGGATCTGACTGACAGTGAGTTCGCCAAACAGCACGTGCGCCACATGGTGGGCGGACATGCCCCCGCTATTTCCAATGAAAAGGTGTTCCAGTTCGAGTTTCCCGAACGTCCGGGTGCGCTGCTGAAGTTCCTGATGTCACTGGGAACCCGTTGGAATATCTCCATGTTCCATTACCGCAATCACGGCGCCGCCTACAGCCGGGTGCTGCTGGGAGCGCAAGTGGACGACGGGGATTTGCCGGCTTTCGAGGCGATGCTGGACAAGGTCGGTTTCCGCTACGAGAACATGACCGATGATGAGGCGTACCAGTTGTTCCTCGGTGCGGGGAATGGCCAGGGCTAACCTCCACAGTCAGGGGATTGGGGGGGCCTCCTTACGAAACTGTGCGGAGCCATGGATGGCGGAGCCCAAGCGCCACATGGATGTGCTTGAGCGTGTTTCGGAAGGAGGCCCCCGCAAGCCCCGGGCGGATAACTGCCAGAGCCGGGCAATTTCTTGCCTTACAGAATGTTAACCTGTCAAAAATTGTAAAATTTCAGATGCGTGTTAGTCTTTCGTCCAATTATTAAGAAACAATAATAGCTCGCTGATTTGGTGAGCTTTTACGCTCGCGGGAGTTGGAGAAGCGCATCGTGGAACGCAAGCCTGACAGCATTCGGGCCATCGTACTGGTTTTTGCCGTTGGCCTTGTAATAACGGGGTTTACGTCGCTCCAGGCTTCCGAAGAAGAGCGCAGCGGGGCAAGGGCAAGCACTCGTGCCGCGGCGGACGACATCGCCTTGATGAGTCTTGCACGCAGCGACGCCCGCTAAATCACGCGGTAGCTACCTCACGCGGTAACAGTGCCGATCCGTCACGATGCTGTGCAGCGGCACGTCCCAGGCTTCTGTCGGTAGCCTCGCCACTTTCTGAAATTCATGGGCAATGCCAATCAGCTTGGGGGCCAGCCGCGGCCGGCTCCGGGTAAAGGCAAAGGTCCGGTCATAAAAGCCGCCCCCCATCCCCAGGCGCCCGCCTGATTCGTCGAATCCCACCAGTGGGAACAGTACCGCGTCCAGTGCCCACGCCGGCCGTTTCAGGCCCTTGCTGAACGCCGGTTCCGGAATGCCGAAGCGGTTGGCGGTGAGCTCCACGCCGTCATGATAGGGGCTGAAAACCAGCCGGCCGGGCAGAATCGGGTGCAATACCGGCAGATAGAACTGTACGTGCCTGCGTCGGGCAAGATCCATGTAGAGGTTGGGGTCGATTTCACCGTCATTGGGCAAATACAGCGCAATGTGTCGGGCCCGGTGCAGATCGGGGTTGTTCAGCAGGTTGATCGCAAGGTATTCGGAAGCTTCTTGCTGCTGCTCGAAACTCAGAGCCTGACGGCGTCGGCGGAGTCGTTTCCGCAATTCGTTGCGCGGCAGGTCATCGTCAAGCGGAGGAAACGGTTGAGGGGGAATAAACTGGGTCAAGATAAAGCTTCCCGGGCTGCCGTTATCGGATGTGGCCCTTGAACCCAAAGTTCAAGGTCGGTGGCCGCTGTGACATATTAGGCTTTCCCCCGTGGGGGACGTGCTCACAATGCCCTGAAGTAGCCACCTGGGTAGTGCGCATCGGCTCGAGGACGTCTCCGACCAGCGAACAGCCCAGGAAGTTAATTCCATTATAAGGGTACCCGAGGGGCCAATTGCAACACCTGTATCCTGTCGGAATGTAACCGGCTATTCGCTCGCGGTATCACTCAGGGCATTGTCCAGCTTGGTGTCCATTTCCTCGAGAATAGCGGTGGCGGCGCCTGACATGGTGTCCTGCTCGAGCAGATCGTGGGTAATGTTGAGGGCCGCCATCACGGCAATGCGCTCGGTGCCGAAGACCTTGCCGCTGGCGCGGATCTCCCGCATCTTGCTGTCCAGGTGGCGGGCGGACTGCATCAGCGCATCGCGGGCTTCCGGCGGGCAGGCAACCAGGTATTCCTTGTCGAGGATTTTGACTTCAACGGTGGTGGGCTGCTGTTTGGCCATCAGTGATGCTCCAGGGCCCGCAGGCGTCCGATCATGGCTTCAATCTTGTTTTTGGCGAGATCGTTCTTATGCATCAACTGGGCCCGTTCCCGGTTCCAGTCGTCCTGCAGTTCCCTGAGCGCAGCATTGTCGCGTTCCAGTTTGCGACAGCGCTCGATGAGTCTGTCCAGTTTGTCCGCCAATGCCTGTAGTTCGGACTGTTCCATGATTGCGTCAACGCCTGTTGTTATCGATGCCCGTAACTATAAGTGCGGACTGCAGGTCGGTCAATTTACGGCGATGTCATTCCCCCATACCGTGACTGAGTCCATGTGTCCGGCTTTGGCGCCAGGCTAGTAAGGCCGGGAGCAGGCCCACGAGGGCGGCGGTGGCTGGCACGCAGGCCAGCAGCAGCCACTCCGCAGCGGCCAGTGGTCGCAGGCCGATCTGGATGCCGTGTTGTTCCAGCAACCAGGGGCTGACCACGGCCAGCCCTCCGGCACTGAGTGCCAGGGCCAGCAGGCAGGCAATTGAGGCAAGGGTGACACACTCGATCACCTGCAAGGCCGCCACCAACGACGGTGAGGCCCCGGTGGCGCGGAGGATGGCGATTTCCCGGTTGCGCTGGGCCTGCAGGGTGAGCAAGACCGCCACCAGGCCCAGCAGGCTGGTGATCACCACAAGGCCGGTGATGCCCAGCAGGGCCCTCTCGAACTGCCCCATGATGCGCCAGAGCTCACTGAGAGCGACGCCAGGGAGCACGGCCGACAGCGGTTCGCCCTGATACTGGTTGATCTGGCGCTGAACCTGGAACGTCATCACCTTGCGCTCAATGCCGACCAGTGCGGCGGTGACAGAGGTCGGTGTCAGGTCCCGCGCGCGGGCCTGATCCGGGGTTACCGTGCGCCCCGGGATGGCGATGCCTGATTCCCAGCCGATGTGCATGGCTTCCATGCCCGCGAGGCTGATGTACACCGCCTGGTCCACCGGCGTGCCGGTGGGGGCTAGGATGCCGGTTACCCGGAACGGCGTGTCCTGGTGATTGGAAAAGCTGGTGCGGCCACCGCCGTGGGAGAGAATCAGTTCGTCTCCCGGTGCGTGTTGATGCTTGCGGGCCACCTCGGCGCCGAGCACCACATCAAATACATCGCCAAACCACTGGCCCTCTGTCAGGGACAGTGCCTCGCCGCGGCCGAAGCGGAAGTGGTCGAAAAATCCGGTATCCGTACCCACCACCCGATGCCCGCGATAACTGTCTCCCAGCGAAAGCGGCACGATCCAGTCAATGCGGTCGTCACCGGCCAGGTCCTGATAGGTCGACCAGCGGATATTATTGGTGGCATCGCCGATGTGAAAAACCGTGTACAGCAGCAGGTTCAGTTGTCCGCTGCGGGCGCCGACAATCAGGTCCGTACCGGAAATGGTGTTGGTGAAGGACTGTCTTACCTCGGTGCGCAGGTACTGCACGCCCAGCAGCAGGGTAACGCTGAGGGTCAGGGTGAGGGTCGCCAGGGTCAGCACCCGGCGGCGGTGCCAGAGGCTGGCCCAGGCCAGTGACAGGGCGAGGCGTATTTTCATGGCGTGGCCTCCAGAACCAGTTGCTGGTCAAAATGACTGGCCAGGCTCTGGTCATGGCTGACGAAGATCACCGACGAACTGGAGCGCTGGGCCAGGGTCAGCAGCAACTCGATAAACCGGTCGCGGTTGTCCGCATCCAGTGCCGATGTCGGCTCATCCGCCAGAATCAGTTGCGGCTGGCCAATCAGCGCCCGGGCTGCGGCCACCCGTTGCTGCTGGCCCACGCTCAGGCGGCTGACCTGCTGATGCCAGTGGCTCTCGGGAATGGCCAGGTCCTGCAACAGCGCCCGCGCCTGCCCGTGTGCGTCCGGGCTGGCCCGGCGCTGGCGTCTGGCCGACAGGCGGCAGGGGAGCGTGACGTTCGCGAGGGTCGAAAGGTAGGGCACCAGATTGAACTGCTGAAAAATGACGCCCATATGATCCGCGCGGAAGCGGTCTCTCTGGCCGTTGCTGAGCGGGCCAAGCTCCTCGCCGAGCAGGGCCAGTGAGCCCGATGTTGGTCGCAGGATGCCCCCCAGCAGGCTCAGCAGGGTGCTTTTGCCGCTGCCGCTGGCACCCTTGACGAACAGGTGCTCGCCCGCGGGCACGCTGAGGTCGGGGAAGTGCAGGGAAGTTCGACCTGCCGGCCACTGGTAAGTGAGGGCCCGGGTGCAGGCCGCGAGGGGGGCGGGGGCGGAACTGTCGGCGTGCCGGGATGTCTCAGGTGTCATGTGCGCGTACGCTCATTCGGTGTATGATTTGCCCACCCATTTTCTGGCAGGCAGTGTTATGTTGTTGGCGATGATGTCGTTTTCCTCTTCTACCGTTTCCGTGTCCGCCATCCGGCGCTTTGTCGGCATGCTGGCGCTTGTTGTCGCCGCTTTTCTTGGTAGCGCAAACGCCGCCGAGCGGGAAATTGACTGGCTTGAGCTGATGCCCGAAGAGGATCTGAATTTGCTCGAGAGTATGCCAGAAATCGACCACGATGGAGACGGTGCGCCGCTGCTGCCCGATGAGATCATGACCGGACGGGTGGTACCGGAGATGGACGGCGTCTCCGGGCGGATTCCCGGTTTTGTCGTGCCGCTGAAAACCACCGAGGACATGCGCATCCTGGAGTTTTTCCTGGTGCCTTATTACGGCGCCTGCATTCATGTTCCGCCACCGCCGCCGAACCAGATCATCCACGTCAAGTACAAAGAGGGCTTTACCCTGGAAGCGCTCTACGATCCGGTCTGGATCGAGGGCGAGCTGGTGGTGGAGCGCACCGAGAACGACATCGCCAAATCGTCCTATTCCCTGATCGCCGACAAGGTTGAACCCTACGAGCAATAGCGGTGGCAGCACCGGCTTCAGCGTTGCAGTGAGAAGCCGGTCTGGCTGCCTTCCAGTCGCACGCTGCCCTGTCCCTCTTCGCTGACCCACTGCACCGACAGCACCTCAATGCCGGGGAACTGCGCCATAACCGCCGCATTGAATCGGTCCTCGGCGGTCAGGTCCTGGCAGTTGAGCTGCTGGGATACTTCATACTCCCGATGACCCTCGTCTTTGTGGTCGTCATGATCGTGATGGTGTTCTTGGTGCTGCTGGTCGCCGTCGGAACCTGACTGCCTGGCCACGGCGTCAATGACGGAGCAGGAGGCCGAAGCGGTATCGATCAGCGGGTTCGTTTCCAGCCATTTGCGGATGGTTTCCAGTCGGGCCTCTTCTTCCGGCGTGCGGGCATCCCGCTCAAAGCCGGCCAGGTTCTGGGCCGGGGACGTGAAGATCAGATCAAGGCGGTCGCCCTCGACGGCCACCTGAAGTTGCGAATGGCCGTGCTGGTGGGCGCCGGGGTTATCCGCACCGAAGGCCGCAGGTGACAGCAGGCTGATGGCAAGGACGCTGCCGGCGGCACGCAGCGAGCGGCGGCGTTCTGGTGTGTGACTCATGGGGCAAGGCTCCGTGCTGTGAATGATATGTTATAACATAATCTACCAGTTCCCCGTGGCAATCAAGAGCGCGAGTGCCTTCGATCCGCCTCGATGCTACGATAGACGCTTGGACAGACCTTAAAATACCGTGATACAGGATTGCGCTTTTTCATGTCACAAACCGACACCACCGGTGCAGCCCGCGCCGCGGCTTTCGAGCGCTGGGCAAACATCTTCACCGCACACAAGGCCTTCAGTCATCCGTCCGAGCTACACGGTGTTCTGTGTGGCCGGCTTGCCGCCGGCGCACGTATAGATGAAACGGAGTGGCTGGCCATGGTCTGCGAGCACATGGGCTTACCGGATTCGGCGACTGCGGAGTCCGACGAGCTCCGGGAATTCATGCAGGCGGCCTATGACCAGACCCTGGCGTTGCTGAAAGCCACGGACATGAGCTTCCATCCACTGCTGCCGGATGACGATTACGCCATCGACCAGCGTCTTGAGGCCCTGACCTCCTGGGTGCGGGGATTTCTCGAAGGGATGGCGTTGGCGGCAGGTGAGTCTCTCGGCCAGGCGCCGGATGAGATTCGCGAACTGATCGAGGATATGGTTGCCATCAGCCAGGTGTCCGAAGATGAGGAGCCGGACGACGACAGTGAGCAGCAGCTGATGGAAATCGTGGAATACGTGCGCCTTGGGGCGCTGGCGGTATTCACCGAATTCAACCCGCCGGAAAAGCCGGCCGCCAATACTCCGACACTGCACTGAGCAGGCAGTAGCCTGCGGGAGAGGTTATGTCGTCTATGATACCCGTGAAAGAATTTGCCGAACGCCGTCGCAAGCTGATGGAGCTGATGGCGCCTGACAGCATTGCGATTGTCCCGGCGGCGCCGGAATGCGTCCGCAACCGGGATGTGCTGCATCCCTTCCGCCAGGACAGCGACTTCCAGTACCTGTCCGGATTTGGCGAGCCAGAAGCGGTGCTGGTGCTGATCCCGGGCCGTGACCACGGTGAATCGGTGCTGTTCTGTAAGGAACGCAATCCGGAGAAAGAATTGTGGGATGGGTTCCTGGCGGGCCCGGAAGGGGCCATTGAAACGTTCGGTCTGGACGACGCCTTCCCCATCTCTGATATAGACGACATCCTGCCCGGCATGATTGAAGGCCGCAGCCGGGTCTACTATCCGCTGGGCAAGGATCACAGCTTCGACGCCCGGGTGATGGACTGGATCAAGGTCATCCGCAGCAAGGTGCGGGCCGGTGCTCATCCCCCGGGCGAGTTTGTTGCCCTTGAGCACCTGTTGCACGATCTGCGACTCTACAAGAGCGCCAACGAGATCAAGGTGATGGCAAAAGCCGGCGAAATCAGTGCCGAAGCCCATTGCCGCGCCATGAAACGCGCGCGTAAAGGCGGTTTCGAGTACAGCCTGGAAGCCGAGTTGATCCATACCTTCATGGAGCACGGCGCCCGGTCCACCGCCTACCCGTCCATTGTCGGCTCCGGCACGAACGGCTGCATTCTGCACTACATCGAAAACAGTGCGCCGCTGAAGGAGGGCGATCTGGTGCTGATCGACGCCGGTTGCGAGCTGGAATGCTACGCCTCGGACATCACCCGCACCTTCCCGGTCAGCGGCCGTTTCAGTGCAGAGCAGAGAGCCCTGTATGAAGTGGTGTTGTCGGCCCAGTATGCGGCCATCGAGGCGGTGCGACCGGGTAATCACTGGAACCACCCCCACGAAGCCGCCCTGCAAGTGCTGACCCAGGGGCTGATCGACCATGGCCTGCTGTCCGGCACCCTGGATGACGCTATCGCCAGCGAAGCCTACAAGCCGTTTTTCATGCACCGCACCGGCCACTGGCTGGGGCTGGACGTCCACGACGTGGGTGATTACAAGGTCGGCGATGCCTGGCGCCAGCTGGAGCCGGGCATGGCCCTCACCGTGGAGCCGGGCCTTTACATTGCGCCGGACAACACCGACGTGGACGAGAAATGGCGCGGTATCGGCATTCGTATTGAAGACGACGTGGTGGTTACCAAAGACGGTTGCCGCGTACTGACCGACGCGGTACCGAAATCCATTGCCGAGATCGAAGCACTGATGGCGGACTGACCCGGTGGCGCAGCTTGACACCGATCTGATCATCGCCGGCGGCGGCCTTGCCGGTGCCGCCCTGGCGCTGGCGCTGGCGAAGTCGGTCCCTGACTTGCGGGTAACCGTGGTGGAAGCATTTCCACTGTCGCCGCAGGCCCTCCCGGACAGCTACCAGCCCAGTTACGATGCCCGTTCCACCGCACTGGCCTGGGGGTCCCGTCGAATCTTCGAGGAGCTGGGGCTGTGGTCGCGGCTGGCGCAGCACGCCACGCCGATCGAGCGTATTCACGTCTCTGACCGGGGACACTTTGGCGCCACCCGTCTGAGCGCCTCGGAGCACGGTCAGCCGGCACTGGGCTATGTGGTCGACAACCGCTGGATGGGGCTGTGCCTGATGCGGGCGTTGCTCGACACCCGGGTACAGTGGGAAGCGCCGGCCGAGGTGGTGGATATGACGCCGATGCCGCAGGGGGTCCGGGTGGCCGTCCGCTCCGGCGACGAGACCCGCGAACTGACCGCCCAGTGCCTGGTGGTGGCCGACGGCGGACGTTCCGGTCTGCGGGAAGCTCTGGGTTTCCAGACGCGCATCCATGATTATGGCCAGCACGCGCTGATTGCCAATGTGTCCACCGCCGAAAGTCATCGATTCTGTGCCTACGAGCGTTTCACCGACGCCGGCCCCATGGCGCTGTTGCCTCACGGCTCAGCACATCAAGCCGGTCGTCAGTCGGCTCTGGTGTGGACCCTGACTGATCAGGCGCTGGAAGAACTCCTGTCCCTGCCCGATGACGACAAGTGCCGCCGATTGCAGGATCGTTTCGGCTGGCGACTCGGGCGGTTCACCCGTATCGGCGCCTGTAACCATTACCCCCTCAAGCTGACCACTGTGGAGGAGCCGGTTCGCCCCGGCGTCGCGCTGGTGGGCAATGCCGCCCACGCCCTTCACCCGGTCGCCGGCCAGGGGTTCAATCTGGCCCTGCGCGGCTTGATGACGCTGGTGGAGCAGTTCCGTCTGGCGGTGGCGCAGGGAGTGTCCATCGGCGATCTGCAGGTGCTCGCGGGTTATCACACCCTGCACCGGCAGGACTGGCAGCAGACGGTGCAGTTCTCGGACTCGCTGATCCGCCTGTTCGGTCCGTCGGTGACGCCGCTGGCCGTTGCCCGGGATGCGGGGCTGGTGGGTCTGGATCTGTTGCCGGGGGCCAAGCGCTGGTTCGCGCGCAAAGCCATGGGCCTTGGCGGGCGCCGCGCGATGATTGACCATCCGGTCGGTGCTAATCGGGAGCGGATGAACGATGACTGAGCCGCGGGACTTTGACATTCTGGTGGTCGGCGGCGGCATGGTCGGTTCCGCGCTGGCGTTGGGGCTGTCACAACAGGGCTGGCAGGTGGCACTGGTGGAAGCCAGTGAGTGCCAGGCACTGGTGCAACCCCCGGCTGCGGCCCTCGGCGTGGAAGATTTTGAACCCCGGGTCAGCGCCATTTCCGTGGCCAGTCAGCGGCTGCTGGAAGACCTGGGCGTGTGGGCTAACATCGTGGCCGCCCGTCATTGTCCGTACCAGACCATGACCGTGTGGGATGGCGACGGCACCGGCCGGATTCAGTTTGAGGCCGCGGAACTGCAGGCACGGTCCCTTGGCACCATCATCGAGAACCGGCACATTGTGCGCGGTCTGTTTGCCGCCCTGTTGGACAGCCCGGTTGAGCTGATAAGTGGGGTGCAGGTCAGTGGCTGGTGGCAGGACAACCCCGAGGGGGCCGGGCGGCAGGGCGTGCGGCTCGCAGATGGCCGCGTGTTGGCGGCCGATCTGGTGGTGGCAGCCGACGGTGCCCACTCCCGGCTGCGACAATGGGTTGGCCTGGCCACCCGCGAGTGGGACTACGATCAGCAGGCCATCGTGTGCACCGTAAGAACCGCTCAGAGCCACCGCTTTACTGCCTGGCAACGGTTCTCGCCGAGCGGGCCACTGGCCTTTCTGCCACTGTTGAGTGAAAGCGGCGACGAGCATTTCTGCTCCATCGTCTGGTCACAGGACACCGAAGAAGCGCGCCGGCTGATGGCGCTGGATGAGGCAGCCTTCGCCAGCGAACTGGAGCGCGCCATCGAGCGCGAACTGGGCGCCGTCGAGTTGGTTTCCCGCCGCTTTGCATTCCCGCTGCGCCAGCGCCACGCCAAGGAGTACGTGGCGCCGGGCTTTGCACTGATTGGCGATGCCGCCCATACTATCCACCCGCTGGCCGGGCAGGGTGCCAACCTGGGCTACAGCGATGTGCGGGCGCTGCTCGACGAGTTGTCGCGGGCCAGAAAAGCCGGGCTCGGAGCCGCCGACGAGCTGATGCTGGCCCGTTACCAGCGCCGCCGCAAGGGTGAGAATCTCACCATGATGGCAGCCATGGAGGGGTTCAAACAGCTCTTTGCCCGCGATGAGTTGCCGCTGCGCTGGGTGCGAAACACCGGCCTGCGATGGCTGAACCAGCTCGGCCCGGTGAAAAACCGCATTGCCGCCGAGGCCATGGGGCTGGATATCTGAAACGAGTTCAGCCCCCAGCCGCTGAATCATCTGACCATCATTTGACATAGGAACGTCCCATGGCTGGAAGTAGCCTGCTTGTGCTGATCGACGACATCGCCACCGTACTGGACGATGTTGCGCTGATGACCAAAACCGCCACCAAGAAAACCGCCGGCGTGCTGGGGGATGATCTGGCGCTGAACGCGCAGCAGGTTGCCGGGGTGAAGCCGGCACGGGAGTTGCCGGTGGTGTGGGCGGTCGCCAAGGGCTCGATGATCAACAAGGCGATCCTGGTTCCGGCAGCCCTGGCCATCAGTTTCTTCGTGCCCTGGCTGGTGACGCCGTTGCTGATGCTGGGGGGTGCTTTCCTGTGCTATGAAGGTTTCGAGAAGCTGGTTCACAAATTCCTGCACCGGCAGGAAGACGAAAAACACAAGGCGGAGCTCGACGAAGCCCTGAAGAATCCCGACGTTGATCTGAAATCCGTGGAGAAGGACAAGATCAAGGGTGCGATTCGCACCGACTTTATCCTGTCGGCGGAGATCATCGCCATCACCCTGGGCACCGTCAGCATGCAGACCATTGGCATGCAGTTCATGGTACTGACCGTTGTGGCGGTGATGATCACGGTCGTCGTGTATGGCCTGGTCGCGGGCGTTGTGAAGCTGGATGACGGCGGCCTTTACCTCAGCCGCAAGGACAGCGTGATTGCCCGCAAAGCAGGCGAGGGCATTCTCTGGCTTGCCCCCTGGATGATGAAAACCCTGTCGGTGCTGGGAACCATCGCCATGTTCCTGGTGGGCGGCGGCATTCTCACCCACGGCCTGCCCCCGGTTTATGACGCCATCCATCACCTGGCAGAGAGCTTCAGCGGCGTTACTGCTGCGTTGCTGCCAACGGTGGCTAACGGTTTGTTTGGTGTCGTTGCGGGCGGGTTGCTGGTGGCGATCATCACGCCCGTACTGAAATGGTGGCAGGCACGAACTGCCTGAGTCAGCGGCAGGCGTCAAACAGGCGGCTGACCAGCACTGGCACTGCCGTTTCCACCCTGAGGATGCGCGGTCCGAGGTGCACACCCTCGCAACCGGCCGACTCCAGCTTGCCAACCTCATAGGGGGTAAACCCGCCTTCCGGCCCCACGCACAGTACTGTGGGCTGATCCAGATGGGTAGGGCAGGGTGTCGTCGTGCCGGGGTGAGCCACCAGCGCCCGTTTGCCCTGCAACAGGCCCGGTAGCTCGTCCTCCACGAACGGTTTGAACAGTTTGCGGATGTTCACCTGCGGCAGCACCGTGTCCCGCGCCTGCTCCAGACCCAGGGTCATGTTCTCCCGCAGGTGCTCAGCGGACAGCCAGGGCGTTTGCCAGAAACTTTTTTCCACCTTGTAGCTGTGGATCAACCAGAGATCCTTCACCCCGAGGGTGGCGCAGGTCTGCAGAACCCGCCGGAACATTTTTGGCCGCGGCATGGCCAGAATCAGCGTCAACGGTAGCGGCGGCGGCGGTGCTTCCGTCAGCTCCACCAGTATGTCGGCCTGGCTGTCGGTCAGACTGAGAACCCGGCCGCTGCCGATGTTGCCATCGACCCGGCCGACGGGAATCAGATCCCCCTCGGCGACTTTCAGAACCTCGTGAAGATGAGTCAGCCGGCGGCCGGTGAGTACGGCGCGGTCGGCAGCAGCGAAATCTTCCTCAAACAGCAGTGCCAGATTCATTCGCCCGTCGCTTCACCGGAATCCGCGTGCCCGGGTTTGCGCACCGCAAGCTTGCTGAAGATGATGCCCAGCTCGAACAGCAGCCACATGGGCACCGCCAGCAGCGTCTGGGAAATGATGTCCGGTGGTGTCAGCAGCATCCCGATGATGAAGCAGCCGACCACGATGTAGGGGCGCTTTGCGGCCAGGTCCGCCGGTGTGGTGGCCCCGGTCAGCACCAGCAGGATGGTGGCGATGGGGATTTCGAACGCCACGCCGAAGGCAAAGAACATCTTAAGTACGAAATTGAGGTAGCTGGTGATGTCCGGCAACTCGACGATCCCTTCCGGACCGATCGCCGTGAAAAACCCGAACACCAGTGGAAACACCACGAAATAGGCGAACGCGGCGCCCATATAGAACAGGATCACGGAGGTGAACAGCAGCGGGAACGCCAGCCGTTTCTCATGGGCGTACAGGCCCGGGGCCACAAAGCTCCATAGCTGATACAGAATGACCGGAATGGCGGCGAACACCGCCAGCACCAGCGCCAGTTTCAGGGGGGCGAAAAAGGGCGAGGTGATGTCGGTGGCGATCATGGTCTGACCCACCGGCAGCAGGTCCCGCAGCGGTTGCGACAGCAGCAGGTAGAGTTCGTTGGCGAACGGGTAGATGGCGGCAAAACAGATGACCACCGCCAGTACCATTTTCAGCAAACGGTTGCGCAGCTCCAGCAAGTGCTCGATCAGCGGCATGTCCGGCTGGGAGGTGGCGTCCGGGCGGTTGCCGTCAGGCGTTTGGGTCATGAACGGGTATCCGACTCGTTGTTCTCAGAGCTTTCCCGGGAACTGTCCTGACTGTCGACGGGCTTGCGGGTGGCCGGTGCCGGGCTGGACCTGGTGGTCTGGTCGTCAGGCAGGATCATGTGCTCGTATTTTTTCGCCTCATCGAGTGCGCCGCGCACACTCTTTTCGACGTCGTCCAGGCCAATATCGCCGGCTTTGCGCAGTTGCTCCCGCAACTCCTCCGCCTTGAGCTGACGGTCGAGCTCGGTGGTGAACTGGCTGACCATGCGGCGAGCGCCGCCCACCCAGCGGCCGGCGGCGCGGGCGGCCGTAGGCAGGCGCTCCGGGCCCAGCACCAGCAGCGCAATGACACCGCAGATCAACAGCTCGAGAAAGCCGATATCAAACATTCAGCTTGGTCTCAGCCAGTGGTTTTGTCCCGGGGCTTTTCTTCCGCCGGGGCCCTGTAGGCCGCGGTCTGGTCCTTGTCTTCCAGGGAATCCTGATCGGCGGGCTTGGTGTCCTCGTCGTTCATCGACTTCTTGAAGCCACGGATGGCACCACCCAGATCACTGCCGATGTTGCGCAGTTTCTTGGTTCCGAACAACAGGATAACGATGCCAAGTACAATCAGGAGTTGCCAGATACTGATACCCATGACGGGATCCTCATTTAAATGTTTCTGTCACAAAGCATTGTACGTTACCGGGCCAGTGTAGCGGAAACCCCCGTTGGGGGTACCCATGGGTCACTCGCCCCGCGACGCTTTTTCTTCCAGGCCGGAGAGGTCAAACCGGCGTGCCAGCTCGTCAACCACATCCTTCGGCCCCAGACCCAGCCGCGACAGCATGACCATGGTGTGGAACCACAGATCCGCAGTCTCATAGACGACTTCCCGGGTATCGCCGTTGTGCTCGGCGTCTTTCGCGGCCAGCAGGGTTTCGGTGCATTCCTCGCCGACTTTTTCGAGAATCTTGTTTAAGCCCCTGGCGTGCAGGCTGGCCACGTAAGACTTCTCCGGGTCCGCGTCCTTTCTGGCTTCCAGTACCTGTGCGAGCTGCTCCAGTACATCACTCACTGTGTGTGCTCCCTTTGGTCTTGCCGTAGATGCTGCCCGGATCCTTGACGACAGGAGCCGTGGTCACCCACGCGCCGTCCTGCAGTTTGCGGTAAAAACAGCTGCGCCTTCCGGTATGGCAGGCGATGCCGCCTTTTTGTTCCACCTTCAGCAGAATCACGTCTTCGTCGCAGTCGAGGCGGATCTCCGACACCAGCTGTTGGTGCCCCGACGTTTCGCCCTTGCGCCACAGCTGTCCCCGGGAACGGGACCAGTACACTGCCTGGCCTTCCGTCACCGTGAGCTGAAGGGATTCCGGGTTCATCCAGGCCATCATCAGAATGTCGCCGCTGGCGGCGTCCTGGGCGATGGCGGGCACCAGCCCGTCTGCGTTCCAGCGAATGGCGTCGAGCCAGTCAGGGGTATGGACTTTAGATGATGAATCTTGCATTTCTGTGAATCCTGACAATGTTACCGGCTGCCCCGCGCCACCAGCCCGGCAGCGGCGGCGAGCATGGCCCAGCCCCACGGCGGCATGGATTGCGCCAGCTCGGGCAGTTCGTAATGGGCACTGACCCAGGCGGCGCCCACGAGAGCGGCCGCAATGAGGGTTCGGCGCCAGCGTTTTTCGGCCCGCGTCTGGCTGTCACGCAGCAACGCCAGTGTAGCGCGATTCTGCTCCTCGGTGGGACCGGCACTGCGCAACTGGACCAGCGTATCGTGAACCAACTGCGGCATTTCCGGGGACTGTTCAAGCCAGGCGGGCAGATGCGTCTGCAGCGACTTGATCAGCCCCGACGGGCCGATGCGCTTGCGCATCCAGCTTTCCAGGAAAGGCTGGGCGGTGCTCCACAGATCAAGGTCCGGGTACAGCTGGCGGCCAAGGCCCTCGACGTTCAGCAGGGTTTTCTGCAGCAGCACCAGCTGTGGCTGGACTTCCATGTTGAAGCGCCGGGCGGTCTGGAATAACCGCAGCAGGAAATGGCCGAAGGAGATGTCCTTCAGCGGCTTCTCGAAGATCGGCTCACAGACGGTGCGGATCGCAGCTTCGAACTCGTTAACCCGGGTATCCGGCGGCACCCAGCCTGATTGAATGTGCAACTGCGCCACCTGACGGTAGTCACGACGGAAGAACGCCAGCAGGTTGCGGGCCAGATAGCTCTGATCGTCCGGTGCCAGCGTGCCGACAATGCCAAAGTCGATGGCGATGTACTTCGGGTCTGCGGGATTGCTGACATCCACGAAAATGTTGCCGGGGTGCATGTCGGCGTGGAAGAAGCTGTCGCGGAACACCTGAGTGAAGAAAATCTCCACCCCCTTTTCTGCCAGTACCTTCATGTCCACCCCGGCGGCCTTCAGCGCGGCGACATCGGCGATCGGGATGCCATGAATGCGCTCCATCACCAGCACGGTCTGGCGGGTGTAATCCCAGTCAATAAACGGAATGTAGATCAGAGACGAATGGTCGAAGTTGCGGCGCAGTTGACTGGCGTTGGCGGCTTCCCGCTGCAGGTCGAGCTCGTCGTGAATGGTGGCGTCGTAATCCGCGACCACCTCAACCGGGTGCAGGCGTTTGCCTTCGGCCCAGTAGCGTTCCAGCAGGCCCGCCATCATGTACATCAGCGCCAGGTCCTGCTTGATGACCCGCTGGATGCCCGGGCGCAGCACTTTCACCACCACTTTCTGGCCGCTGGGCAGGGTTGCAGCGTGCACCTGGGCGACGGACGCCGACGCCATCGGATCGGCAGAAAACTCGGTGAACAGCTCGGAGACCGGCGCACCGAGTGAGCGTTCGATGATCTCCCGGGCGGTGTCGCTGGGGAACGGTGGCACCCGGTCCTGCAGGTGTTTCAGGGCCTCGGCCATATCGTCCGGCAGCAGGTCACGGCGGGTGGAGAGAATCTGGCCAAACTTCACAAACACCGGCCCGAGTTCCTCCATCGCCAGGCGCAGGCGGTCACCGCGGCTCAGCTTGGGTTTCGGAAACAGGTGCCAGGGCGCCAGCAGGAAAAACACCTTGAGCGGCGCCGGCAATTCCGCCAGCGGCAGAAACGTGTCCAGCCGGTAGCGGCAGAATACCCAGGCAATTCGAAACAGGCGTTGCAGGCGGGTCACGATGTCTCCGGGGGCTCTGGTTGGGTGTTACGTTGCAGCAGATCAACCCGGGCCGCCAGGCGCTCGGTGCGCAGGTTCAGCTGGTCGATGTCATCGAAGGTGGCTTCCAGTTCGCGGCGACCGGGCAGGGCGCGGCTCTCTTCGTGCACATACTCTTCAATGTTGGCGTTGAGGGCCGTGACGGCCTGCCGGCTCCATTTCACCGCGCCGCGAACCCGCTGGCCGATGAAGTGCGCCGGCACATCCCCGAGGTGGTCGGCCAGAGCGGCTTCCCAGTCCGGCTGCAACTGATTCAGCGCACGCTGGAACTGATGGGCCAGCGCGGTGTCGCCGGTGACGTCGATGCGCCCCTGGGCGAACACCTGATCGTCTCCGCTGGCCAGTGCTGCAAAGGCCATCGGTTTGCCGGCCAGCGTCAGCGCCGGGTGGTCTGCCGGCTGGCTGCCGACCTGGACACGCTCACCGGCAGGCTGAAGGGTGAAGGTCAGTGGCACGGGCGCGGTCAGCGAGAACTGCACCGGCCCGGTAAGGGCGCCCAACAATGCCTGGCGGCCGGCCGGGTCGAGCTCGAGGGCGCGGTTCAGTGCGCCCTCGACCACGGCCGTCACAGCGGAAAGCAGGGTGGGGCCGGGAAACATCAGGGCTTGATTCCCACGTGCAGGGCGACGATACCGCCGGTCATGTTGTAGTACTTGCAGTTCACCAGGCCGGCCTGCTCCATCATACCCCTGAGGGTGTCCTGATCCGGGTGCATGCGGATGGACTCGGCCAGGTACTTGTAGCTTTCACTGTCGCCTGCGATCAGCTGCCCCATCAACGGCAGAGCGTTGAAGGAGTACATGTCGTAGGCCTTGTTCAGCAGCGGGTTGGTCGGTTTGGAGAATTCCAGCACCATCAGCTTGCCGCCCGGCTTGAGCACCCGCGCCATATCCCGCAGCGCCTGGTCCTTGTCGGTGACGTTGCGCAGGCCAAAGGCAATGGACACGGCGTTGAAGGTGTTGTCGGGGAAGGGCAGGTGTTCGGCGTCGGCCTGAACGTACTCGATATTACCGGCATAGCCGCGATCCACCAGGCGTCCACGGCCCACTTGCAGCATCGAGGCGTTGATGTCCGCCAGTACCACCTTGCCGCGGGGCCCCACCAGATCGGAAAATTTCATCGTCAGGTCGCCGGTACCGCCGGCGATATCGAGCACCTGATGACCCGGGCGCACGCCGCTGAGCTCGATGGTGAAACGCTTCCAGAGACGGTGGATGCCCATGGACATGAGGTCGTTCATCATGTCGTACTTGCCGGCCACGCTGTGGAAAACCTCGGCGACCTGCCCGGCTTTCTGGCTTTTCGGCACGTTGCGGAAGCCGAAATGGGTGACATCATCCTGCGGTGTGCCGGTGGCGTTGTCGCTGGCTGGCGTTGGTTGCTCGCTCATGGGGGTGTCCTGTCAGAATCTGAACCCCGTATTCTAACGGTTAAGGGGGTGGCTACAAGTTTATTACCCCCTTAAACTATAAAACCGCCCACTTTTGAAGAGAAAGCTGATACATGTCTGTCATTGATGTTCATCGCGCCCATTCCATGGATAAGGAACATGCCCGCCAGGCCGCCGAAACCCTCGCCGAGGACCTGTCCCGACAGTTTGATGTCAACTACCAGTGGGAGGGCGATGTGCTGCGTTTCAAACGCAGCGGTGTGAAAGGCCAGCTCAACATTACCGCCGACGACCTGCACGTTCATCTGGAGCTGGGCATGCTGCTGCGGCCGTTCAAGTCCCGCATCGAGCAGGAAATCCACTCTCAGCTCGACCAGATCATTACTGCCTGACGGGCCCGATGCCGAGGTATCGCATTACATTGCTTCGGGCAGGCGAAAAGGCTCCGGGTGGCCGCGGAGGATATTCTCCATCACCCGCTGCTCGCGGGTAACCAGCCGCTCGATCAGGGTGTCCACCTCATCCATTTCCCGAAACGCCGTATAACCGCGGTGCAGGAAGCTGTGCAGGTCGCTCAGGTCGGCCATTTCCGCCGGACTGCGGGTCATGCTCAGCAGCCAACCCAGAGTGCGGTTGCGCACATAGCGATCAAGCTGGCGACCCACATCGGCAACCAGGGCGATCTGGCGCTCACGATGTGCCAGTTGGCCGCTGGCGCGGAACGCGGCGCAGTACTCGTCCGTCGATATCTGCTCCATGGCAACGCCCCGGCGCGCGAGAATATCCGCCAGCTCGAGATCCAGCTGCTGGGTGATCAGATTGAGCTCTACCAGGCCGGCGAAGGTCCCTAGCAAGTGGTCGGGCAACCATTTCACCATCCTGGGAAAAACCCGGTCGATGTTGTCATCGCGGCGGGTCATGCTGGCGGGGGCGTACAGGTCGGTCAGCAGAAACTCCAGCCCGGTGTGGTAGCCCGGATGCTGGTAGAGGTCCTGATGGGTCTGGCGCAGCCGCTCGGCCTGCCACTCAGCCACGCGGAAGGTGTCCTCACAGCGAGGATGGCGAATCTTGTGCTGGCGAAAATCGTGATAGTCCAGCAGCAGGCTCTGAAGCCGGCGGGCATTGTCTGACTGGACGTTGGTGGCGACGAGGCGCTCACGATACATGCGGGGGTGCTCCGGTAAGCCGTATCAGCAAAGCTGAGAGTTTACCGGAGCGTGGTTCAGGATGGCAGTGTCAGCCCTGGACGGCGGTCGGCAGGGTCTCAAACCCGGGTACCCACTCCTTGCTGTCCAGGGTGATGAAGTGGCTGGGCGCCTGGGTTTCCACAATCCGCATGGTGGTCGGGCTCTGCCGCGCGCTGGCCAGCATCGCGGAACGGTCCAGGATGCGGTCCACCGCGGGGATCAGGAAGGTGCCGTGGCGAACGTTGTTGTAGACGCTGGTGTCGGTGCGCTCCATCCAGTCCATGATGTTCTCGATGTTGCGAACGATGGTCAGGTGGTCCTTGGTGGCGGAGAACAGTTTGCTCAGCAGCTGTTTCTTGCGCGGGTTCATGCGCCCGAAGAAAGTCTGGCCGTAGGCCGACGACGGCGCCGTGTTGATCAGACGGATCAGCCAGGGCCACATGCCGTGGCTGACCGGCTCCAGGATCGTGGTTACCAGGGCGTGCAGGCTGGCCTGGGGCAGTACCGGCGCTTCCAGAACCACTTCCACGTTCTCGTACAGTTCCGGCCACTGGCGAATGGCCTCGAGGATGACCGCGCCACCGCGGGAATGACCGTGAATGCGAATGTTGTCGGTGCCGGGCAGATTGGCGACCGCCTGGTTCAGGATACAGGCGTCGTACTCGATGGTGCCCTCAAGGTGTTTGATCGGCACTTCCCAGTCCGGTGTCTCGGGCGTTACGCCGTTGACCGGAATGTGGTAATTGCTGCAGGTCAGCAGGATCAGTTCGGTGGTGGGTTCTTCATAGGCCTGGGTAAAGTAGCAGTGATTTTCCAGGAAACCGTGCACACCGATGACCGTCTGCTGCGCCTCGCCGCTGTGATTGCGGACAGACACGGCGCCTTTGCCGACGCGGTAGACCCTGCCCGAAAACATTTCTGAGTAGGCGCTTTCAATCGGTTTTATCAGTTTGCGAACGTGGCTCGCTTTCATAACCGTTCTCCTGTCAGCACCGTGTAAGACTGTTGTCGGTATTGGTCTGTGCTGATAGTGACTGTTGTATCGCGATTGCCGGCCCTGGTTATTGGCGCTGGCTACCTTATTTACGAAGGTCCACGGCCAATAGTCTGCTTGGTTTGCTGAATAAACCATCCCGCCGGCCTTCAGTCATAACCATTTCACTAACGCTTATAACCAGTATAGGGGTGAAGGGTTACACGCGTGTAATTTTTTGTAACCCTGCGCGCCCGGTCGCCTTGTGGAGGCGATTCCGGTTGTCTGGCACAATGCTGGATTCGCCTGAAACTTTGTTTGATCCAATCACCCCGGGGACAGTCAGATTTGAATCAAGAGGACTCACATCTCCTGTTGCCTGTGGATTCGGCATGGCTGGCCCTGGAAAGACCCGAAAACCCCATGACCATCACGGTCATGCTGCGGGTGGACGGGCTGACGGAACCCCGTCTGCGGGAATTTCTGGCGGTGTACTGGCTGGCCTGGCAGCGCTTCCGCTATGTGCCGGTCCAGCGTTCGCCGGGCTGGTGGTGGCAAGAAGATACCGTGTTCGATCTGCGCCATCACCTGCAGGTGGCCCGTGAGCCCTTCACGCACGCGCAGCTGCAGGACTGGGTGTCCGCCCGCCTCAATCAGCCGCTGCCGGCCTATCGCCCGCTCTGGAAGTTCTGGCTTGCGCCCCATGCCGAAGGCGGCGCGGCGCTGATCCTGCGCATGCATCACTGTTACGCCGACGGATTGTCACTGCTGGGGGTGTTCGAGCGTATCTGCCCGCCATCGCCCCGCCAGTTGCCCGCTATTTATGGCAGCGCCGAGCAGGCGGACGTCAAGCGCTGGGGTATGGCCGCCGGCGCGTGGCTGAAAGAGCTGATCGGTGAGGAAGTGGCGGCCGCGTCCGGCGCGCGCGCGGGCAGCACAGACGGCCCCGCAGAGGGCGCGTCGGGCAGTCGTGAGGGTGCTGGACGTGTGCTGGAGCGGTTTGCCCAGTCGGGTCTGAAGCTGGTGAATGAAGTCAGTCAGTTTCTGATCGAACCGGAAGACAGTCCGTCGTCGCTCCGGCGTCCGCTGTTGGGGCGGCGGCAATGTTGCTGGTCGGAACCCATAGCGCTGGAGCGCTTTCGGCAGGTTGCCAGCGCCACCGGCGTCACCATCAACGATGTCTTGCTCAGCTGCGTTGCGGCGGCGGTACGCAAGCAGCTTGCCGCCGGGCCGACCGATCTGGACGAGGCGGTGCTGCATGCCGCGGTTCCGGTGGATATCCGCGGGCAGCTGCCGGCCGGCATCAAACCTGAGCCCGGCGCTCTCGGAAACTGTTTCGGTACGGTCTTTGTGCCCTTGCCGGTGGACGGTGAAAGTTCGCTTGAGCGGCTGTTCCGCATCAAACACGAAACCCGCCGCCTGAAAAAAAGCTGGCAACCGGGCATCGCCTGGGGGCTGACCGCCAGCGCCTCGCTGGTGCCCGAGCCCTGGCGTGAGCCCGTGGCGGATGTGTTTTATCGCAAAGCCAGTGCGGTGGTATCGAACGTGCCGGGTTCCCGTGAGGAGCGGTTCCTGGCTGGCTGCCGCATCACCGAGCAGATGTTCTGGGTACCCCAGGCGGGCGACATCGGGCTCGGCGTGAGCATCGTCAGCTACGCCGGTCGTGTCCAGTTCGGCGTGGTGGCCGACGAGGCGGTGTTGGGGGCGCCTTCACAGTTCCTGACGGATTGTCTTGAGGAGTTGGCCGCCCTTGGCAGCTGATGCGCGGCTGAACTTGCCTCGGGGCGCAAAAAACGGATAGCAGCCGGCGGCGGATCGGGGCAAAGTACAAAGGAAAGGGGAAACGCAAAGACAGGACTCAGCTTATGCCCAGTTCATCGCGCCCCCGGCAGTCTGAGGCTGCCGGTCAATCCGAAGGCACTGCCACCCTCGCGGATCGGATGGTGGCCCTGGCTCGCTACATCGAGGCGCGGGCGCAGGAGCCGCTTCGGCTGGCGGACCTCGCCGCCGTTGCCGGGCTGTCGGTCTCCCGCCTCCATCGCGCGTTCATAGACACCTTCGGGGTATCCCCCAAAGCGTATCAGGATGGCCTGCGAATGCAGACATTCAAGGGGGCGTTGCAAACCGGTCACTCCGTTACTGACGCAATCTACGAGGCTGGCTTCGGTTCTGTCAGCCGGGTTTATGGCCAGGCAGAGCGACAGGTGGGAATGGCGCCCGGTATCTACCGCAAGGGCGGCGAGGGTGAGCGTATTGCCTATGCCTGCCGACAAACAGCCCATGGCTTGCTGATGATGGGGGCAACAGATACCGGCGTATGCTTTGCCGAATTCGGTGATCATGAAGACAGTCTGCGCGCGCAACTGCGGCACGAGTTCCCGCGTGCTGAACTGACCCTTTCCCAGGCGCGGGGAGCACCCCACCTGGACGCCTGGATCGACGCGCTCGACGCCCACCTGAGTCACAGCCAGCCACGCCCCGAGTTACCGCTGGACATGCGTGGCACTACTTTTCAGATCCGCGTATGGAAACTTTTGCTGAGCGTTCGCGAGGGGGAAGTCATCAGCTACAGTGAACTGGCCCGACGAATGAACGCACCGAGAGCGGTGCGAGCGGTTGCCTCAGCCTGCGGGCGCAACCGTATTGCCGTGCTGGTGCCTTGTCACCGGGTGTTGCGAAGCGACGGCACGCTCGGAGGGTATCGTTGGGGTCTCACCCGCAAACAGCGTTTGCTCGACGCCGAACGGACGATGGCCGCCCGCTAGTCGGCCAAGGCCTCATTCGACTAATGGTGTGCGAGGTCTACATTGTAGGAGTAACACGCGAAAGCCGCGGTGTACTCCTATAAAAAAGACGAGGTCACGACGATGATTTACGCACAACCAGGAAAGGAAGGTTCCGTTGTTTCATTCAAAAGTCGATACGAAAATTACATTGGCGGTGACTGGGTAGCGCCGGTCAAGGGCCAGTATTTCGAGAACATCACGCCAGTTACCGGGGAACTGATCTGCGAGATCCCCCGTTCCGGTGCGGACGACATTGATCTGGCCCTGGATGCTGCCCACAAGGCCGCGCCGGCCTGGGGCAAAACGTCCACCACCGAGCGCGCCAACATTCTGCTGAAAATTGCCGACCGCATCGAGCAGAACATCGAGATGCTGGCGGTGGCGGAAACCTGGGACAACGGCAAGGCGGTGCGGGAAACCCTCAATGCCGACCTGCCGCTGGCGGTCGACCATTTCCGCTACTTTGCCGGCAGTATCCGGGCCCAGGAAGACACCTCCAGCGCCATCGACAACAACACCGTGGCCTACCACTACCACGAGCCCCTGGGGGTGGTCGGCCAGATCATCCCCTGGAACTTCCCGCTGCTGATGGCGGTGTGGAAGCTGGCGCCCTGCCTGGCGGCCGGCAACTGCACGGTGATGAAACCCGCCGAACAGACGCCGGCCAGCATCCTGATCCTGATGGACCTGATCGGTGACCTGTTGCCGCCGGGGGTGATCAACATTGTCAACGGCTATGGCAACGAGGCCGGCCAGGCGCTGGCGACCAGTAAACGCATCGCCAAGATCGCCTTCACCGGCTCTACCCCGGTGGGCTCCCACATTCTCAAGTGCGCGGCCGAGAACATCATCCCGTCCACCGTGGAGCTTGGCGGCAAGTCCCCCAACATCTACTTCTCTGACGTGATGCAGGCCGAGCCGGAGTTCATCGACAAGTGTGTGGAAGGGCTGGTGCTGGCCTTCTTCAATCAGGGGGAAGTCTGTACCTGCCCGTCCCGCGCCCTGGTGCAGGAAGACATGTACGATGAGTTCATGGCGAAGGTCATTGAGCGCACCAAGGCCATTAAGCGTGGCAATCCACTGGACACCGACGTGCAGGTGGGTGCCCAGGCCAGTAAGGAACAGTTCGACAAGATCATGTCCTATCTCGACATCGGCAAGCAGGAAGGGGCGGAAGTCCTCACCGGGGGTGGTCGTGAGGAAATGGAAGGTGAGTACAATAACGGCTTCTATGTCCAGCCCACGCTGCTGAAGGGCAAGAACGACATGCGGGTGTTCCAGGAGGAAATCTTCGGCCCGGTGGTGGGCGTGACTACCTTCAGGGACGAGGAGGAGGCGTTGGCCATTGCCAACGACACCGAGTTCGGCCTGGGCGCCGGGCTGTGGACCCGCGACATCAATCGGGCCTATCGCATGGGGCGGGCCATCCAGGCCGGGCGCGTCTGGACCAACTGTTACCACCAGTACCCGGCCCACGCCGCGTTTGGCGGCTACAAGAAATCCGGGGTTGGTCGTGAGAACCACAAGATGACCCTCGATCATTACCAGCAAACCAAGTGCATGCTGGTAAGTTACGACACCAATCCGCTGGGGTTCTTCTGATCTGCCCCCCTGAGCCACCAGGCCCGCTTCGGCGGGCCTTTTCGTGTCCGCCCGTGATCTTGCCGCGTAAGACCGTCTTACATACACCTCTGCTCCGTGCCCTCGATACTCCCTGTAACCGGCGTGACTCCGGTATCTGAAAACCATCTGAGGGAGTAACAGATGACAACAATAAACTTGCCCTGGCCCCTTCGCGGGTCGAAAGCTTCCATCGGTACAGCCTTAGCACTGACGGTTTTGCTGACCGGCTGTGGTGGGGGCGGCAGCGACGCTTCCAGCCCTTCCGACTTCGACGCGCCGACCGAACCGGTCAATATCGGTGGCAACGGGAATTTGTACGATCCCGAACGGGTGGTGCAAGTGGATCTGACCATGGATGCCGGGGAATTCAGCACCCTGCAGGCGGAAGCCCGCACCCTTGCCAGTACCGACCGTGAGTGCGTGCCCGAATTCGAGTACTCGGAATTCAAGGCCAGCGTCACCATTGATGGCAGCGAGATGGCGAACGTGATCGTGCGCAAGAAGGGCTACATGGGGTCGCTCAGTCCGAGCGTGCCCTCATTGAAGCTGGACTTCGATGATCTGTGGCCGGGGCGTACTTATCAGAACATGAGCCGGATGACCCTGAACAACAATCGCCAGGACCCGTCCAACGCCCGCCAGTGTCTGGCCTACGATCAGTTCCGCAAAGCCGGTATCGCCGCCCCCCGATGCAACTACGCCAGGGTGACGGTGAACGGACAGGATCTGGGCATCTTTACCAACGTTGAGCCCATCAAAAAGCCGTTCCTGGCGCGGGTGTTCGGCGATGACGACGGCAACCAGTACGAGGCCCAGACCGCCGATTTCGGGACCTGGCGAAGCCGGCGCTTCGAGAAAAAGACCAACGAAGAAGAGAACGACCGGTCGGATCTGCAGGCATTGAACGACGCCCTGGCGCTCCCGGATGAGCAGATGATGAACGTGTTGCCGCAGTTGCTGGATGTGGACGAATTCATCCGTTTCTGGGCGGTCGAGACCCTGCTGGGCGCCTGGGATTCCGCCACCGGTAACGCCAACAATTTCCACATCTACCGCAACCCGGAGGATGGCCGGTTTCATTTCATACCCTGGGGCCCGGACACCGCCTTTCGTGGCGAGCACCCTCTGAAACCCCTGACCGGGGTGCTGTACCGCAACTTCTCCCTCGCCAACCGGTTATTCGAGATGCCCGACTACCGTGCCCGATACGAGGCGGAACTTGAGAATCTGCTCGCCACCCAGTGGGATGAGGCGGCGTTGCTGGCAGAACTGGAGCGGATTCGCCAGCTCACCGGCACCGGTTCGTCTGCGGTGGCCAGTGTGGAAGCCTTCGTCAGCGGTCGGGGAGCCCCCGGTGAGGCGAATTACCGGCCATCACGGCGCACCGCGATAGAACAGGCGATTGCGGAAGAGGTTCCGTCGGGCACGGTGTACCTGCTGCCCGATCGTGAGCCGGACTGCAGTGCACCGGTCACCACCAGCCTCACGGGTTCGATCGAAGCGCGCAACGGCACCGATAACGGCGCTTTCCGCTTTACCCTGCCCGACGGTCGCGCGGTCGCTGCGAGCCTGACCTTCGCGGCCTTCGAAGTCGACAGCCTGGAGTATTCCGTGGATCGGGAGAGCAAGCCGCCGGTCATCAGCCTGCTGCTGATTGGCGTGGATGCGAGCGACGACTTCAAGCCTTATGTGCTGCAGCTGTTTATCGAGGCATCGGACTATGTGCCGGGAACCCATCGCTTCCACGGCTTCGCCACCAACGCCCTGCTGTTCGAGGTGGATGAAAGCCTCCCCGGTGATGTTCGCACGCTGGCGCTGGGTGCCGAGGGCAGTATCACCATCAGCCGCGTGGGGTCGGGCGCCAGTGCCGGCGACGTCGCCCTGAGCCTGGACGCCACTCTCGAATACAGCTCCGACGTGCGATGAACATGGCGGTTGGCAGCCCGCTGGCAGCGTTCCGCGGGCACACGCTGGCCGATCAGATGGCGGCCCCACTGATGAACCGGGTGGACACCAAGTACCTGGTGCCGGTTCGGATGCTGGAACCTTGTCTGCGGGGGCTGGAAAGCAACTACACCGTACTGGAGCTGGATGGGTGCCGGCGATTCACCTACGACACCCTGTATTTCGACACGCCGGAGCGGCGGCTTTACCTCGACCATCACAACGGCAAGCTCAACCGTTTCAAGCTGCGCATCCGGCATTACCGGGAAACCGGCGAGAGCTTTCTGGAGGTGAAGAAAAAGAACAACCGGCAGCGCACGGTCAAGAATCGCGTGCCGCTTACCCCGCATACCTGTGCGGACAGGCAGGTGCCGGCGTTTCTGGAAGAGCAATTGGGCCTACCGGTGGCACGGATGCTGCCGGCTCTTTTTGTCTGCTATCAACGGGTAACCCTGATGAATCGCCGGGGCACCGAACGCATAACGCTGGATACCGGGCTGTCTTTCCGATCGCCGGACGGCGAGCAGGCGGTGAATCTGCCTGACGTCGCTGTTATTGAAATCAAGTACCACCGCAAGACGCCAGCCTCGGCCTTTGCCGAGCGCCTCGGTGCGCTTGGCTGCCGGCCGGTGCCGTTCAGCAAATACTGCGTGGGCACCGGGTTGCTGTTCGGCCACCAACTGAAAACCAATCGTTTCAAACCGCTGTTAAGGAGCCTTCATGGAATCGGCTGTTGATTTCCATTTTGCGACCCGTCTGGTGATCAACACCCTGTCGGTGTTTGTGTTGATCCGCTGTTATTACGCGTATTCCCGGCACCGGGAGAACGCCGCCTCTTTCATTCTGTTTGGTGTCGGGGTGTTCCTGGTCACCGCCTTGCTGCACTCGGTCACCGTGACCATGGGGTTTGCCTTCGGTCTGTTTGCGGTGTTCTCCATGCTCCGCTATCGCACCGAAGCCCTGGGTATCAAGGAAATGACCTACCTGTTCCTGGTCATTGCCATGGCGCTGCTGGCCGCCGTCGGCACCATGCAGCATCTGGAACTGGTGCTCCTGAACGGCCTGATCATTGCGCTGGCGCTGGTGCTGGAAACCCGGGTATTGCTGCCCCGCCACGGCGAGAAAGAGGTGGAATACGAGAAAATCGAGAACGTCCATCACGAGAAGCAGGGCGCGCTCATCGAGGATCTGCGGCAACGGACCGGACTGGATGTGTTCCGGGTCGATGTGGTGTCCATCAGCTATCTGCGCGACACCGCCATGGTACGGATGCATTTCCGCCAGGAGGGTCATCATGATCGGTGAACTCCGATGGGCGCTGCTGGTCGTCGGGCTGACACTGGCGTTCATGTTACAGCCGCTGACGGTGCTGGCCGCGCCGCCGGAGACCGAGTGGAATGGAGAGTGGAGTGGAGAGTGGGGTGGAGAGTGGGGTGGTTATCTGGCGGGCGGTGTGGACCATTACGGCAGCTTCTATGACCAGGATGGCGAATCGGACACCACCCGCGCGGTGCTGCGCAACGCCAAGCTGCAGCTGGAACTGGCCTGGGGCGAGCAGTGGCAAGCGGAGCTGGATGGCAGCTACCAGATTGCCGGTGACAAAAAGGAGCTGGACCTGGGCGATGCGTTTCTTCAGTTCAACGGCGCCCGCCGGTTCCGTGTCACCGCGGGGCGGTTCAAGGAGCCATTCGGTCTGGAGAGGCTTACCAGCTATACCGATCTGAACACCAGCGAACGATCGGTGGCGACCTCCGCGTTTGCGCCGGGTCGCTCGACCGGCATCATGGCCGGGCAGTTCCGCAAATCGGCCACCTGGGCGTTGGGGGTGTTCACTGAGGAACCCGACGGTGGCTCCACCCGTGCGGTCACCGGGCGCGTGACGGCCGCCCCCGTTCGCTCGCACGCCCGTGTGCTGCACCTGGGGCTGGCGGCGTCCTGGCGGGATCTGGACCATCAGCGCTTTCAGATCCGCGATGAGGGCGAGGTGTTCAGCGCCGACAACATCATCCGCAGCCCGCGGTTCGATGCCCGAGATGCCTGGCTGGCAGGCCTGGAGGCGGCCTGGCTGGCTGGCCGGCTGACACTGGCAGGTGAGGCCATGATGCAGAGCGTGCAACGCAGCAATGGCGAGCGGTGGCAGTTCCAGGGTGCCTACCTGCAGGCCAGCCTGTTCCTGACTCCGGACCAGCGCCGCTACGGTCGTGGGGAGTTCAAGGGTGTCAAGCCGCAGCACGCGGCCGGGGCGGTGGAAGTGGTGGCCCGCCACAGCACCGTGGACCTCAGAGATCGCGGCATCGGGGCGGAGGCGCAGGTGATGTTGCTGGGGCTGAATTACTACCTGGGCGACCAGTTCCAGGTACGGCTGAATTACCTGTGGCCGGATATCAGCGGCAACAGCCTGATGGCGAACCCCGATGGCGACGCCGTGACCCTGCGGGCGGTGCTGAGCTTCTAGCTCACCGCCGCTGCGGCCGGTCCCTGCGCCGTTTGCCGGGGCAGCGTCAGGGTCACCCGGGTCCGTTCCCCGGGGTCGCTGGCGATGGTCATACTGCCGTTGTGGTGACGCATAATGGTCTGGCAGATGCTCAGTCCCAGGCCCAGATTGTCCGGCGTGTCACTGGTCGAATAGAAAGGGTCGGTCAGGCGTTTGATGTCGTCCGGTGCAATGCCGCGGCCATTATCCGCAACCACCACAACAACGTCAGTGCCCTGGAGCGTGGCTGATACGACAATTTCCGGCGTTTGCCGGGCCGACTCGGTGAGGGCCGACGCCGAGTTCAGCAACAGGTTCACGAAAACCTGAAGCAGCGCTGTTGGATAACACGCCAGCGAGGTACCGGCGGGAATATCGACGGTGACGTCGATGCCCCGCAGCTGGTGTTTGCAGAACCGGGTAGCCGTTGCTACCAGCCGGGAAAGCTCGGCCACCTCGCGGTCGTGATCCGGCGCCGGCCGGGAGAATTCGATCAGGTCGGAGACGATGTCGGCGATGCGCTTCTGGTGCACGCCGGCGTCGTCGAGGGCTTCCGCCAGCTCCGGGTCACGGTTGATGGCCGCGGCAAAATCGATGGCCTGACTGGCGCAGTTCAGAGGGTTCATGATCTCGTGCAACAGCCCCTTGGCCATGTGGCTGAGGGCCTGATGTTTCTGCTCCCGGGCCAGGCGCTGTTCGGTGGATTCAAGGGTTTTCAGGGTGCGCGAAAGCTGGCGGTTGCGATCCCTCAGCAGGAACTGCAGGGCCAGCAGATTGCGCAGAAACCGGGCGAAGAACCAGGCCGACAGGGGCGCGACCAACAGGCACATCAGGATCAGCCAGTTACCGAGAATGGCAGCCAGCGTGCCTGCCATGTCCGGAGGCGGTACCGCCACCGCGGTGGCCAATACCAGCAGCACCAGGTTGATCGCCAGAATGACGCAGGTGTGCAGCAGCGACAGGGTGATGATGCCCACCGAGCTGATAAAGAAGAACAGCCCGACGATGGGGGCAAGTGTCGCGCCGGTGGCGACGTAGCCGAGGTAGCTGAATGCCGCCATATTGAAGAACACCAGATAGACAATCAGCGGGGCGGCGCGGCGCAGCGCGGTGAGCCGGTGGGCGACAATCAGCGCGGTGAGGATCAGGGTGTAGAGTACGTAGGTGGCCAGGACCGCCGGAGCATCCTGATTCAGTGCCAGCCCCGCGAGCAACAGCAGGGTGCCGATAAAGGCCAGTATCAGGAACACGTCGGCAAGCAGCGGCAGCACGTGATAGCGATACTGGAGCTGGTAAAATCGTTCAAACCGTTGCTGGCGGTGCGCCGGTAGCTGGCGGATCTGGTCGATGCCGGAAAGCAGTTTCAAGCGGCGGCTCCGTGATGGTGTCTTTGCATGAACAGAATGAGTTCGGGCAGGCGCTCAAAGCCCAGCTTGACGAAGATCCTGTCCTTGTAGGAGTGCACGGTCTTGCAGGACACGCCAAGTTGCCCGGCAATCTCCCGCACCGGCACGCGCCTGGCCATCAGTTGCGCGACTTCCCGCTCACGGCCTGACAGCCCCTGGTAGGCTTCCAGTGCCGCGGGGGCGGATGCCGGCGGCTGCTGCCAGTTGCCGACGTACACCTGACCGTTGCGGATGTAGAACAGCGTCTTGATCAGTTCCTGGATCGGCTGATCCTTGGAAACCACGGCTTTGATGCCGGCTTCCAGGTAAATCGCCATGCGCGCACTGCTGACCGGCGTATCCGAGATCAGCAGCACCGACAGCGAAGGATGTACGCTCAGGGCGCTTTCAGCAATCGTCAGGCCGTCGTTGTCCCGCAGATTCTCTTCAATCAGCAGAACCCCTGGCCGTGCCAGGTTGAGCCGGTTCAGGGTATCGACCCCGGTTTCCGATTCGCCAACCAGCTCGACGTCATCGTGCAGCAGGATCTGGAAGAGCAGGCTGTCACGCAGCAGGCGCTGACCGACGGTGACATAGAGCCGCACCCGGCGCAATTCACTCATCGTCAGCCCCACCGGCTCGCGGTAGCGGAAAACTGCAGCGTGACCCAGTAGCTTTGCTCGCCGCCTTCCAAAGTGAGCTCGCCGGCGAGCAGCCGGCTGGTGAGGTGGAGCATGAGCAAGGCGGTCTGTTGCTCCAGCAGCGGTCGGGAGAGGCGGGTCAGCGGTGCCAGCAAGTGGCTGTACATCTTCAGCGGTGCGGTGGTTTCGAGCCGCAAGCTGCCATCGGCGCGGTCCAGCACCAGGTGACGGTGATCCAATCCCGAGGCAGCAAGCAAGGTGGCCAGTGAGCGGCAGAACATCGCCAGGGGTGGCTGATCCCCCTCGCTGGCCACCGGGTCATCGGTGGCCATCTCTGCCAGAGCGGACTCCAGTTCTGATGGGTGCAGGGGACCGCGGTTCGGGGGCATGGTCAGGAGCGCCAGCTGCTGGCGTACTGTGTTTGCAAAACCGCGCACCAGTTCCTGCTCCAAATGCGTTTCCCGGCTGGCCCTCAGATGCGATGCGTTGGCGGGCAGGGTGCGGATGCGTGCCAGTGCATCCAGGAAGTCCGCCATCACCGGCCCATGGATAACCTGCTCCAGCGGGGCCGAGAGCGCCTCGATCAGCCGTGCATGGCGCTGCTGCCGCAGTTCGGCAAAGTGCCTCTCCGCCTCGCAGCGGGAACTGTCACGGGCTGCCACCAGAGCGTGGTGGTGGTTCAGGGCCTTGCGGAAGAGTGTCAGCAGGTCCCCCGCCTGCCAGGGCTTTTTCTGGTAACGGAAGATGCGGCCTTCATTGACCGCATCCAGTGCCACGTCCACTTCGCCCCAGGCCGAGGTCAGGATGCGTACGATGGCCGGGTGTGACTGCCGGAGTTCATCCAACAGTTCCTTGCCCTGCACACCCGGCATCCGTTGATCCGTCATCACCACGGCAATGGAGTCGCCCTCTTCGCTTATGCGCAGGAGCGCGTCTTGCGCATTCACCGCGCACAGCACACGGAACTCTCCCTGCAGGCGCTCAAGTTGTCTGGCCAGGTACCGGGTGGCAGTGGGCTCATCATCGACGATCAACACCGCCGGTTTGTAGTCACCGACCACGGTTTGTGAAAGGCGGGATGGTGGTGTCGCCGTGGGAGTGAGCGCTGCGGTGAGTATGTGGGAGCGGATCAGGTCCGGATTCGCCGGCTGTTCGAAACAGCGGTCAATCAGCTGGGTATCCAGCATAGACACCAGCAGATTGAGGGCAATGGTCTCGCCCAGCAGGATTTTCAGCAGCCGCGGGTGCCGGTCCCGCGCTTCGGCGAGCAGGGCCGAGTCGACGTGCTCGTTGGGGTGGCGGGGCAAAATAATGATCGCCGCTGGCGCAATGCTGGCCTGGGTGAGAAACGCCAGGGCAGCGGCATCGGTGGCAAAGGGCCGCACGGTGAAATCCCTGGCGAACAGTTCGGTGAACTGGTCCCGATCCTGTTCGTGGTCGTAACGGAGAATGACCTCCGGTGCTCCGGTACTGGCCATGATGTGGCTGTGTCCTGCTGCTGAAGTTGGTCTTTGGGCAGCGTAGCAAGGGCGGGCAAGGAATCGTGTAGGAAATTCCTACAAATGATGTTCCGTTCATCACCCGATGCTGCTTTTGTGATGGCCTTGGCAGTACCGACTACACTTATTGAGACCTACTGAGAGGGAGAGAGGCCATGAGTGTCACCGAGAACAGTCTTACCAACCACGAAGTGACCATCTGCCTGGCCGGCGGTGCCGTGCTGGGGCCGTTCAACGCTACCTGGAGCCAGGATTCCGGGGGCGACGTGCGGGAACTGGTGAAAGAATACGACGCTTACCTTCAGGGCGAAAAACAGCGTCGTTTCAAGTTTCATCTGCACGACACCTACACCAATACGGTTCAGACGCTGATCCTTAATTTTGAACAGGTTACCGGTGTTTGCGACCATGTAAGGCTACGATCCCACGCAGGGAGCCAGTAACACCGTGGCTGGTTGAACGGCCGGCTGCACAGGGGAGGATGCCATGAGTGAATTCAGGACGGAAAAAGACAGCCTCGGGGACGTTCACGTGCCGGCGGACGCGCTCTGGGGCGCACAGACCCAGCGGGCGGTGGAGAACTTCCCGGTCAGTGGCCAGCCCATGCCGCCGGCGTTTATCGCGGCCGTTGCCCGGGTCAAGCAGGCAGCGGCGGAGGCCAACACCAGCCTCGGTCTGCTCGACAATGACCTGCGGGATGCCATCGTGGAAGCCTGCCTGCAACTGGTGGACGGTGAGCACGCGGACCAGTTCCCCGTCGACCGCTACCAGACCGGCTCCGGCACCAGCACCAACATGAACGTCAACGAAGTGATTGCCGCCCTGGCAGGTCGCGCCGGGGTGGAGGTGAACGCCAACGATCACGTCAACATGAGCCAGAGCTCCAACGATGTCATTCCCACCGCCATTCACGTCAGTGCGGTGACCGCGGTGCACAGCCGGCTGTTGCCGGCGCTGTCGCACCTGTGCGGCATGATCTACGAGCGCGAGGCGATGTACTCGGAGCAGGTCAAGACCGGCCGCACCCACCTGATGGACGCCATGCCGGTGACGCTGGGGCAGGAACTGCGCACCTGGCGGGAACAGCTGCTGGCGGCACAGGCCCGGGTGGAGGGTGCCAGCGATGACCTGCTATCGCTCCCGCAGGGCGGCACCGCGGTGGGCACCGGGGTCAACGCCCTGCACGAATTCCCCGAACAGTTCGTCAAGTTCCTGCGTGGCAATACCGGTTATCCCTTCCGCTCGCTGGAACACAAGTTTGTCGGCCAGAGTGCGGTGGATGCGCCCGTGGCGCTGTCGGCCCAGCTGCGCGGCGTGGCTATTGTGCTGACCAAGATTGCCAACGATCTGCGCTGGATGAACAGCGGCCCCATTCACGGCCTGGCGGAGATCAGTCTGCCGGCCCTGCAGCCGGGCAGCAGTATCATGCCTGGCAAGGTCAATCCGGTGATTCCGGAGTCGGTGGCGATGGTCAGCGCCCAGGTCATGGGGCTGGACAGCGCGGTGGCCGTGGCCGGTCAGTCCGGAAATTTCCAGCTCAATGTGATGTTGCCACTGGTGGGGGCCAATCTGCTGGATATGGTGGAGCTGCTGAGCAATGCCGCCCGTATGCTGGCGGACAAGGCCATCCGCGGGTTCACGGTGAATGCGGAGAATCTGAATCAGGGGGTCGGGAAGAACCCGGTGCTGGTGACGGCGCTGAATCCGGAAATCGGCTACGCACTGGCGGCGGACATCGCCAAGGAAGCCTACCGCACCGGCCGCCCGGTGATCGATGTAGCCGAGGAGCGCAGCGGCCTGGACCGGGATCACCTGGAACGGCTGATGGACCCTCTCAAACTGACCCGTGGTGGCGTTTCCTGAGCGGAGGCAGACCAAGGTGATCCTGGCGCTGGAGCTGTTTGTGATGTTGGTGCTGGCCAACGGTGCGCCGGTGGTCGCCCGAAAGCTGTTTGGCGCGCGCTGGTCGGCGCCCGTGGATGGCGGCCGGTTGTGGCGTGATGGTCAGCCGCTGCTGGGCAGAAGCAAGACCTGGCGCGGCCTGGTCAGCGGTACCCTGGTCTGTGGGCTGTTCGCGCTGCTGGTTGGCCTCGGGTTCGTGTTCGGGTGCCTGTTCGCGGCGCTGGGACTGGCCGGCGACATGCTGAGCAGTTTTATCAAGCGGCGGCGGGGGCTGGCTTCCAGCGCGCGGGCTCTGGGACTGGACCAGATACCCGAAGCCCTACTGCCGATGGTCCTGGCGGTGTTCTGGTTGCCTCTGGGGGTGTGGAAGGCTCTCGGCGTGGTGGTTCTGTTCACCCTGTCGAACATTTTGTTGTCGCCGCTGCTCTACCGGCTGGGTATCCGGCGGCAGCCCCACTGACCGCTAGACCGGTCCCCGGGTCAGGGTATGAACGGTCACTTCCGGCGGGCAGTTCAGGCGCACGTTGAGCACCGAGGTGCCCGACCCCGGTGAGGTATAGCCTTGCATGCCGTTCTTGCGCCAGTAACCGCGACCGATGGCCCGGGGGCAGTCGGCATCCAGTGTTACCGGAATGCCGCCGGGAAGGCAAATCTGGCCGCCGTGGGTGTGACCGCACAGAAACAGGTCGTAACCGGCGTGGGCCGCTTCATGGAAGATCTCCGGTGTATGACTGAGCAGAACGCTCACCGCCCCTACCGGAATCGCGTCTCCGGCCCGGTGAAGATTGTGAACCTTGTAGAAATGGGCGTCGTCGACACCGGCCAGATAGAGGGTGTCACCCCCGCGGGTGATGGCTTTGTGCTCGTTCATCAGCAGGCGATAGCCCATGTCTTCCAGGGCGGGCACCATGCGGATGCTGTCGTGGTTGCCAAGTACTGCGTAGGCGTCTCCCCGGATGGCATCGCGCAGGGTCGCCATGCCGTCCAGGGCCGCATCCACCGGCCCCCAGGTCAGGCGCCGGTAATCCCCGGTCAGCACGCACAGGTCGTATTCCAGCGGGGTGATCTGGTCGATCACCGCCTGCAGGTTGGCTTCGTCCATGTCCACATGCAGGTCGGTCAGATGCAGAATGCGGAAACCCTCGAACGCCGCCGGCAGGTTCGGTACGTGGAAGTGGTTGCTGGCGGTGGTCAGCTGGCGGCTGTTATTCTGTGCGCGCCGGAACAGGCCCACCAGTTGCAGGCAAAAGCGGATGACCCCGGGCGCTGATGTCCAGTTCTCGAGGTGGAACGAATCGTGGTCCTTTCCGAACAGCCGGGCTTCGGCTTCCTGTTCGATGCCCAGCCGCTGGCGGGCATGAACGGGACCGAGCCTCAGGCTCAGGCGGTACTCCAGCAACTCGTCCTGACTTTCTGGTGTATGTGCCCTGGCGGTCATGACTGATCCTGCATTGCACGCGTTGGCAAACCCCTGTCTTCATTATGGTTGGGTCTGGCAGTGATGCAACCGGATTGACACTATGTTCATGTTTCATGTCATGGCAACCGCGATTGTTCACCCACTGGACCAACGGAATCTTTGTGTGATGACTTCAGGCCGACCCGCCGACAGCCCAGACTCCCCTTGGCGTATTTTCCTGCTGTTTCTCCGGCTGGGGCTGACCTCATTCGGTGGTCCCGCAGCGCATCTGGGCTTTTTCCACGACGAATTCGTCAAACGCCGGCGCTGGCTCTCTGCCTCTGCCTACGGCGAGGTGGTAGCGCTGTGTCAGCTATTGCCGGGGCCCGCGTCCAGCCAGGTGGGGCTGACAGTGGGGTACCTCCGCGGGCATTACCGCGGGGCCGCAGCCGCCTGGCTCGGGTTTACGCTGCCGTCGGCGCTGATCATGACGCTGTTTGCGCTGGGCCTGCGGGTCTGGCCGTCGGCCGCCGCCGGAGGCTGGATTGCCGGTCTCAAACTGTTTGTGGTGGCGGTGGTGGCCCAGGCCGTCTGGCAGATGGGCAAGAGCCTGTGTCCGGATGCGCCGCGGCTGTCCATCGCCGTTGTGGTGGCAGTGGTGCTGCTGACCGCGGGCGCGGTATGGATTCAGGTGTTGGTGCTGGTGGCCGCCGGCCTTGCCGGTGTGCTCCTTAAATTGCCGGCACAGCCAGCTGCAGAGGCGCTGTCAGTACCGGTGCAATCCCGCAGGCCGATGCTGTTTGCAACGGTATTCGCGGTGTTGCTGGCGGCCTCGTTTTTGCCCCAGGCGGCGCCATCGCTGAGCTGGATCGGCGCAGAACTCTACCGCGCCGGAGCGCTGGTGTTTGGTGGCGGGCATGTGGTGTTGTCCTGGTTGCAGGAAGGGTTTGTTGCCTCCGGGCCAATGCCGGCGGACACCTTTCTGGCCGGCTACGGGGTGGCGCAGGCGATGCCGGGGCCGCTGTTCAGCTTCTCCGCTTTTCTGGGCGCCGCCGAGGGCGGCTGGTCGGGGGCAGGCGTTGCCGTGGTCGCGGTGTTTCTGCCGGGAACTCTGCTGGTGTTCGCCGGTCTTCCCCTGTGGTCCTGGGTGCGTTCCCACAGCCGGGTACGGGCAGCGCTGACCGGCGTTAACGCCGGGGTGGTGGGGCTGCTGCTGGCGGCGCTCTATGATCCCGTGTGGACGTCAGCCGTACATTCTTCCGCTGGTGTGCGCTGGTATTGCTGTTGTGGGTATGCCTGGCGCAGTGGCGGGTACCGGTGTGGTTGCTGGCGCCGGCCAGTGCGCTGGCCGGCCAGCTGCTGTTCTGACAGCCGTTGCGCCGACAAGCGGGTTGGCAAAATGGCGGCGCGATGGCCACACTAGAGGGATTCACTGCGCAATCGATTCACTGCAAAATTGACAGGTAGGGGCAAACGATGACGCAATCATGCAATGTGCCGGGGCTTGAAGTGCCGCGAAGCCGCTTTCCCGACCCGCAGCAGGATCTTGACGATACGTCGGCTACGGCCCACGTGGTGCTGGCCGGTGGCTGTTTCTGGTGTGTGGAGGCGGTGTTCCTGGCCATGGAGGGGGTCACCCGGGTTGAGTCCGGCTACGCCGGCGGCAGCCCCGACACCGCCAACTACGACGCCGTGTGCGGCGGCCAGACCGGCCACGCCGAGGTGGTGGACGTTCACTACGATCCTGCGAAGGTCAGTTTCGGACAGCTGTTGAAGGTTTTCTTCTCGGTGGCGCACGATCCGACCCAGCTCAATCGCCAGGGCAATGACCGGGGAACCCAGTACCGTTCCGCGGTGTTTTACGAAACCCCGGAACAGAAGCGCGTTGCGGAAGCGTACATTCGCCAGCTGGACAGCGCGGGGGTCTACCCGGACCCGATCGTGACGTCGCTGGAACCGCTGAGCCGTTTTTATCCGGCGGAGGCCTACCACCAGAATTTCGCCGCACAGAACCCGTACCAGCCATACATCATGGCGGTGGCGGCGCCCAAGGTGGACAAGCTGGTGTCCTCCTATGGTGAGTATCTCAAACCCGAATACCGAAATGACGACACAGCGTGAGGAGGTTGCCATGAGTGTTTCTGCAGCAGGATATGATCTGACCCCGCTGACACCGACCCAGGTGGATGAGATGGCGGCCGATCTGTCAGAGGAAGAACGGCGGGTTCTGCTGGATCACGGCACCGAGCATCCGTTCTGCGGCACGCTGCTCGACAACAAGAAAGCCGGTGTCTACCACTGCCGGCTGTGCGACCTGCCGTTATTCAGTTCCGACTCCAAATTCGATTCCGGCACTGGCTGGCCCAGTTTCTTCCAGCCCTTCGATACCGACCATATCCGGTATCTGGAAGACAGCAGCATGGGCATGACTCGCACCGAGATCCGCTGCCCCCGCTGCGACAGTCATCTTGGCCATGTGTTTCCGGACGGTCCACCACCCACCGGGCAGCGATACTGCCTGAATTCCATCGCCATGGTGTTTCGGGAAAACGGCTGAGGCAGCGGTGGCGGCCGGTTACTCCGTCGCGCCACCGGTGATGCTGGCGACATAGAACGCGACCGCATCAATATCGTCCTCAGACAGGCTTTCGCCGAACGCGGGCATCACGCCAACACCCGAACGCACTGCCTCGCGAACCTGTTTCTGGCTGGGCTTCAGCTCATCCAGATCGGGGCCAATGGCGCCGGACGAGCCGGCATCGTTCAGGGTATGGCAGATGGTGCAGGATGGTTGGGCGGTTTCGGAAAAAACCTTCTTGCCCTGGGCCATTCTGCCTTCATCGGCGCTGGCCACCGGAACAGCGATGGCCAGCAGGGTTGACGCGAGCAGAGCGGTTGTTTTCATGTTCAGCTAACCGCCACCGTCACGCCGTGGTCTTTCCAGCCGTTGTGTCCGTAGCCCCGTTCGTTGTCAGTGCGGCCCTCCGGCTGGGTGTTGCCCTCGGCATCCGTGGCGCGGCTGACAATGCGGTGCTCACCGGCGTCCAGGTCTGCCGCCAGCACAAACGGCCGCCAGGCATAAGGGCCGAGATCCGGCCCCAGGAAGCGGGCCTGCTTCCAGCTCTCGCCACCGTCCACCGACACCTCGACCTTGTCCAGTGCCACGGTGCCGCCAAAGGCCACGCCGTAGATCATGTTGCGGCCTTTGCGCCCACGCTGCAGCGGCGCGGTCACCCAGGATTTGACGTTCATTTCCCACATCGACGGCTGATCTGGCGCGCCGGAGACGCCGACATCGCGGATGCGGTAGCCGGAGGCCTGGATCTTGGCATCGGTCTGGCTTTCGGTGAACGCGACGTTTTTCACGTATTTGACGTTGTTGACGCCGTAGTAGCCCGGGACAACCATGCGCAGCGGACCACCGTGGGTCACCGGCAGCGGTTCGTCGTTCATCTCCCAGGCCAGCAGGGCACTGTCCATGGCGCGGGTAGGCACCGAGCGTTCGACAATGACCGTTTTCGGGTCGAGGCCGTCGGGCAGGGTTTCACCGCCGGTGCCGGTAATATAGCGGGCACCTTCGGCGGGCCCGCCCAGGGCGTCAACCACATCTTTTAGCGGTACGCCGGTCCACAGCACACAGCCGGCGGCGCCGACGCTCCACTGGGTGCCACTGGCGCCGTGGGGGAAGAAGGCACGACCGTTGCCGGAACACTGCAACACGGAGGCCACGGTGGTAATGCCCATCTGCTTGAGCTCACCGACGGTCAGGGTTTTCGGGTTTTTAACGCCCTCGATGCGAACCTCCCAGGCGTCGGGGTCGGCTGCGATCTGCTCCGGGGGGGCTGGCAGGTTATTGCGCACGAACAGCCGGTCGCTGGGGGTGACCACGCCGCTGCCAATCGCGCCCCGTTCAGTTTCCATGGTGTTGGCGCTGTGGATGATCAGGGCATTGCGTTCTTTCCAGGCAGCAAAGTCGGGCAGGGATTTTGGTTCTTCGGCCTTCGCCAGTGGCGTAAAGCCCAGTACACTAACGGCGGCCATGGCGCCAGCGCTGCCGAGGAGCAGGCGGCGGCGATCGGGGTTCTCGAGCCCGGGGTCATTCGGGCCGCGCTGTATGTGAGGTGTGAGGGTCATGATCCGTCTCCTTGGCTGCATGATGCGGGCGTGCGCAGGTCCCCGGGAATGTCCGGGTTATATCTTTATTACTTATAGAGCCTGGTTAAAAATTGATCAAGCTGGGTTGAGGTTGGGATTGGGAGTGAAAGCCACATGATTCGACTGAAGATGAACCCGTTAACCGAATCCGCCACGCTGTTGCGACGGGCCGGCGTGGTGCTCGGGTCGGTTGGTCTGACGGCGCTGTTTTCGCTGCTGGTGTTGTTGCGGGCTTTGTTCGGGCGGTTGAACCGGACCATTGTCGACAAGTACTGCCGCGAGTGGTCGGCCGCCCTGCTGCGACTGGTGCGGGTGAGCCTGACCGTGCGCGGTGCGGTGCCCGATTTCGGTGACGGCCGGCGCTACATCATCATGTGTACCCACGCCAGTCATTACGATATCCCGGTGACCTTCGTGTCCATGCCCGGTTCGGTAAGAATGCTGGCGAAAAAAGAGCTGTTTGGTATTCCGCTGCTGGGGCAGGCCATGAAAGCGGCGGAATTTCCCGCCATCGACCGGGCCAATCGCCAGCGCGCGGTGCAGGACCTGGCCAGGGCGCGGGCGATGATGGAAAGCGGTATCGTGCTGTGGGCCGCCCCGGAGGGCACGCGGTCGCCGGATGGCAAATTGCTGCCGTTCAAGAAGGGCTGTTTTCACCTGGCCCTGGATACCCAGGCGGTGATCGTTCCGGTGGCGGTTCGCGGTATCCACCGGGTGCTGCCGGCGCGCACCTGGCAGATTAATCTGGGCCAGCCGGTGGATGTGCGGGTGGGCACGCCCATCGAGACCGCCGGAAAAACCAAGGACGATCTTGCCGATGTAATGGCGCAGGTGCGCCTGCGGCTTGAAGACCTGCTGGGGGATGGTGAAGCCGCCTGATCGGCGGCTTCACCGACGCATAATCACTCTGCATCACTCTGCGAGTGGCCCGTCTAAGCGCCATCAACCCACGATCGTGGATGCCAGATATCCGGTGTAGCCGGCGTACACCAGCACCAGAAGGGCGCCATCGCGCCGGCTGACCACCTTGCGTTTGCCGGTGATCCCCACCGCCATCAGCAGCAGCCCCAGTGTCAGCGCGGCCATCAGGGTCCAGTCGCGGTACAGCACTTCCGGGTCCACCGCCAGCGGCTCAATGGCGGCGGCCAGGCCCACCACCGCCAGGGTGTTGAAGATGCCCGATCCGACGATGTTACCCAGAATCAGGTCGTGCTCGTTCTTTTTGACCGCCGCCAGCGCCGACGCCAGCTCCGGCAGCGACGTGCCGATGGCGACAATGGTCAGCCCGATGATCAGGTCACTGACGCCGAGGCTCTGGGCAATGGTGACCGCGCCCCACACCAGCATGCGGGAGCTGACGATTAGTAGTACCAGCCCCACCACCAGCCAGACCAGCGCCGTTTTCAGGGGCATGGGGTGTGCCACCAGTTCCGCCTCGGTGTCGCCGACCAGGCTGTCGCCCTTGCCGCGGATGCCCTGCACAATCGACCAGCCCATCACTGCGGCGAATACGCCCAGCAACACCCAGCCATCCAGCCGCGACAGTTCGCCATCGATAAGCTGCGCGCCGGCGATGGCGGTCAGCACCAGCAGCAGCGGCAGTTCCTTGCGAATAACCTGGGAGTGCACGGCGATCGGCGCAATCAGCGCGGTCAGGCCGACGATCAGCGCAATGTTGGTGATGTTGGAGCCGTAGCCGTTGCCCAGCGCCAGCCCGGGATTGCCGTCGGCCGCGGCCATGGCCGACACCGCCAGTTCCGGCGCCGAGGTGCCGAAACCGATGATCACCATGCCGATCAGCAGCGAAGGCATGCCCAGATGTTTGGCGGTCGCGGCGGCGCCCTCAATAAAGCGGTCGGCACTCCAGACCAGCAATACCAGCCCGGCAATAATGGCGGTAATAGCCATCAACATAGAATGTCCTCAATGAATGAAACGACCCAGCATGATCACCCCGGCGTAGCCCAGGGTGTATGCCAGTAAAAGGTGGCCAAGATAACGCATATACTTGGCAAAGGTCAGCCCGGGGATTTTGCTCATGGCGACAATGCCCGCCGCGGAGCCGATCACCAGCAGGGAGCCGCCCACGCCAACGGCGTAGGTCAGCCCCATCCATTCGCCGCCGCTCATTTCAATACCGGACTTCAGTAACGCCGCCGTCAGGGGCACGTTATCGATGACTGCCGAGAAGATCCCCATCAGGTAATTGGCCGTCACCGGAGGCAGCACGTCGTAGATGGCTACCAGCGACTGCAGCGCCTGAATTTCCTTGAGCATACCCACCAGCAGCAGGATGCCGAGGAAAAACAGCAGCGTTTCGAACTCGATGACGCGGATGTACTCCAGAATCGGATCCAGATCGGTGTCATCGCTCATGAAGCGCGACACCAGGAACATGATCGACAGGCCGAACAGGAAGGTCAGCACTGGCGGGATACTGAACAGGGCGTTGCCGCTGATGGTGGCGATGATGGTAAGCAGAAACAGCACGCCGATCACGGCGTCCACCGGCCTGACCTCAGTCACCGTCGATTTCAGGGTGACCGTGCCATCGAGCCCGCGGGACAGCAGCACCGCGAGGATGAACACGGTGATGGACGCGGGGATGGCGAGGGTCAGCAGCGTGAGGATTTCCACTTTGTCGGCCAGGAAAATCATCAGGGTGGTGACGTCGCCGGTGATCAGCGAGACCCCGCCCGAGTTCACCGCAAATACCACCAGGGTGATGAACTGAATGCGTTTTTTCAGCTCAAGGTCAAGCGACAGGATCAGCGAACATGAGACTAAAGTGGCGGTGATATTGTCCGCCAAAGACGAGAAGATGAAACAGAAAAGGCCAGTCAGAAACAGTAATTTCCGCTCGCTTACCTGCTTCGGCATGATCAGGTACACCACATTCTCGATCATACCCTTCTTGTTCAGGTAGGCGACAAAGGTCATGGCCGCGACCAGGAACAGCCATAAGCCGGCAATCTCGGCAATGCTCTCGGACAAGCCGGCATTGATCGCCGAGGTCTGTGCCGCATCGTTGCTGAACAGGAACAGCAGAATCCAGCACAGGGTGCCGAAAAACAGCGTGATCTTCGCTTTGTTGACGTGAAGGACTTCCTCGAAAATCACGCCGAGCAGCGCCAGCAGGGCCAGAATAATCAACACAGGCTCGAGACTGAGCATAGGGCATCCTGAAAACGGGTGGTGGTTTTATTGCCGGCGGATTTTAGACCTTTGACCCGCCGAGAGCCACCGCTCGTAGGTTCAGTTACGGGTTTTCGATACCGCAGACGGGGCGCAAAACCAACCCGTTGACTATCGCAATTTATTCCTGAGGCAAAAAAAAGGATAATCGCGCCACACATTCGGACAGGAAGCCACTGCCGGGCCCTCAACCTCACTTGCTCTGCAGGCTTCCCAAAGGCCTTTCTGCTGATCGTGGAGAGGTAACAGGCTCAAAACCAAGCAGGGTGAAAACCTATGGCCGTAAGACAGGCAGATGTAGTGCTGGTCGGCGGGGGCGTCATGAGCGCTACCCTCGGCATGATGCTCAGGCAGCTGGACCCATCACTGGACATCGTCATGGTGGAACGTCTCGATCACGTTGCCCATGAAAGCACCGATGGGTGGAACAACGCAGGCACCGGGCACGCCGGCTACTGCGAACTGAACTATACCCCGGAAACCGAGGATGGCGATGTCACCATCGATCGGGCGCTGAAGATCAATGCCTCGTTCGAGGTCTCTCTGCAGTTCTGGTCGTGGCTGGTGGAGCAGGGCAAGTTGCCCGAACCCAAGACCTTCATCAACCGCACCCCGCACCAGAGCTTTGTCTGGGGTGAGAAGGATGTGGCGTACCTCAAGCGCCGGTATCAGAAACTCAGTGCCCATCACCTGTTCCGGGAAATGGAATACACCGAATCGCCGGACGACCTGGCCGAGTGGATGCCGCTGGTGATCAAACACCGTGATCCCATGCAGCCGGTGGCCGCCACGCGGATCCGCCACGGTTCCGACGTGGACTTCGGTTCGCTGACCCGCAGCATGGTCGAGTATCTTGAAAGCACCCCCAATTTCGAGTTGATGCTTAGCAGCCCGGTGCACTATCTGGCGAAGCGCGACAACGGCCGCTGGAAGGTGCGGGTAAAGGACCAGAAAACCGGCGTGGTGAAAAAACTGGAAGCCGGTTTCGTGTTTCTCGGCGCCGGCGGCGGTGCGCTGCCGATGTTGCAGAAATCCAACATTGACGAGGCCCGCGGTTATGGCGGCTTCCCGGTCAGCGGCCAGTGGCTGGTGTGCCAGAAGCCGGAAATTGTCGAGCAGCATTACTCCAAGGTATACGGCAAGGCGCCCATTGGCGCGCCCCCCATGTCGGTGCCGCACCTGGACACCCGCATCATCAATGGCGAGCCGGCGCTGCTGTTTGGCCCGTTCGCCGGGTTCACCACGCGCTTCCTGAAGCAGGGCTCGGTGTTTGATCTGTTTGGCTCCGTCAAACCGACCAACCTGCGCCCGATGCTGTCGGTCAGCAAGAGCAACATGGACCTGACCCGTTATCTGATCGGGGAAGTGTTCCAGAGTCACGCCGAGCGGGTGGCGTCACTGCGCAACTTCTTTCCGGACGCGCAGGAGGAAGACTGGAAGCTGCAAAGTGCCGGTCAGCGGGTACAGATCATCAAGCAGACCCCGGAAGGCGGCGGCAAACTGGAGTTCGGTACCGAGATCGTTGCCGCGCAGGATGGCACCCTGGCCGCCCTGCTGGGCGCCTCGCCAGGCGCCTCGACAGCGGCTCACGCGATGATCGATGTCATCGAGCGCTGCTTCGCGGACAAGATCAGCACGCCCCAGTGGCAGGAGCGCATGAAAGAGATGGTGCCGTCCTACGGCCAGTCCCTGGTTGACGATGAGCAATTGCTCCGGAGCGTACGCGAACGAACACTGAGCACCCTGAAACTCGGCTCATAGTTCAAATTGATATAAAAACCCCGGAAGCACCATGAGTACTGGCCTTACCGCTTGTGTTCATGGTGTTTTTTTATGCCTTGTGCCTCGGAATATTTGCGATTTGCACCAAACTCTATAGGTTAGAAGTGACATCCCCTGAAAGGAGTTCTGCTGTGACTGAGCAAACGTTCAATACGGACAAAGGATATATCGCTCTGTTGGGATGGAGCCTCAATGCCATTGAGGCAGCCGACAAGTTCGACCGCCGCTACGTGGTCGTGGCCCCCGACTGGGCGGAAGCCTACTGCAAAGAACACGACATTCCCTACGTTCCCTGGAATTTCGAACGCCTGAACGACCGCTCCTTCGAAATTGCCCAGACCCTGAAAGACATGGGGGTGGACGTTTCCATTCCGTTGTTCGAAGAAACCGTAGAGTGGGCCGGCGCCATCAACTCGGTACTGATGGACAGCCCGCGGCTGTTCGGTCAGGCCATGCTGCTGCGCGACAAGGCACTGATGAAACGCCGGGCGCAGCTGGGCGGCATTCGCGTGGGCATTTTCGAGGAAGCCCACGACAAGGAAGACGTGGTGCGCTTCCTGAAACGGGTCAACCAGACGCTGCTGAAGCTGGACGGTGACCCCAACGACCCTATCCATCTCAAGGCCTTCGACAAAGCCGGCTGCCTGGGCCACCGGGTCATCCGCACGCCCGACGAAGTGGACACCATTCCCGAGGAGGAATTCCCGGTGTTGATGGAATCCCACCTGGACGGCTGGGAGTTCGCGGTGGAGGCATGGGTCCACAACGGCAAGATCGCGTTCCTGAACATCTCGGAATACGTCACCCTGGGTTACTCGGTCTTTGTCCCGGCCACGCCGGACCTCGAGAAATACCGGCCGCAGATCACCGCCGAGATCGAAAAACTGATCAAGACCTTCGACATTGAATTCGGCTTCGTGCACCCGGAGTACTTCGTGACCAGCGACGGCACCATGTACTTTGGTGAAGTGGCGTATCGGCCGCCGGGCTTCAAGGTGTTCGAGCTGCTGGAGCGCGCCTATGGCTTCAACGCCTATCAGGGCCTGATTCTGTCGTTCGACCCGAAAACCACCGCGGAGGAGATCAAAGCGTTCTTCCCGAAAGAGGTGGTGGACGCGAAAGGCTACGCTGGCTGTTTCGGCGTTTACCCGCGCCGCCGGGTGGTCAGCAAACTGGAGATGCCCGAGGAAACCGAAAACCACGAGTACTTCGAGAGCCACGAGCTGACGCCGCCGGTGGAGGAAACCGTCACCAAACGCACGGCGTTCGGCACGCACTGGGGCCTGATCTACTTCTTCGGGGAAGACCCTTACGTGATGAGGGACCTTCTCAAGCATCAGGAAGAACTGGATTTCTATGTATAATTCCGTCAGGAATCACTAACACGGGCCTGGCCCAGGCCCTGAGGAAGACAGTTTGAGCGACTCCGACGCTGGCGGCGCCGTACCGGCGGTCAATTTCGACAAGCTGGTACAGCGACTGGATGAAGCGATAGCGGCGCTGGCGGACAGCCGCCCGTTCGCCAAGGCGGGCAAGCTGCCGCGGCTGTTCGATACCGCGCGCCGCGTGATGCTGCAGCCGGAAGGCTTTGCGGCTGTCCAGGCGCGGGCGGAACAGCTGGAAATGGCGGGGGTTTTTATCGGCACAGACTGGGCGGAACCGTCCATTCTGTTGCCGTTTCTCACCACCAGCGCCCTGCAAAGCCCCAACGCCGATACCGTGGTGATCGAATCCATCAGCGAACTGCGGCTGCTGGCGATTGCGAGGGGCGAATTTCTGCACCCCTCCATGTCAGCAGAACAGGCCCACCACTACCTGACCCAGGTGCTGGCCATCAACCTGAGCCTGCTGTTCGGTGAGGGCGGGGAGGCTGAGCGCGAACAGGGCAAGCTGGCGTTGATCAGCCGCGGCGTGATCCAGCATATCGCCCAGGAAATTGGCTACGAACATGTGATCGACCGGCTGATCGATGAGATCTGGCGCATCCTGCAGCAGCGGCCGATCCAGGTCACCAGCGTGCGCCGGATGATCACTCAGATCGCCCTGTGCCGTATTGATCCGGCGATTGATCTGGGTGGCGCGGGGCAGGGCGCAGAGCGCTTGATATCCAGCCTGTACGGACCCACCCAGGCCTGCCGCGAGGACCCGGGCATTGCGGTGTATGAAGACCGGTTGCTATCCATGGACACCATGGCGCTGCAGAGCGAGGCCACCGGCTTTGCCCGCGCCATGCACGACACCGGGCTGGTGTCGCCCTACCACGCGGCATTTGTGCGCCACATTCTCGAGAAGCAGGACAGTCTGCTGACCGAAGCACTGGGGCTGTCCAGCACCGGGCGGGATTGCCTGCTCTGTTACAAGGAGCTGGTGCATGCGCTGATCAGCGCCGGCGTATTCCCCGAAACCGCGCAGGGGCTCTACGGCCTCGCGCTGTTGCTGGAACGGGGCATTCTCTATCAGCCGCCGGTGGCGCCGGCGCTGTGGCGTCAGGTGTTGCTGACGACCTGCCCCGCGGCCCGTGAACGGATCCAGCTGGCCTATGGGTATTCGCCGGCGCCAAACGCCTGGTTGATCCAGGGCGTGATGAACATGCTCGGCCAGCCACTGGGCGTCGGCCAGGGTAACAACCCCACCTGCCAATCGGCCCGGGCGCTGTCCATGTGGGCCTACAACGATCCCGATTACCTGCTGCAAATGGTGGCCTGGGCCGCCCGGGACAACGAAATCATCATGCATTTCGAGGGCAAGCCGGTGTCCTCCGCCCGCAGTGAGGGCGGCGTTGCATCGGAAATCACCCTCGATCTGGATCCGGTATCCCTGGTGGTGGTGCCGCATCTGGACCGTATTTATGCGGAGATGGGTCGGTTGTGTGCCGACCGCCCTGGTGACCCTCACAAGTGGGTCAACCCGGAGTTCCATGGCTGGTCCGCCGGCCGCGGCTTTGCCATCAACGTGGATGTGGAAACCGGCAACCTGCAGGATGCGGAAGGCTTTCTGCGCCACTTCTATGCCAGTTACCACCCCTTCTACAACGGCAACCAGCCGCTGATTCATCCCCAGCCAGCCGGCGTGGCAGTGACCGACAGCGCGGCCCGGTTCATCGGCTGGCACGCCATCACCATCCTGCGGGCGGCGCTGGACCCGGAAGACGTGATGCGGGTGTATTTCTTCAACCCCAACAACGACAGCGGCCAGAACTGGGGTGGCGACATTGTGGTCAGCACTGCGCGCAACGGCGAACGCTTCGGGGAAGCGTCGCTGCCGTTTGAGCAGTTTGCCTCGCGCCTGTACATCTACCACTACGACCCCCTTGAGCGTGGCGAGCCGGCCGACGTGGATCAGGATGAACTGCAACGGGTTATCGATCGAATACATAACAGCTGGGGACGGGACCGGGTACCCGCCAACACCTCGTTGCAGGCTGAGCCGCCACCGTCCGACGCGTAACCGATAGTAAACGTTCTACTGAATCAGGAGAGGGTATGTCCGGCGCAGACAGCAACGAAGGCACCGGTTTCAACGGTGCCGAAATCTTTGTACGGGCACTGGAAAGTGAGGGCGTTGAATACATTTTCGCGGTTCCGGGAGAGGAAAACCTCGCTTTTCTGGAGGCCCTGCGGCAATCCCGCATTAAGCTGGTGCTGAACCGCCATGAACAGGCCGCCGGGTTTATGGCCGCTACCTATGGCCGGCTGACCGGTCGGGTAGGGGTATGTTTGTCCACGCTCGGGCCAGGCGCCACCAACTCGGTGACGGCCGCCGCCTACGCCCAGCTCGGCGGCATGCCGATGATGATGATCTCCGGCCAGAAACCGATCAAGTCGTCGAAGCAGGGGCTGTTCCAGATTCTGGATGTGGTGGACCTCATGCGCCCGCTGACCAAGTACACTCGCCAGATCAGCAACGCCAACACGGTGCCGGCGAAAGTGCGGGAAGCCTTTCGACTGGCCTCCGAGGAGCGCCCCGGGGCGGTCCACCTGGAGCTGCCCGAGGACATTGCGGCTGAACATACGGCTGCCGATACCCATATCTTCGAGCCCAGTGATGCCCGCCGCCCCACCGCCAGCAACAAGAGCCTGGAGAAAGCCTGCGAGATGATCCGCAGCGCCCGCCACCCACTGATCATGATTGGTGCCGGCGCCAACCGTAAGCGGGTATCCCAGGCGCTGATTCATCTGGTGAACACCAGCAAGATTCCGTTCTTTACCACCCAGATGGGCAAGGGCGTGGTGGACGAGCGACACGCGCGCTATCTGGGCAATGCCGCTCTGTCCGCCGGCGATTTTGTCCATTGCGCCATTGATCACGCCGATCTGGTGATCAACGTGGGCCACGACGTGGTGGAGAAGCCGCCGTTTTTCATGCACCCCGGCGGCAAGCAGGTGATCCACGTGAATTTCAGCGGCGCCGACGTGGACCCGGTGTACTTTCCCCAGCACGAGGTGGTCGGCGATATCGCCAACAGCGTGGAATACCTGGCGGAGCACTGTGGCCCCTGCCCGAACCACGATTTCAGCCGGTTTATGGAAGTGAAGGCGTCGGTGGACGAGCACCTTGCCTCCTGCAGCGAGGACCCTCGGTTTCCGCTGATCCCCCAGCGGATTGTCCACGACGTGCGCCAGGTGATGCCGGAGGACGGCATCATTGCGCTCGACAACGGCATGTACAAACTCTGGTTTGCCCGCAACTACCCCGCATACGACAACAACACCGTGTTGCTGGACAACGCCCTGGCGTCCATGGGAGCCGGCCTGCCCAGCGCGATGATGGCGGCCATGCTGTATCCCCGCCAGAAGGTGATGGCGGTGTGCGGCGACGGCGGCTTCATGATGAACAGCCAGGAGCTGGAAACCGCCGTGCGCCTGCAACTGAACCTGGTGGTGCTGATCATCAACGACAGCGCCTACGGCATGATCAAATGGAAACAGGCTCAGGAAGGGTTTGCCGAGTTCGGCCTGGATTACCGCAACCCGGATTTCGTCCAATACGCCGAATCCTACGGTGCAGCCGGCCACCGGGTGACCCGGACGGAGGATCTGAAGCCCGTTCTTGAAGCGACACTGGCTGCCGGCGGCGTACATCTGGTGGATGTGCCGGTGGATTACAGCGAGAACCGGCGGGTGTTTGACGAGGAACTGGCGGAGCTGACCTGCAACCTGTAACCGGTGTATGATCGGCAACCCATCGGTTATCAGAGGAACGGTTGCATGCTGCGCTCTGCATTGAACGTGCTTGTTTGGGTCTCCCTGGCGATGGCGCTCTCCGCCTGCAGCCGGCCCGACACCCCCCAGGAAGTCGCCGCTGCCTTCTGGCAGGCCATGGCCGAGAACGACGCCGGCGATGTGGTTGAATACTCCACCCTGACCCGCACTGACGACGTTGACCGCTTCCAGCGCGAGTGGGCCGACGTGGTGCCCTCTTTCGGCCGGGTGGTGATCGACAGCGCCGAGGCCACCATCGTGACTCGCCTGCCGGCGGAAAATGGCGCCACCAGCGAACGCCTCGAGGTCATCACCTACCTGGTGGAGCGGGACGGTCAGTGGCTGGTGGACTACGCCCGCACCGGCGAGGCGGTGATTAACCCGTCGCCGTTCAGCGGCCTGGTGAATCAGCTAAGTGACCTGGGTGAACGGCTGACCGCTCGCTTTTCCTCGTCCTCCAGTGACATGGAGCAGCGCCTGAACGACATGGCACGGGAGCTGGAGGCCTATTCCGACGAGATGGCCCGCCGGGCGGACGAGGCGATCAACGACTTCGGCGAGATTCTGCAAGACTACATGCAGGAGCTGGAGGAATCCGTCGACCGCGCGCTGGAGGACAACCAGCAGGCGCCGCCGGAGGATCGGGAAATTCTGGAGCAGGCCGCCGCCGACCTGGAACGCGGCAGCGAGGCGCTGGCCGAGCCGACGCTGGAAACACTGGCCGAGGCCTCACGGTCCCTGGCGCAGGCCGGTGAACGGCTGGCACAAACCGGCAGCGAGAGCTTCGAGCGGAACCGCCAGGAGTGGGCCGCCAAACTGCAGGAAATCCGCCAGCGAACCGAACAGTTTTTCCGCGATCTGCAGGACAGCCTGGCTTCTGAGAACTGAAGGGCTGGTCAGGATAGCAGATTGTTGAGAATGAACCAGAAGGTCAGCCCGGTGACACTGGTGGCCAGCAACGCCACCAGCCCGTCGCGGGCGATGATGGCCAGCCCGAAGGCCATCAGGGCAGCGCCGCCACCGTTGGCGCTGAACGGCACCACCTCCATGGCCGGCATCGCCGCGGCCACCAGCATGCAGAGCAGCGCCATCACATAAAGCCCCGGGCCGTGCACCAGAAACGTCAGCCGCGGACGGGTTATCCGGTCCAGAAACCGCGCCGGTTTCTGCAGCCAGTCCAGTCCTTTCACCAGCTTCTCTTGCGGCATCCGCCGCCCGGCAATCCAGTCCGGCAGCCAGATCGAACGCCGGCGGAACAGCAACTGACCCAGCGTGAGCAGCACCACCAGCCCGAGGATGGTCGGCACACCCGGAATGTCGCCAATCAACGGCGCCAGGGTGATCAGACCCGCCAGCAGCACCACCGGCCCGAACGAACGTTCCCCGACCGCTTCCAGAATCTCGCGCACGGACATCTGCTCCTCACCCGCGCTGGATTCGCGGATGCGGTCAAGAAGCTGGATCATGGTGGTTGGGTCGTCGCCGTTGCGCATCGGCAGAAATTACCATCTCTGGCGGCCGGAGGACAGGGGCGGTCGGCCTTACCCGGAGCAGGAAACGTTGATGTGAGCCGCGACTCCGTCTAGTCTCCGGACAACGCAAACCACATTCCACCACCCCCGGAGCGCCGATGGAAAACCATTTCGATGTCGACTGGATGCTCACCCTCAACCATCTGGTACTGATGGCCATCGCCTATTTGCTGGCGTTCCCCATTGGCTTCGACCGCGAGGAACAGGGCCCGCGGATCGGCCTGAGAACCTTCCCACTGGTGGCCGTTGTCTCCTGCGGCTTCATGCTCGTAGGCCGTGCCGTGATCGACTCCCCCGGTGAACAGGGCCGGGTGCTGCAGGGCATCATCACCGGCATCGGGTTCATCGGCGGCGGCGCGATCCTCAAAGACAATAGCCGCGTCATCGGCACCGCCACCGCCGCCAGCATCTGGAACACCGGCGCCATCGGCGTGGCCGTCGCCTACCACCACCTGGAGATCGCCATCGCCCTGAGCGCGCTGAACTTCTTCACCCTGCGTTACATGGGCCGCCTGGTGCGCTCGGTGACCGGTGAGGTGGCAGAGGTGCAGAAGGTGGTGAGTGATGGGGAGGAGCGGGGGGAGAAATCCTGACATAAAAAAGCCCCTGAAATCAGGGGCTTTTTTTAGAGCGTTTGGTGTCGACGGCGTCCAATTTTGTTGCGCTGTTAACATATTTTTGTCATAAATAATTCATTCTGTGTGCTTTTTTATGCCCCCAGATATACCCCTGTTTGGGTGTTGTTGCCTCTCTTTGTGACGTAAAACCGGCGATGCGTAAATAGGGCTTTATTTGCTCAAATTTCGAATATGAAGTTGTAAGATTGCAAGGGCTAGGCGTGTGTATTGGTGGCGTGTTGGATTGTATACTCAAGCACTTTTGCTGCTGGCTCTTTTGTTTCTTCGTACCCTGCCGGCCAAGAACCTACGCTGATTGCAGCACAGACTTCTTCTGGCCTAAATCGGTCCGCTCCCGCAGAGAGCTGCTTTACCTGTCCAGCGATGTACTCTGGAGTTGCACCAGACCGTTGGAGGTTCTGGATTATTTGAAATTGCCATTTTTTGTCGCTTGGCCGAGATATCCAGTTCCTATAGTCAACAACTTTAAAGCCTTGAGATTCAAAGATAGCGAGGACGAAAGTGGCACAGGTAAATCCTGAGTGGAGGTGTTCGCCAAAAAACTCTCCTGTATGCAGGATTGATGCGCCCTCAGTTGAGATCGAATACGGAATGCCCTCTTCTTGATTGAGGTCGGCGATTACCTGGCAAACGGTGGCCAAGTGTGTTTTTGAAATATCATCCAGTGGGACATCCACCCAAATAAAGGAGTCGGATGGAGGGGCAAGGCTCAGAGAATAATGCCACTGGAGATCTAATAACTTCAGCTCTCCAGTGGCATCCCTAAAGATAATGCCTGCATGTTGTTGCTTGCGGCTTGGTCGAGGTCGAGAGATAGCTACAGCCAATATCTCAATATCTTCAAACTGTGAGTAATGAGTGCAGTCTAAGTGCATTAAACCAAACCAGAGAGTGCCCTTTGATCGATTTTCCGGTTCGTTGCTTCCCGAACCACATCCTGAACGTATCCCTTCCAACTGGGCAGATCATCTTTATATCCGAGGGTAAGCCTAGCCAACCCGATCAAGAAAAGGTCGGAACACTCTTGAGGGGCGACACATCGGATTAGGGCATCCACATCAGAGAAGTTTGTAGCAATCAACAGTTTTGTAATTTCTTTGTAAAACGGAGCTGTGCTAGCTACAGATGAAAGGGAACCATATTTTGAAAACAGCTCTTCTACCCAGCCATATTTCTCTGTAAGCATCTTATAGTCGAAAGATGATGGCTTTACAGTGATGATCGAGTTAAATTCGTCATCGGGATAATTAAAGGCTAAGACTACCCCTTGTTCTAACTTGCTTTCTGGCTGAAAGCTTTGGGTGTCATACATGCGCTGAATGTCTGCCGTCGCAGTGCTTATATACGCATTGTGGTCGATAGCGTATTCCATGACGCTTCCTTAATGCTTGTAGGCTGAAGGCTTGATTAATGTTTCAAATGCATGCTTTTGAAGCTGGTGAGCCTTTTCGCACCAATCGGATAAATGATCTTCCGAAATACTATTAAGTGAAAAGCTACCAATTGGGCTTTCTACAATGGTCTCCATAAGCAAGCCCCGCTTTCCAGATATGATTGCGTCGGTGATGAAGACTGTTATGCGACCTTCAGGCTCTTTAATATCCGTAGAGATCTTAAAGCTTAAATCAGATTTTGAAGGATTAAGCCGATTATCGCCAAGAAAATTATCTGGCAGCGATGCGTCGACGTTGAAGTGCTTACGGATAAATGCCTGAGAGGTGCATCCTTCGTCTGAGGGATAAAACGCATCCTGATATCTAAGAGCTAGGCAGGCAGAGTCTGGCAATCTAGCCAAGCGGCCAGGATTCGCTTTGAGAAGAATTTTAACGCCGTCTTTGATACTAGATAAAAAACTATTCCAGCTGTAGCTGGCTTCCAACTGATTCACAGTGAATATGCCCATTCCCAACTGAAGACATGGGTACTGGTTTTCTCCAGGACGGAAGCGGTAAGAAATCCTTTGTGGTAGACCAATATTGTTTGGGCCGGCGGGGGATCCAATGGACTCGGATAGAGGAAAACCTGCTTCAGCAGCAAAGGCGTCTACTTTTCCTGGCAGCAGGGATTGCTCATCTTGAGAAAACTCAAAGCTATTTTGCCCCTTGCTTCCCCACCGTATTTCAAAAATGGCTTCTACAAGAGGCGCGTTCTTAATCGCTGGCATCGTTCCGCCCTAGAGACTTCCACGTCGAGTGTGATTTTCTAAGCGGATTCTAGCACATAAGAACCATTGCATTCAGACGTGTACGAAAAACAACCCTCAAAGAGTCTAGTAAATTAGTTATAGGGAGTGCTCTTCAAGCAGGGATCAGGGTGTAACCATCCCTAATGCCTGTCT